>NZ_NEVJ01000003.1:0-1235590 GCF_002261425.1 Bordetella genomosp. 9 | reverse complement strand
CCCGCGGACGTGCGTGGCGTGGTGATGGTGGGCGGCGCCACCCGCACGCCGGTCGTGCGCCGCGCGGTCGGCGAGCTGTTCGGCCAGCCGCCGTTGACCGATCTGGATCCCGACCAGGTAGTCGCCCTGGGCGCCGCCTTGCAAGCCAACCTGCTGGCGGGCAACCGCATGGCGGGAGAAGACTGGCTGCTGCTGGACGTCATTCCGCTGTCGCTGGGCCTGGAAACCATGGGTGGACTGGTGGAGCGCATCATTCCCCGCAACAGCACGATACCGGTGGCGCGGGCCCAGGAGTTCACGACGTTCAAGGACGGGCAGGGTGCCATGAGCATCCACGTGGTGCAGGGCGAGCGGGAGCTGGTATCCGCATGCCGCTCCCTGGCGCGGTTCGAATTGCGCGGGATTCCTCCCATGGTGGCGGGCGCCGCGCGGATCCGCGTGACCTTCCAGGTCGATGCGGACGGCCTGCTGGGCGTGACCGCCCGCGAGCAGACGACAGGAGTGGAAGCCTCCGTGACGGTGAAACCGTCGTACGGGCTGTCCGATGACGACATTACCCGCATGCTGGCCGACAGTATCGACCAGGCCGACGCGGACGCGCGCGCGCGCATGCTGCGCGAGCAGCAGGTCGAGGCGCGCCAGCTGGTGGAATCGGTGCGCGCGGCCCTGGCCGTGGATGGCGACTTGCTGGACGATGGCGAACGCGCGCACGTGGACGAAGCCCTGGCGCGCGCCGACGCGGCGCGCGACGGGGACGACCTGGAGCAGGTGCGCGCCGCCGTCAGCGCGCTGTCCGAAGCGACCGACGACTTCGCCGCCCGCCGCATGGATCGCAGTATCCGCAAGGCGTTGTCGGGCCGCAAACTGGATGAACTGACCTGATGGTCCGCGGCCCGCGCCCCTGCGGGCCGCGGGCGCGGACCCAGCAAGAACCCTTTCCTATCCCATCATGCCGAAATTGACCGTATTGCCGCATCCCGATGTCTGTCCCGAAGGAAAAGTCATCGAGGACGCGCCCAGTGGAGTTTCGATCTGCCGGGTCCTGCTGGATCACGACGTCGAAATCGAGCACGCCTGCGAGCTGTCCTGCGCGTGCACGACCTGCCACGTCATCGTCCGGCAGGGATACCAGTCGCTGGAGGAAGCCAGCGACTCGGAAGAGGATCTGCTCGACAAGGCCTGGGGACTGACGTCGACGTCGCGCCTGTCCTGCCAGGCCAGGATCGCCGACCAGGACCTGACCGTGGAAATCCCGCGCTACACGATCAATCACGCCAAGGAGAACCACTGATGAAGTGGACCGATGTGTTCGATATCGCCGCGGCGCTGGCCGACGCGCATCCTGACGTCGACCCCACCCAGGTGCGGTTCACGGCGTTGCGCGACATGGTGATGGCGTTGCCGGGATTCAGCGACGATCCGGCACGTTCCGGCGAGAAGATCCTGGAAGCCATCCAGCAGGCCTGGATCGAAGAGCAGGACTGAGCAGAAAAAGCGTCACGTCGATCGCGGGGCAGCGGCGGTATGATCCGTAGCTGCCCCGTTTACATTTTGGCGTTCGCAATGTGCGTTCGTCCGCCTTCATCCGCCCATGACCGCTCCCATCCTGCACTTCGGCCTGGCCGCGAACCGGCTGCACCACGAGACTCCCGATGCCGTGCTGTTCGATTGGCTGCGGGCCTGTTCGGCCAGCATCCGCGAGATGGGGGTACATCTCTACACCGTGGGGCGCACCCACGACGCGATCACACGCGAAGGCATGCTGCAGGGCTACGCGGGATTGATACGTTATCCCTACGGCCGCGAAGGCGGCCTGATGAAGCTGGTGGCGCGCGTGACGGAAGGGCGCGATGGAACGGTGCCTTTCGACGGCGCCATCTACTTCATCGATCCGGTGGATCCTTCGTCCGTGTTTCCGGAAGCGCAGGCGCTGAAACGCCAGTGCGTGACGCACGGCAAACCTTTCATTTCCACCCTTGCCGGGGCGCGTGAATGGATAGAAGTGGAACGCCTGCACGCGGGGCTGGCCCCGGATCCGGCGGCGGCGGAGTTGTTCGATTTTTCGGCGCAGACGCTGGCGCTGGTCGCCCATGACGCGCTGAAGGATGAAATGGTGGCCTTCGCGGACCAGCACTTCGACGTGCTGTCACGGTTCAGGCGGCGGGTCGCCACCGGCACGACCGGGGGGCGCTTGAATGACCTGGCCTGGTCGCGTGGCTGGCCCCGTGACAACCCCTGGACGCATCGCTACCTGAGCGGGCCGCTGGGGGGCGACGCCCAGATCGCCGAGCTGGTGCTGGAGCACCAATGCCAACGGGTGATCTTCTTCGAAGACCCGCACGTGGCGCGGCAGCACGAAGCCGATATCCAGCTGCTGGAACGCGCGGTGCGGGTGGTTTCGAGGGTGGCGTCCTGCGCCACGTCGCCGGCCGTGGCGCGCCGCTGGGCCCAGGCGGTGGTGGTGCGCGACGCGGCCTGATCCGCGCCCCTAATCCTCGCGCCGCAGGTGCGGGAACAGGATGACGTCGCGTATGCTGGGACTGTCGGTCAGCAGCATGACCAGGCGGTCGATGCCGATGCCGCAGCCGCCGGTGGGCGGCATGCCGTATTCCAGGGCGCGGATGTAGTCCGCGTCGTAGTACATGGCTTCTTCATCGCCGGCATCCTTGGCTTCCACCTGGGCGCGGAAGCGCTCCGCCTGGTCTTCCGGATCGTTCAGCTCCGAAAAGCCGTTGGCGATCTCGCGTCCGGTGATGAACAGCTCGAAGCGTTCGGTGATGCCCGGGCGCGTATCCGAGGCGCGCGCGAGCGGCGACACTTCCACCGGGTAGTCGATGATGTAGGTCGGGTTCCACAGCAAGGACTCGGCGGTTTCCTCGAACAGCGCCAGCTGCAGGGCGCCCAGGCCGGCGCGCGCCAGCGGCGGCGCGTCGACGTCCACCTTCAGTCGCTTGAGTTCGGCGCGCACGAAGTCCGCGTCGTCCAGCTGGGCCTGCGTATAGCCCGGTGCGTACTTCAGGATGGCTTCGCAGATCGTCAGCCGGTCGAAGGGCCGCGACAGGTCCAGTTCGCGATCCTGGTAGGTCAGCACGGCGCTGCCGGTGGCGGCGATCGCCGCCTGGCGGATCAGTTGTTCCGTGAAGTCCATCAGCCACCGGTAATCGGTGTAGGCCGCGTAGAACTCCATCATGGTGAACTCGGGGTTGTGGCGCGGGCTGACCCCTTCGTTGCGGAAGTTGCGGTTGACCTCGAAGACGCGATCGAAGCCGCCGACGATCAGGCGCTTCAGGTAGAGCTCGGGCGCGATGCGCAGGAACATTTCCATGTCCAGCGCATTGTGGTGCGTGACGAAGGGCTTGGCCGCCGCGCCGCCCGGGATGGGATGCAGCATGGGCGTTTCGACTTCCAGGAAGCCGGCGTTCAGCATGTACTGCCGTATCGCGCCTATCGTCTTGCTGCGCGCCTCGAAGGTGCGCCGCGTGGCGTCGGTCATGATCAGGTCGACGTAGCGCTGGCGATAGCGCAGCTCCTGGTCGGCCACGCCGTGGAACTTGTCGGGCAGGGGGCGCAGCGACTTGGACAGCAGGCGGGCCTGCGACGCGTGGATGGACAGTTCGCCCTTGTTGGTCTTGAAGACCGAGCCTTCGACCGCGATGACGTCGCCGATATCCCATTGCTTGAAGGCCGCGTAGCTGTCGTCGCCCAGCACGCCGCGGTCCAGGTAGATCTGGATGCGGCCGCTGGCGTCCTGCACCGTGGCGAAGCTGGCCTTGCCCATGACGCGCTTGAGCATCATGCGGCCGGCGACCTTGACCACCTTGCCCGTCGCGGCCAGGGTTTCCTGGTCGGTGTCGTCGTAGGCGGCGTGCAGGTCCGCCGCGCGGGCGTCGGGAGTGAAGTCGTTGGGAAAGGCGGGGCCGCTTTCGCGCAGTTTGGCCAGTTTGGCTCGCCGTTCGGCGATCAGGCGGTTTTCATCGCGGCCAGCCAGGTCCTGCGCGTTGGGAGCGGTCGAAGAGTCGGTCATGGTACGGATCAGTTGTAATTGCGGATGTCGTCGATTTCGGTGTTGCCGAAATCGTCGCGTTCCAGATAGGCGGCGATGCGCGCGGCGACGTCGGCCGGCGCGGCCAGCTTGCCGCTGGCGTGCAGGTCCTGGAAGCGCGGCAGGGCAGGGAAGGCGCCCGGGTTGCTGCCACGGATGACGCCCTGCATGTCGGTGTCGACCACGCCCGGCGCCAGCGAGGCGAAGCGGGCGCCATGGGCGTCGTGCTCCTGCTTGGCGACGCGCGTGTACATGTCCAGCGCGGCCTTGGTGGCGCAGTAGACGCCCCAGCCGGCGGTCGGATTGCGGCCGGCGCCGGAGGAAATGTTCAGCACCCGGCGGTCCGCCTGCAGGTCGCGCGTGGCCGCCAGGAAGCGGGAGGTCAGCAGCATGACCGCCACGACGTTCAGGTTCAGGGCCTGATTGATGGCGGCCGCGTCGTCCAGGGTATCCACGGCCGCGACGGGGTTCACCGTGCCGGCGTTGTTGATCAGCGCGTAGCGCCTGGCGTCGCGCGGCAGCCCGGCGGCCACGCGCGCGGCGACGGCGGTCGCCGCGGCGGTATCCGCGAGGTCGACGGCGATCTGTTCCAGTTCCACGCCCTGGGCCTCGGCATGGGCCGCCAGTTCGGGATCCTGGCGCCGGGCCAGGGTGATCAGGCGCGTGCCCGGTTTGGCCAGCTGACGCGCCAGTGCGGCGCCGATGCCGCGGGAAGCGCCGGTCAGAACGACTACGGATTGGGTCATGGAATGGCCTTTATGCGCGAACGTCGAAGGTTGGGGATTTGCTGAACGTCAAAGGGAGCAATCAAACGGAACAATCACGGAACAATCACGGAACAAGCAACGGAGCGTCAGACGCCCTGTTTCAGGCTGGCCTGGATGAAAGGATCCAGGTCGCCGTCCAGGACTTTCTGCGTATTCGAGATTTCCACGTTGGTGCGCAGGTCCTTGATGCGACTCTGGTCCAGCACGTAGGAGCGGATCTGGTGGCCCCAGCCGACGTCCGTCTTGGAGTCTTCCAGCTTCTGCTGTTCCGCCATCCGATTGCGCATTTCCAGTTCATACAGGCGCGACTTCAGCATCTGCATGGCTTCCGCGCGGTTGCGGTGCTGCGACCGGTCGTTCTGGCATTGCACCACGATGCCGGTGGGCATGTGGGTGATGCGGACCGCGGAGTCGGTTTTGTTGATGTGCTGGCCGCCGGCGCCGCTGGCGCGATAGGTATCCACGCGCAGGTCGGCCGGATTGATCTCGATTTCGAAGGAATCGTCGATCTCCGGATAGACGAAAACGCTGGCGAAGGAGGTATGGCGCCCGCCGGAGGAATCGAAGGGGCTTTTGCGCACGAGGCGATGCACGCCGGTTTCGGTGCGCAGGTAGCCGAAGGCGTATTCGCCTTCCACCTTGATGGTGGCCGACTTGATGCCGGCGACTTCGCCTTCGGATTCTTCCAGGATCTCGGCCTTGAAGCCTTTGCGTTCGCAGTATTTCAGGTACTGGCGCAGCAGCATCGACGCCCAGTCCTGGGCTTCGGTGCCGCCGGCGCCGGCCTGGATGTCCAGGAAGCAGTTCAGCGGATCGGCCGGATTGGCGAACATGCGGCGGAATTCCAGGCCTTCGAGTTTTTCCTGGAAAGCGTCGGCGTCCGTTTCGATGGACAGCAGCGTGGCGTCGTCTTCGTCGGAGGCGGCCAGTTCGAACAGTTCGGCGGCGTCCGCCAGGCCGCTGCCCAGCGCGGACAGCGTCTGGACGACATCTTCCAGGCTTTTCTTTTCACGGCCCAGATCCTGGGCGTGCTTGGGATCGTTCCAGACGTCGGGGTTTTCGAGTTCGGCGTTTACGACTTGCAGGCGTTCGGACTTGGCATCGTAGTCAAAGATACCTCCGTAGCGCCTTTTCGCGCTCCGCGTAGTCGGCGAGGCGGGCGGCGATCTGGTTCTGGCGTTCGGCTTCCATGATGGGTCCTGGCTGCGACTCTGGACACAGAGTCTGGCTGAATTTCGAAAACCGAACATTTTAGCCTGCCTTGGGGGCCAGGCGCAGCGGTTTTATTCAGGTTTTAGTCAGCAATGCCGACTAGCCTGCGGGAGTTTGCAAGCCGGCCATGCCTGGGGCGACGCGACGCGCGCGCCCGGGCGACCACGAGCTGGCCTTTACATAACCGTCCGTAATGGAGGAGACGATGGAAACCGTCATGACACCCGGCGCGTCGGCGCCCGCGACCAGCGCGGAAGATCCGCTCTACCGTAAGGTGACCTTGCGGCTGGTGCCTTTCCTGGTGCTTTGCTACGTGGTCGCCTACCTGGACCGCGTGAACGTGGGTTTCGCCAAGTTGCAGATGCTGCAGGACCTGCAGTTCAGCGACACGGTCTACGGACTGGGCGCGGGGATTTTCTTCCTGGGCTATTTCATCTTCGAAGTGCCCAGCAACATCATCCTGCATCGCGTCGGCGCGCGCCGTTGGATCGCGCGCATCATGATCACCTGGGGCATCATTTCGTCCGCGATGATCTTCGTGACGACGCCCGGCATGTTCTATCTGCTGCGCTTCCTGCTCGGCCTGGCGGAAGCCGGCTTCTTCCCGGGCATCATCCTGTACCTGACCTACTGGTTCCCGCATGCGCGCCGTGGCCGCATCACCACGTTCTTCATGACCGCGGTGCCTTTGTCGGGATTGATCGGCGGCCCCGTTTCCGGCTGGATCATGCACACCTTCCACGGTGACCATGGCATGGCCGGCTGGCAATGGCTGTTCATCCTGGAAGGGTTGCCGTCGATCGTCATCGGCCTGGTCGTGCTGTGGTATCTGGACGACCGCATCAGCCAGGCGAAGTGGCTGACCGAGAGCGAGCGCGCGACGCTGGCGCGCAATATCGAGGCGGAAGAGAAAACCAAGCAGGATCCGCCCATCCGCGAAGCGATGACCAAGCCGCGCGTCTGGGCCATGGCCAGCATCTACTTTTCCTTCGTCATGGGGCTGTACGGCGTCGGTTTCTGGATGCCCACGCTGATCCGCAACACCGGCGTGCAAGATCCCCTGACGATCGGGCTGCTGACCGCGGTGCCGAACCTGTTCGCGGTCATCGGCATGATCCTGATCGCGCGCAGTTCGGACCGGAAGCACGAGCGCCGCTGGCACCTGGCGATTCCTTCGCTGATCGGGGCGGCGGGGCTGGTGGTGTCCGCCATGTATAGCGGCAATACCTGGATCGCCATCCTGGCGCTGACGGTGGCGAACGTGGGCATCTGCACGGTGTTGCCGCTGTTCTGGAGCCTGCCCACCGCCGTGCTGGGCGGGACGGCGGCCGCCGCGGGCATCGCGCTGATCAATTCGGTGAGCAATCTGGCGGGCTTCATCAGCCCGTACCTGGTGGGCTGGCTGAAGGACACGACGGGCTCGACCAACAGCGGCATCTACGTATTGGCCGCCTGCCTGTGCGCGGGCGCGCTGATCGCCCTGGCCCAGCCCGCCAAACTGGTGAACCGTTAGGCGTCAGGCGCTTTCATCACGCCGCGTGTTCGACCACCAGCTGCACGGACACGCGGCCGTTCCAGACGTTCTGTTCCAGCCGGTAGGCCACGTCCACCGTTTCCGGCAACAGGCGCGTCTGGCCGAACCAGATGGCGTCGAAGCGCTGGTGGCCGCGCTCCAGCGTCAGCTTCAGGTGCTTGTCGCCCAGCAGGCGCTGCGCGCGGATCTGGAACGTGTCCAGGAATAGCGGCGCGGCGAAGCCCGAGCCCCAGACCTGCTGTTGCAGCAAGCCGGCGACGTCGGCATTGGCGTAGCCCGACTCCAGCGAACCATCGGTTTCCAGCACCGGCTCGAAATTGTCGCGCCCCGTCAGTTCGCGCACCGCGGCTTCGAAGGCCGGCGCGAAGCGCGGAAAGTCGGTCCGGCCCACGGTCAGCCCCGCCGCCATGGCGTGCCCGCCGAACTTGCGGATCAGCGTGGGGTCGCGCTTGGACACCAGGTCCAGCACGTCGCGCAGATGGACGTCCGGGATGGAGCGGCCGGAGCCGCGCAGTTCGTCCTCGCCCGCCGGCGCGAACGCCAGGGTGGGGCGCCAGAATTGTTCCTTGAGACGCGACGCCACCAGGCCGACCACGCCCTGGTGCCAGCTGTCGTCATAGACGCAAACCGTGGCACCGGCAGCTGCTTCCGCTTCCTGCATGGCGGCCATGGCCTGTTCGCGCATCGTTGCTTCGATCGTGCGCCGGTCGCGGTTGATGCTGTCCAGTTCGCGGGCGATTTCCAGCGCGCGCGCTTCATCGTCCGTCGTCAGGCATTCGATGCCCAGGCTCATGTCGGACAGCCGGCCGGCCGCATTGATGCGCGGCCCCAGCGCGAAGCCCAGGTCGAAGGCGTTGGCCGCGCGGGGTTCGCGGCCGGCCACGGCATACAAGGCGCGCAGCCCGGCCTGCATGCGGCCGCTGCGTATGCGCTGCAGGCCCTGCGTCACGAGCAGGCGGTTGTTGGCATCGAGCTTGACCACGTCGGCCACGGTGCCCAGGGCCACCAGGTCGGACAGGGCATCCAGGCGTGGACCGCCGTCGGGCGGATAGACGCCACGGCGGCGCAGTTCCGCGCGCAGGGCCAGCATCAGGTAGAAAATGACGCCCACGCCGGCCAGGTTCTTGGACGGGAAACCGCAGCCCGGCTGGTTGGGATTGACGATGGCCAGCGCGTCGGGCAGCCGGTCGCCCGGCAGGTGGTGATCGGTGATCAGCACGCCTATGCCGGCGGCATTGGCGCTGGCCACGCCATCCACGCTGGCGATGCCGTTGTCCACGGTGACGATGAGGTCGGGCTTGCCGGCATGATGGCGGCAGGCCAGCTCCACCACGGCGGGCGACAGGCCATAGCCGGTTTCGAAGCGGTTCGGGACCAGGAACTCGACGATGGCGCCCATGGCGCGCAGCGCCCTCAGCCCCACGGCGCAGGCGGTGGCGCCGTCGCAATCGTAGTCGGCCACGATCAGCAGGCGCAGCCGCCGCTGGATCGCGTCGGCCAGGATCACCGCCGCCTGGTCCGCGCAGGTCAGATGGGTGGGCGGCACCAGCGCGGGCCAGGCCAGCCGGGTCTGGTCGGGATGCGCGACGCCGCGCGCGGCCCACAGGCGCGCCAGCAGGGGATGGATGCCGGCGGCTTCCAGCATGCGGCAGATCGAAGGATCGCCGGAGCGTACGGTCAGACGGGGGGAGACCACCAGGCCCTCCAGGATTGTTCGCGCGCCGGCAGCCAGCGCAAGAGCGGATTGCGGGGCCGCAGCGCCAGGGTTGCGCGGCGGTCGCGCCCCAGCAGCGTCAGGTTCAACGCTTCCAGCGGACGGCCTTGGGCGTCGGCCCGCGGCTTCAGTGTTTCGGCATCCAGGCGTTCGATGGCCTGCAGCCAGGCGGCCCAATCCTCGGCCTGGGCGGCCGCGAGCAGGGTCCGCGCGGCGGGAGGGACGGCGTCCGGGCCCGAAGCCGTCGACGCCGGCGACCAGGGCAGGGCGCCGCCATAGAGCCAGATGCCGTTGACCGGCAATTGGCCGCGCGCCATGCGTTGCTCGTTCACGGGATGGTCGTACCAGGCCATCTGGATTTCATTGAGCAGGCGGCGCCAGGGGCGGGCCGAGGCGTCCTGGGTCCACCAGGTGTTGAGCGGCTGGCCCGCCACGACGTCCGGGCTGGCGCTGGGCAGGGCCATGCCGGCCGGAATGGCGACGCGCCAGCGATAGGGGCGCAGCGGGGTAGCGTCGAATGGCGTGTCGTCGAACAGCGGGCGCGCGGATTCGAACAGGGCCGCGCCTTCGGCGGCGGTCACTTCCAGCGCCTGCGCGGGCACCAGGCTGGCGCGGTCGGTGCCCAGGGCGATGTGCGCCAGGTCGGCGATCCAGACCGGCTCGCGCGCGGGAGACCCGGCAGCCGGTGCGGAGCCGGGGGCGCTAGTCAACGCGGCGTCAACGGGGCCGCCGGCCGCGTGACCGTCGTCTTCCGTCGCCAGCAACGGCCCCAGGCCGGCGCCCATGGGCTGTCCGGCGGCCGGGCGGAAGCCCGCCTGCTCCAGCCGCCACGCTTCATAAGGGGTGCAGCCGTGTTCGTGGGGATCGAAGGGAGCCTGCCGCCCGGTACCCAGGCGCATCCAGGCGTACAGGGTCGGGGCCGCCGTGGGCAGCCGCTTCGCCAGCTCCGCGGCGATGGGCGCGCTGGGGGGCAGCACGCCGGGAATGACGATTTGCATGGCCGGGATTGTAGTGCGCCCGGCCGCCGGGCCGTTAGTGCCATAATGCGCGAGTGCTGAAAATACCTTACGAATTATGGATAGGCGCCCGCTACGCGGGCATGGCCCGCATCCGTCAGCGTCGCGGGCGTCGCGACCGCTTCATATCGTTCATCGCCGCCAGTTCGATGGCGGGCATCGCCCTGGGCGTGGCCGCGTTGATCATCGTGCTGTCCGTGATGAACGGCTTCCAGAAAGACGTGCGCGACCGCATGCTTTCGGTGCTGCCGCACATCGAGCTGTATGTACCGGGCGGCAATCCCGAAAACATCCTGAATCAGTGGCAGGCCCTGGCCAAGGCGGCCGAGGCCAATAAGGAAGTCCGCGCGGCGGCGCCTTTCGTTGCCGCCCAGGGCATGCTGGTGCGCGGCCAGGCGCTGCGCGGCGTTCAGGTGCGCGGCATCGATCCGCAGACCGAAGGCCACGTGTCCGATATTCCGCGGCAGATGGTGGCCGGCAAGCTCGACGACCTCAAGCCGGGTTCGTTCGGCGTGGTGCTGGGCCGCGACCTGGCCTCCGACCTGGGCCTGCAGGTGGGCGATACGGTGTTGCTGCTGGCGCCGCAGGCCTCCATCAGTCCAGCCGGATTCGCGCCGCGCATGCGCCAATTCACGGTGGTGGGCGTGTTCTCCTCAGGGCATTACGAATACGATTCCTCGCTGGCCTTCGTCGACGACGAGGACGCGGCCAAGGTGTTCCGCGACAGCGGCACCGCGGGCGTGCGCCTGCGCATCGCCGATATGCAGCGCGCGCCGCAGGTCGCCGCCGAGCTGGCCAGGCAATTGCCGCCCTACATCACGGCCAGCGACTGGACGCGCAACAACCGCACCTGGTTCGCCGCCGTGCAGACCGAAAAGCGCATGATGTTCCTGATCCTGGCGCTGATCGTGGCGGTGGCCGCCTTCAACCTGCTGTCGTCCCTGGTGATGGCGGTGAAGGACAAGCAATCGGATATCGCCATCCTGCGCACCCTGGGAGCCAGTCCCGGCGAGGTCGCGCGCATCTTCCTGGTGCAGGGGGCGCTGATCGGCATCGTGGGCACGCTGCTGGGCGTGGTCGGCGGCATGCTGATCGCCTACAACATCGAGACCATCGTGCCGTTCATCGAACGCCTGCTGGGCATCCATTTCCTGCCGCGCCAGATCTATTTCATCAGCGAACTGCCCTCGGATCCCGAGATGGCCGACATCATTACCATCGGCGTGACATCGCTGGTGCTGTCGCTGCTGGCCACGCTGTACCCGAGCTGGCGCGCGTCGCGCCTGCAACCCGCCCAGGTGCTGCGCCATGACTGATAACGCGCTGCATGCCGAAAACCTGACCAAGGTATACGACGAAGGTCCCGCGCGGATCGAAGTCCTGCGCGATGTCAGCGTGTCGATCCAGCGGGGTGAAATGCTGGCCATCGTCGGCGCTTCGGGCTCGGGCAAGAGCACGCTGCTGCACATACTCGGGCTGCTGGACGTGCCGACCCACGGCAGCGTGATGGTCGACGGCGTCAACGCCGCCGGGCTGGCGGAGGGCGCCAAGAGCGCGTTGCGCAACCGCGCGCTGGGCTTCGTCTATCAATTCCATCATCTGCTGGCGGAGTTCTCCGCGCTCGACAACGTGGCGATGCCCTTGATCGTGCGGCGCATGGACCGCGACGGCGCGCGCAAGCAGGCGCAGGCGGTGCTCGAACAGGTCGGCCTCGCCGCGCGCGCGCTGCATTTCCCGGGGCAGTTGTCCGGCGGCGAACGCCAGCGCGTGGCGCTGGCCCGTGCGCTGGTCACACGGCCGGTCTGCGTGCTGGCGGATGAACCCACCGGCAACCTGGACCGGAATACGGCGCAAAGCATGTTCGAATTGCTGGTCCGCGTGAACAAGGAATCGGGTACGGCCTTTGCTATCGTCACGCACGACCGCGAACTGGCCAGCCGCGCCGATCGGCAACTCGCCATGGAGCAGGGCCGCCTGGTGTAACGGCAACGGGCACCAGGAGTCCCCATGCTGATCGACACGCACTGCCATCTCGACGCCCAGGAATTCGACCCGGACCGCACGCAGGTCGTCGCCCGCGCCGTCGAAGCCGGCGTACGGGCGGTCGTGATCCCGGCCGTGGGCCGCGGGAATTTCCAGGCGGTGCGCGACTTGGCGCATGCCATGCCCGGCGGCGCCTATGCCTTGGGCATCCATCCTTTGTTCGTGAGCGCGGCCTGGGACGACGATCTCACGGCGCTGCGCGGCGCGGTGGAAGCGGCCATGAGTGATCCACGCTTCGTCGCCATCGGCGAGATCGGCCTCGATTTCTTCGTCAAGGAAATCGCCAGCGGCGAAGCCCGCGACAAACAGGAACGCTATTACGCCGCGCAACTCGACCTGGCGGCCGAATTCGGCCTGCCCGTGCTGTTGCACGTCCGTCGATCGCAGGACATCGTGCTCAAGCACCTGCGCCGGCAGCCGGGCGTGCGGAGCGGTATCGCGCATGCCTTCAATGGCAGCGAACAGCAGGCGCGCGGTTTCGTCGACCTGGGCTTCGCGCTCGGGATAGGCGGGGCGATGACCTTCCCGCGGTCGCTGCAGATACGGCGGCATGCGCAGCAATTGGGTTTGGAACATCTGGTCCTGGAAACGGACTCTCCGGATATTCCCCCGGCATGGCTGCATGAACCCGATCGCCGTAATACACCCGCGCAGGTGGCCGGCGTGGCGCAGGCGCTGGCGGAGCTGCGCGGCATCGATGCGGCGGCCGTGGCGGCCGGAACCGCGGCCACCGCCCTGCGGGTATTGCCCCGCCTGGTCCCCGTCGTCGCCTGATCCTCCCGGATTGCAGCGGAATTTGGAAAAAACATTCCCGAGCATCCGGGTTTATACCTAGTCCTTGGCGGCGCAGAATGCAGTTCATGGGGCACAGCAACGGACGCCGCGAACCACGCTCAAGGAGCAAAAGCGGTGTCCGGCCCTTCCAACTAACAGGACCAGGAGTACCGACATGAAGATCAAAACCATCGCCACCGCCGTCATTCTGTCGTTTGCCGCGATCGGCGCCGCCCAGGCCCGCACCCCGCGCGGCGATACGGACAACCAGCCTTTCCAAGGCACCTATGGCCAGGACCAGGCCAGCGCCAGCCGCGCCCAGGTGCTGGCTGAACTGGAGCAAGCCCGCAGCGCCGGCCTGACCGGCAACAATGGCGATATCGACAACGCGCCTTTCGTTGCCCAACAGGACAGCGGCGTGACGCGTGCGCAGGTCGCCGCCGCCGCGGTCGACCATGCCGGCAGCAGCACCGACATCGCCTTCGGCGACATCGATAACCAGCCGTTCCAAGGCGCTTGATGCGCTGGCGGGGAACCCGCTCGGCGGATGAATGATCGCCGGGCGCTTCCCTGACCGTTCGGCTCGCTTTCGGGCCATGCGTGTTTCGTAGTACGTGTGGCCAGGAAGTCCTGGCCATGCGGATTTGCTGTCCGCATGGTTGCCCCCGGTGAGAGGCGGGGTTGCTGTGTAGTAGCCCTCTCGCGCAGTACCGGCCCCGCGCAAGCGGGGCCGCCTTTTTTTGCGCGCTGCCCGCAACACCGCCGCCGCGCGTCGTTTCCATCCTGCTTTTGCTTTTCGAGCGCACCGGCGCGGCTAGCATGCCTTCGGTTCGCGGGAGGCGGAATGGAAGGGCGTCTGGCCATGCTGGCATTCATCGCGTCGATCGCCGGCGTGCAGACACTGGCGGCCCTGCCTTCCACTGCCATGCGGTGGGAGTTGGGCTGTCTCAGCGTCTTGACCTTGGTGCTGCGCTGGCGTGTACGCGCGGCGCCATCCGGCCGACCGACCGGCCGCCCGACTTGTGCGCCGTGGTTGCGCGCTGTCTTGCTGTGCGCCTGCGCCGGCGGCGCGGGTGCGCTGTATGCCATCGAGCGGGCGCAATGGCGCCTGGAAGACGCCTTGCCGGCCGATCAGGAAAACCAGGTGATGCGCGCGACCGTGCGTGTCGTTTCGCTGGTGGAGTCGTCACCCGATGCGCTGCGTTTCGATGCGGAAGTCCTGGCTTCGACGCCGGTGGTGACGCCACACAGGCTGCGGGTGTCGTGGCCCTTGCCGATCCATGGCGATGCCGGGGTGCCGCGCCCGGTGATTCCCGGGCAGCACTGGAAGATGGCGCTGGTGCTCAAGCGTCCGCATGCAGTGCAAAATCCGCATGGGCCCGACGGTGAGGCGCGCATGTTCCACCGCGATATGCGCGCCACCGCCACCGTGCGTGGCAAGCCGCAACACGTGCTGGACGAAGGCTATCGCCTCGGGATGGTTGGCATCCATCGTGCTCGGCATGTGTTGCGGGAACGCATGCGGTCCCTGCTTGGAGACACGCGTCATGGCGCCGTGGTCATCGCCTTGGCCCTGGGTGACCAGGCCGGCGTGGCGCGCGACGATTGGCGGGTTTTCAACGCGACGGGTATCACGCACCTGGTCTCCATCAGCGGCCTGCACGTGACGCTGGTCGCGGGCCTGGCGGGCAGCGCGGTCGCGTGGAGTTGGCGGCGTGTCCGCTGGCGCGGCGTGTACCTGGCGGAGCGCACGCCCGCCGCGCTGGCCGGCATTGCCGCGGCCTTGTTCGTCGCGTGGCTGTATTGCCTGTTGGCAGGGTGGGGTATTCCCGCGCGGCGCACCTTCTTCATGTTGGCGGTGGCCGGCGGATCGGCCTTGCTGCGCCTGCCCCTGTCGCGCGACGCCGTGTTGTTGTTCGCGGCCTGCGTGGTGGTCGCCTTCGATCCCTGGGCGCCCATCGCGCCGGGGTTCTGGTTGTCCTTCGGCGCTGTCGCCGCTGTGCTGGCGTGGGGGCAGGCGGGGCGTGAGGGGCGTGAGGGGCATGGGGCTGACCTCGTCGGCCCCGGCAATCCCGCGCGCGGCGCGGGCGGAAGGCGTTGGCACCGGTGGCTGCGCCATTGCATGCAGGCCGGCCGGCTGCAATGCGTGGTCACGTTGAGCCTCATGCCGGCACTCGCATTCCTGACGCAGCAAGTGTCGGTGGCTTCGCCGCTGGCCAATGCGATCGCCATTCCCGCGGTCAGCCTGGTCGTGACGCCGCTCGCCTTGCTCTGCGCGGCGCTTTGCGCGTTGGCGGGCGTGGTGCCCGGGGCGGCCGGCCTGGCGGCATGGCCGGGGTGGACGGCGCAAGCGATGTTCGGCCTGGTCATGCGCTGGATCGACAGCCTGGCGGCACAGGGGTGGTCCGTATGGGACGTGGCCGCGCCGCCGCTGATCCTGCTCGCCCTGGCCGCGACCGGCATCGCCTGGGCCTTGCTGCCGCCGGCCATGGCGTCGCGCCGATGGGCCTGGCTGCTGATCGTGCCTGCGTTGTGCTGGCGGCCGGCCCGTCCCGCGGAAGGCGAATGGCGGTTGACCGCGCTGGACGTGGGGCAGGGCGGCGCGGTGGTGGTGGAGACCGCCACGCATGCCCTGGTCTTCGATAGCGGCCCCCTGCATCGCAACGGTACGGACGGGGCGCAGCGGGTTCTGTGGCCTTATCTGCGGGCGCGCGGCGTCCGGCGCATCGACACACTGGTCATCTCCCATGCCGACGACGATCACGCCGGCGGCCTGGACAGCCTGCTGCGCGCGGTGCCGGTGGACCGGGTCCATGCGTCGTTCGACGTGGCGCGGCGCCTGCGGCGGGACGCCCGTAAGCGCGGATGGGCGGACGAGGCGCCGCTGCCTGCCATCTCGGGCCCTTGCGAGGCGGGCCAGGCATGGGAGGTGGACGGCGTACGTTTTGCCTTTCTGCATCCGCGGGCGCCGACGGCGGCCCGCGAGACGGCGCGTCCGCGCAAGGCGCGGCGGGGGCGCGCCGCCGGTTCGAACGCGGATGGTTGCGTGCTGCTGGTGGAAGGGCGCCATCACCGGGCGCTGTTGCCCGGGGACGTGGGGGTGGCGCAGGAGAACGGCTTCGCTCCGGCGCTGCCGCCCATCGACGTGGTGGTGGCGCCGCATCATGGTTCGAAGACTTCGTCCGGCGCCGCGCTGGTGGACGCCGCGCGGGCACGGCATGTCATCGCGCAGGTCGGCTATTTGAACCGCTTCCAGCATCCGGCCCCGGCGGTGGCGCGGCGCTGGCGGCGCGCGGGGGCGTCGTTCTGGCGCACCGACCATCATGGCGCGGTGATCGCGACGTCGCGCGCGGATGCGCTGGTGGTCCGGTGCCAGCGCGCGCTGGCGCGGCGTTACTGGCACACGGCCATGGCGCCCGACGGCGCGCGGCGGCCTTGCGATAACATGGTTTGTCCTGCCGTCGATCCGGAGCCTCCATGCAGACCCCCCGCCTAGATTTCGTGACCTGCGCCAGTCCGGCTGGCATGCATCGCATGGCGTATTGGGAATGGGGCGATCCGGGCAACGACAAGGTGTTGGTTTGCGTGCACGGCCTGACGCGCACCGGGCGCGACTTCGACACGCTGGCGCGGCGGCTTTCCGCCGAATACCGCGTGGTGTGCCCCGACGTGGTGGGGCGGGGCGCGTCGGATTGGCTGTTGAACCCGGCTTTCTACACCGTGCCGCAGTATGTCGGCGACATGGTCACGCTGATTGCCCGCCTGCGGCCGGCCACCCTGGACTGGGTGGGCACGTCGATGGGCGGCTTGATCGGCATGGTACTGGCCGGCTCCGCGGCCTTCTCGGCGCGGGCCCGTGCGGCCGGCAATGCGGGCGGCGGTCCGCTGCAGGGACCCGGATTGCGTTTCGACAAGATGGTGCTGAACGACGTCGGTCCGCGCCTGGCGCCCGACGCCCTGGCGCGCATCGGCCAATACGTTGGCCAGGGCCAGGAATTCGGCAGCTTCGACGAGGCCGTGGCCTATCTGCGCCAGGTGTCGGCGGCGTTCGGCGACCATACGGATGAGCAGTGGCGCGAACTCGCCTCCCATGTGTTCCTGCGACGCGGCGACCGCTGGGTCAAGCACTATGACCTGGGGTTGGCCGTCCCCTTCGCGGTTCAGGACGGCGCGGCGCTGGCGGCCGGCGAGCAGATGCTCTGGCATGCGTATGACGCCATCGATTGCCCCATCCTGGTCCTCCGAGGCCAGCATTCGGACCTGTTGAGCGCCGAGACCGCGCGCGAGATGGCCCGTCGCAACCCCGGCGCGCGCGTCGTGGAGGTGCCTGGGGTGGGCCATGCGCCGACCCTGATGGACGACGCCCAGATCGAACCCGTCGAGGCTTTTTTGCGCGCCTGACTGACACGCCATGGCCGCCCGCCTACAATACGGCCATGGGACTCTCAATCGCACATAACGTCGATCTGCATTGCCATTCCACCGTTTCGGATGGCGTGCTGTCGCCCCGCGACGTCGCTTTGCGCGCGCGGACCAACGGCGTGGACGTCTGGGCGCTTACCGATCACGATGAGATCGGCGGGCTGGCCGAGGCCGCCGACGCCGCGCGGGAAGCGGGTCTGCAGTTCGTGACGGGAGTGGAAATTTCCGTGACCTGGGCCAACCAGACGGTGCATATCGTCGGCCTGGGATTCGACCCCCTGAACCAGGGCTTGCGAGACGGGCTGCGCCGGACGCGAGCCGGCCGGGCCGACCGGGCCCGGCGCATAGGCGAAAACCTGGCGCGCATGGGCATGCCGGGCGCGTTCGAAGGCGCCTTGCCCTTCGCCGGCAATCCGGAGCTGATCAGCCGCACGCACTTCGCCCGCTATCTGGTCGAAGCCGGGTTCTGCCCCGACGTCCAGACCGTCTTCAACAAGTACCTGGGCGACGATTGCCCGGGGCAGGTGGCCATCCAATGGGCCTCGCTGGCCGAGGCCGTGGGCTGGATCCACGATGCCGGCGGGCGCGCCGTGGTGGCCCATCCTGGGCGCTACAAATACACGCCGCTGCAGGTCACCGCCCTGTTCGACGAATTCCAGGCCCTGGGCGGCGAAGGCGTCGAAGTCACCACCGGCAGCCACAATTCCGACGAATGCCGCCGCTACGCCGACGTGGCGCGGGAGCGCTCGTTGCTGGCTTCGCGGGGATCCGACTTCCATAGTCCCCATGAAAGCCGGGTCGACCTCGGCAGGCTGCCGCCATTGCCCGCTGACCTGAAGCCGGTCTGGCACGACTGGTTCTGACAGCAGTCCGGCGTCCGTCCAGGATTGCCCGGCATTCGAATCCGCCATGAACAAAGCTTTTGTGAAAGAGTCCGACCAGGACGAAGACGACGATATTCCGCAGGCCCAGGCGCTACCGCCCGGCACGCGCAACTACATCACGCCGCAGGGCTATGCGCGGCTGCGCGATGAGCTCACCCACTTGATGAATGTGGAGCGGCCGTCCGTCGTCCAGGTCGTCTCCTGGGCCGCCTCCAACGGCGATCGCTCGGAAAACGGCGATTACCTCTACGGCAAGAAGCGCCTGCGCGAAATCGACCGCCGCATGCGTTTCCTGACGCGACGCCTGGATATCGCCGAAGTGGTCGACCCGGCCGTGCAGCCGAATCGGGACCAGGTGTTTTTCGGCGCCCGCGTGCTCTATCTGGACAAGGCCGGGCAGGAGCATGAAGTCACCATCGTGGGCGTGGACGAGGCCGAGCCGCTGGCGGGCAAGATTAGCTGGATATCCCCCGTCGCCCGCGCGCTGCTCAAGGCCAGGGAAGGGGATACCGTGACGCTGCGCACGCCCGGCGGCGTGGAAAGCCTGGATATCCTGGAAGTCCATTATCCGGAGGCCGGCTAGGCGCTTCGGCAGGGCGGGGCCGGGAGCGGGGACAAAACCGTCCCGGGGCGCCGGAAACGCCGGCGGTAACGGGTAAAATCCAGTTTTTGCCCTTCCCACTACGGCGCCCGCATCGTGTCCATCGTTCAGTACCTCCCCGGCTCGTCTGTCCTGTCCAACTTTCGCCGTGAGCGCCTGCTCGCCCAACTGAAACAGGCCGGGCTGCCCGTCGCGGAAGTCTCCGCCCGCTACGAGCATTTCGTGCTGTGCGATGCCCCGTTGTCCGCGGCGGACCAGCAAAGGCTGGCCGACCTGCTGGACTACGGCGATCCCTACGAAGGCGCCGAACCCGCCAAGGCCATGGTGCTGCGGGTCATTCCGCGGCTGGGCACGATTTCGCCGTGGGCCAGCAAGGCCACGGATATCGCCCATAACTGCGGGTTCTCCTCTGTACGCCGTATCGAACGCGGCGTGCGCTATATGCTCACGCCGGAGCGCGGCCTGCTCGGCGCCAAATCCTTCGACGACGCCATGCTGGCGCGCGCGGCCGCCTGCCTGCACGACCGGATGGTGGAAACCGTGGTCGATGCGCAGTTCGACGGCCAGGCCCTGTTCGCGGCGGTCGAAGGCCGCGCCATGCGCACCGTGCCGGTGTTGGCCCAGGGGCGCGCCGCGCTGGAACAGGCCAACACCACGCTGGGCCTGGCGCTTTCCGACGATGAAATCGAATATCTGGCGGAAGCCTTCGCCCGGCTGGAGCGCGATCCCACCGACGTCGAGCTCATGATGTTCGCGCAAGCCAATAGCGAGCATTGCCGCCACAAGATTTTCAATGCGCAGTGGGTCATCGACGGCCAGGCGCAGGACAAGACGCTGTTCGGCATGATACGGGCCACGCACGCCGCCCAGCCCGGCGGCACCGTGGTGGCGTATTCCGACAACGCCGCCATCATGGAAGGCGGCATGGCCCAGCGCTTCCACGCGGACGTCGCCGGCACATCGGATGACGCGCTGACCTACCGGCGCCGGGACGCCGTCGTCCACACGCTGATGAAGGTGGAAACGCACAACCATCCCACCGCCATCGCACCGTTCCCCGGCGCATCCACCGGCGCCGGCGGGGAAATCCGCGACGAAGGCGCCACCGGACGCGGTTCCAAGCCCAAGGCCGGGCTGACGGGTTTCACCGTCTCGCACCTGCGTTTCGACGATGCGCCGCAGCCCTGGGAAAGCGATCATCACGGTCTGCCGGACCGCATCGCCTCGCCGTTGTCCATCATGATCGACGGCCCCTTGGGCGGCGCCGCGTTCAACAACGAATTCGGCCGGCCCAACCTGCTGGGTTACTTCCGGACTTTCGAACAGACGGCGGGCGGCACGCGCTGGGGATACCACAAGCCCATCATGATCGCCGGCGGCCTGGGCAGCATCGATGCCGGCCTGACCCACAAGGAAAAGATTCCGCCCGGCGCTTTGCTGATCCAGCTGGGTGGCCCCGGCCTGCGTATCGGCATGGGCGGCGGCGCGGCGTCCAGCATGGGCGTCGGCAGCAATAGCGCCGACCTGGATTTCGATTCGGTCCAGCGCGGCAACCCGGAAATCGAGCGGCGCGCCCAGGAAGTCATCGACCGTTGCTGGCAGCAAGGCGGCAACAATCCCATCCTGGCCATCCATGACGTCGGCGCCGGCGGCTTGTCCAACGCTTTCCCTGAACTGGTCAACGACGCGGGCCGTGGCGCGGTCTTTGACCTGAAGCGCGTGCCGGTGGAAGAATCCGGCATGTCGCCCGCCGAGATCTGGAGCAACGAATCGCAGGAACGCTATGTCCTGGCGATCATGCCCGACGATCTGGGCCGTTTCGACGAGATCGCGCGGCGCGAACGGTGTCCCTATGCGGTCGTCGGCGTCGCCACGGAAGAACGGCAACTGCGCGTGGTGCAGGGCGAAGGCCTGCCGGGCGTCGATCCCCGGGGCCAGGCCGCGGGGCCGGTGCGCCCGGTGGACGTGCCCATCGACGTCATCCTGGGCAAGCCGCCACGCATGACGCGCGACGTCCAGCGCCTGCCCGGCGTTGCCGAGCCGCTGGACCTGGCCGGCATCGAGCTGACCGAAGCCGCCTATCGCGTGTTGCGCCATCCCACCGTGGCCAACAAGACCTTCCTGATCACCATCGGCGACCGTAACGTCGGCGGCCTGTCGTCGCGCGACCAGATGGTCGGTCCCTGGCAGGTGCCCGTGGCCGATTGCGCGGTCACCTTGTCCGACTATGAAGGCTTCCGCGGCGAAGCCATGGCGATGGGCGAACGCACGCCTATCGCCATGATCAATGCACCCGCGTCCGGCCGCATGGCGGTGGCCGAAGCGCTGACCAACCTGGCGGCGGCCGACGTGCGCCAGGTCGAACATATCAAGCTGTCGGCGAACTGGATGGCCGCTTGCGGCGTGGCCGGCCAGGACGCCGCGCTGTACGACACCGTGTCCGCGGTCAGCGAGCTGTGCCAGACGGTCGGCCTGTCGATTCCCGTGGGCAAGGACTCCTTGTCCATGCGGACCTCCTGGTCGCAGGACGGCGAGCAGCGCCAGGTGGTTTCACCGGTTTCGCTGATCGTCACCGCGTTCGCGCCGGTCGAGGACGCGCGCGCGAGCCTGACGCCGCGCCTGCGCACCGATGCGGGCGATACCGTATTGATCATGATTGATCTGGGACGCGGCCTGCATCGCATGGGCGGCTCCATCCTGGCGCAGGTGTACAACCAGGTCGGCACGGAAGCGCCGGACATCGATGTGCCGCAGGACCTGCGGGCCTTCTTCATCACCATACGTACGTTGGCCGAGGCCGGCACGCTGCTGGCCTATCACGACCGCTCCGATGGCGGCCTGTTCGCCACGATCTGCGAAATGGCCTTCGCCGGCCATACCGGCGTGTCGGTCAACCTGGACATGCTGACCTTCGACGCCAATTCCGCCGATTGGGGGGATTACAAGATCCGTCCCGAGCAGGTGGCCGTGCAGCGCGAAGAACTCACGCTCAAGGCCTTGTTCTCGGAAGAAGCCGGCGCGGTCATCCAGGTGCCGGCGTCCCAGCGCGACGCCGTCATGCAGGTGCTGCGCGGCGCCGGCCTGTCCAGGTTCGCCCATGTCATCGGCGGCCTGAACAACAGCGATGAAGTCGAGTTCTATCGCGATGGCCGCAAGATCTGGGGCCAGCCGCGCGCCGAACTGGGCCGTGCGTGGAGCGAGACCAGCTATCGCATCATGGCGCGCCGCGACAACCCCGCCTGCGCGCAGGCCGAATTCGACGTGTGGCAGGACAAGGAAGATCCCGGCTTCACGCCGCGGGTCACCTACGATCCGCAGGAAGACGTGGCGGCGCCCTACATCGCCACCGGCAAGCGTCCACGCGTCGCCATCCTGCGCGAGCAGGGCTGCAACAGCCAGGTGGAAATGGCCTGGGCCTTCGACACCGCGGGCTTCGAGGCGGTCGACGTGCATATGACGGACCTGCTCACCGGCCGCGTGGACCTGCGCACCATCAACGGCATGGTGGCCGTGGGCGGTTTCAGCTATGGCGACGTGCTGGGCGCCGGTGAAGGCTGGGCGCGCACCATCCGCTTCCACAATCAGCTGGCCGACCAGTTCGCCGCGTTCTTCGGCCGCCAGGACACCTTCGGCCTGGGCGTGTGCAACGGCGCGCAGATGTTTGCCGCGCTCGCCAGCATGATCCCCGGCGCACAGGCCTGGCCGCGCTTCACCCGCAACCTGTCGGAGAAATACGAAGCCCGCCTGGCCATGGTGGAGATCGCCGAATCGCCTTCGATTTTCTTCGCGGGGATGGCGGGAACCCGCACGCCCGTGGCGGTGGCGCATGGCGAAGGCTATGCGAACTTCGCGCGGCAGGGCGATGCGGCCAAGACCATCGTGGCGGCGCGGTTCGTCGACAACCGGGGCGCCCAGACCGAAACCTATCCCTATAACCCCAACGGCAGTCCCGGCGGCATCACCTCGGTCACCACGCCGGATGGACGCTTCACCGCGATCATGCCGCACCCGGAGCGGGTCACCCGCAACGTCATGATGTCCTGGGCGCCGGAAAAATGGGGCGAGCTCGACAGCGGCGGCGCGTTCAGTCCGTGGATGCGCGCCTTCCGCAATGCCCGTGTCTGGATGAAGTAACCGCAAGGAGTTTCCATGAACGCACGAGTCCCCGATTCCGCGCATTCCGGTCCCATCGATCCGCAGGCCCTGCAGGCCTACGTCGACCAGAAATGGGATAACGAAATCCTGCCGGCGCTGACCGACTACATCGCGATCCCCGCCAAGAGTCCCGCCTTCGACGCGGACTGGGAAGCCAATGCCTATATCGAGCGCGTGGTGCGCGACGCCGCGCAATGGGTGGAAGCGCAGAAGGTCGGCGGCCTGAAGCTGGAGATCGTGCGCCTGCCCGGCCGCACGCCGGTGATCTTCTTCGACGCGCCCGCCACCCGCGCCGACAACGGCGACACCGTGCTGCTGTATGGCCACCTGGACAAGCAGCCCGAGTTTTCCGGCTGGCGCGCCGGACTGGGCCCGTGGACGCCCAAGTATGAAGACGGCAAGCTGTATGGCCGGGGCGGCGCCGATGACGGTTACGCCATCTATGCTTCCCTGACCGCCATCCTGGCGCTGGACAAGCAGGGCATCCCGCGGCCGCGCTGTGTCGGCATCGTCGAAACCTGCGAGGAATCCGGCAGCTATGACCTGCTGCCCTATGTGGATGCCTTGCGCGAACGCCTGGGCAATGTCGCGCTGGTGGTCTGCCTGGATTCCGGCGCCGGCAATTACGACCAGTTGTGGATGACGACGTCGCTGCGCGGCATGGTGTCGGGCACGCTGGAAGTGCAGGTGCTGGACGAAGGCGTCCACTCCGGCGACTCCAGCGGCGTCGTGCCCTCCAGTTTTCGCATCCTGCGCCATCTGCTGGATCGCCTGGAAGACAGCGGCACTGGCCGTCTGCTGCCGCAAAGTTTCCATTGCGAGATCCCCGCCGAGCGCATCGAGCAGGTCCATGCGACCGCCAGGATATTGGGTGATGAAGTCTGGCGCCGCTTTCCCTGGAGCTGCGGCGCCGACGGCGGCTTCGTGCTGCCGATGACGACCGAGCCGGAAGAAGCCCTGTTGAACCGCACGTGGCGGCCCACCTTGTCGGTCACGGGCGCCGATGGCCTGCCGCCGCTTTCGAACGCGGGCAACGTCCTGCGTCCGCGCACCGCGTTCAAGCTGTCGCTGCGCCTGCCGCCGCTGGTCGACGCGGTCGCCGCTGCCCAGGAGCTGAAATCCCTGCTGGAGCGCGACGCCCCGTACAACGCCAAGGTCATCTTCAAGCCCAGCGAAGGGCAGGCCACAGGATGGAACGCACCGGCTTCGCAGCCTTGGCTGAGCGCGGCGCTGGACGCGGCGTCCCGGCAGTACTACGGCGCACCCTGCGGCTATATCGGCCAGGGCGGCACCATCCCCTTGATGAATACGCTGCAGCAAGGCTTTCCCAAGGCGCAGTTCATGGTCTGCGGCGTGCTCGGTCCCAAGTCGAACGCGCACGGGCCGAATGAATTCCTGCACGTGCCGTATGGCAAGAAGCTGACCGCCGCTGTGGCGCAGACCATCGCGGCCATGCCGGCGGCCTGAGCGGTGCCGGTGTCAGCGGATGCCGCCATCGCCGCCACCCAGGCCTGGCTGACGCGCGCCGTCATCGGGCTGAATCTCTGTCCCTTCGCCAAGGCCGTGCACGTGAAGGGACAGATACGCTACGTCGCCAGTCCGGCCGCCGATGCGGCCGCGGTGGCTGCCGACCTCGAAAGCGAATTGCGCCTGCTGGCCGACAGCGATCCCGAACGCGTCGATACCACGCTGCTCATACTGCCGTCGGCGCTGCTGGATTTTGCCGAGTACAACGATTTCTTGACTCAAGCCGACCGCATCCTCAAGCGCCTGCGCCTGCGCGGCATCCTGCAGATCGCCAGCTTCCATCCGGACTACCAGTTCGCCGATACCGAGCAGGACGATATCGAAAACTGCACGAACCGTTCGCCTTATCCCATCCTGCACCTGCTGCGCGAGGACAGCATCGCGCGGGCCGTGGATGCCTATCCGGATCCTGACGATATCTACGAACGCAATCAGGACACCATGCGCCGCCTGGGATGGGATGGCTGGCGCAAGCTGATGACGGGCGGGTAGGGCAGGCCGCTGGCCGCTGCCGCCCTTGGACGGTCAGGCCGATTGCGTGGCGGCGCCGGCCGTCGCGGCGGGCGCGAAGAAACGCGCTTTCAATTCGTCCAGCCCGATGCGCTCCAGCATGGCGTTCAGCCGTTCGGTGGCGCGCCGTTGCGGCGGATGCTTGTGCTGGGCGATGATCAGCTCGTTCTTCATCGAGTGTTCCCAGCCGACCAGTTCCGTCACGCTGACCTGGTAGCCATGGGCTTCCAGTTGCAGGCAACGCAGCACGTTGGTCACCTGGCTGCCGAATTCCCGCGTATGCAGCGGATGACGCCAGATTTCCGAAAGGGGGTCGCCCATGACGCTCTTCTTGTGCCGCCGCAGCACCGACGCGACTTCCGCCTGGCAGCAGGGCACCACCACGATATAGCGCGCCTGCTTGCGCAGCGCGAAGCGGATCGCGTCGTCCGTCGCCGTGTCGCAGGCGTGGAGGGCGGTCACCACATCCACCGACGCCGGCAGTTCGGTCGACTCGGTGGCGTCGGCCACCGACAGGTTCAGGAAGGACATGCCGCCCGCGAAGCCCAGCCGCTGCGCCAGTTCGCGCGTATGGCGCACCAGCGCTTCGCGCGTTTCGATGCCGTAGATATGCGAGCCGTCGTCCAGATCCTTGAAGAACAGGTCGTACAGGATGAAGCCCAGGTACGACTTGCCCGCGCCATGGTCGACCAGCGAGATATCGCGGCCGTCTTCCTTCAGGCTCTTGAGCAGCGGTTCGATGAACTGGAACAGGTGATAGACCTGCTTGAGCTTGCGCCGGCTGTCCTGGTTCATCTTGCCGTCGCGCGTCAGGATGTGGAGTTCCTTCAGCAGCTCGATGGACTGGCCGGGGCGGATTTCGTGGGTATTGGACATGTGGCGGGGGAAAGACAGGCTGGCGAGGACGCCGGCACGGACGCATTTTACTTGGCGGAGTTCCAGAGCCAAATAATAAGGGACGCAACTTTGAAAGCCTGGGAAACGCCCCATTTACTTCGCCTCTCCGTCCCTTGCGCTTTCCGTATGGCAAGGCGAATATAGCGGGCGGAGTTCCGCGTGCGTAGTGTTGTCGCGCTACCTGAAGCGCCTGTATCGCGCTCGTCGGCCCAGCCTATCCGGCCCGGCCGGCCGCGGACGATCCCATCCTGGAGAAAATCGTGCCTCGCAAGACCCCCATTGAGAATTACCGCAACATCGGTATCAGCGCGCACATCGACGCTGGCAAGACCACGACCACCGAGCGCATTCTTTTCTATACCGGGGTGAACCACAAAATTGGCGAGGTGCACGACGGCGCCGCCACCATGGACTGGATGGAGCAGGAGCAGGAGCGCGGCATCACGATCACGTCCGCCGCGACGACCGCCTTCTGGCGCGGCATGGCCGGCAACTATCCCGAACACCGCATCAACATCATCGACACCCCGGGACACGTGGACTTCACCATCGAAGTCGAACGCTCCATGCGGGTGCTGGATGGCGCCTGCATGGTCTACGACTCGGTGGGCGGCGTGCAGCCGCAATCCGAAACCGTCTGGCGCCAGGCCAACAAGTACAAAGTCCCCCGCATCGCCTTCGTCAACAAGATGGACCGTATCGGCGCGGACTTCTTTCGCGTGCAGCGGCAGATCGGCGAACGCCTGAAGGGCGTCGCGGTACCCATACAGATTCCGGTCGGCGCGGAAGACCATTTCCAGGGCGTCATCGACCTGGTCAAGATGCAGGCCATCATTTGGGACGACGCCAGCCAGGGCGTCAAGTTCCAGTACGCCGACATCCCGGCCGAACTGCGCGAGCAAGCCCAGGAATGGCACGACAAGATGGTGGAGGCCGCCGCCGAAGCCAATGAAACCCTGCTGGACAAGTACCTGGGCGGCGAAACGCTGACCGAAGACGAAATCAAGCAGGGCCTGCGCTCGCGCACCATCGCCAACGAAATCGTCCCCATGCTGTGTGGCAGCGCCTTCAAGAACAAGGGCGTGCAGGCCATGCTGGACGCCGTCATCGATTACCTGCCGTCGCCGGTGGACGTGCCCGCCATCAAGGGCCATGACGACCACGACAAGGAAATCGAGCGCCATCCCGCCGACGATGAAAAGTTCTCGGCGCTGGCCTTCAAGATCATGACCGACCCCTTCGTCGGCCAGCTGGTGTTCTTCCGCGTCTATTCCGGCGTGGTGAATTCCGGCGACACCGTGCTGGTGTCCAGCAAGGGCAAGAAAGAGCGCCTGGGCCGCCTGCTGCAGATGCATGCCAACGAGCGCAAGGAGATCAAGGAAGTCCGTGCGGGCGATATCGCCGCCGCGGTGGGCCTGAAGGACGTCACGACCGGCGACACGCTGTGCGATCCGGGGCAGACCATTGTGCTCGAAAAGATGATCTTCCCCGAGCCGGTGATTTCGCAGGCGGTGGAGCCCAAGACCCAGGCCGACCAGGAGAAGATGGGCGTCGCCCTGAATCGCCTGGCCCAGGAAGACCCGTCGTTCCGCGTCCATACGGACGAGGAATCCGGCCAGACCATCATTTCCGGCATGGGCGAACTGCACCTGGAAATCCTGATCGACCGGATGAAGCGCGAATTCGGCGTCGAAGCCACGGTCGGCAAGCCGCAGGTCGCGTACCGGGAAACGGTGCGAGCCACGGCGACCGATGTCGAAGGCAAGTTCGTCAAGCAGTCGGGCGGTCGCGGCCAGTACGGCCACGCGGTTATCACGCTGGCGCCGAACGAGCCGGGCAAGGGCTATGAATTCGTCGACGCCATCAAGGGCGGCGTCATTCCGCGCGAATACATCCCGGCGGTGGACAAGGGCATCCAGGACACCTTGAAGTCCGGCATCCTGGCGGGCTACCCGGTCGTCGACGTCAAGGTCACGCTGACCTTCGGTTCGTACCACGATGTGGACTCCAACGAAAACGCCTTCCGCATGGCGGGCTCCATGGCCTTCAAGGAAGCCATGCGGCGCGCCAAGCCGGTGCTGCTGGAGCCCATGATGCACGTCGAGGTCGAAACCCCTGAGGACTTCATGGGTAACGTCATGGGCGACCTATCCTCGCGGCGCGGCATGGTGCAGGGCATGGACGACATCGCGGGCGGCGGTGGCAAGCTGGTGCGCGCCGAAGTCCCGCTTTCCGAGATGTTCGGCTATTCCACGACGCTGCGCTCCCTGTCCCAGGGCCGGGCGACGTACACCATGGAGTTCAAGCACTACGCGGAGGTGCCGCGCCAGATCGCCGAGGAAGTCATGGCGTCCAAGGGCGGCAAGTAATCGGGACGGTGGCGCCGGGCCAGGTCCCTGGCCCGGCCTGTCGGACGCCGGCGCGGTTCCCCGGCGGGGCCGCCCGGCGGGTGTTGCGCGGGCGCGCCGCGCGTATAACCGCATACCGCGGTATGTTAGGGGTTACACCTAGAAATTCCTGGCGGAACGCGTATAATCTTGCTTTGCGCCCGGAGTTTCCCATGCGTCTCATCCAAACTGCGCTCACCTTCGACGACGTTCTGTTGGTGCCCGCGTTCTCCCAGGTGCTGCCGCGCGACACGTCGCTGGCCACCCGCCTCACTCGCAATATCACCCTGAACATTCCGCTTGTGTCCGCCGCCATGGATACCGTGACGGAGTCGCGCCTGGCGATCGCCATGGCGCAGGAAGGCGGGATAGGCATCATCCACAAGAACCTGACGGCGGATGAACAGGCCCGGGAAGTCGCCCGCGTGAAGCGGCACGAATTCGGCATCGTGATCGACCCGATCACCGTCACGCCGCAGATGAAAGTGCGCGACGCCATCGCCCTGCAGCAGCAGCATGGGATTTCCGGGCTGCCGGTGGTGGAAGGCCGCAAGGTGGTCGGCATCGTCACCAACCGCGACCTGCGCTTCGAGACGCGGCTGGACGAACCCCTGCGCAACATCATGACCCCGCAGGAACGCCTGGTCACCATGCGCGAAGGCGCCACCCTGGACGAAGCCCAGCACCTGATGCACAAGCATCGCCTGGAACGCGTCCTGATCGTTAACGACGCCTTCGAACTGCGCGGCTTGGCCACTGTCAAGGACATCGTCAAGAACACCGCGCACCCGCAAGCCAACAAGGACGCCCAAGGCCAGTTGCGTGTCGGCGCCGCGGTCGGCGTGGGCGCGGGCACGGAAGAACGCGTTGAAAAACTGGTCGCCGCCGGCGTCGACGTCATCATCGTCGATACCGCCCACGGCCATTCCCAGGGCGTGCTGGAAGGCGTGCGCTGGGTCAAGAAGAACTACCCCAAGGTCGACGTCATCGGCGGCAACATCGCCACCGCGGAAGCCGCCCGCGCCTTGCTCGAATACGGCGCCGACGGCGTCAAGGTCGGCATCGGCCCCGGCTCCATCTGCACCACCCGCGTCGTCGCCGGCGTGGGCGTGCCGCAGATCACCGCCATTTCCGACGTCGCCAAGGCGCTGGAAGGCACCGGCGTCCCCTTGATCGCCGACGGCGGCATCCGCTATTCCGGCGACGTCGCCAAGGCCCTGTCGGCCGGCGCCTTCGCCTGCATGATGGGCGGCATGTTCGCCGGTACCGAAGAAGCCCCGGGCGAAGTCGTCCTGTTCCAGGGCCGTTCGTACAAGTCGTATCGCGGCATGGGCAGCCTGGGCGCGATGGCGGATGGTTCAGCCGACCGCTATTTCCAGGATCCCGCCAATAACGCCGACAAGCTGGTGCCGGAAGGGATCGAAGGCCGCGTCCCCTACAAGGGCAGCGTGCTGCAGATCATCTACCAACTGGCCGGCGGCGTGCGTGCCTCCATGGGGTATTGCGGCTGCGCCACCATCGACGAGATGCGCACCAAGACCCAGTTCGTGCAGATCACGTCCGCGGGTTTCCGCGAATCGCACGTCCATGACGTGCAGATCACCAAGGAAGCGCCGAACTACCGCGCCGAGTGATTTCCGGCGCACCGCCACGCAGCATCCGCGCACCGGAGGAAGCCCGCTTCCCGCCGGTGCGCTTTTCTATTTAGAGCCAACCATGCACCAGCGCATTCTGATCCTCGATTACGGTTCACAGGTCACCCAGCTTATCGCCCGCCGCGTGCGCGAAACCGGCGTGTACTGCGAAATCCACCCCGGCGACGTCGGCGACGATTTCGTGCGCGAACAGCGATCGCAGGGGCTGAAAGGCATCATCCTGTCCGGCAGCCACGCCTCGGCCTATGACGAAGGCTCGCTGCGCGTGCCGCAGGCCGTGTTCGAAGTCGGCGTTCCCGTCCTGGGCATCTGCTACGGCATGCAAAGCATGGCGCAGCAACTGGGCGGCAAGGTCGAGTGGTCCGACCATCGTGAATTCGGCTACGCCGAAGTGCGCGCGCATGGCCACACGCGCCTGCTGACGGATATCGAGGACTTCACCACGCCCGAAGGCTACGGCATGCTGAAGGTCTGGATGAGCCACGGCGACAAGGTCACCCAGCTGCCCCCGGGCTTCAAGCTGATGGCCTCCACGCCTTCCTGCCCCATCGCCGGCATGGCCGACGAAGCGCGCGGTTTCTACGGCGTGCAGTTCCATCCCGAAGTCACCCACACCATCCAGGGCAAGGCCCTGCTGGAACGCTTCGTTCGCGATATCGCGGGTTGCCAGGGCGACTGGAACATGCCCGACTACGTCTCCGAAGCCGTGCAGCGCATTCGCGAACAGGTCGGCGATGACGAGGTCATCCTGGGCCTGTCCGGCGGCGTCGATTCTTCCGTGGCCGCGGCCTTGATCCACAAGGCCATCGGCGACCAGCTGACCTGCGTGTTCGTCGACCACGGCCTGCTGCGCCTGGACGAAGGCAAGCAGGTCATGCAGACCTTCGCCGAAAACATGGGCGTGAAGATCCTGCACATCGACGCCAGCGAACAGTTCATGGGCAAGCTGGCGGGCGTCTCCGATCCCGAAGCCAAGCGCAAGATCATCGGCCGCGAGTTCGTCGAAGTCTTCCAGGCCGAAGCCGGCAAGCTGAAGGCGGCCAAGTGGCTGGCGCAGGGCACGATCTATCCCGACGTCATCGAGTCGGCCGGCGCGAAAACCGGCAAGGCCGTGGCGATCAAGTCGCACCATAACGTCGGCGGCCTGCCGGAAACACTGAACCTGAAGCTGCTGGAGCCGCTGCGCGAACTGTTCAAGGACGAAGTCCGCGAGCTGGGCGTCGCACTGGGCCTGCCGCATTCCATGGTGTATCGCCATCCGTTCCCGGGACCGGGATTGGGCGTGCGCATCCTGGGCGAGGTCAAGACGGAATACGCCGATCTGCTGCGTCGCGCGGACGCGATCTTCATCGAGGAATTGCGCAGCACGCTGGATCCGGTCAGCGGCAAGTCCTGGTACGACCTGACGTCGCAGGCCTTCGCCGTGTTCCTGCCGGTGAAGTCGGTGGGCGTGATGGGCGATGGACGGACCTACGACTACGTCGTCGCGCTGCGCGCGGTGCAGACGTCGGACTTCATGACCGCGGATTGGGCGCCGTTGCCGTATCCCTTGCTGGCGAAAGTCAGCGGGCGGATTATCAATGAGGTGCGGGGGATCAATCGGGTCGTGTATGACGTGAGCAGCAAGCCGCCGGCGACGATCGAGTGGGAGTGATTTGCCGCGCTAGAACCTCACGCCCAAGGCTGCGCTAATGGAGCCGACCAAGCCTGTAGGCGCAGCGCCGGCACCCAATATAGACACGCCAACGTCAACGGCCGAGAGCGGCCTTAACCGCTCCATCGATTGTGTTTTCGATGAAGCGGTCATCGATCGCCTCTTTGGAGAACCAGCGGCGATAAAAGAGTGGACCAACCACCGCCGCGGTCACTTCGGCGGCTGACTTCTCCGGCTGCACTTCACCCCTGTCCTTGGCTTGTTCGACGGCAGCGTGGAACGGCGGCATGAAGGCCTTGTGCAGTCCAGCCTGCAGCGCGGCGATTTCGGGATCGCGCTCGGCGGCATCGATGATCGACGGATAGACCGAGGCCCAGGCCGGGTCCTCGGCGTTTCGCCCAAGGGCGATGATAACTATGTCGAGCTGCATCCGGGCGGCGCTATCCTCGCGATCGCCAGCCGGAAGGCCGCAAATCTCATGCATGGCGTGGAATGGTCGGCAAGCGCGAACAGGTCGGCGATCCTCGAATTCGAAGTCGACGATGTCGATGCAGAGCGCGCGCGGATCGATCCGTTCGTGGCGGACTGGTTGCAGCAACCCAAGGATATGCCGTGGGGCAACCGCTCGATGTTGTTCCGCGATCCCGACGGCAACCCCGTCAATTTCTTCAAGCCGATCCCGAGGGGTTGATCGGCCGACGGCCCCGACGCCAGTGGCTGCGATTTCGCAGGTTCCAAATCAGGCTTCTGGCCGATGACAGACCACCTCGACGTTGTGGCCGTCCGGCCCGATGACGAAGGCGGCGTAGTAGTGCGGGTGGTAATGCGGCCGCAGTGCGGGAGGCCCGTTGTCCTGACCGCCTGCCGCGATGGCCGATGCGTAGAACGCATCCACCTGGCTACGGTGCTCGGCGGTGAACGCGAGGTGCAGCGGGGTCGGTTTCTCAGTGGTCGCGTGGATCCACAGCGAGGGCTTTCCACTCTTTCCCAGCCCCGCGCCATGCGGGCCCCGCATGGCGGTCGTCACGCCCAATGGCGCCAGAGCGCGAAGAAAAAATGCCTCCAGGCCTTCAGGGTTGCCTGAGCGTATGCCTATGTGGTCAAACATGAGCTTCCATCCTCGATAGTGTGGTTCAGGCGCTATCGCCGGCCCAGGGAAAAAATCTTCATGCCGACCAGCATTGCGATCACGAATAGCACTGCCTTGTAGTCGCCGGCGCCGGCATTCACGAGTGCTGGTCCCGGACAGAAACCGGCGAGGCCCCAGCCGGCGCCGAAGAGGGCGCTACCCGCGATCAGGCGCCGGTCGATGCGCGTGGCGGTGGGGAGAGACATCGGCGCGCCGAGTAGGCTGCGCTTGCGTCTGCGTGCAATCGCGAAGCCGATGCTGCCGATCGCGATTGCGCCGGCCATGACAAACGCCAGCGACGGATCCCAATTGCCGGCGATATCAAGAAAGCCCAGTACTTTGGCAGGGTCGGACATGCCGGACACGATCAGTCCCACGCCGAATATCAGTCCAGCCAGCAGCGCGTTGAAATTGAGCATGTCAAAGCCCCAATAAACGGCGGATGACGAAGACGGTGAGAAAACCCGCCGCCATGAACGTCCCCGTGGCGGCCAGCGAGCGTATCGAACCTCTGGACAGGCCGCATACGCCATGACCGCTGGTGCAGCCCGATGCGTAACGCGTGCCGAAGCCAACGAGCAGGCCCGCCAGGATGAGCACGGGCGGCGTCGCGGTGATCGTGATAGCCGGAAGTGCCGAAAACAGCTTGAATATCCAGGGCCCGGCGAACAGCCCGATGACGAAGGCCGCGCGCCATGCACGATCGCCGGATGTGGTGTCGAGGAGGCCGCCAAGAATGCCGCTGACGCCAGCGATGCGACCGTTCCCAAGTACAAGCAGTGTTGCCGCGAGACCGATCAACAAGCCACCGCTTAAGGCGGAAAGTGGTGTGAAGTGGACCCAGTCTATGTTCATTTCAAGTATCGACGTTGGTAGACGACGTCCTGAATCAGGACCTGATCGGCCTCCGGCTTTTCGTCAAAACGTTGGTGTGCTTCGGCAATGGCGAATCGGTGCTTGTTCGCCCAGTCGACCAGCGCCATGACGGGCTTCAACAGCGTTCTTCCCATGTCGGTGAGTTCGTAATCGACACGGGGAGGAATCGTCGGGAACATCGTTCGCGTGATCAGTCCGTCGCGTTCCAGCCCGCGCAAGGTCAAGGTCAGCATCCGCTGCGAAATGCCGTCGATGCCACGCTTCAATTCGTTGAAGCGCCGGGGGCCTTCGGCCAGCACGGCGACGATGTAGAGGCTCCACTTGTCGCCGATGCGATCCAGGATTTCGCGGGTCGCCAGGCAGCCGCCATCGTCAGGTGAGGGCTTATCGGCAGGCTGCTTGGTGTGACCAGGTGACATGCGTGTGCCTTCTTGTGGAGAGTTGGCAGGAACCATACCATCCTTCGTATAGACCAGTAAGTCAGGCTCTTTGAATGACTTGGTTATTGTTTTATACCTTGGAGCCGTCATGGGCCATGTCTTGCTTATTACTTCCAGCCCGCGCGGGGCTGACAGCCTTTCCACTCGCTTTGCTACCGAAATCGCCGAAGACATCCAGGCCCGCTCAGGCGGACCGCTGACCGTGCGCGATCTCGCCGCGAATCCACCGCCGCACATCACGCCGGCCTACATCCAAGGCCGGATCACGGCGCCAGAAGATCGCACGCCGGAACAGGTGGAAGCGGTGAAGGTCGCCCAGACGCTCGTGGATGAGTTGAAGGCGGCCGATGTGATCGTGCTCGGTTCGGGCATGATCAACTTCGGCCTGCCGTCGCAGCTCAAGGCGTGGTTCGACCACGTCACCTGGCCGCGCGTCACTTTCGGCTATGGCGATACTGGCCCCAAGGGCCTGCTGACCGGCAAAAAGGTCTATCTCGTTACCGCTGCTGGCGGCGTGTTCTCGGAAGGTGCCTGGGCGCCGTTCGACTTTCAGACCAACTATCTGCTGCACCTGCTCGGTTTCATCGGCCTGACAGACGTTGAAGTAGTGCGCGTCGAAGGCACGGTTCTCGGACCCGATGCGGCGAAGACCGCGATCGTCAACACCGAAATGGCCGTCAAGGCCTTGTTGGCGAAGGCTGAGTGACGGCATGGCTGGGAAAAGGACTATCACGTTATTCGGTTCTCATTTCCTTGCGGCCCAATGAGAATTGCGCATGAGCGCGCTGAAGTCTCTACGGACGAACTTGGGATCCTCATAGGCCATGACGTCCGCCAGGCCGGTGCCCTGCGTGGTTTCAGGCCGATGCTTGAGGCTGTCGTATAAGGCACGCATGAAAACCTCGGCGAAGTCGGACGGGTGAGGATAGGTCTTCTCGACGGCATCTCGCTGCTCGGCGGTGAAATCGTCGTAGCCGGCGCCCACCAGATCCATGTTTGCGCCCTGTGCGATCAGTGTGGCCAGCGGTGAGACGTGCGCGGGGATACCGTTCGTCGTATGCAGCGCAATCGCAAGCCAGACCTGCTCGCTCGTGGCCTCCGGTACGCCGTGGCGACGCAGGAATTCGCGAGCAGCGTTCGCGCCATCCACCTCGTATCGCAGATGGCTCTGTGCGTAGTGCGCCGTCAGGCCGTAATCATGGAACATTGCTGCGACGTACAAAAGCTGCGGGTCGTAGGAAAGGCCATTTCGTTGCGCCGTCAAGGCCGCCCAATAGTAGACCCGCATCGAATGCTCGAAAAGGAATTTTCCTTCCGAATCACGTATGTATTGAGCAGCGTCGCGTGCCAGTGCGCTGTCGGGGATCGCCATGGCGGGCGTCCGATCCGCCGTTTCCGAACGCTGGTGATCCGGTGCAAGTGCACGGTCGGCGGCACGCACGTCCGACGCTTGAATGAAGCCCAGCACAAGAATTAAGAGCACGGCGCAAGCCGATCCCATGGCGCGAGCGATCTTCATCATCCAATTCCTTTTCAAGATGCCGAGAACCCGCATGCCTTTACTGTTTCATCACGGCCTGTGGGGTGTTTCGGAAGCTGATGGCCATACGGTTATAGGTATTCATCAAACCGATGGCGATGGTCAGGTCGACCAGTTCGCGTTCGTTGAACACGGCGCGGGCAGCCTCGTAGGCGGCGTCCGGCACGCCGGTCTGCGCGACCAGCGTGACCGATTCCGCCCACGCGAGTGCCGCGCGCTCGCGGGGATCGAAGAGATCGCCTCCTTCCCGCCACGCCTGCACCAAGGCCAGTTTTTCGATCGCTGCGCCTTTTGATATCAAATCGCGCGTGTGCATGTCCAGGCAATACGCGCAGTTGTTGATCTGCGATACGCGCAGGTAGGCCAGGTCGACGACAACCGGCGACAGGCCGCTCTGCATGACGTAGCCGTAGACGCCGCCGAGGGCTTTGACGCCCGCGGGCGAAATCTGTGTGTAGTCCAGGCGCTTGCTCATGATGTGACTCCTTGAGGGGATTACTTGATGGGAGTGGTCAAGGTTTTGTCGTCGCTGTCCGCGACGAACACGGCGAGCAACTTTGCAGGCCTTGTTCCGCTCGCGTTGCGGCTTATACGATGAACGGCGCCGGGCGCTTCGAAGAAGCTCTCGCCGGCATGGTAGACACGCTTCGGACCGTCATCGACCTGTGACTCGATCTCGCCCGATACGACATAGGCATAGATGAAGGCCGAGCCCGCATGCGTGTGCGCTGAAGACGCCGCACCGGGTGCATAGTCGACGACGACGGCGGTCAAGGCCTTGCCGGGGATGTTGGGAATGGCGTGTTGAAAGTTCGGCGTGACGGTTTCAGTCCCACCGTGCGCCAAGGCAGGCACGGCGATGCCAACGGCCATGGCTGTGCAGGCGGCTCTTGCGATGGATTGAATATTCATGGAAGTCTGGCTCCTTTGCTTTACCGCATTGTCGTGTGACACGCGGGCGTGCAAAAGCACCAGGAATGAACATTTTCACTGTACCAAGAAGCGGTGGCAAAGCAGATGTCGCGGGTCCGTCAGTGGTGCCCACGAGCGATTTCCTGCAGGCGGGAACAGTTGGCCGGCAGGGTTCTTTCATCCAGATTCGTCACGCCGAGCAGTAGCCCCTGCTGCCTTTTATCGCCCGCGTACCAAGGTGAAAGCGGCACCGGGGCCAGCCCGAAAGCGCGCGCCCGCGAGGCGATATCGACGTCCGACGCGGATTGGGGAAGCGCGGCCACGACGGTCATCCCGGCGGCGGCTTGCACCCTCAGCGACTCCGAGTCCTGCTCCTTCAGGCAACGGACGAGCGCTTCCTGCCGCGCGGTGTAGAGGCGTTTCATTCGACGCAGATGGCGCAGATAGTGTCCGTCGTGCATGAACTCGGTCACGGCGTGCTGCACGGCCGCGGCCGGGGCGGGGGACAGGCACGCCGCGACGTCGTCGAAGTGGCGTGCCATGGCCGGCGGGACAATGAGAAACCCCAGGCGCAGCGCCGGGTTGATCGTTTTGCTGAAGGTCCCGGCGTGCAGCACCCGTCCGTCCTGATCCAGCGAGGCCAATGCCGGCGCGGCCCGTCCTTTCAGCTGCAACTCGCCGAGATAATCGTCTTCGACGATCCAGGCGTCGTGTCGTCTGGCCCAGCCGAGCAGTGACATCCGTCGGGCGAGGGACATCGTCATCCCGAGCGGGGCCTGCTGGCCCGGCGTCACCACCGCGAGGACGGCTTCGGGGGCGATCCGGATGCCTGCGTCGACATCGAGCCCGTCCGTGTCCACCGGCACGCCCGCCACGGTCATTCCCGCCAGCCCGAGCGCCGTACGCGTGAGCGGGAATCCAGGGTCTTCCATCCAGGCGTGTCCGCCTTCCACGCGCAGGGCACGAATCGCGAGATTGAGCGCGCCGGAGAAACCTGCCGTGATGAAGACCTGGGACGGGCTGCATCGAAGCCCGCGTGAGACACCAAGATACGCCGCGATCTCCTGTCGCAAGTCCGGTTCGCCACGGGGATCGGGGTAGCCGACCGGAGTTGCCGCTGCGCGGCGCGCCGCGCGCGCCTGTATGCGTGACCAGAGCTTGAATGGAAAGGCGTCCTGGGCGGGCACACCCATTTGAAATGCCAAAGGCGCCGCATTGAAGTCGTAGAACAGATCAGGCAGCGGCGGCGTCTCGGGCGACCACCCGGTCGTCGCTGGCGAGGGCCGCGCGGCGACCCGGGTGCCCGCCGCGCCCAGGCCGATCGCGTACTGCTCGTCGATCAGACGTTCATAGGCGGCCCGCACCGTGCCCCGGGACACTCCGAGCTGGGCGGCCAGATCCGACCAGGAGGGCAGCCGCGCGCCGGCGGCAAGCTGGCCCGACCCGATCGCGTCTCGAATCGAGCCGTAGATTTGCGCCGATAGAGAAATACGCCCCGAGCGGTCGAGGCCGACGGAAAGCTTGCTCATGGACGCGATAGTACATTCGGATTGTTCGAACTTGGGTCTTTTGCATGACTCAAGGGCAGCGTAACTTTGCCGGGGTGGCGCTGCCGGAGCATTCGCATGCGATGTCTGCGGACCAAGCGGCGCCCTCCGGAAGTCCAGCGTGTCGCGGAAACCGACCGCTATTCATCGCTCGAGGCACCTGATGAACCAGGATAAAGAAACACCGGCGAACGACATGGCCGGCGTCATCATTCCCGACAGCCGGCTGGCGCGCGAGGTCGCACAGCTCATCCGCGACACCGAAAGCGAATTGCTTTTCAACCACTCGACACGGGTCTATCTATGGGGCGTGCTGCTGGGGAAACGAAAGGATGTCGCCTTCGATCCGGAGCTGCTCTACGTTGCGGCCATGTTCCACGATATCGGCTTGACGTCAGCCTATCGCGAAAGCGGATTGCGTTTTGAAGTTGACGGCGCCAACGCGGCGCGCGATTTTCTGCGCAGTCATCACGTCGACGAGGCAGATGTCGCGAAGGTATGGAGCGCAGTTGCGCTCCATACGACGCCGGGCATTCCCGAGCACATGCACGGCGAAATCTCGCTGGTGCAGGCCGGAGCGGGGATGGACGTGGCGGGACGGGGCTTTGACGACTTTACCGAGGAACAGCGCGCGGCGGTTATCGCAGGCTTTCCTCGCGGCGCTTGTTTCGCCGACAGGATGATCGATGCCTTTTACAACGGCATGAAGCATCGTCCGGGCACGACGTTCGGCACGTTCAACGACGATTTCCTGGCATACAAGGACCCGGGCTTCGAGCGCGTGAACCTGTGCAGCGTCATTTTTAGTTCCCCGTGGGAATTTCCCACTACCTGAAGAAACTCATGTCTCGTCTCCCTATCCAATCATTCGTGAAAAAGCCGAGCCGGCTCTTGCTGGTATCGATCTCCATTGCCGCTGGCTTGCTACTGACCGCCCAGACGGCCTTATCTTCCAGCAGCCAGGCGACGGCGCCCGATGACTATTTCCACACGGGTGCGGGCGCCCGATACCTGCGACGTGCTGATTCGGATCTCACGATCGAACCTTTGCGCGGGGACATCTCGGTGGTGATGGGCTCCGGTGGCAACATTACCGTTCTGTCCGGAAAGGAAGGCAAGTTCCTCGTGGACGCCGGCATCAGCAAGTCGCACGACAAGCTGCAGGCTGCATTGGACAAAATCCGTTCATCACCGCTGAGATACGTGGTGAACACGCATTGGCACTGGGATCACACCGATGGCGATGGATGGATGCATGCGGCTGGGGCCACCATCGTTTCGCACGGGAATACGCTGAAGCACCTGAGCGAAAAGACACACGTCAATGCATGGAACTGGACCTTCTATCCCGTTCCAGTGGAAGCGCGGCCGACGCTATTGGTCAACCACAAGAAGACCTTCACGTTCGCAGGAACCGAAATCGACGTGGAAAACTTCGGCGGTGGTCATACCGACGGCGACCTCTGGGTCTATTTCAGGCAGGCGGACGTACTCGCTTTGGGAGACACCTTCTGGAATGGGTTCTATCCGTATATAGACAACGAAGACGGCGGCAACATCGACGGCGCGATCCATTGGGCCAACGAGGCTGTCGCGCGCACGACGGATCACACCATCGTCATCCCCGGTCACGGGCCTGTCGGCAGGCGTGCTCAGCTGATCGAATTCCGCGACATGCTGGTTGCCGTCCGCAACAGCGTGGCCGCGCTGAAACAACAGGGAAAATCGCTCGACGAAATCGTCGCCGCCAAACCTACGGTCGCTTTCGATGCCAAATGGGGCAATTTCGTGTTCAACGGCGATCAGTTCACGAAGATGGTATACGCGGGTCTATAGGCCGGTTTCGCCAGGAAGTATCCGTGTTCGCACGGCGTGATCCGATGGCCGTTTTGCGCGCATTGAGGAGACGACTTTGCTGCTTGATCAAGTGCCGCTCAGCCGCCATCGGGATCAAGCAGCGCTGGCGCGCGTCGTCCCGTCGTCCCGCGCGCGGTCGTATTCCGCTTGAGCGCGTTCCAGTTGGGGGCCGTACGTCAGCGCCCAATCGTAGAGCGCGGCGAAAGGCGGTTGGAGCGAGCGTCCGAGCGGCGTGATCGTGTATTCGACGCCGACAGGCGTCGTAGGCAGCACTTCTCGTCGAACCAGGCCGTTGCGCTCCAGGCGCTTCAGCGCATCGGCGAGCGCCTTGTGCGTGATGCCGTCGAGACGGCGCATGATCTGGTTGAAACGCGACGGCCTCGAGCAGAGAACGGTCAGGATCAGCACCGACCACTTGTTGGCGATGTGTTCCAGGATCGGCCGCGTCCTTTGGGCATCGATCAGCGCCTCTTCCTCGACGCAATGTTCCAACTGATGCGCCGTACTCACCTCGACGGGTATCTGTGGGAGAGTGTCAGACATAGGTTTACTCGGTGATATCTAGGCTATATATGGTGCGTAATTGACCGTAAGTATAATCTGTATATCATGAGCCTCATCAATTTCAGACGAGGTTCATATGAGCAAACTGGCGAACAAGGTGGCCGTCGTAATCGGCGGAGGCAGCGGCATAGGTGGGGCCATCGCACAGCGATTCGCGGGCGAAGGCGCGCAGGTCTACGCGACCAGCCGCACGGCCACGGAAAGCACTTCAAACCTGTCACCGGAGCAGGATAAAGGCGGCATTCGTACCGTCCGCGCCGATGCAGGGAGTCTCTCCGATCTTGAGCAGGTCTTCGCCAAGGTCCGCTCGGAAGCGGGGCGGATCGACGTCCTGGTGTTCAATGCCGGCATTTCGGAATTCGCGCCGCTGGGCGGCATCGACGAGGATCATTTCGATAGGACCTTCGGCCTGAACGTACGCGCGCTGGTTTTCGCCGCGCAAGGCGCCGTCGAGCTCATGCCGGCGGGTGCGGCGGTCGTGCTCATCGGCTCGATCGCCGATGCGATCGGCACCAAGGGTTATGGCGTCTACGGCGCCAGCAAGGCCGCGGTGCGTTCGTTCGCCCGCACGTGGGCGAATGAACTGGCCCCCAAGGGTATCCGCGTCAACGTCGTCAGTCCTGGGCCGATCGATACCGCGATGTTCGATGCGGCTTCGGACGAGGTACGCGATACGCTCACCAAACTCATCCCGCTCGGCCGCCTGGGCAGGGCTGAGGAGGTCGCCGCAGCGGCGCTTTTCCTTGCAAGCGACGACAGCAGCTTCACGACTGGCGCTGAACTGGCCGTCGACGGCGGGATGGCGCAGGTTTGAAGGCGGCTATGGAGCGAAGTGACTTCGCTCTATGGCAGAGATGTCAGCCAGGCCCATCACTCGCGGCGGCGAGAAGCGGGACGACCAGATCGCTGATCGGGGTAGGGATACCATGCAATCGCCCCAGTCGCTGCACGACCCCGTTTCGGCAGTCCCATTCAAGCGGGCGGCCAGCCTGCCGGTCGGCGAGTATCGAAGTGCCGAGGTCGGCCGGGTAACCTTGGAAGGCGTCGACGATCTCTTGCGGAACCTCGTCGCCCAGCGTCGCACCCTCTGCCCGGGCGACTTCAAGGCATTCCTGCAAATAGGCGCGTGCCAACCCGGCAACGTCGGCGCGGGAATACATGCCAGCGCGACGACCCGCAAGTACCATCAAGCCGGCGACCGCGTTCTGTAGAAGCTTGCGCCATGCGACGGACTTGAAGTCTGCCACGACGTCGACTGAACACCGGGTGCCTCTCAATGCCGTCAGGACGATGCGGCTCCCTGGCGTGTCTGGCAATGTAATCCGCGGCTTGCCTCGCAGCCAGACCGAGGCGTCGTGCTCGCGTTGAGCAGGAAACCACACCACCGAGGGCAGGACTGCGCTACCAGGCACATATGGGGCAAAGAGCGTTTCCTGTTCAACGCCGTTTTGCAATACGCAGACCACGGTCCTGTTTCCGCACAGGGCGGAAAGCCACGGCGCTGCGGCGTCCACCTGTGTCGACTTCACCGCGACAAAAACCAGGTCGAACGTTGCTTTAACGTCGGCCGGATTGGTGCGCACGGGTCCCGGTACCACGATATGGCCGCCGTCGAAGCGCAGTTCCAGGCGTTCGTGCGCCGAGCGGCCGAAAATGGCCGGTGTGCGCCCGGCCTCGTGCAGGGCCGCCGCCACGGTCGTGCCGATGGCCCCCGGCCCAATGAGGGCGATCGTTGGATACTCTGAAATCGTCATTTAGCGTTCCGTCCCAATTGCGTTGAGTGTGCCGATGCCTGCAAACACTTTAGCAATGAAATCCATGAACACTATCGTACGCTGGGGCTGTCGAGCAGGTGCTAGAGAGCGCCCGCTGCAATCGCGTCCGCGAGGCGCGGGAACGTCGCCTTGAAGCCGAGATCGTCGCGAATGCGGCGACAGTCGAGTAGCGCATCGAATGCCGCGCCACGTTCGGCCGCCGATCCGTCCGGCGGCGCGGCGCCCACCGCCGCCAGCAGTTCGGCAATCTCGGGCGCGTCGTCATCGGCCACGTTATAGATGCGGTACGCCGGGTCCGCCTTGTCGAGCAGGCGCATCACGGCCTGGGCGATGTCCGCATGGTGGCCGATCGACATGCGTTGGGTTGGCCGCCATCCCTGCATGTGGGGCACGATTTCCGCAATATGCGGATCGCCGTCGCCATAGACGAAGGGCAGACGCAGCACGCGCACATCCAGGTGTTCCATGCCTAGAAGAAAGTCCTCGGCGGCCAGCTTGCTCACCGGATAGGCGACCGTCGGCGCGCAAGCGTCGTCTTCCGATGCAGGGCGTCCACCGGTTGAACCATAGACGAGGCCTGTGCTCAGGAACACGAACCGCTTCACGCCGGCGTCGCGCGCGGCGGCGGCAAGCGACTGCGTTCCCAGATCGTTGACGCTATGAGCTTGCTCCGGCGTTGCGCCGCGAAAAAACGCCGCGCAGTGGACGATTGCATCCGCGTCGTGCACAGCCGCACGCAGCGAATCGGGATCGAGAAGGTCGCCTTCGACGAGCTCGACCTGATTCGTGTTCAGTTCAGTCGCACGAGTGCGGTCGCGTATCAGGGCACGCACGCGGTCGCCGCGTTCTACCAGCCGTTTGACGAGGCGGCTACCGACTTTTCCGGTTGCACCGGTCACGAGAATTGTCATGCGAGGCCTCCAGCCAAGGTGCGAGATGCGCGAACTGTATCGGGCTACGGCGGGCGTGCATTGGAAAAAACGGACAGGGAAGATCCGCGTCATTCGACGGCCGGGCGTCGTCTACTATAGGGCCATGCATCCCGCTTCCATGTCGCGCAGGCACCCCATGTCCTTTATCGAATCGATGATCGTCGACGAATGCCTTACGAACGAGCCGATGGTAGCGATTCCTCGTCCGGAGGTGCATCTCGTCGTCAGGGTGGGAGCTTCGGCCCAGCGGGGATTGGACATGCATGTGCTCGGCGCCCGTCGGTACGTCACGCGCAAGACTATTCGCAAGGGGCAAATGACTGTCGTCGCGCGTCTTCAATTAGGGACCGCCGCCGCGGTGCTCGGGATGCCGGCATCCGCCGTCTCGGGCCTTATCGTGCCGGTGGAAGACGTCTGGGGCGCAAGTGAAGCGCGAGCGATATACGACCAGCTTGCCTCGGCGGCTAGCCCCAACGACGCTGCGCGTATTCTCGAACGCGCGATTGCGGGTCGGTACTTGCCTGACCGTCCTCCTCCTGGCGATCGCACCTTGCTCGTGCGTGAAGCCGCAAGACAGTTGCTCGACGCCAATGTGTACGAGGTTGCGGCCGGCCTCGGCATCAGCGAGCGGCATCTGCGGCGCGTGTTTATCGAAGCGGTTGGCATGAGCCCCAAGATGTTCTCCAGGCTGAGGCGGTTTTCGCGTGCGACCGACCTGGCGCGTGCGGACCGCCGCACGAACTGGGCGAGCATCGCCGCGGAAGCCGGCTTTTATGATCAGGCCCACCTCATCGAAGAATTTCGCCACTTCACGGGTGTGACGCCCGAGGCGTTTATTCACGAAATCAGTGTCGCTCATGACCGAAAGGGGGCCGATTCATACACGGCGCCTTGACAGGCTTCGAACTGCTCGATCGCGTCACAGATCTCGGCCGGGGCGTCCTCTTGCACGAAATGCTTGGCGCCGGCCAGAACGTGCACCTCGGCGCCGGGGAACTCGGTTTCGAAGCGTTGCCGCTCGCTCTCTCGAAAGCCGGGGTCGTGGTCTCCCCAAAGAATGAGGACGGGCTTGTCGCGCAGGCGCGCCAGGCCAGCCTCTACCTCGGAAAGGAAATCGCGGCTTTCGAGTATCTCTTTGGCGAACTGCGAGTGGGGAATACGCGAGGCCGGAGTCGGATAGGGCTTTGCGTAGGCCGCCTTTTCGGTCGATGTCAGCCTGCGTTTCGTGGACATCGGTACGAGGAACCGGGTGAGCGCGTTGTAGCGGACGATCAGGAAGCGGCCCAGTCCGCCGCCGGTAAGTCGAGACCAGTTCTCGATGTGCTTGATCCGGTCGGCGGGCCACGCCCAGGTGTTGCAGATGATCAGCTTGTCGATGAGGTCCGGCCGCAGGCCGGCGAAACTCAGCCCGATCGGGCCGCCCCAATCCTGCACGACGAGGCGGATGTCCCTCAGGGCCAGGGCGCGCACCAGGCCCTCCAGAACCGTCGCGTGTTCCCACGGCTTGAAAGTGAAGCCGGGTCGGGCCCGGCTCAACCCGAAACCCGCATGGTCGAAGGCGATGCAGCGAAAATGTGGGGCGAGCCGGGTGATGATATGCCGGTAGAGAAAGGACCAACTGCCATTGCCGTGGAGCAGGAGCAGGGTAGGGCCGCTGCCTTCATCGACATAGTGGATGCGATTGCCGTCGATATCGATCCAATGGCTTTTGAAGGGAAAGAGCGTTTGGTCGAGCCATGCCGGGACGGCGTCTTGATCTTCGGTCATGTCAGCCATCTTTAAGCGCTCCTCCCAGCTTGAGAGTTCGTCCGTTAATATCAATACTGTACTGTGCCGTACTTGTAGTACGCTACCGTAGCGTATCGATAATGTCAACGAGGAAGGGTGAAGGTGGTTCAGATTGCAGACAAGCGGGTGGAGCGCTCCAAGGCAGCCGTATTGAGCGAAACCTATCGGCAGTTGACGCAGAGCGGGATCAGCGGTGTCAGCATCGACGAAGTGTCGCGCGTGTCCGGCGTTTCGAAAACGACGATCTACCGTCACTGGCCTTCGCGCGCTGCCTTGCTGATCGATGCCTGTTCCAGGCTCGGGAACGTACCGCCGCCACCGGACACGGGCACGTTGCGCGCCGACCTGCACGCTCTTGTGACGAAGCTCGTGGAACAGCTTCCGTCCGCCGCATGGGCCACGGTCTATCCATCGATCGTCGACGCGGCGGAGCGCGATCCGGAAATCGCCGCGCTGCAGGCCGGACTGCATAAGGCCTTCATGGCGCCGTTTTACGCTGTCGTCGAAAGAGCCAGGGACAGGGGTGAGGTGCAGCCGGAGAAGCCAGCCGCCGACTTGGTCGCGGTAGTGGTTGGGCCACTATTTTATCGACGCTGGTTTTCCAAAGAAGCGTTCGATGACCGCTTTATCGAAGGCATCATCGATGCCGCGGTCAAGACCGCTCTCGGCCGCTAACCAACGCATGATCGTGAAGCACGATGCCGCGGACGGCGGCAAACTGCGTGCTTTTCATCCGATCGGAAAGGTATCGCGCCGGCGGCTTGCCTACCGCCTTGCGAAACATGGTGACGAAGCCGCTGGCATTCTCGTAGCCCAGTTCCAGCGCCACCCTTTGCACGCTTTCGCCCTTGGGTTGGCGACCAAGGCGTTCGCCCTGGTATATGCGATGTTGGAAGGCTAGCGTACGGATGCGGTGTTTCAGGCAGCGGCGAGTGCTTCGACGCGTGCCATGGCGCGTTGCACGGCAGGCCGTTGTTCTACGCTGGCATACCAGCGGCTGAGGTTCGGGTAGGCATCCAGCGCCACGCCGGCGAAGGCACGCCGCCAGTACCAGCCGAAATGGGCAATGTCGGCAATGCTGTAGTCGTCGCCGGCAACAAAGGGACGATCGGCGAGCAGACCGTCGAGCAGCTCGGTTACGCGCTTCGCTTCGGCGGAGAAGCGCTGTTGCGCCAGCGGTTGCGGTTCGGCGGCCAGCTTGGTGAAGAAGCCCGCATTGCCGAAGCTTGGGCTGACGGCCGATGCATGGAAGAACAGTTGCTCGAAGACGCGGGCGCGCTCGCGGCCGGAGGAGGGCAACAAGGCCTGCTGGCGCTCGGCCAGGTACACCAGTATGGCTGCCGATTCGCTCAGCGCCAGACGCTCGCCGGACGGACTGATATCGACAAGCACCGGCACCTTGCCGTTCGGATTCAAGGTGCGAAAGCGCTCCAGCTTTTGCGCACCCTGCTTCACGTTGACAGGATGCAGGCTGTAATCCAACCCCAGCTCTTCCAACGCGATGGGCACCTTGACGCTGTTGGGGGTGGCATAGGCATAAACCTCGATCATGCGATTTCCTTGTTGGAGCCCGGGGGTTCTGCCCCGAAGGCGTTGATCGAGATTCTGTATGACTCCTCTATCAAATGGCAGATTGCACTCGGCGATATCAACTATTCTCTAGAGGAATAACTTCCCAGGAGCAGCACTTTTCATGAACGAACTGCAATCGAGCGCGGCATCCATCGCCAGCAAACTCAAGCAGCGTGGGCACACGCTGGGCACGGTCGAAAGTTCGGCTGGCGGGCTGGTCGCTGCCAGCCTGTTGGCGGTGCCGGGCGCCTCGGCGTATTTCATAGGCGGCGCCATTGTCTACACCGCCCAGTCGCGGCACGCGCTGCTCGACCTGCCGTTGACGCTGCCGGATGGGATGCGGTCGGCAACCGAAGACTACGCGGCCTTCCTGGCCGAAGGCCTGCAGCGGAAGCTGAATACGACCTGGGTGCTGGCTGAAACCGGCGCAAGCGGACCGAGCGGGAATCGCTATGGCGATGCCCCTGGGCATGCGTGCCTGGCCGCGCGTGGTCCGCACGGCGCGACGCTCACCGTGGAAACAGGCGATACGGACCGCGGGCGGAACATGCAGGTGTTCGCCGCCGAGGCCTTGCGGCTGCTGGACCAATTGCTGGACCAGCCAGGCCCACTGCCCGGCTAGACGATGTGCTGGGACTTGCGCCCGCACGGATTTTTGAATTACGATTATCATATTAAAGTATGATCGTAATTCAATAGTTGTCCCGGCTTGGAATCGCCACGCCGGGACGCGCAGATGTGGGGCCATGTCATGCAGGGAAACTCCGAGGCAAACATCACAGCCACGGCCGACGCGCTCGCATCGCTGGGCGTCGCGGCGGCCGCCCAGGCCATACGCAAAGGCGAGATTTCTTCCGAAAGGTATGCAGGCGCGCTATTGCAGCGGGTTCGTGATCACGCGGATCTGAACGCGTTCATCACCATCGACGAAGTCGCCGTGCTGGAAGCCGCCAGGCAGGCGGACAGAGCCAGAGCCACCGGCGCCATGGCGCCGCTTCTTGGCGTGCCCGTGTCCATCAAAGACAGCTATCTCACCGAGGGACTGCGTACTACCCTTGGTCTCGCGGCGCTCGATCGCTTTGTGCCGGAGCACGACGCCGACGCGGTTCAGGCAATCAAGGATGGTGGCGGTATTGTGTTCGGCAAGAACAACCTTGTGGAGATGTCCTTCGGGCTGACCGGTCATAACGAAGCCTATGGTCAAGCCAGAAACCCCCACGATGTGAATCACGTCTCGGGTGGTTCTTCCGGTGGCGGCGGGGTCGCTGTGGCTGCTCGCATGGTGCCGGCGGCATTGGGAGGCGACACCATCGGATCCATCCGTGTACCGGCTTCGCTATGTGGCGTGGTCGGCTTCAAGCCCACCACCGGACGTTGGCCGCGTAGTGGCGTCGCGCCCATTTCCCACACGCTCGACACCACCGGTGTGTTTGCTCGGCGTGTGGAGGACTGCATCCTGATAGATCGCGTCGTTACGCGTGACGAGACCCCCGACGGCAGTACTCATTCCGATTTGAAAGGCGTCACGCTGGCCTATGCGCCGCACCAGTTCCTGGAACTGGCGGCGCCCGAAGTTGCCGCGCGCTTCAAGGAAACCGTTTGGCAACTGCGCGACGCTGGCGCGAATGTGGTGGAGGTCGACCTGGGGCAGGATTTCTTCGAGCGTGCCCTGACCGCGACCTGGCATATCTTCTTCCGTGAGACCAAGGCGGCAGTGGACAAATTCATACGCCAGAACAACGTCCCCCTCACGTTCGACGGGATCGTGGACGGATTGAAGCCCGGACTGAAAGATGTATGGACCCGATTCGTGCTGCCGAGCGGGCAAGGCTATATCTCCGATGAGGAGTATCGCCATGCGCAGGGGAGGGAACGCGCGGAAATCAAGCGCCGGTATGCCGAAGCGTTCGCAAGGACTGGCGCGGCCGCGCTGATACTGCCCACTACGCCGTCCACCGCGCCGATGATCGGACAGGAAGACAAGATCATGTTGGGTGGCCAGGAGACCAGCCAACTGGTATTGGCCAACAACACGATTCCAGCCAGTGCGGCGGGCCTGCCGGGTGTCAGTCTTCCGATTGGCGAATCCGAGAAGGGCTTGCCCATCGGTCTCGAATTGGACGGCCCTTACGGGCGCGATCGGTCGCTGCTATATGTTGCACGCCGCGTGGAGGCGGTGGTGGGCACATTGCCGTCGCCCATCTGACTGTGGCACGGAATCGAAGGTACACACGTTTCGCGGCCCTGGCGGGCTGCACTGCCTGAAGGATTGACATGTCCAAGCCCACTTATGAAACCACCACGATCACGGTCGAGCACGTCCGCATTCGTTCCAGTCATTCATTCTCCGCGGTCAAGGCCAGGCTTGAAGGCCTGGTGAGTCGGATCGACGATGGGATTTTTACCTTGCTGCGTTATGGCGAAACCGTGCGCGCGCTCAAGGAACTGGAGGCGCTGCCCGCGCTCTCGATCTTTGGATTCCGGGATCATGGCGCACTGCTGGGTATCGCGGGGCCGCGCCGTCTTGCGATCCAGTATGACATCGGCAATCCATTGACGGCATCTAAAATGACGCGATATCGGATTGCGGCCGGTCTTTATGCTCCCATCCGAGTCCTGCTTAGCGAGGACCAGGAAGGCACTGTGTCTTTCGAGTACGATCGTCCCCTGTCGATGTTCGGACAATTCAATAGTACGGAGATCGATGCGGTGGCGGTGCAACTGGATAAGGATCTGCGGGCGGTGTTGGAAGAGGCTGCGTCCTGAAGAGAGTTCAAGCTCATGCGTTTTGAAAAAGGCCACAAGGAAAGTACGCGCCGGCGCATCATCGATGTCGCCGCGAAGAAATTCCGACGGGATGGCATCGCGGCGTCAGGCCTGGCCGGCATCATGTCCGCGTCCGGATTGACCAACGGGGCTTTTTATCCCCATTTCGAGTCCAAGGAAGCGTTGGTCAAGGAGGCGCTTTCCAGCGCATTGCAGGACCAGCAGGATGCGTTGACGAATGAGGATACGGGGGCGGCCGATATCGAAGACGCCATTCGGCGTTACCTCAATACGTCTCACCTGGTCGGGTATGAGGAGGGCTGCCCGTCCGCGGCGTTGTTGCCCGAGATCGGCCGTCAGCCTGAAACGACCAGACAGCGATACGAGCAAGCCGTTCTCGCTTACGTCGACGGCCTCGCCGGTCTGCTTCCCGATCCGAAGCGCGCCAAGCGCCGGGAGCAGGCGATTGCCATTTTTGGCCTCATGGTCGGGACGCTACAGATCGCGCGCGCGGTGTCGGATCACAAGCTTGCGGAAGCCATCCTGAAGGGAGGCGTACAGGCGGCGTTGACGTTGGCGCACCCCTCCGGTCCGCCCGGTAAAGTCGCGCCTGGATCCTCCAAATCGGTACAGCCCTGAGGCCGGGACGTGGCGGTCGTGCCCAGGCGGCGAGCGCGACCAAAAAGGCGGAAGCGATCACTGCCCGGCCGGCGCCGGACGGTCGAGCCCGGCGGTCCGCTGTTCGATGGCGTGGATCACCGCCACCATGTCGATCGCGCCATGCCCCAGCGCTTCGGTTTCCCCATAGAGCGCATGACAGACGTCCAGCAAGGGCGAGGCAATGCCGACGTCGCGCGCCGCCTCCGCCACCAGGCGGCTGTTCTTCAGGACGTCGGTGATGGCGGCCTGGACCGAGAAATCCTGCGTGACGAGCTTGTCGATCTTGACGCGCGAGACGTTGCTCGCCATTGGCCCGGCGTTCAGGGCCTGCGCGAACTGCGCGAGATCGATGCCATGGCGCTGCGCGAAATGCGTGGCCTCGGTCAAGCCGGTGACCATGGTGATCAGGAACAGATTCACCGCGAGTTTCATTGTCAGGGCGCCCGGGACCGTGCCGCAAGTAATGGTCTCGCGGCACATCGGTCGGACCAGCTCGCGGACCGTCTCGAGGTGCTCTGGCGGGCCCGCCAGCATGACGACGAGCTGGGCGTCCTCGGCCGGCTTGCGGGATCCCGAGACGGGCGCCTCGACGTAGTGGCCCTGGCTGGCCGCGATATCGTCGCCCAGGGAGCGCGAGTAGCCGGGCGAGGTCGTACTCATGTTTACGATCAGCCGGCCCGCCACGCGTTGTTCGAATCGCGGCGTTCCCCGGGCAAGGACTTCATCGATGGCCGCTTCGTGCGCCAGCATCAGGATGACGATGTCGCATTGGGAGAACAGCGCATCCACGCTTTCGGCGACCGTGGCGCCGGCGGCGCGCAGGGTGTCGTACTGGCCGGGGGAGCGACTCCAGACGGTGAGCGGGGCGCCGCTCCTGGCCAGATTGACCGCCATGGGCGATCCCATGACACCCAGGCCGATGAATCCGATGGATTTATCATGGACGGAAGCTCCGCAAGGTTTGCGATTGGCGACGGGAAGAACGTTCACGAATCGAACGGACGATGACCAGGGCGTCGTGCGTGCGCGCCAAGCGGCGGACGAGGCCGGCATCGGCAGGCTTGACGAAGCGCATGTTGGCCACCGTCGCGTCGAGTTCCTTGGCCGCGCCCGCGGCGAAGGTCACGGCATGTTGTTCGGCGATGCCGAGGCCGAAAGGCCGTGATAAAGCACTGATCGGCTTCCGCGTAAGAATAGCCCAGGCCGAGGTCCTCGAACAGCGTGACGGAAGAGGGCGTATTTGACGCGGCATGGGAGTGGCCTGACCTCAGGCGGGATGGATATTCGTTCAGCGCGCCGACAGGGGGCGTGATCGACATATCGTTGTCGTTCAGGATCACTGGCGACAACTGTTGCATCTGTGGACGTAACCGCGGCGCCTCCGGGAACGAAGAAAGGGTGGTACGACCCATTCAACCTCCCGGAGACCCATATGCTGAAAGAGTTCAACGTCGCAGAGAAAGGCGCGGGCCGCTACTGGCCCCTGGCGATCCTGCGCTGGGTGATGGTGCTGATCTTCATCTCGTTCGGCATCCAGAAGTTCACGCCGCAGTCGGCGCAGGGCATCGCCCAGTTCATCGTGAACAGCCCCTTCGTCTCCTGGCTGCAGGTCTTCGGCATACGTGGAGAAGCGTATCTGCTGGGCTCCATCGAGCTGGCGACGGCAGCGCTGCTGGCCCTGGGCGCGTACTTCCCCTTGTTGTCGGCCTTGGGCGCCCTGATGGGAATAGGCACCTTCGCCATTACCTGGTCTTTCTTCTTCACGACGCCGGGCGTGGTGAAATGGAGCTTGTCGACGGACCCGATCGCGTGGAACCTGACCGGCGAGTTTCTCTATAAGGACATCGTGCTGCTGTGCGTGTGCCTGGTCCTGTTCCTGGCGTCGCTGCCCGGGACCAGGTCGGGGCTGCGGACGCACTAAGCCGCGCGGCGCCCCTTTTGCCACGCGCGCCGCGCCGTCAGGAGTGCGCGTCCTGTCGGCCTGCTGGCGTCGCGGTCAGGCGTCCCCACGCCGCCAGCGCGGAGCGCGCGATTTCCTCCAGCATTGCCCGATCTGCGCCATCACGCGCCTGTATCGACATGCCCTGCTGCACGGTGACGTAGAATCGCGCAAGCCTGTCGACGTCAGTGCCGGGCGGCAATTCACCGGTCTCGATGCCTTTGGCCGGGCGGGCGGCGAGGTCTGCCGTGTTCTGCAGCCGCTTGCGGGTCAATTCCGCCCGCAGCGCCTCGTTGCCGTCCGTCGAATGCAGCGCCGACAGCGGCATCGGTGCCGCCATCGCCCGCCGGTTCGCCGCCGACGGCGCCGCCGTGGCCATCGGCTACGAGCGCTCGGCCGATGCGGCCAATGCCATCGTCAAGGACATCGAAGGGGCGGGGCGGTCGCGCCGTCGCCGTCCAGATGAACGTGGCGGACCCGGCGTCGATCAAGCAGGCGGTCGATCGCGCCGCCGCCGAACTCGGCGGCCTGGACATCCTCGTGAACAATGCCGGCATCATCCGGTACGGCACGGTCGAGGATGTGACCGTCGAGGACATCGACGCCATCCTGTCGGTGAACGTCCGGGGCATGATCCAGGCGACGCAGGCGGCGCTGCCGCATATGTCCGAGGGCGGGCGCATCATATCCACCGGCAGCAATCTCGCCGAACGGGTGCCCGACGCGGGCAAGGCGTTGTACTCCGCCAGCAAGGCCGCGCTCATCGCCTGGACCAAGGGCACCGCCCGCGACCTCGGCCCGCGCGGCATCACCGTCAACCTGGTCCATCCCGGCTCGACCAATACCGATATGAACCCGGCCGATGGCCCCCAGGCGGAAGCGCAGCGGCAGCGGATGGCGATCAAGGAGTATGGCCGGGTGGGGACGTCGCCGCGCTTCATCCTGACGGCGACGCTGGTGCTGTACGCAGCCGGCAATGCGCTGGTGGCGACGACGTCCGAGTTCGGCATCATGTTGCTGGCGCGGGTGATCCAGGGCGCGGTGCTTCCCGGTTTCATCAGCGTGGGCGCGTCGGTGGTGACACGGTTCGCGCTGCCCGCCGCGCATGGCAGGGGACTGGCTCGGGCCAACATCGGCTTCGTGCTGGGGGTCCTGCTCGCGCTGCCGGCCGGGGTCGCGCTTGCGCAGGGCGGCAACTGGCGCATGCCGTTCATGGTGCTGGCGGTGGCTTCGCTGGCGCTCGCGCCCATCATCGCGCCGCTTTTCCCCAGGGTACCCAAGGCCGGTGCCGTGGGCCTCGGCGGGCAGTTGCGCCTGCTGCGCCGGCCCTTGTTCCTGGCGCATCTTGCCTTGTCGGTGGCGCTGTTCTCGTCGATGTTCTCGGCCTACACCTATCTGGGCGCGTGGATCGAGCAGACCTTCGGCCTGACGCCCTCGGGCGTCGCGTTCGCGCTATTCCTGTTCGGCATGGCGGGTCTGCTGGGTAATGGCGTGGCGGGACGCTACGCGGACCGGGCCGTGCTGCGATCGACGGCTGTCGCGATTCTCGTACTGGTGGCCGCCGTCAACCTGGCGGCGCTTGCCGGCGCTTCGATGCTGATGGCGGCCGTGCCCATGTTCCTGTGGAGCGTCAGCCACACCGCTTCCGTGACGCTGGGGCAGGTGCGGGTCACACTCGCGGGCCGGGACGCGCCGCCCTTCGCGATGACCATGAACATCTCCGCCGCCAACCTGGGGATCGCGATAGGCACGCTGGGCGGCGGCGGCGTGATCGATCGCTACCATGTCGGCGCGATCGGCCTCGCGCCCATCGGCTTCGCGCTCGTCGCCTTGCGGCTGCTGATCCTGATAGGGCGTAGCGTCGCGCGGCGCTCCGAAACCGACAGCGACATGCACGCGTCGAAGCGGCACGAGCGGGATCGACATGCCGCGTAGGCTATCGGCGTGCCGGTACCGCTTGCGGAAAAGACTTATATGCCCTTATTATTGCCGCACTTATCCGGAAACGTTCACCCATGAGCCAGAACCAACTGATGCCGGGGCCGTGCAACAGTACCGCTATCCGCAAGGCAGCGCGCCATCTGGGGCGGTTTTACGACTCGTGCATGGCCCAGACCGGTGTGCGGATCACGCAATACGCGATCCTGAACCTGCTGGCCACTCGCGGCGCGCTGACGATCGCGGAGTTGGCCGAGATCCTGGTCACCGACAGGGCAACGATGGGGCATAACATGCGCCCGCTCGAACGCGATGGCCTGATCCGTATCGCCGTGGGCAAGAACGACCGCAGGGAAAGGGAAATCACCTTGACCGAAGCCGGCCGGGCCAAGGAAGCCGCCGGCAGGATTGCCTGGGAGCGCGCGCAACGTCGATTCGAAGCGGCTTTCGGTAAAGAAGACGCGCTTGCGATGCGCCGGGTGATGCAGCGGGTCACCACCCTGGATCTCGAAGTCCCGGAATAGACGATTCAAGCAGCAAGGCTGTACGCATCGGATGACGCGCCCACGTTATCCGGATGTCTCCGATATATGGGTATATAAGGCTATCTATATGATGCGAAAACTTCTTGCTCCGGGCCTGTTGGGTTTGGCGGCCGTGGCGATGGCGGCAAGCGCCCCGGCCGAAGCCAGGGATACGGTCGCCGCCGATCGCGAGGATGTCCGCGCGCTGTTCCTGAGCCAGGTCGAGGCGGAGAACGCGCACGATATCGCCAAGCTCGATAGCGTCCTGGCCGATAGTCCCGACGATGCGTCATCCCCCGTGTCCTTCGTCGCGCGGGCCTATGAATTCTGGGGAAAAAAGGCCGTCATGAAGCATTTTGAAGAGACGTTCAAAGGAACCTGGCGGCTCGATCCCGATATGTCGCGTGCCCGCGTCGTGCCGCTCGGCGCGGACACGACGCAGATATACGTACCCACCAAGGTGACGCTGGGGGCGCCTGGCCAGGCGCCCGTGACCGCACCCTACCTGATCAACGAATTCGCCGTACGCACAGCGCAAGGCTGGCGATTCACGGCGATTCTTCCGCTGCCCACTCAATAGGAGAAGCAAATGAAAATGTCAGCCAAGGGCACGTTGTGCCGTGGAATCGCCTGCGCGACGCTGCTGGTGTCGAGCGCCTCTTTCGCCGCCACGACTTTCACCGAGACGGATCGGCGGGAAGTGCAGCAGGTGTTCGAGCGCCAGGCGCAAGCGGCGACCCGGCACGACCTGAAGGCATTCGACGCGGTTTTCGCGGGGCCGAACGATCTCGGCGACCCGGTGGTTTTCGTCGCGCGGCCATACCAATTCTGGGGAAAGCCGGCGCTTATCGACCACTTCCGTGAAACCTTCAAGGGGGTTTGGAAGTTCGAACCCGATATGAGCAAGTTGCGCGTGATTCCCCTGACGGGCGACGTTGCCCAGCTGTACGCACCCACGCAAATCACACTGGGCCACTCCGCGGCCGATGCGCGCACGGCGCCGTACCTGGTCTACGAGGTCGCGGTACGCACCGCGGCTGGCTGGCGGATTGCCTCGATCGTTCCCATCGCGGCGCAGTGATCGTCGCACGAAGGAGTATGCCCATGAAGGCAGCTGTGTACTATGAAAACGGACCGCCGGACGTGTTCCGCTATGAAACGGTCGACGAGCCCGTATGCGGGCCGGACGACGTGTTGATGGAGATACAAGCAATCTCCGTGGAGGGCGGGGACCTGATCAATCGGGAAATCCGTCCCCTCGCGCGTGTTCCGCACATCGTGGGTTATCAGTGCGCGGGAATCGTCAAGGCGGTGGGAAAGAACGTGCACGATCGTCAGCCGGGCGATCGCGTCGTGGCGGTTCTGTCATGGGGATCGCATGCGCAGAGGGTGGCCGCGCCAGCCGTGGACACCTGGTTGATTCCCGAAGCGCTCGATATGGCGGTGGCGGCCGCGGTGCCTGTCGCGTGGGGCACGGCGCATGAATGCCTCTTCGACGCGGGAAATCTCAAGCGCGGGCAGTCCGTGCTGATACATGCGGGAGCCGGTGCGCTGGGGCTGGCCGCGATCCAGTTGGCGCATCGCGCCGGCGCCACCGTGTACGCGACCGCGTCGGATGACACACGGCTTGCGCGGCTGCGGACCTATGGCATGACGGCCGGCATCAACTACGTCAAAAGCGATTTCGTGGCCGAAGTCGCAAGCCTGACCGGCGGACGCGGCGTGGATCTCATTGTGGACAGCATCGCGGGCAGCACTTTGGTGCGAGGCGTCCAGGCCTTGGCGTACAAGGGGCGCATCGTTACGGTCGGCGTGTCCGGCCGGGACCAGGACAAACTGGATCCGGTCAGCTTGTGGCGGGGAAACCAAAGCGTGCATGGCGTGTTCTTTCCTTCGCTCCTGGACGAGGAGCACGCTCGGGTCCACGCAAGCGTGCAGAGCTTGTTGGAGCGTGTCGCGACAGGGGAACTGAAGGTCGTGATCGACAAGACCTTTCCGCTGCGGGAAGCCCAGGCCGCGCATGCCTACGTGATGTCGAGACAGGCCTTCGGCAGGGTGATCCTGCTGCCTTGAGCCCATGGGGCGCGTGGGCGAGCCAGCCACTCGCGTTCACGCGTACCGCTCATGGGCTTGAAGCCGGAAGGCGCCGACCAGGGTGACGAGTTGGGCGGCCTGGGCATACAGACTATCGGCCGCGGCGGCGGACTGTTCGACGAGCGCGGCGTTGCTCTGGGTGACCTGATCCAGTTGCGTGACCGCGATGCCGACCTGCGAAATGCCTTGCTCCTGTTCGCGCGTGGCGGTGCCGATTTCGCCAACCAGGCTGGCTACACGGCGCACCTGCTGTACCGCATCGCTGATGATCGACCCCGCGCGTCCGACGGTCTCACCCCCATTGCGCACTTTGTCCACGCTTTCCTTCACCAGATCAGCGATCTCGCGGGCTGCCTGGGCGGAGCGCTGCGCCAGCGTGCGCACTTCGCTGGCCACCACGGCGAAGCCCCGACCCTGCTCGCCGGCGCGAGCCGCTTCCACGGCGGCGTTCAATGCAAGGATATTGGTCTGGAACGCGATGGAATCGATGATGCCGATGATGTCGCCGATCTTGCGCGAGCTGGTCGAGATTTCGTCCATGGTCTGCACCACTTCCATCACCGCCTCTCCGCCTTTGCCGGCGGCCTCGCTTGCCTGTGCCGCCAGGGAAGACGTCATGAGGACCGTGTCGGCGTTCTGGCGAACCGCCGACGCCATCTGCTCCATCGCGGAAGCCGTCTCCTGCAGGTTCGCCGCTTGTTCTTCCGTCCGCTGGCTGAGATCGGCATTGCCCGCCGCGAGCTGGCCGGTGCCGGCGGAGATCGACTCGCTGCCGCGCCTGACCTGATCGACGATATCAGCCAGCTTGTGCCGCATCGATTCGATGTGCGCGAGCAGACTCGACTCGTCGCCCTTGCGCAAACGTATGGCGAGTGCAAGATCACCTTCCGCAAGCTGTCGCGCCACCGCGGCAGCGTAGGCCGGTTCGCCGCCCAATTGGCGCAGGACCTTGCGGATAATGGCGATGGCGACCGCGGCGCCGAAGACGGCGGCGAATATCGCCAGCCCGGTCATGATGCGCACAGCCAGGCTGACAACCGTTTCCGCGTCGCCTGACACGGCCAACGCCTGGTCCTGTTGGTACGCTGCCATCTCGTTCAGGACGTTCAGGTAGTTCGCCTGGGCGGCGGGCATTTCCTTCAGGAGCACGTCGGTGGCGGCAGGGATGTCGCGCCTGCCTGCAAGGACCATGGACTTCGCCAGCAAGTCGTCATAGACGGGCCGGGCGGAATCCAGCCGCCGCACCAGTTCCGCTGCCTGGGTATCGAGCGCCCGGTCAGCCAATTGCGCGGCTGCCGCCGCTGACTGGCGAGCCAGGTCGGCCTGGCGGCCTTCCATCTTGGCCAAGGTGTCAGGATCGCTCGCCAGCAGCAGGTCGCGCACGATCTGCGAACGAACGCCGATCCCGTCCTTGATCTGCTGCACATAGATCAGGTTGTCGATGGGCACATTGGCCAGGAGGTTCACGTCGTCCTTGATCGCGCTCAGGTAATGCCTGGCCAGGATGGACGCTCCGCATCCCAACAGGACGACCACCGCGAAACCCGTACCCAGCAGGAGTCCGAAAGACAGTCTTCTCTTTGGCATCGTGCGCCCCGTTTCAAGTTTTCCCTGGCGTCGGCACCCCTGGCCTGACGCCCATCACCTGTAGTTCGGCGGCACGGGCGTAGCGGTTACATCGGAATCCTGTTTATTTGCACATCCAGTACGGGGAGCCGTCCTGGCCTTGCGGACCACGTCGGAATCAAAAGCGTTCGACCCACGGCCGGACCTCGATTTCCCAGGACCACGCGCTACGGTGCTGGCGAAGCAGGTCGACGTAGGATTGAGCGATAGCGTCCGGATCGAGCGTCGAGTCGGCAGCGTCCACACGTTCGCTTGAACGAACGGAGCCATCGATGACGAAGTGGGCGACGTGGATGCCTTTGGGCATCAACTCCCGTGCCGCGCTCTGCGCGAGTCCCCGCAGTGCAAACTTGCCCATCGCAAAGGGGGCTGACAGGGCGAAGCCTTTTACGCCCGCGGTAGCGCCGGTCAGCAGGATTGCGCCCTTGCCGACGGACGTCATGCGCCGCGCGGCTTCCCGCACGGTGTAGAACGCCCCCATTGCCGTCACCGCGACGGCCCGCTCGACTTCGCCGGGATCCAGATCGGCGACCGGGCCGCGCACCCGGCCGCTCGCGTTGTAGACCACGATCTCGGGCGCGCCGATACGCTGTTCCACTTCGACGAACAGTTGCTCGACCTGGCGCGGATCCGCCGCATCGACGGCCAGGGCCGTGGCCCCGGTGCTTTCCAGCAGAGGGCCGAGCTTGTCGACATTCCGCGCTGCCACGACGACGGGAAGGCCCGCGGTCGTCAGGAGTCGTGTCAGCGAGGCGCTGATACCCGAGCCTGCGCCGATGATGAGTGCGTTGCGGTAGGGGATATCCGTCATGGTTGGCTACTCCGGTTCGTGTTGGCGACAGGTGCATCACGAGCTGCATCACTAGCCGTAAATGTGTCACGGGTCCCAGCTGGTACGCAACCCATCGCCCAGGCGCACGCGGCCATCCCATTCGAGCCGCCTGGCGAGAACGCCGCGCAGGAGATCGACTTTCCTGCTCCGCTGGTCCGGCGGGGTCATGCCGCGCTCGTGGCCCACTTCACGAATGCCGTACCCGCCTCGCGCAGAACCGCCTCTCGCCTGTCCATCCTGACGCCCGGCGCGTCGTAGTAGACGGCGACGAGCAAGGGCGCGCGTCCGGGCGGGCGCACGAGCGCGTAGTCATTGGTTTCGTTGTCGATGTTGGTCCCGGGACGATCGGCGGCCTGCCAATCGGCTGGCAGCGCCGCGCGGATCCGATTGAGGCCCGGCTTGCAGTCGGCCATCCCGCGTTCCAGCATCGCGCGAGAGCTCGTGCTCAGGACATCGCCGAGCAGCAGGCGTTGCGCCACGGTGGCGATGGCTTTCGGCGATGTGGTGTCGAAGACGCCGCCCGCGCGGTTCGAGTCGGGTTCATAGCGATCCGAGCGTGTGACGGTATCGCCAAGGCCACGTACGAACCGGGTAAGCCCGGCAGGACCGCCGGCACCGCGCATCAACAGGATCGCGGCCGTGTTGTCGCTTTCCACCAGGACCGCGCGGCAGAGTTCTTCGATCGACATCGACCCACGCCCGACGTTGGCCTTGGTTGCGGGCGACGTGAAAATCAGGTCCTTTTCCGTGTAGCGCACGAGTCGGTCGAGCCGCTCGGCGCCGCTATCGACGCGTTGCAGTACCTGCGCGGCGAGTAATCCCTTGAACGTGCTGCACATCAGGAATCGTTCGTCGGCGCGATGGGCAAGGGTGCGGCCCGTAGCGGTATCGATCGCGAAAACGCCAAGGCGGCCACCGTTACGGCGTTCGATATCGGCCAGCGCCGATCCGGCTGCATGGACGTCGCGGATCGCACCCATGCCCGCGAGCAGCGGCAATCCAATCAATAGTTTTCGGCGGAGGAGGGAAGGAGTCACGGTCGGATCCGATATAGGCGTGAAGAAAGGCGGTGAGCGTGGTGGACAACCAGCCGGGTCGTCATCGGCACCGGGATTCTAAAGGGCTTGGTCTTGACAACGCGGCTATGGACCTCTATTCTGCCTAACAACTGTTAGGTAGGTAATGGGATGGCTCTTCGCCAACTTGCCCGAAACGGGCGTCAACCAGGAGAAAACCGGTGCCAGGTATTGCCAGGAATGTCGAGAAAGACGAGCCGCTGATGACGGTTCATGATTTTCCCAAGGGTCCATATCCCACGCGTGTGCGCATCGCGCTCGCGGAAAAGAACCTGCAGGCTCGTGTGCGATTCGTGATGGTCGACCTGTACAAAGGGGAGCACAAGGACCCGGAGTTCATTGCGCGTAAAAACTATTCGGGCACATTGCCGGTGCTCGAGCTTGCGGACGGCACCTGCATTGCCGAGTGCACCGCCATCACGGAATATCTTGACGGGCTGGACAACCATCCCACGCTCACCGGCAGGAATGCCCTCGAAAAAGGCATCATCCATATGATGAACAAACGGGCCGAGATCGAGTTGCTCGATGCGATCAGCGTGTACTTCCATCACGGCACCCCGGGGTTGGGGCCCAAGGTCGAGCTGTACCAGAACCCTGAATGGGGAATCAGGCAGCGCGACAAGGCCTTGCGCGGGATGCATTACTTCGACGCTGTGTTGAGCAAGCAGCCTTATGTGGCAGGCGCGGAGTTTTCGATGGCCGACATTACCGTGATCGGCGGCCTGGTCTTCGCCAGGATCGTCGACCTGCCCGTACCCGCCGAATGCACGGCGTTATTGGGATGGTACGAGCGTATAAAGCAGCGTCCCAGCGTATACCGGCAGCCTGCGTTTTCGGATATCGCGGCCGGCTAGATGTGACGGTGGCAGGCTGCCGACGACGGAATGTGCGAGCGATAGCGGGTTATATACTGCGTTTCGTCAGTACGTTCGTCCAGGTGGAATCGTGGAGATCCAAGCAAACAATAGTTCAAGTGAGCGCATCCTGTCGGTCGCGAAAAAGATCGCGCAGGCGCATGGCTACGGTGGCTTGAACCTTCGCAGCCTGGCGGAAGAGGTGGGCATCAAGGCGGCGAGCCTCTATCATCATTTCCCGAGCAAGGCGGACCTTGCTGCCGCTGTCGCCAGGCGCTATTGGGAAGACTCGGCGGCGGCGCTCGAAGCGCTGTCGACCCGCTTTCCCGATCCGGCCGACTGCCTGCGCAAGTATCCGGAGACATTTCGCAAGTCGCTGGAGAACGGCAACCGCATATGCCTGTGCAGCTTCATGGCCGCTGAATACGATGATTTGCCTGACCTGGTCAAGACGGAAGTCCAGGCGTTTTCCGACGTCAACGTCGCCTGGCTTGAGAAGACGCTTGTAGCCACGGGCATGGGCAATTCCAGGGAAGCCAGGAAAAGAGCACGTGCCATCTTCGCCGCAATCGCGGGTGCGCAACTGATGGCGCGCGGCCGTTCCGACATCAAGCTGTTCGATGCGTTGATCGATGGCTATCGGGCGGCCGGGTTGTTGCCCGTCTGAAGGGAAAGTGAAGACTCCACCTTCAACTAGAACAAACCCCACATGGACTGGAACGATCTAAGGTACTTCTTGTGCGTGGCCCGCAGCGGAAGCCTGACGCAGGCGGCGGGCGAGCTGGACGTCAGCCAGTCCACGGTCAGCCGTCGTATCGGCGAATTGGAAGCGAGCCTGGGGATTGTCCTGTTCGCCAGGAGCCAGGCCGGCTATCTGCTGACCGATGAGGGTCGCGAGGTGTTCAGCCACGCCGAGCAGGTCGAGGACAGCATCATGGCGCTGCAGCGCGGGGCGGCGGGCATCGACAAGACGCCTGTGGGCACGGTCAGGCTGGCGACGTCGGAGAACCTTGCGACCGATCTCATCATCCCGGCCATGCCTGCCTTCAAGGCGCGGTATCCCGGCATCTGCATCGAGATCATCACCAGCACGGTCACGGCCGAACTCGGTCGCCGGGAGGCGGATATTGCCCTGCGCGTGATCCGTCCGGCACGTGGAAACCTGAAGGTCAGGCGCGTGGGCCACATGACGTATTCGGTCTACGGCAGCCGCAAGTATCTGGAGGACAATCCGCCTGTCGATGGCGCGCCGCTCGGTGGACGCCATTTCATCGCCTGGGATGAAAGCCACGCGCACCTGCCTGCCGCGGCCTGGCTGGCGCGCGAGCATCCGGCTTGCCGGATCGCGCTGGTCACGAGCGGCCTACCCGCCCAGATCGCGGCGGTCCGGGCCGGTCTGGGATTGGCCGTCATTCCCGATTTCCTGGCCGTGGGCGACGACTTCGTGCGCGTCGTCCCGGCGGACCAGGTGTTCAGCAACGAGTTATGGCTGGTGACCCATGCCGACCTGGCGGCATCGGCACGCATACGGGCCGTGGCCGATTTCCTGGCCGATCAGGTGGTGAGCGGCAATCCCGAGCTTGCCGTGGCGCGCTAGGAGGCAGGCGCCGTCTTGCCGCCCCACAGATCGACGGGGCCGAGACGATCGGCGCCCTGGGTGGCGAGCATCCAGCCTGGGTATTCCTGGGGCAGCTCGCTGACCTCGTCCAGTTGCCGGACTTCCTCGTCGCCCAGCGTGATGTCGACGGCGGCGATGTTGTCTTCCAACTGGCTCAGGCGCTTGGCGCCCACCAGCACCGACGTCACGACCGGCTTGGAAAGCAGCCATGCCAGGGCAATCCGGGCGGGGCTGCAGCCGTGGGTTTCGGCAATTGGGCGCATCACGTCGATGACGTTCCAGGCGCGCTCCTTATCGACGATGGGGAAGTCGAACCCCGTTCGGCGCGAGCCTTCCGGCGATTGGTTGTCGCGGCTGAATTTTCCGGATAACAGGCCGCCGGCCAACGGGCTCCACACGAGCAGGCCCATCTTTTCCGCTTCCAGCAGCGGGCCCAATTCACGCTCCAGATCGCGGCCCGCGATCGAGTAATAGGCCTGCAGCGTGTTGAATCGCGCCAGGTTCAGGCGGGCCGAGATCCCGAGCGCGGTTGCGATGCGCCAGGCCTGCCAGTTCGACACGCCGATGTAGCGCACTTTGCCCTGGCGGATCAGGTCGTCCAGCGCGCGCAGCGTCTCCTCGGCCGGGGTCAGGGTGTCCGTTGCATGCACCTGATACAGATCGATGTGGTCGGTCTGCAAGCGCTTGAGGCTGGCGTCGACGGCATCCATGATGTGGCCGCGCGACGCGCCGACGTCGTTGCGGCCGGGACCCATGCGGCTGTAGACCTTTGTGGCCAGCACATAATCCTTGCGCGGGATGCCCAGGTTCTTGAAGGACTGGCCGAGCGTGCTTTCGCTTTCACCGCCCGAATAGACGTCGGCGGTATCGAAGAAGTTGATTCCCGCGTCGATACTGGCCTTCACGAGTTCATCGGCGCCGGCCTGGTCGACGCTGCCGATATGCCGGTATACGCCGCTGCCGCCGCTGAAGGTCATCGTGCCCAGGCAAAGCCGCGACACGAGCAAACCGGTGTTGCCCAAGGTTTGGTATTTCATTTGCGCTCCTGGAGAGAACCGTGGTTCGGTCCTTTGGTTTCGCCGCCTGTTGGCTCGGCTTGGCGCCAGTGTGAGCTTTGCGAGAAAAGAAATGAAGATTGATTATTGAAGGACGATTTTCTGTTTTTAGAAAGTACGCTGCGCCGTGCGTTTTTATGCGTTCCAATGGGCCTGGACGAAGCGGCTGACCATAAGCGCCTGGCGCCCCGTTAACATTTTGGTGAAGTTTATGTTCGGCGCGGTCGCAAGGGCATAATCGTTCGAAGAACGGCAAGCCGACGAGGATTTGCATGAGACTGACGATTTCTACCCTGGACGATGCCGACAGCCTCGCCGAGCTTGTCAATCAGGCTTATCGCGGCGTTTCGTCCGGCGGTTGGACGACCGAGGCGGGACTGATACAGGGACGCCGCGTCGACCAGGCCTCGCTTGCCAGGATGATCCAGGAAGGGCAGACGACCATCCTGATCGCAAGAGACCCGGACTCGCATCGGATTCAAGGGTGTGTCGCGCTCCGCCCGATGGATAAGGACGAGTGGTATCTGTCGATGTTGGCGGTCAGCCCGGCCTGCCAGGCCGCTGGCATAGGCAAGTCGGTCATGGCCGCCGCCGAATCCTTCGTCGGCGCGCAGGGCGCGGTTTGCGTGAAGATCTCGGTCATCAACGTTCGGGATAGCCTGATCGCCTGGTACGAGCGGCGAGGTTATGAAAGAACGGGCGAAATCGAGGCTTTCCCGTACGACGACCCCAGCGTCGGCGCGCCGTTGCGGGACGACCTGACGCTGGTCACCCTGCGCAAGATATTGCGATCGACGCAAGCCACGCAGGGACGGGCCTAGCCATGACCGAAGGCAAGCGTGTTCTGGTCTTGGGCGCGACGGGCGGCATCGGCGGCGAGGTCGCGCGGCAGTTGCGGGATGCGGGGTGGGACGTACGCGCCTTGCGTCGCAACCAGCCCAGGGGCGACGAGGAGCGCGGTATCGAGTGGATCGCCGGCGATGCGATGAAACGCGATGACGTCATGCGCGCGGCCGAGGGCGTGTCGGTGATCGTGCACGCGGTGAATCCGCCAGGGTACAAGCGTTGGGCCGAACTCGTGCTGCCCATGATGGACAATACCATCGCGGCGGCGCAGGCCCAGCGGGCGACCATCGCCTTGCCGGGTATTGTGTACAACTTCGGGCCCGACGCGTTTCCATTGTTGAATGAACACTCGCCGCAGCATCCGGCGACACGAAAAGGCGCGATACGCTCGATGCCTTCGCGCGCTTCCATATGAGCGGGCACTGGGACGAGGACGGCACGCAGTTCGCCGCTACCATCAAGCGGGTGGTGGCGAAGCGCACAGACCGGGAGCCGAGTGTCGCCAGCCTTCCCTGGTGGGTGTTTACGCTGGGGGCGCCGTTCAACGAAACATTTCGCGAAGTGAAGGAGCTGCGTTATCTGTGGCGCACGCCACTGCGTATGGATAATGCCCGGCTCGTGGCCACGCTCGGTCGCGAACCGCGCACGCCGCTCGACGAAGCGATCGAAGCGACGCTCCAAGGGCAGGGGTGTCTACGGTGAGGCTCAGGCCGGCGCGGACTGCCGCAACGTTCTGACCAGCAGCGCCTGCAAGCTGTCGACAGCTTTCGAACCGCGCGATTCGCGGCTCCTGTAGACCGCCACTTCCATCGGTTCGAGCGGGCCCAGGTTTTCTTCTCGCCCCAGGATGCGCAGATGCTTGGGGGCGCTGCATTGAGTCAGCGCCGCCACGGCGAGCCCGCTTTCGACCGCGGCGATCTGCCCTGCAAGGCTGGAACTGTTGTAGACGACTTTGTACCGGCGTCCCTGCTGCGCGAGCGACTGAATCGCGCTGCGCCGCGCGAGACTGGCGCTTTCGTACACGGCGATCGGCATGGGGTCGCGGCGCCACAACTCGAATTGGGGAGCACCTACCCAGGCCATGGGTTCGTGGAATAGCAATGTCCCCCGTCGCCCGTGATCGCGCGACACCAAGGCGATATCCAGCTCGCCGCCTGCGACGCGCGGAATCAGGGAGGTCGATTGCTCGCAGACCAGCTCGATTTCCACGCCGCTGTGTTGCGGCGCGTATCGTCGCAGCACCGGTGTCAGGTATCTTTCGGCATAGTCGTCGGGCACGCCGAGCCGGACCCGGCCGGTGAGCTGCTCTCCTTGCAGGGCGATCTGCGCTTCCGCGTGCAAATCCAGGATGCGGCGAGCATAGCTGAGCAGCGTCTGGCCGTCCGCCGTGAGCTCCAGCTTGCGGGAGCCGCGATCGATGAGCCGCAGCCCCAGGGCGCTTTCCAGCTTTTTCAGTTGCATGCTCACGGCCGACTGCGACCGGTGGACTTCGGTTGCCGCGCTCGACAATGAGCCGGCATCGACCACGGCCACGAAGCATCGCAGCCAGTCCGTCTGCAGATTGCGCTGATTCATATTCGACGCTTTCGAATTTCGAATGGTTGAACTGCGAATTATGCGCTTTCCATCGGTTCCAGCCACATGGAAACTGTCCGGCATGAACACAAACCAGCGGACAGTGGAGACGAGCGCGGGCCTTGCGGCGCCCCGAATCTGGTCGGGTGCGCAACTATTCGTGCTCGGGAATGCCTTGCTCGGGACGATCGGCGTCTTCGTGAACCAGGCCCGGGCCGATGCCCTGACGGAAACGTGGTTCCGCTGCGCGTTCGGACTGGCCGGAATGACTGCCTGGATGGTGATGCGCGGGCGCGCCCGCCATCTGCTGCCGACCCGCACGACCGTTGCCTGGATACTCGCCGCCGCTTCCTTGATGATCCTCAGCTGGAGCCTGTTCTTCACCGCCATCGACCAGCTGTCGGCGGGCGTGGCGATCGTGCTATGCAATATGCATCCGATATGGGCGCTGCTATTGGGCGCTTTATGCCTCAAGGAGTCGCCAGGCAAGCGCCGCATGGCCGCGGCTGGCGCGGCGATGATCGGCCTGGTGCTGGCGGCGGGTATCGCCGAGCATCCGACGGCCGGCATCGATGAGCGGGCGTATTGGGTCGCCGTGGCCTTGTGCCTGGTGGCCGGGTTCTGCATGGCATGCGTGACCATCATCGCGCGCCGGTTGATCGGCCTGCCGGCGGGCGTCCTGGCGTGGTGGCAGTGCGCCATCGGCGCTGTCACGCTATGGGTCTGGCCGGCCCAGCATGGCTGGCCGGAGTGGGGCGAGCCGTGGGCATGGCTCGCCGGGCTGGGAATCATCCACACCGGGCTGGCGTACACGCTCATGTATAGCGGCATGGCGCGTCTGAGGACGGACCGCATCGCCTTGTTCCAGTTCGTGTATCCCGCGGTCGCGATCGTGATCGACTGGATCTTGCTGGGCCAGCGGCTTGGCGGACTGCAGTTGACGGGCGTCGCGGCAATCGCGATCGCGATCTGGTTCGCGGAGCGTGTCCCGGCGCGTAATCCCGAGCCCGGCGGCCGAGGCTAGAGCGCCACCGCGCGCACGCGCAGCGGTGTCGCGTCGGTATAGCGCCGGACGTCCGCCATCACTTCGGGTTGCTTGCCTGGCGCGGCGCAACTGCGGGCGTGCCGCTGCGCCGGGCGAATGTGGTGCCCAATATCGAGCCCGCGCCCAGGCAGACCGCGATGCATAGAATCGCGATCAGGAAGGCATGAGTAATGCTCGCGGGATCGTGCCGCGAACCCAGGACGGTGTAGAAGACCCCGCCGATCACGGCCACGCTGAGCGCCGTGCTGACCTGCAGGGTCGAGCTCGCGATGCCGGCGATCATGCCGGAGTAAGCCGGGGCCACCCGGCTCGTCACCAGGCGCATGAGCGTCGGCATGCCGAGACCTTGTCCGAAGCCGATGGCGAAGAGAATGGCGCCCAGCAGTACGGAGGCGGGCGCCATCCCGGTGGGTGTGCCGACGACCAACGCGGCGAGCGCGACGAAGCCGGCGGCCTCCAGCCCCAATCCGATCGGGTTGACCCAGTCGCCCAGCACGCGCCTGAAGGACGGCGTGGCCAGCGGACCGAGCAGGAACCCCGCACCGAACGGCAGGAACACCAGCCCCGCGTCCAGCGCGTCCACATGCAGCGCATTCTGCAGGTACACCGATAACAGCAGGAAGAAGGCGGCGATCGAGTAGAAGAGCAAGGCGATCACCAGGGCCCGGCCCAGGCCCGGCGCCCGCAGCGCCGTGGGGTCCAGCAGGGGAGAGCCGCCTTTACGAGCAAGCCGGGCCTCATAACGCCAGAACAGCCATGCCAGCATGGGCGCGGCGACCAGCGACACCCAGGACCACAAAGGCCAGCCTGCCTCTCGGCCTTCCACCAGCGGTACGATCAGCGCGCCCAGCGTGGCCATGGACAGCAGAATGCCCACGGGGTCGAGCTTGCTGGCGTGGGGCGCACGTGTTTCCTTCAAGACCCGGATGCCGAACAGGATGACCAGCACCGCCACCGGCAGATTCACCAGGAAGATCGCACGCCATCCCAGGCCGAACAGGTTCAGTGAAATCAGTATGCCGCCCAGCGCCTGTCCGATGACGGACGCCAGGCCGAAGACGGCACCGTAGAGGCTGAGCGCGAGCGGTTTTTCCCGTTCGGGAAAGATCGCCTGGACCGAGGCAAGCGCCTGCGGCGCCATGATCGCCGCGGTCACGCCCTGCAAGGCCCGTCCGGCGACCAGCGACCAGGGAGACCAGGCGAAGCCGCACAGCACCGACGCAGCCGCGAAGCCGGTCAATCCCAGGAAGAACATGCGGCCGCGGCCGTACAGATCGCCCAGGCGTCCGCCGGTGATCAGCGTGACGGCATAAAGCGCGGCGTAGGAAGAAATCACCAACTGCTCGGCGGACGATGACGTTCCGAGGTCCGCCTGTATCGAGGGAAGGGCGACATTGACGATGAAGAAGTCCAGCGGCGGCAGGAAGGAACCGACCAGCAGGATCGCGAACATTGCCCAGCGGCGATCATGGTTGGGGGGTAGGAGTTGTGGTGACATAAGCGCCTTTTTTAGGAACTGATTGGTTCCAAAATGGGTAAAAAAATTGAGCTCAGTTGAGTACCAGCATCGCGTTTTCGATGATCTCGGTCATCTCGCTTTCCGACGCGCCGGTCTTCCCGAGCACGCGCATTCCTTGTATCTGGCAAACCAGGAAACGCGCCATGGCCTGCTCGTCGCCTTCGCGGATTTCGCCGTTCGCCTGGCCGCGAACGATGGCGCCGGCATAGAGCTGCTGGATCCGGCGGAACATGCGACCCGTGCGTTCGGCGATATCGGCGTCATGCGCGGCCTGCTCGACGGCCATGGCCACGACCAGGCATCCGCGACGCCCGGCGGCGCCGCAGGACAGGTGTACATAGCGTCGCAGCGATGCACGTATGGCTTCCTTGACCAGGCCGGGCTGGGACAGGAGATCGGCGGTTTGCTTGAGGCCGTCGGCCATATACACATCGAGGGCGGCCAGCAGCAGGCCTTTCTTGTCGCCAAAAGCCTTGTAGATGCTGCCTCGCGACAGCCCGGTGCCCTCGATCAGGTCGGGCAGGGAGGCGGCTTCATAGCCGTGGTTCCAGAACACATGCATCGCATCGCGCGCGGCGGCGTCGAGCTCGAATTCGCGGGGGCGTCCGGGAGAAGTCTGTGGTGCCATGGTTATTCGACCGATCATGTCGATTTAATTGGAACTGAACGGTCTACATATTAGCGCCGTATCTCGCTCGGAGCAAGTCGTGCGTCCGCGCGGCGCCATTCACCGTTCCAGCGGAGGCGGGACGAGATCACGGATGTGGTTTACTTGCGGCTCTCGCGGAGGAGATAAAAAATGAAAAAACGCCAGTTCCTTACTTCTGGCCTGGGGATGGTCGCACTCGCCATGACCCCTGTCATGGCTCGGGCGCAAGCCGTGGCTCAAAGCCCGAACCCATCGCCAAACCAGAACCAGCCGGCGTTCCCGCCGTTCAAGACCGCCACCATCGTGGTCGGCTTCGCCGCAGGGGGCGCATCGGACGCCGCGGCGCGCATCATCGCCAGGAAGCTTACCGACGACCTGGGAATACCCGTGGTGGTGGAGAACAAGCCCGGCGCGGGCGGCAATATCGCCCACCAGTATGCCGCCCATCAAAGCCCCACCGATGGCAGCAGCATCCTGTTCGGCTCGGTCGGCCCCCTGGCGATCGCGCCGCACTTCATGCCCCTGCAGTACGACCCGGTGAAGGACCTTGCGCCCATCACCATGGGCGTGAACTTTCCCAATGTGTTGGTCGTCAACAGCAGCCTGCCCATCAAGACGTTCGCCGAGTTCATGGCCTATGCCAAGGCCAACCCGGGCAAGATCGATTTTGCTTCCACCGGCCACGGGTCGGCCTCGCATATGGCGGGTGAGCTGCTGATCGATATGGCGAAGGTGGATATCGTGCATATCCCCTACAAGGGCGGCGCGCCGGCCTTCCAGGACCTGATGGGCGGCCGTGTGGCGGCGTATTTTTCCACCTTGGCGACGGCCCAGCCTGGCATCGATGCCGGCAAGCTGGTGCCGCTGGCGACCACCGGCCTGAAGCGCATGGCGGCCCTGCCCGACCTGCCGACCATCGCCGAGACCTACCCTGGGTATAACGCGACGAATTGGTACGCCTTCGTGGCGTCTTCCAAGGTGCCCGTCGCGGTGCTCGACGCCTGGAACGCCGCACTGGTCAAGGTGCTGAAGTCCCCCGACGTGGTGGCCGCGCTGGACAAGCATGGCTTGCCGCCGGCGCCGGGGAGCCGGCAGGAGCTCGCCGAGGAAATCGCCCGCGAGTCGGCGATGTGGGGCCGTGTCATCCGCGACCGCAATATCAAGCCGGCATGAACAAAGCCGGCATGATCAAGCCGGCATGATCAAGCCGGAATGAGCGGGCAGCCCGTCAGCGCAGGTTGGTTCGGGCCAGTTCCACCAATTCGTCGCCGCGCCCGCTGAACACCGCGCGCAGCATGTACAGGCTGAAGCCCTTCATCTGCGCGTAGTTGATGGACGGCGGAATGGCCAGTTCGTGCTTGGCTGTCACTACGTCGACCACCGCCGGACCGGGGTGGGCGAACGCTGCTCGCAGCGCGCCTTCCAGTTCGTTGGACTCCTCGACGCGTACGGACCATATGCCGGCGCCCTTGGCGATCTGCGAAAAGTCCGTCTTGGACAGATCGACATTGGTGTCCAGATACCCCGCGGCCTTCAGCTCCATCGAAACGAAGCCGAGCAGGCTGTTGTTGTAGACCACCACCTTGATCGGCAGTTCATGCTGCACGGCCGTCAACAGGTCGCCCAGCAGCATGGACAGGCCGCCGTCGCCCGACAGGGATACGACCTGGCGGGCCGGATGCGCGGCCTGCGCGCCCAAGGCCTGCGGCATGGCGTTGGCCATCGAGCCATGGTTGAACGAGCCGTGCAACTGGCGTTGGCCGTTCATCGTCAGGTAGCGCGCGGCCCATAGCGTGGGCGTGCCCACGTCCACGGTGAAGATCGCGTCCGGCGCGGCGACCTGGTCGACCAGGCGGGTCAGGTACTGAGGGTGGATGGGGCGGCCCGGCGCGGAGGGCGTCGCCAGGCTGTCCAGGTCCTTGCGGGCGTCCGCGTAGTGCTTCAGGGCGTTGTCCAGGAAGCGTCGCTGCGTCTTGCGCTGCACGCACGGCAACAAGGCGGCGACGGTCTCCTTGACGGTGCCGACCAGGCCCAGGGTCAACGGGGTCCGGCGCCCCAGTTGCGCCCCCCGGTTGTCGACCTGGATGATCTTCGCATCGGGCGGGTAGAACGGCCGGTAGGGGAAGTCGCAGCCCAGCAGCAGCAGGGTGTCGCAGGACATCATGGCGTGATAGCCGGAGCTGAAGCCGATCAGCCCGGTCATCCCGACATCGTAGGGATTGTCGTACTCGATGTAGGGCTTGCCGCGCAGCGCATGGACGATGGGTGCGCCCAGGGTGTCGGCGAGCGCGACGACTTCATCGTGCGAGCCGGCCACGCCGCTGCCGCACATGATCGTCACGGCGTCGGCGTCATCGAGCAGGCGCGCGAGTTTGTCGATTTCGGTATTCGGCGGGGTAATGGCCGGAGGTGCCACCGGCGTCCAGGCTGGCGCGACATCCGGGCCGTCGCTCAGTGCGACGTCGCCTGGAAGAACGATGACGGCGACCCCGCGCTCCTGCAAGGCGGTGCGCATCGCCCGTTCCAGCACGCGCGGGAACTGCGAGGCGTTGGTGACCAGCTCGACATAATGGCTGCATTCGGCGAACAGGGCCTGCGGGTGCGTTTCCTGGAAATAGCCCAGGCCGATTTCCGTGGAGGGAATATGAGCCGCGATGGCCAATACGGGCTGGCGGTTGCGATGGCAGTCATACAGGCCGTTGATCAGATGCAGGTTGCCGGGGCCGCAGCTGCCGGCGCAGACGGCGAGCTGGCCCGTGGATGCCGCGTCGGCGCCCGCGGCGAAGGCGGCGGCCTCTTCGTGCCGGGTATGCATCCATTTGATCGACCCCAACTGGTCCAGGCTGTAGGCCAACCCGTTCAAGCTGTCGCCCGTGACGCCCCAGATTCGCTGCACGCCCGCGGCGGCCAGGGTTTTCGCCAGATAATCCGCTATCGTCTGCTTGGCCATCGGTGGTTCTCCGGATCGGTGCGGTAGAGCAAAAATAGTAGCGTATTGGTGCTGGCAGCGAGGCATGTGAGCGATATGGATACAAAGCGTCAGAACGCGGCCGTCGGCGATTGGGTGAGGATACGCCGCGATCCGGAAACCGGCATCGAAAGCGTGCACGCGCATTTCCGCGGCCATGCCTACGACCCGCACGATCACGATGAGGTGCTGGTGGGCGTCACCCAGCAGGGCGTCCAGCGCTTCCGGTGCCATCGACGGACCCATACAAGCACGCCTGGTCGCGCCATCCTGATCGAACCCGGCGCCGTGCACGACGGCCATGCACCGGAGGACAGCGGTTTTACCTACGCCATGTTGTACTTGCCTCTGCCTTGGCTGGCCGATTCGATGCAAGGGCTGGCCGGGCTGAAGCTTTCCGCGATCCAACCTGCTTTTCGCAGCACGCTGGCGGATGACACGGCGTTGAGCGCCGCGATACAGCAAGCCTTTGTCGCCGTGCATCACGGAGAAGGGCGGCTGGCGCGCGACCAGGGACTGGACCGCATGATGAGTCTCCTGTGCGGGCAGTGGTCCACGCGGACGACGCCGGCGCGGGGCGGCTCGACGGCCGGAATGGACCGCGCCAGGGATTACCTCCACGACCAGATGGGGCGGGATATCGGTCTGGACGAACTGGCCGCCCACGCCGGGACGGACCGATTTCGTTTGACTCGCCAGTTCAGGCTGGCGTTCGGCATGTCGCCCCACGCCTACCTGGTGCGGCTCAGGTTGCGCAGAGCACGGGCCTTGCTCGCGCTAGGCCTGGCGCCGGCGCAGGTGGCCATGGATGTCGGTTTTGCCGATCAAAGCCATCTGGGCCGCTGGTTCCGCCGCGCCTATCGGCTGACGCCCGCGGCATACCAGCGACAGTGCACAAACGTTCTAGACTGAGGTCCGGCCGCCGCCGATCATGCCTGCCTGGTCCCGCATGATTGGAGTCCCGAGTGTTCGATACCAAGGTAGCCCTCATTGTCCGCAATGACCTGGCGATATGGCAAAGACTGAACGTGGTGGCGTTTCTGGCCACCGGCATTGCGTCGGCGGCGCCGGATGCCATGGGCGAAGCCTATATCGATGCGAACGGCCATCGCTACGGAAACATGCTGGGCCAGCCCATGCTGGTTTTCGAGGCGGATCTCGCGGGCCTGCGGGCGGCGCACCGTGTGGGATTGGAGCGACAGGTGACGATGCTGCCCTATGTGTTCGCCATGTTCGCAACGGGGCACGACGAGGCCAATCGCCAGGCGTTCCTCGCCGAGGATCCGGCCAATCCGGACCTGGTGGGCTTGGCGATACGTGGCCCCAGGAAGGCCGTGGACAAGGCCACGAAGGGATTGGCCCTGCATCGCTGAGGCCGGCCGCGCCCGCGACCCGTCTACTGTTTCTTCCGATCGCCATCGATGGCAGCCTTTTGCCCGAGGTCGCTCAGGTAGGCACACATCATGTCGGCCATGGCGTCCGCATAGGTCTTGATCTCCGCCGGGGTACGCGGCGTCTCCGAGAACTCCTTCCCCACGGTAGTGAGCGTCGTGGTGATCAGGTCGCCGGCCAAGGTGCGTGTTTTCTTCGTTGCCTTCGGCAGTGCCTCGCGCATGAAAGCCTGGAATGCTTTTTCTCCCGCCGCCTTCGCGGCCTGTGCCTCGGGAGCGTCGCGATAGAGCGGGGCGGCGTCATTGAGCGCAACCCGCATGTCCGCTTCCTCGCATTCCGAACGGATGAAGGCGTGGACCAGTACACGTAGCCGTTCGACAGGCGATTTCCCCACGTCCTCCAGGATGCCGCGCAGCAGCTGCGTGGTCTGCTGCCATTCGTCGACCTGCAGGCGAAAAAGGATCGCCGCCTTGTTGGGGAAGTATTGATATAGGGAGCCCACGCTGACGCCGGCCTTCTCGGCCACGCGGGCGGTCGTGAAGCGGGCAGCGCCTTCCTTTGCCAGCACCTGGGTCGCGGCTTGCAGGATCGCCGCGACCAGTTCGGTCGAACGGGCTTGCTGGGGTTGCTTGCGGGAAGCGATCTGCGGACGGCGGCTGGACATGGTGGCGTGAGAATGAAGGTCCGGTATGTATGCGATCAATTATTCGCATATTTATCCAGGACGTCAATTTTCGCGTGGGCCCTGTCGAGAGCACGGCGGTGCCGGAAAAATGCGAACCCCAATGCGAATGGTGAATGCGACTATTTGATCGTATTCTATCGATTAATGCGACGAAGTCGTCGCATTTATCGCCGCGATATGGCGGCATACCGCACCCTTACTACACCATTGGAAACTGTCATGACGTCAACGTTGACCGATCGCCCCCTGGCGGCGCTGCTGGACCGCCTTTTCAAACAGGCCGACGAAGCGGCCAGCCCTTCATTGGCCGGGATCTCCCGCGAGGAGCTCGACCGCATGATGCGCAGCAAGACGGAATATCTGGCCTTCTATGGACAGCTGAAGGATTTCTGGCTGCCTGTGTCGCGCGAGACCGGCAGGCTGCTCTACATGCTGGTGCGCAGTGCCGGTGCGCGCAGCGTCATCGAATTCGGCACGTCGTTCGGCATTTCGACCATCCACCTGGCCGCGGCAGTGCGCGATAACGGCGGCGGCCGCGTGACAAGCAGCGAGTTCGAGCCGTCCAAGGTGGTTCGCGCACGACAGCACCTGGTGGAGGCCGGCCTGGCGGACCTGGTGGAAATCCGTGAAGGCGATGCCCTGAAGACCTTGGTGACGGACCTGCCCGACAGCATCGACCTGCTGCTGCTGGACGGGGCCAAGTCGCTTTATGGCGACATCCTCGATCTGGTCGAGGCACGGCTGCGGCCCGGCGCGCTTATCGTGGCCGATAACGCGGACTACAGCCCCGATTACCTGGCGCGCGTGCGCGCCCCGGGTAGCGGGTACCTGTCCCTGCCTTTCGGCGAGGATGTGGAATTGTCCATGCGCCTGGACTGCCACTGCACCTGACACGAACGCTCGGAATGGGTACGGTGGTCGTCGGCCCGGTCATCGGCTTGCAATTCGTTCGCTTTGCTTCCAGGCCGTGCCGGCATGCCGCCAGTGGGGCGGCCGTCAGTCCGGGTTCATCGCGCCGTAGATCGCATCGTACGTGCCATCCCGTTCGGCCCAGCGCCTGGCGAGATCGCGTTCGAGCAGGAGTTCGCCGCGAGGATGATCCCCGCGCTCGAGCATGCGCATCACCTGCGCGATGTAGTCGCCTATCGGCATGGCACGCGGATCGCTAGCCTGGCCCGCGCCAGTCAGCTCCGTCTGCACATAGGGCGGCGATAGCTCCAGCACTTCCACCGGCGTGTTGCGCAACTGGTGCCGGAGCGAGGTCAACCACGAGTGCAGGAAGGCCTTGCTGGCGCAATACGTCGGGAAGCTGGCCAGTGGCACGAAGGCCAGCGCCGAACTGGTCGCCATGATGGTCGCGTGTGACTGCTGCCTGAGCAGCGGCAGGAAGGCCGCGGTGACGCGCAGCACGCCCAGGATATTGGTGTCGATGATCGCTTCGGCGTCGGCGGCATTCCAGGTATCCGAAGCGATGTCCTCGGGCCGCGATATGCCCGCATTGGCGATCAGCACGTCCAAGTCCGGATAGTGCGTGCGGACATATTCGGCAAGGCCGGGCAGGGCGGTCGGATCGGACAGATCCAGCGGCAGGCCGACGATACCGGGACGGCTGGCGGCGATCTCGTCGAGCAAGGCGCGTCGTCGCCCGGTGACGATTACGCGGTTACCGCGGTCATGAAACGCCTCGGCCAGCGCGCGGCCGATACCGCTGGTGCCGCCGGTTATCAGGATGGTGTTTCCGGTCATCTTCATGGTGTTGCCTTTCCATCAGGGTGTGGGGGAAAAGGCGACGGCGACCGTCATGACGCTGCACCCGAACGGCCCCGAAACCGCATGCGCGCGGCGGGCGCCGCTCCACCGCGGGGCGGCAGGATAGGCGAGAGCGATCGAACGGATGAAGGATAGAGGGCATTGCCGTGCGCCTGTGCTTCCGAGATCCCTCTGCTGAGGCCCTCTCGGTATCGGGCGCGTTGGATGACGATAACGCCTGCGGCAATGCCATGGAGATGGCTGCGAATCGAACGTTAACGGCGCGCGGGCACGCCGTCAACCCGCTTGCGATTCGCGGGCAGCCGTAGCGGGCGCCGGTGTCTGCATCACCGATGCCACGAAGTCGGAAAACGCACGGGCCTTGGCCGTGGCCAGGCGGCCGGTGGGATATACGGCCCAGAGGTCGATGTCAGGCAGGGACCATTCCTGCAGCAGCCGCAGGACGCTTCCGTCGGCAAGCTCGGGCGCGAACATCCAGTCCGACACGATGGTGAGACCCATGTGCGCGAGTACGGCCGTGCGGATGCCTTCCGCCGCATTGAAGCGCGCCCGGCCTTGCACCAGCACGGAGACTTCGGCGCCATCGCGGCTGAAATTCCAGACATTGCTGAGTTGGGTGAACACGAGGGTCTGGTGATCGGCCAGATCGGCGGGCACACGGGGCGTGCCCGCGCGGGACAGATATTCCGCGGTCGCCAGCACCGAGCGACGCGATGATGCGAGCTTGCGAGCCACGATGGCGGAATCGGCCAGCACGCCCATGCGCAGCGAGACATCGATGCCTTCGGCGATGAGGTCGATGGTCCGATCGTCCAGCACCACGTCGATATCGAGTCCGGGGTGCGCGTCCAGGAAGCGCGGCAGGTGGGGCAGCACGTGGAGCCGCGCGAATGTTGGCGCGGCCGAGATGCGCAGACGGCCGGACAGGCCGGCGCCGGCACCCCGCGCGGCAAGTTCGGCCTCGTCCGCCTCCTGCAGGGCCAGCCGCGCGCGCTCGTAGAACCGCAGCCCGGCTTCGGTGGGCGTCAGCCCGTGGGTGGAGCGCAGCAGCAGCTTGACCCCCAGCCGCTGCTCCAGTTGCGCGACCGTCTTGGACACCGCGGGCTGCCCGATGTCCAGGACGCGTGCGGCGCTGGAGAACGAGCCCGTTTCCATGACGCGGACGAAGTGGGTCATCGCGGTAAGGCGGTCCATGGTTATTCCCAGCTGGAATAAATGATATGGACGAATGATATCTGCCATTCCAAGTAAAGGATAGCCAGAATCTCGTCATGCCATCGACGTGCCGACCTGATGAGGCGCGCCAGGCCAGACAACCCTCTCGTAAAGGAAACACCATGTCCCGCTTCGACCGTTACCGTGATGCCTACCCCAATGCCCGTCTGGCGCGCTCCCCGGAAGGCGTGCTGGAAATCGCCCTCCATACCAACGGCGGCAAGCTGGTCTTCAACGGCCACACGCATGAACAGTTCGTCGACCTGTTCCATGACGTCGGCAGCGATCCGGAGAACCGCGTGGTGATCCTGACCGGCACCGGCGACGCCTTCATGGACGAGATCAGCCCGGAAGGGTTCGATTTCTTTACGCCGCGCGGCTACGACAAGATCTACCGCGAGGGCAAGAAGGTCCTGATGAATATCCTCGACATCGAGGTGCCGGTAATCGCCGCGCTGAACGGTCCGGTGCTGCTGCATTCCGAGTATGCCTTGCTCGCCGATATCGTCCTCGCCACGCCCGAGACCGTGTTCCAGGACAAGCCGCATTTCGACTTCGGCATCGTGCCCGGCGACGGCGTGAACCTGCTATGGCCCGAAGTGATCGGCAGCGTGCGCGGCCGCTACTTCATCCTGACGCGCCAGCGCCTGGACGCCCATACCGCCCAGGATTGGGGGGCGGTGAACGAGGTCGTTCCGGCTGACCGCCTGCTGGCTCGTGCCCGTGAGATCGCGGGGGAATTGGCAAAGCTGCCGCCACTGACCAGCCGCTACACCCGTATCGCGCTGACCCAGAAGCTGCGCCGGATCGTCGACGAAGGCGCCGGCTATGGACTGGCCCTTGAAGGCATCAGCGCCGCGGAAGTCGCGCGCTCCTTCAATCCGTCCGCCTGACGTGGCCGCGCTGCCGGAGTCGCCGGCAGCGCCGAACGCCGATCCCGGACTTTTCTCCCCCTTTTTCTGCAAAGGATTTTTCCATGTCGCTCCAGGACAAGCTCGACGCCTTCAAGGCGGATTTCCAGGCCGGCAAGCCGCCTTACAACGTACCGCCTGCCGTCATCGAGACCATGCATCGCGCCACGTCCGAACTTATCGCCTCCGGCGCTGCCCGGCGCGCGCTCAAGGCCGGCGACCGTGCGCCTGGCTTCACGCTGAACGATCCGAATGGCGATCCGGTGTCTTCGGCCGAGCTGCTGGCCAAAGGTCCCTTGGTCGTGACCTTTTACCGCGGGGTGTGGTGCCCCTACTGCAACATGGAGCTCCAGGCCCTGCAAGCCACCCTGCCCGAGATCGAAGCGGCCGGCGCCAGCTTGCTCGCGATCTCGCCGCAGGTGGCGGCGAACAGCCGCAAGTCGGTGCGCCAGAACGCGCTGTCCTTTCCGATCCTGTCGGATGCGCATAACGACGTCGCGGCGTCCTTCGGCCTGCGCTTCGAATTGCAGGATTACCTGGTGGAGCTCTACAAGTCCCTGAAGAACGATCTGCCCGCGTTCAATGGCGATCCGAGCTGGACGCTTCCCATGCCGGCGCGGTACGTGATCGCTCCGGACGGCACGATCGTTTATGCCGAGGTGAACCCGGACTACACCCGCCGGCCCGATCCGTCGGAGATGCTGCCGGCCATACGCAAGGCCGCCGGTCATACCGCCTGAACGCGGCCCGGCCTGGACGCGGCCCGGCCTGAACGCGGCCCGGCCTGAACCTCACCCGCATCGCCGCCATGGGGCGGCAAAGGAGCACGCATGTCCCGTACTTTCCTTATCACCGGCGCCACCAGGGGCATCGGCCTGGCGCTTACGCGTCGCCTTGTCGCGGGCGGACATCACGTGATCGGGCTGGCCCGTAGCGCGCCGCCGGATTTCCCGGGCACATTCGTCGCCGTGGATCTCGGCGACGACGATGCGACCCGGGAAGTCCTGTCCGAGCTCTCGCGACGCTACGTGCTGGATGGCGTGGTGAACAACGTCGGCCTGGTCCGTCCAGCCTTGTTGGCCGATGTCGACCTGGCCGCGATGGGCGAGGTCTTCCGTGTGAATCTGCATCCCGCGGTATTGACGGCGCAGGCCGCATTGCCCGGCATGCGGGAGCGACGCTGGGGCCGTATCGTCAATATCTCGAGCCTGACCATCCTGGGCATGCCGCAGCGCACGGCCTATGCCGCGGCCAAGGCGGCGCTGGTCAGCTTTACGCGCGGCTGGGCGCTGGAGTTGGCTGATACCGGTATCACCGTCAACGCGGTTGCCCCCGGCCCCACCGAAACGGAACTGTTTCGCGCCAACAACCCCGTGGGCAGCGAAGGCGAGCGCCGCTATCTGGCGGGCGTGCCCATGGGGCGCTTCGGCAATCCGGACGAAATCGCCGGCACCATCGCGTTCCTGCTGTCGGACGATGCCGGTTTCATGACGGGGCAGACCCTGCACGTGGATGGCGGCGCATCCCTGGGGCGGGTGCATTTCTAGGCGAGAGGCCGGCACCCGCGATGATCGTCGATCGTCGCGGGGGTGCCGCGCGGCGTCAGGATGCCTTCGCCGCCTTGGCGCCCAGGCGGGCCTGGAACTTGGCCATGTCGACGATCGCCCGCCGGTGGGTCGCGCGAGCGATCAGGTCCATGCCGTCGGAGGCTTCGATCGCGAAGTGCAGAATGCGGTCTTCGATCGCGGTCAGCGTGCAAGTGACCGTGGCGGTGAAGCCCAGCGGCGTGGCTGCCAGGTGGTCGATGCCGATGTGGATACCCACGGATCCCTGGCCCGGCTGGAGCGACGGCGCCAGCGACTCGATCGCGCATCTTTCCATCAATCCCACCAGCGCGGGCGTCGCCAGAACCGCGAAGCCTTCGTTGCCGTATTCCTCGGCGCTCAGGGCGGTGTCGACCTTGACGGTGAGGGTGTGGGTCATGCCGGTTTCCAATGCCATTTCTTTCCCTTGTCGTTGCGTCATGGACGCTCGTTGTCGGTGTTGAGCCTGCTTTTCAGTCGACGGACGCGCCGGAGTCGGCGACCACCTTCTTCCACTTGGCCAGATCGGTGATCTCGACCTGCTTGAATTGTTCGGGCGTATCCCCGATGGTGAGCAGGCCCAATTGCTTCAATTGCGCTTGCAGCGAAGGGTTGTCCAATGCCTGCCGCAAAGCCTTGTTCAATTTGTCGATGACGGGCTGGGGCGTGCCGGCCGGCGCCAGCCATCCCGTCCAGCCGCTGATTTCGTAACCCTTGACGCCCTGTTCGTCGAAGGTCGGAATGTCGGGCTGCGTGGGCCATCGTTGCAGGCTGGTGATCGCCAGCGGCCGCACCTGCTTGGTCTGGATCAGGGGCGTCATGCCGTTCAGGTTGCCGAACATCATCTGCACGCGGTTGGCCAGCAGGTCGACGATGGCCGGTCCATCGCCGCGATACGGCACGTGCACGATATTGATGCCGGTCATCGTGCGCAGCATCTCGCCGGACAGGTGGGTAGTCGTGCCGCTGCCGCCCGAGCCGTAGTTCAGCTTGCCGGGCATTTGCTTCGCCAGGGCCAGCAGTTCCTGCAGGGTGTGGGCCGGGACGTTGGGATTGACGACCAGGACGTTGGGCGTGGTGGTGACGCGGGAGATCGGGCTGAAATCCTTGATCGGATCGAAGTTGACGTTCTTGTACAGATTGGGATTGATCGCCTGGGTGCCCAGCGTGCCGTTGAGTATCGTGTAGCCGTCGGGCGCGGAGCGCGCCACGTATTCCGTGGCGACGTTGCCGCCCGCGCCCGGCCGATTCTCGACGATGATGTTTGCATTCATGTCCTGGGCGACGACCGTGGAGATTAGCCGCGCGATGACCGACGCGCCTCCGCCGGCGACGAAGGGAACGATGAGCCGGATCGGCCGGTCCGGAAACGAGCCCTGGGCCAGCGATAGCGCCGGCCTGGCCATGGCAAGGGCGGGGATGCCCATTACGAAGGTACGTCGGTTGATAGTCATCATGAGTCCCGAAAGGTAGGTCCAGCAATGATCAGATCTTCACAACGAGTGCATCGACGATCACCACGCCTTCGCCGTCGCGACGGACGATCAAGGGGTTGAAGTCGATTTCATCCACCAGATCCTCCAGTTCCGATGCCATGAGGGCGATACGTTCGATGGTTCGATAAAGCGCCGGCGCGTCCCACGCCGGCCGGCCGCGTACGCCATGCACGAGCGCGGCCAGGCGCGTTTCATTGCAGAGACATTCGGCTTCTCGCGCGTCGAAAGGTGCCAGGCGGAACGAGACGTCCTGCATGACCTCGGCCAGCGTTCCTCCCGGCCCGGCCATGATGGCCATGCCGAGTTCGGGATCCTTGACTCCGCCGACGATGACTTCGCCCGCGCCGATTACCATTTCCTGGACCAGCACGCCGTCGATCTTCACGTCGTCGGCAAGGCCCGCCGTATTCAGCAGGCGTTCGGCCGCCGCCCTGACGCTGTCCGCATCCTTCAGGTTCAACACGACGCCGCCGATCTCGGTCTTGTGGCCGATCTGTGCCGATTGCAGTTTCAGTGCGACCGGAAAACCGATCTCGCGGGCGGCGGCTTCAGCCGTATCGATGTCGTGCGCCAGCGTCTGCCGTGGAAATGGCAGGTCCCAGATGGCGCATAGCGTCCGGGCCTGGTGTTCCGCCAACTGCCTGGTGGCGACCTGCGACAGGAAATCGCGTGCCTTGCGCCGTCGCTCGGCGCTGGCGTCAGGCAGTGCCGCTGCCGCCGCCGAACGGCGCGCGCCGTATTCATTGAAGCGGCGCAGCCCGCTCATGGCCGCGGCCAGGCGCTGGGGGGAGGGAATCACCAGTATGCCGTTCGCGCGCAGCAGGTCCTGGCCCGGTCCGTCGGGCGCCGTCCATGTCACGACGGTGGATGGCAGGTAGTCCGCCGAGGCCACGATCTGGCGTGCGTAGTCCAGGCCGCTCTGGGCGACGGCGGGACCGACGACGGCGATCAGTGTGTCGTAGCTGCCTTCGGCGCCGACGATCCGCGCGGTATCGGTGAAGAGGGCACGGTTGCCCAGGTTCGCCGTCGTCATGTCGATGGGATTGGCGAGACTGGCGATGTCGGGCAGGGTGCCGCGCAGCTTTTCGATGGACGCGGCGCCCGGGGCGGGCAGTTCGAACTGCTCGCGTTCCAATGCGTCGGCCATCAGGACGGCGGTGCCGCCGGTGCCGGTGATCGCCACGGTGCGCGTGCCGGTCTTGCGGCTGCGCGGCGACGCGAATGCCTGCGCGTAATCCAGCAGCGCGTCGACGCTGTCCGCTTCGATCAGGCCTTCCTGCCGGCAGAACGCGGAAAACACCGCGCCATGCCCGGCCAGGGCGCCCGTATGCGATGCCGCGGCCCGCATGCCCGCCTTGCTGGTCGCACCCTTCAGGATCACGACCGGCTTGCCCAACTCATGGGATCGACGCGCCAGGCGCCGCAGCGTGGCCGGATCCCGGATGCCTTCGATCGCGCCGGCGACGACCTGCACTTCCTCGCGTTCGAGCAGGGCGAGCCCGCAGTCGGCGAAGGTCAGGTCGGCCTCATTACCGGTGGTCAGCAGATGAGCGAAACCCATGCCGCGTTCCAGGCCCAGGCCCATCAGGCCGAAACCGACCCCCGAGCTCTGGCTGACCAGCCCGATGGTTCCGCTGCGGAAGCCATCGAGGGCCTCCAGCAAGGGGTTGAAGCCGACCACGGTGGCCGCCCCCAGGTTGACCGTGCCCTGGTTGTTCGGGCCCAGGATCCTGAGGCCGGCGGCGGCGATTTCGCGCATCTCGGCCTGGGCGGCCATGCCTTGCGGGCCGGTTTCGGCGAAGCCCGCGCTGATCACCACGGCGGCGCGGACGCCTTTCGCCGCGCAGTCGCGCAGCGCCGGAAGCACGTGCGCGGCCGTCGTCACGACGATGGCGCAATCGACGGGACCGTCGATCTCCGCGACTGACGTATGGCAGGTCAATCCATCGACGACGCCGCCCCTGGGATTGACGGGGTGGATCGCGCCGCCATAACCGTATTTCCTGAGGAACTTGAGCGGTTTGGCGCCTATCTTGTTCGGGTCCGTGGACGCGCCGACGATGGCGATGGACGCCGGCGTGAGCAGGGGAGACAGGTCGACGACCGGCGGTTCGTTCGCCCCGTCATTCATGGCCGGCGTCCCGCTTTTGCAGCATCGCCTTCAGGCCGCCTTCGGCGATCTGCCGCTGGCGAGCCTCGCGGTCGCCCGCCGGCTTGGACATATTGGTCGAGATCATGACCTCGGTATTGAAATCGAGGGCGTTGCGCAGGCCCATGATTTCGAATGTCTTGTTGATCGTGCGCTTGTTCAGCGCCAGCGCGACGGCGGGCACCTTCGCCAGGCGTCGCGCATATTGGCGGACGCCTTCATCGAAATCCTGTGCGGGCCAGACCCGGGTGACGATGCCGATCCGTTCGGCATGGTTGGCGTCGATGGTGTCGCCGAAGAAGAGCAGTTCCTTCGCGCGCTTCATTCCCGCTACCCAGGGCATGAAGAGCCCGGGCGGACCGGATATGCCGCGTATTTCCGGTTCGCCGAAGGTCGCCGTATCGGCCGCGATCGTCAGGTCGGCGGCCAGCGCGAGGTCGCAGCCGGATCCCAGCGCGTGTCCATTCACCGCCGCGATCACGGGCTTTTTCAGGTTCCACATCTGCGTGCACATTTCCAGGCAGCCTGTCAGGTGCCAGCGCCAACCCGCGACCGTGTGGTCCCATGGATTCACCGCGGCGTCCTTGAGGTCCACGCCGGCGCAGAATGCGCGGCCGGCGCCCCTGACCACGACCACCACCGTGTCGGCATCGGCCTCCGCCTTCGCCAGCGCGGCGACGAATTCCGATTTCATCTCGCGGTTGATGGCGTTCAGTACCCGCGGACGATTGAGGGTGATGGTGCAGACACCTTGCTCGACTTCATACAGCACGACCGGGTCGTTGGACATCGGCTTCTCCTGTGGGTCGTTATGCTCAAGAATTGCGCTGATTGTTAACAATTACATGGCTTCGACGATAGCCCACCTGCCTGCTGCACAGAGATAGCGCTTTTTTAGCGCGCTATCGTGGTGCATTTGTAGGGTGCGGTGCGGCGACTGGGGTATATTGTTAACAATCTAGGTCTGCGGCGACTGTAGGCGCCGCTACCGGGCTTGTCAAGCAATAATGGCGTCGGCCGGCCCGGGACCGGGCCGGGCGTCTGGAGATGAATCGCTGTGCAGGAAGCAGAAACCACACTCGCCGCAACGGGCAAACGCAGCCTCGACCAGGCCGCGGCCGACACCCTGCGGCAAGCCATCCTGACTGGCGCGATCGCGCCCGGCAGCCGATTGACGGAAACCCGGTTGGCGGAGCAGATGACGCTGTCACGCGGCCCGATACGCGCGGCGCTGCACAAGCTCGTCACCGAGGGCCTGGTGATCCAGCAGCCCTATGTGGGATGGCGCGTCATCAGCCTGAGCGTCCAGGATGCCTGGGAGATTTCCACCTTGCGCGCCAATTTCGAGGGGCTGGCGGCGCGACTGGCCGCCGAGCGCATCGACGACCACGGGCGCGAGCGGCTGCAAGGCGCCTACGATCGATTGGTGGCCGCGGCCCGCCAGGCCGATCACGCCGCATTGATCGACGCTGACCTGGCCTTGCACAAGCTCGTCGTCGATCTGGCCGGGCATAGCCGGCTGGCGCAGCACTACGGACCCGTAACGCACCAGATCCGTCTGTACATCGCCGCCACGACGGGGATGCATCACATGGCTTTCGATTCCGTGTGCGAGGCACACTGGAACATCGTGGAGTCCATCCTGCAGGGCATGGCGACCGAGGCGGGCGCGCTTGCCAGCGCGCATTGCTACAACAGCGGACGGAAGCTGCGCAATCTGCTCGAACGCGGAGAATGATGGTCCGGCTTCAGATCTCCGCGTGCCGCAGCAGTTTGGCGAGCTCGGGCGCGGTCATGAAGGAGACGCCATGCGTCGCGGCATATTCCCGGGCCGACGGTGAAACTTCCCCTAGCGCGACGTAGATGGCTTCGCGCGCTTGCCGGCGTTCGCGGGCCGCTTGCAGGGCCCGGACAGGTTCGACACCCGTACGGGCGGCTTTCCAGCGCTGCGCGCTGAGCACGGCGATGTGGTCGCCTTTGCTCAGGACGAAGTCGGCGCCGGCGCCAGGATAGGCTTCCACCTGGCAGCCGTCACGTTCCAGGCCGGAACGTATGGCGGCGGCGAAGGCCGGCCAGGACATGGCCGCGGCCGCCGCCGCGATGGCTTCCACGCGGCTGTCGGACGGCGTGCGCAACTGCCGCCAGCCGGCAAGGAAAGCAATCACCACGAAGGGAATGGATGCGAATACGCCGATCGCCCAGTACTCGCGCGGCAGGGCCGCGACGGCGCCGACGAGCAATGCGGCGGCGATCCCCGCGCTCATCCACCACGGAGAGCGCAGCAGCACGCCGAAAATCGAATTCCTGGAGGGTTTGAACCTCATGCTTCGGGGGCCTGGCCGACGACGATGCGGACGTCGCCGCAAGTGACGGTTTGCCCGGCGCGAATCTTGGCGGTTTTGCGCGTTTCCAGCACACCGTCCACGCTGACCCTGCCGTCCGCGACCAGTTGCTTGCCCGCGCCGCCGCTATCGCAGACCCCTGTTACCTTGAGCAGGTGGTTCACTTCGATGAAGGGGAGGCCGGGCGCGAGTTCGAAATCTATCGTGGGCATTTGTGAGGCAGGAGTAAAAGTGGCGACCGACCCCGCCTTGCGCGGAGCATGGCGACATCGGCGCGTGATCAGGCCTCACTGTAATGCAAACACGGGCGGCGCAGGGCACCGCCAGGCGCGAGCCGCTGCATCAGGAGCGGACGCGGCGATCGAGCAGCAGCGCGATGCCTTCCGCGGCGCCGGCCAGCAGGCCTATGCCCCAGATGGCGCCGGCGCCCAGTATGCCGGCCCCCATGGCGCTGCCGATGGAGAATCCCAGGTACATGGTCGACGTGTTCAAGGCGAGGGCGAGCGATGCCTGGGCAGGGCCGCCGGCGGCAATGAGGCGCGCCATCTGGGCCGGAAAGAAAGCCCAGACGCTGAATCCCCATGACGCGACGCCGAGCAGGACCGGAATCGCGCCGACGCTTGGAGACAATCCTGTGGCCAATGCCAACGCCCAGAACGAAAGGCCCAACACGATCAGGGACAGCCGCACCACGCGATCGGAGCCGAGCCTGTCGTTCAACGCTCCGCCTGTCGTCACGCCCAGTGCCGCGGCCAGCCCCCACATCGAGACCGTGGCGTTGATCCCCGTCGCGCCATAATTCAGGACGCTGGCCAGATAAGGCGCGATGTAGGGGTAGACGGCATAGGCGCCGATGGACCAGAAAAGGCTGACCGACAGCAGCCGCAGGATCGCGGGTTGCCGGATGACGGCGACACGCTGGGACAGGGTTGCGACGGGGATGCCCGCGCCGGCATCCCTGGCGATGCCGGCCATGATCCCGACGATGGCCGCCAGGCTCATGGCGCCGACCGCGAGGAAGGTGGCGCGCCAGCCGAAGGCATGTCCCACGACGCCACCCAAGGGCAGTCCGAGCGCGATCGCCAACGTCATGCCGCCGCTGACGATGGCGAGTGCGCTGCCGCGTTTGGCTGGCGCCACAATGACGCCGGCTAGTGCGTTGGCATTGGGAACGTACAGGCCGGACGCCACCGCCATCATGACGCGCGCGGCCATCAGCATGCCGAAGCTGGACGACCACGCCGCGAGCAGATTTCCGACGGCGAACAGCGACATGGCCAGCAGCAGCGTGCCACGGCGCCTGAACCGGCCCGTCAGCACCGTGGATATCGGCGAGCTCAAGGCCATGGTCAGCGTGAATACCACCACCAGCAGCGCGACGTGCGGCACCGTCATGTGGAAGTCGGCGGCCATCGTCGACAGCAGCGGCGCGATCATGAAGCCTTCGGTGCCTATGGCGAAGGTGCCCAGCGCGAGGAATGCCGCCGGTACCAGGGTGGCATCCGGCGCGGCTTGCGGACGCGCCGCGCCGCAAGCGACATCCGCGGTGCAGGATTGAGAGGACATGGCAGCTTCCTGTGTTGCGCGGCGCTGGCCGATATTTGCCCAGCGCCGGCGTAGCGTTTCGGTCAGACCGGAATCGGGTTGTCGACGATGCTCTGGTTGAACGCATGCACGAAGGCGTGTTCGCCTGATCCCGGGTTGTCTCGCAAGGCCCTGATGCCTTCCACGAAGACTTCGGGCGCGTCGGTCGCCAGCCCCTTCATGGTTTCGGCGATGAAGGCATCCAGCGGCATGGCGCGCGGGTCCCCGCTCTTCTTGATCAGGTCGGTGTCGACCCAGGGCGGCGCGATTTCCTGCACCGTTACGCTGGTGTCGCGCAGCATGAAGCGCTGCGACAGAGCGTAGGAGTGCAGTGCCGCCTTCGACGCGGAGTAGACGGCGTTCGTCGCAATGGGCACATAGGCCAGCACCGACGTGTTGTGGATGATGGTGGCGCGCGGCTGCGCTTTCAGGTGGTCGATCAGCGCCGACGTCAGGCGGATAGGACCGAGCAGGTTGGTGTCCAGGATGCGGCGAGAGGTGGCGTCGTCGACCGCGGCGGCGGCGTTGTCGAAGGGCATGATGCCCGCGTTGTTGATCAGGACGTTGAGCCTTGGGTACCGGGCAATGAGTGTCCGGGCCACGCGTTCGATATCGCCGGCATCGGCGATGTCGAGCTGCACGCCCTCCATGCCGGCGTGGGCGGCCGTTATCTCGTCCAGCAGCGCCTGGCGGCGCCCGGCGATGACGACTTTATTGCCCAGGGCATGGAACGCTTGCGCCAGGCCGCGGCCGATGCCGGACGTACCGCCGGTGATCAGGATGGTGTTGTCGGTGAGCTTCATGTGGATGTCCTTTAGCGGAGTAGGTGGGCGCCGAACGGTTCAGGCACCGCGCATGTCGTCACTTTGCCGTAGTTTCGGGCCGTCACAAATGTCATTGAAACGTCAATTAAGGACATAGGCCTGCGAGCCAGGTCCAGAAGTTTTGCTGATATCCGGCTTTTCATGCCTGCTTTGCAGTATCCTGACACCACGTATCCAGCATATCGAGACACGCAATGCGCCAGATAGGATTGATCCTGGAGGACGGCTTCCAGCTCATGGGTTTGTCCGCGATCGCCGCCTTCGAACTCGCCAACGGCGAACTCGGCGACGACGGTTATCGGCTGACCATACTTTCCGAGGCCGGCGGCATCGTTCGATCCACCATGAGCGCGGGCATCGAGTCGGTGCCCTTCGGGGTGATGCCCGACACACTGATCGTGGCGGGCGAGTTGAAGCCCGGCCCCGTCGCACCTGGCGTGAGGGCCTATCTGGTCCGCGCCGCGGTAGAGGCGCGGCGGATCGCCGGCGTATGCACGGGCGCTTTCGTGTTGGCCGAGGCCGGGCTGCTGAATGGCCGCACCGCCACCACGCATTGGGCGCATGCCCGACGCCTGCAGGAACGCTTCCCCGAGGTGCGGGTCGACGAAGACCGTATCTTCATCCGGGATGGCAATATCTGGACGTCGGCTGGAATGTCGGCGGCGATCGATCTGGCGCTCGCGTTGATCGAGGACGACCATGGCGCGGAACTGGCGCGTCAGGTCGCGCGCAAGCTGGTGGTTTACCACCGCCGTCCGGGCGGGCAATCGCAGTTCTCGGCCCTGCTGCAGATGGAGCCTCGTACCGACAGGGTGAAACGCGCCCTGACCTATGCGAAGGAGAATCTGCGCAACGCGCTCAACGTGGAAGAATTGGCACAGGCAGCCAGCCTGTCGCCACGTCAGTTCAGCCGCGTCTTCCGCGAGGAGACCGGGCAGTCGCCGGCCAAGGCGGTCGAGCTTCTGCGGCTGGAGGCCGCCAGGGCGATGCTGGAAGACGGCCGGCATTCCATGGACGTGGTGGCGCGCGACACCGGCTTCGCCGACCGGGACCGGATGCGCCGTGCTTTCCTCAGGACCTATGGGCAGCCACCCACGGGGCTGAAGCGCAGCCTCGTGCTCATGGGCAGTGAGCCGATGGTGTGAGTCGCACGGAACTATATCGGGTATGCATCGATGACATCGCGTACCCGCGCGAGCACGGCCTGCAACTCGTCCAAGGGTACGGAACCCAGACCCAGCCGCAGCGCCTGCGGTGCGTGGCGGGTGGTCGCGTAGGCTTCCGCCTTTGACACCGCTATCTGCCTTTCGGCCAGCGCCATGGCGATGCGGTCCGCGCGCAGCTCGGGTGGCAGGCGCAGCCATACGAACAGCGCATTGGGGTGGGCGGTCATGTCCATGCCCGCGAACACCTTGCGAGCGACGGCCTGGCGCAGCCGTGCCCCATGGCGATGCTCGGATTCCAGTCGCTTCACCGTCCCGTCCTGCATCCATCGCGTGGCCATGGCGGTGACCAGGCTGGGCAGGCTCCAGTAGCTGGCACGGATCTGCGCCTTGATGCGCATCGCCATCGATGGCGGCGCCACCACGTAGCCGAAGCGCAGGCCGCTGGCCAGGCTTTTCGACAGACTGGAGACGTAGACGGTGCGCTCGGCGGCTAGCGTCACCAGCGAAGGGGGCGCGTTGCCGGCGAGATAGGCGTAGGCGGCGTCCTCGACGATCAGGCAGTCGTGCCGCCTGGCGATGTCCACCAGCCGTGCGCGCTGGCGCGCGGTCAATACCCATCCCAGCGGATTGTGCAGTGTCGGCATGGCGTAGATCGCGCGTACGGGATGGCGGCGGCACAGCGCGTCCAGGGCCTGCGGGTCCGGACCCTCGGCCGCGCCCGGCGGTGACGCCGGGACAGGCTTCAGCACCAGTTCGCGCGCTTCGGCCAGCATCTTGAATCCGGGATACGTCAGGGCGTCGACGGCGACCATGTCATGCGCGCGCAGCAATGCGCGCACGGCGATATCCAGTCCCTGCTGCGCACCGTTGACCAGGAAAACGCATTGCGGGTCCGCGCGGATGCCGCGTTCCCTGGCCAGGAAGTCGGCCACGATCTGCCGCTCGTGGCGCCGGCCCCCGGGGGGTTGCTGGTGCATCAGCGCGGCCAGGTCGCCGCTGCCCGCCAGCTCGCGCAACATGCCGCGCAACAGGTCGGCCTGGCCCGGCCAGGTTGGGTGATTGAAGGACAGGTCGGTGGCGGCGGCGCTCAGCCGGGCTTCGTCGCCTGGGTCCCAGTCCCGCTCCCGCGGCCGGTCGCGCACGAAGGTGCCTCGTCCCGTTTCGCCTATGACCAGGCCCATGTCCTTGAGCCGCGCGTAGACCTTGCTGGCCGAGGCGATGGCCACGCCATGGCGGGCGGCGAGCTCCCGGTGCGTGGGCAGCGCCGCACCTGGCGCCAGCCTGCCGTTCCGGATGTCGGCCGCCAGTTTCTCGATGATGGGCGAGAGGGGGGAAGGGCGCATGCAATGTATCTAGGACAATTTTTTGATTGTTCCAATTTAGGCGATTAGCCTGCGCATAGGAAGAGGAACACGCCTTCATGACGACAGCCGCCATGCAACTGCCCGTATTGGAATACCTGCAACGCCAGCTCGACGGCACGCTGCCGGACGGCGCGACGACGCATATGCGCTATCCCACCGCGATCTCGCGGCTGCTGGACCTGCGTATCGTCGCCATCGGCGTAGCCACGGCAACCCTGGAACTGGATGCGGACGCCACCCGCCACGGAAATCAGCAGGGCACCGTCCACGGAGGGCTGCTGTGCGAACTGGCCGACGCGGCCATAGGCACGGCGCATTCGACACTGATGGATCCGGGTGAGAGCTTCACCAGCATCGATCTGAAGGCGACGTTTCTTCGCCCGGTATGGCAGGCTCGCCTGGTGGCGGAGGCCTGGGCGGAGCACCGGGGCAGGACGATCAGCCATTACCGCTGCGATATCCGGCGGGACGACGGCAAGGCCGTGGCAAGCATCACCAGCGCTGTCATGACGCTGAACGGAGATCGTGCCCAGGGCCGGTGATACCGTGGGCGCGGGTGCGTCGGTCAGCCTGGCACCGTGAACCGTCCATCCGGGTACTGTTCGCAAATGAAGTCGACGAAGGCCCGTACTTTCGGGCTCTGCAGGCGCCGGGACGTGTGCAAGGCCCAAAGCTCGACGTCGTCGCCCGTGATTCCCCATGACACCAGCTGGCCGCTTTCCAGCATGCCGCCAATGATGGATTCGGGCAGCATGGCGATGCCCGCGCCGGCGACGATCGCATCACGGACCGTCAGCAGGGAAGACAGCCGCAAGACCGGTTGAGGCGCGACGCTGAGCTGCCCGTTGCGCAGCGTCCATACTTCTCCGTCGCGGTGGCTGGTCATGACGACTGCCGGAACGGGCAGGGCTGGCGCGCCGCGGCTCCTGGGTTTGCGGATGGATGGCGCGGCGGCCAGCACCAGCCTGTCTCTGGCGAAGCAGCGTCCGACCAGGGTGCTGTCCTTGCCGGGATTGGCGCGGACGGCCACGTCGAAATGATCGTCGACCAGATCGACGAAGCGGTCTTCGGCGACGGCTTCGATCTGCACGTCGGGGTATAGCGCGACAAATCGGGCGGCCAGCCGTCCCAGCGCCACTTGCGAGAACAGGATGGGCGCGGCGATGCGCAGCCGGCCGCGCGGCGTTGCCAGTCCTTCGCGTGCCGCGGCCGCCGCTTCCGCGACTTCATGCATCGGTCCTTCCGTCCGGGCCAGCAGCATCTGTCCGGCCTCGGTCAGCTCCAGGCTGCGGGCGCCGCGTTCGATGAGCCGGATACCCAGCGAGTCTTCGAGATCGCCGACGCGCCGCGATAGCGTGGCCTTGGACCGGCCGCTGGCGCGGCTGGCCCGGCCGAAGCCGCCATGGGCGGCGACCAATTGGAAATCCGCCAGGGCGTTCAGATCCATGTGTGTCTCGTTTTTGATACGGGCTGTCTATATTTTATGGTCTTTGTTTTGATTCTGAAACTGCCTATCGTGTGACCTACGCGATACGGAAGTCGCCAACCTGACGACTGCGCCCGTATCGACTTTCCAAATGGAGCCAATCATGAGCATTCTCGTCACTGGTGCGTCCGGCACCGTAGGTTCACAAATCGTCCAGCGTCTCGCCACGAGCGGGGTGGAAGTGAAAGCCCTGGTCCGTACGCCAGGGAAGGCCGCCCTGCCTCCGGGTACACAGGAAGTGGTAGGCGACATGAGCAGTGTCAAGGCAATGCGCTCGGCCTTGTCTTCCGTGCGTACCCTGTTCGTTCTGAACGCGGTGGTCGCCGACGAAGTCACCCAGGCGCTGGTCACCTTGAACCTGGCCAGGGACGCGGGTATCGAGCGCATCGTGTACCTGTCGGTCATCCACGCCGACCTCTATACCAATGTGCCGCATTTCACGGGCAAGCATACGGTCGAGCGGATGATCGAAACGCTCGATCTGCCCGCCACCGTCCTGCGGCCGGCCTATTTCATGCAGAACGACGAGCGCATCAGGTCCGTCGTTGAGGGCTACGGCGTCTATCCGATGCCGATCGGAAAGGCCGGCGTGAGCATGGTGGATGTGCGCGACATCGCCGATGTGGCGGCGGCCGAGCTGCTGGCGCGGCACCATGCGCCCGTCGCGCTGCCGGCCCGTACATTGGAGGTCGTGGGGCCGGAGGCCCTGACCGGGCAAACCGCCGCGCAGGCGTGGAGCGAGGCTTTGCAACGTGATGTCCAATACGGCGGCGATGACGTCGATGGCTTCGAACAGCAGATGGCGGCCTACGGGCCTGATTGGCTGGCCTACGACATGCGGCTGATGATGGACCGCATCCAGCATCACGGCATGCACGCTGGTGCGGGAGCAGTCCAGAGGCTGGAGAAGCTGCTTGGGCGTCCCTTGCGCACCTATCGCGACTTTGTCCGGGAGACGCTGGTCGACAAACCGTGAGCGCCGGGTCGGCACGATGCCGGTCCCGACTCCGGTTAACCTTGGACCAGCATCGACCGACCGGCGTCCCTTGCGCCGATCACAACCACGGAGAGCGCCATGTCACAGCAGAATAAAGCAGCCCTGCAGAATGCCAACGCAGCAATCACCGTCGGCGATATCGAAGGATTCCTGTCGTTCTGCGTCGACGACATAATCTGGACGACGGTGGGGGGCGAGACCTTGCACGGCAAGGAGGCGGTCCGGCAATCGATGCTGAAGGAGTACGCGGAGCCGCCCAGATTCACCGTTTCGCATCTGATCGCGGAAGGCGACCACGTGGTGGCGCTGGGCACCATCGTTTCCAGGGGCAGCGACGGCCGGCTGGTCAATAATCGCTACTCCGACGTCTGGCGTTTTCGCGATGGCCGGATGGCCGAGCTGAATGCATTCGTCATCGAATCGAACTAGCAAGGACACGTCTTATGGACGCCAAGGTAGAAGCCTTGCTGCGCGACGCCGCGCAGCGGGCGATTGCATACGTCGGGTCGGTGCGCGACCGGCCTGTGGCCGTATCGGCCGAGGCACTGCAAGGCCTGGAGGCCTTCAGGCACCCGCTTCCCGAAACGGGTGTCGACGCGCGCGAGGTGCTGCGGCTACTTGATGAAAGCGGCTCGCCCGCGACGGTCGCGACCGCCGGCGGGCGCTTCTTTGGCCTGGTGGTCGGCGGCGCGCTGCCGGCCACGGTGGCGGCGAACTGGCTCGCGACCGCATGGGACCAGAATGCCTGCTTTCGGCGCACATCGCCGGTTGCCGCGACGCTGGAAGACGTGTCCTTGCAATGGATGGCCCGGATGTTCGGCCTGCCCGCGGATGTTGGTGGCGCATTCGTTACCGGCGCGTCGATGGCGAATTTCGCCGCGCTGGCGGCGGCGCGCCATGCGCTGCTGTCGCGGCTGGGTTGGGACGTGGAAGCCCGGGGGTTATACGGCGCGCCGGAGATACGCGTCATCATCAGTGAAGAGACGCACGTCACGGTGGGCAAGGTCCTGGCGTTGCTGGGGCTGGGGCGCGAACGGGTGATTATCGTGGCCACGGATCGCCAGGGGCGGATGCAGGCCGGCAAGCTCCCCGCGCTGGACGACCGTACCATCGTGTGCATCCAGGCCGGCAATGTGAATACCGGCGCCTTCGATCCCGCCGATGAGGTCTGCCGTTTGGCCCGCCAGGCTGGCGCCTGGGTCCACGTGGACGGGGCCATCGGCCTTTGGGCGCTGGCCAGCGACACGTTCGACACCATGACGCAAGGAATCGCGCAGGCCGACTCCTGGGCCACCGATGGCCATAAGTGGCTTAACGTGCCCTATGACAGCGGCATTGCGCTGGTGCGCGATGCCGCGGCGCTGCGCGCGGCCATGTCGCTGAATGCCGCATACCTGGCGCAAGACGGCGCGGAACAGCGTGAGCCATCCCACTACACGCCGGAGTCGTCCCGGCGCGCTCGCGGGGTGGAGATTTGGGCGGCGCTGCTGCATCTAGGCAGGCAGGGCGTGGCGGGGCTGGTGGAGCGCACATGCGGCTACGCCAGGGTGTTCGCACAGGGCCTGCAAGCGGCCGGTTTCGAGGTGCTGAACGAGGTCGCGCTCAACCAAGTGCTGGTCAGCTTCGGCTCGCCCGCGGTCACGGCGGCGGTGATCGAAAGACTGCAGGAGGAGGGCATATGCTGGTGCGGCGGCACGGTCTGGCAGGGCCGTACCGCGATGCGCATCAGTGTCTCCAGCTGGGCGACCACCGAGGCCGATGTCCAGGCCAGCCTGCAAGCCATGGTGCGTGCGGCGAAAAAAACCGTTGACGGACGTACCTACTAGTTGGTAGTCTACGGCCATGGTCACCCAGAACAGCACCTTCGACGAAATTCTGCGTTGCGCCCGCGCCCTTATCATCGCGGGCGGGTACAACGGCTTCAGCTATGCCGACATTTCAGAAGTCGTAGGCATACGCAAGGCCAGCATCCACCATCATTTTCCCAGCAAGGTCGATCTGGTCCGCACGTTGCTGCAGCGCTATCACGAAGAAGCCGAGGCCGGCATCGCCGCGATGCAGCAGCACCATCCCGATCCGGTGGACCAGCTTCGCGCGTATACGGGCTACTGGGCCGCATGCATCGGGGATCCGACCAGCGCCTTCTGCGTGTGCGCGTTGCTCGCGACGCAAATGCCGGTGCTGCCGCCGGAGATCGCCGTGGAAGTACGCGGGCATTTCCGACTGCTGGCCGGATGGCTGACCTCCGCCCTGGAACAGGGCGCGCAGCAGGGCAAGCTGGCGTTGCGCGGTAGCGCGCAGTCAGAGGCCGAAGGTTTCCTGGCGGCGGTACACGGCGCCATGCTCTCGGCCCGCGCCTATGGCGATACGAAGGTATTCAGGGTCGTTACCGATCCCCTCATAGAAAGGCTCACGGCCGGGCTTGCGGCCGAAGCGCCCAACAAGGCTTCCTCTGCCACGCAGAAGAAGCAGGCAGGTTCGAACAGGCGGTAGAAGCCGCCCACGTCGTCTGGCTCTGGCGGGGCGCGCCGTCCGAGCCTGTTTTTTCGCGCCAGATAACTACCTACTAGTAGGTATAAGGAGTCAGCATGTTCCAGAAACTCGTACGCGGCCTGCTCACCGCCGCCGTCGTCAGCCTGCCGCTCACCGCCGGCCTCGCTTCGTCCGCATACGCACAGAACGCCAAGCCGGAACCGGTGCGCGTCCGTGGCGATATCGTCGACTTCAGCGGACAGGCCTTGAAGGTCAAGACGCGGGAAGGCCAGACCGTGGACATCGCGCTTGCGCAGGGATGGATGGTGTCGAGCGTCGCCCGCGCGGACATTACCGATATCAAGCCGGGTGATTATGTGGGCATTGCTTCCTTGCCGAACAAGGACGGCGGCGATGGCGCGCTGGAAGTCCTGATCTTCCCGCCCGCCCTGAAAGGCACCGCCGAAGGCAGCTACGGCTGGGACTTGAAGCCTAACAGCACCATGACCAACGCCACGGTCGCGGATGCCGTCAAGGGCGTGAACGGACGCACCGTCACGGTCTCCTATCACGGCAAGGAGAAGAAGATCGCCATTCCGGAAGGCACGCCCGTCGTGACGTTCGCGCCGGCTACCCAGGCCGACCTGAAACCGGGCGCGGTTGTCTTCGTATCGGCCACCAAGGCCGCCGATGGCGCACTCAGCGCGCAGCGCGTGGTGGTGGGCACCAACGGCGTCGTCCCGCCGATGTAAGCCATGAACAGGGATAAGCGAGCTTCCCAGCCCATGCCGCGCGAGCGAACCGTGCTCGTCCGGCGGCATTCCGTGGCCACGCGCCTGACGCATTGGCTGAACGTGTTGTGCCTGGGCTTTCTGCTTTTGAGCGGACTGCAGATATTCAATGCCTACCCCCAGCTGCATTGGGGCCAGTATGGCGCCGACGACGATCCGGCTTTCCTGAAAATCGGGTCGACCGACGACGGCGGCGTGCCGCACGGCTTCCTGAAGATCGGCAGCCTGTCCGTGTCCACGACCGGTGTCCTGGGCGTCTCGAAGGTGGATGGAGAATTGGCGTCGCGCGCTTTTCCCGCCTGGCTCACGCTGCCGTCGTACCAGGACCTGGCCGTTGGACGGCGCTGGCATTTCTTCTTCGCCTGGGCTTTCTTTCTCAATGGCCTGGTCTACCTGGCCTGGGGCGTCCTTAGCGGTCATTTTCGCCGTGACCTGGCGCCCAACCGGCGTGAGCTGGCGCCCCGGCATCTTTGGCAGGAGATCATCGACCATGCCCGCCTGCGCTTCCCGTCCGGCGAGGCAGCCAAGCGCTACAACGCGCTGCAGAAGCTGACCTACATCGTCGTGATCGGTGGTCTGCTGCCCTTGATGGTGCTGACGGGCCTGACGATGTCGCCGGGTGTGGACGCGGTATTTCCGATACTGCTGGACATCTTCGGTGGCCGCCAATCCGCCCGGGCGCTGCACTTTATCTCGGCATCGCTGATCGTCCTGTTCGTCGTCGTGCACGTGGCCATGGTCGTGCTGTCGGGACTGTGGAACAACATGCGTTCGATGATCACGGGCCGCTATGCCATTCGCCAGCAGGAGCCAGACGCATGAACAAGCTGACACGCCGCCGCTTTCTGTTCGGCGGCACGCTGGGCGCCGGCGCGCTCGTCCTGAGCGGCTGTGACGCCGCGGTACAGGACGATGGTGTCGCGGGCGTCATCCGTTCCGCCGAGCAGCTGACCATGAAAACGCAGCGTCTGCTGCAAGGACGCCACGCGCTCGCCCGCGAGTTCTCGGAAGCCGATATCTCGCCGTCGTTCCGCGTGAACGGCACGAGCGCGCCGGACAGCGGGGAGTATGCGCGGCTGCTGGAAGGCAACTTCGCCGATTGGCGCCTGAAGATCGACGGTCTCGTGGAGCGCCCGCAGGAGTATTCGCTGGCGGACCTGCGCAAGATGCCGGCCCGCAGCCAGATCACGCGCCACGACTGCGTCGAAGGCTGGAGCGCGATCGCCAAGTGGACGGGTGTTCCGCTCGCGACCGTCCTGGCACCGGCGGGACTGAAGCCGAACGCGCGATACGCCGTTTTCCATTGCGCGGACGAATTGGAGAAGACGCTGGATGGCAGCGGCCGCTATTACGAAAGCATAGACCTTATCGATGCGTATCACCCGCAGACGATATTGGCCTATGCCATGAACGACCAGGATCTGATGGTCGGACATGGGGCGCCGCTGCGTCTCAGGGTCGAGCGGCAGCTGGGCTACAAGCAGGCCAAATACATCATGCGGATCGAGATCGTGGACAGCTATGCCGGCTTGTGGGGCGGAAATGGTGGTTATTGGGAAGACCGGGGCTACGAGTGGTACGCCGGAATCTGATGAAAGGAAATGAGATGACTGACATGCAAATGGGCTATACCGGCCCCAGCCAGGAACAATGGCTGAAGACCTATTACTTCATCCGCGCCGTGGTATCGGCGGTGTGGGTGGCTGCCGCGTTCACCGTGGGCCGGCAGTCGCCGGGAATCGCGGCAGTGCTGCTGGTCCTGTATCCGGCCTGGGACGCCCTGGCGAACTACATCGATGCGGCGCGCAGCGGCGGCCTGGGCAGGAACCGCACGCAGGCCATCAACGTCGCCGTCAGCGTGGTGACGACGATCGCGGTCTTCGTCGCGTTGCAAATGACGACGAATTCGGTGCTGGCGGTGTTCGGCGTATGGGCCATACTGGCCGGGCTGCTGCAACTGGGCACCGCCGTGCGACGCTGGAAGCGCAGCGGGGCGCAATGGGCAATGGTCCTGAGCGGCGCGCAGTCGGCGCTTGCCGGCACCTTGTTCATCCTGCAGTCGCGCACGCCTACGCTGGCGTCGATGTCGATCACCCGGGTCGCCGGCTACGCCGGCGTGGGCGCGGTGTATTTCCTGGTGTCGGCGATATGGCTGTTCGTCAGCCTGCGCCGCAGGGCCGCCCAGGCCGTTTGATGCGTTTGCCAGGGCGGCCGCGCGTGGAGGCTCAAAGCTGCGCTTCGATGGCGGCCTTGTCGATGACGGAGCGCACGTCGAAAATCCGGCCGTCCCGGAATTCGTAGAAGGCGTGCTCGCGGAACGACACTCGCCGCCCGTTCACCGGAAGCCCCATGAACACGGCTTTCGGCGTAACGTCGAAGCGCAGCCTGCACGCGACGCGTGGCGGGTCGACCAGCAGCATCTCGATGTGGAAGCGCAAGTCCGGTATCTGTTCGAGGTCTTTTTCGAGCATGGCGCGATAGCCGGGCAGGCCCAGCGGCCGCCCATTGTGCCAGACGTCGTCATGGACGTAGCGCCCCAGGCTGGTCCAGTCCTGCCGGTTCAGGCAGGCGATGTAATCGGTATAGCGTGCTTCCAGTTCGTTCTTCGTCATGCGACGCTCTCCCGGGCCTGGTCGTCGCCGAAGAACTCGATCAGCGCCGCCGTGGCGGCCGCGGGCTGTTCCTCCGGGATGAAGTGGCCGCAGTGGGTGATGAGCACGCCTCGCACATCGTCGGCATAGGCGCGCAGCGGGCCGGCCATGTCGGGGATGGAGCCTTGGTCGGCGCTGACCGCGAGCAGGGGCATCTGCAGTCGGCCCTTGCTGTTCAGTTCGCGGTTCTGCCGTGCCGACAGGTGCGCGGCGCGGTAGTAGGCCAGGCCGGCGCGCAACCCGCCTTCCTTGGTGAATAGGCGCAGGTATTCGGCCATGTCGGCTTCAGTGAAGCTTTGCGGGTTGGCCGCCTTGCGTCGCAGGAACCAGTCCAGGTAGATCTCTTCCTTGCCCGTGATCAGCGATTCGGGCAGGTCCGGCACCGCATGGAAGGCGAAGTGCCAGGTGCGCCATGCGCGATCCGGCGCCGCGGGCAGGGCGTCGGGCAGGGTGATCCCCGGAATGCCGGCGTCGAACAGGGCGAGCCGCCGCACCTCATCGCCGAACAGCATGGCATAAGGGTAGGCGACCCATGCGCCGACGTCGTGCGCGGCCAGATGGTATCGACGCAGGCCCAGGGCGGCGAGCAGGCCATGCAGGCGCTCGGCCAGGGTCCGGGTGTCGTAGCCTTCCAGCGGCCGATCCGAATCACCCTGGCCGGGCAGGTCCGGCGCGATGACGTGATAGCGCTCGGCCAGGGCCGGCATGACCCTGCGCCAGGCGTACCAGCTCTGCGGATAGCCGGCGACCAGGACCACCGTGTCCCGGCCGCGATCCCCGGCTTCGACGTAGTGCATGCGGATGCCGTCCACGGTCTGGAAGCGATGGCTGTAACCCTCGAACCGGGGATCCGGCAAGGAGGCCGGCCCGCAGTCCAGGACGCGGGCGGAGGCGGAAGCAGTCGTATTCATGATGGAGCTCCTGGTGGTTGGCCTAGCAGCCGCATGGCTTCGTCCGCCGCGCGGCGCATTTCCTTGGCTGTGCGCCCGGACTTGCCGATGACGCGGAATCCCTGCAGGACGGCGAGCAACACGCTGCTCATGGCGGAAACGGATATGTCGGCCGCGATCGAGCCGTCGCGCTGTCCTTCCCGCAGCAATGTCCGCAGCAGGTCCTGGATGCGCCGCAGGCTGGCTTCGATGCGGGCGGCGACGTCCGCATCGAAGGTGGACAGGACCGTGGCGCTGCCGACGACCAGGCAGCCCAGCCGGCCTTGTTCGCCCTGTGACGAGTCCGCGTAGAAAAGCAGTACTGCCCGGATCTTTTCGCGGGCGTCGGGCTGGATATCCAGCCTGCGCCGCAAGTCCTGGCCGCGTTCGTCGACATAGCGATCGAAGGCGGCCAGGAACAGGCCGCGCTTGTCCTGGAACGCCTTGTAGATACTGCCGGCGGTAAGGCCCGTCGCATCGCTGAGGTCGGTAATGGAGGTCGCGTGATAGCCCCGCTCGCGGAAAATCCGCACGGCGCCGTCCAGGACGGCGCCCATGTCGAATTCCCTGGGGCGGCCCGGCGAACGTGCTGGGTTGGGCGGGATGGATTCCGATATCATCCGCGCATTATAGGAAATGAACGTTTCCTAATAAAGGGGCAATAATCGGGGAGTCCGTTCTGCCCCTTCATCGTGCATTGCTCTGCCTTATGAAAATTTCCGAAAGCCTCGCGTTGGCATCTTCCCCAACCCTCGTCGGTTGCGCTGGCTGGTCGCTATCGTCGCAGGACCAGGGCACCTTCGCTTCGGAAGGTAGCCACCTCGAACGTTACGCACGTGTCTTTCCCTGCGTAGAAATCAATTCTTCCTTCTATCGCTCGCATCAGGCACAGACCTACGCCCGATGGGCAGATAGTGTTCCGGACGCCTTCCGCTTCAGCGTGAAACTGCCCCGGACCATCACCCACGATGCGCGCCTGCAGCGGTGCGAAGGATTGTTGCGTGCGTTCCTGGACGAGGTCGCGGCGCTGGAAAAGAAGCTGGGCTGCATCCTGATCCAGCTGCCGCCCAGCCTTGCGCTGGAAGCGCGGCAGGCCGGGCGGTTCCTGTCCCTGCTGCGCAGGCACACATCCATGCCGGTCGCGTGCGAGCCGCGTCATCCCAGCTGGTTCACGCCGCGTGGCGCCGATCTGTTGCGGGGCGCCCAAGTGGCCTGCGTGCGGGCGCATCCATCGCCGGTGCCCGGCGCCGACCCGGTGGGCGATCCGTCCTTGTTCTATATACGGCTGCACGGGGCGCCGGATATGTATTACTCGGCTTACGATGAGACGTTCATCCAGGCGGTCGCGGCGCGTGTGGACGAGGCGCGCGCGCAGAACAGGCTTGTGTGGTGCATCTTCGACAATACCGCGCGCGGCGCGGCGATTCCGAATGCCCTGGCGCTCATGCGGTCGCTTTCGACGCGTCCCAGGCCGACATGATGCGGCTGACGGCGGCATCCATGACGGCGTGCCGCACGCCATCGCGCGCCAATGTGGACAAGCCCGTCAGGAAGGCGTCGAACACCGTCGCCAGGCCGCGCACATCGGTATCGGGCCGGAGCTCGCCGCTGTCCACGCCGCGTTGCACGCAGGCGCCGATACCGGCCCGGGTTCGCGCGCGCGAACGCGTCAGCGGCGCGGTGACCTCCGCATTTTCCGGCGATGTCGCGCTCATGGCGCCCAGGCCGGCCATGCATCCCTTGGGATGGCCGCGTTCGCACTGCATTTTGGCGGAACGGCGCAACGCGGTTTCAATGGCGTCGCGCGGAGACAGGCTGTCGTCCCAGAGGCATTCGGTCACCTGGGCATAGGTCGCCAGGTAGCGTCGCGCGCATTCCTGGAACAGCGCTTCCTTGGAGCCGAAGGCGGCGTAGAAGCTGGGCGCCGAAATGCCCTTGCCCATGCCCGCCTTCAACTGGGCCAGCGAGGTGGATTCATAGCCATGTTCCCAGAAGATATGCATCGCCTGCTCGACCGCTTGGTCACGATCGAAGGTGCGGGGGCGTCCCATGATCGCCATGTCTTTATCCTTTTATTACCGCATTTATTATAGCAAACGGTATATAAGTCGTTGACGGCCCGGGCAGTGTTCAACTAATGTACCAATTGATATATATCACGGGCCCGGGATGGGCGGGAGAGTGGCATGGAAATCGGAATGATCGGGCTGGGCGCCATGGGGCGCGAACTGGCGCGCAACCTGGCCGCGGCGGGGCATGTGGTGAAGGCCTGGAACCGCTCCGGTGGGCAGGTCGAAGGCGTGACCATGGTGGACACGCCGGTGCGGGCGCTGCAGGCGGACATCGCCTTCACCATGTTGTCCGACGACGCCGCCATCCGCGCGGTGCTGCTGGATGCGGACCTGCTGGCGCAGGCCAGGCGAGGACTGGTGCACGTGGTGTCGTCGACGATTTCCGTCGCGTTCGCCAAGGAGCTGATGCGGCACCACGGGGAGGCCGGCATTGACTATGTCGCGGCGCCAGTGCTCGGCCGGCCCGACGTCGCGGCCAAGGGCGAGCTGAACATCCTGGCCGCCGGCGCTCCCGCCGCGCTGGACAAGGCGAGGCCGGCGCTGGAAGTCATCGGCAAGCGGATCTGGGAGATGGGCGAGCAGCCGCCCATGGCCCATGCCGCCAAGATCGCCTGCAACATGATGATCACCATGGCGATCGAAGCCATGGCCGAGGCCGTCGTGCTGACCGAGGCCAACGGGGTGGAGCGCGACCGTTTCTTCGAACTGATCTTGAACACGCTGTTCGGCAGCCGGTCCTACCAGGTGTATTCCGCCAACATCGCGCAGGATCGCTACGAGCCGGGATTCAAGGCTTCCCTGGGACTGAAGGACCTGCGGCTTGCCGACGCGGCCGCCGGCGAACTGGGCCGCAGCCTGCCCATGCTCGATGCCGTGCGTCGCCAGATGGCCGAAGCAGTGGACGCCGGCGGCGCCGACAAGGATTGGTCGGTGATGGCCGAATACACGATACGCACGCCGATCCCGCGCCGGTAGGCACGCGGACCATCGACGCCATCGATCGTCCTCCCTGATATTTTTCATTTCCGGCGATCGCCGTTCCCGCCTAGCCTTACGTCGCCGCCGCATGCCGCGCCAGGCCCGGTCATCGGGTCGCGCTCGCGCGGCGGATGCCATGACAACAAGGAGACGACGATGGCACCGGACAACAGGGGGCGCCGACGCCTGCTGAAACAGACCTGCGCGCTGGTGGGAGCCGGCGCCCTGACGCCGCTGGCGTGGGCAAAAGCGGATTCAGGCGTGCAGCGACGCGTGATCACGTCTTCCGCCAGCGACGGTGTGCGCCTGGCCGTGTTCGAGGCGGGCAACAGGGCGGGCCCGCCCATCGTCTTCGTCCATGGGTTTTCGCAAAGCCACGAAAGCTGGGAAAGGCAACTGCGGGACCCGCAACTGCTGCGGCGTTTCCATCTGGTCGCGTACGACCTGCGCGGGCATGGCGCGTCGGACAAGCCGCCGGTGCCGGAAGCCTATAAGGACGGTCGCAAATGGGCGGATGACTTGCATACCGTCATCAAGGCAACCTGCGGATCCAGGCCATGCCTGGTGCCGTGGTCGTATGGGGGCCGGGTGGTCAATGACTACCTGACCGTGTATGGAGACGGGGAGGTGAGCGCGATCAACTATGTCGCCGCGACCTCCACGGGCGACCGCGGCACGCTCGGCCGTTCCTTTGCCTTGCTGCTGGACATGCTTTCGGACGATCCCGCCAAGGCGCAACGCGGCACCGAAGCGTTCCTGCATGCATGCTTCGAAAAGCAGCCCACGCCCGCGGCCATGGCCGAGATGGTGCGCTTCAACAATGAAACGCCGGTGGCGGTGCGCAAGCTGCTGGGCGGCCGGCCCGCGGATTACGACGCCGCCTTGCGGCAAGTAAAGGTGCCCGTGCTGGTGACCCACGGCATGCACGACCAGATATCCGCCGTGGCCATGAGCCAGTACACGGTCTCGAAAATCCCGCAGGCGCGGCTGTCGCTGTATGAGGACGCCGGCCATTCGACCTTCTATGAGGACGCAAGCCGCTTCAACGACGAACTGAGCGCTTTCATGCGCGCGAACGCAGGTGGTTGAGGAAGGCCGCGAAGGTCGGGGCGTGATGCGGGTTGCGAGGGTAGTACAGACAGTGTCCGTCGAAGGGCGGGCTGAAGTCGCGCAGTAACGGCGTGAGCGCACCGGATTCGAAGTAGGGCTCGACGTGGTTGGAGGGGACGTAGCCTATGCCCAGCCCGCGCAGCGCCGCCAGGACGATCAGGCTGAGGTTGTTGCAGATCAACGGTCCCCGCGGGTCTATGGTGATGCCGCGGCCATCGCGCTCGAATCGCCAGCGAAGGATGGCGCCGCTGGACAGCCGCTGGCGTATGCACCGATGGGCCAGCAAGTCATGCGGCTGCGCCACGGGCGGCCGGTCACGCAGGTAGGCCGGCGATGCGAAGGCCACCATCGCGACCGGTGGTCCGATCGGTATGGCGACCATGTCGGGTGGCACCTGGTCCCGGAAGCGGACGCCCGCGTCGCAGCCGGCGGCCACGATGTCGACCAGCGCATGGTCGACGCGGATTTCGAATTCCACATCGGGATGCATGGCCTGGAAGCCGGCCACGGCATCTTCGAGCAGGAGCCGGCCGCCGTATTCCATGGTGCTGACGCAGATGCGTCCGGTCAAGGTGTCGCCGATGTCGGCGAGCTCCGTGAACGCCGCATCGATGCTGGCGATGGCCGGCGTCAAACGCTGCGCCAGGCGTTGCCCCGCTTCGGTCAGCGCCACGCTACGCGTGGTGCGCTTGACCAGGAGCGCGCCTATGCGTGCCTCCAATCCTTTGATGGTGTGGCTGAGCGCCGAGGGAGAGACCCCCAATGTGAGGGCGGCGCGCCGGAAGTTCAGGTGCTCGGCCACGCGGAGAAACGCGGTCAGCTCTGCCAGCGTCGGCTGTTTCATGGCGACCTTCCAATTAGTGAGCGTTGCTCAACAACCTCTGAATTGATCGGCTGATTGTATTGCTGTTGTGCATCTAATAGATTGCACGGAGCGGGCCGTGACGCAACCGTCGTCGCTCGCGAGGGCCAGCGCGCCGCATGTGGCGGGCAGATCGGGCTCGCCGTCCCACAATCAAAAAGAGGCATATCGAACGTGAAGAACATACTCATTACGGGCGTGTCGAGCGGGCTTGGCCGCGCCATGGCGAACGCAGCCTTGGCCAGGGGCCACCAGGTGATCGGCACCGTGCGCCAGGATGCGCAGCGGCAGGCGTTCGAAGCGCTGGCGCCGGGCCGCGCGTTGGCAAGATTGCTGGACGTGCGCGACACCGCCGGCATCCAGGCCCTGGTGCAAGAATTGGAAGGCACGCTGGGGACGATCGACGTGCTGATCAATAACGCTGGCTACGGCCTGGTGGGCGTCCTGGAAGAACTCGATCTGGAGGCGCTGCGCCAGCAATTCGAAGTGAACGTCTACGGCCCGGTCGCATTGATACAGGCGGTGCTCCCCGGCATGCGCAAAAGGCGCGCGGGCCACATCGTCAATGTGTCGTCGATGGGAGGCATGGTGGCGTTTCCCGGGCTGAGCGCATACCACGGCACCAAGTTCGCCCTGCTGGGCATGACGGACTCGCTACGGCAGGAAGTGCGAGACCTGGGCATCCACGTAACGGCCATACTGCCCGGCATCTTCAGCTCGGACTGGTTCAGCCGGTCGCAGCAGAAGGCCGATCATGCGATCGACGACTATGACGCGGTGGTGAACGCCACCCACGATTTTGCATTCGGCGATTCGGTGGCCCTGGGGCGGGTCGTGGTCGATGCCGTCGAAATGAATCAGCCTCCCGAAAAGCTGCTGATCGGGCCCACCGCGGTGCGCCTGGTCACGGCCGCGCTGGCCGACTGGCAGGCAGAGATCGCGCGCTGGGAAACACTGTCGCATGCGGACGGCCAAGGTTGAGGCGGTACGCGGATTGTTGATAAAGGAGGGGCTCATGATCGTGCGCAATATCCGGATGGCCGCGCTGGCCATGGCTTTATCCGTGGCGTCCGCCGATGCGGCTCATGCCCGATCTCCGGCACCCAATCAGTTGCTGGGCGCCTGGCGCATGGTATCGGCACAGCTCGATCCCGACGGCAGGAACTTGCCGGCCTATGGAGAAAGGCCCAACGGCCTGCTCGTTTTCACTCCCGATATGCGTTTCATCGAAGTGCTGACGGACGCCAGTCTGCCGCCATTCGCGTCCAATGCCCGCGGGAAGGGCACCGACGCCGAAAACCGCGCCGCCATGGCAAGCGGCATAGGCTTCTTCGGCACCTATACGGTCGACGGCAACGGCGAATTCAGCGGCAACCGCGTGGAGGGTTCCACCTTTCCGAATTGGGTAGGCAGCGTACGCACGCGGAAGGACCTGACCCTGAAGGTGGCCGGCGACCACATGGCGGAAGAATTCCAGCGTCCGGATGGGACCAGGATCCGCATCCGCTGGCAGAGGGCGAAATAGTCGGCGCGGGTCCGCCGGTTGCTGTGACGGGTAGTCGGCACGCTCGCGGGCGTGCATGTTGTCAGCATTGGAGACCGTCATGAGCGATATACAGAAGCCGAAACCACCTTTCCCGGATCAGCAGCAACAACAAACCCCCGGCCGTACGGCGCCGATGACGCCGCAGCCGGACCATGGCGAAAAGTCGTATCGCGGCTCCGGCCGCCTGGCGGGCAAGGCCGCGATCATCACGGGCGGGGATAGCGGTATCGGCAGGGCGGTGGCGATCGCGTACGCTCGCGAAGGCGCGGATGTGCTGATCGCTTACCTGGACGAAGACGAAGACGCGCGCGAGACCGGCCGCTGGGTGGAGGAAGCCGGCCGCAAGGCCGTGCTGTTGAGCGGCGACATCAAGGACCCGGCGCATTGCAAGGAGATCGTCGAGCGCGCCGCGCGGGAATTCGGCCGGCTGGACGTGCTGGTCAACAATGCCGCCTACCAGATGACCTACCCGTCGATCGAGGACATCAGCGACGAGGAATGGGACAAGACCTTCGATACCAACATCGGCGCCATGTTCCGCATCACGCGCGCGGCGGTCAAGCACATGCAATCCGGTGCGTCCATCGTCAACACCACGTCGATCAACGCCGACAAGCCGAATCCGGGGCTGCTGGCCTACGCCGCGACCAAGGGCGCGATCCAGAACTTCACCGCGGGGCTGGCGCAGATGCTGGCGGAAAGGAACATCCGGGTGAACTGCGTGGCTCCCGGACCGATCTGGACGCCGCTTATTCCTTCCACCATGCCGAAGGAGAAAGTGGAGCAGTTCGGCAGCCAGGTGCCGATGAAGCGGCCCGGCCAGCCGGCCGAGCTGGCGGCCGCCTACGTGATGCTGGCTTCCGACGAGGCAAGCTATATCTCGGGCGCCACGATCGCGGTTACCGGCGGGGCACCGATCCTCTGAGCGCGGCCGCGGGGGGGCGACGGCACTCGTGCCCCCGCTTGCCAGCCGGGCATCCTGGCAGTATGATTGAGCAATCACTCATTAATTGGACAGGAATGGCACGTCCCCGCAGTCAGGACAAGCGTGAGGCGATACTCGCCGCCGCGGCGCAGGCATTGGCTGCGGACGGCCCGGGTGCGACGACCGCGCGCATCGCACGGCTGGCAGGGGTCGCGGAAGGGACCGTCTTTACCTACTTCGCCAACAAGGACGTCCTGCTGAACGAGCTGTATCTGCATCTGAAAGCAGGCATGCGGGAGGCGATGCTGGATGCCTTTCCGCGCGGTGCGTCGCTGGAGCGGCGGGCGCGTCATGCGTGGAACGCCTATATCGACTGGGGCCTGGCGAATCCCGATGCCCGGCAGGCCTTGCGCCAGTTGAGCATCAGCGGCCGCATCGAAGAACGCAGTCGCGTTGCGGGTGCGCAGGGCTTTGGCGAGATTGGCGCGATGATGCGGGAACGCACCGGCGGCGGCGACGACATGCCGGCGGATCAGCTGCAGGCCTACCGTTCGGCGCTGTTTGCGTCGCTGGCGGAAACCACGATGGAATACAGCGCCGAGGACCCGGACAGGACGGCGTTCTATCGGGACCAGGGCTTTCGCGCCTTGTGGGCGGTATTGAAGGCGCATTGACGCCATCTCCATGGTCGGCAGCGGGCTATCCCGCGACGGCGTTCGATTCGGTTGATCCGGTGCGGACGTGTCGATCCAAAAAGCCGACTGCCATATTAATGAGTGAGTAATCAACCATTTATTTCTTTATACGTTCAGGAGTCAAGCATGTCCAAAGTCTGGCTAGTCACTGGCGCCGCGCGCGGCCTGGGTCGTTCCATCAGCGAAGCGGTGTTGGCGTCGGGCGATCGCCTGGTCGCCGGCGCCCGCGATCCGTCACGCCTGGCGGATCTGGTCGCGCGCTACGGCGACCGCATCCTTCCGGTCGAACTCGACGTGAAGGACGCCGACGGCGCGCAGCGCGCCGTGGCGGCCGCGCTGAAGGCCTATGGTCAACTCGATGTACTGGTCAACAACGCCGGCTACGGCCACGTCGTGCCGTTCGAACAGATGGATCCGGAAAGCTTCCGCGACCAGGTGGAAACCAATCTGTTCGGCGTCGTCAATCTGACGCGGGCTGTGATGCCGCTGATGCGGGAGCGTCGCGCGGGGCACATCTTCCAGGTCTCTTCGGTGGGCGGCCGCACGGCCACGCCCGGCTTGTCGGCGTACCAGGCGGCGAAGTGGGCGGTAGGCGGCTTCAGCGACGTCGTCGCGAAGGAAGTGGCGCATCTGGGTATCCGGGTCTGCACGCTGGAGCCGGGCGGCATGCGTACGGACTGGGCCAACACCGCCAGGCCGGCGGCCGGCGCCAGCCTGGGGGACTATGAGGCATCCGTCGGCCGCGTCCTGAAGGTGTTCGGCCAGTATGCGGGCCACGAGGTCAGCGACCCTGCCAGGATCGCCGCCTTGATCGTCGAACTGTCGCGCCGTGACGACCTGCCGCTGCGCCTGTTGCTGGGCGGCGATGCGTTGTACGTCTGCGAGCAGGCGGAGACGGAACGCGCCAGCGAAATGGCCGCATGGCGCTCGACCACGCTGTCGACGCATTTTCCCGGCGCGGAGCTGCCGGCGGGCCTGGATGAACTGAAGAAGTTCAAGTAGGACGCCGCCCTGGCCGCCATGGTGGTCGTTGCCGCTGTGGTGGCGTGCCGCTGGTGGTCCATGGCCGCCGCGCCGCCGTGGTGGCGGCCGGATGGGCCTGTGCGGCTACTCCACTTCGATCACCACCTTGCCGGTCGCGCCGCCGCCGCGCACGCGCTCGTGCGCGGCCTCGGCCTGGTCCAGAGTAAAGCGCTGCTCGTCCATGCGCGGCGTCAGCTGGCCCGCTTCGGCCAGTTTCGCGGCTTCGCGCAGGATGCGGCCGTGCGCGTCCCGGCCTTCGCCGGTGATCAAGGGGCGCAGGGTGAAGACGCCGGCGTAGCGGGCGGACCGGAACGAAAGGGGCGCCAGGGAATAGCTGCCCCAGCCCAGCGAACTGGTGACCCGTCCGTGCACGTGCACCGCGTTGAACGCCGCATCGAGCGCGCCCACGCAGTCATACACCGCGTCGAAGCCCTGGTTGTTCGTCCATTCCCGCACGTAGGCGTCCACCGGCGTGTCGCGCGCGATGGGCGTGACGCCGATCGAGCGCAGGTAGTCGGCCGAGCGGGCACTGTCCACGCCATAGACGTCCGCGCCGCGCGCCCGTGCCAGTTGCACGGCGACGTGGCCGACGCCGCCACCGGCGCCGATGACCAGCACTTTTTCGCCGGGCTGGACGGCGGCGATATCGACCATGCCTTCCCATGCCGTGATGACGGCCAGGGGCAGGGCGGCGGCCTGGCGCATGGAGAGATTCGCCGGCTTGTGGGCAAGCAGCCGGGCGTCGACCGCGGCGAATTCCGCCATCGATCCCTGCACGCCGGCGACGCCGCCGGCCATGGCCCATACCTCATCGCCGGGCTCGAATCCGCTCACGCCGGGCCCGACCTTTTCGACGGTGCCGGCGAGGTCCATGCCGAGTATCGCGGGCAGCGGATGTTGCGCATGCGCGGCCGCGCCAGCGCGGATTTTCAGGTCCAGCGGGTTGACGCCGCTGGCCTGGATGCGCACCAGTACTTCGCCGGCGCCTGGGTTGGGAAGGGGGGTCTGCTTCTGTTCGAAGGGCGCATCGGGCGCGTTGACCCAAAGTGCCCGCATGGTCGGGGTGGTCATGTGTGTTCTCCAAATCCTTGGCGCTGGCGTGGGCCGCGCCGTCCGTGAAAGACACTCTAGGCTCAAAGGAAACGCATGTGAATCCATAAATCTGACATGGATCCATGCAAAAATGCATGAGTGCCGAAACAGACGGATGGGCGGTGGGCCTAGAGGGAGAACGTGCATGGACTGGAGCGACTTGCGGATATTCCTGGCGATCGCGCGCGAGGGCAGCCTGGGGGCGGCCGCGCGGGTGCTCGGGCAGACCCAGCCGACGATGGGCCGCCGCCTGAAGTCCCTGGAGCAACAGGTGGGGCATGTGCTGTTCCAGCGCACGCAGCATGGCTTCGTGCCCACCGACGAAGGCCAGGCCTTGCTCGCGCATGCCGAAAGAATGGAAGCGGAAGCGTTGGCGGCCATGCGCGAACTTTCCGGCGCGGAGACCCAACTGTCGGGCCTGCTGCGGGTGTCCTGCTCGGACTGGTTCGGCACGCTGCTGCTGACGCCGGTGATCGCCGAGTTCAGCGAGCGGCATCCGGGCGTGACCATCGAACTGTTGACCGATCCGCGCTTGTACAGCCTGCCGCATCGCGAGGCGGACTGCGTCATGCGCATCCTGCCTTTCGAGGACCCGGACGTCGTCAGCAAGAAACTGCTGCGCACGCAGTACGCGTTATATGGCCGCGCGGGGCAATGGCGCGCGGCACCGGGGGGCGGGCAGGGATGCCGCCTGGTGTTGATGGATACGGCATTCGGCAACATGCCCGACGTGGCCTGGGTGACGCGCCTGCTGCCGCACGCGACCGTGGCCGCCCGCAGCAACAGCCGGGAGGCGCAGGCGCGCCTCTGCGCGCTGGGCGTCGGGCTGGCGGTGCTGCCGCGGCCGCTGGGCGACGCGACGCCAGGGATCGAGCCCATCGACCTGGGAGAACCCCCGCCGTCGCGCGATACCTGGTTGGGCTACCACCGCGATATGCGGCGCCAGCCGCGCCTGAGCCGCTTCGTCGAACTGGTCAGCGACAGGCTGTCGGATGCTGGGCGGCGCGGCGCGCGGCGTTGACGGCGCGGCGCGCCGTTTCGCCAATTCGGCCGTTTCGGTTGTTCAGGTCGTTTCGGCTCAGGCCGACGCGCCCACGCTTTCCAGCGCCTGCATCGCGTCATCCGGCAAGCGCAGCTGCGCCGCAGCCAGGTTTTCGCGCAGATGGCCCACCGACGAGGTGCCCGGGATCAGCAGGATATTGGGCGAGCGGCGCAGCAGCCAGGCCAGCGCCACCTGCATCGGGGTGGCGTCCAGCCGTTCGGCGACGTCCGACAGGATGGACGACTGCAGCGGGCTGAAGCCGCCCAGCGGGAAGAAGGGCACATAGGCGATGCCCGCGCGGGCCAGGTCGTCGATCAAGGCATCGTCCGCGCGGTGGGCCAGGTTGTACAGGTTCTGCACGCACACGATGTCGCAGATGCCGCGCCCCTGCGCGATCTGCGTGGGCGTGACGTTGCTCAGCCCGATCTGGCGCACCAGCCCCTGGCGTTGCAGCTCCGCCAGCGTGGAGAGCGGCTCCTCGATCGACCCTTCCGCGGGGCCGTGCGTGTCGAACATCACGCGCAGGTTCACCACGTCCAGGACGTCGCGGCCAAGGTTGCGCAGGTTGTCGTGGACCGCCTGCGTCAGCGCCGACGGCGAAAACGCCGGCAGCCAGGATGCATCATCGCCGCGCCGGGCGCCGATCTTGGTGACGATGACCAGATCGTCCGGGTAGGGCGCCAGTGCCTCGCGGATCAATTGGTTGGTGATGTGCGGGCCGTAGAAGTCGCTGGTGTCGATGTGGTCGACACCGGCGTCGACCGCTGCGCGCAACACGGCCAGGGCCGCGGCCTTGTCCTTGGGCGGCCCGAACACGCCGGGACCGGCCAGCTGCATGGCGCCATATCCCAGGCGTTTGACGGTGCGTTGGCCCAGGCTGTAGGTGCCGGCTTGATCGAGGGTGGACATGTCTGGAATTCCCGTTGGATGGATCACAACTGCAAGATAGCCAATCCGCGACCGCGTGATAATCCCATACAATCCATACGGCTTGTGCGGAATGGCGAACAATCGCTGCGGTTGCCCGGCACCGCGGAGGCAAGCTCGGATGGGGCAAGGGGCGGAGATTGAAGGTCGACCTGAATGACTTGAATGCCTTCGTGGCGGTAGCGCGCGCCGGCGGCTTTCGCGATGCGGCACGTCTGAACGGCGGCAGTGCGTCGGGCCTGAGCGAAGCGGTGCGGCGCCTGGAAGCACAGCTGGGCGTGCGCCTGCTGAACCGTACGACCCGCAGCGTCGCGCCCACCGAAGCGGGCACCGGCTTGCTCGACCGCCTGGGCCCCGCGCTCACCGAGATGGAAGCCGCGCTGGACACTGTGAACGGCTTCCGCGACCGGCCGGCCGGCACCTTGCGGCTGAACGTCCCCATGAGCGTGTCGCGGCTGGTGCTGCCGGCGATCGTGCCGGCCTTCCTGAAGGAGTACCCCGACATCCTGATGGATGTGGTCGCGGAAGAAAGCTTCGTCGACGTGCTGGCCGCGGGCTGCGACGCCGGCATACGCTATGAAGAGCGCCTGGAGCAGGACATGATCGCCGTGCCCATCGGTCCGCGTGTGCAACGCATGGCGGCGGCCGCGGCGCCAGCCTACCTGGAACGCCATGGACGTCCACGGCATCCCCAGGACCTGATGCGGCATGCCTGCCTGCGCGGACGGTTTCCCAGCGGCACCATGCCGCCGTGGGAGTTCGAACGCGACGGCGAAACCGTGCGCGTGGAGGCGACCGGGCCGCTGATCGTGCGGATAGGCGGCGCCGTGGACCTGGCGGTGGATGCCGCCGTCGGCGGCAGCGGCATCGTCTACCTGTTCGAGGACTGGCTGCGGCCCCACCTGGAGTCGGGTGCGCTCGAACCTGTGCTGAAGCCATGGTGGCCGCGGTTTTCCGGGCCGTTCCTGTACTACCCGGGCAGGCGCCTGATGCCCGCCCCGCTGAAGGCCTTTGTCGATTTCATCAAGCGCCCGGCTTTTTCCGGAACGAAATAGCCAGGCGGTTGAACGCGTTCATCAGGCGTTGCCGCCGCGCTCAGGCGCGCTTGCGCGGCGCCAGGGTCGAGATCGGCACCGGCGCGCGGTCCTTTTCCGGGGTGCGGTGATAGCGCCGCGCGAGCGCGAGGAAGGCCGCCAGGGCGCTGGAGACATAGCCGTCGGTGCGGCGCACGAACAGGGTTTCCGCCCGGGCCTGGTCGGGCGGCAGGCGGTGTATCGCCACGCGTCCCGCCTGGAAGGCCGACGTGACGATGCCCTTGGGCAATAGCGTCACGCCGACGCCGGCGGCGACGCAGCCGAGGATGGCGTCCAGCGAGCCGAACTCCAGCGGCTGCGCGGCGACCACGCCCATGCTGGCCAGCAGCGTATTCAAGCGCTGGCGATAGGAACAGCCGCCGCCGAACACCACGGTCTTGAGCTCGACGATCCTGGCCAGGTCCTTCATCGATCGCACCGCGGGGCTGCTGACCAGCACCAGCTCTTCCGTGAAAATGGTTTCCTGGTGTACGTCCGGGTGGTTGACCGGGCCGCTGACGAAGGCGCCTTCGAGCCGGCATTCCACGACGTCGCGGAGCAGGCCGGCGGTCGTGCCGGTGTTCAGGGTAAGCCGCACGGCGGGATAGGTGCTGGCGAATTCGATCAATAGCGGCGACAGACGCAATGCAGTGGTCGTTTCCAGGCCGCCCAGCACGAGCGCGCCGCCGGGCTCACCGTCGTCCCTGGCGGCGGATTCGGCTTCCGCCAGCAGCCTGGCGATGCGGGCGACGAAGGGCAGCAGGCGCTGGCCGGCCGGCGTGATGGTGACGCCGCGCGCATGGCGCTGGAACAAGGGCACGCCCAGTTCTTCTTCGAGCGCGCGGATCCGGGCGGTGACGTTGGATTGCACCGTGTGCAGCTCGCTGGCCGCCTTGTTCATGCTGCCGTGCCGGGCGACGGCGGCGAGGGTTTCGAGGTCGGCTGTGTCCATGGGGCCTGGGTTCCGGGTTCGTCCGCGGTGTGGATTGGATGCTTCCAGCGTAGCACGGGTATCAGTAAATAAGATAACTGGTATCTGATCAATTCGCTTCTTGAGATAGGTGGCAAGGCGTAGGCTGTCCGTAACGAACAGCCAGGAAAGGATCATGGGCAAAGCGATGGCCGCTATCTCCACCACCGAACCGCGCGCCGCCAGCGCGCGATGGGCGACGCTGGCCGGCTTCTGCGCCAGCCTGGTCGGCATCGGATTGGCACGTTTTGCCTACACCCCCTTGCTGCCCGCGATCATCGCCGCGCATTGGTTCGACGCCTCGGTCGCCGCCTATCTGGGCGCGGCCAACCTGGCGGGCTATCTGGCGGGTGCGCTGCTGGCGCGGCCCATCGCCGCGCGCTTGCCGATCGCGTTGACCTTGCGGGCGATGATGGCCCTGGCGACGATCGCGTTCTTCGCCTGCGCCTATCCGCTTTCCTTTTCCTGGTTTTTCGCCTGGCGCTTTCTGTCCGGCGTGGCGGGCGGCGCGCTGATGGTGTTGGCCGCACCCACGGTGCTGCCGCTGGTGCCCGCGGCCCGGCGTGGACTGGCCGGCGGCGTGATCTTCATGGGCGTGGGCGTGGGGGTGGCTGCTTCAGGGACCCTGGTGCCCTTGCTGCTGCGCGATAGCCTGCAGGAGACGTGGCTGGGCCTGGGCGTGCTGTCGCTGGTGGCGACGGCGGTCGCCTGGCAGGGCTGGCCTTCCGGCGCCACCGCGCCTGCCGAGGCCCGTCACCACGTCAGGCAACACCGTGCGCCGCGCGTCGTGTCCCTGCGCGCCTTGTACGTCGAGTACGCGCTGAACGCCGCCGGCTGGGTGCCGCACATGATTTTCCTGGTCGACTTCGTCGCCCGGGGCCTGGGGGAGGGCCTGCAGGTCGGCGCGCAATACTGGGTGTTGTTCGGCATCGGGGCCACCGTGGGGCCGGTCCTGGCCGGCGCCCTGGCGGACAGGATCGGATTCGGGCGCGCGCTGCGGCTGGCATTCACGCTGCAGGCCTTAGGTGTCGCGATACCCGCGCTGGGCCTGGGCGATGGCTGGCTGATGGCGTCCAGCATCATCGTCGGCGCCTTCGTGACGGGGACGGTACCGCTGGTGCTGGGCCGCGTCCATGAATTGCTGGCGCATCACCCCGCGCATCGCGATCCGGCCTGGCGCACGGCGACGGTGAGCTTTGCCCTGTTCCAGGCTGTGGCGGCCTATGCCTTGTCCTATGTGTTCAACCAGAGCGGCGGCAACTACATCCTGCTGTTCGTCATCGGCACGGCGTTCATGGTGCTCGCGCTGGCGATCGATCTCATCTGGGGCCGGCGAGGCTGAGCGGCACCGCGTCGACGTCATAGGTGAAAAGCCACTCGTAGCGTTCGCGCACGCGGTCCTCGTTCCATTCGCGTTCGACATACGCCGCCGCGCCTTCGGCGTGGGCCAGGGCGGGATTGTGGAAGCGGCGCGCGTTTTCCGCGGACCCTCGCACCACGCGTGTCGTACGCGCCTTGCGCAGCGCTTCGTAACGCGCCAGCGCGTCGGCGGGATCGCCCGGCAGCTCCGCCAGGCAGCGCGCCAGGATGTAGCCATCTTCGATTGCCATGGCCGCGCCCGACGCCAGCATGGGCAGCGTGGGATGGCAGGCGTCGCCCAGCAGTGTGATGCGCCCCTGGCTCCATACCGGCAGCGGTTCGCGCAGCATGAGCGCCCATTTGTAGGGCTGGTCCAGTGCGCGGATCAGCGTGTGCACGTCCTCATGCCAACCGGCGAAATCGCGCAGGCATTCGTCGATAGAGCCTTTCTGCGTCCAGGATTCCACCTGCCAGTCGTCGCGTTCCAGGATGCCCACGAAGTTGACCAGCTCGCCGCGCCGCAGCGGGTAGTGGATGACGTGGGCGCCGGGCCCTACCCAGTTGACCGCATAGGGTTCACGCAGATGCGCCGGCAGGCGCGTCGCGGGGATCACCCCGCGCCACGCCAGGGTGCCGGAAAACGTGGCGTCGTCGGCGCCGAACAGCTCGGCGCGGATGCGCGAATGCACGCCGTCGGCGCCGATCAGGACGTCGCCGCGCCGCGTACCGCCGTCGGCCAGGATGACCGTGATCGCGCCCCCGTCCTTACCCGTGTTTTGGCCCTCGTCCTCGTCTTCGCCCGCGCCTGCGCCCTGGCGCGCGGACAGGACGCGGGCGTTCAATTCGATGGCTGCCGGATCCAGCGCCCGTACGGCGTCGACCAGCACCGCATGCAGATCGGCACGGTACAGCGTCAGGTAAGGGTAGCCATAGCGGCCGATGGATTCGGCCCCCAGGTCGAACAGGGGCCAGGTCTGTCCGCTATTCCACAGGCGTATGCGCTTGCCCGAGGCCGTGCTGGCCACGCGTCCCAGGGCGTCGCCCAGGCCCAGCTGGAACAGCGCGCGGTTGGCGTTGGCGCTGAGCTGGATGCCCGCGCCCAGTTCGCGCAATTCCGCCGCCTGTTCCAGCACCCTGACGTTGAAACCGCGGCGCAACAGCGCGAGGGCCGCGGTCAGGCCGCCAAGGCCGGCGCCGGCGATCAGGATCCGTGGGAAACGGGCGGTACTGCCTGGCATGGGATGTCTCCTCGAGTAGCGTGCTGGATATCGCGAGCCGCGATCGGGGCCGGCGGCTTATCGTTTGGCCTGACGATAACCCAAGTGTCCGCCACCGTGGCCCCGCGTCAGGGCCGCATCTTCTGGCGTTCCCTTTCGTAGGTGTCGTAGCTCGTGGTCTGCAGGCAGCGCTGCCGCTGCTGTACGTCCGGCAGGAACCGGCATTGGTCCTGGTGCGAACCCTGGACGGCGTCATACGCGTCCTTCCATGTGCAGGCGGTGGTGAATGCCAGGGCCGCCAGGCCCATCGACAGCAAAATCGAAACGCGGAAACGCACGAGATGTCCTTCAACTAGGGAACCACGCGACGGCCGTCGCGCGGCGACGCTCTGGGCGGACCAGAGCAGCGCGGTCAGTCCCCGTCGCCCGGCATGGGTTCCACAGGGCGTGTCAGCCTATGGACGCGAAATATTTCGCCGGCGGCTTGCCCACCGATTTCTTGAACATGGTGATGAAGGCGGTCACCGACTCGTAGCCCAGTTCTTCGGCCACGCGCTGGACGGACTGGCCGGCTGCCAGTTGCCGCATCGCGACGATCAGGTGCAGCTGCTGGCGCCAGCGGCCGAACGTCATGCCGGTTTCCTGGCGCGCCAGCCTTGCCAGCGATCGTTCGCTCATGGCGACCAGGTGGGCCCATTCCGCCAGGGTGCGGCGGTCCGCGGGGTTGTCGGCCAGCATCGTGGCGATGCGGCGCATGCGAGGTTCGTCGGAGACGGGCAGGTGCAGGCGTTCCACCGGCATGACCGCCAGTTCTTCCAGCAGCAGGGCCGCCTTGCGGCCGGTGCGGCTTTCGGCGGGATAGTCCCGCGGCTGGTCCGCCACGTCCAGGATCAAGGCGCGCACCAGCGGGGAAATCGCCAGCGTGCAGCATTCGACGGGCATCGGGGCCGCGCCGGGTTGGACGTACAGGTAGCAGATACGCGCGTTCGGCGTCGCGCGGATGCTGTGCGGCATCATGCCTGGCACCCAGACCGCGTAGCGTGGGGGGACCATCCAGACGCCACCGGCGACTTCGCAGGTCACGCCGCCTGCCATCGTCAGGATCAGCTGGCCCTGCCGGTGGTGGTGGACCGGGATTTCACTGCCGTGATCCGCGGCTTGCAGCCGCATGCCGGCGACCGGTCCGGCGCCATCCAGGCAGAAATCGATCAGCAGGTCGTCCAGGAGCATGGTGCCGGGTTGTCAGGTTTTAGAGATTTATTGGCATAGTAGCTAAATTCCTTGTAAGGGTTTACGCGTAAGGTTGCGGTCTGGTTCCATTCCTTTGATTGCTTGCTATCCCATGTCTACAGAAACGGTACGCCTTCCCGTCGCAAGGCCGCTTTTGCTGCTCACCGGCCTGCTGCTGATCGCCTGCGTGCTGCGCGCGCCGGTCACCGGCGTCGCGCCCATGCTGGATATGATCCAGGCCACATACGGATTGACGCGCGCCCAGGCCGGCCTGCTCACCACGCTGCCCTTGGTGGCGTTCGGCGTGATCTCGCCCTTCGCCGCATCGCTCGCGCGCGCCCATGGCATGGAGCGGGCGCTGTTCGGCGCGCTGCTGGTCATCGTGGGCGGTGTGATCGTCCGTTGGTTCGGCCCCTTGTGGGCGCTTTATGCCGGCACGGCGATCATCGGCGTCGGGATCGCGGTGGCCAACGTACTGCTCCCTGGCCTCGTCAAGCGCGATTTTCCTGCCCGCGTGCCCACCGTGACAGGCATATGCGCGCTGATGATGGGCGGCGTCGCCGCCGGGGCATCGGCATTGGCGGTGCCGCTGAGCCATGCCTTCGGCTGGCAGTCCGCGCTGGGCATGGTCATCGTCCTGCCGCTGATCGCGCTTGCCATCTGGAGCACGCAGCTGGGCGCGCATACCGCGCCGGCGCGCGGGACCGCGGCCGTTCCGCGTGGCGCAAGCGTGTGGCGCTCGCCCATCGCCTGGCAGGTCACGCTGTACATGGGGATCAACTCGCTGCTGTATTACATGCTGGTGGCCTGGCTGCCCGGCATGCTGATCGAGCAAGGCTACAGCGAGGCGCAGGCCGGGTCGGTGCACGGCCTGATGCAGCTGGCCTGCGCGCTGCCCGGCCTGGTGCTGGGGGCGCTGGTGGCCCGCATGCACAACCAGAAGGCGATTGCGATAGCGGCGGCGCTGGCCATGGCCGTCGGCCTGCTCGGCTTCATCTACGCGCCGGGCGGGTCCACGGTCTGGGCCATCCTGTTCGGCGCCGGTTCCGGCAGCGCGATCATCCTGTCGCTGATGTTCATGAGCCTGCGTGTCGTCAACGCGCACCAGGCGGCATCGCTGTCCGGCATGGCGCAAGGCGTGGGCTATCTGCTGGCGGCGACGGGTCCGACGCTGGCCGGGCGCGCGCACGACGTGGCCGGCAGCTGGGATGTGGTGATGGCGGGCGGTGTCGTGCTGTCCATCGTCATGGCCGTGTTCGGCGGGCTGGCGGGCCGGTCGCGGCAGATGCCTGCCGGCGCCGCGCCCGCCTGATGCGGAAAGCTCAGTTCGCGCCAGCGGTCTGCGCGCGCCGGGGCAGCTTCCAGTTGGGACGCACGAAATGGCAGGTGTAGCCGTTGGGAATACGCTCCAGGTAGTCCTGGTGTTCCGGTTCGGCTTCCCAGAACGGCCCGGCTTCCGCGACTTCCGTGACCACCTTGCCTGGCCACAGGCCGGACGCATCGACGTCGGCGATGGTGTCTTCGGCCTCGCGCTTCTGTTCGGGGCTGGTGTAGTAGATCGCCGACCGGTAGCTGGTGCCGACATCGTTGCCCTGGCGATTGCGCGTGGTGGGATCGTGGATCTGGAAGAAGAATTCCAGCAACTGCCGATAGCTGGTCCTGGCGGGATCGAAAATGATTTCGATGGCTTCGGCATGCGTGCCGTGGTTGCGGTAAGTCGCATTGGGGACGTCGCCGCCCGTGTAGCCCACGCGGGTGGAGATCACGCCGTCGAAGCGGCGTATGAGGTCCTGCATCCCCCAGAAGCAACCTCCGGCGAGTACAGCGCGTTCGTGGTTCATCAGATGTCCTCCACTTGATCGAGATAGGCGCCGTAGCCTTCCGCTTCCATCTGGTCGCGGGGAATGAAACGCAGCGACGCCGAATTGATGCAATAGCGCAGGCCGCCGCGATCGCGCGGGCCGTCGGGAAACACGTGGCCCAGGTGGCTGTCGCCATGGGTGGAACGTACTTCCGTGCGGATCATGCCGTGCGAGCTGTCGCGCAGTTCGTTGATATTGGCCGGTTCGATGGGCTTGGTGAAACTGGGCCAGCCGCAACCCGATTCGTATTTGTCGGAAGACGCGAAGAGCGGTTCTCCGGACACGATGTCCACGTAGATGCCCGGTTCCTTGTTGTCCAGGTATTCACCGGTGCCCGGGCGCTCGGTGGCGCTTTCCTGGGTGACCCGATATTGCTCGGGCGTGAGCCGCGCGATGGCGTCCGGATCCTTGATGTAACTGGGCATTGTGCGCTCCTTGGACAGGGAAGTACGACTACATGGGGGAATCCGGCGGCGTTTCAACCCCTGCACGCTCGGATGCCCAGGGCGAGTATAAGTTCCGCCGAGGCCATATCCCAATGGTTGATGCGGCGCTCCGGGATGGACGATGGGGGGGCCTGCGTTATACGCTTGGAGCGCCGGCCGTCGGGCCCGCATGCCCCGGCCCGCTCGCGAGCGGCCGGTCATCAACCTGACATCGCCGCGCCCGACCATGTGAGGTCCGGCGCGGGCCGAGCAGCCATGTTCCAGGCGCCGTGCGATCCACGCGCGTGCTGGACTGTCTTCCCATTTATGCAGAGGGCTTTCAATGAGCACGATCAAGACCAAGGACGGTACCGAGATCTTCTACAAGGATTGGGGGACGGGGCAGCCCATCGTTTTCCATCATGGCTGGCCATTGAGCGCCGATGATTGGGATGCGCAGATGCTGTTCTTCCTGCACAAAGGCTACCGCGTGATCGCGCATGACCGCCGCGGCCATGGTCGTTCCTCGCAAACCGCGTCGGGCCACGAAATGGATACGTATGCCGCCGACGTCGCCGAACTGGCCGCGGCGCTGGACCTGCGCGACGCCATACACGTGGGGCATTCGACCGGCGGCGGGGAAGTCGCCCGCTATGTGGCGCGGCACGGCAAGGGCCGCGTGGCGAAGGCGGTGCTGATCGGCGCGGTGCCGCCGGTCATGGTGAAAAGCGACAAGAATCCCGGCGGCCTGCCGCTGGAAGTCTTCGACGGCTTCCGCCAGGCGCTCGCGGCGAACCGCGCGCAGTTCTTCCTGGAAGTGCCCAGCGGGCCGTTCTACGGCTTCAACCGCAGCGGCGCCAAGGTATCCGAAGGCGCGATCAGGAATTGGTGGCGCCAGGGCATGATGGGCGCGGCCAATGCGCACTACGATTGCATCAAGGCCTTCTCGGAAACCGACTTCACCGAGGACCTGAAGCAGATCGACGTGCCGGTGCTGATCATGCATGGCGACGACGACCAGATCGTGCCCATCGCCGATTCGGCGCTGCTGAGCGCCAAGCTGGTGAAACACGGCACGCTCAAGGTCTACAAGGGCTATCCGCACGGCATGTGCACCACGCACGCCGACGTCATCAACGCGGACCTGCTGGCCTTTATCCAGGAATAGCGGGCGTCATCGGGCGCGGCGCCGGGCCTTGCCGGCTGGCGCCGCCACCTGGGACCGTCGGAAACAATCGGCGGCGTGGTCGTTGACGATGCCGACGGCCTGCATCCACGCATAGACGATGGTCGGGCCGACGAACTTGAAGCCGCGGCGCTTCAGCTCCTTGGATAGGGTTTCCGACAGGGGCGAGGACGCCACCCATGACTTGCCGTCGTTCTGTATCGGCGCGCCGTCGGTGAAGGACCAGCAGAAGTCGGCGAAGTCCTCGCCGTTGCGCTGCATGTCCAGGTAGATGCGCGCGCCGCCTATCGTGGCCAGTATCTTGGCGCGGGCGCGGATGATGCCCGGGTTGGCCATGAGCCGCTCCACGTCGTCGTCACCGTAGCGCGCGACGACGGCGGGATCGAAGTTGTCGAACGCGGCCCGGAAAGCGTCCCGCTTGCGCAGGACGGTGATCCAGGACAAGCCGGCCTGGAAGCCTTCCAGCATCAGCATTTCCCACAGCATCCGGCTGTCGTGCTGCGGGACGCCCCATTCCTGGTCGTGGTAGTCGCGCATCAGGGCGTCGGTGTCGGCCCAGCTGCAGCGGTGGGGATGGGGCGTCGTCATGGCGGGCAAGTCCGGTTCGGTGAACCGGCGCATTGTAGTGGCAGGGCGGCCTACGCCGTCGCCGCCGCTGGCGGACGCGGCCTGCCGCTGTCGGGGCCGTTGATGAGGAGCTGGCCGAGCTGCGAGACGTCGGTCGTGGTCAGCTGGGACAGGATGTCGGTGACGACGTCCGCGCCGGCCGATGCCGACATCGCGGCCATCGCGGCCGTGGCGGCCATTGCGGTCGTCTCGATGTCAGGCGCGGATTGCGCCGGCGATCCAGGCTGCGGCGGCGTCGGCGGGGCCGACAGGCAGGCGGTGTGATGGCTAGAGCCGATGGACGGGATGCTCACGATGAACTCCAGGTGGATCGAAGGAGTCGCCTGAGTACGCACGGCACGACGGCCGTTCCTGAGCGCGCGCGCCGACCCTGTGCTCAACAGGGATTTCCCTAATATTCGCCGCAGCGCAAAATATACTTCCGACCTCGACTTTTCCTACGATCGCGGTGCCGCGGGTCCTGTTGGCCCGCTCGTGCCGGCCGTCTCATGACTGCTCCCACTACCAATGCGCAACTCGGCCGCGCGGGCCTTTACCTGCTGCTGGCCGGCCAACTGCTGCCCATGATCGATTTCTCCATCGTGAACGTCGCGCTGGACGCGATGGCGCGATCGCTGCACGCCAGCGAAATGCAGCTGGAGTTGATCGTCGCCGTCTATGGCGTGGCTTTCGCCGTATGTCTGGCCATGGGCGGACGCCTGGGCGACAACTATGGCCGCAGGCGCGTGTTCTGGTGGGGCGTGATGCTGTTTACCGTGGCGTCGCTGCTGTGCGGCCTGGCGGGGCAGGTGTGGGTGCTGCTGGCGGCGCGCGTGCTGCAAGGGGTGGCGGCCGCGCTGGCGGTGCCGCAGATCCTGGCCACCATACACGTGAGCCTGCGCGGCCAGGAACATTCACGGGCGCTGGGGTTGTACGGCGCGGTCGGCGGACTGGCCTTCGTCGTCGGGCAGGTGCTGGGCGGGCTGCTGGTGTCGCTGGACCTGGGCGGCCTGGGCTGGCGCAGCGTGTTCCTGATCAATCTGCCCATCGGCCTGGTCGTGATGGCCTATGCGCGGCGGCTGTTGCCTGAAACGCGATCGTCACACCCGGCGCGCATCGACTGGCCCGGGACCTGGCTGCTGGCCATCGTCATCCTGTGCCTGCTGATTCCCGTGGCCCTGGGACCGGTGCTGCATTGGCCTTGGGAATACCGCGCGATGCTGGGTGCGGTGCCTTTCCTGCTGTATGCGCTGTGGAAGGTGGAGTTGCGGCAGGAACGCCGCAAGGCTTTCCCGCTGCTGCCGCCGTCGCTGCTGCGCCTGTCCAGCATACGTTTCGGCGTGTGCATCGCGGTCCTGTTCTTCTCCAGCTGGAGCGGCTTCATGTTCGCGATGGCGCTGACGCTGCAGGCGGGCGCGGGGATGTCGCCGCTTGCCTCCGGCAATACCTTCATCGCGATGGGGACCGCCTATTTCATCGGTTCTCTCATGACCAACAGGGCGGTCGTGCGCTTCGACAAGGCGCCGGTGCTGGTCATCGGCTGCCTGATCCAGATGGCGGGGGTGCTGGCGCTGCTGTTCACGTTCCGTTCGGTATGGCCGGAGCCCACGGTGCTCAACCTGATGGCCGCGACGATACCGATCGGCTTTGGCCAGGCTTTCATCGTCGGGTGCTTTTTCCGCATAGGCCTGTCGGAAGTCCCGCCCGAGCATGCCGGGTCGGGCAGCGCGACGCTCTCCACCGTGCAGCAGAGCGCGCTGGGCCTGGGACCGGCGATCTCGGGTTCGGTGCTGACGCATTTCCTGAACGCGCCCGGCGGGAATTACCTGGAAGGGGCCTCGGGCGTGCTGACCATGGAGTTCGTCGTGGTCGGCCTGCTGGTGCTGTGCACCTTGGCGTACGAGTGGCGGCGGCGCGCCCGGCTGGCCGCGTTGGCGGTGGTCGGCGGTGAATAGGGTCGACGGCGCGGCGGCCTTGGCCGCGATGCGCCGGCGAAACGGTACCGTTGCGGCAGAGCAGCGGTAGCGCCGGGCAAGGGAGCAGGGCAACGCCGTCCCGCCATCGGCCATAATGCGAACCTCGCAAAGACTGGCATCCTGGGAGGGGACCATGTACAAACGATTGATCGCCGGCGCAACGCTGGCGGCGGCCGCCGTGGCCGCGCACGCCGATTATCCCGATCACGCCATCCGCATGATCGTGCCGTTTCCGCCCGGGCAGGCGACCGACATCTTCGCGCGCGCGCTGGCGGAAAAGCTGGGCGCGGAGCTGAAGCAGCCCATCATCGTCGACAACCGCGCGGGCGCGGGCAGCAATATCGGCATGGCCCAGGCGGCGCGTTCGCCCGCCGACGGCTATACGCTGGTGATCGCCGGCAGCGCCGCGGCGGTCAACCAGACCTTGTACAAAAAGCTGGATTACAGCCTGGCGAACGATTTCGCGCCGGTGACCGGCATGTTTTCCGTCCCGTTGATGTTCCTGTCCAATCCGCAATCGGGCATCAAGACCATGCGGCAACTGGTGGAGCGCGCCAAGGCCAAGCCCGGCGAGCTGGCCTACGCCAGCGCCGGCATCGGCGGCACCCAGCACCTGTCGGCCGAAATGTTCAAATCCGCGGCGAACATCGATATACGGCACATTCCGTACAAGGGCAGCGGGCCCGCGCAAGCGGATTTCCTGGGCAACCAGGTGCCGCTGATGGTGGACTCCGTGACGGCCGGGCTGCCGCACGTGCAAAGCGGCAAGGCCATCGCGCTGGCCGTGACCACCACCAAGCGCCTGCCGCAGCTTCCCGACGTGCCGACCGTCGCGGAATCCGGCTACCCCGGGTTCGAGGCCATAGGTTGGGCGGCGGTGCTGGCGCCCAAGGATACGCCGGCGCCCATCGTGGATTTCCTCAGCCAGCGCATCGGCGCCATCCTGAATTCACCCGCCATGCAAAGCTACCTGCGCGAGCGCGGCGCCGAGCCCATGGCCATGACGCCCGCCCAGACGGGCGCCTTCGTCAAGAGCGAGATCGCCAAATGGGGCGCGGCGGTGAAGTCTTCGGGCGCCGAAGTGGATTGATGTTGCGCGCGCTTGCGGCGGCGTCGATGTTTCTGTACAAAAGCGGAAAGCTATACGAAAGCTAGAGCCTGGCTACAGGCCATCACGCAGCAATATCGCCGGGAGACGCGATGCAGCTGGTGCTGGAAGGGATTCAACGGCAAGCGGGATCACAAGTCCTGCTCTATCCGATGAACCTGGCTCCGAAACCCGGGGCCATGACTGTCCTGCTGGGGGTGACCCAGGCGGGCAAAACGTCGCTGATGCGCATCATGGCCGGCCTGGACCGGCCGTCGCAGGGCGCCGTCCGGGTGGATGGCGTCGACGTCACGCGGGTACCCGTGCGCGAGCGCAACGTCGCCATGGTGTACCAGCAGTTCATCAACTATCCGTCGATGAACGTCCACGACAACATCGCTTCGCCCCTACGGCTGCGCCGCGCCCAGGGAGTGGACGAGCGCGTGCGGGCCATGGCGGCCCGTCTGCACATCGATCATCTGCTGGACCGATATCCGGCCGAGCTTTCCGGCGGTCAGCAGCAACGCGTCGCATTGGCGCGCGCCCTGGTCAAGGATGCCCCGCTGGTCCTGCTGGACGAGCCCCTGGTCAACCTGGACTACAAGCTGCGCGAAGAATTGCGCGACGAACTCAGCGAGCTGTTCCAGGAAGGCCGCGCCACGGTGGTCTACGCGACCACCGACCCGGCCGAAGCCTTGCTGCTGGGCGGCCATACCGCCGTGCTGGACGCGGGCGAGTTGCTGCAATACGGCCCGACCGCCGAGGTCTTTCACCGGCCCCGTTCCATACGCGTGGCGCGCGTGTTCAGCGATCCCCCGATGAACCTGCTGCGCGCGCGGCGCGACGGCCAGGGTTTCGTGCTGGAGGACGGCACGCGCGTCGCCAGGGACCTGCCGGCGGGCGCCGACGCCACGGGCGATATCACGGCAGGCTTGCGCGCCGGCGCGCTGCACCTGCGGGATAGGCCCGGCTACGTCTCTGTACAGGGCACGGTCAGGCTGGCCGAGATATCCGGCTCGGATACCTTCGTGCATACCCGCACCGCGGCGGGAAACCTGGTCGCCCAACTGACCGGCGTGCATCGTTTCGGGCTGGAGCAGGCGATACGCCTGTATTTCGATCCGGCGCAGACCTATGCCTTCGATGCCGCCGGCGAGCTGCTGGCGGCGCCCGCCTATCGTGGCGCGATCCCGGCGGCGCCGGCGGGAGCGCGTTGATGGCGAGCATCGAACTGGATCTTGCGCACGCCTACGTGCCCGATCCGCGGCGGGACGAGGACTATGCCCTGCTGCCCTTGCAGTACACCTTTCGCGACGGCGGCGCCTACGCCTTGCTGGGACCGTCCGGCTGCGGCAAGACCACCTTGCTGAACTGCATATCCGGCCTGCTGCGCCCGTCCGCGGGCAACATCCGTTTCGACGGCCGCGACGTGACGGACCAGACGCCGCAGCAGCGCAACATCGCCCAGGTATTCCAGTTCCCGGTGGTGTACGACACCATGACGGTGGCGGAAAACCTGGCTTTCCCGCTGCGCAATCGCCGGGTGCCCGAGGCTCGCGTGCGCGATCGGGTGGGGCGGATCGCCGAAATGCTGGAGCTGTCCGCCGTGCTGGACCGGCGCGCGAGCGGGCTGGCGGCCGATGCGAAGCAGAAGATATCGCTGGGGCGCGGACTGGTGCGCAGCGACGTGTCGGCCATCCTGTTCGACGAGCCGCTGACGGTCATCGATCCGCACCTGAAATGGGAGCTGCGCCGCAAGCTCAAGGAAATCCACCAGGAATTCAAGTTGACGCTGGTCTACGTCACGCATGACCAGACCGAGGCGCTGACCTTCGCCGACCAGGTGATGGTGATGTCGCGCGGCAAGGTGATGCAGGTCGGCGCGGCCGACGATCTGTTCCTGCGCCCGGCCCATGCCTTCGTCGGGCACTTCATCGGTTCGCCCGGCATGAATTTCCTGCCGGCATGCCGGGAAGCGGGCGGCGTGCGGGTGGGGACGCGTACGCTGGGCGAGCCTCCCGCGGAGCTGGCCGCCACGTTGCCCGCCATACTGCCCGCGTCGGGCGCGTTCACGCTGGGCATACGGCCGGAGTTCGTGCGGCCCTGCGCGCCCGACACCCCGGGGGCCTTGCCGGTATCGGTGACCCGCGTGCAGGACATCGGCACCTATCTGCTGCTGACCGGCGCATACGAAAGCCACGCCCTGCGCGCCCGCCTGCCGCTGGACGGCGGCGCGGCGGATGGATACGGCCTGCCCGCGGCCGGGGGCACGGCGTGGCTGTCGATATTGAACCCGTACAGCCGTGCCTATCCGGCGGAGGAGCCGACGCGATGAAACCGGTCAACCATAAGGCCTGGCTGCTGGTGTTGCCGGTGGTGGTGTGCGTGGCCTTTTCCGCCATCCTGCCCTTGATGACCATTGTCAACTATTCGGTGCAGGACATCATCTCGCCCGACCGCCGGGTGTTCGTCGGCACCGAATGGTTCGCCTCGGTGTTGCAGGATCCCGAACTGCACAAGGCCTTGTGGCGCCAGATCGGCTTTTCATTTGCGGTGCTGGCGGTGGAAATCCCGCTGGGAATACTGCTGGCCCTGTGCATGCCGGCGCGCGGCTGGCAGGCGTCCGCGGTGCTGGTCATCGTCGCGCTGTCGCTGCTGATCCCCTGGAACGTGGTGGGCACGATATGGCAGGTGTTCGGCCGCACGGATATCGGGCTGCTGGGCGCCACTTTGTCGTGGCTGGGCGTGGACTACAACTACACCGGCGACGACGTGGATGCCTGGATCACCGTGCTGATCATGGACGTATGGCACTGGACCCCGCTGGTCGCGTTGCTGTGCTATGCCGGCCTGCGCGCGATACCGCCGGCCTACTACCAGGCGGCGCGCATCGATGGCGCCTCGCGCATGGCGGTGTTCCGCTACATCGAGCTGCCCAAGATGCGCGGCGTGCTGATGATCGCGGTGCTGCTGCGCTTCATGGACAGCTTCATGATCTATACCGAACCCTTCGTCCTGACGGGGGGCGGGCCGGGCAACGCCACGACCTTCCTGTCGCAATACCTGACGCAGAAGGCGGTCGGCCAGTTCGACCTGGGGCCGGCGGCGGCGTTCTCCATCGTGTATTTCCTGATCATCCTGCTGCTGTGCTTCATCCTGTACAACTGGATCCAGCGGGCCGGCACGTCCGGCGCCCTGGACGAGGAGACCGGCCATGCGTGAACGGCCCATCGTCTGGCGCAGCGTCTTCCTGATCCTGTACCTGCTGTTCGCCATCCTGCCGCTGTACTGGATGCTGAACATGTCGTTCAAGGACAATAGCGAAATCGTCGGGGCGCTGACGCTGTGGCCGCGCGACTTCACCCTGAAGCACTACCAGACCATCTTCACCGACCCGGCCTGGTATTCGGGCTATATCAATTCGCTCATCTACGTCGCGATCAATACGGTGATCTCGCTGGCGGTGGCGCTGCCGGCCGCCTACGCGTTCTCGCGCTACAGCTTCATCGGCGACAAGCACGTGTTCTTCTGGCTGCTGACCAACCGGATGACGCCGCCGGCGGTGTTCCTGCTGCCGTTCTTCCAGCTGTACACGTCGCTGGGACTGATGGACACGCACCTTGCCGTGGCGCTGGCGCACCTGGTGTTCAACGTGCCCCTGGCGGTCTGGATACTGGAAGGCTTCATGTCCGGCGTGCCGCGCGAGATCGACGAAACCGCCTATGTGGACGGCTATTCCTTTCCCAGGTTCTTCCTGACGATCTTCCTGCCGCTGATCAAGGCCGGGGTCGGGGTGACCGCGTTCTTCTGCTTCATGTTCAGCTGGGTCGAGCTGCTGCTGGCACGCACGCTGACCTCGGTCAACGCCAAGCCCATCGTCGCCACCATGACCCGCACCGTGTCCGCCGCCGGCATGGACTGGGGCGTGCTGGCCGCCGCCGGCGTGCTGACCATCGTGCCCGGCGGCATCGTGATCTGGTTCGTGCGCCGCTACATCGCGAAGGGCTTCGCGATGGGCCGGGTGTAGGAGCTCGCCATGTTCGACTGGATGGTATGGACCACGCCCGTCGCCGTGTTCTTCGGCTGCGTCGTGCTGATGCTGGCGGGCATGACGGTGTGGGAACTGCGCTCGCCGACGCGCCTGCGCAAGGGCTTCCTGCCCATCGCGACGACGCGGGGCGATCGCCTGTTCATCGGGCTGATGTGCGCGGCCTGGGTGAACCTGGCCTTCGTCGGGTTGGGCGAACGTTTTACCGCATGGTTCGCGCTGGACGAGCCGCCGTCGGTATGGATCGGCTTCGTCATCTCCATGCTGGTGCTGGCGCTGGTGTTGCGCAAGGGATAAGCGGTACCCCGTTTCAAGGACCACGGCCATCGCCTTTCCCGGCCGCGTCCGCAGCACAACAGGGAAAGGCCTATCGAGGAGACAGCTCATGAAATCGCGCATGCATGCCGTGGCAGCCGCCATCGCCCTGATCGGAGCGCCCGCCGCCTGGGCCGGCGAACCGGAGGCGCGGAAGTGGATAGACTCGGAGTTCCAGCCCTCGACGCTGTCCAAGGACCAGCAGATGGCGGAGATGAAATGGTTCATCGATGCGGCGGCCAAGCTGAAGGCCAAGGGCGTCAACGAAGTGAACGTGGTGTCGGAAACCATCACCACCCATGAATACGAATCCAAGACGCTGGCGCGCGCGTTCGCGGAGATCACCGGCATCAAGGTCAACCACGACATCATCCAGGAAGGCGATGTGGTGGAGAAGCTGCAGACGTCGATGCAGTCGGGCAAGTCGATCTACGACGGCTGGATTTCCGATTCCGACCTGATCGGCACGCACTACCGTTACGGCGCCATCCTGCCGCTGACGGATTACATGAACGGCGCCGGCAAGGAATACACCAATCCCGGCCTGGACCTGAAGGATTTCATCGGCACGCGCTTCACCACCGCGCCGGATGGCAAGCTGTACCAGCTGCCCGACCAGCAGTTCGCCAACCTGTACTGGTTCCGCGCCGACTGGTTCGCCCGCAAGGACCTGCAGGACAAGTTCAAGGCCAAGTACGGCTACGACCTGGGCGTGCCCACCAATTGGTCGGCCTACGAGGACATCGCGGATTTCTTCACCAACGACGTCAAGGACCTGGACGGCAAGCGCGTCTATGGCCACATGGACTACGGCAAGAAGGACCCGTCGCTGGGCTGGCGCTTCACCGACGCCTGGCTGTCGATGGCCGGCACGGCGGACAAGGGCCTGCCCAACGGCATGCCGGTGGACGAATGGGGCATACGCGTGGCGGACGACAAGTGCACGCCCGTGGGCGCGTCGGTGGAACGCGGCGGCGCCGCCAACAGTCCCGCCGCGGTATACGCCCTGACCAAGTACGTGGACTGGATGAAGAAGTACGCGCCGCAGCAGGCGATGGGCATGACGTTTTCCGAATCCGGGCCGGTGCCGGCGCAGGGCCAGATCGCGCAGCAGATCTTCTGGTACACGGCGTTCACGGCGGACATGACCAAGAAGGGCCTGCCCGTGGTGAATGCCGACGGCACGCCGAAATGGCGGATGGCGCCTTCGCCGTATGGGCCGTACTGGAAGGAGGGCATGCAGAACGGCTATCAGGACGTGGGTTCATGGACATTCTTCAAGTCCACCGATCCCAATCGCATGGCGGCCGCCTGGCTGTACGCACAGTTCGTCACGTCCAAGAGCGTGTCGCTGAAGAAGTCCATCACCGGCCTGACCTTCATCCGCGACAGCGACATCCATAGCGACTTCTTTACCAGGAACGCCGACAACTATGGCGGCCTGATCGAGTTCTACCGCAGTCCTGCCCGCGTTGCCTGGACGCCGACCGGCACCAACGTGCCCGACTACCCCAAGCTGGCGCAGCTGTGGTGGAACAACATCGCCACCGCCGTAACGGGCGAAAAGACCCCGCAGCAGGCCATGGACAGCCTGGCCAACGAGATGGACCAGGTCATGGCGCGGCTGCAGCGCGCCGGCATGGCGCAGTGCGCGCCCAAGCTGAATCCGCGCAGCGACCCGTCCAAGTGGCTGTCGGACGAGCACGCCCCGTGGAAGAAGCTGGCCAACGAAAAGCCCAAGGGCGAAACCATCGCCTATGACAAGCTGCTGCAGGCCTGGAAGGAGGGCAAGGTGCGCTAGCCGGAAGCGATCGCGGCGCCCGCCTGGCACGGCGCCGCGCCGCGCATCCCGCTGTCCGTGCGATTTCAACGTCCTGGCGCAGCCGCCGGCCCGCCGAGCTGTTGCGCGGCGGTGGCGATCCACCGCAATTGCACGCCTGTGCGCGTGTCATAGTCGCCGACCAGCCCGCACGCCTGATTGTTCCCGCAGACCGCCGGCGTGTACAGGTAGGCCCAGTTTTCCATATAGGCGTTCTGCGGCAAGCTGGAGAACGTTACCTGCTGCAGCGTTCCCGATCCGAACGATCTGACTTTGCCTGTATCGATTTTGGGATACAGGTGATCCAGGATGGCCTTGGCGGCGTCGAAGCCGCAGTATCCCAGATAGGGCGGGGCCGATGTCCTGCGGTCGTCCTGCGATCGCTTCAGCGTGGTCGCGACGACACGGCTGATATCGGCGGATGAGGGCGCATCCTGCGCCATGCAGCGTTGGACCATGGTATTCGTGCTGTCTTCGGCGCATTGGTCGGGTGATCACACGTCCGCGTGCGCGGCCTGTCAGGGCATGACCGGCGGCTTGTATTCCAGCGTCGCGGCCAGCGCCCAAAGCATGATCAGCACGATGGGCGTGTGCACGATCAGTTGCGTGAAGGTGAAGCCGACCACGTCGCGCGCCCGCACGCCCAGCACGCCCAGCAGCGGCAGCATCCAGAACGGGTTGATCAGGTTGGGCAGGGCCTCGGCCGCGTTGTAGACGGTCACGGCCCAGCCCAGGTGCACGTGCAGGTCGTTGGCGGCCTGCATGACATAGGGGGCTTCGATGATCCACTTGCCGCCGCCGGATGGCACGAAGAAGCCCAGTACCGCCGAATAAACCCCCATCAGGGCGGGGAACGATGCGTGCGACGACACCGATACGAAGAAGGCCGACAGCATATGGGCCAGGGTCTGGCCGTCGGCGCCCGCCGCCTTGGTCAGGATGTAGGCAACGCCGCCGTATAGCGGGAACTGGATCAGGACGCCGCCGACGGACGGCACCGACTTGGTGATCGCGTTCAGGAAACTGCGCGGACGCCAGTGCAGCAGCATGCCGAGCATCAGGAACACGAAGTTGTAGGTGTTCAGGTTGGAGATCGCCAGGATGGCATCCTTGGTGGCGAATTCGTTGACGATCCAGGTCGCGCCCAGGGCGACCAGCAGGATGGTCAGCACCGGGCTGTATTCCAGCCAGTCGCCGGGACGCGCTGGCGGATCGACCTTTTCCACGCTGGCGCCCAGGTCCACGCCCAGCCGCTCGGCCGTCACGGCCTTGTCGCCCTGCGGCGCGGAGTAAAAGGCGATGATCATCGACGCGACGGTCAGGACGACCGCGATCGCGAAGGATTGCCACAGGAAGATCGTTTCCGTGAACGGGATGACGCCGGTGATCTTCAGCAGCGCGGGCGGCAGGCTGGCGGGATTGGCCTGCAGCTGCGCCGCCGAGGAGCTCAAGCCCAGCGCCCAGGTCGCGCCCATGCCCAGGTAGGCAGCCGCGCCGGCCGCGCGGTAATCCATCCGCAGTTCCTGGCGGCGCGCCAGCGCGCGTACCAGCAGGCCGCTGAAGATCAGGCTGATGGCCCAATTCAGCAGCGATGCCAGGATGCTGATCAGCGCCACGTAGCAGATCGCGCCGCGTCCCGTGCGGGGATGGCGCGCCAGCCACGCGATCAGCCGGGCGGCGGGCGGCGAGGCCGCCACGACGTAGCCGGAAATGGCCACGATCGCCATTTGCATCGTGAACGGAATCAGCGTCCAGAAGCCATCGCCGAAGGCCAGGCCGACGCTCTTGGCCGGCGCCCCGTTGGCGATGGCGCCCAGTGCGACCACCACCACGGCGATGACCGCGAAGATATAGGCGTCCGGAAACCATTTCTCGGACCAGCGCGTGACCGCCGCGGCCATGCGTTCCAGCGCGCCGCTGTCGCCGGCGGGCGCTTGTTTGATGACGGATTCTGCTTTCATGATTTCCCCTTCGTATGGTTGTGGGCAGAAGATTCTTACTCGGTCGCCTGACCGGCCATTCCGCTGGACGCGCGCCCCGCGATCGTCAGGCGTCCAGGACCAGGTCCGTCACGGGGACGGCCTGGCAGGCAAGGCATACATCCGGATCCTCCGGTTCCGCGCCGTGCAGGTGGCGTACCTGGCCGCGCACGATGCGCACCGCGCAGCTCTCGCACTGGCCGACCCGGCAGCCGCTGGGCAAGGCGAGTCCGAGGTTCTCGGCGAAGGACAACAAGGCGCCGTCGCGCGCCGACCATGCGGCCTCGGCCCGGGAACGCGCGAAGCGCACCGCATATCGGCGCGACGGATCCACGTCGACGGGCGCCGGCGAACGGAAAGTTTCGCTGAAGATATCGAAGGCTGGCACGCCGCGCGCCGCCAGGCCCTCGGTGATCGCGCGCATCATGGCCGCGGGTCCGCACAGGTAGAAGCGGGCGCGCGCCCGGATCAATGCATCCGGCACCGCGGCGGCGGTCGCGTGGCGGCCGGCGGCGCCGGGGGTGTCCTGGGCGCCGCTGTAGTAGCGATGAACGGCAAGCCGCGGCAGCCGCGACGCCAGTTCGGCAAGGCGGCCGGCATAGGCGGCGCTGTGCGGCGTCCGGTTCGCGTAATGCAGCCATACCTCTGGCATGCACGCGCGTTGCGCGTCGGGTAGAGCGGCCAGCGATTCCAGGTAGGCCAGGAAGGGCGTGATGCCGATGCCGCCCGCGAATAGCACCACCGGCTGCGGCGACCGCATGGGCACGATGAAGCTGCCCCCCGGGGCGCCCAGACCGACGACGTCGCCGACGTGCAGGCGGGTGTGCAGGTGGCCGGACATCCGGCCCTGCCACGGCTGGCCTTCGTCCGTGCTGCCTTGCTGCCGGCGTACCGCGATGGTGTAGCGGCCGCGTCCGGCATTCGAGGCGGGGTCGATCAGCGAGTAGGCCCGCGTGATCGGCCCGTGGGCGTCTTCCGCGTCGCCCTGCGCCTGGGCGGCCACGCGCAGGGTGATGTGCTGCCCGGGTTCGGGATCGGGCAAACCCTGGTCGTCCACCGGCGCGAAGGCGATCTCCAGTACGTCGTTCGCGCGGGGCGTCAGGGCGGCGACCCGGAATGGCCGGAAGCCGGTCCACGCACGGCGCGCGGGATCGCTGGCAGGATCCCGCTCGATGGCGCAGGCACAGGCGCGCATCGGCACCGAGCCGCTGACCGGATCGGCCATGTCGGCGGAGATCAGCGCGTTGTAGTTGCTGTTGCCCTGGCCTTGGACAGGGAAGCCGTCGCGGCCCAGCTCCGGGCAGGCCTGCCACCACCCGTAGTCGGCGACGGCGACGTCTTCCGGCAGGTCCGCCTGCATGCGCGCGACGAAGCGCGCCTGGCCGGTGCGCGTGCGGACACGGACCCAATCCCCGTCGGCGATCTCGTGGCGGGCGGCCAGCGCGGGATGCAGGCCGATGCGCGGTAACGGATCGCGCTTGCGCAGGGATGGCAGCGCGCGGTGCTGGCTATGGCAGTAATAGCCGCTCTTGGCGCTGGTCAGCGCGACAGGATAATCATCGCCGCCATGCGGGGCGTCCGGCGGTGCGCGGTGGAACGGCAGCGGCGCATAGCCATGGCGCAGCAGGCGTTCCGAATAGAGCTCGACGCGCCGCGTCTCGGTGGCGAAACCCGCGACCAGCCCGGTCGCGCGGCCGGGCGGCGCGGCGGGGTTCCCATGCGCGCCTGTATCGTTGTCCGGGGCGGCATACTTGCGGTCCCGGTGCGTGAGCGGCATGCGCATCCCGCCTTCGGCGCCGCGCAGGTCGGCCACCGTAATGCCCAGCGGGGCCAGCATATGGTTCCAGCCCCGTTCGAGGCTGCCGTCGAAGAACAGCTCGGACATGCCCAGCCGGCATGCGAGGTCGAAGACGATGTCGTTGTCGGAACGCGATTCGCCGCGCGGCGAAACCATGCGTGGCCGCAGCTGGACCAGCTCCTGCGCCCGTGCCGTGATCTCGAATCCCACGCGCAGGCCTTCGCGCTCCCATGGCGTATTGATCGGCAGCAGGATGTCGGCGTAGCGCGCCGACGGCGTCTCGAAGAGGTCGCAATGCACGTGGAATTCCAACGCGCCCAAGGCGGCCTGTCCCATGTCCACGTCCGCTTGGGACACGAGGGGATTGGTGCCGAAGGCGACCATGGCGCGCACCCGGTAGGGCGTGCCGTGGAGGATGGCGCCATACAGGTCGCGCGCGGTGATCCAGCCCTGGGCCGGCGGTCCCAGCGGGCGTTCCGCCAGTCCCAGCGCCTTGGCACGCTGTTCCGGCGCGATCAGGTCCATGCCGTTGACGGCGACTACCGGTTGCCGGGGATAGATGCGGTTGCCGCCTGGGGCGTCGAAGCTGCCGGTCAGGGCATACAGCACGGCGATGGCGCGCTCGGTCTGCGTGGCGTTACCCTGCTGGCCGATGCCGGTCCAGGCGTGGTAGGCCACGCTGGGCGCTTCGGCGATGAGCCGCGCGGCGGACCGTAGTTGTTCCGGCGGCACACCGGTGATCCCGGCGACGTGGTCGGGCGTATAGGCCGCGCACTGCGCTGCCAGCAGGTCGAATACGGGACGGCAACGGACAAGGCCTCCCTGGCGCAGCCGGATGTCGCAGGCGCCGCGCAGCGCGTAGCGGTCGCCGCCTTGCGCAGCGGCGGTGCGACGGGTGTCATAGGCGACGGCGGCGCCCGATACGCCGTCCCAGGCGGCGTAGACGGCGGCCGTATCCGCGCTGCCGGGTGCTGGAAATGACCGCTCATACGCATCCATGTCCACCTCGGCGACCTCGCTTGCGCGCAGGAACATGCCCGTATCGTCCCGCACCAGCAGCGGAGCGTTGGTCCAGTCGCGCACGAAGGCCGCGTCGTAGCCGCCCGTCTCGATCAGCAGACGCGCCAGGCCCAGGGCCAGCGCGGCATCCGTGCCGGGCCGCACCTGCAGCCAGGCGTCCGCCTGCGCCGCCAGCGCCGTGCGTCGCGGGTCGACGACCAGCAGCCGGGCACCGGCGGCGCGGCCGAGCCCCACGGCATGGGCCTGCGCCAGCCAGGTATTGGCGGGGTTGTGCCCCCACAACATGATGAGCGCGCTGTTGGAATAGTCGGCCGTCGGCATGCCGCAGCCGTAGGTGAAGGCGTGCGCGTAGTCCTTGTGCCAATTGCAGATTTCAGTGGCGTAGCAGATGTTGGGGCTGCCAAAGCCGCGCACGAAGCGCTCGATCCAGTCGATGCTGTCCGACAGCGGCGTGCCGCTGGGCGTGGTCACACCGAAGGCCACGGCTTCCGCGCCGTTCTCGCGCCGGACGGCATCGAGCCGGGCGGCGGTCTCCCGCAAGGCTTCTTCCCAGCTTATGCGTTGCCAGCCGGGGTCGCCGCCATCCTTGGGGCGGGTGCGGCGCATCGGGTAGAGCAGGCGATGCGGGCTGTGCAGCAACTCGGGCGCGGCGCGGCCCTTCATGCACATCGACTGGCCGGTGGGGTGGTCGGTGTCGGGCACCACGCGCACCAGCGCATCGTCCTGGACGATGTTGCGGGTGCCGCAGCGCGAGCGGCAGAGCGTGCAATAGCCGCGTTTCTCCATAGTCACCAGCCAGGTCCAGCATTCGCTCAAGGATATCGATGCTGCGGATACTAGGACGACACGGGCAATATTGCTAATATAAATTTTTTAAATCTAAATATAGATAAATTGAATATTATGCCCTGGCGTCGGTGCCCCGGCGGCGCGGCCGGCGGCAGGGCGAGCGTTGAAGAAAGGCGGAGCGCATGCAAGTCACCCTGAGGCAGTTGGAATACTTCCTGGCGCTGGCCGAGACCGGCCAGGTGTCCAAGGCGGCGCTGCGCTGCAACGTCTCGCAGTCTTCCGTGACCATCGCCCTGCGCAATCTGGAACAGAGCGTGGCGACGTCACTGTTCGAACGGCATGCCAAGGGGCTGCGCCTGACCGAGGCGGGCGTGCGCTTCGCGCGCCACGCCCGCAATGTCAGCGGCGCGTTCGATCGCGCCATGGAAGACATGCGGGCCGAACCGAACGACCTGGGCGGACATTTGCGCCTGGGCGTCACAGAGACCATTTCCGCCTACCTGATGCCGGCCGTGATTGCCGCGGTGGGGCAGCGTTTTCCCAATCTTCGACTGGATGTGGTCGAGCGTGACCGCGCGGCCGTGGAAGCCGATCTGCTGGCGGGCAATCTGGATCTGGCCCTGGTCATCGTGTCGAACCTGACGCGCTTCGACAAGCTGCAATACGACACGATGCTGAAATCGCCGCGCCGCCTGTGGACGCATCCGGACCATCCCTTGCAGCAGGCCGACAAGGTGCGGCTCGCCGACGTGGCCTGCGCCGACTACGTGCTGCTGGACATGGACGAACACATCGAGACCGTGGGCAAGTACTGGGGGCGCCTCGGCTTGCGGCCGCGGGTACGTTTCCAGAGTCGTTCGCCCGAAGCGGTGCGCAGCCTGGTGGCCCTGCAGCAGGGTGTGACGATACTGTCGGACCTGGTGTATCGCCCGTGGTCCCTGGAAGGCAGGCGCATCCTGCGTCGCGACCTGAGCGACGACGTGCCCACCATGGATATCGGCGTCGTCTGGCGCAAGCGTGGCCGGCTGGCCAGGGAAGCCGAGGCCCTGACGGGTTTCCTGCATGCGTCCATCAAGGCGCTGGCGCATGTCTGAGGCGTGGCGCGCCGTGCCGGCCCCGGGATCCTGGGATGGTGCAGCCGGCCGTGGCGGGCGCTAGCGGCGCGCGCTAGCGGTGTTCCGTGCGGTGTACCTGGAAGTGCTTCAGCTTGTCCCAGTCCCAGTCTATGCCCAGCCCCGGTTCGCCGGAGGGAATGGCGCGGCCCTGTTCCACGCGCATGCCGGTGGCGGTGACCATGTCGAGCTGCGGAATGTATTCCAGCCAGCGGCTATTGGGCACCGCGCAACACAGGGCCACGTGGATTTCCATCAGGAAGTGCGGACATACCGGGACGTTATAGGCTTCGGCCATGTGCGCGACCTTGAGCCAGGGCGTGATGCCGCCGATGCGGCCGACGTCGACCTGGACGATAGTGCAGGCGCCGCTCTGCAGGTAGTCCTTGAATTGCGACACGCTGTACAGCGATTCGCCGACGGCGATGGGTACCGTGGTGGCCGCGCACAGGCGGCGATGCGCATCGACGTCGTCGGCATGGATGGGCTCTTCGAACCAGGCGATGTCGAGCGCCTCGAAACAGCGCGCGCGGCGTATCGCCTCGCTCAGGTTGAAACCCTGGTTGGCGTCGGTCATGACGTCCCAGCCGGGACCGACGGCGTCGCGCACCGCTGACAGGCGTTGCATGTCTTCCGCCACGTGCGGACGGCCGACCTTGATCTTGGTGCCGCCAAAGCCGGCTTCCTGTGCGCGCAGGGCTTCATCGACCAGTTGCGCTTCGTCCAGGTGCAGCCAGCCGCCTTCGGTGTAGTACATCTCGATGCCGTCCTTGGCGCCGCCGGCGAGCCTGTGCAGGGGCAGGGCGGCGCGGCGCGCGCGCAGGTCCCACAGGGCGGTGTCGATGGCGGCCAGGGCGATGGACGTCAGCGCGCCCACCGTGGTCGCGTGCACGCGGAAGAACAGGTCGCGCCACAGCATTTCGATGTCGTCCGCGTCGCGGCCGATCAGCAGCGGCGCCAGGTGGTCGTCCAGCAGGCGCGCCACCGACGAGCCGCCGGTGCCTATGGTGTAGCTGTAGCCCGTGCCCATCATGCCGTCGGCATCGCGGATGCGCACCATGGGCGTTTCCTGGCATTCGAAACTCTGCACGGCGTCCGTGCGTTTGACCTTGGGCTGCAGGTTGACGAGCAATACCTCGACGGCAACGATGGCGGCCATGCATGCTCCTGATGCAGGTATCGATGGGGCCGCTGCGCCACTGCGTGGAACGGCGCGGGCGACATGCCGGGCAATACGCCTGTGATATATTTTTTTGCGCGGCCGACCGGGTGCTGTCCGATTCTGTCGTGGGGCTTCAATCACGGTAAATCAGGGATTACCCGGCCGCGGGCGGCTGAACCGTAGAACACTACAGAGGCAATGACATGTCCATCGCGGCCATCGTCGGTGCGGGTCTGGTGGGGCAAGGCTGGGCGATCGTGTTCGCGCGCGCGGGCTGGCAGGTCCGGCTGCACGACGTGGACGCGGATCGATTGCCCGAGGCTTGCGATCTGATCGAACGGCAGCTGCACGCCTTGCAGGCGCACGGCCTGCTGCAGGATGCCGCCGGCATCGCACGGCGCGTCGAAGCCGCGGTCACGCTGGAGTCCGCCCTGGCCGGGGCGGCCTACGTGCAGGAGAATTCTCCCGAACGGGTCGAAGCCAAGCGCATGCTGTTCGCCCGAATGGACGCGCTGACCGGCCCCGACACGATACTGGCCAGCTCCACGTCCAGCATTCCCGCCAGCCTGTTCACCGGCGACCTGGTGCATCGCGAACGCTGCCTGGTGGCGCATCCCGTCAATCCTCCTTATCTGGTTCCGGTGGTGGAAATCAGCGGCGCACCATGGACGTCCGCCCAGGCCATCGCACGCACGCGGGATATCCTGAATGCCGTCGGGCAACGGCCCGTGGTGGTGCGCAAGGAAATCGAAGGCTTCATCCTGAACCGCCTGCAGGGCGCCTTGCTGCAGGAGGCCATGCGGCTGGTGCGCGATGGCGTCGCCAGCGTGGAAGACATCGACACCACGGTGAAAGACGGCCTGGGGCTGCGCTGGGCTTTCATGGGACCGCTGGAAACCATAGACCTGAATGCGCCGGAGGGCATTGCCGACTATTGCGCGCGCTACGGCGCGATGTATGCCTCCATCGGCGCATCCCAGTCCGAAGCGCCGGCCTGGGATGCCGCGCTGCTGGAAACGCTGTCGCGCGAGCGGCGCGCGGCGCTGCCGGCGGAAGAACTGGCGTCGCGACGTTTCTGGCGCGACGAACAACTGATGCGCTTGATGCGCCACAAACAACGAAGCGGAGACAACGATGGCTAGAAGCAGGCAGAAGGTGATCATTACCTGTGCGGTGACGGGCGCGATCCATACGCCCAGCATGTCTCCCCACCTGCCGGTGACGGCCGACGAAATCGCCGACGCCGCGATCGGCGCGGCGCGCGCCGGGGCGGCGGTGCTGCACCTGCACGCGCGCGATCCGCGCACTGGCAAGCCATCGCAGGATCCCGAACTGTTCGAACCCTTCCTGAAGCGTATCAAGCGGGAGACCGACGCGGTGGTGAACATCACCACCGGCGGCAGCCCGCACATGACGGTGGAAGAACGCATGCGGCCGGCCGCTACCTTCAAGCCGGAAGTGGCGTCGCTGAACATGGGGTCGATGAATTTCGGGTTGTTCCCGATGCTGGACCGGTTCAAGGAGTTCGAGCACGAGTGGGAGCGCGAGCATCTGGAGAACAGCCGGTCGCTGATCTTCCGCAATACCTACCAGGACATCGAAACCATACTGTCCATCGGCAATGCCAACGGCACGCGCTTCGAGTTCGAGTGCTATGACATCAGCCATCTGTACAACCTCAAGCATTTCGTCGATCGCGGGCTGGTGAAGTCGCCGCCCTTCATCCAGTCGGTGTTCGGTATCCTGGGCGGCATCGGGCCGCACCCGGAAGACCTGATGCACATGAAGCGCACCGCCGACCGCCTGTTCGGCAGCGATTACGAGTGGTCGATCCTGGGCGCCGGGCGCAACCAGATTCCGCTCGCCACCCTAGGCGCGGCGATGGGCTCCAACGTGCGCGTCGGGCTGGAGGATTCGCTGTGGATAGGCCCGGGCAAGCTGGCGGAGTCCAACCGCGTGCAGGTCGAGCGCATCCGCACCATCCTGGAAGCGCTGAACCTGGAAATCGCCACGCCCGACGACGCGCGCGAGAAGCTCGGCTTGAAGGGCGGGCATGCCGTGGGATTCTAGGCGCGGCGCCGCGCGCGGACGCTGACCACCGGACGGAAACAGGCAATGACATCCATCACAGGCAAGACCCGATTGTTCGGCATCCTGGCCGATCCCATCCAGCACGTGCAGGTGCCGCGGCGCTTGAACGACCATTTCGCGGCCGCCGGGTTCGATGGCGTGATGGTGCCCATGCACGTGCGCCCGGACAATCTGCCGGCGGTCGTCGCCGCGCTGCGGGGCATGGAGAACCTGGGCGGAGTGGTGGTCACGGCGCCGCACAAGACGGCGGTACTCGCCCTGTGCGATGACGCGTCGGACGTCACCCGCAAGATAGGCGCCGCCAACGTCATCCGCCGCGAACCCGACGGACGCCTGGTCGCGACCATGCTGGATGGCGAAGGCTTTGTCGGCGGGCTGCGCGCGGAGGACCGCGGGGTGGAAGGCGCGAGCGCCTATATGGCCGGCGCGGGCGGCGCCGCCAACGCGATCGCCTTCGCGCTCGCGGGGGCCGGCGTGGCGCGCCTGACGGTCGCCAACCGCACGCGCGCCAGGGCCGAGGACCTGCGCCAGCGCATTCTGGCGCTGCATCCGGGCGCCGACGTGCGCGTCGGGACGGACGACCCGAGCGGGCATGACCTGGTGGTCAACGCGACGTCGCTGGGCATGCGCGAGGGTGACGCGCTGCCCCTCGACGTATCCCGCTTGCGGCCGGAGCAACTGGTCTGCGAGGTCATCATGCAGCCGCGCGAAACCCCGCTGCTGCTGGCCGCGCGCGAACGCGGCTGCGCGGTGCACTACGGGGCGCCCATGCTGGCCGCCCAACTGGCCTTGATGGCGGAGTTCCTGGGCGTGGGCAAGGCCTGAAGGACACGAGTGACGGCGGCGAGCGAAGGCCAAATGGGACGGCCAAGTGGGACGGCCGCGGGTTCAGCGCAGCGCGCGATCGTCGATATTGAGCCGTTCCGAGAAAAAATCCAGGAAGGTGCGGATCTTCTGCGGCATGCCCTTGCGGCTCAACACCATGGCGGTCGCGTGCATGGACGGGCTTTCCCAGTTTTCCAGCACGCGCCGCAGGCGGCCGGCGCGCAGGTCGTTGCCGCACATCAGATTGGGCAGCATGCACATGCCGACGTGGCCGATGGCCATTTCGCGCGCGATCGAAATATTGTTGACGACCACCTTGCCATGGATGGTGGCGAAGCGGTGGGTGGCCTGGTTGCGCAGCGTCCAGATGCCGTCCACGCGCTGCTGCGCGGTGATGATGCAGTCGTGGCGATGCAGATCGTCCACCGCCAGCGGCACGCCGCGGCGCGCCAGGTATTCCGGGCTGGCGTAGACGCCGCGCGTCAGCGTGGCCAGCCGCCGGTAGATCAGGTCCGTATCCTTGATCGGGCCGAGCTGTATCGTCAGGTCGTAGGGCTCTTCGCGCAGATCGACCGTGCGGCTGTTGACGTCCACTTCCAGCTCGATTTCCGGGTAGGCCTGCACGAATTCGGCCAGCGCCCGGCCTATCCAGGACATGCCGAAGTCGATCGGGATGCTGACGCGCAGCACGCCGCGCATCTCGCTCTGCAGCGTCGCCGATTCGTTGCGCGCCTGTTCGACCTCATCGACCACCCGGCGGCAATGCTCGTAGAAGCGCGCGCCTATCTCGGTGGTCGTCAGCTTGCGCGGCCCTTTCTTCAGCAGCGCCGTTCCCATGTCCCGTTCCAGGTCGCTGAGCTTGCGGCTGATCGACGATTTGGGCAGGCCCAGTTCGGCGGCCGCGCGCGAGATGCTCTGCGCGTTCACCACTTCGTAGAAAAGCCGTAGCGAGTTGAGATCGAGCCTTTCTGCCATGACATCGGAATGGGGTTGTGGGGCCAAATGGAGCAAGCCATACGGCCGACTCCCGCTATGCGAATAAAGCAGCCGGCCGGACGCGGCAAGGAGGATGAGACCACAAATGCCGCAGCGCAGCGTTCCAGCACTGGAACGCCCGTCCCGATTCCGTAGCTATTCTGAACGGCGCGCCTATCCTACCATTCACTCACTCACCGGACGCAGGCGGCCGCGCCAGCGATCACGGGAGGCAAAAATATAACGGAGACTAGGCATGAACGGACGCGCACTATCGCGCCGGGCGCTGCTGCGGACTGCGTCGGCTTTGGCGCCGGCGGCCATCCTCGGGATGGGGTCCTGGATCAGTCGACCCGCACGCGCCCAGACGCCCCTGAAATGGGCCAACCTGACGCCGGGCTTCACGACGCTGCTGACGGACTACATAACGGCGAAACAGCTTGGCAAGGCGAATGGCCTGGCCCTGGGGAAGCCGACTTCGTACACCTCGGTCAGCACGTACTACAACGATTTCGTCGCGGGCAATTATGACGTCTGCATAGGCAGCTGGGACACCTTCGCGTCCCGCTACCTGGCCGGTGTGCCGCTGCAGTATGTCTGCTCGGTCACCACGGGCAACATGATCAATATCGTGACCCGCGAGCAGGCGGTGCGCAAGCTGCAGGACCTGCAGGGCAAGACCCTGGCCGCGCCCCAATCGACCGGCACCTACCGGATGATGCGCGCGATCATGCAGGAGATCGACGGCATCGACCTGGAGAAGGTCGCCACCGTCCAGAACGTCGACAACCCCGCGGCATCCGTCACCCTGGTCATGGCCAACCGCGCCGACGCCGGCCTGACCTGGGAGCCCAATGTGTCGATGGGCCTGCAACGCGTGCCCGACATGCGGGTGCTGTATAGCGCCGGCGTGGCGTTTCGCCGGAAGCTGAACCTGGACCTGCCTTATTTCGGCGTGGCGGTGCGCAAGGATGCGATCGCGCGCGATCCGGGGCTGGTCGAGCGGTTGAACCGGACCTTCCAGCAAAGCATCGAAGGGATCATGGCGCACACGGACGAGGCGGTGAAGATCGCGGGCGCCAATTCGGGCACCTCGTCCGAGGTGCTGAAGACCGCCATCGAGTCCAGGCGGATGGAATTCAAGCACGCTTCCATGCAAACGGAAGAGGGACGCCGGTCCATCCTGGTCGCGAACGAGTTCCTGCAACGCAGCGGCGCCTTGCCCAAGATCGTCGACAGGGGGTTCTTCGCGTCATGAACCCAGCCGACATCCCCGCCGGACAGGGCGCCAAGCCCGTGTCCCGCCATGCGCCGATCACCAGTCGCACGCCAGTGTCGGCCAAGCCGGCCAAGCCGGAAAAGCGCGTCGGCCGCGACCGGCGCGACCTGAAGGCCTTGATCTGCGTCGTCGTGCTGCTGCTGGTGGCGATGCAGGTGGCCAGCAACTATGTGCCCGACTATGTCATGCCGTCGCCGGAGGCCATCGCCAAGGCCCTGGCGGGCCTGTTCGGCACCGACCTGTTCCATGTCGCCGTCACGCTGGCGCGGCTGGCCGCCGCCATTGTGTTTTCGGCGCTGGCCGGGGTGATCATCGGCCTGCTGATGGGGACGTCGCGGCGCATCGGCCCCTATCTGAAAGCCGTGGTGATCATCGATACCGGAATTCCGGCGCTGTCATGGATGCTGCTGGCGGTGTTCTGGTTCAAGGACCCGGAAGCACGCATATTTTTCATCCTGGCCGTCATCCTGATGCCGTTCTATGCGTTGAACGTGTACGAAGGCGTGCGGGCGCTGTCGACGGAATGGGTCGACATGCTCGAAAGCTTTCGCCCGTCGCGCTGGCAGATGCTGCGCTTCCTGGTGGCGCCGCACATCATTCCGTACATCTTCCTGACCACCAAGTCGGTGATCGGCTATGCGATCCGCATGGTGATTTTCGCCGAGCTCGTCGCGTCCGCCATCGGCATAGGCTCGCGCATGAGTTTCGCGCAGTCCACCTTCCGCATCGACCAGGTGATGGCCTGGACTTTCCTGCTGGTGATGCTGAACCTGGTATTCCAATGGCTGGCCGGCTGGGCGGAGCGTCGCTTCCTGGGCTGGCGCAAAGAGGCACAGGTGCGCTGATGAATACCGATCTGAATACCATCATCGCCCTGCGCGACGTCGTCAAGCGCTTCGGCAGCCACACGGCCATCGACCATCTGACCATGGAAGTGATGGAAGGCGAAACAGTGGCCCTGCTGGGCCAGACCGGCGCCGGCAAGAGCACGGTCATGTCCCTGCTGATGGGCACGGCGGTGGCCGATGCCGGCTCGGTGCAAGTGGCCGGCGTGGATCCCGCGCAGGACTTCGAAGCCTTGCGCGGCAAGCTGGCCGTGAGCTTCCAGACGGATCGCCTGCTGCCCTGGCGCACGGCGCAGGAGAACGTCGAGCTGGGACTGCTGTTGCTGGGCGTGCCGAAGAAACAGGCCCGGCAGCGCGCGCGGGATTGGCTGGCGCGCGTCAAGCTGCAGGATGCCTGCGAGAAATACCCGGTCGAGCTGTCGGGCGGCATGCGGCAGCGCGTGTCGCTGGCGCGGGCGCTGGCGGTCGACCCGGCCCTGGTGCTGCTGGACGAGTCGTTCAGCCAGCTCGATCACGTGACCTCGCAGACGCTGCGCCGCGATTTCGCGGAGATCGTCAGGGAACAGCACAAGACCTGCGTGTTCGTGACGCACCGCATCGAGGACGCCCTGGAAATCGCCGATCGCATCCTGGTGCTGGCGGCGCCGGCGCGTGTGGCCCTGGAGCTGTCGATCGATGCGCCGCAGCGTGCCGACGCGGCCTGCATGGCCGATATGCATCGCCTGATAGAACGGGCCATCGGCGGCGATTCCGCGTCACCCGAGACGCCGTCCGTGCGCGCCGCCGAATCCCTGCACTGATGCCATGGCGCCATCCACACAAAACCCTACGCACCGAACAGCGAGTATCCGATGAAGATGAACACCGAAGACATCATTGTTGAGCGCGTCGAAGGCTGGTTGGAAATCACCCTGAATCGCCCGGAGAAAATGAATTCCCTGCGCGAGCAGACCGCGCAGGAAATCATGGACGTCCTGAACGAAGCCGAGGCGACGCGCGATGTGGCCGCGATTCTGCTGAAAGGCAGCGACAAGGCCTTCTGCACCGGCATCGACACCAGCGAATTCACCATCGGCGACAACGAGTATTTCGACTTCTATCGCAAGCGGCGGCGCCAGCGCAAGGTCAACCGGCTGTTCCGCGAGTTGCCCGCGTACTCCAAGCCCATCATTAGCGTCGTCGAGGGTTATGCGCTGGGCGGCGGCCTTGAGCTGGCCCTGGTGTCGGACATGATCGTGGCTGGCGCCAACGCCAAGTTCGGCCTGCCCGAAATCCGCCTGGGCATGATGCCAGGCGGCGGCGGCACGCAGACCCTGCCGCGCCTGGTCGGGCCCGCGCTGGCCAAGGAGCTGATGTGGACCGGTCGGCGCCTGGCTGCCGCCGAAGCGCGCGAATACCGCCTCGTCAACCATGTTACCGAGGCGGGCCAGGCGCTTGAAAAGGCGCGCGAGTTGGCACGCACGATAGGCGGCAATGCGCCGCTGTCGGTGATGTTCACCAAGGCGATGATCGATCGGGGGATGGACCTGCCCCTGGCCGAAGGCATGGCGGCGGAAGGGGATGCTTCCTTCATGCTGTATTTCACGCGCGACCGCGCCGAAGGACTGTCGGCCTTCCGCGAGAAAAGAACGCCGGACTTCCGAGGAGAGTAAGAGCATGAAGAAGAGGGATATGGTGATCGCCGGCTATGCCGAGACGCCGGTGGGCTTCAAGACGGGGCGCAGCGCCTACGACCTGGCGGGCGAGGCGCTGGACCAGTTGCTGGAACGTACGGGGATAGACAAGAACGAAATCGATGGCCTGTCGGTCACTACCGCCTTGTCCGAGGCCCAGAACCCGTTCTTCGCGGTGTACATGACCGAAGCCCTGGGCCTGACGCCCAGCTGGCTGAACTACGGCGGCATGGGCGGCTGCTCCGCGACCGGCGGCGTGGCGCGGGCCATGTCGGCGATCCGCGATGGCATGTGTTCCCTGGCGGTCGTCATGTCGGCCGACGCGCCGAGCACCGACTGGCGCTCCAACTATGGCGCGTATCGGGGCGAGTTCCAGGACCCGCCGGGCGTGCAGGGGCCGCCGGCCAGCTTCGGCCTGCTGATGAGCCGCTACATCCATCAGTATGGGCTGGACCCGCAGGCCCTGGGCAAGATCGCCGTGACGCAGCGCGCGCACGCCTTGCACAACCCGAACGCGCTGAAGAAATTCCAGAAGCCGCTTTCCATGCAGGAATACCTGGAATCGCGGGTGATCGCCGACCCGCTGCGGGTACTGGACAGCGTGATGTTCTGCGATGGCGCGAACGCCTTCATCGTGACCAGCGAAGCCAACGCCAAACGGCTGGGGCTGAAGAACATGGTGTATCCGGTGGCCTACGGCGAAGTCACCAACTTCAACGGCGCGGATCCGCTGGCCGATATCACCCACACGGGCTTCAGCAAGATCGGGCCGGAAGTCCTGCGGCGCGCCGGACTGAGCCCCCGGGACGTCCGCATGTTCCAGCCCTACGACGATTTCACCATCGCCGTGATGATGCAGTTCGAGGCCTTCGGTTTCTGCGAGCGGGGGGAGGGGGCCGCGTACACCCTGCGCACCGATTTGTCCTTCGAAGGCGACCTTCCCTTGAACACCGGGGGTGGCCAGATTTCCGCCGGCCAGCCGGGCCTGGCCAGCGGCGGCCTGAACCTGGCCGAGGCCGTGCGCCAGATGTTCGGCGAAGGCGGCAGCCGCCAGGTGAAGGATCCGAGCAACGCCTTGGTCACCGGCATAGGCGTGATTCCCTACGGCCGCAACTGGGGCACCAGTTCGGCGATGGTACTGGAGGCATGAAGACCATGAACGACAAGACCGCCACGAGCACGCCCGCGCGTCCCATCCCCAGGCAGGGCGTCTATGTGGATACCCAGCCGTTCTGGGACGGCATCGCACGGGGCAAGCTGGTGCTGCAGTACTGCACCGTCGCGCGCCGCTTCCAGCACTATCCCAAACCGGTCAGCAGCTATACGGGGCAGCGCACGCTGGAATGGCGCGAGGTGTCCGGCAAGGGCGCCATCTATGCCTGCACCGTGGTGCGCATCCCCGGGCCGGGCGTGGAAGGCCGCATCCCCCTGTGCGTGGCCACGGTGGAGCTGGACGAAGGCGTGCGCATCATCGCCAACGTGCTGAACTGCGAGCCGGCCGACCTGGCCGTGGGCAAGCGCGTCAGGCTGGCCATCGACCATCTGGCGCCCGAGCATCCCTATCCGGCCTTCGAACTGGAATAAGGCGAGATCATGCGGCTAGAACAATTCCTGGCGGCGCATGCGCTGCGCTTTCCGTCGAAGACGGCGGTGAAATGCGGCAAGCAGTCCCTGACGTACGCGGAGTTGCTGGCGACCTCGCGTTCGCTGGCGGCCGGCATGCGCAGGGCCGGGGTGGGGGCGGGCGATCGCGTGGTCGTCTATCTGCCCAACTGCGTCGAGATCGCGCAGGTGCTGTATGCCGCCTTCTGGCTGGGGGCGGTGGTGATTCCGGTGAACACGCGCAACACGGTGCGGGAACTGGCGTATTTCGCGCGGGACAGCCAGGCGCGCATGCTGGTGTTCCACGCCGATGACGCGGCGAACATCGACGCGGTGCGGGAGGAGTTCAAGGGCATGTTGCGGGTGGTGGTCGGCGACGTTACCGACGGAGCCAGTCAGGCGCAATCCCTGGCCGCGCTGATGCGGCCTTCCGACGAACGCCTGCCCGACGCGCCGCTGCATCCCGACGACGCCATGATCATGTATACGTCGGGTACCACCGGGCAGCCCAAGGGCGCCATCCTGACGCATGCGAACTTCGTCATCGGCAATGCCTTCGCCAATGCCGTGGAGTGGGGCATCACGGCGCAGGACGTCTTCCTGGTCACGACCCCGCTGGCGCACCGCACCGGCCTGGCGCGGCTGATGAATTCCATGGGCCTGGGCGCGACGCTGGTGGTGATGGAACGCTTCGACGCGCAGCAGGCGGTCGATACGATCGAGCGCGAACGGGTGACGGCGGCCGGCATGGTGCCCACCGTCGCGCGCATGCTGATGCCGGTGCTGGAGGAACAGGCCGCGCGTTGCGCCAGCCTGCGCCACATCATCGTCACGGGCGAAGCCTTTCCCATCGAACTGAAGCGCCGCATGATAGAAAAGCTGCCGCAGGCGCGGCTGCATTCCTTCTTCGCCATGACCGAGGTCGGCTCGGTCACCGTCCTCAATCATGAGGAACAGTTCACCCATCCCGGGTCGGTGGGGCGCGTGTCGCCCGGCGTGGAGGTCAAGCTGGTCGACGATCGCGGGCAGCAGGTATCCGTCGACGACGTGGGCGAGATCCTGGTGCGCGCCGGCGAGGCCGGCCGCTTCACGACCATGCGCGGCTACTTCGGACGGCCCGAGGCAAGCGCGGAAACCATCGTGGACGGCTGGGTGCATACCGGCGACATGGGCCGCTTCGACAGCGACGGTTACCTGTATATCGTCGATCGCAAGAAGGACATGGTGCTGAGCGGCGGCTTCAACATCTACACCAAGGAAGTCGAGCAGGCGCTGGCCGAGCATCCCGCCGTGGCCGACGTGGCGGTGGTGGGTGTGCCCGATTCCATCTACGGCGAGGCGGTGGCGGCCTTCATCGAGCTGCGTCCGGGCGCCGCGCTCACCGTGGAGGCCGTGCAGGCCCATGCGCGGGAAAGAATCGCCAGCTACAAGAAGCCCAAGCATGTGTTCTTTGTCGAGACGCTGCCTCGCAGCGGCGTGGGCAAGGTGTTGAAGCGCGATCTGCGCGAGATGGCCCTGGCCCGGCTGGTGCGCGCGGCATGATGCTCAGAGCGGAGTCCCCGGAACAGGCCGCTTTCCGCCTGGAAGTGCGCGACTGGCTGCGGAAACATGTGCCGGCGTCCCTGCGCCACGCGACGTTCCGGCCTGAACGCGAGGAAGCGATGCGTTGGTACCGGACGCTGTCGCGGCGCGGATGGATCGCGCCGCATTGGCCGCGCGAGCACGGCGGCATGGGCGCGACGCCGATGGAACAGCTGATCCTGATGGAGGAGATGGCGGTCGCGGGTACGCCCGACATCCCCACGCAGGGGCTCAACCATATCGGACCGCTGCTGATCGCGCGCGGCACGCCGGCCCAGCGGGCGCGGCACCTGCCGGCCATCCTGGCGGGCGATGCGATCTGGTGCCAGGGCTATTCCGAACCCGGCGCGGGATCGGACCTGGCGAGCCTGGCGACGCGCGCCGAGCCGCGCGACGGCAATCTGGTGATCAACGGCCACAAGATCTGGACCACCTGGGGCCATCATGCGGATTGGATGTTCGCGCTGGTGCGCACTTCGAAAGAGGGCAAGCCTCGCGACGGCATCACGTTTGTGCTCATTCCCATGGATACGCCGGGCATCCGGCGCCGCCCCATCCGCACCATCGCCGGCGACGACGAGTTCGCGGAAGTGTTCTTCGACGACGTCGCCGTCCCGCTGGAAAACGTGGTGGGCGAGCTGAATCGCGGCTGGGACGTGGCGACCGCCGTCTTGAGCGAGGAGCGGCTGCGGATCGGCTCGCCGGCGCAGGCGCTGCGGGCCCGCGAGCGCCTGCGCATGATGCTGCGCGCGGCGCCGGCCGATGGCGTGCCCGCTTGCCTGCGGGAGGAAGCCGCGCTGGCCGAGGTGGAGGTACAAGCGCTGTGCGCCGCCTATCTGGAGGCCGCCGAGGCCGGCGAAGCGTGTGGAGCGAGGGAAGGCGGCGTGGACAGCGCCTACCTGAAGCTGCTGGCCACCGATACGGTGCATCTGCTGCTGGACCTGGCGCGCCGCGTGGCCGGTCCCGCGGCCGCACTGCGCGATCCCGTGCGTCACGGCGACGACCTGCTGGACGCCACGCAGATGTTCCTGCAGGCGCGCAGGCTGGGGATCTATGGCGGCAGCAGCGAGGTGCAGCGCGGCATCATCGCGACACGGGTGCTGGGCTTGCCGCCCGCGGGGAGCAAGGGATGAGCAGCGAGATCGCCGAGCAATTGCGGATGATAGGCGAGAGCGCGGCGCACTACGCCGCGTCGCGGGCGGGCCCCGCGGCCGCGCGCGCAGTCCATGACGGCCGTCCGGGTTGGGACTGGGCGGCCTGGCGGGACATTGCCGGGCTGGGGTGGTTCGGGATCGCCGTCCCGGAAGAACGGGGCGGCCTGGGATGGTCCGCGGCGGCGGCCGCGGTGGTGGCGCAGGAGGCCGGGCGCGCGCTGATGATGGCGCCGGTCGGCACGGGCATGGCCGCGGCCGGCGTCCTGGCGCACGGCGGCGATGCGGCCCAGGGTGTTCTTGCCGAGCTGCTGGCAGGTGACGCGCTGGTCGTGCCGGCCCCCGTCGCCCGGCACCAGCAGGACGACTGCGTCGCCATGCTGGTGCCGGATGCGGGCGCGGCGACACACTGGCTGCTGGCCGACGGCGAGGGCGACGCTTTCGAGGCCAGGCTGCTGCGCCGGGATGCGGCGGGAACCCGCTACGCGCCGCGTGTGGCGGTCGACGGAAGCGCGCTGGCCGATATCCAAATCGACGCGGGCGCCTGGCGGGAAGCGCCGGTGATGCTGCGCGGCGATCCGGGTGCGCAGGCGTGGCGGCAGGGCCGCCACCTGTCATGGCTGCTGGATGCCGCCTATTTGAGCGGCCTGACGGAAGAGGCGCTGAAGCTGGCGCTGGACTACATGCGCCTGCGCCGGCAGTTCGGCGTGCCCATAGGCAGCTTCCAGGCGCTGCAGCACCGCGCCGCGACGTGCCATGTCGATTGCAGGACCAGCCGCGCCCTGGTCTTCGAGGCCGCGCGGGCCTGGGGCGGTGCGCGGGAAGGCTGGGCAGCCGCGGCGGCCCGGCATCGTGCGGCGGCGTCCGCCCTGCGCGTGACCGAGGAAGCGATCCAATTCCATGGCGCCATCGGTTTCGCGGACGAGCACGATGCCGGGCTTTATCTGAGACGGGCGATGACCGTGGGCGCGCGCCATGGACGGGACGTGCGTCAGGTGCTGGTGGACGTCACGCCAGCTGACGGGCCAGCTCACTGACCACCTCAGGGGCCACCTCACGGCGCCGGCGGGTAGCGGACGCGGTCCAGGCGAACAGATGGTTCTCGTAGTCGCGCGCTTCCTGCTCGGCCGCACGCTGATCGGCGGCGCGCTCCGCTTCCCGGCATGCGGCGGGACGCTTGGCGTCCGCGCTGGACGCCGCCTCGGGAATGACGGGCGGATGCGCAAGGACCCGGACGAGGCGGACCATGGTATCGAATACACGCTGCCATAGCCCGGCCGGCCGGCATGGGTCGGCCGTGCCCGGCGTGGGGGCGTTCGCGTTTGCGTTGCCGCCGGTGTCGGTGTGAGCGTCGGCGCCTTCGGAAACGGCCCGGCGCTGCCGGCCGGCAGCCGCCGGGCTGGGTGTCGCCGCTTCGTGGACCGACCGATCCCCCGGCCCGTGACCCGTATGGCAGGGCGCCACCAGGGTGCCGCGCAAGGGCAGCCTCATGCGATCCACAACGACCCGCGCCTTTGCCTTATCGGCGTCCGACGGGTCGCGCGCCGGCGCGAGCGGGTCCTTGCTGAGCGTATGGACCAGCCGTTCGTATGCCAGCGTACCTTGCAGATCCGCGCCCCGTATCTTGCCGTCGGCATCGGGGCGGACATCGTTCAGCGGGTTCATCGTGTAATAGCACTGGGTAGGTCCGGCGCTCCGGTCGGAAGCCGGGCCGTCGCGACGGAATCGGGCCTGGGGCGCGGACGGCTCGACGGGCACGGCGTCGAAGGCGGCGCTGGCGTGGGTCGCTTCGAAGGCGTGCCTGGCAGGCAAGAGCGGATCAGGGGGCGCGGGAATCGCGGCGGCGCCGAAGGCAAGCGTGGTGGACATGCTCACTTGTGACTCCTTACAGTGGTCAGTGGCGACGGCTGAGTGCGGGGCCTCCCTTTTAAGTTCCTGTACACAGGGGCGGTACGATAGGCGGGGTATTTCGCATGCGGCAAGGAGTCAGCTGTGCTGGTTGTCGAGGATCTGTATAAATCGTTCGCCACCGCTCAGGGGCCTTTGCCGGTGCTGCGCGGCGTGGACCTGCGGCTGGATGCCGGCACCAGCCTGGCCCTGACGGGCGAATCCGGCAGCGGCAAGAGCACCCTGCTGCACCTGGTGGCGGGCCTTGAGTCGCCGGATGGCGGACGCGTGCTGGTGGACGGCGCCCCCTTGCATACCCGTGGCGAGGCCGGCCTGGCGCAGTGGCGCAGGACGGGCATCGGCCTGGTGTTCCAGCAGTACAACCTGATCGGCAGCCTGGACGTATCGAGCAACCTGAGTTTCCAGGCGCGCCTTGCGGGCCGCCACGATCCCGCCTGGATTGCGCATCTTGCACAGCGGCTGGGGTTGGCCGCGCTGCTGTCACGCTATCCCGAACAGCTCTCCGGCGGACAGCAGCAGCGCGTGGCGATCGGCCGCGCGCTGGCTGGCCGGCCGCCGCTGGTGCTGGCCGACGAGCCCACCGGCAGCCTGGACGAGGCCAGCAGCGACGCGGTCCTCGACCTGTTGCTGGAGCTGGTGCGCGACGCGGGCAGCGCCTTGTTGATGGTGACCCACAGCGGGCGGCTCGCGGCACGGCTGTCGCGCCAGCTGAGGCTGCATCTGGGCCAGGTCTGCGATGACGGCGCGCCGCGGCGGGCCGTATCGGGCGATCCGCGATGAAAGCCTTCCTGTCTTGCATGCGGGCCCTGGCCAGCCACTGGCGCCGCCATCCGCTGCAGTGCGCCAGTATCGTCTGCGGGTTGTGGCTGGCGACCGCGCTGTGGAGCGGCGTGCAGGCCTTGAACGCGCAGGCGCGCCAGGATTACGCGCGCGCCGGCGCGGTGCTGGCGGGACCCGCGCAGGCGCAATGGCTGCCGCGGCACGGCGGCGATCTCGACCAGGACGTGTACGTGCGGCTGCGCCTGGACGGCTGGCAGGTATCGCCAATATTGGAAGGCCGCCTGCGCTTCGCCGGCGATCCGCCCGTGGCGCTGCGGGTGCTGGGCATCGAGCCCTTGAGCCTGCCCGCGGGCAGCGCGGTCGGCGGCCAGGCCATCAGCGCGTTCGAGCTGGGCGACTTCATCGGCCAGCCCGGCCAGGCCTGGGCGGGGCCGGATACCTTGCGGCGGCTGGCCATGCGGGAAGGCGACCGGCCCGTCACGCTGGACGGCGAACGGCTACCGCCGCTACGGCTGCAGCCGGGGCTGGCGCCGGGCATCCTGGTGATGGATATCGGCCATGCCCAGCAACTGCTGCACGCGCCCGGCAGGATCTCGCGCCTGCTGCTGCCGGGCAAGGCGGCGCCCGCCGTGCCGGCGGCCTGGACGGACGTGCTGGCGCCGGCGCCCGACGCGGAAGATCGCGACGACCTGGATCGCCTGACCGCGAGCTTCCATTTGAATCTGGCGGCCCTGGGCATGCTGGCCTTCATCGTGGGCCTGTTCATCGTGCATGCGTCGATCGGCCTGGCGTTGGAACAGCGGCGCGCATTATTGCGGACGCTGCGCGCCCTGGGGATCAGCCTGCGCATGCTGATGGCGGCGCTGTCCTTGGAACTCGGCCTGTTCGCGGTGATCGGCGGCCTGGCCGGCGTGGCGAGCGGCTATCTGCTGGCCGGCCTGTTGCTGGGCGATATGGCGGCCAGCCTGCGTGGGCTGTATGGCGCGGAAGTGGCCGGCCGCCTGAGCCTGCCCGCATGGTGGTGGCTGGCCGGTGTGGGCATGACGCTGCTGGGCGCATTGGTGGCCGGCGCAGGCAGCCTGGTGCGCGCCGCGCGCCTGCCCCTCCTGGCGGTGGCGCGTCCGCAGGCATGGCGCGCGGCGCAGGCCGCGTGGCAGAAGCGCCAGCTGCTGGTGGCCGGCCTGTTGATCCTGCTGGCGGTGGGGTGCGGCGTATGGGGCGATGGCCTGGCGAGCGCGTTCGCCATGCAGGCGGCGATCCTGCTGGCCGCCGCGCTATTGCTGCCGTCCCTGCTGGACGGCGTGCTGGCGTGGAGCGCGCGACGGGTTCGCGGCCCGCTGGCGTCCTGGTTCATCGCCGACAGCCGCCAGCAACTGCCGGCCTTGAGCCTGGCATTGATGGCCTTGCTGTTGGCGTTGGGCGCCAGCGTCGGCGTCGGCAGCATGACGGACGGGTTTCGCAAGACCTTCGTGAGCTGGCTGGACCAGCGGCTGTCCGCCGATATCTACCTGAATCCGCGCGATAGCGCGCAGGGCGTGGACGCGGTGGCGTGGCTGCGCGCGCAGCCCGGCGTGCGGGCGGCGCTGCCGCAATGGCGTGCGACCACGCACGTGCGGGGCTGGCCGGTGGAGTTGCAAGGCGTGGTCGACGATCCAGAGACCCGGCGCCAATGGCCCTTGCTGGAGCGGACGGCCGATGCCTGGGAGCGGCTGGCGGATGGACGCGGCGTGATGATCAGCGAGCAGCTGGCGCGGCGCCTGCATCTGCGCCTGGGCGACAGCCTGGCCCCGTTCGGACCCGCGGCCGGACAGGGCGGGGCGCCGCCGGCCTATACGGTGGGCGCGATCTACGCCGACTACGGCAACCCGCGCGGCCACGTGCTGATGCAGGCCGACGCGCTGCGCGGCCAGCTCGCGCAGGCGGCCGTGCGCAGCGTCAACATCTACGCGGCGCATGAGCGCCTGCCGTCGTTGCGTGCCGCATTGGAACAACGCTATGGCGCCGACGGCATGCAGGTGGTGGACCAGGCTTCGATCAAACTGTGGTCCACGCAGGTGTTCGAGCGCACCTTCGCCGCCACCGGCGCCTTGAACACGCTCACCTTGGGCGTGGCGGGGATCGCGCTGTTCATCAGCCTGCTCACCTTGAGCCAGAGCAGGCTGGCGCAACTGGCGCCGCTGTGGGCCCTGGGCGTCGCGCGCCGCAAGCTGGCCTGGCTGGCGCTGGGCCAGGTGCTGACGCTATCCGTGCTGACCGTGCTGTGCGCCATGCCGCTGGGCGTGTTGCTGGCGTGGACGCTGGTGGCCATCGTGAACGTGCAGGCCTTTGGCTGGCGCCTGCCTTTGTATGTGTTCCCGGCGCAGCTGGGGGGCCTGGCGGCCCTGGGCCTGCTGACCAGCCTGCTGGCCGCCGCGTGGCCGATCTGGCAATTGCGGCGGCGGCAGCCGGCCGACCTTCTCAGGCAGTTCGCCCATGAGTCCTAGCATTGCAAAGGGGTATGCGAAGGCACTCGCCGCGCTGCTGGCGGCCGCCGTGCTGTGCCTGCTGGCCGCATGCGACGATGGCAAGCCGGCCGCGTCCGGCGCGGGCTATGCCGGCCTGGGCGGCGAGGCATCCGCCTATGCCCAGGTGCAACGGGGCAAGCCGCTAAGTTTTCCCGCGGACCACGGGCCGCATGACGGCTATCGCATCGAATGGTGGTATGTCACCGCGGATCTGCGGGATGAGGACGGCCATGACTGGGGCGTGCAATGGACGCTGTTCCGGTCGGCTCTGCGTCCGGGCGCGGACCAGGCGGGATGGGAAAGCGCCGACGTCTGGATGGCGCACGCGGCCTTGACCGATGCCGCCGGCCATCAATTCGCGGAAAAACTGGCGCGCGGCGGCATCGGCCAGGCGGGTGTGCAGGCCGTGCCTTTCCGCGCCTGGATCGACGATTGGTCGCTGCAAGGGCCCGACATGGACAGCCTGACGATGCAGGCGAACGGCACGGACTTCGGCTACCGGCTATCCCTGCGCAGCCAGGGGCCCCTCGTGCTGCACGGCGATGCCGGCTATAGCGAAAAGTCGGGCGAGGGACAGGCCTCGTACTACTACAGCCAACCCTTCTACAAGGTCAGCGGCGAGATCGAGCGTGCCGGCAAGCGCCATCGCGTGCAAGGCCGCGCCTGGCTGGACCGGGAGTGGAGCAGCCAGCCGCTGTCCGCCGATCAGCAGGGTTGGGATTGGTTTTCCCTGCACCTGGCCGACGGCGCCAAGCTGATGCTGTTCCAGGTGCGCCAGAAGCACGGCGCGCCGTATCGTGCGGGGACGTGGATAGCCGCGAACGGCAGCGTCACGCCGCTGCGGAGCCAGCAGATCAGCCTGGATCCGTTGGAATGGACGCGGCAAGATGACGGCCGCGAGCTGCCGACGCGTTGGCGGGTCAGGGTGGCGGGCTTGCCCGCGGGTCCGGTGGACGTGACGGCGGCTGCCGTGCAGCCGAGGGCGTGGATGGCGACGTCCTTTCCGTATTGGGAGGGGCCGGTGCGATTGGCCAACGGCGGCGGCCAGCCGGGTGGAACCGGCTACCTGGAAATGACCGGCTATTGATTCCGACGGCTGTCATACCGGCTGGCTACAGTACGGCGCGAAGCCGCCAGGCCGTGCGCGGACATGCGGGCATCCGCGGGCCCGTTGAAGAGCTATTCAGGCTTGATGCCTGCCTCCTGTACGACGCGCTTCCAGCGCGCGGCTTCTTCGGTGACCAGCTTGCCGTAGCCGGCGCTGTCGCGATAGGCATTTTCCGCGCCCTGGCCTTTCAGGCGTTCCATCAAGGCAGGGTCCTGCAAGGCCTTGCGCGCGGCGGCTGCCAGCGTTTGCAGGACTTGCGGCGGCGTGCCGGCCGGCGCGTGCAGGCCGACCCAGCCGAATACGGTGGCCTTGGGATAGCCCAGCTCGCCAACCGTGGGTACGTCCGGCAACAGGGCGATGCGTTGCGGGCTGGTGACGGCCAGCGCCCGCAGCTTGCCGGCCTGCACCTGCGGCAGCGCGGCGGGCAGCGAAGGCGTGGCGACCTGCGCTTCGCCGCTGACCGCGGCCATCAGGGCGGGACCCGCGCCCTTGTAGGGGATGTGGGTCCATTTCAGGCCGGTTTCCAGGCGCAGCGCTTCGCCGGCCAGGTGCAGCGGCGAACCTATGCCGCCGGAGCTGAAGTTGATCTTGCCGGGTTCTTTCTCCGTGAGCGCGATCAGCTCCTTCAGCGAGTTCGCCTTCAGCGCGGGGTTGACCACCAGTACGTGCGGCACGGTGACGAACAGCGCGACCGCCTGCAGATCCTTGGCCGGATCGAAAGGCATGCTGGGATAGAGACTGGGCGCGGTGGCGACGCTGGCGTCGCTGACCAGCAGCGTGTAGCCGTCGGGCGTGGCGCGCGCCACATAGGCCATGGCCGTCTGGCCGCCCGCGCCGGCCTTGTTTTCCACCACGATGGATTGCCCCAGGATAGGCCCCATGGCCTGCGCCAGGTTGCGCGCGATGACGTCGGTGGTGCCGCCGGGCGGGTAGGGCACCACCCAGGTGATGGCGTGGTCGGGGTAGCCGGCGGCCTGGCCGGCCTGCGATCCGGCCAGCAGCGCCAGCGCCGCCAGCCAGCGCAGGGCGCGCGGGCGCATGCCGGATGATGGCCGATTGCAGGACGCGCGAGCGTGTGTGCGGGGTGCGGCGTGGGTCATGCGTGTCTCCTTTTTTGTCTGGCCTGCTCCGGTCGTATGTAGGCGCCGGATTGCGTGGCCGATTATCTGCCTGGCTCGGCAACCTCGTACAACAATGCATAGATGCCGCAGGCCTCTTCCGCCCAGCCGGCGGCTTGCAGGGCCGGCGTGGCGAAGAGATCGGCGCGCAGGGCATGCAGGTCTTCCGGTCGCGTGGCTTCGATGAAGACCGCGTGCTCGACCTTGGCGTCGCCCACCCCGGTCACGCGCACGGCATCCATGCGGGCGCGGACGTCCGGCGCGGCCTCCAGGCTGTGCGCGCCGACGATGGCGTGCCGCGCCATCGCTTCCCGCAGGCGTTGCTCCAGCCAGCGGTGGGCGGCGGCGCCGTCCGCGCCGGCGCGCAGGCGCAGCCGCAGGCTCAGGGTGACCGCGCCCAGGCCGCGGCCATGCGTGGCGCGTACGCGGAAGGTATTGCGCGCGACATTGGAAAAGCCCGCGCGGATACGCTTGGACTGGTCGCTGATCCTGCCGACCAGGCTCAGGTAGCCCTGGCTGGCCAGCGCATCCGGCGTGTCGGCTTCGAACAGGGTCAGGTAGCGCGGCTCGGCGCCTTCCAGGGCCTGGAAACGCCGCGCGCGCCGATAGCCGCCGATGTCGATGCGTTCGGGCATATGCTCGACGATGTACCAGGCGTCGGTTTCCTTGTCCAAGGCGGGATCGACGTCTATCCACAGCGCCAGCGCGCCGCTTCCTATCATTGCTGCCATTGCGATTCCTATGTGGATTCGTTCAGCCGAGTGGCTACGTTCAGTCGACCTTGATTCCTGCCTTCTTGATCAGCGCCGACCAGCGCGCGTAATCGTCGCGGATGATGCCCGCGAAGGCCTGTGGCGGCGTGTAGGTGGTTTCCGCGCCGACGGCAGCGAACTTCTGCTGGATGCCGGGATCGTCGGTCGCCTGCTTGAGTGCCTGCGCCAGTCTGTCGATGACGGCCTGCGGCGTGCCGGCGGGCGCGAGCACGCCGTTCCAGGTGGTGACGACGACGCCCGGCAGGCCGGATTCCTTCACCGTCGGCAGGTCGGGCAGCGCGGGCGAGCGCTTGTCGCCGGTGACCGCCAGCGCATGCAGCTTGCCGGCCTTGATCAGCGTGATGGCCGACGGCAGGGTGGCGAACATGGCATCGACGTGCCCGCCGCTCAGGTCCACCAGCGCGGGGCCGCCGCCCTTGTAGGGAATGTGCGTGACCTGCACCCCGGCTTCGCCCTGGTAGAGCTCGGCGGTCAGGTGGTTGGTGCTGCCCAGGCCGGAAGACGCGAAGGTCAGGCTCCTGGGCTTGGCCTTGGCCTGCGCGGTCAGGTCGGCCAGCGTGGCCGTTTTGACGTTGGGGCTGACGACCAGCACGTTGGGGAATTGCGCGACGATGGACACCGGTGCGAAGTCCTTGGTCGGGTCGTAAGGCAGCGTGCCGTACAGCGTCGGGCTCATCGCGATTTCATTGGTCGTGCCCAGCAGCAGGGTGTAGCCGTCGGGCGCCGAATGCGCGACGAAGGCCGCGCCTATGGTGCCGGTGGCGCCGCCGCGGTTTTCCACGATGACCGGCTGGCCCAGCGTGGTGGACAGCTTTTCCGCGATGGGTCGCGCGATGATGTCCGCCACGCCACCGGGCGGGAAGGGCACGATCAGGTGGATGGGCTTGTCCGGATAGGACTGCGCCGACGCCGCGATGGGCAGCAGCAATGCCGCCGCCAGCGACGCGGCGCGCTTCAATATGGGTCCCCTCATGTCTGTCTCCTTTGGTTGGCGATGACGCCGGTGTCGATGTTGTTGTTGGTTTGCTTGCGTTCAATCCGTGCTTTGCCTGCGTTCAATCCGGCGCCAGCAGCGGCGTGAATTCGCGCAGGTCCTGGTACTCGTCCAGGCGCAGGACGGCGTCGCGCAGGGTGTGCGCCCGCATGTGTCCCAGCACCGGTTCGGCATAACCCAGGAACTTGGCGGCCAGTGCGTCGTCGCTCAAGGGCAGGCGTGGATGGCCAGGCGGATACGGGCACAGGCGCCGCAGCACCTGGCCATCGCGCAAATGGAGTTCGATGCCGCCGCCGGCGGCCTGCGGCCACCGCGTATCCAGGTCGGCGTCTTCCTGCAACTCGACCTTGCCGAGCAGGTCGCGCAGGAGCGGGTCCCGCAGTACGCGGTCCTGGAACTGGGCGTCGCCGCAGGCGCCGTCGCGCAGCGCCACCGCCGCGCAGAAATAGAAGCTGTGCTGCGCGCTTTCGATGCCGGCGGGATAGCGGCGGTCCGGGTGGGCCGATGGCGTGCGCAGGGCGAAGCTGGGCAGTCGCACGACGATGCGCTCGATGGCGTCGGCGGCCGGCAGGCCTTGCCGATGCAGATCGATCGCGGCCCATACCGGCGCGGACGCCGTGGCGACCACGGGGTAGGGCTTGATGCTGGTTTCCAGCAGCCGATAGCGGCCGTCGAAGGGGCCGGTCAGGGCGGCGGCATCCAGTTGTTGGCCCGTATGTCCGGCCACGGTCGCGGCCCAGCCGTTCTGGCCTTCCACCAGTGCCAGCGGGCCGGTCATGCCGTGGCCCGCCAGCAGCGCGGCTTCCACGCCGGCCTTGGCGACCCAGGCTTCCGCCGTGGCCTTGATCATGGAGATCGCGCCGCTTTGCAGTTGCGCCAGCGTGTTCTGGTGGCTGCCCGCGATGGCCATGGCGTGCGCCGTGCCGGCGGCATCCAGGCCGGCCAGGCGCGCGGCCAGCGCCGCGCTGGAAAACTGCGCATTGGTGCCGTGATGCCAGCCGCGCCGCCACAACGAGGGTTCGCCGGCATGATCGGCCAGGCGCAGATGCACCTCGTACGCGGCTACCAGCGCGGCGATCAGCGCCTTGCCGCCCTGGCCCTGGCGTTCCGCCATCGCCAGCGCCGGCGCCAGATTGCCGCTGGGATGGGCGGGATCGCGGCCGAAGTAATAGTCGTTGCAATCCAGATAGCGCAGCAGGCCGCCATTGACCAGCGTGGCCAGCGCCACGGAGGTCCGGCGGCCGCTGCCGATCAGCGTGGCCTGCGGCGCGCAGCCCGCATCGTCCGCGTAGCGGCGCAGCGCGACGGCGACGTCGCTGTCCATGGCGCCGAAGGCGCAGCCCAGCGTATCCAGGATCAGGCGCTTGGCGTAGTCGACGACTTCGCGCGGCAGCGATTCGTAGCGTACGTCGTGGACGAATGCCGCCAGCTGCTGCAGCACGGTCGGGGCGGAAGGCGCGGCCATGGCGATCAGAACGCGAAGCGGCTGGAGCCGCCATCCACGGGGATGACGGTGCCGGTGACGTACCGTGCCTGGTCCGACGCCAGGAACAGCGCCACCGCAGCGATTTCCTCCGGTTCGCCGAAGCGGCCCACGGGGATTTCCGCCTGGGCGTACTCGCGTTCGCTTTCAGGGGTGGGGTAGCGCTTGGAAATCTGTTCGCTGCGGATGCGGCCCGGTTGCAGGCAGTTCATCGTGACGCCGTAAGGCGCGACTTCGCGCGACAGCCCCTTGGACCAGACGTGCACGGCGGCCTTGGCCGTGAAGGCGGCGTTCAGCATGCGCGGTTCGGACGTGCCGGTGAAGGTGACGATGCGGCCCCAGCCGTTCTGCTTCATGCCGGGCACCACGGCGTGCGTCAGTTCGCGGATGCGGAAGAAGTTCAGCAGCATGCCTTCATGCCATTGATCGCGCGTGGCTTCGAAGGGCACGGGCCGGCTGGCGCCGGCGGCGTTCATCAGGATGTCGACGCGGCCCAGCAGGCGCTGCGCTTCCGCGGCGACGCGGTCCGGCGTGGCTTCGTCGTAGAAGTCCGCCGCCAGGGGAATGATCCTGCCGCCTTTGCCCTGCCTGGCGACCTGCCCGGCGATTTCCGCTGCGCTCTGTTCGACCAGCTCGACGCGCCGGGCCACGGCGACCACGTTGGCGCCGGACAGGGCCAGCATGCGGGCGGTGGTGCGGCCGATGCCTTGGCTGGCGCCCGTGACCAGGGCGGTGCGTCCTTCGAAATTCAGTTCCATGGTGTCTCTCTGCCTGGAAGGTTGGGCCGGCGGCGCCGGCGTGGGGGCGTTCAGGGCGTTGCGAGGCGCCGCGCCCGGTGTTATTCTGTTCTGTCTCATTCAGTGGGACATATGTCCGTTTAATGATAATTCTGCGGGAGGCCGATGCGTCTTGTCAACGCCGGGCACCTGTCCAGGCAGGGCGGGCGGGCGGCGGGCCGGGCGGGCTTCTACAATCCCGCCCGGACCATCCAGGCATGTGGAGCACGATGAAAGCGAAGACGACGGCAGGCGCCAAAGCGGCCACAGCGGCGACAGCGGCGACAGCGGCAGGCGAAGCCAAGGAAACCAGCACGGTCAAGCGCATCCTGCTGCTGCTGCAGTGCCTGGTCGACCATCCCGGCGAATCGGCGCAGGCGCTGGCGTATCGCCTGAATCTGCCGCGCAGCACGGTGCATCGCCTGCTGGCCACCCTGCGGGACAACGATTACGCCGGCCATGAGGCTGGCGGTACGTTCGGCCCGGGGCTGGAGATCTATCGCATGGCCGCCAAGCTGGGCGGCCACATGCCGTATCGGCGGCTGGCCGAACCCTATCTGCAGCGGCTGTCCGAACGCTTTCACGAGACGTCGCTGCTGACGCTGCTGGAGCGCCGGCAGCTGAAAATGTTCCACGCCGCCAGCGGATCGCCCGACGATCCCATGCGGTACAACATCCGGCTGAACGTGCTGGAGCCCCTGGTCTGGGGCGCGACGGCGCGCGTCATCCTGGCCCATCTGGATCCGGCGGAAATCGATGCGGCGATCGCGGCCAGCGGTCCGTCGCCGGTGCAGGGCCTGGCGCCCGACCCGGCCGAGATCATGGCCGCCCTGGAACGCATACGCGGCGACGGCCATGCCGTCACCTATTCGCACCGCACGCCCAATACCGTCGGCGTGGGCGCGCCGTTCTTCGACGCGGAAGGGCAGGTGGTGGGCAGCCTGGGATTCCTGATTCCGACCTTCCGCTGGGAACACGCGGACGTCGACGGCATCATCGCCGCCTTGCGCGACGCGGCCGGCGCCCTCTCGGCGCAATTGGGGTATCGGTCGCCGCAGGCATCCTGACGCGGCGGCGGATCGGATTATCCTGATTCCGGAGCAGCTGTTTTCGCGCGGATGCGGTTTTTTCGCCGGCCGCGCCGCGGACATAATGCGTCCCACCATCCTGAAGCAGAGGTAATCATGAAAGCCATCGTCTACGACCAGGCCGGCCTGGAGCCTGAAGATCCCCGCGCGCTTTACGACGCCGACGTCGCCGTGCCCACGCCGGGCGCGCGCGACCTGCTGGTGCGCATCCACGCCATCGCCGTCAACCCCGTCGACACCAAGGTCCGGCGCGGCATGGCCCCGGATGGCCAACGCATCCTGGGCTGGGATGCCGCCGGCGTGGTCACCGCCGTGGGTGCGGACGTGACGCTCTTCAAGCCCGGCGACGAGGTGTTCTACGCCGGCTCGCTCGTGCGCCCGGGCTGCAACGCGGAGTACGCGCTGGTCGACGAGCGCATCGCGGGGCACAAGCCCGCCACCCTGGACTATGCCAATGCGGCCGCGTTGCCGCTGACCGCGATCACCGCCTGGGAACTGCTGTTCGACCGCCTGGGCGTGGCCGAGGGCGGCGGCGAGGGCCAGAGCCTGCTGATCGTCGGCGGCGCCGGTGGCGTGGGCTCCATCCTGACGCAGATCGCCAGCCGGCTGACGCGCATGACCGTCATCGCCACCGCCTCGCGGCCGGAAACCCAGGACTGGGTGCGGCAGCTGGGCGCGCACCACGTCATCGATCATCATCGCGGCCTGGTGGACGAACTGAAGCGCGTCGGCGTGCCGGCGGTCACCCATGTGGCCAGCCTGACGCATACCGATAGCCATTACCCGCAACTGATCGAAGCGCTGGCGCCGCAGGGCAGGCTCGGCGTGATCGACGATCCGGCGACCCTGGACGCCGTCCCGCTCAAGCGCAAGGCCATCTCGCTGCACTGGGAGCTGATGTTCACCCGTTCGCTCTTCCAGACCGACGACATGATCCGCCAGCACGAAATCCTGGAACGCGTGGCGCGGCTGGTGGACGAGGGCATGTTGCGTTCGACGCTGGGCGAGCACTTCGGCCGCATCGACGCCGCCAACCTGCGGCGTGCTCATGCGGCGCAGGAAAGCGGCAAGGCGCGCGGCAAGATCGTGCTGGAAGGCTTCGGGTCCTGACCGGCCGGGCCTGGCCGGCCTGGCCGACAGATTGCCGAACAGGCCTAGAATGACGCTCATGGGCGGCTCGGGCCGCCGCTGCCGAACCGGAGCAGCCTATGAGTTTTTCCAGCGATATCGAATACGTGCCTGTCGAAGGCGACGTGCGGCAACTGTTCATCCTGCTGCATGGCGCGGACGGCACGCCCGCGGACATGCGCGACCTGGCGGCCGCGGTGCGCCGCGCCTTTCCCCAGTCGGCCATCGTGGTGCCGGCGGGTTTCGAACCGTATGACGGCGCGGGGGAAGGCCGCCAGTGGTTTTCCACGCGCGGCATCGACGAGCACAATCGCCCGGCGCGCGTGGCGTCGGCGCTGCCGCCCCTGGTGGAATACATACGCGCCGCGCAGCTGCGCTTTCATCTGCTGCAAACCGACACCGCGCTGGCGGGGTTTTCGCAGGGCGCCATCATGGCGCTGGAAGCCACCGCGGCGCATGACGGCCTGGCCGGCCGTGTGCTGGCGTTTTCCGGGCGTTATGCGTCCATGCCGCAAAGCCCGCCGCAATACACGACCATCCATTTGCTGCACGGCGCCGACGACAGCGTCATACCGGCCGACCACGCACGGCAGGCGCAGGCCAGGCTCGATGCCCTGCATGGGGATTCCACCATCGACATCGCGACGCGCGTGGGGCATGAGCTGCATCCCGCGCTGATCGAACGCGCGGTGGTGCGGCTGCAGACCTGCGTGCCGCTACGCAGCTGGGAAGCGGCGCTGGGCCTGAACCAGGCGCCGCCGCCGGGGACGGTGCTGCACTAGCGGCGCGTGGTGCCGTCCGTCGTCTGCCAGCCGCCGCCCAACGCCAGGAACAGCGTGATCTGGTCGTTGGCCAGCTGGGCCTGCGACGCGGCCAGCGCGCTTTCATTGCTGGCCAGCGTGCGTTCCGCGTCCAGCACGGTCAGGTAATCCGTCTTGCCATACTGGTACAGCATGCGCGCCTGGCGCGCGGCTTCGGCGCCCTGGTCGCGCGCCGCCCGCAGCGACGCGTCGCGGTCCAGTTCGCGTGCGTAGTTCTCCAGCGCGCTTTCGGTCTCGCGCAGGGCGTTCAACACCGTGGCGTCGAACCGCGCATACGCGGCGCGCGTGGCGGCTTCCGCTTCGGCGATGCGCGCCTGTACCGCGCCCGTGTTCGGGATCGTCCAGGAAATCAGCGGGCCGACGCTCCAGCTGAAGGTACTGGCGTTGCCGAAATACTGCGCCGGACCCGCCGAGCCGGCCGACAGCCCCAGCGTGATCTTGGGATACAGATCGGCCGTGGCCACGCCGATGCGCGCGTTGGCCGCGGCCAGGCTGCGCTCGGCCTGGCGGATGTCGGCGCGACGCCGCAACAGGGCGGCGCCGTCGCCCACCGGTATGGGCTGGCGCAGCGTGGGCACGGCGGCGCAGTCGGCCAGCTGCGGCGGGAACTGGGCCGGCGTGTCGCCCGTCAAGGTGGCGAGCTGGAACAAGGCCGTGCGCCGCTCCGCCTGCAGGGGCGGCAGGTTGGCGCGCAACTGCTCCAATTGGCTGCGCGCGCGCGTCACGTCCAGCGTGGTGCCGCGGCCCAGGCGCTGCAGGCGGTCGGTGGCCTGCACCGATTCGTTCTGCACGTCGACGGAATGCTGCGCCGATGCCAGCTGCATGCCGGCCGCGCACGCCGTGGTGTAGGCGCGGATGGTCTGCGCCGCCACGGCGGCGCGGGTCGCATCGTAGGCGGCCTGGGCGGCATCGCGATCGGCGCCCGCGGCCTCGATGGTGCGGCGGATCTGGCCCACCAGGTCCACCTGGTAGGAGATGCCCGCGCTGCCGCTGTAGGACCAGGCATTGGGCGGCCGATAATCCGGCGCCAGTTCCTGGATACCCGACACATGCCCATAGGTGGGGGAGGCGTTCAAGGTCGCGGACGGCCGCGTCTGCGCCTGCGTTTCGCGCAGGATGGCGTCGGCGCGTTCCAGATTCGCCGCGGCGACCCGCAGGTCGGTATTGGCGTCCATGGCCTTGGCGACCAACGCGTTCATGGCCGGATCGTCATACAGCCGCCACCATTCGCCCGGCACCGCATTGGCCTGGAAGATGGCGTCATCGCGCACGCCGCTGCGCACGCCGCTGCGCACGCCGCTGCGCACGCCGCTGAATGGCGCGGACGCGGTGGGGCGTTCGGCAACGGCCCCGGCCGGCACGTGGTAGTCGGGCCCGACGGTCGTGCAGGCGGCCAGCGTGGCCGCCGCGGCCGCGGCAAGGACGAAACGGATGGCTTGCATGATGTCGTCCTCAGAACCCCTGGAGCGCCAGCTTGTCGCCGCCCACCAGCGACACCGTCGCCGTCTGGCCGGCGACCAGGCGCACGCCGTCGGGCACCGCGTCGATCTGCACGCGCACGGGAATACGCTGGGCCAGGCGCACCCAATTGAAATTGGGATTCACATTGGGCAGCATGTTGGCGGCGCTGCTGCGGTCGCGATCGGCGATGCCCAGGGCGATGCTTTCGACGTGGCCGCGCAGCGTGCGCGGTTCGCCCATCAGCGCGATGGTCGCCACGTCGCCTTCATGGATGCGCGGCAGCTTGGTTTCCTCGAAATAGCCTTCGACGTAGAAGCTGGCGGAGTCCACCAGCGCCATCACGGGCCGGCCCGCCGCGGCATAGGCGCCGACGCGCAGGTCCAGGTTGGTGACGCGGCCATTCGTGGCCGCCACCACGCGGCTGCGCTCCAGGTTCAGGCTGGCCTCGTTCAACGACACCTTGGCCTGCGCCAGCGCGGCTTCGGCCTGTTCGACGCGGGTCTGGCTCTGCTCGCGGATTTCCGCCGACACCAGTTGTCCCAGTTCGCGGTTGCGGCGCGCGTCGCGGTTGGCCTGCTGCAGCGCCACCGTCTGCGATCCGAGGGCGGCCTTGGCCTGGTCGTAGGCCAGTTGGAAACGCGCACGGTCGATTTCGAACAGCACGTCGCCAGCCTTGACGTCCTGGTTGTCATGCACCGGCACGGCGGTGACCAGACCGGAGACGTCCGGCGCGACCTGGACGACGTAGGCCTTGACGCGGCCGTCGCGGGTCCATGGTTCCAGTTCGTAGTGCGCCCACAGATGGCGGCCGGCGATCACGGCGGCGACGACCAGCAGGGCGGTAACGGCGAATCGTGCCCACGCGAGCGGGCCAGGCAGGGAGGGAACCTTCATGACAATCTCGAAAAAACGTGCGGTGAAATCCAGACCATGCCGTACAGCAGCACGATGTACAGCGCCAGGTCGAACAAGGCGGGATGCCAGACCAGCCGGTAGAGGCCGGTGAGTGCCAGCAGGCGTCGCACGAACCAGGCGACGCCCAGCGTCAGGGTCGCCAGCACCAGCAGCCAGGGCATATAGATGCCGTAGAGACTGACTTCACCGATCATGACGGGGCTCCTGGTTGGGCGCCCGGCACGGCGGCCGGTGCGGTCGAAAACGCCGGCACGTAATCGGATGCCTGCGGAAACAGTCCGCGCCGCAGGCCCACCAGCGCGACGATGGCGCGCTCGCGCGCCGAACCCGCCGGGGCGCCATTGACCCGCGCCAGCGCCTGGTCGAGCCGCGGCAGGAAGGTGTCGGGCATGGCGCCGCGTCCACGGATGCGGCCGCGGAACCACTCCGCCAGGCAGGAAAGCACCGGCCGGATCGCGGCATCCGCGACGGGCAGTTCGCGGCGCGCGCGCTGCAGTTCGGCGATCTCGTTGCCCACGCGCAGATCCAGCAGCGTGTCTTCTTCCACCGGTGTGTCGTTGCTACTGCGCGCGGCCATCCGTGTGTACAGCAGGCCGATGCGGTCCAGCATGCGCACGGTGTAGCTGTCGCCGGCGGGCGGCCGGTCAGCCGCCGCCATGGCGGCCAGTTCGCGCCAGTTGGCCGCCTGGATGCGGCGGGCGCTGTATTCGCCGCTGATACGGCGCAGCAAGGCCGCCACCACGGCCGCGCTGCCCACGCCGATGATCTGCGCGATCATCGTGTCCATGAAGGACACCAGGTCGGCGGTATTGGTGTCGTGCAGCGCCAGGGTGCCGGAGAACCCGAAGAAAACCGCCATCGCCTTGCCCGTGTGCGCCGGACGCGCGATATAGACGCCGCAGGCGAAGCACACCGGGAACATCGCCAGCGCCACCATCTCGAAGGAGTGGACGGCCGGCAGCACGACCAGCAGGTAGAGCGCGGAGAGCGGGATGGACACGACCGTATAGACCAGGAACTGGCGTATGCCCGGCACCGGGTCGTCCTGCGAGGCGAAGAAGCAGCTGAATATCGCCGCCATCATGGCCGCTGTGGCGCCGTTGGTCCACGCCGTGCCTATCCAGAACGCGCAGACCACGCCGATCGCCACGGCCGCGGAGACCGACGACAGCAGGGCGATGCCACGATCGTGGTGCAGGGCGCGATTCGACGTCGCCGCATGACGCGAGAGACGCGCGGGCGCGCCGGACAGGCCGGCCTGGATGTCGCGCCGCAGGGCGAAACCGCGGTCGCAATGGTCGATCAGTTCGCGCAGCCGCGCCGTCAGGCTGACCAGCAGCAGGTCATGCCAGCCAGCGCCGGCGTCGACGTCGGGCGCCAGGGCATCCACGCGGGGGCGCAGCGCCGCGGCCCGCATGGGATCGCCGCGCGACCCGGCCTCGACCCAGGCCGAAATGTCGTCCAGCAGCGCCGGTAGCGCCGGCGGCAACGGACGCCCCAAGGCGCGCAGCGCCCGCAGCCGGTCTTCCAGCGACGAAACGGTGGGCGTCAAGGCCGCCATGCGGTCCTGCATGGCCGTCACCGAGCTTGCCGTCCAACGGATATTGCCGGTGTCATAGGGCACGTGCGTCGCCAGCAGGCGCAACTGGGTGATGTCGTTGGCCAGGGCCCGGCGGTCCTTGGCGCTTTGCGTGGCGGTGTCGCCGCGCAGGGCGTCCTGCACCCACAGCCGGGCGTCGCGCAGCGTCTGGTCCAGCTTGCCGATCACCGCGCCGCCGATGCCGCGCGGCAGGATGAGCACGTGCGCGAGCATGGCGCAGAGGATGCCGGCGGTGATTTCTTCCACCCGCGCCAGGCCGGTATCGAACACCGTTTCGGGCGCCGTCACGCTCGGCAGCCCTATCATCGCGGCGGTATACCCGGCCAGCATGAACAGATAGGAACGCGGCGTACGGTCCAGCACAGCCAGGTACAGGCAGACGCCCAGCCACAGCGACAGCGCCAGCACCATCAGCACGGGATAGTTGGCGAACTTCGGCACCAGGTAGACCATCGCCGCGCAGCCGAAGAAGGTGCCCCCCAGCCGGAATATGGCCTTGGAGCGCACGGCGCCGGCCCAGGGTTGCGACACGATATAGGCGGTCGTCACGGCCCAGAATGGGCGCGGCAGGTCGATCAGCATGGATAGATAGAGCGCCGCCATCGCGCCGATATAGGCCTTGATGGAAAACAGCGTCTCTTCGGCTGTCGGCGGTTTCATTGCCCACGCTCCCGCCGCGCGGCGCTGAGCGGAATGGGCTCGATGTGCATGAGCGAGGTCTTGATGCTTTCGAATACGCGCACGCAGGCCTCGGCATCGGCCGCGTCCACCCCGCGGAAGACCTGGCGGCGCAAATGCACCAGCATTTCTTCCACGCGGGCGCGCAGGGCCTCGCCCGCCGGCGTCATGTGCAGTGTCTTGGCGCGGCGGTCCAGTGGATCCTCGTGCCGTTCCAGCAGGCCGGCGGATTCGAGCTGATCCACGAGACGCACCACCGAAGGGCCTTCGACGCCCATGGCTTCCGCCAGGACGCCCTGGCGCACGCCGTCGCCCAGCCGGCCCAGCCAGATGACCGGCCAGGCGGTGGCCTGCGACAGGCCGTAATCGGCCAGGGCCTTATCCGCCGCGGCGCGGTAGGCGCGGTGCAGGGTCAGCAGATGGCTGGTCATCGCCGCGAGGCAGGCGTCGGTGGGCTTTTTCATGAAAGGATTATATGTTAATTAATAGTTTCCTATCGATTTGCCTGGCGGCCTGCGCACGGGAAACACTTTTCCATCAAGCGGCTTTTTCCCGGCGCGGCCGCACGCTAGTCCGCTATGGACAGCATGCGGCGCGCCTTGGATGTGCAGGCGGCCGGTTACCCGGCCGCCTCAGTCGGCCACCAGCAGCGCGACCGGGAAATCGGCCAGGGCCTCGGCCAGGGGCAGGATGCTGTCGGCGCCGACCCGGCGCTCGCGTCCGCTGAGGGCATCGCGCAACACCGCGCCCGCGTAGCGGTGGGGCAGCACGACGGCCGTGGTGTCCCAGAAATCGCCATCGATACGCGGCAGGGCCGTGGAGGCGCCTGACGGATCGTCGCCCGCTTCGTCGCGCAGGCCCTGGCTGCACAGGCGCGGCGCCAGGACGAACACGCAGCGATCCTCCAGGCAGCGCAGGAAAGCCAGGATATTCGCGCCGCGCGAGCCCAGGATGGGCAGCGGCACATAGTTGCCTTCGGCGAAGATGTCGGCATAGTCGCGCCGCGCCTGCAGCGCGCCGCGCACGATGGCTTGCTTCAGCCGGCCATCCCGCCAGTTGGCCAGCAGCGCGTCGGGATCGTGCGCATCGCCCGCGTCCAGCGCGGCCATGCGGGCGGCATAGTCCACCGGCGCGCGGTTGTCCGGATCGACCAGGCTGAAATCCCAGAACTCGGTGCCCTGGTACAGGTCCGGCACGCCCGGAACGGTCATGCGCAACAGCGTCTGCGACAGGCTGTTGACGGCGCCGGCGGGCGCGATGCGGTTGGCGAAGGCGGCGATCTCACGGGCCGGCGAGTCAGGCTCGGTGGCGGGCTGCAGCAACTTGCGCAGCACGTCCTCGCACGCCGCTTCATAAGTGGCGTCCGGCACCACCCAGCTGGTGCGCAGCTTGGCTTCGCGCAGGGCCTTCTGCTGCCAGGCCGACACGCGATCGCCGAAGGCCTGCAGCCCAGCCTCGTCGTCCGGTGCCAGCGCGAGCGGCCAGGCGGCCACCAGCGTCTGCAGAAGCATATAGACGTCGCCCGGGTGCGGCGACAGCGTGCCCGCGCCGCTATACGTGGCCGGCACGTGCCGGTTCATCCAGTCCAGTACGGTGTCGGCCCATTGCGCGGATACTTCGCTCAGCGCGGCGAGGCGCGAGCGCGTGTCTTCGCCGCGCTTGTGGTCGTGCGTGGCGGTGGCGACCATGGCATGGGGAAAATGCCGGCCGCGCGACGAACAGCGCCGATGAAAGACGTCCGGCGCCATGCAGAACAATCCGGGATCGGCGCCCACTTCGTTGCGCGACAGCAGCCTGCCGTAGCGGTAGAAGGCGGTATCTTCCAGCGATTTGGCGGTCAGCGGCGGCGTCAGCTGCTGGAAGCGGCGGATGGCCTCGCGGCGCGCCATGCATTGCTCGGGCGGGAAGTTTTCCGGCGCCTCGCCGCCCAGCCAGCCGGACATCAGCTCCAGCAACGGCCCGTCGTCGCCGTCGCGGTCCAGGCGGATGCGGGCATGGGCCTGGGTGGCGGCGTGTTCGAAGCGAACGCGGTCCATATGATGCCAGCCGCGTTCGTCGGCGTAGATGCGGTACACCGGGAATACCGACAGCAGCTCCCACAGCACGCGCTGGATGGCCGATTCGCCCCAGTCGCGCGTGCGCAGGTCCAGCCGCGCCACGCGATGCAGCGCCCGCGCCGCCGCCAGGCGTTCGGCCGGGAAGTGGCGCAGCATCATCAGGTCGCGCGCCTCGTTGGCGATGGCGGTGAAGGGCCGGGGATCGCCGGAGACGCTTTCCCACAGTTCGGTCAAGGTCTGTTCGCCGCTGGGATCATGCAGCACCGCGCCGACCTGGCTCATGAAGTCGTAGCCCGTGGTGCCGTTGACCTTCCAGCGGTCGTCCAGCGTTTCGTCGTCGGCCAGGATCTTCTCGATGACCAGATACGGGTCTTGTTCGCGCAGATGGGCGGGGCGGCGTTGCACCCGTTCGTCCAGCGCGGCGCGCAGGCGCTCGCAGTAACCGATGGGATCGCTCAGGCCGTCCACATGGTCCACGCGCACGCCGTCGATCAGGCCTTCTTCGTAGAAGCCCAGGATCATGTCGTGCACCGCGTCGAACACCACGGGCTGATCCACGCGCACGCCGATCAGGTCGGTGATCTCGAAGAAGCGGCGCCAATTGATTTCTTCCGGCGCCGCGCGCCACCACGCCAGGCGGTAGTGCTGGCGCTCGAGCAAGGCATGCAGGCGCTCGCGGCCTGCATCGGTGGCGGGGTCGAAGTCCGCCAGGGCACCGGCATCGCGCGGCCCGCCGTCGTCCAGGCTCGCCGGGTCCAGCGGATAGGGGGAACCGTGGACGTCGACGTAGCAGCGGTCCGCTTGCGCGTCGTAACGCAGGCCGATGTCGCCGGCGGCCAGCGCCTCGCCATAGGGCTTGCCCAGGAAAGGCGCCAGCACTTTGTCGTGCATATCCTTGTCGGTGCTGTCCCAGGTAATGTCGAACCATTCCGCGTGAGGACTGCCGCGGCCCTGCTCCAGCACGCTGCGCCACCAGGGATTGTCGGTACTGGTCGCCATGTGATTGGGCACGATGTCGACGATCAGCCCCAATCCGGCCTCGCGGGCCGTGGCGGCCAGCGCGCGCAGCGCCGGTTCGCCGCCCAGTTCGGGGTTGACCTGGGCATGGTCGACGACGTCGTAGCCGTGTTGCGACCCGGGCCGTGCCCGGGTGATCGGCGAAAGATAGAGATGGCTGACGCCCAGGCGGGCGAAATAGGGCACATGGTCGCGGGCATCGGCCAGGGTATAGCCCTGGTGCAGTTGCAGCCGTACGGTTGCGCGGGGCGCGGTCATGGTTTGCTCCGGGTATCGGCTACGGCGTCGGCGCGGCGGCGCACGGCTTCGCTTTCGAACAGCCGGGCCGCGTCGGCGCCCAGGCGCCGACGCCAATTGGGATGTTGATCGATGGTGCCCGGCAGGTTGGGCTGCTCGTTCAAGCCCAGCAGGTCTTCCGTCGGAACGACCATCAGGGGTGAAGGCGTATGGGCAACGAAACGCAGGACGTCCTCGATGGGCGCTTCCTGCGGCGGATCGTGCGGGGCGTCGTCCGGCGCGCAGCCGGCCTGCCGCATGGCATGCCACAACGCGCCGCGATCGCGGGCGCGCTGCTGGTGCAGGCCGTCCTCGGTCTCGTCGTCGCCCAGCAGTTGCAGGCGCGCGCGCCAGCCGATGTCGGTGCCCGTCCACCAGCCCGCCACGGTGGGCAGGTCGTGCGTGGTGCTCAAGGCGATGGACGACGCGGACCAGGCATTCGGCGGCATGAAGGGCGTGGGATCGCTCCAACCGGCGCGTTGGAACCAGAGGACGTCCATGCCGAGCATGCCGGCGCGGTCGATGCGCTCGTTGAAACCCTCGGGCACCGTGCCCAGGTTCTCGCCGACGACGATGGCGCGATGCCGCCAGGCTTCCAGGGCCACCAGCCGCAGCATGTCGTCCAGCGGATAGCGCAGGTAGGCGCCGTCCTTGGGCGAGGCATCGCGCGGCACGAGCCACATGCGGGCCAGGCCGAGCACGTGGTCGATGCGCACGCCGCCGGTGTAGGCCAGCGATGCGCGCAGCATTTCGCGGAAGGCCGAATAGCCGCTCAAGCGCATCGAGCGGGGCGAAAACGCGGTCAATCCCCAGCTCTGGCCCAGGGGGTTGTAGACGTCCGGCGGGGCGCCGGGCGACAGGTCCGACAGGATGTCGCTCTGCCGGCTCCAGGCGTGGCTGCCGCTGGGATCGGTGCCCACCGCCAGATCGCTGATCAGGCCGATGCGCATGCCCGCATCCAGCGCGGTGCGCTGCGCCCGCTGCAAGCCGCGCGTGGCCAGCCACTGCAGGAAGACGTGGTAGGCGACGTCCTTGTCGTGGGCATGGGCCCACGTCTTGACGCCGCGTCCCGTGGGGTCGCGCAGGTCGGCGGGCCAATGGCGCCAGTCGGTGGCGTCGCCCAAAGGCGGCAGGTGGCGCGCATGCAGGGCTTCGAAGCGCGCATGGCTTTCCAGCGCTTCGCCGCCGGCCGCGCGGAAGGCGTCGAAATCGGCGTGCAGCGCGGCCGTGCCGTCGGTGCGGAAGTCTTCGTAGAGCTTGCGCATCAGCTTCATGCGCAGGCGCGCCACGGCCGGCCAGTCCACCAGGGGCAGGCCGTCCAGGCGCATGATCTCTTCGCCCAGGTTCAGGGCGTTCAGCGCCGCGCCGACGGCGGGTTCGCCCAGCAGTTGGCAGGGATCGGCATACAGGCTGTTCAGGAAAAGACGGCTGGACGGCGCGTACGGGCTATAGCGGCTGGGATCGGCGGCGAACATCGCATGCACCGGGCTGATCGCGATGGCTTCGGCGCCGCGTCCGGCCGCCGCTTCGGCCAGCTGCGCCAGGGCGGTGAAATCGCCGATCCCGGCGGCACGCGTCGCCTGGCCCTCATGCGCGCGGCGCAGGCTGTACAGCTGCACGGCCACGCCCCAGGCGCGCGGCGTCGAGGTTTCCAGCACGTCGGCCACGCTGGGGCAGCGTCCCGGCGCCACCGCCAGGGTCCATTCGCGGCCGTCGCCGCGCAGGCGGTAGTAGCCCGGGGTATCCAGCGCGGGCAGGTGGGCGTCGCCGCCGTCCATGCCATGTGCGGTCAGCGTGCGGGCTTCGCCGGCTTCGTCGACCAGTTCGAACTGCATATCGCGCACGCCGTGCAGGACGATGGGGGCGCCGGCGTCGACGATCCTGAAGCCGTCGTGCTCGCCGCCTTCCTCGGCCAGCCTGCCTATGCTGTCCCTGATCTGCGGCAGGCCGCCGGCGGGCAGCTCCAGCGCATGCAGCAGGGTGCGGACGACATCTTCGCGCACCCGCTGGGGGCGCCCGCGGGCATCCTTCCAGTCGACCGCGATGCCGGCGCGTTCCGCCAGCATCGCCAGGGCCTGTGCTTCGTCTTCCGGTATGGCTGGGGCATTCATGCCAATTCCTTCAACAGGGCGACCGTCACGCCATGCTGCAGCAGCCCATCGCGCAGCGCGCGGCCGGCGCCGGTCTCGCTTTCGAACAGCAGGGTTTCATCGCCACGGTCTTCCTGCAGCCAGTCCGGCCGCACGTCCACCGTGCCCAGGTTGACGTAGATCGACAGCACCGCGCCATCGCCCAGCAGCCATTGCGCCACGACGGCGCGCAGTCCGAGGACATGGGCGCCCAGCGAGTGCGCGCCATCCAGGCGCGGCACGACGACTCGATGGCGCAGCTGCAGCAGCGCCTGGTAGTAGTCCTGCCATTCCGGATCGGCCGGCGCCTGGAAGGGATCGGAACGGGTATAGGTGGCCTCGTCGTTCGGATCGGGGATGCGGTCGCGCGTTTCCGGATGCGCGAAGGCGCGGAATTTCTCGAATTCCTTGCGTCGGCCGTCCCGCACCGCCTGTGCCAGCTGGGCGTCGCCATGGCTGGTGAAGTACAGGAAAGGCGCGGTCGATCCGCGTTCCTCGCCCATGAAGAGCAGGGGGATCTGCGGCGCCAGGAGCATCAGCGCCACCGCCGCGCGCACCGGCCGCGTATCGTTGCGGGCCAGGGCCAGCAGGCGCTCGCCCATGGCCCGGTTGCCGATCTGGTCGTGGTTCTGCAGGAACAGCACGAAGGACGTCGGCGGCAGGTGCGCGCTGGGTTCGCCGCGCGGGCCGCCGCGGTGCTCGGACGTCTCGCCCTGGTAGATGAAGCCATCGCTCAACGCGCGCGTCAGCCGTTGCGCGGGATGGTTGGCGTAATCGCTGTAGTAGCCTTCGCTTTCCCCGGTCAGCAACTGGTGCAGCACGTGATGGCCGTCGTCGTTCCACTGCGCCTGGTAGCCGTTTTCCAGCGGGTGGACCTGGTTGTCGTCGTTTTCCAGCACCAGGTGCACGATGCGGTCGGCAGGCAGATGAGTGCGCACGAAGCCCGCCATTTCCTCCAGCCAGCCCACATCCTTGATGGCGTGCACCGCATCCAGCCGCAGGCCGTCGAAGCGGAATTCGTTCAGCCAGTAAAGCGCGTTCTCGGCAAAGAACTGCCGGACCGCGCGGCGGCGGAAGTCGATCGCCACCCCCCAGGGCGTATGCACGTCGTCACGGAAGAAATCGCTGGCATAGGCGGACAGGTAGTTGCCGTCCGGCCCGAAGTGGTTATAGACCACGTCCAGGAACACCATCATGCCCAGGCCGTGCGCCGTATCGATCATGCGCTTGAGCTCGTCGGGCGTGCCGTAGGCGCAATCCGGCGCATAGGGCAACACGCCGTCGTAGCCCCAGTTGCGCGGGCCGGGAAAGTCGGCGATGGGCATCAGCTCGACCGCCGTGATCCCGAGCGCGGCCAGCTCCGGCAGCTTGGCTTCGATGCCGGCGTAGCCGCCGGCCAGGCCGGCATGCAGCTCGTAGAGCACGGTTTCGCGCCACGGCCTGCCGCGCCATCCGGTGTTGGTCCAGGCGTAGGAATCGGGGCCGGTGACGATGCTGTCGTCATGGACGTCGCCGGCCTGCAGGCGCGAAGCCGGGTCCGGCACGCTCAGATCCGGGCCGACGCGATAGCGGTAGCGCGTGCCGGGCGGGCAGGGGGTCTGGATTTCATGGAAGCCATCGCCGACGTCGGTCATGGGCAGCGGCTCGCGATCGGCGATCTCCAGCTTCACGCCCTCCTTGGCGTTGGGCGCCCAGAGGCGGAAGCGTGTCAGGCCGTTCGCCAGATGCCACGCGCCGAAGCAGGGCAGCAGGCCCTGCCCGCCGCCGGCCTCGGTGGATGAGCTCGCATCCGGGCGCGCCTTGGCGCCGTCGCGGTCTTCCGCGCCAGCGGATGTGTTGGTGCTAGTCATGCGTGCTCCCTGCTGCGGGGGTACCCGCTTAATAGTGCGATTCCATGCGCATGCACGGTCACATGGTGGCCGTGCACATTGTGTTCCGGCACCTCCGGCCGTGTGGAATCGGCCAGCATGCGCCACGTCATGTCGGGCGGCAGCGTGAACGAAACGTCGACGTCGCTGCCGTTCATCAAGGTCAGCGTGACGTCGAAACCGTCACGCGTGCCGATGGCCCTGCGCAAGCCCAGGGCCCGGCCTTCCGCGTCGTGCCAGGCCTGCTGCGTCATCGGATCGCCGTTCACGTCGAACCACGTCACCCCGGCCACGCCGGGCGCCACTTCCTGATGGGCATTCATGTAGCGGGTGCTGCGCAGGCTGGCGTGTTCGCGCCGGCAGGCGGCGATGCGCGCCACGAAAGCGGTCAGGTCGCGGCCGTCCTGGCCGCTCGCCAGGTCCCAGTCCAGCCAGGAAATCGGGTTGTCCTGGCAATAGGCGTTGTTGTTGCCGTCCTGGCTGTTGCCGAACTCGTCGCCGGCCAGCAGCATGGGCGTGCCGTAGGAAAGCAGTACGGTGGCGAGCATGGCGCGCTGCAGCCGGCGCCGCACGTGCTGGATCTGCGGATCGTCGGTCGGCCCTTCGACGCCCCAGTTGCGGCTGCAGTTTTCGTTATGCCCGTCGCGGCCGTCTTCCAGGTTGGCCTCGTTGTGCTTTTCGTTGTAGCTCACCACGTCGCGCACGGTGAAGCCGTCATGGGCGGCAACGAAGTTCACCGATGCCCATGGACGGCGATGGCGGCGGTCGAACAGGTCGCTGGAACCGGCCATGCGTTCGGCCAGGTGGCCGCGCTGGCCGGGATCGCCGCGCCAGAAGCGGCGCACGGTGTCGCGGTATTTGTCGTTCCACTCGGCGAAGCCGGGCGGGTGCTGCCCCAGCTGGTAGCCGTCCGGGCCGATGTCCCAGGGTTCGGATATCAGTTTCAGGCGCGACAGCACCGGGTCCTGCAGGATGGCGTCGAAGAACCCCGAGCCCGGATCGAAGCCCGTTCCTTCGCGGCCCAGCGTGACGCCCAGGTCGAAACGGAAGCCGTCGACGCGATACGACGTCGCCCAGTGCCGCAGCGAATCCAGCACCATCTGCAGCACGCGCGGGTGCGACAGGTTCACGGTATTGCCGCAGCCGGTGTCGTTGATGTAATAGCGTTCGTCGCCCGGGATCAGGCGGTAGTAGCTGGCGTTGTCCAGGCCGCGCCACGACAGCGTGGGTCCGAGTTCGTTGCCTTCGCAGGTGTGGTTGTAGACCACGTCCAGGATGACCTCGATGCCCGCCGCCTGCAAACGGCGGATGGCCATGCGCAACTCGTTGGGATCGCCTTGCGGCAGGTAGGCCGGCTCGGGCGCGAAGTACGACAGCGTGCTGTAGCCCCAATAGTTGTTCAGCCCTTTTTCCACCAGGAATTTATCCTGCAGGAAGGCATGGACCGGCAGCAGTTCGATGGCCGTCGCGCCGATCTTGTGCAGGTGGTCGATAAAGCGGGGGTCCGACAGGGCGCTGACGGTGCCGCGCAGGTGCTGCCAGATATCGTCGCGCCGCATCGACACGCCGCGCACGTGGGCTTCGTAGATGACGGTGTTTTCCCAGGGCGTGCGCGGCGCGCGTGTTTCGCCCCAGTTGAAGGTGTCGTCCGTCACCACGCCCTTGGGCATGGCGGGCGCGCTGTCGCGCCGGTCCGGCGTCAGGTCGGCGCGGGCGTGCCCGGTGCGATAGCCGAACAGCGCGTCGGTCCAGCGCAGCGGGCCGACCAGTTGCCGCGCGTAGGGATCCAGCAGCAGCTTGTGGGGGTTGAACCGGTGGCCGTTCTTGGGATCGTAGGGGCCGTAGGCGCGGTAGCCGTACACCAGTCCCGGGGCGGCGTCCGGCAGATAGCCGTGCCAGACCTCGTCGGTGCATTCCGGCAGCGGCATCCTGCGGAGTTCCTTGCGGCCTCGCGCATCGAAGATGCAGAGGTCGATACGCGTGGCGTTGGCCGAGAAAACGGCGAAGTTCACGCCCAGGCCATCGCTGCTGGCGCCCAGGGGATAGGGCAGGCCAGGCGACAGCCGGTCGGGTAGCGGACCTGGCATGGGAGATCTATCCTTGCAGTTCGAATATCACCGTCGCCAAGGGGGGCAGCGTCAACGACAGCGACTGGGCCTGCCCATGCGAGGCGATTTCTTCCGTATGGCGGCCGCCGCCGTTGCCGACGTTCGATCCCCCGTAGCCGCCGGCGTCCGTGTTCAGCCGTTCGCGCCACCAACCGGGGCGCGGCACGCCGATCCGGTAGTCCTGGCGCGGCACCGGCGTGAAGTTGGACACCGCCAGCACGTGGCGGTCGCCGTCCTTGCGCATGTAGGCGAATACGCTGTTGCCGCGGTCGTCGCCCACGACCCATTCGAAACCGCTGGGGTCGCCGTCGTGCCGATGCAGCGGCGTAAGCTCGCAGTACAGATGGTTCAGGTCCCGCACCAGCTGCTGTACGCCGCGATGCAGGCCGTCGTCCAGCGCGGGCCAGTCCAGGCTGGCGTCGTGGTTCCACTCGCTCGACTGCGCGATCTCGCCGCCCATGAACAGCAGCTTGCGGCCGGGGTGGGTCCACATGAAGCCGTAGTAGGCGCGCAGGTTGGCGAATTGCTGCCAGCGGTCGCCTGGCATCTTGTTCAACAGCGAACCCTTGCCGTGCACGACTTCATCGTGCGACAGGGGCAGGATGAAGCGCTCGGAATAGGCATACACCATCCCGAACGTCATATCGTGGTGATGGTAGCTGCGATACACGGGCTCATGGTGCATGTAGCGCAGGGTGTCGTGCATCCAGCCCATGTTCCATTTGTAGGTAAAGCCCAGTCCGCCGTCTTCCGGACGCGCGGTCACGCCCGGCCAGGCGGTGGACTCCTCGGCCACCGTGATGGCGCCGGGGCACAGCTTGGCGACCGTGGCGTTCATGTCGCGCAGGAAATCCACGGCTTCCAGGTTTTCGCGGCCGCCGTAGCGGTTCGGTATCCATTCGCCCGCCTTGCGGCTGTAGTCGCGATACAGCATGGACGCCACGGCATCCACGCGCAGCGCGTCCACGTGATAACGCCGCACCCATTCCAGCGCGCTGGCCACCATGAAGTTGCGCACCTCGGTCCGGCCCAGGTTGTAGATCAGGGTGTTCCAGTCGGGATGGAAACCTTCGCGCGGGTCGCTGTATTCGTACAGCGCGGTGCCGTCGAACTGCGCCAGGCCATGCGTGTCGGTGGGGAAGTGCGCCGGCACCCAGTCCAGGATCACGCCCAGGCCGGCCGCGTGGCAGCGGTCGATGAAACGCGCGAAGTCGGCGGGTTTGCCGTACCGCGCCGTGGGCGCGAAGACTCCCAGCGGCTGGTAACCCCAGGATCCGCCGAAGGGATGCTCCATGATGGGCAGCAGCTCGATGTGCGTGAAGCCCATGTCCTTGGCATAGGGCACCAGGCGATCGCCCAGCCTTTCCCAGACGCTGTCTTCGCTCTCGCCGCCGCGCGGCAGCCAGGAGCCGGCATGGACCTCATAGACCGAAATCGGCGCTTCGGGCGCCTGGCGCGCGGCGCGGCCGGCCATCCAATCGTCATCGGTCCAGGTGAAATCGTCCGGCGCCGGCACCACCGACGCGGTGGCCGGCGGCACTTCCGTCTGGCGCGCCAGGGGATCGGCCTTCAGCGGCAGCAGGTTGCCATGCGCGCCCACGATCTCGTACTTGTAGCGCTCGCCGGCCTGCAGGCGGGGGATGAACACTTCCCAGACGCCGGCGCTGTGCCGCAGGCGCATGGGATAGCGCCGGCCATCCCAGGACGTGAAATCGCCGACCACGGAAACGCGGCGCGCGTTCGGCGCCCACACGGCAAAGCGCACGCCTTCCACGCCCTGTAGGGTGGTCACATGCGACCCCAGGCAATCGGCCAGCGACTCGTGGCGGCCTTCGCTGATCAGGTACAGGTCCAGGTCGCCCAGCAAGGGTCCGAAGGCGTAGGCGTCTTCGATCTCCTGCACGGTCGCGCCCCAATCGATGCGCAGGCGATAGGCGTCGGGCTGGCCGAGTGGAAGATCGCCGGCGTCGACGACGAAAAAGCCTTCCCGTACGTGCTGGAATTCGATTTCTTCCTGCGTGTCGGCGCGCAGCAGGAAGATACGCTGCGCGTTCGGCGCGAGCACACGGACCACCGTGCGGTCGCCGTCCCGGTGCGGGCCCAGCACCCCGAAGGGATCGGCATGCCAGCCCGCGAGCAAAGCGTCGATGTCCCGATGCAAATCATCGGGTATGGGAACGGAGGTAGAGGCTGACGTCATGTTGATTCCGGTGTTTTCTATTCTGCGTTGGCGGGCCCGGAAGCCGTATCCTTGGCCAGCACGCGATCCGCCAGCGCGGCCAGGCCGTTCAGGGGGATGCTGACCCAGTCGGGACGGTGGGCTGCCTCGTACGCGATTTCATAAGCGGCTTTTTCGATCAGGGCCAGGTCGATCAGCGGATTTTCCTGGTCGTCATCCATCCAGCGCCGCTCGGCGTTGCGCGACACTTCGCGGTATGCCGACAGGAAAGCCTGGTTGGCGACCTCGCGGAAATGCACGATCAGGCTGCGGCGGCGCTCCCGCAGGACGACGTCGGCGGGCTGGGCTTCGGCGGCCTTGGCTTCGGCGTCGCCGAAACCATTGGCCACCGTGGCAGCCGCGTAGTCGAACGACCGCAGCAGTCCGGCCACGTCGCGCGATGCGCTGCTCTTGGCGCGGCGTTCTTCCAGCGAGCGGGCCGGTTCGCCTTCGAAGTCGATGATGTACGCGTCGCTTTGCGCCACCAGCACCTGGCCCAGGTGGAAGTCGCCGTGGATGCGGATATGCAGCGTGCCGATTTCGCTTTGGGCCAGCGTCTTGATGGCGTCGACCAGTTCGTCGCGCAGCGAGATCAGGCGCTGCGCCTTGTCGGCGCATGCCGTTTCCAGCTTGCCGATGTTTTCCTTCAGCAGCTTCAGGCCGCGATCCAGCATCGCGGTCACATCCGCCGCCCGCTTGCGCGCATCGGCGGCCGTGGCCTTGTGCGGCTGGAAGGCGGGGTCGTCGGTATCCTGGGCCAGCACGGCGTGCAGCTCGCCCAGGCGCTTGCCGATGGCATAGGCAAAGGCGGTGTAGCCCTTCAGGTCCTCGGCGTAGTCTTCCGCGCTTTCGGGCGTCAGCGCGCCGGCTTCCAGCGTGCGCTTCAGGTACTCCAAGGTCCAGCCCCAGGCGTCGCCCTGGTTGGTGATGACGGAGTGCATCAAGGCCAGCGTGTGCGGCGTGCCGTCTTCATTGATGCGGACGATTTCGCCCAGCAGCTGCGCGCTGTTGGTGTAGCCGGCCTGCGTCAGGCGGCGCGTCATTTCGGCTTCCGGATGCACGCCCGGCACGATGTGGCGGATCAGCTTCAGCATCGCGACGCCGCCCACCGTCATCGAGCTGTTGGACTGCTCGCCGGTGAACCAGGTGACTTCCGGGTCGGGCGGCAGATCCAGCGCGTCCAGGCCCGGTTCGCCGCGGAAATGCAGCACGCAGGGCGGGTTGGCGCGTTGCACCGGCAACTCCAGCCGCTGGCGCAGCCCGCGCACCAGTGCGTGGACGAAGGTCGGCAGCGTGTAGGCGTCCGTCAGCATGCCGACTTCGGCGGCGCGGCGCACGCGGGCCAGCGCATACTGCTGCGCCATCGGGGGCAGCGTTTCGCCCCAGATCAAGGCCACCGGCAACAGGAAGCGGGCCGGCTTGCCGTCGAAGTCCATCTCCAGCTCGGCGATAAAGCATTCGTATTCCGTGTCCTTCAACTGCACCGCGTAGGCCGCCTGGGCGAAGTTGACCTTGCGATCCTTGGGGAACCAGCGCTGGCGCGCCAGGTACAGGGGCAGCACGTCCTGCCGGAGCGACCGCACGGCGCCTTCGGTCAGGTCGTAGCCGGTGCGGCCGCGCAGCACCAAGGTGTAGTACTCGGGCATCTGTTCCGGATGCGTCGCGTGCCAGGAAGGCGGCGATGCCACGGTGCTCAGTTCGAACCAGTAAAAGCCATAAGGCGGCAGCGTCAGCAGATAAGGCAGTTCGCCGATGGCGGGGAAGGGCGTGCCGCCCAGCAATTCCACCGGCACGCGGCCGTTCATGCTGGACAGGTCCAGTTCCACTGGCTGCGGCGCCCGCGACAGATTTGCCACGCACAGGATCACCGTGTCTTCGTATTCGCGCACGTAAGCCAGGATCTTGCGATTGCCCGGAAACAGGAAGCGCAGCGTGCCGCGGCCGAAGGCGCGAGTCTGCCGACGGGTGGCCAGCATGCGCCGCGTCCAGTTCAGCAGGGAATGCGGATCGCGCTGCTGCGCTTCCACGTTGACTGCTTCGTAGCCGTACAGCGGACCCATCAGGACCGGCAAGGGCAGCCGCTCCGGATCGGCACGCGAAAAGCCGCCGTTGCGATCGGGCGACCACTGCATCGGCGTGCGCACGCCGTCGCGATCGCCCAGGTGGACGTTGTCGCCCATGCCCAGCTCGTCGCCGTAATAGATGACCGGCGTACCGGGCATGGACAACAGCAGGCTGTTCATCAGTTCGATGCGGCGGCGGTCGCGCTCCATCAGCGGCGCCAGGCGGCGGCGGATGCCCAGGTTCAGGCGCGCGCGCCGATCGGCCGCATAGACGTCCCACAGGTAGTCGCGCTCGCTGCTGGTGACCATTTCCAGCGTCAGTTCATCGTGGTTGCGCAGGAAGATGGCCCACTGGCAGTTTTCCGGAATGTCCGGCGTCTGCCGCATGATGTCGGTGATGGGAAAGCGGTCTTCCCGCGCGATGGCCATGTACATGCGCGGCATCAGCGGAAAGTGGAAGGACATGTGGCATTCGTCGCCCTTGCCGAAGTACTCCTGCGCGTCTTCCGGCCACTGGTTGGCTTCGGCCAGCAGCAGGCGGTTGGTGTATTCGGCGTCCAGCGTGGCGCGGATTTTCTTCAGGACGTCATGCGTTTCCGGCAGGTTCTCGTTGTTGGTGCCTTCGCGTTCCACCAGATAGGGCACGGCGTCCAGGCGCAGGCCGTCCACCCCCATGTCCAGCCAATAGCGCATCACGGCCAGCACTTCTTTCAGCACCTGCGGATTGTCGTAGTTCAGGTCTGGCTGGTGCGAATAGAACCTGTGCCAGAAATAGGCGCCGGCCACGGGGTCCCAGGTCCAGTTGGACTTTTCCGTATCCAGGAAGATGATGCGCGTGCCGGCGTAGGCCTGGTCGTTGTCCGACCATACGTAGTAGTTGCGGGCCGCCGACCCCGGCTTGGCGCGGCGGGCGCGCTGGAACCAGGGGTGCTGGTCCGACGTGTGATTGACCACCAGTTCGGTGATCACGCGCAGGCCGCGCGCGTGCGCGGCGCGGATGAACTTGCGCACGTCGGGCAGGGAGCCGTAGTCCTCGTGCACGCCGCGATAGTCGGCGATGTCGTAGCCGTCGTCGCGCCGCGGCGACGGATAGAAGGGCAGCAGCCAGATGGTGTTGACGCCCAGCTGCGAGATGTAGTCCAGCTTCTCGATCAGCCCCGCGAAGTCGCCGACGCCATCGTTGTTGGCGTCGTAGAAGGACTTCAGGTGCAGTTGGTATATGACCGCGTCCTTGTACCAGAGCGGATCATCGCGGTCGGGGGTATTGACGGTGCTGTCGGTCATGGTTTGCTTCGCTTGCGTGTCTCTGTTGTTTTCACGGGCTGCCCGACTCGGTGAATCAAGCCATGCCCGCGACCCGCCAGATCCGGTACGGCTGCCCCGGATGCAGATAAATGGTTTGCTGCCTGCCTTGCCAGGACTGGCGGCTACCGTCGATCAGATCGTCGGCATGAAGTGTGCCGTGATCCGGCAGCCCGAACTCCCACAACGGCAGGTCCACCTGCGCGGTCTGCGCGTTGTGAGGATCCAGGCTGATGGCCACGAGCACAACGTTATCGCGTTCGGCCGTGGCTTTGGAAAAGAACAAGACGTTATCGTTGAATGCGCTGTGGAACTGCACGCCCAGATGCGTATGCAGGGCGGGATTGGCGCGCCGGATCGCATTCAACTGCGTGACTTCGCGCACGATATTGCCAGGCCGGTCATGGTCCCAGATGCGGATCTGGTACTTCTCCGAATCCAGGTATTCCTCCTTGCCCGGCACCGGCGCGGCTTCGCAGAGTTCGAAGCCGTTATAGACGCCCCACAGGCCCGACAGCGTCGCGGCCAGCGCGGCGCGTATCAGGAAGCCGCCGCGTCCCGACGTCTGCAGGAAGCGCGGATTGATGTCCGGCGTGTTGACGAAGAAATGCGGCCGGAAGAATTCCGCGGGCGGCGCGGCGTTCAGCTCGGTCAGGTACTCCGTCAGTTCCTGCTTGGTATCGCGCCACGTGAAGTAGGTGTACGACTGGCTGAAACCCACCTTGGCCAGCCGGTACATCATCTTGGGCCGCGTGAAGGCTTCGGACAGGAACAGGGTTTCGGGATGGCGGCTCTGCACGTCGGCGATCATCCATTGCCAGAAGGGCAGCGGCTTGGTGTGCGGATTGTCCACGCGGAAGATGCGCACGCCCTGCGCGACCCAGAACAACACCACGTCGCGCAAGGCACGCCACAGCCCGGCCTGGCGCGAAGCGCCGGCCTGCGGACCATAGAAGTCGACGTTGACGATGTCCTCGTATTTCTTGGGCGGATTCTCGGCATACTTCAGCGAGCCATCCGGGCGCCAGTCGAACCATTCCGGGTGCTCTTTCAGCCAGGGGTGATCGGGCGAGCACTGGATGGCGAAGTCCAGCGCGATCTCCAGTTCATGGCGATGCGCCGCATCGATCAGGCGCTTGAAATCGTCCAATGAGCCCAGCTGGGGATGCAAGGCATCGTGGCCGCCTTCCTCGGCGCCGATGGCGTAGGGGCTGCCCGGATCGTCGGGGCTCGGCGTCAGGGTGTTGTTGCGGCCCTTGCGGTTGCGACGGCCGATCGGGTGTATGGGTGGGAAATACAGCGTATCGAAGCCCATCGCGCGTATGCGCGGCAGCTCGCGGATGACGTCGTCGAAGGTGCCGTGCCGCGCCGGATCGTCGGTCTGCGAACGCGGGAAGATCTCGTACCAGCTGGCGAAGCGCGCCGCCGGGCGGTCCACGGTGACGGCGTATTCCACCGGGGTGGTGGTTTCGAAGGGGCGCGCGTCGGCCTGGCGCATGGCCTCGGTGGTTTCCTCGGCAAGCAGGACAGCCACCTGTTCGGGCGTCGGCGCGGCGAACACCGGCGGCGGCGGCGCGTCGGCCTTGCGGCGCCCGCGCCGGGGCGCGGGCGCTTCGGGTTCATGACCCAGCACCCGCAAGGCGTGCCGCAGCCATTCCGCGGCGGGCGTGTCGGCGGGCAGGCGTTCGAGCGCGGCGGCGATGGCCTGGCGGCCTTCAGCCGTCTCCAACGCGATGTCCACGCCCGCCTGATGCTTCTTGGCATAGCCCTCCGTGAAGGAATGCCAGGTGTCGGACCATGCCTGCACCACGAAGTAATGGCGGCCATTGCGGCGCGGCACGAACTGGCCTTGCCAGCGATCGTTGTTCAGCAGCGTCATGGGCTCGCGCCGCCATCCGCGTTCGTCGGCGGCGCGCCACAGCAGGGCGACGGCGATGTGCTCGTGGCCATCCATGAACACGTCGGCTTCCACGTTGACGGGCTCGTCCACCACGCGTTTCACCGGGAAGGCGCCGTCGTCGACCGCGGGCGTGACACGCTCGATCACCGCGCGCGGCGCGCGCATGGCGGCGGTCACGGACGTACGCCCTTCGTCGGACGCCGGCATGCGTACCGGCGGCAGCCGGCTGGCGCCCAGCCGCACGACGGCGCCGGGCGCCAGGCGGTCGGGCAGCTCGCTGGCCGGCTGGTCGGTTTCCCACATGTCCAGCCTGGCGTAGGTGTCCGGCAGGCGGCTGCCCAGCGCATCCCAATCGATGGGGGCCTCGTGGTGATCGTCCGGGTTCAGCACCACCAGACGCGCCGGCGCGCGGCCGTTGCCGGGCAGGGCGTAGGGGTGGCCGTCGCCGCGAAACAAGGCGGTAACGGGCGACAGCGGCCCCAGCAGGCTGCGCAGCGGTCCGGTCGCGCCGGCGGTGCGGCTCAACCACTGGTTCACGAGCGCAATATCGCCATGCAGGGTGGGGTGTGGGCTGCTATCCGGGATATCGTTGGCGCGCCTGCGGGACGCCCGCGCGGACGGCGCTGCCTCACCGTTGCCCTGGCCGGCGCCCGCGCCGTACCACTGGTCGGGATTGCCATCGCCGCCATGCGGTTCGATGGTCTCGACGGCGCTGTCTTCGAAGCCCATCGGCACGAAGATCCCGGCATCGCCCACCACGGCGGCGGTCCAGATCGCCCGTGCCGCATTCAGATAGCGCCCATGCGGGTCGTCGCGCCAGGCCGCCACGCGCTTGGCATAAGGGGCTTCCGCGGCGGCGATGACGGGCGCGATCAGGCGCAGGCGCGTGTACTCGTCCATCAGCCAGGGCGAGCGATAGTCCCACCAGGGCAGCGACGAAAACACCCCGTCGAAGCCGGCGCCGGCCAACTCGCCGGTCTGGGCCGGGTTCAGCCCCGGTGTCCAGGCCAGGAAACGGGTATCGGGACGCACCGCGCGCACGCCTTCCATCAGGTCGCGCCATTCCGGGGCGTTCAGCCGGTGCGGCGACATGCAGCGAAAGCCCGCCACGCCATTCTGTACCCACAGGCCCAGGCGCTCGACCCAGTCGGCGATGAAGCCCTGCGGGGCCGCGCCGCCGTCGCGGCGCAGCGGCAGGGCGTGGCGTTCTTCCAGCGGCTTGCGCGGATCGAGCAGGGCATCCACGCCGTCGGGATGCTCATACCAGTCGGGATGCGCCTGCGCCATCGCGCCGTCCGCCGCCACCCGGTCCACCACCACGTCCACCATCAGGGCCAGCCGGTGTTTGTCGCATAGCGCGGACAAGGTGGCCAGGGTTTCGTCCAGCGCCAGTTCACCCAGCGCGGGGTTCAAGCGACCCGGGTCGCTGGGCACGAAAGGATTGCCGGCGGGGTCGGGCGCGCCCAGGGGCGCCAACATCAGCGTGTCGAATCCCAGCGCCTTGGCGCGCGCGCATATGGCCGGCCAGCGCCCGGCGGCATGGTTGGAAAGCGGACCGGCGAGCACGGGATGGACGTAATAAATGCGCATTTAGGGCTCGTAGATTGTCTCGTTGATCGATAAGTGACGGGCACGGCCGAAGGCCGCGGCCGTGGCATCGCAAGCCAGGGGCCTGGACGCGGCCATCGCGTCGCAAGCGCAGGGCCCGGACGCGATGGCGGGTTGTCGTCGACGATAAGCCGGTCGTGTTGCCGTCCGTCGCGCGGTACGGCGCGGACGGCGACCCGCCCTTGGCGCGCAGGCGGCTCCGCCATTTGGCGGAACTGCCGCATCCACCAAATGGCGGAGTCCCTCAAGCAGCGCCGGCGGTCAGCGCGTTGGATGCGGTGTCCTTGCCGGATCGGCCACCGATCCCCACGACGGCCAGCGGGCGGGCGGCGGCGGTGACCTGTTCCAGCAGCGACGGCCGCGCAGGGGCGGGCACGGCGGCCGGGGCCTGCTGGAGGGCATCGTCCGGCATCAGCGACCGGTACAGGCTGTCATAGCTCGGGACGACGCGTTCCCAGCTGAAGTCGGTGGTCATGGCGCGATGGCGCATCGCCTGCCAGATGGCGGGCCGGCGGTACAGGCTGATCGCGCGCGCAATGGCGGCGGCCATGGCATCCGCGGTTTCGCCGTCGAACAGCACGCCCGTCGCATTCCGCATGGCGTCGCGGCCGGCGCGCACGCCCGGGTCCGAAATGGTGTCCGCCATACCGCCGACACGCGAGCCGATAGGAATCGTGCCGTAGCGCATGGCATACAGCGGCGTCAGCCCGAAGGGTTCGAAGCGGCTGCCGTGCAGCAGCATATCGCCCCCCGCGTGCAGGATATGGGCGGTTTCTTCGTCGAACCCGATGCGCGCGGCGAAGCGGCCCGGGTAGCAACGCTGCAACTGGCGCAGCGCCGCCTCTATCCATTTTTCGCCCTGGCCGAGCACGGCCACCTGCAGGTCCGGATAGTCGTCCAGCATGCGGGGAATGGCCTGCACCGCCAGGTCGGCCATTTTCTGGGACGTCAGGCGGCTACCCATGACCAGCACGGGCGCGCGCGGGTTTTCGATCAGGCCGAAGTGCCGCTGCAGGCGCACCTTGCAGCGCGGCTTGTTGTCCATATCGCCAGCGCTGAAGGTGTAGCCGTCCAGATGGACGTCATTGGCGGGATCCCATTCTTCCGGATCGATGCCGTTCGGCACGGCCAGCAGGTCGTGCAGGCGCGTCGCCAGCACGCCTTCCAACCCGCAGCCGAAGCGTTCGGTCAGGATCTCGCGCGCGTAGGTGTGGCTGACGGTGGTGATGCGGTCGGCATGCCGGATGCCCGCTTTCAGGAAGCTGAGCTGGCCCCAGTATTCGATGCCTTCCACCGTCAGATGGCGCGGGTGGATGCCCATGGCGTCAGCCATATGCATGGGGTACACGCCCTGGAAGGCCATGTTGTGGATCGTCAGCACCGTGCGGACGTTGATACCCTTGTCACGCACCAGCATAGGCACCAGACCGGTGTGCCAATCGTGCGCATGCACAATGTCGGGGCGCGGGATCCGCGTGGTGCCGGCGGCCACGCGGGCGGCGGCGTGCGCCAGCGCGGCGAAGCGGATGCCGTTGTCTTCGTACTCGCGGCCTTCCGCATCGGTGTACAGGGTGTCGCGGTCGTACAGCCTGTCGTTCTGCAAGAGCAGCACCGGCACGCCGCCCAAGGCCGGGCAAATTCCGTGCAGCAGCCGCGCCTCGCCGCCGGGCAGGCGGCGCAGGCGGGCGATTTCCTGGACCTGCGTCAGTTTTTCGATGGTGCCGCGATAGGCGGGCAGCATCAGCGTGATGGCCGTGCCGCTTTCATGAAGGGCGCGCGCCATGCCGCTGACGGCGTCACCCAGGCCCCCGGTCTTTGCCAGGGGAAACGCTTCCGACGTAACAGCCAGGATTTTTCGCGACACGATTACCTACTCCAATGAAAACGCGTCCGGATAAAAGGTTGGGACGCGCCAGGCGAAGACAACGGGGAGGCCGGGAGACGGCGACGGGTAACGATTGCTACTGTGTCTCGCGTAGAAAATGACACGCAACGTAATTTCTATACGCGATGCTTCGCTGCTATCCGCAACCGGCTCGGGACCGAATGCATGTATCTTGGCAAGCAGCGTGCCCAAGGTGAGTAGGAACGTGGGTCAGCAGCTATTTTGCTCATGGACAGCCTGCCACGATGTGTACTTTGGTAACCCGTGCGGCCGCTTTCCGGCTTGCGGCTTGCTTTGCGCCGTGCGGCGCCTCGCCTGTCCAGACTAGATCGCCCAACCGGCGGGCGCCTTGAGGTTGATCAAAAATTCGATCACGCGGGGCAAAGCGTCCTGGCGGCGACCCCAAGCAACACGGCACTGTGAACTTCATGGATTTGATCGTCGCACGACCCGAAGGCCTGTACTGCCCCCCTGGGAATTTCTATATCGACCCCTGGCGGCCGGTCGAACGCGCCATCATTACGCACGCGCACTCCGACCATGCACGGGCCGGCCATGCCCATTACCTGGCGTCGTCCGCCGGCGCGGGCGTGCTGCGGGCGCGGGTCGGCGACGTCGACCTGGATGCCGTGCCCTATGGCGAAACGCGTATACATAATGGTGTGCGCATCAGCCTGTTTCCCGCCGGGCATGTATTGGGCTCGGCGCAGGTCCGGTTGGAGCATGGCGGCCAGGTGTGGGTCGCGTCGGGCGACTACAAGCTGCAGGAAGACGGGACCTGCGACCCATTCGAGCCCGTACCGTGTGACGTCTTCATTACCGAATCGACCTTCGGACTGCCGGTCTATCGCTGGGACGACGTGGCCCAGGTGCGGGCCGACATCAATGCCTGGTGGGCCGCCAATGCCGCCGTGGGCCGGGCATCCATCCTGTATTGCTATGCGTTCGGCAAGGCGCAGCGGATCCTGCACGGGCTGGATGCGGCGATCGGCCCGATCGTCACGCACGGGGCGGTGGAGGGCTTGAACCGGGTCTACCGGGCATCCGGCGTCGCCTTGCCGCCGACCATCACGGTGTCGGAGATCACCGATCCGGCGCAGCTGCGCCGCGCGCTGGTGCTGGCGCCGCCGTCGGCGCGCGGCACCCCATGGACGCGGCGATTCGGCGAGCACGCCGACGCATTCGCCAGCGGCTGGATGCGCTTGCGCGGCGCGCGCCGCCGGCGCGGCGTGGATCGAGGGTTCGTAATGTCCGACCACGCGGATTGGCCGGGCTTGGGCAAGGCCATCCGCGCCACGGGCGCGGAGCGGGTCATCGTTACCCATGGCAGTGTCGCCGTCCTGGTGCGCTGGCTGAACGAGCTGGGCCTGCGCGGGGAATCCTTCACCACCGAGTACGGGGCGGAGGAAGACGAGGGTGGTCCGGACAAGGAGCAGGGCGCCACCAGGGCCGGCGCAAGCGACGAAGCCGCCTCGGACGGCGCGGAGGCCATGGCATCTGCGCAGGCGGCAAGCGAAGCGCGGGCGCGCTTGCCGTCCGACCCGGATGCCGGCGACGACCCGGAGGACCCGGCCTCGTGAAGGATTTCGCCGATCTCTATACCCGGCTGGACGCCACCACGTCCAGCAACGCCAAGCTGGCGGCCATGCGCGATTATTTCCGGGCCGCCCCGCCGGCCGACGGCGCCTGGGCTGCGTATTTCCTGGCGGGCGGCAAGCCGCGCCAACTGGTTCCGACCAAGGTACTGCGGCAGTTCATCACCGACGCCGCCGGCGTCCCGGAATGGCTGTTCGAAGAAAGCTACCAGGCCGTCGGCGACCTGGCCGAAACACTGTCGCTGCTGCTGCCCGACCCTGGGGTTTCGGATACCGCCAGCCTGACGGAGTGGGTGGAGGAACGGCTGCTGCCGCTGCGGGGCCTGCCGCCGGCCGAAATCGTCCACCGCCTGAAAGACCTGTTCGCCCGCCTGGACCAGCACGGCCGCTTCGTCTGTGCCAAGCTGATGACCGGTTCAATGCGCGTGGGCGTGTCCAAGCTGCTCCTGACCCGGGCCTTGGCCGAAGTTGCCGGCGTCGAAACCCGCCACATGGCGCAGCGCCTGATCGGCTACACCGACATCGGCGCCCGCCCGCAGGCGGAAGTGTTCCAGCGCCTGCTCGAACCCGTCACGCACGAAGGCCAGGCCCGCCTGGACGGGCAGCCGTATCCGTTCTTCCTGGCCCATCCCCTGAACAGCGATCCCGCTGCCTTCCCGGACCTGCTCGGCCCGCCATCGCGCTGGCAGATCGAATGGAAGTGGGACGGCATCCGCGCCCAGCTGGTGCGCCGCGCCGAACAGACCTGGGTCTGGTCGCGCGGCGAAGAACTGGTCACCGAGCGCTTTCCGGAGCTGCTGCGCCTGGGCAACCGCCTGCCGGAAGGCACCGTGCTGGACGGCGAAATCGTCGTCTGGAAAGAGGACAGGGTGCAGCCCTTTGCCCACCTGCAACAGCGCCTGGGCCGCAAGTCGGTCGGCGCCAAGCTGCTGGCCGACGCGCCCGTCGTGCTGCTGGCCTACGATCTGCTGGAACGGGACGGCGAAGACCTGCGCGGCCGGCCGCAGGCCGAGCGCCGTGCCATGCTGGAACGGCTGGCCGCGGGCATCCCGGATCCCGCGCTGGTCCTGTCGCCGCTCCTGCATGGCGCGGATTGGCAGGACCTGGCGCGCCAGCGCGAAGCTTCACGGGCCCTGGGCGTGGAAGGCATGATGCTGAAGGCGGCGGACGCGCAGTACGGCGTCGGCCGCACCAAGGAAAGCGGCGTCTGGTGGAAATGGAAGGTCGATCCGTTTTCCGTTGATGCCGTGTTGATCTACGCCCAGCGCGGCCATGGCCGGCGGGCCAGTCTATATACCGATTACACCTTCGCCGTCTGGGACGCGCCGCCGGAAGCGCCGGAACGCCGGCTGGTTCCCTTCGCCAAGGCATATTCCGGCCTGACCGACCAGGAAATCCGCCAGGTCGACGCCATCGTGCGCAAAACCACCATCGAGAAGTTCGGCCCGGTCCGCAGCCTGGAGCCCACACAAGTATTCGAACTCGGGTTCGAGGGCATCGCGCGCAGCGCGCGGCACAAGAGCGGTATCGCGGTGCGCTTCCCGCGCATGCTGCGGTGGCGGCAGGACAAGACGCCGCAGGACGCGGATACCTTGGAGACGCTGGCGGCACTATTGCCGGATGTATCCCAATAGCGCTGTTGGGCTGTCGATTTGTCCCGGTCGGTCGTCCGGATTCTGTGCCACATCCCGAGCTATTCGCAGGACGGAGCGCAATAACTCGTTGAAACGGAACGAGGTTTGTGCATGCACCCACCCACCCGGCGTCGAAGCGCGTTATCTTATTTTTGGTTTTATACGCTTACTCAACGACACAATATCCGCATTTATGGATATATTGAGAACCATAAGGAAATAAATGTATACAAAATCATATGTGGCCAAGGTTGTGTGCGGGGCGCGCGGGCGCGCCCAGGAACGGGTGGATTTTTACATCAGCGATCGTCGCGATCGCCCTGAACCTGGGCGAGGCGGCGGCCCAAGCGGTCAGCCGGTCTGATGCCGCCAATCCCGCCGCCGAGCTCCAGCGGCGACAGGACCAGGAAACCGAGGCGCAACGGGCTCGCGCCGCCGAACGCCCGGACGTCTTTACGCCGCCGCCCGCGGCAAAGCCGCCAAGCGGCCTGCAATTCCCGAACGAAAAACCCTGCTTCGCCATCCAGGCCGTCGTGTGGCAACCGCCCAAGCCGCCCGCATGGCTGATTGAAGCCGCCACGCACGCTGTCGGCCACTGTATCGGCGGCCGCGGACTGCAGGCGCTGCAGAAAGATCTCCAGGCCCGCCTTATTGATCACGGTTACGTGACCTCGCGCGTACTGGTTCCGGAGCAATCGCTGGCTGCTGGTGAACTCACCCTGCGCTATATCCCCGGCACTATTGCCAAGGTTCAAAGCGAAGGCATGCCCGGTTGGTGGCGTATGGCCTTGCCCAACGGGCCGGGCAGCGCCCTGGATCAACGCGATCTGGACCAGGGCCTGGAAAACATTCGCCGTCTGGCCGGCCAATCCGACGCCACTATCGATCTGGTGCCCGGCGCCGCCGTGGGCGAGACGAATCTGGTGTTGCACCCAGGCACCGGCAAACGTTGGCATGCCTTCGTCGGCGGCGATAACGCCGGACTGGATTCGACCGGCAAGAACCAGGTCAACGCGACGCTGGTGCTGGATTCACCGCTGTTCCTCTACGACCAGTTGTCGATGGCCTGGAACAGCAATGCGGATATGAAGAACGACGATGCGGGTGCGCGCTCGTCTTCCATCAGCTACAGCGTTCCGTTCGGCTACTGGACGCTGTTCGCCGACGCCAGCAAATCCACTTATCGGCAGACCGTCGCGGGCTTCGACGAACCCATCCTCTACAAAGGTACGAGCAAGCAGATCGATGGCGGCATCAGCGTGGTCCCGTATCGCGGCACCGACTAAGGGCACCGTCACCGCCAAGATGTTCCGCAAGTGGTCGAGCAACAGCATCGACGACATCGACATCGATGTGCAACACCGCGACGTCGTCGGTTATGAACTGAACCTGTCGCATCGCCAGTACATCGGTAGCGCCACGGTGGATGCCGGTGGCGGGGTGCGCAGCACCTTGCCTGGCATGTCCAACCAACCCGGCGTCGTGATCGGCGATCCGGACTGGAACGGGCGCAGCACCGTGTTGCTCGCCAATCTGGGCGTCTATCTGCCTTTCCAGTTGGCGGGGCAACGCCTGGCCTATCAATCCGGCTGGCAATGGCAGCACGCCAAGACGCCGCTGGTGCCCAGCGACTATTTCACGATCGGCAACCGCTACTCGGTACGCGGCTTCGATGGGCAGATGACCTTGTCCGCCGAAAGCGGCTGGTCCTGGCGCAACGACTTGTCGCTGGCGCTGGGCGATAGCGGCCAGCAGCTATACGCCGGCATCGACGCCGGCCGTGTCAGCGGTCCCGCCGCGCAGTTCCTGGCGGGCCAGACGTTGGTCGGCGCCGTGGTCGGCGTGCGTGGGCGCGTGGCGTTGCCCTATGTCGCGGCCAATTACGACTTGTCCGCCGGCTGGCCGCTGAAAAAGCCCGACGCCCTGAAGACCGACTCGCCCACCATCGCCTTTTCCGTGCTGTTCGAATTCTGACCGGATCACATCATGTTCTCGCTGCGCTCCGCGATCGTTACGCTCGTCATGTTTACCCAGGTCTGGACGCCCGTGCTGGCGCAGACACTGCCTATCTCCGTCGACAAGACCGGCGGCGGGCCGCGGCCTGTAGTGGGCGTGGCGGGGAACGGCGTGCCTATCGTGAATATCGCGCCGCCTTCCGCGGGTGGGGTTTCGAATAACCGCTTTACGCAATTCAACGTCGGTCCTTCCGGGGTCGTGTTGAACAACAGCGGCTCGGGCAGCCAGAGTCAGCTGGCGGGCGCGATCGGCGGCAATCCGATGCTGGGCAACAGCCGCGCGGCCGTCATCCTGAACCAGGTGACCGGCAATAACCCGTCGCAGTTGCGCGGCTTCATGGAAGTCGCGGGCAATCGCGCCAACGTGATCGTTGCCAACCCGGCGGGCATTACCTGCGACGGCTGCGGTTTCCTGAACGCGAATCGCGGCACGTTGACGACGGGGATGCCTATCCTGGGTCCGGACGGCAGCGTGCAGGGCTTCGACGTCACGCGCGGCCGTCTGTCGGTGGAAGGCAAGGGGCTGTATGGCGATAACCTGGATCAAGTCGACCTGATCGCGCGTACGCTGTCGTTGAATGCGTCGGTGTGGGCGAACCGGCTGAACCTGGTGGCAGGTCCCGCTACCGTGGGCTACAACGACGGCAGCGTGCAGGCCAAGGCGGGCGAGGATGCGGCGCCCGCCGTCGCACTGGACATGGCCGCCCTGGGTGGCATGTACGCCAACAGCATCCGCCTGATCGGCACCGAGGCCGGCGTCGGCGTGAATATCGGCGGCAACCTGACGGCGATGACCGGCGACCTGCAGGTTAGCGCGGCGGGCGACGTGCGCATCGCGCCGTCCGGGAAGGTGCAAGCGGCGGGCAATCTGCAACTGGACAGCGCGCGCGCCATGACGGTGGACGGCACTGTCGCGGCGGGCGGCGATGTGCGGCTGAACGCCGCCGGCGATGTCACGGTCGGCAACGCGGTCAGCGCGGTCGGCAGCATGGCGGTGAACGCCGGCGGCAACCTGGTGCAGGGCGCCAATGGACGCATGCAGGCCAATGCGGGCTTGACCGCTTCGGCGGCCGGGGTGGCGGCGCTGTCCGGTACCATGGCATCGCAAGGCGCGGTGGGCGTGCAATCGCGCGGCGGCATGGCGATCGACGGGCTAGTGTCGGCGGGCGGCAATGTCTCCTTGAACGCCGGCGGCAACCTCACGCAAAGCGGCGCCGGCCGCATGGAGACCAACGGCGCCTTGTCCGCCGCATCGGGCGGCGCAATCGCCTTGTCCGGCACCAACGTGGCACTCGGCGCCGTCACGGTACAGGCGCCGGGCAGCCTTGCCATGGACGGCCGCGTATCCGCGGGCGGCGATATCTCGCTCGGCGCGGGCGGTAACCTCACGCAAGGCGGCAGCGGCCGCATCGAAACCAACGGCGCCCTGACCGTCTCATCAGGCGGCGCGATCGCCCTGGCTGGCGCCGCCGTTGCGCAAGGCACTGCCACGCTGCAATCCACGGGCGCGATGTCTTCGGACGGTCAGCTATCCGCCGGTCGCGACATTGCCTTGATTGCTGGCGGCAACTTCACGCAGGGCAACGGCGGACGCATTGAAACCAACGGCGCCCTGGCGGCCTCATCGCGCGGCGCGATCGCCTTGGCCGGTGCGGCGGTCACACAAGGCACGGCCACGTTGCAGTCCGCGGGCGCGATGTCCGCGGACGGTCAGCTATCCGTGGGCCGCGATATTTACTTGAATGCCGGCGGCAACCTTACGCAGGGCGGAGGCGGACGCATCGAAACCAACGGTGCGATCGCCGCTTCGTCCGGCGCAGCGATGGCTTTGGCGGGCACGACGTCGGCCGGCGGCGCGGTCAACTTGCGCTCGCCGGGCGCCATGTCGGTGGATGGGCGCGTGTCGTCGGGCGGTGGCATTGCGCTGAACGCCGGCGGCAGCCTGACGCAGAGCGGCTACGGTCGGCTGGAGACCAACGGATCGATCTCAGGTTCTTCGACGGGGGCCATGGCCCTGTCCGGCGTCACGGTAGGAAAGGACGCCGTCGCGCTCCGATCGGCTAACGGATTGACCTTGGGCGGACAAGTGTCGGCGGGCAGCGACATCTCGCTGAGCGCCGCCGGTGGCCTGACGCAGCTCGCGGGCGCCGGCATGCAGGCCAATGGCCGCCTTGCCACATCGAGCGGCGGCGCCATGGCATTGTCGGGCTCGTCCGCCGCGCTGGGCGACGTCGCGCTGCAATCCTTGGCCGGCATGACGGTCAACGGGCAGGTGGCCAGCGGCCGCAACGCGACGCTGAACGCCGGCGCCGATATCGTCCTGGGCAACGCCTCCAAGGTCCAGGCGGACGGCAACGTGCGCGCCGATGCGGCGGCGAACATGTCGATCGCCGGCTTGGTCGGCACCACGGGCGTCGCCCCCAGCGGCAGCGCGCTGACCCTGGACGCCGGCAGGGACATGGCGATCGCCGGCACTGTTTCCGCCAACAGTCCGTTGACCATCGCGGCCTCGCGCAATCTGCAGATCGACGGCACCACATTGGCGACGGCGGGCAACTTCGCGCTGAACAGCGGCGGCAACATGACTGTCGGCGCCAACGGCTGCGCGCAGGCCGCCGGTGATATTGCCGTTCAGTCGGGCGGCAATCTGGCCGCGTCCGGCATTCTGTCGGCCAACAAAGCCGCGCGCGTGAACGCCGCCGGCGACACGCGCGTTGACGGCACCATCGCCGCCCTGGGTGGCGCGCTATCGCTGGCAGGCGGGAATGACGTGCTGATCGGCGGCGCTGGACGCGTCCAGGCAGCAACGACGCTCGATACCCAGGCGGGCCGGGACCTATCGCTGGCGGGCGCGATTTCTTCGGTCGGAGACCTTACGCTGCGCGCCGCGCGCGACGCCATGCTCAGTGGCATCGCCTCCAGCGACGCCAGCCTGAAGCTGAATAGCCGAAACCTGAATGTGAGCGCGGCCGGTGTTGTCCAGTCGGCGAGCGGAATGAACATCGATGCGGCTGGCCAGCTCACCTCCGCTGGCAAGCTCGTCTCCGATGGCGCGGTCACGCTGCGGTCCGTGGGCAACATGGGGCTGGCCGGCACCACCGCGTCCATGAACAACACCCTTGGCCTGACATCGACCGCCGGCGACATCGTCCTGGATGCGGCCGCCCGCACCCAGGCAGCAGGCACCCTGACGGCCAACGCGGCACGGGACATGCGGGTCCAGGGCACAACGTCGTCCAATGGCGGCATCGTTCTTGGCGCCGCCCGTGACCTGGCGTTGGGCGGCGTCACCGCCGCGCTGGGCGGAGATCTGCGCACGACAGCCGGCGGCGCCACCACCCTCGCCGTCGATGCACGCGCACAGGCCTCCGGCACGCTCGCGCTGAATACCGGTTCAAGCTTAAACAACGACGGCTTGCTGTCAGGCGGCCAAGCCGCCACGCTGCAAGCTGGCGGCGACGTCAACAACCGTGGCACGGTCGTCTCGGCGGGCAACGCCAGTGTGACCACCAATGCGGCCGTGAACAACACCGGCCGGTTGATTGCCGGCCTGAACGACCAGGGCCAGATCGCCTTGCCGGGCAACCTGACCGTCTCCGGCAGTACGTTCACCAACAGCGGCCTGACCGCAGCCGGCGCTAACGTCACCCTTAACGCCGCCAACCTGATGTTGGCCGGCGGCACGGTATCCGCCACACAGGCGCTCAAAGCCAGCAACGCCACCGCGATCGACGCACGCGGCGCATCGCTCTACGGCGGCACCATGGCGCTGTCGGGAAGCACCTTGGACAACCGCGGCGGCAATCTTTCCTCCGGCGGCGATATGTCGCTGACGTTTACCGGCACGGTGAACAATCAGTCGGGCACCATCGCCACGAACGGCGCCTTGCAGGCCAGCGGCAGTCAGGTGATCAATCGCGGCGGCAAGATGATCGCCAGCGACCTGACGGTAACGACGCCCGGTGCGATCGACAACGTCGGCGGCCTGCTGCAGGCCAACAACGTGCTGTCCCTGTCCGCATCGAACCTGCTCAATACGGACACCCCGTCCGGCAATCCCGCTCAACCCCTGGGCGTCGTCGGCAAGACCGTCACCATCAGCGCGGGCGCGATAGACAACACGCGCGGCACGCTGGCCGCGAGCCAGGCGATGACCATCGGCGCCAGCCAGTTGCAGAACGCGACGGGCCTGATCAGCTCAGGCGGCACCGCGGACATCACGGTGGGTACGCTGGCGAACGAAGCAGGCAATGTCGCCGCCGGCCAGCGCCTGTCCGTCACGACCAATGCATTGACGGGTACCGGCACGCTGCAATCGCAGGGTGATCTGGGCTTGACCGTGAACGGCAACCTGAACAATACCGGCGTACTGGCGGCGGGGCGCGACGCCACGCTGTCCATCGCGGGCGACCTGGACAACAGCGGCAAGATATCCGCCGGCCGCAACCTGGGCATCGGCGCGCAGAACCTGACCAACCGCGCCGGTGGCGAGATCGTCTCCGGGGGCATTACCACACTGAGCGTTTCGCAGGCGCTGGACAACGCCGGCCTGATCGACGGCAAGGTCACCCGCATCCAGGCCGGCAGCGTCCACAATACTGGCCGCATCTACGGCGACACGCTCGCCATTTCCACCGGCTACCTGCTCAACGATGTCGGCGCCGCGGGCGCGGGCGTTATTGCCTCGCGTGGCGACATGGATCTGGGCGTCGGCAGGCTGGACAACCTGGAACATAGCCTGATCTATGCCGCGGGCAACCTTGCCATCGGCGGTGGCGTCGACGGCAACTGGAAGGCCATCGGCCAGGCTCAGTCAGTAAACAACGAATCCGCCACCATACAGGCCGACGGCAACGCCAGCATCGCGGCAGTAGCGATCAACAACAAGAACAACCACTTCTCCAGCGAAGTCGTGCAGGTCAGCTCGGGCGACAAGGTGTACTACCGCCTGAACGGATCCACCGACATGCTGGACGGCAGCGTCTATTGGCTATGCGACCAGACTACCGCGCAATGCAGCCAGGATCCGGCATGGCTGGACGATGACCAGGAGCGCCGGCTGCTGCTGCCTTCGACGACGTACCCTGAAGACCGCTATGGGCCGCCTTTCACCTATGCCGCGGGTGGTCATGGCAGGAAAGGCTACAGCGCTCCGGTGCGCAATCCCTATGACGCGCCCTACAACGCCTGCCAAGGCCCTGACGACAACCCTTGCATTCAACCCGAGGTATTCAACTACGGCCTGGATGCTCCCATTTGGGCAGTATTCGGCGTACAGCCCCCGGCCGCGCCGCTGCCACCCTTGCCGGTCCAGGGCGAGAACTGCACCATCGATTGCGATGCCATGCAGGCGGTGTACGACAACGCCCATGCCGCCTATGTCGCGGCATATGAAGAACTGAACGATCGCGTCATCGCTTTCAACCAGGACTTCCAAAGTCGTCTGGTCAAGGACTTCACGATCTACGAAGTCGCCGAGAACGTCAGCGAAAGCCGCACCCTTTCCACCGATCCTGGAAAAATCATAGTCGGCGGTAACGCATCTTTGTCGGGCTCCGTCACGAACGACAAAAGTCAGATCGTGGCGGGCGGCGCGCTGAACGTTAGCGGGGCGACGATCCAGAACATCGGCGCCACCGGCGAACGACGCGTCGACGCAACCGGGCGGGAACTTTACACCTACGAGAAGAACGACAGCCGCCATTACGACATCGCGCCGTACAGCGGTACGCTCAGCGTCCAGCCCATCGAATTGGCCGTCGCCAGCTACGGCGGCAACACCGCGCCGCCTGCCACTGGCGTCACTGCGCCAGGCGCCGTCGCGCCGGTAAGCACGGTCCGCCCGTCGACGATCACCAGCGTATCGCTGCCGAATTCCGGCATCGTCCGTACCGTCACGCCGCCGTCCAGCGTGCCGAACAACCAGCTCTACACCGTCGTGCCGGCGGCGAACTCGCCTTATCTGGTGGCGACCGACAGCCGCTTCACGGGCAACAAGCCGACGATATCCAGCGACTACTTGCTCGCGCTGTTGGGCGGTGCCGGTGTAGTCTCTGGGCCGGGCGCGGTCGCTGCCCCGGGTTCCGTATCGGTGCGCGGGCCGGGTGCTGGCGCATCCGCGGCGACATCGTTCCCCGCCGACGGCACGTCGGCAGGCAATATGTCGCCCACGCAAGCCGCGATCGCCGCCGCGGCGACGTCGGCAGGGACGTCAGGTGCCACGACTGGATTGTCGGGCACCAATCCCTATCTGCAGAACGCGGACACGCTCAAGCGCCTGGGCGACGGCTTCTACGAACAGAAACTGGTCACCGACCAGATCATCGCCGCCACGGGCCAGCGCTTCGTCGGCGACTACACCGACAACGAAACCCAATACAAGGCCCTGCTGACCGCCGGCGCCACCTTCGCCCAGCAATACGGCCTGCAAATCGGTACGCCGCTCAGCGACGAGCAGATGAAGCACCTGACCAGCGACATGGTGTGGCTGGTCGACCAGACCGTCACGCTGCCGGACGGCAGCACGCAGACCGTGCTCGTCCCGCAGGTCTATCTGGTCGTGCAGGACGGCGATCTGAAGGGCGACGGTACGCTCATGGCGGGTCGCAACACCACGCTGCAGGCCAGCGGCACCATCACCAATACGGGCACCGTGGGATCACGCGACGCCACGATCATGGTGGCCGACAACATCATCAACAGTTCGGCGGGGACGATCCAGGGCAGCTACGTCAATCTGAATGCGCGCCAGGATCTGAACAACATCGCCGCCCTGATCAAGGGCGATACGGTCGCCTTGCAGGCGGGGCGGGATATCAATCTGACGAGTACCACGGCCAGCACGAGTTCCAGCCTGGGACAGACGAATACGTGGTCGACGTTTGTCAGCGGGGTGTCGCAGATCGATGCGGGCAGTTTGGCCATCAACGCCGGACATGACCTGAACTTGACCGCCGCGGCCGTTAACGCGAGCAGTAACGCGTTCCTGCAAGCCGGCAACGATATCAACCTTCTCACAGTGCAAACGGAGCAGGGCGAGTCTGTTGTCTTCAAGAAGAAGAACAACAGCGAGGTCATACGACAGGATCAGGTCGGATCGGTCATTAATGTGGGCGGCGATCTGGGGCTGTTCGCACGCCAGGACGTAACGGCGATAGCCGCAAACGTGACCGCAGGCGGTGAGATGGGCGTACAGGCCGGCCGCGACATCAACCTGCTGTCAGGTGAAGCTGGCGGCTACGCCAGGGACGAGCACTATCAAAAAACCAAGGGTCATTGGGGTGTAACAAACACGCAGCGCACCATAGACACGGGCGAATGGAACCAGGCGCAGGGATCCACATTCACCGCCGACTCCGCCATCTTCCTGGCGGGCAGGGACATAAGCGTCATCGGGTCGAATATCGGCGGCTTGAACGATGTCACCCTTACCGGCGGGCGAGACGTCACCATAGCGGCGGCGGCGAATACTTCTAGCGACGACCACTATCGGCATGAAACGCGATCCGGATGGGGCGCGCTCGGCGGTCTGAGCAAAGGCCACAAAGAGAGCACCGACACGTTGGAGGGAACAACGGTATTCCATAGTGCCAGTACGGTGGGCAGTGTATTGGGCGATGTGCTGATCAGCGCGGGTCAGGACCTTCGGGTGCTCGGAAGCAATATCGTCGCTCGACAAGGCGATATAGGAATCGTTGGGCGCGACGTCACTATCGCGTCCCTCACCGACACCAACCAGGAAAAGGAGTTCCACGAAGTCAAGCAAAGCGGTTTCAGCATCAACGCCGGCAGTCCGGTGATGGATGCCTTTGAAACCATCGACCGGATGAGTACCGCGTCGTCCAAAACCGACAATCCCATCATGAAGGCATTGGCCTTCGTCAGTGCCGGCATGGCTGCCAACAATGCACTGAATGCGGTGACCCGCCCCCCGAGCGAGGGAGGTGGCGGCGGCGGAACCATCACGCTCGACTACGGCGCGAGTTCCAGCTCCACGACGACGCATCGTAGCTCGACCAGCGTACTCGGATCCACCGTCGCGGCGGGCAATGACCTCACCATCCTCTCTACCGGCGCGGGCAAGGATTCAGACATCACCGTCTTAGGTTCCGCGCTATCCGCCGGTAGGAACGCCGTGCTGGTCGCCGAAGGTGACATCCTGATGAAGGCGGCCAGTAACACCAGGCACCAGGATATCCAGACCAAAAGTGTCGATGGCACCGTCGGCGTTGGCGTGATGATCGGCACTGACGGTAATGGCGGCTATGGCGCAGGATTCATCGTAAAGGGCAGCGTATCCGCCAGCCGCAGCACGGAGGACGGCGACGACCTGACATGGACGAATAGCAGCGTCACCGCCGGAAGCGCGCTCGGCCTGAAGTCAGGCGGTGATACGTCGTTGATCGGCGCCTCCGGAAAGGCTGATCGCATTCTCGCGTCGGTGGGGGGCAATCTTCTGCTACAGAGCCTGCAGGACGAGAGCACCTACCATTCCAAGAACCAAAGTGCCTCAGCCGGCGGGACCTATTGCTATGGTTATTGCAGCAGCTCGGCGTATGGGAGCTACAGCCAGGGCGCACTGAACAGCAACTTCAAGACCGTAACGGAACAGACCGGGCTGTGGGCTGGCGACGGTGGCTTTCAGATCAACGTGAAGGACAACACCACGTTGATCGGTAGCGTCATTGCCAGCAGCGACAAGGCGGTGGCTGACGGATTGAATTTCCTGAGCACCGGAACGCTCGTCACTCAGGACATCAAGAACGTCGCCAAGTACGACGGCTATCAAGTCGGGTTGAGTGGCGGTTATTCATGGGGCGGCGCTCAACAGGTCGATAGCGGAGGATCGACCACTGTGCCGTCGAAGGGAGGCGCGTCGGCATTTCCGCCCACGGTTGCAGCAGCGTTCGGTAGCGATCGATCGACGACTGAAAGCGCCATCAGCGGCGGCACCATTGTCGTTCGCGATAGCGATGGCCAGTTGGCGCTGACGGGGAAGTCGGTCGCGGATTCCATCGCGTCGCTGAATCGCGATACCTCCGACACCTTGAATAGCCTCAGCCCGATCTTCGATAAGGAGAAGATTCAGGCCGGCTTTGACATTGTCACCACGTTCCAGAAGGAAACCGGGACCTTCCTGGCAAGCAAGGCGCAGGAGTATGACGCGCTTAAAAAAGCCTTGGACGCGGCGCCTCCGGAAGGTCCGTTGCATGACAGCCTGCAGGCTCAGCTGAACGATGCCGCGCAGTGGGTACAGGGCGGCACGTACCGGATGATCGTGACGGCCGGGACTGCGGCCCTGGCGGGCAACGTCACTGGTGGCGTAGGGCAGGCCGTACAGGCGGCGACCATCAATGTCCTGCAATCCATGGGCGCCGCGCAGATCAAGAAGTATGCGGATGCGTTGGGCGGGGAAGGGTCCGCGGGGCACGTGGCGCTACATGCCATTCTGGCGTGCGGTGGCGCGGCGGCGCAGGGAGGTAGCTGCGGCGCTGGCGCGCTGGGTGCATCCGCCAGTGTTGTGCTGGGTGAGCTGATCTCGGGGCTGACGCAGAAGCCGGCGAAGGACCTGACCGCCGACGAACGTGAACAACGCCAGAACCTGATCATGTCCCTAGTCGCGGGAGTCGGGGCGGCTCTGGATCCGCAATCCTTGGCGACGCTCACCGCGGCGGCGCAGAACGAGGCGGAGAACAATCAGCTCGCACCGGTCGGGCCCATGTCGCCCATCTTCTCGTCCTTACCGGCATTCGGATCGGGCCTTGGTGGGCTTGGCAGCGCCGGCGGGCTGCTCGGTCAGGGTGGGCAGCAGCCGCTAACCCAGAATCAGGTCATCGCTCAGCAGTTGCAAAGTGCGCTTGGGAGGCTTTCCGAGAGCATATCTTCGGGGCTTCAGGAGTTCGCTAGCCTGACATGGGAAGGATTGTTTCCGGACTCGCCGCCGGGTTATGGCGATTCGGAGTCCAGGCAGAATGGCGAGCCGATTTTCACTCCGATCGGGGACCACACAAATGTCGAGACCCAAGGCAAGCCTGGAGATGTGCTGGCGCCGATATCGTTGCCGGGCCAGGTCATTAACGAGCCGCAGGGCGGGCTGATCACCTCGACGCCGTCTCAGAATAACGCCGCTCCTACGTTGCTATATCAGCAAGGGCCTCCATCCGGGAACGAGATGCTGGGGGAGCATGGTCCGCAGTTCCCGAGCAAGACCATCTGGAAGGGGCAGGGGCAAGAGCGTATCGATGTGGAAAATCCTAATCCGGGGCAGCGCCCCGGTCAGATACACTACCAAGATAACCAGGGAAATAAGTATTTGTACGACCCCTCCACTAACTCATTTCCAGACGCGCCGAGATCTGTAAACAAACTATTAAGTGATCCTAGCTTTAGTGCCGCTATTCAAAAAGGGCTCACTAAGTATCTTGGAGGTAGATGATGAAGAGCAATTCGGCTATGAATAGGCTTTTGGCTGCTGTAGGCCCACTGCCGCCTCTTTGTCTAGAACTTAAGCGCATCGCCGACGAGGGGTTTAATGGGAAGGATGATTGCTTCTTTTTAACTGCGCTCCTGCGGAAGGCTGGCAGCGTGACGAGGTCGAGATTTTATGATCGTACGGGGTACGAGTGTTTCGTTAACTCCCTGCACATCGAAGACTACGACAATAGAGCACCTTTAGAACAAGCCATCCAGTTTGTCTCATACGTATTTGGCGCGTGGCAGCTGTTGGGGAGTTCGGTATCATTGGTCGCCGTTGTAAATGTGGACGAATTTGGCGTTATAGTTCGGTTTCACTCCAAACGCCCAACCGAACAATGGCTAAGTGACAATATAGAGGCGTATAGCGATCCGACTATGTCGGTTGAATCGCACGAAAGCCTTGCTGCGATATTTCAACATTCGCAGCAGAGTGGCTAAGGTGGGCTGCAAAAATAAATCTGATATACCGCTAAACCGTGACATGCAGGACACATCGAACAGCTGGATCTTAGTTTCGAAAAGCAAGAGTCCAGGCGAAATTCGATATCTTCTCTCGGTTACATCGGTGGTCAGTACTTAAGGAGCCGATCGAGAACTGATGAGAAACAAAAAACGGCAGACCACGGCATGGCGAAACGCAATAGGCGCTGCCTAGCTAGTGTGTCGCAGCTCAACTCGGACTATGAACAGGCACACCATTGGGCCGGGTGGCGGGCTGCCGCGAGGTAGCAGACGCGATTGAGAAGTTGTTGAGTTTGATTGGCGAAGATCGCAGAGAGAGGCGGGATGGTTGCCGGAAGCCGACGCAGAATAATCATAAGGCTAGCATTGATCGTCGATGTGGCGGCGCTGCCGTTCCTTCGAATCAACGGGCTTGAGTGATCGGTTCCACGACCGATATCAGATGACGAGAATGACTAACGGCGACGGTGAAGTCCGGTCTAATCCGCATCAGAAGTAGAGATTTCGGATACATGACGGTCGGGTTATGAAAGGTCAGCGGTGCAGAGTGCGATATTAGCCAAGGGGCCTATGGCGAAGTGGTATAGACTGAAAGGGGTATCGGGCTTTGGTCACCTGTCGCCTCATATTAGTATGCTTGATACGGTGAGGTGCGGCCGAGATATCTCATTTATTAGAGAGGGTAAGACTCGGTCACGCAAGCGGTTGCTCAGGCGGTCAATGAGATCTGGAGCGTGGATTCGTGACGGACCAGCTATTCGATGGTTTTCGCCTGCGCGCGCTGACCTATTTGAGCGAGTCAGAAGTCGAAGTAGGAAGTGGCCGAGGGAAAATTTGGCCGAGCCGCATTGGTGGCAAGCTGTTTTTTCACGCTGGGGTGCCGGATTCTGCAACACCTAGGGCCGAAAACTGGCAATTATGGGGTAATGAGCAGTTGTAGAGCCGAAGTCGATCAACTTGAAATGATTGTCATAACATGAATGATGGTGAGGTCTTAGCGCGCAGGCAAATTGTTGCTTTAGCTGAAGCTATGTTGGCAGGAAAGCTTTCCTTTCTTGAGGGGGTCGTGCAGGTCGTCGACATCAAGCGTCGCTTGAGTGGAATTGCCGACGAGGATCCCGATTTTCACGTTTTTCTGGTCATTGAGTCTGAAACAGATCATCTACCACATGAAGCGCAGCGGCCACTGTGGTCCGCGACCGCACTGGACGCGCTGGAGGCCGAATTTCTGCGGACTGAGGAATGGGCGAAGTGCTTTGCCGAGCAAGCGTGTAAGAACTTGATCGCAAGGTTTACCCCATCAATTGGTGCTTGAGCCGCGACGGGTTTGTGCGGACCTCCAGGAGCTGAACTGCTCGGCGCGCCGGCCCCACGGTTATATATCAAGAGTCGGGGAGTGGGGGGGGGCGGCAAAATAATCCAGCCACGTCAGTCGGCAACGCCGCGACAAATATTTCGGGGAGAGCAGGTACCTCCGAACTCCATGGAGAGCGGTATGCAGTGGAGGTAAATCCGTCTGGCTCGACAGCGGCGACAAATGTAAAGGATCCACGTGATCCGTATTCGCGTTGCTGAATAACTTGATTCCGCGGGACAAACCTTTACGGTGCGGTCCTTCTCGTCGGCATCTGAGCAAACTGGAATACCGGAATGGACACTACAGGGCTCGCGGGCTCGTTGCCGGGATTATTGCGTGAAATAAAGTTTAGGCGTCAATAAAATGAAGCTGAGCTCTTCGGAACTATCATCGTTGGCTCGCCAATGCGAGGGTTTGTCTTCGATATCAACCTTATATGAAGAAATACAAGACCGTTATGCCAACTTGGACCCCGAAGGATGAAGGAGCTCTTCCTTTGGTGCATCTGCGAACTCATGAAGCAGGGCCGGCTCAAATTCTGGGGGGAGGGGTGGGTGCGAAAGGGAGAAGGCGCTGCCATGGAATTTATGTTTGGTGACAAGCCATTCGGGCCTGACGATATCGTTGTCGACGGCCTTCTGCAACCTTCTGATCCTCGCCCGGAGGGAGTGGTCCAGTTAATTCGCGCAAAATGGCCCCTTGAAAAAAAACCCGCGTTTAATGCTAAAGACGACGGCTTCTCACCTCTATGGTTTGATAAATGGTATTTTACTTGGCATGACGAGAGCGAAAAACCGGTAGTCTTTTGACGTGAATTCCATTGGAATCGAGGCGACGTGATCTATCATGAGAACATTCGTTGCGCTTAACTTCTACAGGTTCAAGCATCTAAGTGGTGCTTAATAGCGATGACGTCCGATCATGGGTGAGGGCGCATTTGGATTGGATGGCAGCATCCTTTTTTGACCCGAATACTCCAGGCGATTACGTATATCGCACACCTTTGTAACCAGCCATCGGCGCGGGACGCGATACCAATCTTCTCGCCGGAGAGGCGACCGGACAAGCACGCGATGAGCACTATCAGAAGTCCGAGGGGCACTGGGGGGAACCAGTTCGTCGCACAGCATAGATGCGATCGATTGGATCCAAACCCAGGCATCCACTTTCACCGGCGATGCGGCGGTCTTCCTCGCCGGGCGCGATTTGAGTGCCATCGGCTCCAACATCGGCGCTTCGAACGATGTGTTGGTGAGTGTCGGTCGAGACGTCACTATTGCGGCCGCTGGTAATACATTCGCCGACGATATGACCGGCGGTCTCTGATGAACGGTAATTCTGCAATGACGACGCTGCTAGCCACTCTCGGCTCATTGCCGCCCCTCTGTCGATCTCTTCGTAGTATTGCCGGTGAGAGGTTTCACGTTAAGGACGAACGCTATTTTTTTGGCTGCGCTTCTCCGTAAGGCTGATAGCGTCGCGAAGTCGCGGTTCTTTGATAGTACGGGGTACGAGTGCTTCGTTAATCCTTACATATCGAGGACTACGACGACGAAGCGCCTCTAGCGCAAGCTATCCAGTTTATCTCGTACGTGTTTGCCATGTGGCGGACAGCGGAGTATGCGGTGCCGCTGGTCGCCGTTGTAAACGTGGACGAAGGGTGCGTTATCGTGAAGTTTCACGCCAAGCGCTCAACGGAACAATGGTTAAGTGACAATTTAGAGGCGTATAGCGATCCGACTATGTCTGTTGAATCTTCCGAAGACCTAGGTGTATTGCTCGGCAGTTTGCGGTCGGGCCATTGAGGCTTGGAAGGGTATGGTTTCGGCCATTGGGGAAGGGACATCGCCAAATTTATGTTTGGCGACCTGCTGTATGGGCCGGATGAAACAGTTGTGGATGGCCTTCGGCAACCCGACGATCCCAGCCCGGAAGGCGTGTCGCGCATCCTGTGCGGAAGATGGCCAGAGCAGGTGAAACCCGCGCTCAACCCAAACGATATGGCTTCGATCCGTTGTGGTTCGAAAAGGACCACCGGCGACGTCAATCACAATCTTCCCGTACGCGCCTCGATCCAGATGATCGAAAGCTGCTGAAAGAGCCGCAAACGAATAGCGCGCTTCAACGACCGGCTTGGTACTGTTCAGCTCACCCACACGAACGAGCCGCTCCAGAGTGAATCGCGAGATGACGTAGTCACGCGGCTTGAAGCAGGTGCTTCCCAGGGGCTGACCGCTCGTGCGCAGCGCCCGCTATCAAGGCGTGGTCATCAAATCCGCGACCACTTGCCTCATCCAAGCATGCGACGGCACGTCGTCCCACCGCGCATGCCAGACCATGTTGTAGTGCGACTTGGGCAGTTGAAATCCCAGTTCGCGGACGTGCAGCGGATGAAATTGCGCGACGTACGTCGCCAGCCTGCGCGGCATGGTCACCGCCAGATCGGTCTGCAGCAGTATCAACGGCACATGGCTCATGCTGGAGACGTACAAGTCGAAGCGCCGCTGGTGGCCCAGCTTGCGCAGCCATGCGTCCACCTCGTTGTCCTTGCCGAACATGTCGGTGGTGGTCACGAACCGCAATTTGCAGAAGTTGCCCGGGGTAAGTTTTTTGCCCGCGAAGGGATGGCCCTTTCTGAGCAGGCAGACGCGATCGTCATCATAGAGCGCGTGCGTGCGGAACCGCCCGCCGACCTCTTCGAAGCGGCCTAGCGCGATATCGATGGAATGATCTTCCAGCTGCTTTTCCGGCAACGCCACGCCTTGCATATTGACGAAGCTGAACCGCACCTGCGGCGCGTGGCTGTCGCAATAGCTGCGCAAGCCCGGCGCCAGCATCCATTCGATGGTGTGGCGCGCGGCGATGCGAAAGGTGCGGGACGACTTCAGTGGATCGAAGGCGCCGCCGTCTTCCATGATGCCGCCGATGGCGGCCAAGGCTTCGCGAACGACAGGGCGGATTTCCAGCGCGCGCGGGGTAGGGACAAGCTGCCGCTTTATCAGGACGAACAGGGGATCGGCCAGCAGGCGGCGCAATTCGGCGAGCTTTCTGCTGATGCCCGGCTGGGTCGTATGCAGTCGCGCCGCCGTCTCCGTGGCGCTGCGCGTTTCCATCAGCAGTTCGAAAACGGTCAGCAGGTTCAGGTTGACCTTGCGCAGAGTATCCAGTTCCACGATGACCGGCTATTCATATCAAAAAAGGCATTATATGTTCCGGATAAATCATTTGATGATATGAGCTGCCGCCTCTACGATTTGTACCGATCCTGTAACAAGGCAGAGTTGGAGAGCATCGATGAGCAGGCAGCAAGTGACACCGTTTCCCCTGTACGAGATCAGCGGGGCGCCGCTGGAGCGGGGGCGGTCCTATGGCGAACAAGCCAGGAAGCGCATCGCCCGCTCCATCGAGCACTACAGCGAGCAGGCCGCGCGATGGAAGCTGGAACGCAGCGAGATCGACAGGATTATCCATAGCTATATCCCGGCGGTGCGCAAGTTCGACGAGAACTACCTGACGGAGATGCAGGGCATCGCCGACGGCGCCGGCGTGCGCCTGGAGGACATCTTCCTGCTGAACGCGCGTACGGAAGTGATGAAGCTCGCATTCAAGCCGGAGCTGCGCGCGCGCCTGCTGGGCGAGACCAACGATGGCTGTACGTCGGTGAAGGTGATGCGCGAAGCGACCGCCGACGGCCGGCTGATCCACGCGCAGAACTGGGACTGGAAGGAAGAGTGTTCGGAGACCGGCGTGGTGCTGCGCATCCTGCGCGACGACGGTCCGGACGTGCTGACGTTTACCGAAGCGGGGATGCTGGCTCGCTCGGGCTTCAACTCGGCGGGGATTTCGATTACGGGAAACAACCTGGAATGCGATCGCGATTACCGGCAGATTGGTGTGCCGCTGCCTTTGATCCGCCGCAAGGCCCTGGAAAGCCCGTATCTGGCCTGGGCACTGCACGCGGTGTACGCGACCCCGAAGACGGGTTCGAACAATATGGCGGTCTGCCATCACGAAGGCATCGCGATCAACTTCGAGTGCGCACCGGACGAGACGTTCCAGCTCCTGCCGGAAAATGGCCTGCTGGTGCATTCGAATCATTGGCTGAGCCCGATCGCCCTGGGCAAGCTGAAGGACACGGGTATCGCGTTTTCGCCATGCACGCTGTATCGCGAGCAGCGCGTGCGCGACTTGCTGACGCCGGACGTCGGGCGCATTACCGTGGACTCCGTCAAGCAGGCGCTGCTGGATGACTTCCAGTCGCCGTGGTCGGTGTGCCGGCCGCCGCGTGGGGATTTCGGCCGGGATACGCGCAGCGCGACGGTGTCCACCGTCGTCATGCAGCCTGCGCTGGGCGTGATGGAAGTCGCCAACCTGCCGGCGCTGGATCCCACCTTTACCACGTATGAGCTGCCGCGGCGGCAGCGCTAACCGAACCACCGGCACGCGCCGGGATTTTCCAGAACATCACAGGGGAAACAGCCATGAAAAAGGCTTTCAAACTCGATCTGCCGCGCGGCGGCGTCTTCGCGGGCAAGCTGGCCCGGATCTCGGCAGCGCTCGCATTGGGCGCCGCCATTGCTGCGCCCGGCGCCGCGTCCGCGCAGGACGGCGACAAGTATCCCTCGCATGCGATCCGCCTGATCGTGCCTTTCGCGGCGGGCGGCGGCACGGATATCCAGGCGCGCATCGTCGCGCAGGAAGTGGGCAAGGTGCTGGGCCAGACCATCGTGGTCGAGAACCGGCCCGGCGCCGGCGGCGGCATCGGCGCGGCCTTCGTGGGCCAGGCCAAGCCGGACGGCTATACCTTGCTGGTGGGATCGACCGGCACGCACGGCGCGAACCAGTTCCTGTACTCCAAGCTGCCCTATGACCCGGTGAAGGATTTCACGCCGATCACGGTGCTGGCGACGTTCGACAACGTCGTCGTGGTGCCGGAGTCTTCCAGGATCCAGACCTTGAAAGAGCTGGTGGATACGGCCAAGGCCAATCCGGGCAAGCTCAATTACGGCGTGACCACGGTGGGCAGCTCCGCCCACCTGGCGGTGGAAAAGTTCAACCGCGACGCCGGCATCAAGGCCAGCGGCGTGCCGTACAACGGCGCGGGCCAGGCCACGACGGACCTGCTGGCCGGTCGCCTGGACTATATGCTGGACCTCGTCGGCACGCAGATCGGCAACATCAAGGCCGGCAAGGTGCGGCCCATCGCCACGACGGCGCTGAAGCGCAATGCCGTGCTGCCCGAAGTGCCGACCATCGCGGAATCCGGCTATCCTGGCTTCAGCGCGGTGGGCTGGGTAGGCCTGTTCGGGCCGGCGGGCATGCCGCAGTCGACGGTGGATACGCTGTACAAGGCCATCGAGAAGGTTTATGCGTCGCCTGACTTCCAGGCCACCATGCGCGCCCGCTCTTTCGACATCGCCTACATGCCGCCCGCGGAGTTCGACAAGTTCCTGGTGAACGAACGCCAGAAGTGGGGCACCGTGGTGCGCGAATCGAACATCAAGCTGGATTGAGAAAATCGTCAACGATCATCAAGGATCAAGGATGAGACAAACGACATTTCCGGAATCGATGCGCTGCGTCGTGCTGATCGGCATCGATTTCGACGGCCCCAGCCACGAAGTGGGGCGCGGCATTGCGCCCTTGGGCAAGCACTCCTGGGGCAACTATTCCGCCCGCTGCGGCGTGCCGCGGCACATGGAAATGCTGGACCGCCACAATATCAAGGGCACGTTCTTCGTCCCGGGCTATGACGCCGAACGGCATCCCATGACCATCGAGGACATCGACCGCAACGGTTTCGAAGTCGCCGCGCACGGCTATCTGCACGAGGCCTGGGAACTCAAGGCGGAGGAAGAAGAAGCCCTGCTGCGCAAGACCGACGGCATCCTGCGCGACATCATCAAGAAGCCCGTGCTGGGCTGGCGCTCGCCGTCCGGCCGCAAGAGCGACAAGACCATGAAGGTGCTGAAGTCGCTGGGCTATATCTACGATTCCAGCGACAAGGACTACGACCGTCCGTACCGGCTGCGCTTCGGCAAGACGCAGGACGACGTCATCGTCGAACTGCCCAACAACACCTACAGCCTGGACGATTTCCCGTTCTACAAGTTCAGCTATACGCCCCCGTCGGAAGTGCTGGCGCAATGGAAGTCGGAGTTCGATGCGATCTATCGCAACGACCGGTTCTTCGTGATGTCGCTGCATCCGCGCGCGGGCTGGGGCTCCGGTACGCCGTCGCGCACCAAGGCGCTGTCCGACCTGATCGCCTATATGAAGACGCACGACGGCGTGCAATTCATGGAGTCGCGCGCTTTCGCCCAATGGTGCCTGGACAACAGCAACAATCTTGAAGAGGTGTCGTTCGCATGAGCACGTATACCTGGCCCCATGGCGCCCGCGCGGTCGTCCTGCCGACCGTGAACTTCGACGCCGAGTCCTTCGATCTGAAGGAAGTCCCCACCGAACGCATGTTCGGCCGCTATTCCTACGGCCGCTACGCGGTGCGCGCGGGGTTTCCCCGCCTGGTGGAGCTGTTCGAAAAGCATGAAGTGCCGGCGACGTTCTTCGTCCCCGGCACGGATGCCCGCCGGCATCCCGAGCTGATCCGCGAGCTGGCCGCCCAGGGACATGAGATCGCCGCGCGCGGCGTGGACCTGGAAAACTTCGCCACCCTGGGCGACAAGGAAACCCAGGTGCTGAAGGAATCGCGCGACATCCTGGCCGACCTTGCCGGCGTGGCGCCGCAGGGCTTCCGCGCGCCGGGCGGCGAGTTGTCGTCCCGGACGCTGGATCACCTGGCGGACCTGGGTTTCATCTACGACGCCAGCTTCCAGGACGCCGACTACCCCTACGTGTTCGGCCTGTCGGGCGACAAGAAGCTGGTGGAGCTGCCTTCGAGCTTCGCGCTGGACGACGCGCCGGTGTATTCGGCCCGCCATACGCATGCGCGCCTGCAGACGATCTGGCGTGACGAGATCGCCGCCATGCATGCGGAAGGCACGCTGATTCCCATCACCTTGAACCTGCGCGGGGATTTCGGCTCCACGCGCGCGGCGCGTATCGCGGTGCTGGATACCTTGCTGACCGAGCTCAGGCAACTGGGCGACGTGCGCTTCATGACCTGCCAGCAACTGGCGGAACATACGCTGTCGCTGAACCTGGCGCCGGAGCCGGATCCCCATCGCGCGCACGCCGAAACGCTGGCGAACACGGTGTACCGCGGCGATCTGGCGATCCGGCCGCTGTAGTCAACGCGGCCGCTACCAGGGCAGCGTTGCGCCGTGCCGGTCGATGTATCGCAGTCCTGGCCGGCCGGCATGGCGCTCTACGGTGTCGACCACCAGCGGGATGCTTTCCGAGACGTCCAGGGCGGCGTTGCTGCCGCCCATCTCGGTACGCACCCATCCGGGCGCGACCAGCAGCAGGGCTTGCGTGCCGCCGGCATGGCGCGACGCGTAGGCCTTCATCAACATGTTCAACGCGGCCTTGCTGGAACTGTACAGCTCCCAGAAGCCTTCGTTGTTGGTGATGCTGCCCAGCTCCGAGGACATGACAGCGATGACGCCATCGCGCGCAACCATGTCCTGGAAGACTTCGATGACCCGCATGGGGCTGAGCGCGTTGGTCAGCATCATGTCGATGAAATCCTGTTCGTCGCCTTGCAGCGGGGTCAGTTCGTTCGCCTTGCAGATGCCGGCATTGACGAACAGCGTGTCCAGCGTGCGGCCTTGCAGGCGAGCGTGCAGTTCACGTACCGACGCCAGGTCGGTGATGTCGACGGACTGGATTTCCAGTTCGCAGACGCTGCGTTCGCGCAAGGCTTCGAGTTGCGGAGACTGGCTGCGCGTGGTGGCGATGACGTGCCAGCCCTTGCCGCAGTATTCCTCGGCCAGCGCCAGGCCCAGGCCGCGTGACGCGCCCAGGATAAGTACGGTTTTCTGATCGGCCATTGAAAGCTCCTTGTATGGTGTCCGTGGTCATTGGAGCACTCGGAGCGTCGTGCGTACACGGCCTGGATGTCAATGGATTGTTGACCTGGAGTAAGCAATGGACACGCGGGCACGGCCCTTGCTCCACAGTAGCCCGAAGCCTGCCATACGTAGCGGGCAACCGAGAAAGGAGAGCGCCATGCGAGGCATTCTGCTCTGGCTGTTGGGGATCCCCATCCCGGTCATCATTCTGCTTTGGCTGTTCCACGTCATTTAAGCAGTCTGGACGGCGCGGAACAGCGTCGAACTGGCGGCGGTTGGAGGCATCTCCATCCGCCGCTATCCAATTCCCGAATAGCGGACGTGACCTAGCGGATCTCCGGATAGCTGCGGTCGCTATCGTGGTCGAGCAGTACTTCGTAGGCACGCGGGTCCGCGGCCGTGAAGCGCGCGACGTGCGCCGCGCGCAGCAATTCCCTGGTGCCGGCGTCGGTGTGCATGCCGAGCAGCGCGGCTGTCAGGCGCTCGGACGTCGCGGGGTCGACATCCTGTCCGCTGACGAGCAAGGGATTCGGCGTCCAATCCGTATATCCGATCGCGCGCAGGCCCTGTAGCGCGTCTGCGTCATGCACGCGCAGCAGGTCCAGATACCACCCGTCCACGGCCGTCAGGTCGATTTCGCCATCGCGCAAGGCGCGCAGCAGGCCACGTGGGTTGCCATAAGGACCTTTGACTTCCTGGAACAGCGAGTCCCCGCGCGCCGCCGCATGGCGGGCGAGCAGGCGCCGGGGCGCGTTCCAGCCGGACTGGGAGTCGCGCACCATCCACCCGTAGCGGCTGCCGAACGCATCCTCCAGCCGCTGCCAGGGCGCATCTTCGCGCACCAGGAAGGCGCTGCGATAACGCGCCTGGTCGTCGTAACCGGGCAAATCCGGCACGACGGCGGCCACCGCCGTATAAGCCTTGCCGCCGCGCAATGCTTGCGCGAACGGCCAGCCGCACATGAATGCGCCGCACAGGCCGGGGCGCGCCCAGAGTTCACCGATCGGCGTCGGCCAACCGTGTTCGACAAAGGTCACGTGCAGGCCCGCCCGCCGATGTGCCTCGGCCAGCAGCGCATGCCACGCCGTCTTGGCGGACGGCGCGACGTCGTACATGCGGGTCGATGCGATCAAAGGCGTAGCGGTCATGGCGGCTCCCGGTGTGTTCGATCAGGCGTACTTCAAGGTCTGCCCGATACCGAGTCGCTTGGCCTTGTCCAGCATCGCCTGCCCCAGCGCGATGTCCGTCGTCGACAGGCCGCGATGCCAGAACAGGATGGTCTCCTGATCGTTCTCGCGTCCCGGCTTCAGGCCGGCCACGATCTGGCCGATCTCGGCGTGCAGGTTTTCCTGGGTGATGCGGTCGCTGTCCACGTGGGCGCGCAGCGAACCGAAGGGCAGGCCCTTGCGGCACTGGCCCCAATCGTCGACCACCACCTTGGACATGATGTCCGTCAGCGAGAGCTCGACCGCGCTCATGGTGCCGTAGGGCATGACCAGCGCGCCCGGCTTGATCCATTCCGTCTTGAGCAGCGGCGTGGGCTTGGGCAGGCGCGAGGCTTCGACGACGATGTCAGCGTCGCGCACGCAGGATTCCCAATCTTCCACCACCTTGACCGGCTTGCCCAGGTCGCGCGACAGGCGGTCGCCAAAGGCCTGGCGGCTTTCGGGACGGCGCGAGTGCACGCGGATCTCGTCGAAATTGAAGATGCTGTCCAGCAGGCGCACGTTCCAGTACGAGGTGCCGCGCGCCCCGATGTGGCCCAGTATCTTGCTGTCGCGCCGCGCCAGGTGCTTGGCGCCCAGCGCGGTGACCGCGCCGGTGCGCATGTCGGTGATGGCAGTCGCATCGACGATGGCCAGCGGCTTGCCGGTGACCGGATCGAACAGGTTCAGCAAGGCCATTTCGGACGGCAGGTCGACCTTGTAGTTGTCGACGAAATCGCTGACCACCTTGACGCCGGCCACGTGCAGCGGCTCGATGTAGCCGCGCAGCACGTTGAAGTGGCCCTTGTCCGAGGATTCCGGCACCAGGTGCACGCGCGGCTCGATCACGGTCTTGCCCAGGCCCTGCGCGCGCAGGGCGCCTTCCACCGCGGCCAGGATCTCGGCATCGGTGATGTTCAGGGCTTTGACGTCGGGCCCGTTCAGGTAGGTAATGTCGATGGACTGCATGATGTCTCCGGACTTACTGGATAGGCTTGATGCCCGCCGTCTTGACGATGTCCGCCCACTTGCGGGACTCGTCCTGGATCATGGCGGCGAAGGCTTGCGATGTAATGCTGGAGGGCTCCACGCCCTGGTCTTCGAACTTCTGCCGCACGGCCGGATCCTTCAGGACGGTCGCGACGTCCTGCGCCAGCTTGGCCAGGACGGCGGGCGGCGTCTTGGCGGGAGCGACCAGGCCGTACCACGACGTCACGTCGAAACCCGGGTAGCCGCTTTCGGCGACGGTGGGGACGTCGGGCAGCTGCGGCAGCCGATGCGGTCCGGCGATGGCCAGGGCGCGCAGCTTGCCGCTGCGGATGAAGGGCAGCACGCTGGAAACGCCGGCGAACATCATGTCCACGTTGCCCGCGACCACGTCGGTGACGGCGGGCGCCATGCCGTTGTACGGGATATGCATGGTGCTGATGCCGGCGGATTGGTTCAGCAGCTCGCCGGCCAGGTGCGCGCCGCTGCCGGCGCCGGGCGAGGCGAAGTTCAGCTTGCCCGGCTTGCTCTTGGCGTATTCGATGAAGGACTTGAAGTCCTTGGCCGGCAGGGCGGGGTTCACGACCAGGATGTTGGGCGAGGTCGCCAGCAGCGTGATGGGCGCGAAGGCGTGGGCCGTGTCGAAGTTCAGGTTGGTGTAGAGCAGCGGGTTGACGGTCAGGTTGCCGGCCGGCGCCAGGCCCAGCGTGTAGCCGTCGGCGGCGGCGCGGGCGACTTGGCCCATGCCCAGGTTGCCGGAGGCGCCGGGGCGGTTTTCGATGATGACCGGCACGCCCCACATTTCGTTGAGCTTCTGCCCGACGATGCGCGGGATGGCGTCGGCGACGCCGCCCGCGCCGAACGGCACGATGATGGTCACGGGCTTGGAAGGATAGGCATCCGCCGCGTGCACGGGCGCGGCGGATGCCGCGATGAGGGCGCCGGCGGCGCAAGCCGCCAGGCGCAGGCTCAGAGACAGTTTCATGGTATTCCCCTTGTATGTGTGTCTACTGCTGCGTGATGCCGGCCCGAGGCCGGCGGGTAAGGTGTTCGATCGCGGCGTGATGCCGGCCGCGCGGGCGGGCGCGTGAAGTCGTTTCGGTTCTCAGCGGCCCAGCATCGGCAGGTCCAGTCCGGCGTCGCGCGCGCAGGCGATGGCTTCTTCGTAGCCGGCGTCCGCGTGGCGCATGACGCCCGTCGCAGGGTCGTTGTGCAGCACACGCGCGATGCGGCGATCCGCCGCTTCGGTGCCATCGCACACGATGACCACGCCGGCGTGCTGCGAGAACCCCATGCCGACGCCGCCGCCATGGTGCAGCGACACCCAGGTCGCGCCGCCGGCGGTGTTCAGCAGGGCATTCAGCAAGGGCCAGTCGGACACCGCGTCCGAGCCGTCCCGCATCGATTCCGTTTCACGGTTCGGGCTGGCCACCGAGCCGGAATCCAGGTGATCGCGGCCGATGACCACGGGCGCGCTCAGTTCCCCGGTGCGGACCATCTCATTGAAGGCCAACCCCAGCCGCGCGCGATCGCGCACGCCCACCCAGCAGATGCGCGCCGGCAGGCCCTGGAAGGCGATGCGTTCGCGCGCCATGTCCAGCCAGTTGTGCAGATGCTTGTCGTGCGGGATCAGTTCCTTGACCTTGGCGTCCGTCTTGTAGATGTCCTCCGGATCGCCCGACAGCGCGGCCCAGCGGAACGGACCGATGCCTTCGCAGAACAGCGGGCGGATATAGGCGGGCACGAAACCGGGGAAATCGAAGGCGTTCTCCACGCCCATTTCCAGCGCCATCTGGCGGATATTGTTGCCGTAGTCCAGCGTCGCCGCACCGCGTTCCTGCAGCGTCAGCATGGCGCGCACGTGGCCGGCCATGGATTGCTTGGCCGCGCGCACCACGGCATCCGGTTCGTCGTTGCGGCGGGCTTTCCATTCTTCCATCGTCCAGCCCTGCGGCAGGTAGCCGTTCAAGGGATCGTGGGCGGAGGTCTGGTCGGTCACGCAGTCGGGCGTGATACCGCGCTGGACCATTTCCGCCAGCACGTCGGCGGCATTGCCCAACAAGCCGATGGACACGGCCTTGCCCTGGGTCTTGGGCTGCTCCAGCAGGCCCAGCGCTTCGTCCAGGGTCTTGGCTTTCACGTCGATATAGCGGGTGCGCAGGCGGAAGTCGATGCGCGACTCGTCGCACTCCACCGCGATCATGCTGAAGCCGGCCATGGTGGCGGCCAGCGGCTGCGCGCCGCCCATCCCGCCCAGGCCCGCCGTCAGGATCCAGCGGCCCTTGGGATCGCCGCCGAAATGGCGGTTGGCCACCGAATAGAAGGTTTCGTAGGTGCCTTGCACGATGCCCTGGGAGCCGATGTAGATCCAGCTGCCGGCCGTCATCTGGCCGTACATCATCAGGCCCTTGCGGTCGAGTTCGTGGAAGTGTTCCCAGGTGGCCCAATGCGGCACCAGGTTGGAATTGGCCAGCAGCACGCGCGGGGCGTCTTCATGGGTCCGGAACACGCCGACCGGCTTGCCGGACTGGATCAGCAGCGTTTCGTCGGGCTGCAGGCGGCGCAGCACTTCCAGGATCTTGTCGAAGGACGGCCAGTCGCGCGCGGCGCGGCCGATGCCGCCGTACACCACCAACTGATCCGGATGCTCGGCCACTTCCGCGTCCAGGTTGTTCTGGATCATGCGGTAGGCGGCTTCGATCAGCCAGTTCCTGCAGCTCAGGGTATTGCCGCGCGGCGCGCGGATCTTGCGCGAGGGGTCGATGCGGGCGTTTTTCGTAGCGGTCATGGCTGTTGTTCTCCGGAAGTCTTGGCGGGGGCGGGGCGTGTGGGCATGACGGCGTGGCCGGTCAGGCGATAGCGGTCGCCGGGATGGATGAGTCGGGCGCAGGTGGCGACGTGCTCGCCGGACCAGGTGCGGCGCAGCACCTGCAGGCAGGCTTGCGGGCCTTTCAGTCCCAGCCAGCCCGCGACGCGGGTATCGGGAAGAATGGCCTCGATGGTGTGTTCGACGGCGGTCAGCGGCGCGACGCGGCTCAGGTAGGCATTGGGCGTTTCGCGGCTGAAGTCCTGCCGGATGTAGTCGGGGGCCACGCGGGGGTTGACGTAGCGGTCTTCCAGCTGCACGGGCGCGTCGTTGTCCAGATGCAGGATCAGCGAGTGGTAGACGGATTTGTCGATGGACAGGTCCAGCGCGGCGGCGATGGCTTCCGGCGCGGTCACGCGCTCCAGCTGCAGCACGCGGTTGGAATAGCGGTGGCCGCGCTGGGCGATTTCGTCGGCGATGTTGCGGACTTCCAGCACGGGCAGGGCGGGTTTCTGTTCCGCCACGAAGGTGCCCAGGCCCTGGCTGCGGACCAGCATGCCTTCCTGGGTCAGTTCCAGGATCGCGCGGCGCGCCGTCATGCGCGAGACCTCGAACTGCGCGGCCAGCTGGTTTTCCGACGGGACCTGGTCGTTCACCGCCCATTCGCCGGCTTCGATCTGCGCGACGATGTGCTGCTTGATGCGTGCATAGGGAGGGAGCGGGAGGCTGGCGGCGGGCATGCGGATGGGTGGATGTCTGCGACTGGGGATGGGGCAAACTCTAACTTGAATATACAAGTATAGGCAAGTACCATCCGGCTATGGAAAACCCGAGGATGGCTTTATTCCGCCGATGCGCGATAAAGCCCCATGCGCTGGAAAAGACCCCATGACCACTGAAGCAAGCCAGGACGCCCTGATCGTCAACGCCCGGATCGCGACTTTCGATTCCGCCGCGCCGTATGGCGTGCGCGACGATGCCGACGCGATCGCCATCCAGGGCGGACGCATCGCCTGGATCGGCAGGGCGGCGGATGCGCCCGCCGGCGCATGGGCGGATTCCGCCGGCCGGCCGGGCACCCTGATCGATGCGGAAGGCGCCTGGGTGATGCCCGGCCTGATCGATTGCCACACGCATCTGATCTATGCGGGTTCGCGCGCCCGGGAATTCGAGATGCGCTTGAACGGCGCCTCGTATGAAGACATCGCGCGCGCCGGCGGTGGCATCGTTTCCACCGTGCGCGCCACGCGGCAGGCGGGGGAAGACGGCCTGATCGCGCAAGCCTTGCCGCGCCTGCGCGCCTTGCTGTGCGAAGGCGTGACCACGGTGGAGATCAAGTCCGGCTACGGCCTGGACCGCGACACCGAACTGGCCATGCTGCGCGCGGCCCGCGCCCTGGGCGCGAGCCTGCCGGTGACGATACGCACGACTTTCCTGGGCGCGCATGCGCTGCCGCCCGAATATGCCGGCCGTGCCGACGACTACATCGATTTCGTCTGCGCCGACGTGCTGCCGGAGGCCGCGCGGCTCGGGCTGGCGGATGCGGTGGACGTGTTCCACGAAAGCATAGGTTTCGACAGCGCGCAGACGGAGCGGGTCTACCGCACGGCGGCAGCGCTGGGCCTGCCGGTGAAGGTGCATGCCGAACAGCTGAACCTGTGCGGCGCCGCGGCCCTGGGCGCGCGTTACCGCGCCTTGTCGGCGGACCATCTGGAGCATCTGGACGAAGCCGGCGCGCGGGCCATGGCGGCGGCCGGAACGGTCGCGGTGTTATTGCCCGGGGCGTTCTATTTCCTGCGCGATACGAAGGTGCCGCCGATCGACCTGCTGCGCCGCCACGGCGTGCCCATGGCGGTGGCGACGGACTGCAATCCCGGCACGTCGCCGTTCGCATCGTTGTTGCTGATGCTGAACATGGCGTGCACGCTGTTCCGCCTGACGCCGGCCGAGGCCCTGCAGGGCGTCACGCAGGCCGCGGCGCGCGCGCTCGGCCTGCAGGATGAGATCGGCACCGTGACGCCAGGCAAGTGGGCCGACCTGGTGTTCTGGCGGGTGCCGGAACTGGCGGAGCTATGCTACAGCCACGGCGCGCACCGGCCGGCGCGCATCCTGCGGCGCGGCGTCGAACAGGTGGCGTGACGGCCGGCCGGCCGCGATCAGTCCGTCTGCATGTGGCCGGTCTTGACGATCTGGCCCAGGCGCGCGCGTTCGTCCTGGGTGAACTTGGTGAAGGACGCTCGCGTGCCGCCGCCGGCGTCCTGGCTGCTGCGCTGTAGCGCCTGCTGCACGTCCGGCGTCTTCAGCGCAGCGTTCACGGCGGCATTCATCCTGTCCAGGATATTGTCGGGCGTGCCGGTCGGCGCCAGCAGGCCGGCCCAGTGCACGATCCGCAGCGTGGGCAGGCCTTCTTCCGCCGTGGTGGGGATGTTGGGCGCGCTGGCCATGCGCTTGTCGCCGGTGATCGCCAGTCCCTTCAGCTTGCCGCCCTTGATCAGGGGCAGGGTGGCGACGCTGGCTTCGGACGTCGCGTCGACCTGCCCGGCGACCACCGCGGTCACGCCTTCGCCGCCGCTCTTGTAGGTGATGGGTTCCACGTTCATGCCCGTGGCTTCGCGCAGCATCTCCGCGACGAATTGCGGCGCGCTGCCGTTGCCCGCGGTGGAAAAGGTGATGCGGCCGTTGTGGTTCTTCCTGGCGTCGTCCAGGAATTCCTTCAGGTTGTTGGAAGGATTGGCGGCGCTGGTGACGATGATCGAAGGGGTCACGGTCATCAGCACGACCGGCGTCAGTGCTTCGTCCTTGTACGGCTGCTTGGGGTGGATCAGGCTGTTGGTGATGACGCTGTTGCCGCCCACCAGGAAGGTATAGCCGTCAGGCGCGCTGTGCGCGACGTGGGCCGCGCCGATGGCGCCGCCCGCGCCAGGGCGGTTTTCGACGATGATCGACTGGTGCAGCTGTTCGCTGACGGATTTGGCGACCAGCCGCGCGGCCAGGTCGATGCCGCCGCCCGGACTGAAGGGCGCGACGAAGGTGATGGGATGGCTGGGCCAGTCCGCCGCCATGGCGGCGCCGGCGGCCAGGCAGGCCGACAGCGCGATGGCAAGGCGTACGCCGCGTCGCGGCAATGCTGTATTCATGATGATCTTCCGTTGTCTCGTCTTATCGTTTTTCGCGGCGCCTTGCGTTGCGGGCGCCGCCGCCGATGGAAAGATCCCCCGCGCAGATTGTGCCTCTTTCGAGACATAAGCGAAACCGCGGCTTATCCTGGTGCTGCCGATGCCAGTATCCGCCATGCCGGTGTGCGCTATTACGGTACGGGCGCTCGGCTGGTTGCCGCCAGGTGGCGCCGTATATAGTGCCAGCTGCCTTCGCGCGTCCCCCGGAACCACCGTCAGTCCATTGCCCATGAGCAGCTCCAGCACGACATCTTCCACCGCCGATGCCACCCTGTTGGAGCAGGGTTCGGACCATTGGATGCGCAACCTGGCGGTATGCGTGTTCGGTTCCTTCACCACCATCATCGGCATGACCTTGCTGCTGCCCTTCCTGCCGCTGTATGTGGAGCAGCTGGGCGTCAAGGATCATGCGGCCATCGTGCAGTGGTCGGGGGTGGCGTTCGGCGCCACGTTCTTCACCGCCGCGCTGACCGCGCCGCTGTGGGGACGCCTGGCCGACCGCTATGGCCGCAAGCTGATGCTGATACGCGCCAGCCTGGGCATGGCCATCGCCATGTCGCTGATCGGCATGGCGGAAAACGTGTACCAATTGGTCGGCCTGCGCCTGCTGGCTGGGCTGCTGGGCGGCTATGCGTCCGGCTCGATGGTGCTGGTGGCCACGCAGACGCCCAGGCATCGCACCGGCTGGGCGCTGGGCATGCTGTCGTCCGGCATCATGGCGGGCAACCTGGCCGGACCGCTGATCGGCGGGGCGCTGCCGCCGCTGATCGGCATACGCGCGACCTTCCTGGCGTCGGGGGCGCTGATCTTCCTGGCCTTCCTGGTGACCACGTTCCTGATCAAGGAAGAGCGCCGGCCCCGGCCCGCGAAGTCGGCCGACAAGCCCAAGGGCGGCCTGGCCGCCGTACCGGACAAGGGACCGCTGCTGGCGATGCTGTTCACCGGCATGCTGCTGATGCTGGCGAACATGTCGATCGAGCCCATCATCACGGTGTACGTTGCGCAGTTCGCCGAGCCGCGCAACGTGACGATGGTGGCCGGGCTGGTGATGTCGGCGACGGCGCTGGGCAGCATCCTGTCGGCCTCGCGCCTGGGCCGGCTGGCGGACCGGGTGGGGCACTGGAACGTGATCATCGCCTGTCTGCTGGTGTCGGCGCTGCTGCTCATCCCGCAGGCCTTCATCACGGCGAGCTGGCAGCTGGTGGTGCTGCGTTTCCTGATGGGACTGTCGCTGGGCGGATTGCTGCCCTGCATCGCCTCGGTGATCCGCCATAACGTGCCGGAGCGCGTGGCGGGCGGGATGCTGGGGTATTCGACATCGGCCCAGTATGTGGGCCAGGTGGTGGGGCCGCTGGCCGGCGGTTTCGTCGGCGGCCATTTCGGCATGCGGTCGGTGTTCCTGGGGACCAGCCTGCTGATGGCGCTGGGCGCGCTGTACAACCGAGTGGTGCGCGTGCGCAGGGCGCGTCGCTAGTATCCCCGGCGCCGCGCGGCGGACGGCCCGCGGATGCATTGCCCACGCGGCGTGCGGCTGGAATACCCGCATAGCCCCGACACGTTTCCCTGGTTATCCTCCGGATTCGGCGCTTCGGCCCGGCCGCGATCCCCGCGATCGCGCGATTAGAAAACCAAGGAGACAGACAACATGAGCCGTGCTTCCCATCGCTGCTTCGCAGCGCTGTTCGCCACCGCCGTCCTGGCCGCCGCACCCGCGGCGCGGGCGGCCGATGCCTGGCCCGACAAGCCCATCACGCTGGTTTCGCCTTATGCGCCGGGCGGCACCACCGACGTCCTGGCGCGCCTGCTGGCGACCCGCCTGCACGATAAGCTGAAGCAGACCGTCGTGGTCGAAAACCGCGCCGGCGCCGGCGGCAACATCGGCACCGCCTATGTCGCCAAGGCCAAGCCGGATGGCTATACCTACCTGCTGGCGGCCAGCGGTCCCATCGTGATCGCCGGGACGCTGTACAAGTCGCTGCCCTACGACCCGGCCAAGGACTTCACGGAAGTCGCGCCGCTGGCGCGCACCAGCTTTGTGGTCGCGGTCAATGCGAAGTCCGGGCTGAACTCCATCAAGGACGTCATCGCCAAGGGCAAGACCGGTGACCTGGTCTTCGGCTCGGCCGGTTCCGGCACGCCGCAGCACATCATCGGCGAAATGTTCAACACCGCCGCGGGCACCAAGATCCGCCACATTCCGTACAAGGGCTCGGGGCCCTTGCTGAACGACCTGGTCGGCGGCCAGGTGCCGCTGGCTTTCGAAAATCCCTTGCCCATCATGCAGCAGGTCAAGGCCGGCAACCTGAAAGTCCTGGCCGTCACCGGCGCACAGCGCTCCGCCGCCTTGCCCGACGTGCCCACGCTGGCCGAAACCGGCATCAAGGGCGTCGACGCGCAACCCTGGTACGGCCTGCTCGGCCCGGCGGGCATTCCCGACGCCATCACCAAGCGCATGAACCAGGAGGTGCAGGATATCCTCAACGCCCCCGACGTCAAGGAACAGCTCGCCACGCTGGGCGTGGAGCCCATGCACATGACGCCGGCGGAATTCCATTCCTACGTCGTCAAGGAAATCGGCACCTGGGGCAAGGCCGTGAAGGCGTCCGGCGCGACGGTGGATTGACCAGGGTTGCAGGTGCACCGCTTCGGGCCGTACGGCCTTGAGCATCCACGCTTAGGGCTCAGTGTTCGCTGGGCCCTTTTCCTTGGCGTTGAATCTCGGTAGCGCCTGATCGGCCTACTCTCGGAATCCAGCCGCGTGCGCTTCTACACATATATGGACGCAGCTGCTTTGCTCAGCGACTTTTGGACGGAGGTTGAGATGACGCTGCGCGACAGGACCCCTGACATGAAAAGGCTCAAAATCGGTATCGCGTCGCTTGAGCAGTACAAGGCCAGGACGCTCGCTATAGCCAGGGGCGAATACCGGCCGAGCGCTGGCGAGCCCAAAGTCTGGTTCCAATCCATGGAAAGCCTTGCTCAGGTCTTGTCCGACAAGAACCGGGCACTGCTCGCCCTGATTGCGCGGACAAAACCCGCATCGTTGAATGAACTTGCCATCAAAAGCGGCAGGGCAAAATCAAATCTTTCCCGTACGTTGCGGACCATGGAACAGTACGGATTGATCTATTTCGAACAAGGTCCAGGCCGTCAGTTGGCACCCCGATCCAATTACTGCGGAATCTCCTTTGAAGTGTCGTTCTGATACGGACCAAGCCATCTATGCCAGGGGCTTCAGCTCACCCAGTACCGTGGGTATCAGCTCCGATACCGTGGGATGGATGTGTACGGTGCGCTGCAGGGTGGTGTAGGGCGCCTTGCTGGACATGATGTCCAGGATGCCGTGGACGGCTTCGTCGCCGCCGGTGCCCAGGATGGCGGCGCCCAGGATGGCCTTGGTTTCGGCATCGACCACGACTTTCATGAAACCGTCGGTCTCGCCTTTTTCGACGGCGCGGCCGACGCGCGTCATGGGGCGGATGCCGACCAGCGCGGGGCGGCCGGTGGCGCGCACCGCGGCTTCGGTCATGCCGACCCGGCCCAGGGGCGGGTCGATGTACAGGGCATAGCAGGGCAGGCGGTCGCTGACGCGGCGCGGGTCCTGGTCCAGCAGGTTCGCCGCAACGATTTCGAAATCGTTGTATGAAGTGTGGGTGAAGGCGCCGCGCCCATTGCAATCGCCCAGGGCCCAGATGTGCGGCACATTGGTGCGCAGTTCATCGTCGACGACGATATAGCCGCGCGCGTCCATTTTCACGCCGGCGGCCTCCAGCCCCAGGTCGGCCGTATTCGGCACGCGGCCCACGGCCATCAGCACGTGCGAACCGATGATCGGACCCGGATCCTGCGAGCATGACACGCGCACGGCCGCGCCGTCGGGATGCGGCTCGAAGCGTATGCATTCGGCGTTCAGGTGCACGCGTATCCCTTCCTTTTCCAGGATCTTCAGGATGGCGTCGGATACATCGGGATCTTCCCGCGAGATCAGGCGCGGGCCTTTCTCCACCACCGTGACCTCGGCGCCGAAGCGCCGGTACATCTGCGCGAATTCCAGGCCGATGTAGCTGCCGCCTATGACCACCATGTGGCGCGGCACGTTGTCCAGCTCCAGCAGGCTGGTATTGGTGAGCAGGGGGATGTCGTGCACGCCCGGCATGTCCGGGATATTGGCGCGGCCGCCCACGTTGATGTAGATGCGGTCGGCCGACAGGCGCTGCCCGTCGACCTCGATGTCATGCGGGCCGACGAATCGCCCCTGGCCTTGCAGCACGGTGCACTTGTCCATGCCGCGCAGCCATTTTTCGACATTGCCGCGCGCACGCATGACGACCTCGTCCTTGCGCGCCTTCAGGCGTGTCGCATCGATGCCGACCTGTCCTGGCAAGGTGACGCCGAAGTCGGCCGACCGCCGCGCCAGATGGGCGGCGTAGGCGCTGGCCACCAGCGTCTTGGTGGGCATGCAGCCCGTATTCACGCAGGTGCCGCCGAAGTGCTTGCGTTCGATCAGCGCGACGCGCTGGCCCGCCTCGGTCAGGCGTCCGGCCAGCGGCGGCCCGGCCTGGCCGGCGCCGATGATGATGGCGTCGTAGTGGCTGCCTGCCATCGTCGCGGTCCGCGCGCCGGCGGCGGTCGGCTGGGAAGGGGGATTCGTCGGCTGCGTGCTCATGGCATGACCTCACTGTGCGCGCCGCGCCAGCGGCGGTGGACGGAAGCCGGTCGGCGGGGCGGTGCCCTTGCCGCGGCGATCCACCACTGTAAACGCTGGCCGTGAATGAAGAAACCACCGGTTGGGGCCGGCGCTTGTCAGCTCGATGTGCGCCGGATGCGGGCATACTTGCATCGACGCCGGTGACCGGTGGCCCGCGTGGCTGGCCGGCCGGTCATACCGCGCAACAGGCGGCCGCACCGCCGCGTATAGGGAGCAAGCCCGGAACATGTCCACCGATCATCGCCGCCGCGAATTCTTCCGCAAGTCGGCCCGCGGCGCGGGCGCCGCCGCGGCCCTGTCGATGTTTCCGCCCGCCATACGCAAGGCGCTCGCCATCGAGGCGGACCGTCGCACCGGCACCTTGCGGGACGTCGAGCACATCGTCGTCCTGACGCAGGAAAACCGCGCCTTCGACCACTATTTCGGCACGATGGCCGGCGTCAGGGGCTTCGGCGACCGCTTCCCCATTCCCGTGGCCGATGCGCCCGGCATGCGCGGCCGGACGGTCTGGTACCAGCGCCACGACGGCCAGCCGGCGGGCCTGCCGGCCATCCTGGCGCCGCAGCACAACGATACGGCGGTGGACTTTCGCCTGATGCGCACCGCGGGCACGCCCCATCTTTATCCCGACGCGCAGGATGCGTGGGACGGCGGGCGCATGACGCACTGGCCGCAGTTCAAGAAGAACGCGTCCATGGTCTATTACGCCGAGGCCGACCTGCCGTTCCAGTTCGCGCTGGCCAACGCCTTCACCGTGTGCGATGCCTATTATTGTTCGCTGACCGGCGGCACCAATCCGAACCGATGCTTCATCTACACCGGCACCAATCACGGCCGGGACGATCCCGCCCGGCCGGACATCTACAACGGCCCCGCGCTGGACAACAGCTACAACACGCTGAAGAAAGGCTCCCACAAGGACGGCTACACCTGGATGACCTACGCGGAACGCCTGCAGGACGCGGGCGTCAGCTGGCAGGTGTACCAGGACAACGAATTCGAGTTCTACGCGCTGAACCCGCTGTTCGGCTTCAAGGCCTTTCGCCAGGCGCATGCCCATAGCGTCCCCGCCGTGCTGCCGCAGCGTACCGAGCGTGAACGCGCGCTGTACGAAAGAGGCATACGCACGCGCAACCTGGACGCGCTGCGCGCGGACGTGATGGCGGACCGCCTGCCGCAGGTCTCGTGGATCTGCGCGCCGTCGTCGGCGTCCGAGCATCCGCAACCGTCCAGCCCCGCGCAGGGCGCCGCCTACACCGCGCAGGTGCTGGAGGCGTTGACGGCCAATCCGCGCGTGTGGAGCCGCACGGTGCTGATCCTGAATTTCGATGAGAACGACGGTTTCTTCGACCACATGCCGCCGCCCGCGCCGCCGTCGTACGCGCGCACCGCCGGCGGCACGCAGGCGCTCGACCCGCAGGGCGCCAGCACGGTGGACGCCGGCGACGACTATCTGGGCGACGATGTGGGCGGCGTGCAGTCCACGCTGGCCTATCGCCATCATCCCTATGGCATGGGACCGCGCGTGCCCATGTATGTGATCTCGCCCTGGAGCCGCGGCGGCTGGGTGAATTCGGAGGTCTTCGACCATACGTCGGTGCTGCGCTTCATCGCACGGCGCTTCGGCGTCGATGAGCCCAACATCAGCCCCTGGCGGCGGGCGGTCGCGGGCGACCTGATGTCCTGTTTCGACTTCGCCATGCCCAACCAGGAAAGCAGGCCGGCGCGGCTGCCGGACACCGCCGCGCTGGATGGACGCAGCCGGTCGCTGCCCGGCACCACCGCGCCCGTCGCGCCGGCGGCGCCCGAGCTGCCGATACAGGCCATGGGGTCGCGGCGCTCGCGCGCCTTGCCGTATGAGCTGCATGTGGACGATGAGTGGGTGGTCGAGAGCGCGCCACCGCGACCTGTGGACAGTCAGGCGGACCGGCAGGCGCAGCCCGGGGCGCGCGCGCAGCGCCTGCGGCTGCGCTTTTCCAACACCGGTGGGCGGGCCGCTGTTTTTCACGTCTACGACATCCACCGCCTGGACGCCTTGCCGCGCCGCTATACGGTCGAGCCGGGCAGGGCGCTGGAAGACGCCTGGCCGCCGCTGCCGGACGGACGCTACAACCTTTGGGTGCTGGGCCCCAACGGCTTTCACCGGCACTTCGCCGGCGCCCTCGCGGCGCTGCCCGCGACGCGGCCGCCGATCACGCGCGTCCGTTATGCGCCGGCCGAAGGCGCGCTGGTGCTGACGGTCAGCAATCCATCCGAAGCCGGCATGGCAGTGACCGTCACCGACAACGCCTACTTCGGCGGCGCGTCGAAAAGCCAGGATGTGCCCGCGGGCCGGCAGGCCGAATGGCGATGGCCGCTGGCGGCGTCGCACTGCTGGTACGACTTCACGCTCAGGGTCCGGATGGCGGGCGGGACCGCCGCGCAGGACTACGCCCGGCGGTTCGCCGGCCGGATGGAAACCGGCGCGCACGGGATCTCCGATCCGGCGATGGGCGGCCTCGCGCAGGGCAGCTATGCCGCCCTGATGTGAGCCGACCTGCCGAAAGTTAATCCATTGCGGCAATAAATTATTGTTTTACGATAATTCCCCTGTTATGATGCGTCTGCGTTGGGCAGTTGCCGCAGGACTTCCGATGGCTTATCCGCCATTTGCGGTCGGCGGCCACACCCAGCGCCACGTTGCCCATTTTCGAAAGGTTTTCCCATGACCCTGTTCAACCGCGAGCCCGGCCGCCGCGACCAACGCGACCGCCGCGAATGCACGCCCGACCGCCTGGCCAACCTCAGCCACCGCATGGCCGGCCTCACGCTGGTGGTAATGGCCGCATTGCTGGCGCTCAACATCGTCAACTGGATCTACCCCCCTTATGGTCCGCATGGCTATGGCTTCAGCTTCGGCATGACCGCGCGCTGGCTGTCGGACAGTTCGATAGACCCGACCCAGTTCCCGGCGTGGCAGACGATAGGCGCGATGCTGATCACCAGCGTGCCGCTGCTGGTGCTGATGCGCGGCCTGGCCCATCTGCGCGCGCTGTTCCGCGACTACGCCCGGGGCGCCTACTTTTCCATGCGGGCCGGACGCCATCTGGCCGCGGTCGGGCGCTGGATCGCCTTGTGGGTGGTGGTGCAGTTCCTGACCGAACCGGTGCTGAGCATATGGCTGACCATACGCGCCGAACCCGGCCACCACATCGTCGCGCTGTCGGTGGACACGTCGGCCCTGGTGGCGCTGTTCGTCGCCGCATGCATCGCCATCGTCGGCCGCATCCTGCAGCGCGCGTCCGAGGTCTATCGCGAAAACCAGCAATTCGTCTAGCGGCCCGCGACGCGACATTCACCCCACGGCAGGACCGCAATGCCCATCGTCGTCACACTGGACGTCATGCTCAGCAAGCGCAAGATGAAGTCCAAGGACCTGGCCGCCATCGTCGGCATCACGGAACAGAACCTGTCGCTGCTGAAATCGGGGAAGGTCAGGGGCGTGCGCTTCGACACGCTGGAAGCGATCTGCCGCGCCCTGCAGTGCCAGCCGGGTGACCTGCTGGCCTACCAGGACTCCGAGGAAACCGACACGCCGCCGGCCGGGGAATAGGCGGCCGGCGGCCGGCGCGTCAGCCTTCGCAATCCGCCCAGCAATTGGGCGTTTCATACAGCCGCACGCGGGCCAGCCGCAGATCGCCGCCGAACTGCCGGTGGTAATGCGGGCGCAGGATGTCGAAGGCGATGCGCGCCAGGTTTTCCACCGTGGGAATCCGGTCCAGCACCACGGTCTTGTGCCCCGGCAGGCTGTCCAGGAAGCCGCGCACGGCGGCATCGCCCGCGTACACCAGGAAAGCGTGGTCCCAATGGTCGACCAGGTGTTCGTTGGCGATCGCCTTGATGTCCGAGAAATCCATCACCATGCCGTTGTCCGACGCGCCGGGCGCATCGATGACCTGGCCTTCCAGCGTGACTTCCAGCACATAGCGATGGCCGTGCATATTGCGGCATTGGCTGCGATGGTCCGGAATGCGATGGCCGGCGTCGAATTCCAGCCGGCGGGTGACGGAGATCGTGCCGGGTTCCGGGCACGTGGGGCTGCTCATGGAATGCCTATGTATTTATGGGTTTGCAGGCTCAGGCGCCATTGCGGATGCTGCTTGCAGTACTCGACGATCGCCTGCGTGTGCGCCGTGCGTTCGGGCCCGTCCATGGGTTGCAGGAAAAAGTGCTCGAACTTCAGGCCGGCGAAGGACTCCGGCCGGGCGTCGGCCTGCGGATAGACCAGCTTCAACTCATTGCCGGCGCGCAGCAGCACGGGCGCCTTGCCCTTGGGGCTGACGCAGACCCAGTCGATGCCTTCCGGCGGCACCATGGTGCCGTTGGTCTCGATGGCGATCGTGAAGCCGCGCACGTGCACCGCGGCGATCAGGGCACGGTCGAGCTGCAGCAGCGGTTCGCCGCCCGTGAACACCACGTAGCGGAGGGCGGTATCGGGACCCCATTCCGCGGCCAGCGCATCGGCCAGCCTATCGGCGTCGGCGAATTTGCCGCCGCCGGGGCCGTCGGTGCCGATGAAGTCGGTGTCGCAGAAGGTACAGGCGGCCGTGGCGCGGTCGCTTTCGCGGCCGGACCACAGGTTGCAGCCGGCGAAACGGCAGAAAACCGCGGCTCGTCCCGCCTGCGCCCCTTCGCCCTGCAGGGTCTTGAAAATTTCCTTGACGGCGTAGGTCATGAAAACAGCGGGTCTGTAAAACCCGCTATTTTAGCGCGCCGATGGCTTCAGCCGGCGAAGAACGCGAACCGGATGACGAACAGGGCGGCCACCAGCCAGGTGGCCGCGTGCACCTCGCGCGCCTTGCCCGTGAGCGTCTTGAGCACGACATAGCTGATGAAACCGAAGGCCAGGCCGTTGGCCACGGAGTAGGTGAAGGGCATTACCAGCGCCGTCAGGGCCGCGGGCGTGGCTTCCGACACGTCGTTCCAGTCGACTTCGATCAGTTCGCGCATCATCAGGCCGGCGACGTAGAGCAGGGCGGGCGCGGTGGCGTAGGCCGGCACCGATCCGGCCAGCGGCGAGATGAACAGGGCGGCAAGGAAGAGCAGCGCCACGACTACGGCGGTCAGGCCGGTGCGGCCGCCCGCCTGTACGCCGGACGCGCTTTCCACGTACGCGGTCGTGCTGCTGGTGCCCAGCGCCGAGCCCGCCACGATGGCCGCGCTGTCGGCGAACAGCGCGCGGCCCAGGTTGTTGGGCCGGCCTTCCGGGATCAGCCCGGCCCGCTTGGCCACGCCGATCAGCGTCCCCGTGGCGTCGAACACTTCGACCAGCACGAAGACCAGGATGACATGGAAGAAGCCGCTGTTCAGCGCGCCGGCGACATCCAGCTGCATCAAAGTCGGCGCCAGGCTCGGCGGCGACGAGAACAGGCCATGGAAGCTGTTGTAGCCCAGCACCATCGACAGCACGGTGACGACCAGGATGCCGATCAGGATGGCGCCGCGCACGCGCAGCGCATCCAGCGCGGCGATGATGAAGAAGCCCAGCACGGCGAACAGCGGTCCATGCGTGCGCAGGTCGCCCAGGCTGACCTTGGTGGCCGGGTTGGCTACCACGATGCCGGCGTTCGACAGGGCGATGATCGCCAGGAACAGGCCTATCCCCGCCGCGATGGCGCTGCGCAGGGATTGCGGGATGCCCTTGATCAGCCAGCCGCGCACGCCGGTGACCGTCAAGAGCAGGAAAATCAGGCCGGAGATGAACACCGCGCCCAGCGCCTGCTGCCAGGAGTAGCCCATGGCCTTGACCACGGTGAAGGCGAAGAAGGCGTTCAGGCCCATGCCGGGGGCCATGCCGATGGGCCAGTTGGCCAGCAGCCCCATGACCAGCGATCCCAGCGCGGCGGCCAGGCAGGTGGCGACGAACACCGCGTCGCGGTCCATGCCGGTGGTCGACAGGATGTCGGGATTGACGAAGATGATGTAGGACATCGTCAGGAAGGTCGTCAGTCCCGCGACGACTTCCCCGCGTGTCGTTGTCCCATGTTCCGTCAGTCGGAATAGTCGTTCCAGCATGTGCTTCTCCCAGGCGGTCCCGTCGTCGTCGCGGAGGTTATCGGCCAAGGCGCGAACATACCATTTCCGACGCCGCAGTAAACTCGCGGCCATGATCATTCTCGGTTTTGAAAGCTCCTGCGATGAGACCGGCGTGGCCGCCGTCTGCACCGAACGCGGCCTGCTGGCGCATGCCCTGCATACGCAGATCGCCATGCATCAGGAATACGGCGGCGTGGTGCCGGAACTGGCGTCGCGCGACCACGTGCGGCGCGTGGTCCCGTTGACCCGCCAGGTCTTGCGCGAAGCCGGCCTGGCGGTCTCTGACGTCGATGCCGTCGCCTACACGGCCGGTCCGGGCCTGGCCGGCGCGCTGCTGGTCGGCGCCAGCGTGGCGCAGGCCTTCGCCTGGGCGCGCGACCTGCCGGCCATCGCCATCCATCACCTGGAAGGGCACCTGCTGTCGCCCCTGCTGGCGGATCCGCGTCCGGAGTTTCCCTTCGTGGCGCTGCTGGTATCGGGCGGGCATACCCAGCTGATGCGTGTGGACGGGGTGGGGCGCTACACCTTGCTGGGCGAGACGCTGGACGACGCCGCCGGCGAAGCCTTCGATAAGTCGGCGAAGCTGCTGGGCCTGGGTTACCCGGGCGGCCCGGCGCTGGCCGGATTGGCGGAGCAGGGCGATCCGGCGCGTTTCGAGCTGCCGCGCCCCATGCTGCACAGCGGCGACCTGGATTTCAGCTTCAGCGGGCTGAAGACGGCGGTGCTGACGCGGGTCAAGGCCCTGCGGCAGGGCGGCGGCGAGCCGGATCCGGCCGCGATCGCGGATCTGGCCGCGGCCACGCAGGCCGCCATCGTCGACGTGCTGGCCGCCAAGGCGGCGAAAGCCTTGAAGGAAACCGGCCTGCGGCGCCTGGTGGTCGCGGGCGGTGTGGGGGCCAACAAGGCCCTGCGCGAGCGGCTGGCGGCGTCGCTGCCGCGCCTGAAGGCGCAGGCGTATTTCCCGCCGCTGTCGCTATGCACCGACAACGGCGCCATGATCGCGTTCGCCGCCGGCGAACGGGTCAAGGCGGGACTGGCGCTGCTGGACCGCGGCAGCCATGCCTTTACCGTACGGCCGCGCTGGGACCTGGAAGAGGTATCCGTGGCGGCCTGACAACAGCCGCGTCCAGCTTTTCTTCCGTTCAGCTTTTCTTCTTTTGCCCGACCTTCGATTCCGTGCCGTTCAACAGGCGGCTGATGTTGGCCCGATGGCGCAGGATGAGCAGGACGCTGATGACCGTGATCGCCGCCACCAGCGGCGGTTCGGCGTACCAGGCCAGGTTCGACCCGAACAGGTAGTACACGGGCGCGAACACCGCCGCCACCAGCGCGGCCAGCGACGAATAGCGGAAGAACACCACGATGATGATCCAGGTCGCCACCGTGGCCAGCGCCAGCCAGGGGGAGACCGCGAACAGCACGCCCAGCGCCGTCGCCACCCCCTTGCCGCCCTGGAATTTCAGGAAGACGGGGTACAGGTGTCCCAGGAAAACCGCCAGCGCCGCCAGCGCGATCACATTCCACGTCACGCCCACCGGGCTGCCGATGCGCTGAACCAGCCACACCGCGAACCAGCCCTTGGCGGCGTCGCCCAGCAGGGTCAGCGCGGCGGCCGTCTTGTTGCCGGAGCGCAGCACATTGGTCGCGCCGGGGTTGCCGGACCCATAGGTGCGCGGATCCTGCATCCCCATCAGCCGGGTGACCACCACGGCGAAGGGGATCGAGCCGATCAGATAGGCCAGCACGACAAGACCGACGTTGTAGGCGATGGGGTAGTGGGTCTGCAGCATGGGCCTTTACGCGAAGAGAAATTGGCGCGGATTCTACCGTGGCGCTGCCGCGCCGGCTGCCTACAGTACAATTCGACGCGACCCGCCGCCATAATTTTCTTTTCGACGCAGAATGCGGATTCTGGTTTCCAACGATGATGGTTATTCGGCGCCCGGCCTCCTGGCGCTCGTGGACGCCTTGCGGGGATTGGGCGACCTGACCGTGGTCGCCCCCGAGGTCAACCACAGCGGCGCCTCCAATTCCCTGACGCTGAATCGTCCGCTGTCGGTGCGCGAGGCCGCCAACGGTTTCCTCTACGTCAACGGCACGCCGTCCGATTGCGTACACGTCGCCCTGACGGGCGGCCTGGTGGACGCGCGGCCGGACCTGGTCGTTTCCGGTATCAACAACGGCGCCAACATGGGTGACGACACGCTGTACTCGGGTACCGTGGCCGCGGCCATCGAAGGCTATCTGTTCGGCATCCCCTCCATCGCGTTCTCCCTGCATGAAAAGGGCTGGGCCCACCTGGACGCCGCCGCCGCGATGGCGCGCCGGGTGGTCGAGCACCACATCGCCCATCCGCTGCCCGCGACCGTGCTGCTGAACGTGAATATTCCCAATCGGCCCGAGCAGACCATGCAGGGCATGCGCGTGACGCGACTGGGCAAGCGCCATCCTTCCGAGCCCGTGGTGCGCACCACCACGCCTTACGGCGACACCGTCTACTGGATCGGGCCGGCCGGGCTCGCGGCGGATGCCGGTCCGGACACGGATTTTCATGCAGTGGCCGACGGCGCGGTGTCGATCACGCCGCTGCGACTGGACCTGACGCACCAGGCGATGCTGCCTGAACTGCGCCACTGGGCGGAGCCTCTATGCGCAAAAGGGTAGACCCGGAACCGATTCCGCCCGCGAGCCCGCCCGTCAGGTCGCGCGCCGGCGGGTACCAGACCGGCAACCTGGGGCCCGGCTATACCGCCACCAATAGCAACACCCGGATTTCCGCGGCCACGCTGCCGCGCACGCCGCCGACGCTGCCCAGCGGCGCGCCGGCGATACCCAATACGGCCGGCAATCTGGGCCTGAATTCGGAACGCCTGCGCCGCGCGATGGTGCAGCGCCTGCGCGACCAGGGCATTACCGACGATCGCGTGCTGCACGCCATGGACGCCGTGCCGCGCCACCTGTTCGTCGACCAGGCCCTGGCCAGCCGCGCCTATGAAGACGCGGCGCTGCCGATCGGGCACTCGCAGACGATCTCCCAACCCTGGGTCGTGGCGCGCATGATCGCCGCCGTTTGCGAAGATCGCGAGCCCACCCGGGTGCTGGAAGTCGGCGCGGGCTGCGGCTACCAGGCCGCGGTGCTGGCGCAATTCATTCGCGACGTGTACGCGATCGAACGCATACGCGGCCTGTATGAGCTGGCGCGCGGCCATCTGCGGCAATTGCGATTGACCACGCGCGTGCGCCTGAGCTATGGCGACGGCATGCTGGGATTGCCGAATACCGCGCCTTTCGATGCTATTGTTGTGGCCGCCGCCGGCCTGGCCATCCCGCAGGCATTGCTCACGCAGCTTGCGCCAGGCGGCCGGCTGATCGCGCCCGAAGGCGGTTCCGACCAGCGCCTGGTGCTGGTGGAGCGGACCGGGGCGTCCAGCTGGAAACGCGTGGAACTCGAAGCCGTTCGATTTGTCCCGCTAAGGGCCGGCATACAATCGTGAGCTACCAGGAGAATCATATGCTCGACGGGCAGTTGCAACTGACCGCCACCGAATTCCCGGGCGCGCCTGCCGCGCGCCCGTCCCGCGCCCTGTTCTGGGTGGGATTTGTCTGCCTGGTCCTGGCGGGCTGCGCCTCGCGCACCGAGCGCGCGCCGGTCGTCGACCTGAATACCACGCCCGCGCCGTCGACCCCGGCTGTCTCGGGGGCGACCTACGTGGTCAAGCCCGGCGACACGCTGTACGGCATTTCGCGGGCCAATGGCGTCGACGTCGATAGCCTGAAGCGCTGGAACAACCTGGCCGATTCCAACCATCTGGCGGTGGGCCAGGTGTTGAAATTGTCCGCGCCCGCGGCCGGGGCGGCGACGCCCGCGGCGGGCGGCGGCAAGCCCGCGCCCGCCACGCCGGTCAAACCGGCCGATACGCGCATCGAACCCACGCCGCTGCCGCCGCCGGGCGAGCAGCCGGCGCAGCCCGCGCCCGCGCAGCAGCCGCCCGCCACCACGCCGCCGGCGACGACGCCCGCGCCGGCGCCGGTGGAAACGCCCAAGCCCGCGCGTGCATCGGATGCCGGGGTGATCAACTGGGGCTGGCCTGCCCAGGGCCAGGTGATCGCGACGTTCAACAACAGCACCAAGGGCGTCGATATCGCCGGCAACCCCGGCGATCCGGTCGTGGCCGCCGCCGACGGCAAGGTGATGTACAGCGGCAACGGCGTGCGCGGCCTGGGCAACCTGATCATCGTCCAGCACACCAATGGCTTCATCACGGCCTATGCGCACAATCGCGCGCTGCTGGCCAAGAGCGGACAGGAAGTGAAAAAGGGCGCCAAGATCGCGGAAATCGGCCAGACCGACGCCGCGTCGCCGCGCCTGCACTTCGAGATCCGGCGCCAGGGCACGCCGGTCGATCCGCTGCAATACCTGCCGCAGCGCTGATCATGACGCCCACCCTGGTCTTCGATCTGGAGACCCTGCCCGACGTGGCGGGGCTCCGCCGCCTGAATGGCTGGGGCGTCGACCTGCCCGACAGCGAAGTCGCCGAGCGCGCCTTCGCCGAACGGCGCGAGGCCACCGGCGGCAGCGATTTCCTGCCGCTGCACCTGCATCGGGTGGCCGTGATCGGCTGCGTCTTCCGCGACGACCAGGGCTTCCGGGTGCGCACGCTGGGCAAGCCGGACGACGACGAACCCGCGCTGCTGGCGGGCTTCTTCAAAACGATAGAACGCTATACGCCCAAGCTGGTCAGCTGGAACGGTTCCGGTTTCGACCTGCCCGTGCTGCACTATCGCAGCCTGATCCATGGGGTGCCCGCGCCCCGCTATTGGGACCAGGGCGAAGATGACCGCGAATTCAAGTTCAACAACTACATCGGCCGTTACCACACCCGCCACGTCGACCTGATGGACGTGCTGGCCAAGTACAACGGTCGCGCCAACGCGCCGCTGGACCAACTGGCCAAGCTGTGCGGTTTCCCGGGCAAGCTGGGCATGGATGGCGGCAAGGTCTGGGATGCCTGGAACCAGGGCAAGGCCGACGAAGTCCGCGCCTATTGCGAGACCGACGTGGTCAATACCTGGCTGGTGTATTGCCGCTGGCGCTTCCTGCGCGGCGAACTCGATGCCGCTTCCTACCAGGAAGAAATCGACCTGGTGCGCGACACGCTCGCGGCCAGCCCGGCGCCGCATTGGAAGGAATACCTGGCGGCCTGGGACCAGGAGCGGACGGCTCCCTGATCCCCGATCGGGGCGCAATCGACTGAAACAAACGGGGCCGCGCGCGAAACCGGCGCGTAATCGGACCCCCATGACAATGGTCTCGCACTCTCACTCCCTAGGAGACCACTCATGTCCCGATTCGCCATTCGTCCCGTCGTCGCCAGCCTGGCGCTTGCCGTCGCTGCCGGTACTTTCGCCGGGGCTGCTTCCGCGGCGCCGGACGCTTCCACGTCCGCGGCGCAGCCCAGCACGGCGCAGTCCGGCGCCAGCCATTCCGGCAAGAGCGCGGACGGCCGCCGCTTCCACCACATGCAAGGCATGCGTGACGCCTTGTGGGTGCCCGGCGTGGGCCCGCTCGGCAAGAAGGAAGTCGCGGCGCTGAAGCTGGATGCCAACCAGCAGGCGCTGTTCTCCGCCGCCCAGCAGGCGCAGCAGGACTTCGGCAAGTCCATGCGTGAGGGCATGGCCACCCGGCACCAGACGCTGGACCAGCAACTGCAAGCCGGCAAGCTCGATCCCCATGCCCTGGCCGACGCCCAGGCCCAGGCCCGGCAGCAGTACCAGGGGCGCGCCGATGAGGTCCGCCAGAAATGGCTGGCCGTGTGGGACAGCCTGAACGACGGCCAGCGCCAGCAGGTGACCCAGTTCGTCAAGGATCGCCAGGCGCGCATGCAGGAGCGCCGCGAGGAGCATCGCAAGGATGGTCGTCCCGGCGCCGAACGTCGCCCGGCCCCGGCCGCGCCGGCGACTTCCAGCTAAGCCCTCTCCAGGGGCGGCCGGCCGCACGTAGCCGGTCGTTCCTGGCGGCAGGTACCCGACGCCCGCATCCGTATGCACGGATGCGGGCGTTTCCCTTTCTTGGGGCATCGGTCGCGCAGGCTTGCGGGGCGTCTCCTGCACCGTTATGGTGCGGGTTCGGCTATCACACAACGTCCGTTTACGTATTCTTCAAGGTGTGAAAAGTTGGCACGGATTTCGCTTTTATGGGGGAGAAGCCGAGGAGGTGCGGCTATCCCGATGCAAATGGGGTTGGCCGCGGCGGTTTCGTAGTACCTGTCATTTCCCGCTGCGCCATGACCGGCGGGTTCGCCCCGCCGGATCATGCCCACATACACGCATCACTGAGACCAGGATCCTTGCCATGAAGAAGACGTTGCGCGCAGTCCCCTTTGTTCTTGCCACGTGTTTTGCCGGGGCGGCCCATGCCGACCCGACCGATCTGGGCGCGGGTTTTTCGCTCAGCGGCAACGCCACCGTCACCAACGACTATCGTTTCCGTGGCTATTCGCAGACCGACTTCCGGCCGGCGGCTCAGTTGGGACTGGACCTGACGCACTCGTCGGGCTTCTACCTTGGCAACTGGAACTCGAATGTTTCCAGCACCCTGTACAACGAGGGCAACCTCGAAATGGACTTCTACGGCGGCTGGCGCGGAGAGGTCTACAACGGCTTCGGCATCGACGTCGGCGCGCTGCACTATTACTACCCGGGTTCGTCGTCTCCCAAGGGCGGCAACTACAACAACACCGACCTGTACATCGCCGGTACCTATGGCGGCTACTCCCTGAAGTACTCCTACACGCCGAGCGATTTCTTCAGCACGCCGAATTCGAAAGGCACGTGGTACCTGGACGCGTCGGCGACCTGGGACCTGGGCGACGGCTGGGGCCTGGTGGGCCACGTGGGCTACCAGAAGCTGAAGAACCAGGTCGATACGGATGGCGACGAACTGGGCCACTACGTGGACTACAAGCTGGGCGTCACCAAGGACATCAAGGGCTGGGTGTTCGGCCTGGCCGCGGTCGGTGCGTCCAAGGACAATTGGTACAACACCAAGTACGACCATCCCGCCGGCCGGCTGGGGCTGGTCGCTTCGATCTCCCGCACGTTCTGAGCGGGCGCGCCACTGGCGCGACCGCCCGGCCGGGCTTGCCGGATCGCGACGCGCGCGTCGCGGTACGGGGCTCCGGTCCATGCATACCAAAAGCGGCTTGACCGCGCTCCCAAGGGGAAACGTCCGCCATCCGGCGGACGTTTTTTTTTGCCGCCCGGCCGCCTCAAGGCGAAAGGGCCCCGGGGGCAAGCGCGGGTTTCGCGGAACTTCTACAATGCCGGGCTGTTCCGATGAGATAGCCGATGTCCGAAGTCCTGAATATCGAATCCCTGGACCTGGAAGCCAGGGGTATCGCCCGCCGCGAAGGCAAGGTGGTATTCGTCGAAGGCGCGCTCCCTGGCGAGCGCGTCACCGGCGAAACCGTGCGCCGCAAGCCGTCCTACGAAATCGCCCGCACGGTAGAGGTGCTGCAACCGTCATCCCAGCGCGTCACGCCGCGCTGCCCGCATTTCGGCGTCTGTGGCGGCTGTGCCATGCAGCACCTGGAGCCCGCGGCCCAGGTGGCGATCAAGCAGCGCTCGCTGGAAGACACGTTCTGGCACGTGGGGAAACTGCGCCCGCAGCGCATCCTGCCGCCGCTGCATGGGCCCACCTGGGGCTACCGTTTCCGCGCGCGGCTTTCCGTGCGCGTCGTCCCCAAGAAGGGCGGCGTCCTGGTCGGCTTCCACGAGCGCAAGAGCAGCTACGTCGCGGACATGCGGGAATGCCACGTCCTGCCGCCCCATGTGGCGCGTTTGCTGATGCCGCTGCGCGCGATGATCGGCGCCATGTCCGCGCCCGACCGCATGCCGCAGATCGAGGTTGCCGTGGGCGATGCCGCCACGGTGCTGGTACTGCGCCACCTGCTGCCGCTGACGCCCGGGGATATCGACATCCTGCGCGCCTTCGCCCAGGAAAACGGCGTGCAATGGTGGCTGCAGCCCAAGGGGCCGGACACCTGTCATCCGCTCGAAAGGGAACACGCCGAAACGCTGGCCTACACCCTGCCGGAGTTCGGCTTGCGCATGCCGTTCAAGCCCACCGACTTCACGCAGGTCAATCACGCCATCAACCGTGCGCTGGTGTCGCGCGCCCTGTCCTTGCTGGAAGCCCGGCCGGACGAGCGGGTCGCCGACCTGTTCTGCGGACTGGGCAATTTCACGCTGCCCCTGGCCACGCGGGCGCGCGAGGCCGTGGGCGTGGAAGGCAGCAAGGCCTTGACGGATCGGGCGCACGAAGCCGCCACGCGCAATGGCCTGGGCGACCGCGTGTCGTTCGCCACCTTGAATCTGTTCGAGGTCGACGTGCAATGGCTGCGCGGCCTGGGCCATTTCGACCGCATGCTCATCGATCCGCCGCGCGAGGGCGCGCAGGCCGTCGCGCAGGCGCTGGCACAGTTGTCCGCCGCTGAGCGGCCGCGCCGCATCGTGTACGTGTCCTGCAACCCGGCCACGCTGGCGCGCGACGCCGCCATCATGGTGCATGAAGGCGGCTACAGCCTGCTGAGCGCGGGCGTCATCAACATGTTCCCGCACACAGGGCACGTGGAATCCATCGCCGTGTTCGAGTCGGGCGATGCGGCGGCGATCGAAGGGGCCCAGCGCCAGGCGGCGGAAAAACGCCAGGAAGCCGCCCAGGCCGCGGACCAGGAGCAGGCCGCTTGAGGCAGCGGCGGCCCGTCCGGCCGCCGCGGGCCAGACAAAAGGCCGCCTGATCGGCGGCCTTTTTCAATGCGTCCCGCTGGCGGGCGCGCGGCGCCCCGCGTGTCAGGCGGACGTCTGCGCCAGTACCCGCTGCGCTTCTTCGCGCACGCGCTGCGGGGCGGTGCCGCCGATGTGATCGCGCGCCGCGACCGAGCCTTCCAGCGTCAGCACCTGGTGCACGTCTTCGCCGATGGACGCGTGGTAGGCCTGCAGTTCCTGCAGCGTCAGGTCGGCCAGGTCGCAGCCGCGCAGTTCGCAGTCGCGCACCGCATGGGCCACGACTTCATGCGCGTCGCGGAAGGGAATGCCGCGCTTGACCAGGTAATCGGCCAGATCGGTCGCGGTGGCGTAGCCCTGCAGCGCCGCGGCACGCATGTTTTCCACCTTGACCTTGATGCCGCCCGCCATGTCGGCGAAGATCGTCAAGGTGTCGCGCAGCGTGTCGGCCGTATCGAAAAGGCCTTCCTTGTCTTCCTGGTTGTCCTTGTTGTAGGCCAGGGGCTGGCCTTTCATCAGGGTCAGCAGGGCCACCAGATGGCCGTTGACCCGGCCGGTCTTGCCGCGCGCCAGTTCGGGCACGTCCGGGTTCTTCTTCTGCGGCATGATGGAGCTGCCGGTGCAGAAGCGGTCGGCCAGGTCGATGAAGCCGACGCGCGGGCTCATCCACAGGACCAGTTCTTCCGACAGACGCGACACGTGCGTCATCACCAGCGCGGCGGCGGCGCAGAATTCGATGGCGAAGTCGCGGTCCGACACGGCGTCCAGGGAATTGCGGCACACGCCGTCGAAGCCCAGGGTGGCGGCGACCCGTTCGCGGTCGATGGGGAAGCTGGTGCCGGCCAGCGCCGCGGCGCCCAGGGGCAGGCGGTTCACGCGGCGGCGGCAGTCCTGCAGGCGTTCGGCGTCGCGGCCGAACATTTCGGCGTAGGCCAGCAGATGGTGGCCGAAGGTCACGGGCTGGGCCACCTGCAGATGGGTGAACCCGGGCATGATGGTGTCGGCATGTTCCAGCGCCACCGTGGCCAAGGCATGGCGCAGTTGCCGCAGCAGGTCCAGGGCGACGTCGATTTCGCCGCGCAGCCACAGGCGGATGTCGGTGGCCACCTGGTCGTTGCGCGAACGGCCGGTATGCAGCCGCTTGCCGGCGTCGCCCACCAGTTCCACCAGGCGCTTTTCGATGTTCAGGTGGACGTCTTCCAGGTCGAGCAGCCATTGGAAGCTGCCGGCGTCGATTTCCGACAGGATCTGCGCCATGCCGCGTTCGATGTCGGCCTTGTCCTGCGCGGAAATGATGCCCTGGGCGGCCAGCATGTCCGCATGGGCCAGGGAACCCTGGATATCGTGGCGCGCCAGGCGCTGGTCGAAATCCACGGATGCCGTATAGCGTTTGACGAGATCGGAGACCGGTTCGGAAAACCGGGCGGACCAGGCTTGCGCCTTGTTGGCGAACTGGTTCTGGGAGGGGGAGGAGGGCGTCGACATAGTGACGGGGATTATAGAGCCCGCCGTGAAGCGCGGTGTCATAATCGAACCGGCCTGGCCGTCCGATGGTGAGATAATCGGCAGACGTTCCAACGGCTGTGCCGGCCGCCGTGCCGGCGTTCCGCCACCCTCTCTACGGAAGCAACTCCATGACCGCACCCCGCGTGGCGATCGCCCAGATCAATTCTTGTGTCGGAGACATCTGCGGAAATGCCGAACGCGTCCTGCAGGCGGCTCGCGAGGCGCACCGGATGGGCGCCGACATACTCCTGACGCCGGAACTCGTGCTGACCGGTTACCCGCCGGAAGACCTGCTGCTGCGGCCGCAGTTCGTCTGCGAACAGCAGCAGCAACTGGACGAACTGCGCCGCGACCTGGCCGAGCTCAAGGGCCTGCACGTGGTCGTCGGCCACGTCGATGGCGATACCTGCGGCGCCAAAGCCTACGCCTTCGCGGACCGCACGGGCCGCCATGTGCTGTACAACGCCGCCTCGGTGCTGCTGGAAGGCCGCGTGCTGGGCACCTATCGCAAGCGCGAGCTGCCGAATTATTCCGTTTTTGACGAGCAGCGTTATTTCATTGCCGACGGCAAGCCGTTCACCTTCGACGTCAAGGGCGTGCGCTTCGGGGTGGTGATCTGCGAAGACATCTGGTTTTCGCATGCCCCGCAGGCGGCGCGCGAAGCCGGCAGCCAGGTGCTGCTCGTCCCCAACGCCTCCCCCTTCAATACCGGCAAGCAGGCGCAGCGGATGGAAGTCGTGGCCGAATGCGCGCGCCTGAGCGGCGGCGCGGTGATCTACGCCAACATGGTGGGCGGCCAGGACGAACTCGTCTTCGACGGCGCGTCCTTCGCGGTGGACGCACAGGGGCAGCCGCGCGCGCGCCTGCCCGAATTCGAGGCCTGCGTGCATGCCGTGGACGTGGGCGCGGACGGCAGCATCACCCCCGTGGACGCGCAGGCCGACCTGCAGCCCAGCGATCCGGAAGAGCAGGTCTGGAAGGCGCTGGTCGTGGGCGTGCGCGACTACCTGGGCAAGAACCGATTTCCGGGCGCCATCATCGGCCTGTCCGGCGGCATCGATTCGGCGGTGGTGCTGGCCATCGCCGTCGACGCCCTGGGCGCCGACAACGTGCGCGCCGTCATGATGCCGTCGCGCTACACCGCCGATATTTCGCAGACGGATGCCGCCGACATGGCCAAGCGCCTGGGCGTGCGCTACGACGTGATCGCCATCGGGCCGGTGGTGGAAGGCTTCGAATCCGCGCTGGCGCCGCATTTCGCCGGCATGGCCGTGGACGCTACGGAAGAGAACATCCAGGCCCGCGTGCGCGGCACGCTGCTGATGGCGCTGTCGAACAAGACCGGACGGCTGGTGCTCACCACCGGCAACAAGTCGGAGATGACCACCGGCTACTGCACGCTGTACGGCGATATGGCAGGCGGGTTCGCGGTCATCAAGGACGTACCGAAAACGCTGGTCTACCGCCTGGCCAACTGGCGCAACCGCCAGCAGGAAGTCATTCCCGAGCGCATCATTACCCGGCCGCCTTCGGCCGAACTGCGGCCCGACCAGAAAGACCAGGACAGCCTGCCGCCCTACGACATCCTGGACGGCATCGTCGAGCGATATATGGAGCGCAACCAGTCCGCCGCCGATATCGTCGCCGCCGGTTTCCCCGAGGACGCGGTCGAGCAGGTGGTGCGGCTGATCCGCGTCAGCGAGTACAAGCGGCGCCAGGCGCCCCCCGGACCCCGTATTACTCCCAGGGCGTTCGGCAGGGATTGGCGCTATCCTGTCACGAACGGCTTCCGGGAAACGACCTGACCCCGCCACCCATTCGTCATAAATAGAATCGAGGACTGCACGTGAAACTAGTTACCGCCATCATCAAACCCTTCAAGCTGGACGAAGTCCGCGAAGCCCTGGCCGACGTCGGCGTCAGCGGGCTGACCGTCACGGAAGTCAAGGGTTTCGGCCGCCAGAAGGGGCATACCGAGCTTTATCGCGGCGCCGAATACGTCGTCGATTTCCTGCCCAAGATACGTGTCGAAGTCGTGCTGCCCGACGAGATGGTGGACAACGCCATCGAAGCCATCGTCAAGGCCTCGCGCACGGGCAAGATCGGCGACGGCAAGATTTTCGTCACCGCGGTGGAGCAGGCCATCCGGATTCGCACGGGCGAATCCGACAACGACGCCCTGTAATCGCAGGGATAGGGGAGTACCTCACATGGTTGACCTTGCCAGGATAGGCGCCGATCGGGCCGTGCGGGAATTGTCCGGATGGTCCGCCGTCGCCGGCCGCGACGCCATCGCCAAGACCTTCGTCTTCGGCGATTTCGACGGCGCCTTCGCTTTCATGGCGCGCGTGGCGCTGATGGCGGCCAAGATGGACCATCATCCCGAATGGTCCAACATCTACAACCGGGTCGAAGTGGTGCTGGCCACGCATGACGCCGGCGGCGTGACGTCGCAGGACGTACAGATGGCGCGCTTCATGGACCTGCTGGTGGGGTCGTGACGTTCCGGCAAGGCAGGCGCTAGCGCTTGTCGTCGCGGGCCTGGTGCAGGGCCGCGTACTCCTTGAATATCGATTCCGTGATGTTCTGCCGCGCATGTTCGCGGCGCTCTATCATGCCCACGGCCCGGACCACCGGGCCGATATCCTCCGGCAAGTCCCATACGCGCAGGTCCGGGGCCGTGCGCCACTGCGACCACATCAGCTGCGGCAGCAGGCTGACGCCCACTTCCTGTCGCACGAGTTCCACCACGGTTTCGATGGCGTTCAATTCCAGGAAGTCGTGCACGTGGACGTTCATCCTCCGCAGCACGCGGTCGATCTGCAGGCCGGTGCGCTGGGTGCGGTCGAAGCGCAGGAAGGGGTTGCGCTCCAGCAGCTCGCGCACGGTCTGGCCGGCCGCCGTGGGCGGCGCCAGCGCCACCAGCGGTTCTTCATGCAGCGGGGTCCAGCGCATGCTGGCCACGCGGCGGCCCGATTCCACCACCAGCGCGGCGTCCAGGTCGCCGCTTTCCACCTTGCTGGCCAGCTCGCCGGACTTTCCGGAGAACAGGCGTACGTCCAGGCTGTCGTGCCGGCGCTTGAGCTCGGACACGACCTTGGACAAGGCGCCCATGCAGGACACGATGGCGCCGAAGGCGACCGAGCCGGCCAGTTGCCCGGGGCCGGGCTTCTGCGGCAGCCGCATGCGGTCGTACAGGTCGAGCAACTGCTTGACCTCCGGCAGCAGCTCGCGGCCGGCGGCGTTCAGCAGGGCCAGCCGGCCGCTGCGGTCGAACAGCTCGCGGCCGAGGTCTTCTTCCAGGGCGCGCATCTGGAAACTGACGGCCGCCTGAGTCAGGGCGACGCGCTCGGCGGCTTCGGAAAAGGATCCATAGCGGGCGACCGCCATGAAAGTGCGCAGGAAACGGATGGTGCTCATGGATGCCGGGTGCCGGTGATGCGTGGCCGCCCTAAGGGTATGCCCTGGGACACCGTGCGACCGGTAACGGGGTTCACCAGGGAGCGCCACCAACCTATAAAAAAATCTTTTGTGACGCGAAAAAAATTCAAATTGATCTAATTAAACCACGCGTGTACCTTCCACGGTTTGCATTCCGCCGTTCCACCGAGCCACCGCCGACACCATGAAGAGCTTCCTCTGGGAAAACCCCTATCCGACCATCCGTGCGCCGCAGTTCGCGCGCAACTTCGTGTCCACTTCGCATCCGCTGGCCGCGCAGGCCGGGCTGCGCATGCTGCTCAAGGGCGGCAGCGCGGTGGATGCCGCCATCGCCGCGGCCGCGACGATCACGCTGACGGAGCCGGTGTCCTGCGGACTCGGCAGCGACTGCTTCGCCATCGTGTGGGATGGCAAGCAGCTGCAGGGCCTGAATTCCTCGGGCGTCGCGCCGGCCGCGTGGAGCGTGGACTACTTCAAGAACAAATACGGCACGGGCGCCGACGGCCTGGCCAAGCAGCCCAAGCGCGGCTGGGATAGCGTGACCGTTCCGGGCGCCGTGGCGGGCTGGGCGGCCTTGCACGAGAAGTTCGGCAAGCTGCCGTTCGAGCAGCTGTTCGACCCGGCCATCGAAATCGCCGAGCGCGGCTATGCCGTGCCGCCCATCGTCGCCCGCAAGTGGGCCGCCGCCGTGCCGGAGCTGAAGGACCAGCCCGGTTTCGCGCAGGCCTTCATGCCCAACGGCCGCGCGCCGCAGGTCGGCGAGCATTTCCGCATTCCGGATGCCGCCTGGACGCTGCGCCGCATCGCCGCCAGCAAGGGCCGCGATTACTACGAAGGTGAGATCGCCGAAAAACTGATCGCCTTCAGCAAGGAGTGCGGCGGCGCGATGACGCTGGACGACCTGCGCAACTACAAGCCCGATTGGGTCAAACCGATTTCGCGCTCCTACCGCGGCTACGAATTGCATGAGATCCCGCCGAACGGGCAGGGCATCGCCGCGCTGATCGCGCTGGGCATCCTGGACAAGTTCGACGTCGCCGGCCTGGGCGTGGATTCGGTCCGGTCGCAGCACCTGCAGATCGAAGCCATGAAGCTGGCGTTCGCCGACCTGTACAAGTACGTGGGCGACCCGCGCAGCATGGAAGTCACCCCCGAGCAGATGCTGGACGACGCCTACCTGGCGTCGCGCGCCAAGCTGATCAGCATGGACCGCGCCACGCATTTCGCCGCGGGCCGTCCCCACGCGGGCGGCACCATCTATATGACGGCCGCCGACGAAAGCGGCATGATGATCTCCTTCATCATGTCCAACTACATGGGCTTCGGCTCGGGCGTGGTGGTGCCGGGCACCGGTATCAGCCTGCAGAACCGCGGCGTCGGATTCTCGATGAATCCCAAGGCCGCCAACGTGGTCAAGGGCGGCCATCGTCCCTTCCACACGATCATCCCCGGTTTCCTGACGCGTGGCGGCAAGCCGGTCATGAGCTTCGGCGTCATGGGCGGCGACATGCAGCCGCAGGGCCATCTGCAAACCGTGGTCCGCATGTTGGACTATCATCAGAACCCGCAGGCGGCGTGCGACGCGCCGCGCTGGAAGGTCAACCGCGACTTCACGGTGGATCTGGAAGCCACGATGCCCGCCAGCACCATGGAAGGGCTCAAGAGCCTGGGCCACCAGCTGAAGAGCGTCAACGACCCCTACATGGATTTCGGTTCGGGCCAGTTCATCTGGCGCATGTCCGAAGACGACAACGAACTGGGTTACGTCGCCGCCAGCGACAGCCGGCGTGACGGCCAGGCGGTGGGTTTCTGATCGCGTGACGCATGGGCACCAATAAGAGGAATGCAATGAAAAAATTGGGTTTCGTGATCGGCGCCGCGATGATGGCGCTGGCGGCCGGATCCGCCGTGGCGCAGGAACTGCGCGTCGGCCTGCAGGAAGATCCGGACGTGCTGGATCCCGCGCGCGCCCGCACCTACGTGGGCCGCATCGTGTTCACGTCGCTGTGCGACAAGCTGGTGGACATCGATCCCAAGCTGCACATCGTGCCGCAGCTGGCGACGTCCTGGACCTGGAATGCCGACAACACCGAGCTGACCATGAAGCTGCGCGGCGACGCGCTGTTCCATGACGGCAGCAAGTTCGACGCGGCCGCGGCCAAGGCCAACCTGGACCGCGCCCGCACGCTGCCCGACAGCTTCCGCAAGGGCGAGCTGGCGTCCGTGCAGGACGTGCAGGCGCCGGACGCGCAGACGCTGGTGCTCAAGCTGAAGCAGCCGGACGCGACCCTGCTGTACCAGCTCACCGACCGCGCCGGGATGATGCTGTCCCCAGCGGCGTTCAGCGACAAGGATCCCAATGCGGTGGGCCGCAAGCCCATCTGCTCGGGGCCCTACAAGTTCGTCGAACGGGTGCAGAACGACCGCATCGTGCTGGAGAAGTTCGACAAGTACTACGACGCCAAGGACTATCACTTCAGCAAGATCACCTACCTGCCGATTCCCGACACGACGGTGCGCCTGCAGAACCTGCGTTCGGGCGGCCTGGACATCCTGGAACGCCTGAATCCGTCGGACGCGCCGGACGTCAAGAAAGACAGCAACCTGCACTTCTCGTCGGTGGCGGGCCTGGGCTTCCAGGAAATCGTGTTCAACCAGAACAACGGGGAACGGGCCAAGAACAATCCCTTCCGCGATGAGCGCGTGCGCCAGGCGCTGAGCCTGTCGATCGATCGCGACGCCATCAACGAAGTGATCGGCGGCGGACTCTACGAACCCGCCAACCAGGCCTTCCCGCCGGCCAGTCCCTACCACAGCGACAAGTTCCCGGTGCCCAAGCGCGACGTGGCCAAGGCCAAGGCGCTGCTCAAGCAGGCGGGGCTGACGCAGGTGAAGGCGGAACTGGCTTTCGGCAACAACACCACGACGGCGGCGATCGCCGAAATGATGCAGGCCATGGCGCGCGAGGCGGGCATCGAGCTGAGCCTGCGCCCGACCGACTACGCGGCGCTGCTGACGCAGATGCGCGGCGGCAACTTCGAAGTCGCGCTGCGGGGCTGGTCCGGCCGTCCCGATCCGGACGGCAACGTCTATCCGTTCGTCACCTGCAAGGGCGCGCTGAACGACGGCGAGTACTGCAATCCCAAGGTTGACGGGTTCCTGAACGACGCGCGCAAGGTGCCTGACGAAGCCAAGCGCAAGGCCCTGTATGAGCAGGCCGAGACCATCATGCAGAAGGAAATGCCCGACGCCTTCCTGTACTTCCAGCCATGGCCGTTCGCCATGCAGAAGAAGGTCAAGGGCTTCCTGCCTTATCCTGACGGGATGATCCGGTTGAAGGGCGTCGCCTTCTCGAACTAAGGCGCTTTTGGCTCTGGCCGAGCGGGGTATCCGGGACTCGTTGTCCCGGCGCTTCGCTCTTTATGTTTTCTGCGATTCTTTTTCATGTTCAAACTTATCCTGCGCCGTGTGCTGGTGGCGATCCCGACGCTGATCCTGGTGTCGATGATCGTCTTCCTGCTGCAGAAGCTACTGCCCGGCGACCCGGTTCTGACCCTGGCGGGCGAAGAGCGCGATCCCGCCGTGCTGGACTACCTGCGCGACAAATACCATCTGGACGATCCCTTGCCCGTGCAATACGTGGCCTGGGTCAAACAGGTCGCCACCGGCGACCTGGGCAAGTCGCTGCGCACCGACGTGCCCGTGACGTCGCTGATCGCGCAGAAGCTGCCGGTGACGCTGCAGCTGGCCGCGATGGCCATGATCATCGCGCTGCTGGTGGGCATCCCCATGGGCATCCTGGCGGCGGTCAAGAAAGGCAAGTTATTGGAGTACGGCGCCAACGTGGCGGCCCTGTCGGGGATGTCCATACCCAATTTCTGGCTGGGCATCATCCTGATCATGGTGGTGTCGGTGCAGCTGCGCTGGCTGCCGGCGTCGGGCTATGTCTCGCCGTCCGAGAACTTCTGGCTGTCCATGAAGACCATGATCATGCCGGCGATCGTGCTGTCGACGGCCCTGGCCGCCTACCTGATGCGGCACACGCGATCGGCCATGCTGGAAGCGCTGGGCGCCGATTACGTCCGCACCGCGCGCGCCAAGGGCGTGTCGCCGCGCAAGGTGGTGCTGCGCCACGCGCTGCGCAATGCGCTGATGCCCATCGTGACCCTGGTCACGCTGCTGTTCGGTGAATTGATGGCGGGCGCGGTGCTGACCGAGCAGGTCTTCACGATTCCCGGCTTCGGCAAGCTGGTGGTCGACGCCGTGTTCAACCGCGACTATGCGGTGGTGCAGGGCGTGGTGCTTTGCGTGGCCGTCGGCTTCATCGTGATGAACCTGGTGGCCGATATCCTGTACATCGTCGTCAATCCCCGTTTGAGGCACTCATGAGCGCTACACCTGCTGCCGCCGTCGCCGGCGGCGCGACGCCCAGGCGCGCCAACCGGGCCTGGGCCAAATTCCGCCGCAATCGCATCGCCATGATCGGCGCGGCCATCGTGCTGTTCTTCGTCGTCGTGGCGATCCTCGCGCCGCTGCTGGCCAACCACGATCCTTTCCAGACCAGCTTCACGACCATCCGCAAGCCGCCGTCCGCGAACTTCTGGCTGGGCACCGACGAGCTGGGCCGCGACATCTATACGCGCATGCTGTTCGGCGCGCGCGCATCGCTGATGGCGGGCCTGGCGTCCGTGCTCATCGCCATGATCGTCGGCGTGCCGTTCGGCCTGTTGTCCGGCTACTTCGGCGGCTGGGTGGACAGCTCGATCTCGCGCGTGACCGAGGCGCTGCTGGCGATTCCCTTCCTGATCCTGGCGATCGCGCTGGCCGCCTTCCTGGGGCCCAGCCTGATCAATGCGATGCTGGCCATCGGCGTGTCGGCCGCGCCCAAGTTCGTGCGCCTGGCGCGCGGGCAGGTGCTGGCGGTCAAGAACGAAGACTACGTGGCCAGCGCGCGGGCGCTGGGGGCTTCGGATACGCGCATTATCGTGCGCCACATCCTGCCCAACATCATGCCGCCGCTGATCGTGCAGGCCACCATCACCATCGCCACGGCCATCATTGCCGAGGCCAGCCTGTCCTTCCTGGGCCTGGGCCTGCAGCCGCCCAATCCGTCCTGGGGTTCGATGCTCAACACGGCCAAGAACTTCATGACGCAGGCGCCATGGATGTCGATATTCCCCGGGTCCGCCATCTTCCTGGCGGTGCTGGGTTTCAATCTGCTGGGCGATGGCTTGCGCGACGCCCTGGACCCGCGTCAGGAGAAGTGAGCGCGATGCAAGCGATGGAATCGAACCGCGTCGTTGACGTCAACGACCTGACCGTGCGTTTCAAGACGCACGACCGCACCGTCGAAGCCGTGCGCAATGTGTCCTTCCACGTCGATCGCGGCGAAACGCTGGCCATCGTCGGCGAATCCGGGTCGGGCAAGTCGGTGACCTCGCTGGCGCTGATGCGGCTGGTCGAATACGGCGGCGGCAGGATCGTCAACGGCTCGATCCGGCTGCGCCGCCGCAACGGCGAGATGCTGGACATGACGGCCGCCGACGAAGCCACGCTGCAGCGCGTGCGCGGCGCGGACGTCGCCATGATCTTCCAGGAGCCGATGACGTCGCTGAACCCCAGCTTCACGGCCGGCGTGCAGATCGCCGAGGCCCTGCGGCTGCACCAGGGTCTGGATGCCGGGGAGGCGCGTGCCGAGACGCTGCGCATGCTGGAACGGGTGCGCATCCCGGAAGCCAAATCCGTGCTGGACCGCTATCCGCACCAGCTGTCCGGCGGCATGCGCCAGCGCGTGATGATCGCGATGGCGCTGTCGTGCAAGCCGCAGCTGCTGATCGCCGACGAGCCCACCACCGCGCTGGACGTCACGATACAGGCGCAGATCCTGCAACTGATACGCCAGCTGCAGGAAGAGATGAACATGGGCGTGATCTTCATCACGCACGACATGGGCGTGGTGGCGGAAGTCGCCGACCGCGTGCTGGTCATGTACCGCGGCGACAAGGTGGAAGAGGGCGGCTCCGACGAGGTCTTTGCCCATCCGCGCCATGCGTATACGCGGGCGCTGCTGTCGGCGGTGCCGCGCCTGGGCGCCATGCACGGCACGGACGAACCGGCGCCGTTTCCCCTGCTGACCGTCAGCGACGTCGAGCAGGGCCAATCGGCGCCCGCGCCCGAGCGCCGCGTGGTCGAAAGCACGGTGCGGCGGGAAAACGGCCCGGTGCTGAAGGTGCGCGACCTCGTCACGCGCTACGACATCGCCGGCGGCATCCTGGGACGAGTGCAGCGCCGGGTGCATGCGGTGGAAAAGGTCAGCTTCGATCTCTATCCCGGCGAGACGTTGTCGCTGGTCGGCGAATCGGGCTGCGGCAAGACGACGACGGGCCGTTCGCTGTTGCAGCTCGTGCACAGCCAGGGCGGCACCATCGAGTTCGACGGGCGCAATATCGGCGCGCTGCGCGGCGCGGCCATGCAGACGCTGCGCCGGCACATCCAGTTCATTTTCCAGGATCCCTTCGGTTCGCTGGATCCGCGCATGACAGTGGGCGACTCCATCATGGAGCCGCTGCTGATCCACGGCGTGGCCAAGGGCGCGAAGGCGCAGGAGCGCGTGCGCTGGCTGATGGACAAGTGTGGGCTGGTGCCGGAAATGATAGGGCGCTATCCGCACGAGTTTTCCGGCGGCCAGCGCCAGCGCGTGTGCATCGCGCGGGCCCTGGCGCTGAATCCCAAGGTGGTGATCGCCGATGAGTCGGTGTCGGCGCTGGACGTCTCCATCCAGGCGCAGATCGTCAACCTGCTGCTGGATCTGCAGCGCGAGCTGGGCGTGTCGTTCCTGTTCATATCGCACGATATGGCGGTGGTCGAACGTGTCAGCCATCGGGTGGCGGTGATGTATCTGGGGCAGATCGTCGAGATCGGTCCGCGCCGGGCCATCTTCGAGAACCCGCAGCACCCGTACACCAGGAAGCTGATGGCCGCGGTACCGATCGCCGATCCGCAGCGGCGCCATCGCCAGCGTTCGCTGCTGGTCGACGAAATCCCCAGTCCGGTGCGCAAGGTGGGCGACGAGCCTGTCGTCGCGCCGCTGGTCGAGGTGTCGCCCGGCCACTACGTGGCGCGGCATGCGGTCGGGGCCTATCCCGCCATGTGAATGGCGGGTGGCGGCTTGCCGGCTACAGCGCCTGGACGGCGCGCTGGGCATCTTCCAGGGCGCGGGCGCGCTGATCCGCCCCCATTTGCAGGCCTTCGGCCACGATGACTTCGGGCGCGGTGATTCCGATGAAACCGAATACCGTGCGCAGGTAGGACTCGGCATGCTCGGCCGCCGCCGCGGGCGATTCCGGGCCATAGGCGCCGCCGCGCGCCAGGGCCAGGATGACGCGCTTGCCGCCGGCCAGGCCTTTGACGCCATCCGCGCCGTAGGCGAAGGTCTGGCCCGGCACCAGGAGGCGATCGATCCAGGCTTTCAACTGGCTGGGGATGGTGAAGTTGTACATGGGCACGCCCACCACGACGATGTCGGCCGCCAGGAATTCGTCCAGCACCGCCTGGCTGGCAGCGACGGCCCGTTCGCTGTCGGCGGTCGCGGCCACCATGGGATGGCTGGACGGCAGGGTGGCCAGGGACAGATGCGGGAGCGGATCGGCGTGGAGGTCGCGGCGCGTGATTGCCAGGTCGGGTATCGTATGGCGCAGCCGCTGTACGATGGCGTCGGACAGCGTACGGCTGACGGACTGGGGCGCGGTGATGCTGGCGTCGATGTGCAGAAGCTTCATGATGCGGCGTAATCCATGGTTTCGGTGGCCGCATGTTCGGCGTCCGGGCCGGGTCCCACAAGAAGGCACTTTTTTTATACCGAGGTACATGGATGTGACCGACCCCACTGTTGACCATGATCCCAAGGTCTGCGAGAAAGTCTCCGGCGTGCTGTCGCGCATCGCCGACCGCTGGTCCATGCGCGTCATGGGGCGCCTGCGTGGCGGGCCGCTCCGGTTCAGCGAAATCAAGCGCGCCACCGACGGCATTTCGCAGCGCATGCTGACCTTGACGCTGCGCAACCTGGAACGTGACGGCCTGCTCAAGCGGACGGTATTTCCCGCGGTCCCGCCGCGCGTGGAGTACGAGTTGACCCAACTGGGCGCATCCATGATGGCGTCGATCGATCCGCTGGGCAATTGGACAATCAGCCATCTCGATGCCATCGAGGCGGCGCGCAGCGATTTCGACCAGCGCGGAAACGACGAGGCCAGCCCCGATTCCGGTCCGGGGACCTACGTGTCCAGGGTGCATCGCATCCAGTGACCCGCGCATGGCGGTATCATGCCGGGCTTCATAGGCGGACAAGACATCCATGGCATTGCGCGCGACCATCTACAAAGCGGACCTGAATATCGCGGACAACGATCGCCGGTATTACGGCAGCCATGCCGTGACCGTCGCCCGGCATCCGTCGGAAACCGACGAGCGCATGATGGTGCGCATGCTGGCCTATGCCTTGAATGCCGATGAATCGCTGGCCTTCACCAAGGGCCTGAGCGAAACGGATGAGCCCGACGTCTGGCGCAAGGACCTGACCGGCGCCATCGAGTTGTGGATAGAGGTCGGGCAGCCCGACGAACGGCGTATTCTCAAGGCCTGCGGTCGCGCGGAGCAGGTGCTGGTCTATTGCTACGGCGGCCACGCCAGCCAGATCTGGTGGGACGGCATACGCGATCGTCTCTCCCGCGCGCGCAACCTGAAGGTGATCAATCTGCCGGCGCAGCAGACGCAGGCGCTGGGCGAACTGGCCGAGCGCACCATGTCGCTGGACCTGAACGTGCAGGACGGCGAGGTCTACGTGACCGCGGCCGCCGGCAGCGTGGTCGTCGTGCCGGAGACCTGGCGCGAGTGATCGCAAGCCGGAATAGGCGGGATTCCGGCCCGTTGTTCTCCTGCTCGCGACCGGTCCGTGCGGCGCTATGATCCGCCCATTGCAGAGCACGCCGGCGCCCATGCCCATGCAGCGGGCGCGAATCGGCCTGCCGTCCGCGTAAAGGATCGGGTATGGGCAATTTCGGTTTGCAGGACATCGCCAACGCCACCGTCGGCTTGTTGAACGGGCGTCCGCGGGACAAGGCCGCCGACCAGGGCGCGTCCGGCGATGGCGGGGTGGCTGGGGGCTTCGATCAGCTGTTCAGGCACGCCGCCGGCAGCGGGGCGGCGAACGGAGTCCCGTCAATCGGCACGTCCGGCGCGTCCGGCGCGGCTGGTGCATCCGGCACATCCGGCGCATCCGGCGCGGGCAACCGTTACAGCATGGCCGATCCCGAGCAGTGGGCGGCGGCGCACGGCGCGCCCGCCGGCAGTCCAGGCGCCAAATCCGCCGCGGCGGAACAGTTGTCCGACTATCTGTCCATGCCCTTGGGCAAGCGCATGTTCTACATGATGCTGGCCAGCATGGGGATCAGCCAGGAACAGTACGACGCCATGTCGCCGGAAGACCAGGCGAAGGTGGCGGCGCAGGTCGCGCAGCGGCTGAAGGAAAATGCCGAAGCGGCAAGCGCCGCGTCACAGCCGCAGCAGGGCGTGGGTGTCCCGGCGCAGCCGCGGACGCGGCAGAGCGGGGATGTCGGAGCGTCCAGCGCCCCGTCGCAGCCGCGGGCGCGGCGCGACGAGGATGCGGTGACGGCGGGCGTTTGACGTTCGCTATGCGGGGCGGCGATCGCCGGCCTTGTCCCAGAACCCGGGCATGAAGCCTTCCGCCACCAGCAAGGGCTGTCCGTGGCGCCAGAACACCGACCGCCGCGCCAGGATGCGCGACGCGCGGTCGATGGCCGCCTGCCGCGCGCCGTGCGGGTTCGCGTTCATGTTCAAGTTCGCGCCGCGCGGCCAGTACCGGATGTCCACCACCTTGCCATCCGCCGAGCCGTCCGCCGCTTCGGCGACGACTGCGCGCGCGGTGGCGTAGAAGGGAACGCCCGGCGCCAGGCGGCGGCATTCGAAGGCGGTGCGGCGCACGGTGCGGTCGTGGTACAGCATATCGGCCAAGGGCCGGGTGCGCAGGCGGCGCATGCCCTGCCATATGCCGCGCGAGGCCTCCAGCGGGGTCAGGCTGCGCGCGGCCACGGCGTCGATGCCATCGACCGACATCAGGACTTCACGCACCCAGACCATCGAGCCGGGGCGCAGCCGCATGGCCCGCGCTTCGTCGGCGGGCGCGGCCTGCGCATATTCGGCCAGCACGCGCAGGCGGAATTCGCCCAGCTGGCGCAGGCCGGCGGTCAATGCGCCGGGGCGGAACAGCCAGAACTTCTGGGTGGGGGTGCAGGCGGGTAGGGGGTGCGGCGTCCAGCCGCGACTGCGGGGGTGAGGAATCTTCATGGCGACGTATTATCCCGCAAGCGCGCCGCCGCTGCCGCCATCGACGGAAAGCAGGCGACTCCCCACCCGAGCCGGAAGCGGCTGACGTCGCCGCACCCGCCGCCGCCGTGGGCCCACGGCAGCCGGGTCCCGGCGATCGCGTCGGACCGCCCGCCCAAAGCCGCTAGAATGTCGGCTTTCACGACGCGCTCCATGGAAAAAGTACGTATCTCCAAGCTCATGTCGGAACGCGGCCTGTGTTCCCGGCGCGAGGCCGACAGCTATATCGAGCGCGGCTGGGTGCGCGTGGATGGCGAGGTCGTCGCCGAACTGGGCGCGAAGGCCTACCCCAGCCAGACCATCACGCTGGAGCGCGCCGCCCAGGCGCGGCAGCAGGAGCGCGTCACCATCCTGATCCACAAGCCCATGGGCTACGTCTCCGGGCAGGCGGAAGACGGCTACCAGCCGGCCGCCGCCTTGATCAATCCGCGGTCGCGGGCCGCCAACGACCGTTCGCCGCTGCGTTTCGATCGTGCCCACTTGCGCGGGCTGGCCGTCGCGGGCCGCCTGGATATCGATTCCACCGGCCTGCTGGTGCTGACCCAGGACGGCCGCATCGCCAAGCAGTTGATCGGCGAGGATTCCGGCATCGAAAAAGAGTACCTGGTGCGGGTGCAGGGGCGCCTGGGCGAGCAGGGCCTGGCGCTGCTGAACCACGGCCTGTCGCTGGACGGCAAGCCATTGAAGCCCGCCAAGGTGTCCTGGCAGAACCAGGACCAGCTGCGCTTCATCCTGAGGGAAGGCAAGAAGCGCCAGATCCGCCGCATGTGCGAACTGGTGGGACTGAAAGTCATCGGCCTAAAGCGCGTGCGCATCGGCCGCGTCATGCTGGGCGACCTGCAGCCGGGCCAATGGCGCTATCTGCGCGACGACGAGCGCTTCTGAACGCCTTGCGCGTATGCCGTGGCCACCTCATGTGATGCGGTCGTGATGCGTCGCCGCGGCATCGCCCGGTATCCGGATGGCTCGATCTCAGGCGGACGCGGTCGCCATATCGTGCACGTGCGCCAATAGCACCCGCAGGAAGGCTGTGGCCGCCGCGCCGGGCGTGCGGCGCGGGTGCGTCACGCACACGACCTGCCGCGTCAGGCGCGGCCGCACGATGGCATGGGTGCGCACGCGGCCCAGGGCGATTTCGCTGGTCACCGCGATCTGCGGCAGCACCGATGCGAAGTCGCTGCCGTGCACCAGCTTCAGGATGGCGCTGATCGAATCGATTTCCACGGTGGGCGCCAGATCCACGTCTTCCGCCTGGGCGAAGCTTTCGATGATGCCGCGCAAGCCATGCTGGCGCGTGGGCAGCACCAGCTTCAATCCCGCCAGGCGGCGCAGCGGGATGTCGGCCGGCAGGCCAGGATGCTGGCTGCCCGTGACCAGCACCAGGTTTTCCTCGGTGATCGGTTCGGTCGCCAGGGCCAGCGGCCGGCGCGGCTTGTTGATGACCGCGGCGTCCAGCTGCCCGCCGGCCACCGCGTCGATCAGGCCGCCGCTGTAGCCGTCGACCAGCGCCAACGCCACCTTGGGATGCATCTGCGTGAACTCCATCAGGGCATCGACCATGACGCCCTGCGCGATGGTGGCGATCATGCCCACGCGCACCTGGCCGCTCAGTTCGGCGTCCGTCTGCATCACCTGTTCGCGGGCGCGGGCGAAATCGGCGAGCACCGGCATGAAGATCCGGTACATCTGCCGCGCCTCCGGCGTGGGTTGCATGCCGCTGGAGCTGCGCACGAACAACTGGCGTCCGGTCTCCTGCTCGAGCTTGGCGATCTGCATGCTCAACGCCGGTTGCACGATATTGAGCCGCCGCGCGGCGCGCGTCACCGAGCCTTCCTCGTACAGACAGACGAAATACTGAATCTGCCGGAATTCCATCGTCTCGCGCTCCGTCTCGTTCCACCCATCATTTAGAGTGATGGAAAGGATAATTTAATATTAATTGACCTGATGTTAAGCGGTTCCTAAACTTTCTCCAACCGGTCCGCTCGAGACCGCGCCGAGGAGACAGGATTCATGCAGCCCATGCCGATACATGGCGAGGCCGACGACGCCCCGGAACTCGCGATCGCCGACATCCAGGCCTGGGCCACGTCCTTTCCGGTGCCGCCGGCGCACAGCGTGCGCCTGGGCGTGGGCCGCACGCTGAAGCGCGATGCCGTGGTCGTGAAGGTGACGACCGCGGGCGGCCTGGTGGGATGGGGCGAATCGCATCACGGCCGCGCCCATTCCAGCATCGCGCATTTCGTCAATCACGCGCTCCGGCCCATGGTGCTGGACATGAACGCGGCCGACGTCAATGGCGTCTGGCAACGCGTCTACACGCGGCAGCTTGCCAGCCATGGCATCGGCGCGGGCTGCGCCATCGCCATGAGCGGTCTGGATATGGCGCTGTGGGATATCCGCGCCAGGGCGGTCGGCTGGCCCTTGTATCGCCTGCTGGGCGGCGCGGCCCGGCGCATCCCCGCCTACGCCGGCGGCGTGGCGCTCGGTTGGCAGGAGCCGGCCGCGCTGGTGGAAGAAGCCGGCACGCACGTGCGCGCGGGATACAAGGCCGTCAAGCTGCGGTTGGGCGATTCCGTCACCCGCGATATCGCACGCGTGCGGGCCGTGCGCGAGGCCTTCGGCGCCGATCTGGCCATCCTGGCCGACGCCAATGCCGCCTATACGCTGGACGATGCGCGCCAGGCGATACCCGCCCTGGACGACCTGGGCGTGGGCTGGCTGGAAGAACCGTTTCCCGCCCATGACTACCGCAATTACGAACGCGCCCGCGCCTTCGGCCGGATCGCCTTCGCGGCGGGCGAGAACCACTACACGCGCTTCGAATTCAACCGGCTGGTGGATGACCGGGTGGTCGACGTCCTGCAGCCCGATCTGTCCAAGACCGGCGGCATCACGGAAACCTTGCGCATCGCGGCGCTGGGCTCGGCCTACAAGCTGAAGGTGCATCCGCATTCGTCGATGACGGGCATCAATATGGCGGCCACCCTGCATGTGCTGGCGGCGCTCGACCACGGCGGCTATTTCGAGGCCGACGTATCGCGCGGCAATCTTTTTCGCGACGCGCTCGTGGCCACGCCTTTCGCCATCGGCGAGGACGGCTGCGTCGCGCCGCCATCCGGGGCGGGTATCGGCGTGGAGGTCGACGAGGCTTTCCTGTCGGCGCATCCGCCCATCGAAGGGCCGGCTTACGCCTGACGCAGTTCCATCCATAAGAAAACGAGGAGACCTGGCATGCATGCATTCCGGTTCGCGGTGAGCCGCAGCCTTCTATCGACGTTGACCGCGGCCCTGCTGGGCGCGAGCCTGATCATGGGCCCGGGCCTGGCGCGGGCCCAGAATGAATCCTATCCGTCCAAGCCGGTGCGCATCGTGGTGCCGTATCCCGTGGGCGGTTTCAACGACACCCTGGGGCGCCTGGTCGCCGCCAAGCTCGGACCCATGTGGAAGCAGACGGTCATCGTCGAGAACAAGCCCGGCGGCGGCACGGTGATCGGCACGCAGACCGTGGCGATGTCGCCGCCCGATGGCTACACGCTGCTGGTGGTGCAGTTTCCCTTCGCGTCGAATCCTTCGCTGTACAAGCTGCCCTACGACACCGAAAAGGCCTTCACGCCGGTGATCCTGGCGGGCCGGTCGCCCATGATGCTGGTGACGCACGCGGGCAGTCCCCTGCGCAGCCTGAAGGACGTGCTGGCGGCCGCCAAGGCCAAGCCGGGCGCCTTGAACTACGGGTCGTCGGGCCCGGGCTCGTCCAATCACCTGGCGATGGCCCTGTTCGAGAACATGTCCGGCACCCGCATGACGCAGGTGCCCTACAAGGGCAGCACCCCCATGCTGACCGACCTGGCCGGCGGCCAGTTCGACGTGGCCATGGACCTGCTGCCCAACGCGCTGCCTTTCCTGAAGTCCGGCAAGGTGCGGCCGCTGGCGGTGGCCAGCGCGAAGCGTTCGCCGCTGATGCCGGAACTGCCGACGTCGGCCGAAGCCGGCCTGCCGGGCTATGAGGTCGAGTCCTGGCACGGCTTCGTCGTGCCGGCGGGCACGCCGCCAGCCATCGTCGACAAGCTCAATCGCGACCTGAACCAGGTGCTGGCCATGCCCGACGTCAAGGAGGCCTTTGCCCAGCAGGGCGTGGTGCCCGACGGCGGCACGCCGGAGGCCTTCCGCACGTTCATCGCGACGCAGGTGGCCTTGTGGAAGAAGGTCGTTCGCGACGGCCACATCACTGTCGAATGAGGGGCGCGGGCACATGGAATCCAGGCAGGCGAGCAATCTGATCGACGGGCAATGGCGCCCGGCGCAAGGCGGCCAGTGGGGCGATAGCCTGAACCCAGCGGACGGCAGCGTGCTGGGGCGCTATGCCGCGTCCGAGCGCGTCGACGCCGATGACGCGATCGCGGCGGCGCGGCGCGCCTTCGACCAGCCGTCGTGGGCGCAGAATCCGCGGCTGCGGCAGATGGTGATGCTGCGCTGGGCCGACGCGATGGAGGCGCGCGCCGACACGCTGGCGCGGCTGCTGACGCTGGAGAACGGCAAGGTGCTGGCGCAGTCGCGCGGCGAGATCGCCGGTGCGGTATCCGAGATCCGCTATTACGCCGGGCTGGCGCGTTATCTTCCGGGTCATGTGTTCGAGGTCGAGCCCGGCGCGTTTTCGACGCTGTTGAAGGAGCCCGCCGGCGTGGCCGGCATCATCGTGCCGTGGAACGCGCCCGCGGTGCTGTTGATCCGCTCGCTGGCGCCGGCGCTGGCCGCCGGCTGCACGGCGGTGATCAAGCCGGCGCCGCAGACCGCGCTGCTGAGCGCCGCCTTGATCGCCGCGCTGCACGAGGCCCCCGGCCTGCCGCCCGGTGTGGTCAACCTGGTCAGCGAAGCGGGACATGCCGTGGCCGCGCGGCTGGTGGAGTCGGCGGACGTGGACGTCATCAGCTTCACCGGTTCGAACGCCGTCGGCCAGCGCATCATGGCCGCGGCCGCGCCCACCATGAAAAAGCTGTCGCTGGAACTCGGCGGCAAGTCGTCCTGCCTGGTGTTCGAGGACGCCGACATCGCCACCGCCGCGTCCGCGCTGGCGGCGGCGGCGACCATCATCAGCGGCCAGCAGTGCACGGCCGCGCGCCGGGTGCTGGTGCATGCGCGGCATTACGACGCCATGAAGCGCGCCTTGGCCGACGCCCTGCGCGCGCAGCGGGTCGGCCCCGGCCTGTCCGAAGGCGCGAGCATGGGGCCGCTGATCGACGTGGCGGCCGCGGACAGCGTAGGCGCGCGCATCGCGCGGGCCATGGAAGCCGCCGATGAGGTCGTGCTGCGCGGCGAGCGCCTGGGCGGCGCCCTGGCGGGCGGCGCGTTCCTGAGTCCCACGCTGGTGGCGCACCGGGACACGGGGGCGTTCTTCATCCAGGAAGAAATATTCGGGCCGCTGGTGGTGATCGAACGCTTCGAGGACGAGGCCGAGGCGATCGCGCGCGCCAACCATTCCGAATACGGCCTGTCGGCCAGCGTATGGACCCGCGACGGCGCCCGCGCGATGCGCGTCGCCCGGGCGCTGAAGAACGGCACCGTGTGGATCAACGAACACAACAAACTGTTCGCCGAAGCGGAGACCGGCGGCTACCGGCGCAGCGGCCTGGGGCGCCTGCATGGCTACGACGCCCTGATCGATTTCCAGGAAATAAAGCACATCTACCAACAGGTGGGGGTCGCCTGATCGCGGGCGAAGACGCGGGCATCGGTCCACCGATGCCGCCATAACGAGGAGGGACGAATGCAGAACAGGAATTTCGCGCGCCGCCGCGGCGCATTGCTGGCCATGGCAGGCATGGCCCTGGCCGCCGCGCTCGCCAATGCGCCGGCCGCTGCTGCCGACGCGGGCAGTTACCCGGACAACCCGATACGCATCATCGTGCCGTATACGCCCGGCGGCTTCAACGACACCATGGCGCGCGTGCTGGGCAAGAAGCTGACCGAAGCCTGGCACCAGCCGGCCATCGTGGAAAACCGGCCGGGCGCCGGCACCGTGGTGGGCACGGAAGCGGGCGCCCGTGCCACGCCGGACGGCTATACGCTGGTGGTGGTGGGCTTCCCGCTGGTGGTGAACCAATACATCTATCCCAAGCTGCCGTACGACACGAAGCGCGACTTCCTGCCGGTATTGCTGGCGGGCGAGACACCCAACGTGCTGCTGGTGCGCAGCGAATCGCCCATCAAGTCGCTGCCCGACCTGGTGGCCCGGGCCAAGGCGAATCCCGGCAAGATGAACTATGCGTCCGCCGGCAGCGGGACGTCGCTGCACCTGGCGATGGAGTACTTCAAGAACGTGACCGGCACGGACATGAACCAGATTCCGTACAAGGGCAGCGCGCCCATGGTCACGGCCCTGCTGGGCGGACAGGTCGACGTCATGTTCGACAACCTGCCCAACGCCTTGCCGCAGATCAAGGCGGGCAAGATGCGCGCCCTGGGCATCACCACGGCCAGGCGCCTGCCGTCGGTGCCCGACATCCCGACGGTGGCCGAACAAGGGTATCCCGGCTTCGAGGTCTCGGTCTGGTATGGCCTGGCGGCGCCGCGCGGCACCCCCAAGCCCATCGTCGAGAAGCTCAACGCGCAGTTGAACAAGGCCTTGCGGGACCAGGACGTGAAATCGGTGTTCGACGCGCAAGGCGTCCAGATACTGGGCGGATCCACGGCCGACTTCGAGAAGTTCTTCCAGGCGCAGGACGGCAAATGGGAGCCGGTGATCAAGAAGGCCGGTATCCGGGCCGAGTGAGCGCAGCACGATGACCCTGACCACCCTGGATCCCGATACGGCCGCCGGACAGGCGCCGGCGCGGCGCCGGCATCTGGGCCGCGCGACGCCGCGCGTCGAAGACCGCGCGCTGCTGACCGGCCGCGGCGGCTACGGCGACGATGCGGCGCTGCGGCCCGGCACGCTGCACGCGGCGGTGGTGCGTTCGCCGCACGCGCATGCCCGGCTGCGGGAGGTCCGCGCCGCGCGCGCCGAGGCCATGCCCGGCGTACGCGCGGTGCTGACCGGCGCCGACGTGCGGCGCTGGTCCAAGCCCTTCATCGTCGGCGTCAAGCAGCCGATGGACTTGTGGGCGTTGGCGGTGGACAAGGTGCGCTACGTGGGCGAGCCCGTGGCCGTGGTGGTCGCGGAAAGCCGCTACCTGGCGGAAGACGCGGCGGAACTGGTGGAAGCCGACTATGAGCCGCTGGGGCCGGTGACCGACATCGAAAGCGCCATCGCGGCCGACGCGCCCGTCCTGCACGAGCAGGTGGGCAGCAACGTGGTCAGCGACCGCAGCTTCCGCTACGGCGATCCGGAAGCCGCCTTCGCGGCCGCGCCCCGGCGCATCGCGCTGACCCTGCGCTATCCGCGCAATTCCTGCACGCCCATCGAGACCGCGGTGGTGGTGGCGCAGTTCCTTTCCGAGCAGGACGGCTACGACGTCCAGTCCAACTTCATGGGGCCGTTCTCGCTGCACACGGTGATGGCCATGGCCCTGAAGATACCGGGCAACCGGCTGCGCCATCGCACCTTTCCCGATTCCGGCGGCAGCTTCGGCGTCAAGCAGGCGGTGATGAGCCCGGTCGTGCTGATGTGCCTGGCCGCGCGCAAGGCCGGCGCGCCGGTGAAGTGGGTGGAAGACCGGCTGGAGCACCTGGCGGCCGCCACGTCGGCCACCGCGCGCCTGTGCCATGCGGAAGCGGCGATCGACCATGACGGGCGCATCCTGGCCCTGTCGCTGGACCAGTTCGACGACTGCGGCGGCTACCTGCGCGCGCCCGAGCCCGCCACCTTCTACCGGATGCATGGCTGCCTGACCGGTGCCTATGCGATCGAACACCTGCGGGTGCGCAATCGCGTGGTGCTGACCAGCAAGACGCCCACCGGCCTGGTGCGCGGTTTCGGCGGGGCGCAGACGTACTTCGTGCTGGAGCGGCTGGCGCAACGCATCGCGGTCGAATTGAAGATGGATCCGCTGGATGTCTACCGGCGCAACTTCATTCCCCGCGACGCCTTTCCCTACCGCGCCGCCGCGGGCGCCCTGATCGATTCCGGCGATTACCAGCAGGCGCTGGAGATGGCCGTGCGCGAAGGCGGGCTGGACGAGCTGCGCGCCCGCCAGGCGGCCGCGCGTGCGCAGGGACGGCTCTACGGCATCGGCTTCGCGGCCATCGTCGAGCCGTCGATTTCCAACATGGGCTACATCACCACCGCCTTGACGCGCGAGCAGCGCGCCAAGGCCGGTCCCAAGAACGGCGGTATCGCCGCGGCCACCGTGGCCATCGATCCGCTGGGCGGCATCACCGTCACCGTGGCGTCGTCGCCGGCGGGGCAGGGGCATCGCACGGTGTGCGCCCAGGTGGCCGCCGAGGTGTTCGGCGTGGCCATCGAAGACGTGATGGTGAACGTGGAGTTCGACACCACCAAGGATGCGTGGTCGGTCGCCGCGGGCAACTATTCCAGCCGTTTCGCCGGCGCCGTGGCGGGCACGCTGCACATCGCCTGCCAGCGGCTGCGCGACAAGCTGGCGCGCATCGCCGCCGCGGCGCTGGCGTGCGACGCGGACGACGTGGTGTTCGAGGACGGCAAGGTCTATCCGCGCCATGACCCGGCGCGCGGCCTGCCGTTCGCCCGCTTCGCCGCCGGTCCGCACTGGGCGCCCGGATTGCTGCCCGCGGGCGAGGCGCCGGGACTGCGCGAGACGGCGTTCTGGACGCCGCCGCAGCTCACGCCGCCGGACGACGACGATCGCATCAACACGTCGGCCGCCTATGGCTTCGCCTTCGATATCTGCGCCGTGGAAGTGGATCGCGACACCGGCCGGGTGCGCATCGATCGCTACGTCACCACGCACGACGCCGGCACGCTGTTGAACCCGGCGCTGGCCGATGGACAGATACGCGGCGCCTTCGCCCAGGGCCTGGGCGCGGCGCTGATGGAAGAATTCCGCTACGGCGATGACGGCAGCTTCCAGTCCGGCACCTTCGCCGACTACCTGGTGCCGACCACCTGCGAGGTCCCCGAGCCGGTGATCCTGCATCTGGAGACGCCCAGCCCCTACACGCCGCTGGGCGCCAAGGGCCTGGGCGAGGGCAACAACATGAGCACGCCGCCCTGTATCGCGAACGCGGTGGCCGATGCGCTGGGTTGCGAGGACATCGAACTGCCCTTGACGCCGGCGCGCGTGATGGCGCTGATCGGCATCGACGATCCGCCGCCGTCCGCCGCGGTCGCCACCTCCGACACCAAGCCCGCCGGCCGCGCCGGCGGCGCCGATGCCAAGGGCAAGGCCTTGTCGGCGCGCGGCGAGATCGCGCTGTCGGCAACGCCTCAGGCGGTCTTCGACGTACTGATGGATCCCGCGGCGCTGGCGCGCGTGATTCCCGGCTGCCATGCCCTGGAGGAGATCGGACCGCACCGCTATCGGGCCGACGTGACCGTGGGCGTGGGCATGATCAAGGCCCGCTACGCCGCCGAGGTGGCGCTGAGCGACCTGGATCCGCCGCATCGCCTGCGGCTGGCGGGCTCGGGCCTGTCGAGCATGGGTGCCGCGCAGGGCAGCGGCGTGGTGTCGCTGGAACCGCGCGATGGCGGCTGCCTGCTGCGCTACGACTATGAAGCCCAGGTATCCGGCAAGGTGGCCGCGGTGGGCGGCCGCATGCTGGAGGGGGCCGCCAAGATCGTCTTGCGGCAACTGTTCGAGCAACTGGGCCGGCAGGCCGCCGGCGTCGCGGCCACGGCGGCGCCGCGACCTTCCTGGCTGCGCCGGCTGCTGCGCCGCCTGGGAGTCTCGCGATGAAGCCGGCCGCCTTCGATTACCTGCGCGCCGACAGCGCCGACGAGGCCGTGGAGCTGCTGGGCAGGCTGGGCGAGGACGCCCGCATCCTGGCCGGCGGGCAATCGCTGATGGCCGTGCTGAACATGCGCCTGGCCCAGCCGGCCGCCTTGATCGATATCTCGCGCACGGCGGACCTGGACTATGTGCGCGCGGACGGCGGCGTGCTGGCGGTGGGCGCCGCCGCGACGCAGGCCAGCGTGGAGTGGCGCGCAAGCCTGGCGCATGAGGTCCCGCTGCTGCAGCGGATATTCCCCTATATCTCGCACTTCCAGATCCGCAATCGCGGGACGGTATGCGGGTCGGTGGCCCATGCCGATCCCAGCGCGGAACTGCCGCTGGCGCTGCTGGCGCTGGGCGGCGAAGTCGTGCTGCGGCGCGCCGCCGAAAAGCGCACGGTGGCGGCCGAGGATTTCTTCCAGGGCATGCTGATGACGGCGCGCGCGCCGGACGAGCTGCTGCAGGAAGTGCGCTTTCCGCTGGCCGCGGCCGGACAGCGCTGCGCCTTCACCGAGTTTTCCGCGCGCCACGGCGATTTCGCCATCGTCGCGGTGGCGGCCGTCGCCGGTCCCGGCGGGCTGCGCCTGGCCGTCGGCGGTGTGGCGGATCGGCCGCGGCTGGCGTGCTGGCCGGCCGATCTGCGCGGCGCCGACCTGGAAAGCGCGCTCAACGATTTTGCCTGGCAGCTGGACGCGCAGGGAGACGCGCATGCCAGCGCCAGCTTCCGCCGCCACCTGGTGCGGCGGCTGGGCGCGCAGGTGCTGCGCGAGGCCACGGAGACAAGGAACCCATGAAGCAGATCGCCCGCGACAGCCTGCACACGGTGCGGCTGCAATTGAATGGCGTCGAGCGCGGCGCGGCCTGCGCGTCGCGCACGCTGCTGTCGGATTTCCTGCGCGAAGGCCTGGGTGCGACGGGCACCCACGTCGGCTGCGAGCACGGCGTCTGCGGCGCCTGCACCGTGCAGATCGACGGCGTCGCCCAGCGTTCCTGCATGACGTTGGCGGTGCAGGCCGACGGCCGGCGCATCGACACGGTGGAAGGATTGTGCGACGCCGACGGGCCGCTGTCCGACCTGCAGGCGGCTTTCCAGCGCCACCACGCGCTGCAGTGCGGTTTCTGCACGGCCGGCATCCTGATGTCCTGCGACGACTTCCTGCGGCGGCGTCCGGATCCGACCGAGGCGGAAGTGCGCGAGATGCTGTCCGGCCATCTCTGCCGATGCACGGGCTACACGTCCATCGTGCGCGCGGTGCTGGAAACCGCCGCGCAACGCGGCGCCGCGCCGACTCTCTCTGTCACATCGTCCACGGGATCCTGACATGCTCGACCTGGGAAGAACTTTTCTGCAAAGCGTGGAGCGCAGTCCGCACGCACTGGCACTGGTCGACGGCGACCTGCGCCTGGATTACGCCGCATGGCATGGGCAGATCGCACGCACGGTCGCCGGCCTGCGGCAGCTGGGACTGGCCCACGGGGATCGGCTGTTGTCGGTCCTGCAGAACCGCCACCAGGCGGCCACGCTGCACTGGGCCTGCCAGTTCATGGGCGTCACCATGGTGCCGCTGAACTGGCGCGCCAAGCCGGAGGAAGTCGATTACTGCGTGACGGACGCCGAGGCCAGGGCGGTGTTCTTCGAGCCGGCCAGCCAGGACGCCGTACTGGGCAGCGTCGCCGCCCAACCGCTGCCGCGCATCGCCGTGGACCTGCCGCCCGCCGCCGCGTCGCCGGCGCGCGCCGGCAAGGACCTGGCCTGGGACGCGCTGCTGGACAACGCCGGCGCCACGCTGGAACCCGAAGCGCGGGCCGACGATTTTTCCCTGATGCTGTATACGTCCGGCACGACCGGCAAGCCCAAGGGCGTGCCGCGGCGTCACCGGCAGGAACGCGCCGCCGCGCTGGCCCACGTGGCGCAGAACCTGTACGCACGCGGCGAACGCACGCTGGGCGTCATGCCGCTGTACCACACCATGGGCGTGCGCTCGCTGCTGGCCATGGCCCTGGTCGATGGCGTTTTCGCCTGCATGCCGCGTTTCGATACGGCCGGCGCGCTGGCGCTGATCGAACACGAACGGCTGACCTGCCTCTACCTGGTGCCGACGCTCTACCACGACATGATGGTGCAGCGCGAGCGGCAGGGCGGCGGCACGGGGCCCGGCCCGGACCTGGCGTCCGTCGACAAGCTGGGCTTTGCCGGCGCGCCCATGCAGGACGCGCTGCTGCAGCGCCTGCAGCGCGCTTTCCAGCCGCGCCTGTTCGTCAACCACTACGGCTCGTCCGAGGTCTACACCTTTTCCATCGACCAGGATGCCCTGCGCAAGCCCGGCAGCGCCGGTCGCGCCGGCATCAACACCCGCCTGCGCGTGGTGCGGCTGGACGCGCGCGGCGCGCATGACGTCGCCGCCGTGGGCGAAGAAGGGCAGATCATCGTCGACCTGAGCGGCGACGAGGCTTTCGAAGGCTATTGGAAGCGGCCGGACGCCGACGCCAAATCGCTGCGTGACGGCTGGTACTACACCGGCGACATCGGCTACCTGGACGCGGACGGCGACCTGTTCGTGACCGGCCGCGTCGACGACATGATCATCAGCGGCGGCGAAAACATTTCGCCCGTCGACATCGAATCGGTGATCTCGCTATGCCCCGGCGTGGCGGAAGTGGCCGTCGCCGGCCTGCCCGACGAGCGCTGGGGCCAACGCGTCGTGGCCTTCGTGACGCGCAGCGACGCGCGTCCCGCGCTGGACGCACAGGCCCTGGACACGCACTGCCGGCAATCGGACCTGCCCAACTTCAAGCGTCCGCGCGAATACGTCTTCGTCGCCGAGATTCCCAAATCGCCCGTGGGCAAGATCCTGCGACGCAAGCTGGCCGCAGGCGAATACCAGGCCCTGGGTACGCCGTGCGGCCCCGCCGGCTCGGCCCCATCCAACCCTGTCCGAGAAACATCATGAGCACCAGCGCATCTTCCAATTCGGCATCCGGCGCGCCCTTCAGGGACCTGCGCCACTGGCTGGCCCACCTGGCGGACACCGGCCGCCTGGCGGTCGTACGCGAAGGCGTGCCCCTGAAGCACCGCCTGGCGGCCATCGCCAAGCGCCTGGACGGCAAGCAGGCGGCGTATTTTCCCAAGCCGGACGGGCATGCCGTGCCCGTGGTATCGGGATTCATGGCGCGCCGCGCCTGGATCGCGGAAGCCATCGGCGTATCCGAGTCCCAGTTGCTGCAGCGCTTCCGCGACGCGGCCGAACATCCGCTGCCGTGGCAGGAAATCCCCCAGGACCAGGCGCCGTGCCAGCAGGTCGTCCACCGCGAAGGCGCGGTCCGCGACATCCTGCCCATCCCCACGCACAGCGAGCATGACAACGGCCCCTACATCACCGCCGGCCTGGTCATCGCGCGCAATCCCGTGACCGGCGCGCAGAACGTGTCGATACACCGCATCCAGGTGCACGCGCCGACCCGCATGGCGATCCTGATCCTGCCGCGCCATTTGTGGGCCTTCTACAAGGAGGCGGAAGCGCGCAAGCAGCCGCTGGAAGTCGCCGTGGCGATCGGCGTCGATCCCCTGACCATGCTCGCCTCGCAGGCCATCGCGCCGCTGGACAGCGATGAAATGGAGATCGCCGGTGCCCTGCACGGCGCGCCGCTGAGGGTGGTCAAGTGCCGGACCAACGACGTACGCGTGCCGGCCGACTGCGAGATCGTCATCGAAGGCCGCATCATGCCGGGCGACCTGGAGCCCGAAGGACCTTTCGGCGAATTTCCCAAGTACTACAGCGCCCGCGAGCAGCGCGAGGTCATCTCGGTGGACGCCATCACGCACCGCCGCGACCCGATCTACCACACCATTGTTCCGGCGGAGATGGAGCATCTGCTGCTGGGATCGATTCCGCGCGAGGCGACGCTGCTGGCGCATCTGCAGCGCAGCTTTCCCAACGTGCTGGACGTGCACCTCGCGATCGGCGGAGTAGGGCGCTATCACCTCTACGTAAAGCTGCGCAAGACGCACGAGGGCCAGCCCAAGAACGTGATCTGCGCCGCCTTCGGCGCCCACTATGACATCAAGCAGGTCATCGTGGTGGACGACGACGTGGAAGTGCACGATCCGCAGCAGGTGGAATGGGCGGTGGCCACGCGCTTCCAGGCGGACCGCGACCTGGTGGTGATACCCGGCGCGCAAGGGTCCGTGCTCGATCCTTCCACCACGGTCGGCTGGAACCACGCCGATGGCGAGACGGCGCCGGCCCACCAGCAGGGCATCAGCGCCAAGATGGGCCTGGACGCCACCCGGCCGGTGGTCTACCACGAGCACGTGTTCACCAAGGTGCGCGTGCCGGGCGAGGACGACGTGGACCTGGCCGCGGAAATCGACACGGCCGCGCGCGTGGATTTCGCCACCGGCGGTGTGCGGCGATGACACGGCGGCTGATCGTCGCGATCACGGGCGCCAGCGGCGCCGTGTACGGGGTGCGCCTGCTGCAGGTGCTCAAGGCCATGCCGGGGTGGGAGACGCATCTGGTGATGTCGGCCTCCGGCGCGCTGACGGCCGCGCAGGAACTGGACATGCGCCGCGGCGACATCGAAGCCCTGGCCGACGTCGTGCACAACGTGAAGAACATCGGCGCGGCGGTCTCCAGCGGCTCGTTCCGGACCGCCGGCATGGTGGTCGCGCCGTGCTCCATGAAAACGCTGGCCAGCGTCGCCCACGGGCTGGCCGACAACCTGGTCAGCCGCGCGGCCGACGTGGTGCTGAAAGAGCGCCGCCGGCTGGTGCTCATGGTGCGCGAGACGCCGCTGAACCTGGCCCACCTGCAGAACATGACCGCCGTCACGCAGATGGGCGGCATCATCCTGCCGCCCGTGCCCGCCTTCTACGCGCGGCCCACGTCGATCGACGACATGGTCGACCACACGGTCGGCCGCGTGCTGGACCTCTTCGACATCGAACCCGCCGGCCTGGTACGGCGCTGGGAAGGATTGCGTCCTTCTCCTGGCGCCGGCGACGCCGCGGATAACGCCCTTTGAACATCGCCCTTTGAACATCCCGAGAATCAGGAGATTGCCCCGATGCCGCAAATCAACCATCCCGCCCACACGCTGCTCGACGAACTCGACGGCTTCCAGGTCCACGTCGACGCCGCCCGGGCGCGTGCCGACATCGTGCTGGAGCGGCCGCCGTTCAACATCATCTCGATGCCCGAACGCGACCAGCTGCGGCTGGTATTCGAGGCCCTGGATGCCGACGATCGCGTGCGCGTCATCGTGCTGCGCGCCGTCGGCGATCATTTTTCCAGCGGCGGCGACATCAAGGGCTTCCTGGAAGCCTCGCCCGAGCACGTGTCCAAGCTGGCCTGGAACATCGCCGCGCCGGCCCGCTGCGGCAAGCCGGTGATCGCCGCCAACCGAGGCTACTGCTTCGGCGTCGGCTTCGAAATCTCCCTGGCCTGCGACTTCCGCCTGGTGACCGAGACGACGCAATACGCCTTGCCGGAACAGAAGCTGGGCCAGATTCCCGGCTCCGGCGGTTCCGCCCGCCTGCAGAAGATGGTCGGCATCACGCGCACCAAGGACGTCGTGATGCGCTCGCGCCGCATTTCGGGCCAGCAGGCCTATGACTGGGGCATCGCCACGGAAATCGTGCCGAACGGCGAACTGGAAGCGGCGACCGACCGCTTGGTCGCCGAACTGGTGGGCTTCTCGCCGCTGGCGCAGCGCACCGCCAAGAAGCTGTTGAACGACACGGAGGACGCCTCGCTGTCCGCGTCCATCGAGCTGGAAGGACATTGCTACAGCCGCTTGCGCAGCAGCGACGATTTCCGCGAAGGGGTCGAAGCCTTCCACGGCAAGCGCGCGCCGACCTTCCGCGGCAGCTGAGCAGGGACATCGGACGGCACACGCCGGGCGCGCGCCGCCATCACCAACGAACAGGAAGACCCGAATGCCCGTGGAATCGGCCCTGTCCATCGCCGACCTGGCGGACGCCGCCCGGCGCCGCCTGCCGCCCAGCATCTATGGCTACGTGAGCGGCGCGAGCGAGGATCACGCCTCGCTGCGCGCCAATCGCCAGGCCTACGATCGCTGGCGTTTTCTGCCACGTCCGCTGGTGGACGTGTCGGCGCGATCGCAAGCAGTCGAACTGTTCGGCGTGCGCTATGCGTCGCCGGTCGGCATCAGCCCGATGGGGGTCGTCAGCCTGTGCGGCTATGACGGCGACGTGGCGCTGGCGCGGGCGGCACGCGCCGCGCAGGTGCCCTTCGTGCTCAGCGCGGCGTCCACCACGCCGCTGGAGCGCGTCGCCGCCGCCAACCCGGACATGTGGTACCAGGGTTACCTGCCCGCGAATCGCGACGTCATCGCGCCCCTGCTGCAAAGGCTGGAGCGGGCGGGCATCGCGGTGCTGGTGGTGACCGTGGACGTGCCTATCGCATCCACCCGCGAAAACGAACTGCGCAACGGTTTCAGCATTCCCTTGCGGTTGAGCCCGCGCCTGTTGTGGGGCGGGGCGATCCGCCCGCACTGGGCGCTGCGGACCTTCGCGCGCACCTTGCTGCGCCAGGGCATTCCGCATTTCGAGAACTTCACCGCCGAGCGCGGCGGGCCCATCGTGGCCGCGGCGCGCGGCGACCATCGGGCGGGACGCGCCGCCATGACTTGGCAGGAAATCGCCTGGATACGCGAACGCTGGAAAGGCCGCCTGCTGGTCAAGGGCGTATTGCGCGCGCAGGACGCGGCGACCGCGTGCGCCATCGGCCTGGACGGCATTTTCGTGTCCAACCACGGCGGGCGGCAGCTGGACGGCAGCGTCGCGTCGCTGGACGCGCTGCCCGCCATTGCCGCCGCCGCGCCCGGGCTCACGCTGATCCTGGACGGCGGCATCCGCCGCGGCACCGACGTGCTCAAGGCGCTGGCGCTGGGCGCGCATGCGGCCTTCGTCGGCAGGCCGGCCCTGTACGGATTGGCGGCCGGCGGGCAGCGTGGCGCCGTCCACGCCCTGGCGCTGCTGCGGCGCGAGATCGACGTCGACCTGGCCTTGCTGGGCTGCCCCGACGTGGCGGGCCTTGGGCAGGATTTCCTGTGCCGCGCGGATGCGCTGCCGGGCGGCCCGCCTGGCGGCGACTGGCGCGTGGCGGGCAAGCCCATTCCTGGCGCCGATGCGGGCATGGCTCCCGACAACGCGGCCATGCGCGATGCCACCGAATACCGATAGAGGAGACAGCATGACCCCCAAGCAGCCCCCATCCCGCACCGGCGGCCAGATCCTGATCGACGCGCTACGCATCCATGGCGTGGACACCGCCTTCTGCGTACCCGGCGAAAGCTTCCTGGCGGCCATCGACGCGTTCCACGACGCGCGCGACGCCATCCGCCTGGTGGTATGCCGGCAGGAGGGCGGCGCGGCCCACATGGCCGAAGCGCACGGCAAGCTGACCGGCAAGCCCGGCATCTGCTTCGTGACCCGCGGCCCGGGCGCCACCAATGCCAGCATCGGCGTGCACACCGCGCGGCAGGACTCCACCCCGCTGATCCTGTTCATCGGCCAGGTCGCCCGCGACTGCATGGGCCGCGAAGCCTGGCAGGAAATCGACTATCGCCACATGTACGGCCACATCGCCAAATGGGTGGACCAGATCGACAGCGCCGCGCGCATTCCGGAATACATCAACCGCGCCTTCCACGTCGCCACGTCGGGCCGGCCGGGGCCGGTGGTGCTCGCGCTGCCCGAAGACATGCTGGCCGAAAGCGCCGCCGTCGCCGACAGCCCGCCGTTCCAGCGCGCCCAGGCCAGCCCGTCCGCCGACGCCATGCGGGAGATGGCGGCGCGGCTGGCGCGGGCGCGGCGTCCGCTGGCCATCCTGGGCGGCGGCGGCTGGACGCGCGACGCCAGCGACGACCTGGCGGCCTTCGCCACGGCCTTCGACCTGCCGGTGGCCTGCGCCTTCCGCCGCCAGGACCTGCTGGACAACCAGCATTCCCATTACGTCGGCGAAGCGGGCCTGGGCATGGACCCGCGCCTGGCGCAGCGCATCAGGGACGCGGACCTGATCCTGGCCATCGGCGCGCGCCTGGGCGAGACCACCACCAACGGCTATACCTTGCTGGACGTGCCGCGGCCCGCGCAAAGCCTGATCCACGTTCACGCGGATCCGGAAGAGCTGGGCCACGTCTACCATGCGGATCTCATCATGAACGCCGCGATGCCGGCCTTCGCCGCGGCCGCCGCGGCCTTGCCGGCGCCGGCCGCGCCCGCGCCGTGGCGGGCGTGGACGCAAGGCGCGCGAGACGACTATCTGGACAATCTGCAACCCGGCCCGATGCCCGGTCCCGTCGATATGGGCCGCGTCATGGTGCACCTGCGCGAGCAACTGCCAGCCGACACCATCGTCAGCAACGGCGCCGGCAATTACACCCTGTGGGTGCAGCGCTTCTACCAGTACCGCGGCATCCGCACCCAGCTGGCGCCCACCAGCGGCACCATGGGCTACGGCATGCCGGCGGCGGTGGCGGCCAAGCTGGCCCATCCCGATCGGACCGTGGTGTGCTTCGCCGGCGACGGCTGCTTCCTGATGAACGGGCAGGAGCTGGCCACCGCCGTGCAGTATGGCTTGAACATCCTGGTGATCGTGGTCAACAACGGCATGTACGGCAGCATCCGCATGCACCAGGAACGCCACTATCCCGGCAGGGTGTGCGCCACCGAGCTGCGCAATCCGGACTTCGCCCAGATGGCGCATGCCTATGGCGCGTACGGCGAGGTGGTCGAACGCACGGACGATTTCCCCGCTGCCCTGGCGCGCGCGCGTTCGGCCGGCACGCCTGCCTTGCTGGAGCTGCGCGTCAGCCAGGACGCGCTATCGCCGCGCCTGACCATTTCCGGCCTGCGCGGCGCGGCCGCCGGCTGAGCCCTTCACTGCGGCAAGGGCAACGCGGTCTGGTACTTCACCTGCTTGAGCGCGAAGCCCGAACGGATGTTCTTCACGCCCGGTATGCGCGACAGGTCGCTGACGATGAAGCGTTCCAGTCCGCGCATGTCCGGCACGACCACGCGCAACAGGTAATCGGCGTCGCCCGTCATCAGATAGCACTCCATGACTTCGGGATAGGCCGCCATCGCCTGCTGGAACCGTTCCAGTTCCGACTCGATCTGCTTCTCCAGGCTCACCTGGATGAACACGTTCAGGCTAAGGCCCAGCGCCAGCGGGTCGGCCAGCGCCACGTAGCCGCGTATCACGCCCGCCGCTTCCAGCGCCTTGACCCGTGCCAGGCAGGGCGATGGCGACAGATGGACGCGCCGCGCCAGCTCCACATTGGTGATGCTGGCGTCGGTCTGCAGGACCTCCAGTATGCGTCGATCGGTGGCGTCCAGGATGGGTGTCGGCATGAAATGCCTCCATGACTATACGTAGCAGCATTTTATGCCGCCTGCCTGCGATCTGGACGTTTATTTCGATGCCCTATGCCGGGCCGCCGCGTTTAGCATGATCACGGGTAATTCAGTCTTACATCACCCGATGGCGTGGCAAGGAGACCGGCATGTTCGATACCGATATGGCGCAGTGGGCGCGAAGCGCGGCAGGCGGCGCCGCGGGCGGCGCCCGCATTCCGCTGGACAGCGATCCCGTGGAAACCGGCGAATGGCGCGACGCGCTGGCCGCGCTGGTCGTGGCGGAAGGCCCCGATCGCGCCGCCTTCGTGCTCGAACAACTGCTGGCGCATGCCGCCCGGCTCGGCGTGCGGGGCCACGGCCCGGTCGCCTCGGCCTACCTGAACACCATCCCCGCGGACCAGGAGCCGCCGTTTCCCGGCGACCTGCGCATCGAAGAGCGCATCGCCTCCATCAACCGCTGGAACGCGCTGGCCATGGTGGTGCGCGCCAACCAGGCGCATGGGGAACTGGGCGGGCACATCGCCAGCTACGCATCGGCCGCGGATCTGTTCGAGGTGGGCTTCAACCATTTCTGGCGCGCGCCCACGGACGGCCACGGCGGCGACCTGGTGTACATGCAGCCGCATTCCGCCCCCGGGGTCTATGCGCGCGCGTTCCTGGAAGGCTTCCTGGGCGAGCCGGACCTGGCGCACTTCCGCCGCGAGATCACGGCGGCGGAGCACGGGCTGCGCGGCCTGTCTTCCTATCCGCATCCCTGGCTGATGCCGGACTTCTGGCAATTTCCCACCGGCTCCATGGGCATCGGCCCCATCAACGCCATCTACCAGGCGCGCTTCATGCGCTACCTGGAGCACCGCGGGCTGGCCGCGCCTTCGGATCGCAAGGTCTGGGGCATCTTCGGCGATGGCGAAATGGACGAGCCCGAATCGGTCGCCGCGCTGACCCTGGCCGCGCGCGAGCGCCTGGACAACCTGGTGTTCGTCGTCAACTGCAACCTGCAGCGCCTGGACGGGCCCGTGCGCGGCAACGGACGCATCATCGACGAACTGGAAACGCTGTACGCCGGTGCCGGCTGGAACGTCATCAAGCTGCTCTGGGGCGGCGACTGGGATCCGCTGCTGGCCCGCGATACCACGGGCGCGCTGGCGCGCGCGTTTTCCCATACCGTGGACGGCCAGTTCCAGACCTTTGCCGCCAAGGATGGCGCCTACAACCGCCGCCACTTCTTCGACCGCGATCCCGAGCTGGCGGCCCTGGTGGCCGATTGGTCGGACGAGGCCATCGACAGGCTGCGCCGCGGCGGCCACGACATCGCCAAGATCCACGCCGCCTATCACCGCGCGGTCCGGCATGCCGGCCAACCCACCGTGATCCTGGCGCAGACCAAGAAGGGCTACGGCATGGGCGAGGCGGGGCAGGGCAGGATGACCACGCACCAGCAAAAGAAGCTGGACGTGGAAGCGCTGCTGGCTTTCCGGGACCGTTTCGCATTGCCGATCAGCGACACCGATTGCGCGGCGCTGTCCTTCTATCGCCCCGATCCGGAAAGCGCCGAGATGCGCTATCTGCATGCGCGCCGCGCCGAGCTGGGCGGCTGCGTGCCGCGCCGCCGTTCGATCGCGCCGTCGCTGCCCACGCCGCCGGCCGACGCCTGGGCCGCCTTCGCGCTGGCGCCGCGCGGCAAGGAAATGTCGAGCACGATGGCCATCGTGCGCATGCTGACGGCCTTGCTGAAGGACGCCGACATCGGTCCGCGCATCGTCCCCATCGTGGCCGACGAGGCCCGCACCTTCGGCATGGCCAACCTGTTCCGCCAGATCGGGATCTACTCCTCGCAAGGCCAGCTCTACGAACCCGAGGACATCGGCTCGGTACTGCATTACCGCGAGGCGCACGACGGCCAGATCCTGGAAGAAGGCATCACCGAAGCCGGCGCGCTGTCGTCGTGGATCGCGGCGGGGACGAGCTATTCGGTCAACGGCCTCCCCATGTTGCCGTTCTACATCTACTACTCGATGTTCGGTTTCCAGCGCGTCGGCGACCTGATCTGGGCGGCGGCGGACCAGCGCACGCGCGGCTTCCTGGTCGGCGCCACGTCGGGCCGCACCACCCTGGGCGGCGAAGGCCTGCAGCACCAGGACGGCAGCAGCCATATCGTGGCGGCGACCATTCCCAACTGCCGCGCCTACGATCCCGCCTTCGCCTACGAGGTCGCGGTGATCGTCGAAGCCGGCCTGCAACGCATGCTGCGCGAACAGCGCGACGAGTTCTATTACCTGACCGTCACCAACGAGAACCTGCCGCAGCCGGACATGCCGGATGGCGCCGACGTGCGCGACGGCATCCTGCGCGGCATGTACCGCCTGCGGCCGGCCGATGGCGAGCCGGCCATCCGCCTGCTGGCCGCGGGCGCCCTCGTGGCCGAGGCGGTGACCGCCGCCCGACGCCTGCGTGCAGACCACGGCATCGAAGCCGAGGTCTGGAGCGTGACGAGCTTTTCCGAACTGGCGCGCGACGCGCGCACCGTGGAGCGCGCGCGCCTGCTGGGCCAGGACACGGCGCCGTCCTGGATCGAATCGCAATGGCGGGCCTCGCCGCTGCCGACGCTGGCCGCGAGCGATTACGTGCGGAATGTCCCGGAACAGATACGGCCGTGGGTGGGCGCGCCTTACCGCACGCTGGGCACGGATGGCTTCGGGCGCAGCGACACCCGGGCGCGCCTGCGCGATTTCTTCGAAGTCGGCGCGGATTGGCAGGTGTTGAGCGCGCTGGTGCTGCTGGGACGGGACGATGACGCGGCCGCCCTGCGCGCAGGGCTCGTCAGCGACTACCGCGCCATGCCGCCCTGGGAGCATTAACCCTGCAATAAGTAGGGCCGCATCAGCTATTTCAGTCGGTTTCAACCCCGATGGCGTGCAAGGGCGCTGCGCTACCCTTACCCTGGCGTGACCACTGGTGCTGCAGCCGCTCGGTCAGGAACTCGACGAATATGCGGGTCTTGACGGGCAGCAAGCGGGTTTCCGTCACCGCGTATACGGGAAAGGGCCCTACCTCCCAGTCCGGCAGCACACGCTGCAGCCGGCCGGCCGCCACTTCCTGCGACGCGCTGACGTCGCTCAGCACCGCGATGCCCGCGCCCAGCGTCGCCAGCCGCCGTAGCATGCTGGCGCTGTTCAGCGAGAAGCGCTTTCCCGGATGGAATTCGACACGTTCGCCGTTCCTGTGCAGCGGCCACGGAGTCACCCGCGCGCCCAAGGTCGCGCGGAACTCCATGCACTCATGTATCGTCAGATCGTCGGGCTGCTTCGGTACGCCGCGGCTGGCCAGGTACTCCGGCGACGCGTACAGGTAGACCGATATCGATCCGAGCAGCCGCGCGATATGGGTGGACGTTTGCCGCTCGCCGATCTCGATGGCCACGTCGCAGGACAGGAAGACCTTGCCCGCGTGCTCGGGGGCCGCCATGTCCAGGTGGAAGGTGACGTCGGGATAGCGGCGCGAGAATGCCATCAGCGATTCGGCCAGGAAGTCGGTGCCGAAGTCCACCGGCATGTTGACGCGCAACGGCCCGGCCGGCGTACTGGCCAGGCCCTGGATTTCCTCGTCGGCGATCTGCGCTTCGGCAACGATGTGCTGGCAGCGTTCGAAGTAGCGCGACCCCGCATCGGTCAATTCGACCTTGCGCGTCGTGCGGCTGAGCAGCTGCACGCCCAGCGACCGCTCCAGTTCCGCCACCTGGCGGGACAGGGTGGACTTGGGGATGCCGAGGACCAGGGCGGCGCGGCTGAAGCTTTTCGCGCGCGCGACTTCGACGAAGAGCTCCATGGTTTGCAGGCGTTTTGTCATGGCGTAATTTTCCACCGATTGTCTCACCAGTGGAACTATGTTTTCGTGGCCCCGGTCTTTGTTACGCGGATGGAATAGTGCAAAATCTGGGCTTTTGCAATGCAGCAACGCGGGCGCGGCGCGCCACCGACCGCATTGCCGTGATAGTGACGACGGCGGGCGTTTGCCAGCCGCCTCCAGCAGGAATCAGGAAATGCATCTTATGAATAAGAAGACTGCCGCGCGCGCGGCCGCGGCGACCGCCGCTGGCGTGCTTGCGCTCACGCTGGCTGCTTGCGGCAAGAAGGACAACGCGGCCCCAGCCGCGGCCAAGCCCACCGTCGGCGTGGTGACCGTGCAGGCGCAGCCCGTGTCGCTGACCACGGAACTGCCTGGCCGCACATCGGCATTCCGGGTAGCGGAAGTGCGTCCGCAGGTGAACGGCATCGTCCTCAAGCGCCTGTTCACGGAAGGCGGCACGGTCAAGGCCGGCCAGCAGCTGTACCAGATCGATCCTGCCCTGTACCAGGCCACGCTGGACAGCCAGCGCGCCGCGCTGGCGCGCGCCGAAGCCCAGGTCAAGACCGCCACGCTGCTGGCGGAGCGCTACAAGCCGTTGACGGAAACGCGCGCCATCAGCCGCCAGACCTACGACGACGCCGTGGCAACGCGCGACCAGGCCAAGGCCGACGTGCTGTCCGCCAAGGCCGCCGTCGACACCGCGCGCATCAACCTGGTCTACACCAAGGTGCTGTCGCCCATCGAAGGCATCATCGGCCGCTCCACCGTCACGGAAGGGGCGCTGGTGACGGCCAACCAGACCACTGCGCTGGCCTCCATCCAGCAGATCGACCCCATCTACGTCGACGTCGTGCAGTCCAGCGTGCAGCTGCTGCGCCTGCAGGACCAATTGGCCAAGGGCGAGATCAAGCGCGCCGCCGGCGAGCAGGCCGCCCAGGTCGGCCTGACGCTGGAAGACGGCACGCAGTACAACCATGACGGCAAGCTGCAGTTTTCCGAAGTGACGGTGGACCAGAGCACGGGCTCGGTCACGCTGCGGGCGGTGTTCCCCAATCCCGAACATCGGCTGCTGCCGGGCATGTTCGTCCGCGCCAAGCTGGTCGACGGCGTGGCCACCGAAGGCCTGCTGGTGCCGCAGCGCGGCGTTTCTCGCAACCAGCGCGGCGCGCCCATCGCCTATGTCGTCGACGCCCAGAACAAGATCCAGACGCGCGACCTGGTCACCGACCGCGCCATCGGCGCCAATTGGCTGGTGACCAGCGGCCTGAAGCCCGGCGACAAGGTGGTGGTCGAAGGCCTGCAAACCATACGCCCGGGCATGGAAGTGGCCCCGCACGAGGTCAGCGCGCAGCCGGCTTCCCCGGCGCCGGCCCCGGCCGCGCCGGCCCAGTAAGACCGGCAAGGAGTTTCGAGCATGGCTAAGTTTTTTATCGAAAGGCCGGTTTTCGCCTGGGTGATCGCCATCGTCATGATGCTGGCGGGCGCGCTGTCCATCCTGAATCTGCCGATATCCCAGTATCCCGCGATCGCGCCGCCGTCCATCAGCATCCAGGTGAACTACCCGGGCGCCTCGGCGCAGACGGTGCAGGACACGGTGGTGCAGGTCATCGAACAGCAGATGAACGGCCTGGACAACCTGGAATACCTGAGTTCGGAAAGCGCCGCCGACGGCAGCGTGACCATCACGCTGACCTTCGGCCAGGGCACCAACCCCGACACCGCCCAGGTGCAGGTGCAGAACAAGCTGTCGCTGGCGCAGCCCCTGCTGCCGCAGGAAGTGCAGCAGCAGGGCATCCGGGTCACCAAGGCGACCAAGAACTTCCTGATGGTGGCGGGCTTCATCTCGACCGACGGCAGCATGTCGCGCGCCGACCTGTCCGACTACGTGGCGTCCTACATCCAGGATCCCATCAGCCGTACCTCCGGCGTGGGCGACTTCCAGCTCTTCGGCGCGCAGTACGCCATGCGCATCTGGCTGGATCCCGCCAAGCTGCTGAACTACAACCTGACCACCATCGACGTGGTCAATGCGATCTCCACGCAGAACGTGCAGGTGTCGACCGGGCAACTGGGTGGCCTGCCGGCGGTGCGCGGCCAGGACCTGACCGCGACCATCATCGGGCCCAGCCGGCTGCAGACGGCGGATCAGTTCGCCAACATCCTGATCAAGGTCAATCCGGACGGCTCGCAGGTGCGCCTGCGCGATGTCGGCAGCGTCGCGCTGGGCGCGCAGAGCTACACCATCGACAGCCAGTACAACGGCAAGCCGGCGGCCGGCCTGGCGATCAAGCTGGCCAGCGGCGCCAATGCCCTGGACACCGCCGAGGCGATCCGCCACACCATCGACGGGCTCAAGCCCTTCTTCCCGCCGGGCATGGAGGTGGTCTACCCGTACGACACCACGCCCTTTGTCGAATTGTCCATCGAGGACGTATTCAAGACCCTGGGCGAAGCCATCGTGCTGGTGTTCCTGGTCATGTACCTGTTCCTGCAGAACCTGCGCGCCACGCTGATTCCGACATTGGCGGTGCCGGTCGTGCTGCTGGGCACCTTCGGCGTGCTGGCGGCATTCGGCTATTCCATCAATACGCTGACGATGTTCGGCATGGTGCTGGCCATCGGCCTGCTGGTGGACGACGCCATCGTGGTGGTGGAAAACGTCGAGCGCGTGATGGCCGAAGAAGGGCTGACGCCGCGCCAGGCCACGCGCAAGTCCATGGATCAGATCACGGGCGCGCTGGTGGGCATTGCCATGGTGCTGGCCGCCGTGTTCATTCCGATGGCCTTCTTCGGCGGGTCCACCGGGGTGATCTACCGGCAGTTCTCCATCACCATCGTGTCGTCGATGGCGCTGTCGGTGCTGGTCGCGCTGGTCTTCACGCCGGCGCTGTGCGCCACGCTGCTCAAGCCCATCGAGAAAGACCATCACGAAGCCAAGACCGGCTTCTTCGGCTGGTTCAACCGTGCCTTCAATCGCGGCAGCCATGGCTACGCCAACACCGTCGCGCGCGTGCTGAACCGCACGCCGCGCCTGATGCTGATCTACGCGCTGATCGTGGCCGGCATGGTGTTCCTGTTCATGCGCATCCCGACGTCCTTCCTGCCTGACGAGGACCAGGGCATCCTGTTCGTGCAGGTCGCCACGCCCTCGGGCGCCACCGCCGAACGCACGCAGGTGGTCATCGACCAGGCCACCAAGTACCTGCTCGAAAACGAGAAGGACACGGTGGCGTCGGTGTTCGCCATCAACGGCTTCAACTTCGGCGGCCGTGGCCAGAACGCCGGCATGATGTTCGTGAAGCTGAAGGACTGGGGCGACCGGTCGGAGGCGCGCCAGAAGATCGGCGCGCTGGCGGCGCGCGCCTCGGGGTATTTCGCCAAGAACATCCGCGACGCGCAGGTGGCCGCCTTCGCGCCGCCGGCCGTGCTGGAACTGGGCAACGCCACCGGCTTCGACTTCATGCTGCTGGACCGCGCGGGCCTGGGCCACGACGCGCTGCTGAACGCCCGCAACAAGCTGCTCGGCGACGCCGCCAAGAGTCCCATCCTGGCCGGCGTGCGGCCCAACAGCGTGGAAGACGCGCCGCAATACCGCTTGAACATAGACCGCGAAAAGGCGCGGGTGCTGGGGGTTTCCATCCAGGACCTGAACAGCGTCCTGACCACGGCCTGGGGCTCGACCTACGTCAACGATTTCATCGACCGCGGCCGCGTCAAGAAGGTGTACGTGCAAGGCGTGCCCAGTTCGCGCATGCTGCCCGACGACCTGAACAAGTGGTACGTGCGCAACGCGCAGGGCGACATGGTGCCGTTCTCGGCCTTCGCGTCGGCCGAATGGAGCTACGGTCCGCAGAAGCTGAACCGCTACAACGGCGTGCCAGCCTATGAAATCCTGGGCCAGCCGGCGCCCGGCCACAGCACCGGCGAAGCGATGGCGGAAATGGAACGCCTGGCCGCCACCATGCCGCCCGGCATCGGCTACGAGTGGACCGGCCTGTCGTACGAAGAGCGGCTGTCCGGCTCGCAGGCGCCCGCGCTGTACGCGATCTCGCTGATTGTGGTGTTCCTGTGCCTGGCCGCCCTGTACGAAAGCTGGTCGATACCCACGGCGGTGATGATGGTGGTCCCGCTGGGGATCATCGGCGCCCTGGCGGCCACGCTGTTGCGCGGATTGTCCAATGACGTCTACTTCCAGGTGGGTCTGCTGACCACGGTGGGGCTGGCGGCGAAGAACGCCATCCTTATCGTGGAATTCGCCAAGGAGCACTACGAGTCCGGCGCCAGCCTGACCGAAGCGGCGATCCACGCGGCGCGGCAGCGCCTGCGGCCCATCCTGATGACCTCGATGGCCTTCATCCTGGGGGTCGTGCCGCTGGCCATCTCCAGCGGCGCGGGTTCGGGCAGCCAGAACGCCATCGGCACGGGCGTGATCGGCGGCATGCTGACGGCGACCTTCCTGGCCATCTTCTTCGTGCCGACCTTCTTCGTCGCGATGCTGCGCCTGTTCAAGGTCAAGCGGCATGCCGAGCGCGGCGATCCGCACGATCCCAACGATCCGAAACACCGTTCGGCTCCGTCCGTCCCGGAAGGGGGAAACGCCGAATGACGACCACGAGCATGAGAACGACGTTGCGCTTTTCCCTCTCGGCCGCCTTCGTGGCGGCGCTGGCGGGCTGCACCCTGATGCCGGACTACGAGCGTCCCGCGGCGCCCATCGACGCCGCGTATCCCAGCGGTCCGGCGTACCGCTCGGCCAACCAGGCGGCCGTGCCCGCGGGCGGCGTCGCCACGGCCGACGTCGGCTGGCGCGAGTTCTTCACGGACCCGCTGCTGCAGCAGCTGATCACGCTGTCGCTGGAGAACAACCGCGACCTGCGCGTGGCCGCGCTCAACGTCGAGGCCGCGCGGGCGCAGTACCGCATCCAGCGTTCGGAACTGCTGCCGACGGTGGCGGTGGGCGCGCAGGAAACCGCGCAGCGTACGCCGGCCGATCTGTCGCGCAGCGGCAGCGCGGTGACCAGCCGCACCTATCAGGTGGGCGCCAGTATTTCGTCCTGGGAGCTGGACCTGTTCGGGCGCATCCGCAGCCTGAACGAGCAGGCGCTGCAGCTGTACCTGGCGCAGGACGAGACGCGCACAGCCACGCAGCTGTCGCTGGTTTCGGAAGTGGCCACCGCCTACCTGACCTTGCGCAGCGACCAGGAATTGCTGCAGTTGACGCGCGACACCTTGAAGAGCCAGCGCGATTCCTATGACCTGACCAAGCAGAGCTTCGACAACGACATCGCCACCGCGCTGGACCTGAGCCAGGCCGAGGTATCGGTGCGCACGGCCGAGCGCAACCAGGCCCAGTTCGAACGCCAGGTCGCGCAGGACATGAATGCGCTGGTGCTGCTGCTGGGCAATCCGCTGCCCCAGGACGTGCGGACCAGGCTGGAAACGCCGGCGGCCCTGAACGATGACATGATGCCCACCGCCTTGCCGGCCGGCCTGCCTTCCGAACTGCTCGAGCGCCGTCCGGATATCCGGGCCGCCGAGCATCAGCTGGAGGCCGCCAACGCCAATATCGGCGCGGCGCGCGCGGCCTTCTTCCCGACCATCTCGCTGACGGCCAGCGCGGGCACGGCCAGCGCCAGCCTGGGACGCCTGTTCGACGGCGGGCAGGGCGTATGGAGCTTCGCGCCGCAGATCGCGGTGCCGATCTTCGCGGGCGGTTCGCTGCAGGCCAACCTGGATCTGGCCAAGGTGCAGAAGCGCATCGAGATCGCCAACTACGAACGCGCCATCCAGTCGGCGTTTCGCGACGTGGCCGATGCGCTGGCCGGACGCGGCACGATCGACGACCAGATCCGCGCTCAGCAGTTGCTGGTGCAGGCCAACCAGCGCGCCTACGACCTGTCGCAGCAGCGTTTTCGGCAGGGCGTGGACAGCTACCTGAACGTGCTGGACTCGCAGCGCTCGCTGTACGACTCGCAGCAGGTCCTGGTGCAGACGCGCCTGTCGCGCCTGACCAATCTGGTGGACCTGTATCGGGTGCTGGGCGGCGGCTGGACGGAGCACACCGTCCAGGCGCAGCAGGCGCCGGCGCAGGCGGGCCAGGCGCCGGGGACGGTGGTCCAATAAGTGCGGCGCACGGGGCTGGCGGGGCCGGCGGAAAGGGCCGGCGGAACGCGCTGGCGCCCTGGCCAAGGGCGCCGGCACGCAAGGTCGGCCCTCAGCCTTCCGCGCTGTCCAGCGTGTAGCGCGCCCGCTCGTCCTGCGCCAGCCGTTCCGTCAGCCAGGGCATCGCCTCTTTCAGCTGGGCGGCCAGCGTCCAGGGCGGGTTCACCAGGAACATGCCGCTGCCATGCAGGCCGAAACCGTCCGCGGCCGGCTTCCTGACCGACAGCGACACGTGCAGCCAGCGCTTGCCGGCCTTCTCCAACTGGCGCGGCAGCTCCAGCGATTCCCGCCGCTGCACCTGCGGATACCACACGGCATATACGCCGGTGGCGAAACGCTTCAAGCCTTCCTTCAGGGCCAGCGCGACCCGCCGATAGTCCTGCTTGTCTTCGTAGGAAGGGTCGATCACCACCAGTCCCCGCCGCGGCGGGGGCGGCAGCAGGGCCTTCATGCCTTCGAAGCCGTCGGTGTCGTAGATGGTGGTCTGGCGCAGGGCCAGGCCGCCTTGTTTTTCCAGGTTGGCGACCAGCACCTCGGCTTCGGTCGGATGGGCCTCGAACAGGCGCAGGCGGTCGTGCTCGCGCAGCGCGTCCAGCGCCAGCCATGGCGAGCCGGGGTAGTGGCGCAGCCTGCCGTCGCGGTTGTAGTCGCGGACGCGCTCCAGGTAGCGGGCCACCAGGGGCGGCGCATCGGCCGCTTCCCACAGGCGGCCGACACCGTCGGCGAATTCGGCGTTCTTGTTGGCCCAATCGCTGTCCAGCCGGTACAGGCCGGCGCCGGCATGGGTGTCGATCACCCAATAGGGCGCATCTTTCTGCCCCAGGTAGTCCAGCACGTGGATCAGGATGGCGTGTTTGAGCACGTCGGCATGGTTGCCGGCGTGGAAGGCGTGGCGGTAGCTGAACAAGGCGGGGGCTCCGGGCTGGCGTGCCGTTCAGGCATCCGGCCGGATGGCCGCCAGTTCGTCGGTAAAGATGCCGTCCACGCCCCAGTCCAGCAACTGGCGGGCGCGGGCCGGATCGTTGACGGTCCAGGCCGTGAGCCGGTATCCCGCCGCGTGCACCATCTCGACCAGGTCCGGTGTGACGTCCTTCTGGTTGACGTTCAAGGCGATGCAATCGTGCTGCACCAGGCGGTCGCGCCAGTCCATGGGAATCTGCTCCACCAGCAGCCCGCGCGGCAGTTGCGGCGCCGCCACGTGCGCGGCGGCCAGGGCCACCTCGGAAAACGACGACAGCAGCGGGGGCACGGCAGCCTCGCGCCAGAGTTCGCGGGCGGCCAGCGCCACGGCGGTGCCCGTTTCACTGTCGCGGCCCGGACAGGGCTTGATTTCGACGTTGCTGGCGATGCCCTGTTCGATGGTGTAGCGGGCGACTTCCTCCAGTTTGGGGATGCGCGCCCCGGCGTAGGCGGGGGAATGCCAGGCGCCGGCATCCAGCGCGGCCAGTTCGGCGTAGGTCATGCCGGCGGCCGGGCCGTGTCCGTCGGTGGTGCGGTCGACGTCGTCGTCGTGCAGCAGGATCAGCGCATTGTCCTTGCTGAGCTTCACGTCGTATTCGAACATGCGGTAGCCGTGCCCGGCGCCGGCGCGCATGGCGGCCATGGTGTTTTCGGGCGCCAGTTTGCCGCCCCCGCGGTGGGCGATCAGGCGGGGATAGGGCCAGGCGGGAAGGGGAGTATCCATGACAGCGGTTCCTGTGCGATTCGTCGGCGCAATGCGCCAAGGATACCGCAGCGGATCACGCCTGCCGGAAGTGTTAAACTCCAGCGCGCTGATCCGGTACTAACCGTCAAGAAAGCGAGGCGAATCCGGTTCGCTTTTTTTTTGCGCCGGGCATGTGCTTTCACATGCGTTTTCACACGTCCGCCGCTACAGGGACCACATGTTCGATTTCATCCGCAACCATCAGCGTTGGATGCAGTTCATCCTGCTGATCCTGATCGTTCCGACCTTCGCCTTCTTCGGCGTGCAAAGCTACAGCAGCTTCATGTCCGAAGAGCCCAAGATGGCGACGGTGAACGGCAAGCCCATCACCCAACGCGAGTACGACCAGGCCCGGCGCGACCAGCTGGACCAGTACCGGCAGATGATGGGTGCGCAGTTCGACCCCGCGCTGTTCGACACGCCGGCCATGCGTGAACGGCTGCTGGATCAGCTGATCAACCAGCGCCTGCTGGCCGCCGCGGCCGCCGACAACCGGTTCTCCGTATCGGACGAAACCCTGCGCAATACGATCGCGTCGAATCCCGCCGTGCAGGACAACGGCAAGTTTTCCCCGGAACGCTACCGCGCCGCGCTGGCCGCGCAAGGCCTGACGCCCGCCGCTTTCGAAGCCGGGCTGCGCCGCGACCTGGCCGTGGGACGCGTGCTGGATCCGATCGCGCAGTCGGCCCGGCTGCCGGCCGAAGTGGCCGCATCCATCGACCATGCCTTGACCGAGACCCGCCACGTGGCCACGCGCCGCTTCGCCGCCGCCGACTACAAGGGCCAGGTCCAGGTCAGCGACGCCGACATACAGAAGTGGTACGACGACAACAAGCAGCAGTACCAGGTGCCGGACCAGGTCCAGGCCCAGTACGTGGTGCTGGATGAAGCCGCCGCCAGCGCCGGCATCAAGGTCAGCGACGACGACGTCGCCAAGTACTACGAGCAGAACAAGAGCCGCTTCGGCCAGCCCGAACGCCGCCGTGCCAGCCACATCATGATCAAGCTGACGGCGGACGCGAGCGACGCGCAGCGCAAGGCCGCTCGCGCCAAGGCCGACGAGATCGCCAGGCAGGCCGCCGCCAATCCGGGCGCGTTCGCCGATCTGGCCAAAAAGAATTCCGAGGACGCCGGCTCCGCCAGCAAGGGCGGCGACCTGGGCTGGATCGGCCCGGGCATGCTCACGCCCTCGCTGCAGAAAGCCATCGACGGCTTGCAGAAGGGGCAGGTGTCCGGCGTGATCGAGAGCCCGTTCGGCCTGCACGTCGTGCAGCTGACCGACCTGCAGCCGGCGCAGACCAAGCCGCTGGCGGAAGTCCGCGACCAGATCACCGAGGAAATCCGCAAGCAGGTCGCCGCATCGCGCTTTTCGGATATGGCGACCAAGCTGACGTCCCTGGTCTATGACCAGCGCGACAGCCTGCAGCCCGCCGCCGACGCGCTGGGCCTGAAGATCCGCCAGGCCGGCGGCATCACCCGCACCGGCCTGCTGCCGCAGGACCAGGCGGGCCCGGGCGCGGCTTCGGCCAGCCCCGATTCGGCCCTGCTGGACAACCCGCGCGTGCGCCAGGCGCTGTTCAGCCCCGAAGTCCTGCGCGACAAGCAGAACTCGGGCGTGATCGAGCTTTCCTCCGACACCATGGTGGTGGTCCGCGTGGCCGCCAACACGCCGGCCCACGTGCCTCCGCTGGATCAGTTGAAGGACAAGATCCGCCAGCGCCTGATCGAAACGCGTGCCGCGGACGCCGCCGCCAAGGCGGGCCAGCAGGCGCTGGAAGCCCTGCGCAAGAATCCCGCGGCGCCCGCCGATGGCTTCGGCAACGCGGTGGATGTGTCGCGGCAGAATACGCAGAACATGGCGCGGCCGGTGCTGGACGCCGTCATGCGCGCTCCGGCCACGCCGCTGCCGTCCTACGCTGGCGCGCGCGATGGCGACGACTACGTGGTCGCGCGCATCGACAAGGTGGAGCCCGGCAAGACCGACGCGGACGCCCTGGCCAGCCTGAAGCAGCAGCTGTCGGGCGCCTGGGGCCAGGCCGAGAACGAAGCCGTGCTGAAAATGCTGCGCCAGCAGTACAAGGTGGAAATCGCGCCGGAAGCGCAGCGCGTCCTGCAGGGCGGCGACACCGAGCAGCAGACGGGCTGATCGCCGGGCGCGGCGGGATCCAGGCCCGCCGCCCCGACCATCGTCGGGATCGCCGTCCCGACGGCAATCCCGATTACTTCAACATCGGTTCCAGCCCACCCCATACGTTCTCCAGCAGGCGGGGCTGCCCTTGTTCGTTGGGGTGTATCCCGTCCGGCTGGAACATCTCGCGATCGGTGGCGATACCATCCATCAGGAAGGGCACCAAGCCGGCGTTTTCCGCCTTCGCCACCTTGACGAACAGATCGCGGAACTGATCCGCATAGGCGCGGCCGTAGTTGGGCGGTATCTGCATGCCCACCAGCAACACCTTCGCGCCCGCCTGCCGGGCCTGTTGCGCCATCGCCGTCAGGTTCTGCTCGGTCATCGCCAGCGGCAGGCCGCGCAGGGCGTCGTTGGAGCCCAGTTCCAGGATCACGATCGCCGGATGGTGCTGCTTCAGCAAGGCGGGCAGGCGCGTCAGGCCGCCGCTGGTGGTATCGCCGCTGATGCTGGCATTGGCCACCGACCAGCCGGGGTATTCCTGGGCCAGGCGGCGTCCCAGCAGGGGCACCCAACCGGTGCCCCGCGCGATGCCATACTCGGCGGATAGACTGTCACCCACCACGAGTATGGTCTTATGCTCGTTGGCGCCGGTCCTGGAACCGGCGGGGGTTGCGGCGGTCTGAGCGTGGGCATAGGCCGCCAGCAGTGTCAGGATGGTCGCGAACAACAAACGGATGAGCGGGCGCATGGATACGGGTAACGCGATAGAGGTGCGGGGACTGGGCAAGCAGGTCGCCGACGCGGGCGGCACGCTCGCGATACTGGATGGTATCGAATTTACGGTACCGGCCGGCACGGCCCTGGCGATCACGGGCAGCTCCGGTTCGGGCAAGTCGACCCTGTTGGGACTGCTGGCCGGCCTGGATGTTCCCAGCAGCGGATCGGTCACGCTGGCCGGGCGCGACCTGTTCGCCCTGGATGAGGACGGCCGCGCGCGGCTGCGGGCCAATCATGTGGGCTTCGTATTCCAGTCCTTCCAGCTGCTGCCGAACCTGACGGCGTTGGAAAACGTCATGCTGCCGCTGGAGCTGGCGGGCCAGCCGGCGCGCGAGGCGGCGCGCGCCATGCTGGAGCGCGTCGGCCTGGGCGATCGCCTGCATCACTATCCGCGGACGCTGTCCGGCGGGGAACAGCAGCGGGTATCGCTGGCGCGCGCCTTCGTGGTGCAGCCCGACCTGCTGTTCGCGGACGAGCCCACCGGCAGCCTGGATGCGGCCACCGGCGAACGCGTCATCGACCTGATCTTCGAATTGCACCGCGAACACGGCGCCACGCTGGTGCTGGTCACCCACGATCCGGGCCTGGCGGCCCGCTGCGAACATCAACTGGTGCTGGCGGCCGGCAAGGTCGTGCAGGCGCCCGCCGTGCGGGACGCCTGACGGCCTTATCCCTTCGATGCCGCCGGGCCTGTCGCGCGCCTTTGCGCGCGACGCCACTCGAGCACGCCTATCGTGATGCCGCTGCCGCAGATGATGGCGATGCCCAGCCAGGTCAGCGCATCGGGAAACTGGCCCCAGATCAGCCAGCCCGTCGCGGTGGAACTGACGATCTGCAGATAGGAGAACGGCGCCAGCGTCGATGCCGCGGCCTTCCGGTACGCGGCGATCTGCAGCAGGTGTCCCACGCAGCCCGTGAGGCCGGTGGACGCGAGCACGAACCAGTGCAGCGGATCCAGTTCGCGCAAGGCGGGCAGTCCGGCCGGTATGGCGTAGGGCAGGGCGAAGGACAGCACCACCGTACCCACGCCGCCGCTCCAGATGATCGAGGTCAGCGGGTCGTCGGCGGCGACGCGGCGGCTGGCGATGTATTGCACCGAAAAGCAGAGCGCGCCGGCCAGGCCGAACATGGTGCCGGCGGGATCGAGTCCGCCTCCCGGCCGGATCACGATGATCACGCCCAGGAAGGCGACGCCGGCCGCCGCCCAGCGCGACAGGCGCGGCGGTTCGCGCAGCACCCAGGGCGCCAGCAGGAGCACGATCAGGGGCGCCAGGAAATTGATGGCGGTCGCCTCGGCCTGCGGCAGGTGGCTCAGGGACGTGAAGAAGAACAGGGTGGCGCAGAGCATGGCGCCGCCGCGCAGCATCTGTTCGCGCGGGCGGCGGCTGGCCAGGATGCGCCATCCGCGGACGGGCACGATCAGCCCCAGCGCCACCACCAGGTGGGCGGCGTAGCGGACCCACGACAGGAGCAGCATGGGCACGCCCGCGGCCATGACCCATTTGCCGCTGGCGTCCAGGGTGGACAGGACGCACATGGAAAGCAGCAGCAGCGCGATGCCCAGCACGGGGTGCGAGGACGCGGGCAGCGGCGCCGCCACGCCCGCCCGCGGGCGCGCATCCGGGCCCGGGCGATGGGCGTCTTGCACCCGTGACGACATAGCCTCCATCCTCCTCTTGCTGGGCGCCGCCATGATACGCTCACGGCGATCAATTTTCCTGATGGCACGCCCCGTCCGCCGTTCATGATCGACCTGCGCAACATAGAAACCTTCTTCTGGGTCGCCCGCCTGGGCGGTTTCCGCGCCGCCGCGGAAAAGCTGAACGCCACCCAGCCGGCGATTTCGCAGCGCATCGCGTCGCTCGAATCGGGCCTGGGCGTGCGCCTGTTCGAACGCGACTCGCGCGGCATCACGCTGACCGCCAAGGGCTATGAACTGCTCTCGCACGCGGAACGCATGCTGCAGATGCGGGCCGACATGCAGCGCGCGGCGGCGGCGCAGAACGTGATGAGCGGCACGCTGCGCCTGGGCGTCTCGGAAAGCATCGTGCATACCTGGCTGCCCAGCCTGATGGAATACATGCACGAGGCCTATCCGGCCCTGATGGTCGAAATCCAGGTCGACACCAGCACCGCCTTGCGCACGCAATTGTCGTCGCACCAGATCGACCTGGCCTTCCTGCTGGGCCCCATGGACGAACCCCGCGTCGAAAACATCCATCTGTGCCGCTATCCGCTGGCATGGATTGCCAGCCCGCAGCTGAAACTGGGGCGTCCGCCGATCTCGCTCAAGCGCCTGGGCCGCTGGCCGGTGATCACCTACACCTCGAACACCGACCCCCACCGGGCGGTGCGGCGCATCCTCATCGAAGGCGGCGTCCAGTCCCCTCGCATGTACGGCAGTTCCGCGCTGAGCGTCATCGTGCGCATGACGCTGGACGGCATCGGCACCGCCGTCATCGCCCCGGTCATCCTGGGCCGCGAGCTGGCACAGGGGCTGCTGCAGATCCTGGACGTGCAGGCCCCCGAACTGCCGCCGCTGAATTACACCGCCTGTTGGATGCAGGGCCCCGACAGCCACGTCGCCCGGACCGTGGCGCAGGCCGCCCAGTACATCGCGCGCGAGGATGCCGCGCGCGCGGGTGGCGGCTCGCTCACCCTGGACCCGGCGCCGCTACCCGTGCCGGGCCTAGGGATTACCCGGCGTCGGGCCGCCAAGGCCGCCAAGTGACGCAAGGGCGTTGGAAGCGTTTTTCCCCGTAAAAACAGGGCTTCGGCGCCCCGTGATAAGAAATTGTGATCGCGGTTCATCGGAACATGTGATTGGACAGTGAAACGGGCGGTACGGTGCAATGCGCCATCAGATAAAAACGCATGATTCACACGGGGAATCGATGATGTCCGCTCTTCCGCAGCAATCCGGCGCCGCCGCGCCGTCGGCGCCTTATCAGGCCAGGCTGGACGCGCGCTCCGGCGCGATGACGAGCCCGACCGCCAACGTGGCGCCCGGCCATGTCCAGGCCAACCTGGCCATCCTGCCCAAGGCCCTGGCCGACGAATTCCTGCGCTTCTGCCTGCGCAATCCCAAGCCGTGCCCCATCCTGGCGGTTTCCGAGCCGGGCGATCCGTCCTTGCCGGAGCTGGGCGTCGACATCGACATCCGCACCGATATCCCGCGCTACCGCGTCTGGAAGGACGGCGTGCTGGTCGAAGAGCCGCTGGACGTGCGCCACGTCTGGCGCGACGACCTGGTGTCCTTCCTGATCGGCTGCTCCTTCTCGTTCGAGGAAGCCATGCTGGACAATGGGTTGCCGGTGCGCCACATCGAACAGGGCCGCAACGTGCCCATGTACCGCACCAATGTGCCGACGGCCGCCGCCGGCCGTTTCTCGGGTCCGCTGGTGGTGTCGATGCGTCCGCTCAAGCCGGCCGACGCCATCCGCGCCATCCAGGTCACCTCGCGCTTCCCGTCCGTGCATGGCGCGCCCGTGCATTTCGGCGACCCGGCCGCCATCGGCATCGCCGACATCGACAAGCCCGATTATGGCGATGCCGTGGATATACGGCCGGGCGAGGTGCCGGTGTTCTGGGCTTGCGGCGTGACGCCGCAGTCGGTCGTGGCCGCGGTCAAGCCGGAGTTCTGCATCACCCATGCCCCCGGCCATATGCTGGTGACCGACCTCATCAACAGCCGCGTCGCGGCCTTGTGATCGCACACGCGTGACGGCCATCGCCCCGCGCGCCGCAACCTTTTTTTGAAAATGTGCGCCTGGCGCTACGCCACCCGCGTGGCGCGAGCCCGCACACCGTTCGATCCCGCGAACGTCCCGCCATCCCGGCACTCGTTACCGATTCTGTCAGGGTTTGTTCGGGCGGTTTTGCGGCGACGCAGCGGATAAGCTTGCTGTCGGCAGTTTCCCCTTTTTTGAAGTTGTCAGATCCTCAGGAGCAAACAATGAAATTCAAGCTGATCGCGAGCGCCGCCGCGTGTCTCGCGCTGACGTTCGGGCAGCCCGCCGCCGCGCAGGAAAAGACCGTGCGCATCGGCGCGATCTATCCGCTCAGCGGCGCGCTGGCGTCCACCGGCGCGGAAATCAAGGCGGCCATCGAGCTGGCCGTCGACATCATCAACAACCCGCATCCCGAGCTCAAGGGCCTGCCCCTGGCGGAAGGCTCGGGCCTGCCCAAGCTGGGCGGCGCCAAGATCGAAGTCGTGTTCGGCGATTCGCAAGGCAAGCCGGAAGTCGGCCTGGCCGACGCGCAACGCCTGATCCAGCAGGAAAAGGTGGTGGCGCTGACCGGCGCCTATCAGTCCGCCGTGACCAAGACCGCCAGCCGCGTCGCCGAGCAGGCCGGCATTCCCTACCTGAACGGCGAGTCCAGCAGCCCGGACCTGACCGATCGCGGCTACAAGTGGTTCTTCCGCACGTCGCCGACCGACGATACCTTCATCGAAAACATGATGCAGTTCCTGGACGGCATCAAGGACCAGCCGACCAAGCGTATCGCCGTGGTGTATGAAAACACCGACTTCGGCGTCAACACCTACAAGGCCCTGGAAAAGTTCGCCAAGCAGTACAAGCGCGACATCGTCGCCAACATCGCCTACACGGCGGGTTCGGCCTCGGTGACGTCCGAAGTGCAGAAGCTGGCCAATGCCAAGCCGGACGTGGCGATCTTCGCCAGCTACACGTCCGACGCCATGCTGTTCGTGCGCACCATGCGTGAAGCCAAGTACGCGCCGCCCATCTTCCTGGCCAACGACGCGGGCTTCATCGATTCGCGCTTCGTGCAGGAAGTCGGGTCCCAGGTGCAGGGCGTGCTGACGCGCGACGTGTGGAGCAACGACATCGCCTCGACGCTGCCGATCCTGAAGAAGGTCAACGAGCTGTACAAGGCCAAGACCGGCAAGGAGCTGAACGGCAACAACGCGCGTTCCATGCAGGGCGTGCTGGTGCTGGCGGACGCCATCAACCGCGCCGGTTCCACCGATCCGGAAGCCATCCGCAAGGCGCTGGCGGCCACCGACCTGAACGGCAACCAGATCGCCATGCCGTGGTCCGGCGTCAAGTTCGACGACAAGGGCCAGAACAGCAAGGGCGCCGGCCTGATCCTGCAGATGAAGGGCCCGGGCTACCAGACCGTGTGGCCGGCCAACTACAACGCCGACAAGTCGCTGCCCGCGCTTCCCTTCACCTGGAAGTAATCGGCCGGCACGCTGGCGCAACGCAAGACGCGGCGGGTCCGCTGGGGCCCGCCGCAGGAGTCCCGCATGTTTGAAGCGCTTTACGCCGGGCTGTTCAACGGCCTGATCTATGCCGCCGTGGCCGTGGGCCTGGCGCTGATCTGGGGCATCACGGACGTCATCAATTTCGCCCATGGCGAATTCCTGATGCTGGCCATGTATGCCGCCTACTGGTTCTTTACGCTGGGTCACGTGGACCCGACGCTGTCGGCACCGCTGGTCGCCATCTTGCTGGGTTTCGTCGGATTCCTGACGTATGCGCTGATCATCAAGCGGCTGCAGAAGGGACCGCCGATGGCCATCATCCTGGCCACCTTCGGGCTGGGCCTGGTGCTGCGCCAGCTGGCGTTCATCGCCTTCACGCCGGACTACCGCAACCTGCCCGACACGATGGTGTCCGGCAGCGTGACCCTGGCCGGGATCTCGATCGGACGGCCGCAGGTGGTCACGGGCCTGATCGCGTTGCTGATGGTGATCGCGCTGTTCATCCTGGTCTACCGCACGCGCTGGGGTCACGCCCTGCAGGCGGTGGCGGAAGACCGCGAGGTCGCGGCGCTGGTCGGCATTTCGCCGGACCGCGTCAACGCCCAGGTCTGGATGCTGGGCAGCGCCGCGGTCGGCCTGGCCGGCGCGCTGCTGACGACCTTCTTCTACGTATTCCCGTCGGTGGGCACGGTGTTCGGCCTGCTGGCCTTCGTCGCGGTCTGCATGGGCGGCTTCGGCTCGCTGCCGGGCGCCTTCATCGCGGGCATCCTGATCGGCATCATCGAGGCGATGACGGGCTACTTCGTGGCGCCCGCGCTGAAGACGGTGTCGGTGTTCATCCTGTTCATTCTGGTTCTCTGGTACCGGCCGCGCGGCCTGTTCGGGCGGTGGTGATATGAATCCCGTAAAACAATTGGATATGACCGCGGCGATGCCCGCCAAGGCGAAGCATTCCCGCGCGCCGCTGGTGGCCGCTTTCGCGGTGGCGCTGCTGTTCGCGCTGGCGCCGCTGTTCATCAAGGACCAGTTCACCATCCAGGTGCTGCTGCTGGTATTGATGTTCGGCGCGCTCGGGGCGGCCTGGAACCTGGTCGGCGGCTTCCTGGGCCGCATCTCCTTCGGGCACGGGGTGTTCGTCGGCGTCGGCGCCTACACCACCATCCTGCTGCTGCATCACATGAAAGTGACGCCGCTGCTGGGCATACCGGCGGGCGCGCTGGTGTCGGCCGTGCTGGCCTGGCTGGTCGGCGGCCCCACGCTGCGGCTGTCGGGCCACTACTTCGCCATGGCGACGATCGCGCTGCTGCAGATCGGCCTGCTGCTGATGATCAACTGGGACTGGGCCGGCGGCGCCGTCGGTGTCGAAGCGCCCATCGGCGATTCCCCGCTGATGCTGCTGTTCCGCACCAAGACGCCGTATTACTGGATCGCGGTGGGGCTGGCGCTGCTGACCTTCCTGCTGACCTATTTCCTGGTGCACTCGCGCACCGGCTTCTACTGGCGCGCCATCAACGGCGACGAAGCCGCCGCGCGCAGCCTGGGCGTGCCGGCCGACCGCTACAAGATGCTGGCCTTCGTGCTGTCGGCCGCCGTCACCGGCGCCTGGGGCGGCTTCTTCGCCATGTATGTCGGTTTCATCGATCCGGAATCGACCTTCAGCCTGACCATGTCGGTGCAGGTGGTGCTGGTGGCCATCCTGGGCGGCGTGGGCACGCTGGTCGGGCCGTGGATAGGGGCCGCCGTGCTGCTGCCGCTGTCCGAAGGCACGCGTGTGATGTGGGGCAGTTCCGGCCTGGGCCTGGATCTGCTGGTATTCGGTTTGGCCATATTGCTGGTGACCATGTTCCTGCCTGGCGGCCTGATCACCTTGAGGGGGCGCCGTGGCTCTGCTTGAAGTCAAACAACTGACCAAACGCTTTGGCGGGCTGGTCGCCAACAAGGACATCAGCCTGGACGTGCAGGCGGGCGAGATCGTCGCCATCATCGGTCCCAATGGCGCCGGCAAGAGCACGCTGTTCAACGGCCTGGTCGGGCATCACGCGCCGACCTCCGGCACGGTGACCTTCAATGGCCAGTCCATGCTGGGCCGCAAGCCCGAGCAGGTGGCGGCGATGGGGCTGGTACGCACGTACCAGATCCCGCGCAACTTCGGCCAGATGACGGTGCTGGAAAACACCATGGTGGGGGCGCTGCTGCGGCATCCGCGCCTGAACGATGCGCGCGAGGCCGCGCAGAAAGTGCTGGAGCTGGTCGGCCTGGCCGACCGCGCCGACGTCAAGGCGGCCGGCCTGAACGTGGCGGGCCAGAAGCGGGTGGAACTGGCGCGCGCGCTGGCCACCGAGCCGCGCATGCTCCTGCTGGACGAGGTGGCGGGGGGGCTGAATCCCACCGAAGCCATTGCGCTCAGCGAAATCCTGCGCCGCATCCATGGCGCCGGGGTCACGCTGATCATCGTCGAACACGTGCTGGAAGTCGTCATGCGCCTGGCGCAACGCGTCCTGGTGCTGAACTTCGGCCAGACCATCGCGGAAGGCGCGCCGCAGGACATCGTGCGCGATCCGGCGGTGATCGAGGCTTATTTGGGGAGAAAGCACCGTGCCTGACGCGATGCTCAAGGTAGAGGACCTGCACGTGGCCTACGGCGGCGTGCAGGCGGTGCGCGGGATCTCGCTGGAGGTGCGTCCGGGCGAGATCACGGCGCTGCTCGGCGCGAACGGCGCCGGCAAATCCAGCACGCTGGCGGCCATCGTCGGCACCGTGCGTCCGGCTTCCGGACGGGTGTACTTCGAGGGCCGGGAGATCACCGGCACGCCCCCCGAAAAACTGGTCAAGCGCGGCATCGCGATGATTCCGGAAGGCGCGCGGGTCTTCGCCCGCCAGCCCGTCGAGCAGAATCTGCGGCTGGGCGCCTATACCGTGCCCAGCGACGACGTCTACCGCCAGCGCCTGGAGCACGTCTATGAAGTGTTCCCGCGGCTGAAGGAGCGCCGCGCGCAGCTCGCCGGCACCATGTCGGGGGGCGAACGCCAGATGCTGGCCATCGGCCGCGCGCTGATGAGCGGGCCGCGGCTGCTGCTGGTCGACGAACCCAGCCTCGGCCTGTCGCCGTTGCTGGTAGAGCAGGTGTTCGACGCACTGGCCGCGCTGAACAAGCAGGAAGGCCTGTCGGTGCTGCTGGTTGAACAGAACATGAATGCGGCCCTGGACGTGGCGACGCGCGCCTACGTCATGCAAAGCGGCGCCGTCGCGCTGTCGGGCGAAGCGGCCGAGCTGGCTGCTTCCGACGAGGTGCGGCAGGCCTATCTGGGGATGTGATCGGAGGGCTCCGACCGGGGCCGCGTTGAAATTACGTTGTTTTTGGGAAACGTTCCTATGCGTCCCTTTTATATTCGTTTATCGATTTAACGGGGACGGCGATCTGTGTTGCGTCTACAATGGGCGCGACCACACGTGAGGAGCAGTTCGAATGCAACAAACGCCTACCCATGCTTTGCCGTCGTACCTAAATCCCGAAGACCTCGGCCCCTGGGGTATCTATCTGCAACAGGTGGACCGGGTCACGCCCTATCTGGGGGCGCTGGGCCGCTGGGTCGAAACCCTGAAGCGGCCCAAGCGCGCGCTGATCGTCGACGTGCCGGTGGAGCTGGACAATGGCCGCATCGCGCACTTCGAGGGGTATCGCGTCCAGCACAACACCTCGCGTGGGCCGGGTAAGGGCGGCGTGCGCTTCCACCAGGACGTCACCCTGTCGGAAGTCATGGCCCTGGCGGCCTGGATGTCCGTCAAGAACGCGGCGGTCAACCTGCCGTACGGCGGCGCCAAGGGCGGCATACGGGTCGACCCGCGCGGCCTGTCCCAGGCGGAGCTGGAGCGCATCACCCGTCGCTACACCAGCGAAATCGGCGTCATCATCGGGCCATCCAAGGACATCCCCGCGCCGGACGTGAACACCAACGCCCAGATCATGGCGTGGATGATGGACACCTACTCCATGAACGAGGGTTCGACGGCCACCGGCGTGGTCACCGGCAAACCCGTGGCCCTGGGCGGCAGCCTGGGCCGGGTTGAGGCCACCGGGCGCGGCGTGTTCGTGGTCGCCTGCGAAGCGGCGCGCGACCAGGGCTTCGACGTCAATGGCGCGCGGGTCATCATCCAGGGCTTCGGCAACGTGGGCGGCACGGCGGCGCGCCTGTTCCACGGCGTCGGCGCCAAGATCATCGCGGTGCAGGACCACACCGGCACCATCTATAACGAGTTCGGCCTGGACGTGCCGGAACTGCTGGTGCACGTCTCGCAGAATGGCGGCGTGGGCGGCTACGAGAAAGCCCAGGTCCTGGATCCGGCGGACTTCTGGAAGCTGGAAACCGAATTCCTGATTCCCGCCGCGCTGGAAGGGCAGATCAACGCCGCGAACGCCGCGGGAATCAATGCCAAGGTGGTGGTGGAAGGCGCCAATGGCCCGACCACGCCGGACGCGGACGACATCCTGTTCGACAAGGGCATCCTGGTCGTGCCCGACGTCGTCGCCAACGCCGGCGGCGTGACGGTCAGCTACTTCGAATGGGTGCAGGATTTCTCCAGCTTCTTCTGGACGGAAGACGAAATCAACCACCGCCTGGAGCGCATCATGCGCGACGCCTATGCCGCCGTGTCGCAGGTCGCGCGCGAACACAAGGTCACGCTGCGCACCGCCGCGTTCATCGTGGCGTGCACGCGCATCCTGCAGGCGCGCCAGGTGCGCGGCCTGTACCCCTGAGCGCCTGCTGGCGCCCACTTGGCGCCCGGGCGCCCCAAGCGAATCCCATCGTTCGCAGCAAAGCGGCCAGCCTCAGCGCTGGCCGTTTTGCTTTATATCAAGCCCAGGCGAGTTTCCTGTCCAGATAGTCTATCTTGTGTTATCCGATATCGCCCCGGCCGCGCGGCGACTGCGCGGACCTCCCTAGGGGATATCCCGTATCATCCCCTGAAACGGCGTCGCCCGAAGCCAACTTTGGCCTTATGAAATTGACTATCTAGTCAATTTTAATTAATCTGGTCGCCATGCCGGAGCCGCTGTCGCGGCCAGGAAGAAACCGACCATGGAGTCCAAGTAATGGCAATCGCCCGTCATCCGCGGCCCCCCGAACTGGCCACCGCCACGCTCGAAGAAATCGAGCAGAAGTACATCGCGCGCTTCTCCAACCGCGTGCCGGATTGGAATGCGTTCGAAGACGCCAAGATCGAAGGCTACAAGCGTGCCCAGCACCGCTTCATCGGCGCCGGCGGGTCGGGCAAGGTCGGCGATACCACGGTGATCCCGGCGCGTGGCTTCACGCTCAGCATCATGTTCGTCAACCCGGGGCAGGGCAACGCTGCCCATACCCATGAGGTCGAGGAAGTGTTCTTCGTGCTGCAGGGGTTCCTGGATGTCTTCATCCAGGAAGAGGGCGGCGAACCGCGCTGGACGCGCCTGGGCCCGTGGGAATGCATCGCGTGTCCTCCCGGCGTCATCCACGGCTACGAGAACCGCAGCCTGGAGCCGGTGTACTTCCAGGTCATGCTGGGCCGTGCCCGCCCGGAGACCATGGGCTATGCCGACGACGAGCTGTTCAAGCGCCGTTCGGCCCACCTGGACTCCGCCCACCTGTCCTGACCGGGGCGGGCCGGATCGCATTCTCGTCTAGAATGGCGGCACGTCGATGCCCGCGTCGACGCCGCCCGTCTGGCCGCACGACCGCGCTATCCCAAGGTCCGTGCAGGCCCTGCGTGAGCCACCCGTCGGGCACATGGGAGTCGTAAGCAATCCCATGCCGCCAGGCCACCGAACAAGATCACCACGACGCCGACATGAGCTCCCAAGACGCACCGACCGAGGCACGCCCGCCGCGCGACAAGACGCGGCCGGTGGTGCGCCGTGAAAGCTCGCGCAAGACGCGAGAAACCATCATCCAGGCCGCGCTGGCGGAGTTTTCCAGCAAGGGCTACGACGGCGGCCGGGTCGACGAGATCGCGCTGCGCGCCGGCATCAACAAGAACGTCCTGTACCACCACTTCGGCAACAAGGACGACCTGTTCACAGCGGTGCTGGAATACACCTACGATTCCATACGTTCGCGGCAGAAGGATCTGCAGATCCGCGGCATGGATCCGGTCAACGGCATGCGGCGGCTGGTCGTGTTCACGGGGCAGGTATGGGTGCGCTTTCCCGAATTCCAGCGCATCCTGTCCAGCGAAAACCTGAACCAGGGCAAGCACATCGTCACGTCCGCGGCGATCCGCGAGATGTACAACCCGCTGCTGGACACCATACGCGACCTGCTGCAGCGGGGGCAGCACGAAGGCCAGTTCCGCGAAAACATCGACGCGGTCGACCTGTATATCTCGATCACCTCGCTGACCGCGCACTACGTCAGCAACCGCTACACCTTCGAGGCCATCTTCGGCCAGCGGCTGATGACGGCGCAGCGTATCAAGCAGCGCCTGGATCACGCTGCCGAGATGGTGCTGCGTTATCTGCGGCCCGACGCCGCCGATGCGGCGGGTGACGGCGCCGTCCAGGCCGCGACGGCCTGAACGGCATACACCTGCTCAGATCACCACGCCGGCCACGCGGTTGCGCACGGCGCGCACGATGGACAGCGCCGCCAGCATCGAGGTCTTGGGATTGTCCGGCAGGGTGACGCCGGCCGTCTGGATGTCGAGGTCGCCGAACTCGCCCCGCGCGATGATGCGATGGTTGTTGCGCTGCGCGGCGGGATCGGCCACCAGCGTCACGCGCGTACGGTCCAGGCCGATGCCGGCCAGGCCGACCATGGCGGCCACGTTGGCGTTCTTGGGATAAAGCGCCGCGGCCTCGCGCGCCGTGCCTTCGAAGAACACCGTGGGCCTGGCCAGCGCGTCCAGGTCCAGCTTCTGTTCCGCCGCCGTGCCGCGCCAGCCCGCGGGCGCCTTGCGGCCGATGTATTCGACGGATTCCAGGCCCTGCTGGCGCGCCGCCGCCAGGGCGTCGATGCCGGCCACCGCGCCGGGCACCAGCGTCAGTTGCGCACCGCCTTGCAGGGCCGCCGCTTCCAGCGCGTCGACCAGGCCGTCCTGGCTGAGCGCGCCCACCGAGGCGACGATGACGTCCACGCCGCGCGCCAGGAACCGCGGAACGGTGCCGGTAACGGCCTGGTGTCCCGCGCATTCCAGTGCGAAATCCAGCGGCGTATCGATGTCGTCGACCTTGCCGACGACGCGCGCCTGGCCCTGCAGCCGCGCCTGCGTCGCGTCGACCAGTTCGGGCGGCACGATCACGTCGGTGATGCGCAGGCGATCGTCGCCAGCCAGGGCGCGGTGGACGTGGCCGCCCATCGCGCCGAAGCCGATCAGGGCGATGCGGCGCGGCCCGCGGCCGTCGCCGCGGCTACCCACGGTCCTGCTCCAGCTTGCGCCAGCGCGAGAAGCGCCGCTCGATCAGCTGCACCAGCTCGGTCAGCGCCACGCCCAGCACGCCGATGACGATGATGGGAACGAACAGCTTGGCGGTGGCGAACAGGTTCGCGTAGTACACGATCATGCCGCCCAGGCCCGTCTGCGCGGTCAGGAACTCGGCGACGATGATGCCGATGATGGCCTGGCCCACGGTCAGGCGGATGCCGGTCATGATGAAGGGCACGGCCGACGGCAGCAGGATCTTGAAGAAGATCTGCGGCCGCGTGGCGCCATAGGCCTTGCCCACTTCCAGTATGGAGCCGCGCACGTCGCGGATCCCGGCATAGGTGTTGATGATCACCGGGAAAATCGCGTTGGACACCAGGATCACGATCTTGCCGGTGGTATCCAGGCCCGCCCACAGCATGATCAGCGGCACCAGGGCGATACGCGGGATGGCGTAGAAGGCATTGACGAACGGATCGATGATGTACTCGAACAGCCGCGACTGCGCCATGGCGATGCCCAGCATCACGCCCGCCACCACGCTGATGGCCATGCCGATGACGAACGGATACAGCGTCGCCATCAGCGCGCGGCCCAGTTCGCCGCTGTTGGTCAGCTCGACGGCGGCCGCGAAGATGCGGCTGGGCGGCGCCAGGAACAGCGGGTCGATCTTGCGTCCGAAGTATTCCCACAGCAGCAGGAAAACCGCCACCGACAGGCAGCGGACGATGTTCGGATGCGAGACCCACCATTTCGGGCCGGCCGGGCGCGTTTCCGCGGCGGAAGGCTTGGATGCGGTTGCGGCGGAACTCATTGCGGACTCTCCATCAACATGCTGCGCAATTCGTGGCGTGCGTCGCCATAGGCGCGATGGGCGCGCGGGTCGCCGCCCAGCCGTTCATCCTTCAGGGGCGAATCGACGATGGCCTTCAGCCGCCCGGGGCTGGGCGTGAACACGAAGATGCGGTCCGACAGGACCAGGGCTTCATCGATGCTGTGGGTGACGAACATGACGGTGGTGCCGATGTTGGCCCAGATCTTCAGGAAGTCTTCCTGCAGCTTCTCGCGGGTCTGCGCGTCTAGCGCGCCGAAGGGCTCGTCCATGAACAGCACCTTGGGCTGGCGCATCAGCGCGCGCGCGATGGCCACCCGCTGCTGCATGCCGCCCGACAACTCATGGGGATAGTGCGACGCATACTTCGTCAGTCCCACCAGCTTGAGCAGCTCCATGCCGCGTTCGGTGCGTTCCTTGAGCGACACGCCATCCAGCTCCAGCGGAAAGCCGACGTTGGCGATGACGCTGCGCCAGGGCAGCAGGCCGAAATGCTGGAACACCATACAGGCGTCCTTGCGCGGCCCGTTCACCGGCTGTCCGCCGATGGAGATGGAGCCTTCGGCCCATTGCGTGAGGCCGGCGGCGATGCGCAGCAGGGTGGTCTTGCCGCAGCCGCTGGGCCCCAGCAGCGAGATGAACTCGCCGCGCGCGATGGTCGCGTCGACCTTGTCCAGCGCGACGATGCGGCGCGGTTCGCCGCCATTCTCGGTGTCGCGCACGAAATAGAACTTGCTCAGGCCGCGGATGTCGACCATGGGCGCGCCGGGCGCGGGCATGGGCGCGGCGGCGCTGCCGGCGGTGACCGCCGCGCTGCCGGTGAACATGGTGGCGCCGGCGGTCTTCAGCATGGAAAGGCTACCCATGTCATTTACCCCCGACTTCCTTCAGCGCGGCATCGATGAAGCGGTAATCGAACAACTGCGCGGGATCGACGTCCGCCTTGAGCATGCCGGTGCTCTTGAAGATGTCCAGGGTGGCCGCAACCTGTTCCTTGGAAATGCCGCCGTTCACGCCCCACACCTTGTTGCGGTTCAGCTCCTGCACGACGTCGGTCGCCAGGCCCTTGTCCAGGTCCGGGTAGCGTTCCACCAGGATCTGCACGGCCTCGTCGGGATGATCCATGATGTAGCGGGACGCCTTGATGCCAGCCAGCGTCAGCTGTTGCAGCTTGGGCTTGAGCGCCGGATCGTCGATGCGATCGTTGCGCACCAGGTTGTAGACATAGCCGATCTGCGGATAGGCCGAGCCCATGCTGACCAGGATCTTGATCTTGCCGGTCCGCACGCCGGTGACGGCGCTCAGGGTATTGACCATGCCCGCCGATGCGCGTCCCGCCATCAGGGCCTGGACGATGTTGGCGTGCCCGCCGGAAACGGCGATGAAACGCACCTTGGAGACGTCCACGCCGTTCTTGCGGAACAACAGCTTGCCGAATTCCTCCGGCGGGCCGCCGGGCCCCGTGCCCGCGAAGATCTTGCCTTCGACGTCCTTCATGGTGTTGATGTCGCTGGACACCACGAGTTCATAGTCGTTGATGCCTTGCCAGGTGCCGATGGCCTTGAACTTGGCGCCTTCGCCAGCGGCGGCGAAGGCGTTGAAGGCGCCGACGATGGCGACGTCGCCGGTGCCCGCGAGCAAGGCGCGCACGGCATTGGAATCGCCGCTGACCTGGATGGCTTCCGCGTCCAGCCAGCCTTTCTTCTGCGCCACGAGATAGGGCAGGGCCAGCGTGGCGGACGAGGTCGGGAAGACGATCTTGAGTTTCTCGGCAGCCGCGGCGCTGCCGCCGGACGCCACGCCCACGCAGATCGCCGCGCTCAACAGGGCGCGCTGCAGGAAGGTTGCGGTTTTCATATACCCCTCGTGATATCGATATGAACTTGGCCGCCCCTGAACCCGCGGCGGTGTTGAAATTATTGACTACATGGTTAATCAACACAAGATCAAAAGCCGGCTTGCCATGCAGTGTTTACCCTGAGAGCGGCGCACAATGCCTGCTAGGGCAAGGGGTTTTATTGACTGTACGGTCAAGGTAATTTAGAGTTCTCGGCTTCCAGGAACCCCCGGAGTAGGCTGCAATGGAGATGACCGGCGAACAACGCATTCCCGCCCCTCGGGATGCGGTCTGGGCGGCGCTGAACGACCCCCAGGTACTGAAGGCCTGTATCCCGGGCTGCGAATCGATAGAACGGCAGGGCGACAACGAATACCGCATCAGCATGCTGGCGGCGGTGGGGCCGGTCAAGGCGCGTTTCCAGGGACGGCTGGCCATCCATGACAGCGATCCGCCACGGGGCTACGCCTTGTCTTTCGAAGGTTCGGGCGGCGCCGCGGGCTTCGGCAAGGGACAGGCATCGGTCGCACTGGCGCCCGACGACGATGCCGGATCGCCCGCCACCCACCTGACCTACACGGCCAGCGCCGAGGTTTCCGGCAAGCTGGCCCAGGTCGGGTCGCGGCTGATCGATGGCGTGGCCAAGCGGATGGCCGCGGAATTCTTCGCGCGCTTCAAGGGCAGTTTCGGACCGGCCGCTGGCGTGACCGATGGCGCCGCGCCGGCCCACGCGCCGGCGCGCGCCGCCCCGGCGCCGCAAGCGGCGGCACGGGCGCTGCCCGTGGCCGTCCTGGCCGGCCAGGACGGGCAGGACAGCGCCGCTGCCGGACTGCCCCCCCGGAATATCTACAAGGAACTGCGGGTCTGGCAGACCATCGCGGTCGCCGCGATCGCCGTGGCCTGCCTGGCGATCGGCTACATCGTCGGCGCGCATTGAGCGCCGGCCGGGACGCGATCCCGGCGCGGCGCGCCCGCCTGCCGGCCGCCCTCAGGCGGCGGCTGCCTCATCCATCTGCCGCACCAGTCGTACGGGATCGACCGGTATCGCCGTCACGTGGACGCCGAAATCGGAGAGCGCATCGTCGATGGCCGACGCGATGGCGGACGTCACCGGAATGGTGCCGACTTCGCCCACGCCCTTCACGCCCAGCGGATTGGCGTCCGTGGGGCTTTGCGTGAAGATCAGCTCCAGGTGCGGAATCTCGGTGGACGTGGGCAGCAGGTAATCGGCGAAGGTCGTCGTCAGCGGCTGGGCATTGTCGTCATAGCGCATGTATTCGAACAAGGCATTCCCGATGCCATGCACGATGCCGCCGTGTATCTGGCCTTCGACGATCAAGGGATTGATCAGCCGCCCGCAGTCCTGCAGCGCGACGTAGCGCAGGATGGCCACGTTGCCGGTATCGGGGTCGACCTCGACTTCGCAGGCGTGGCAGGCGTTGGCGTAGGTCATGGCGTCGGGCTCCCAGCACACCGTCGCTTCCAGCCCCGCGCCGGTATCGGGCGGCAGGTCGTAGCCGGGTATCCCGCGCAGCGTGCGCGCGATCTGCGCCAGCGTGACGAATTTCTCGGGCTGGCCGCGCAGCCGCACCTTGCCGTCCAGCAGCTCCAGGTCCTGCTCGTCGACCTTCAGGACGTGGGCGGCGACCTTGCGCGCCTTTTTCTCGACCTGCCGCGCGGCCAGCAGCATCGACGAGCCGCCCGTCACCGTCTGGCGGCTGGCGAAGCCGCCGATGCCCATGGAGATCGCCGAGGTATCGCCGGTCAGCACGTTCACGTCGCCGACGGGCACGTGCAGGACGTCGGCGACGATCTGGGCCATGGCGGTACGCAGGCCCTGGCCCATCGCCATGGCGCCCGTCGCGGCGCTGATGTGGCCGGTCGCCGATATGCGCACGGACGCCGACTCGAACGGTCCGCGGCCGGTGCCCTTGACGGCATTGGCCAGGCCGATGCCGATATGGCGGCCCTGGGCGCGGGCCTCGGCCTTGCGGCGGGCGAAGCCGGCATAGTCGATGGCGCGCAGCACGGTGTCCTGGCTTTGCAGATAGTCGCCGGTATCCAGCGTGATGGGCTTGCCCGACCGCTGCTTGAGCGGCTTCACGTAGGGCAGCTTGTCGGCCGTGACCAGGTTGCGGCGCCGGACTTCCGCGCGGTCCAGTCCCAGCCCCTGCGCGACACGGTCCAGCAGTCGTTCCATGACGAAGGCGCCTTCCGGATAACCCGCGCCCCGCACCGGGATGGTGTACACCTTGTTGGTCTGTGCCACGATGGCGTCGACGTGGAAGCTGGGCACCACATAGGGCCCGGTCACGCCCGTCACGGCGTTGTAGGGGCAGTTGATGCCCTGGGGCGTGTAGGCGCCCTGGTCGTGCACCATGCGGCCGCGGATCCCCAGCACGCGGGCATCGGCGTCCACGGCCACTTCCACGTCCCAGTACTGGTCGCGCTCCTGGATCGAGCACAGGAAGTGTTCGGCGCGGTCTTCTATCCATTTCACCGGCTGGCGCAGATGGAACGCGGCCGCCGCGATGGCGATTTCCTCGGGGTAGATCAGGAACTTGGCGCCGAAGCCGCCGCCCACGTCGGGCGCGATCACGCGGATGCGCGTCTCGGCCAGGCCGAGCAGCTCGGCCAGGGTGAATTGCAGTTCATGCGCCATCTGGGTGGAAGACCACACCGTGAGCGTATCGCGCAGCGCGTCGTATTCCGCCACCACGCCGCGCCCCTCCATCGGGTGGGCGCCGCCGCGATGTTGATGCAGGGAATCCTGGAACACGTGCGCGGCCTGCGCGAACGCCTGGTCGCAATCGCCGTAGGCGACGGTGAAACGCGTCAGCGCATTGTCCGGGAAGTCGGTGCGCACGCGCGGCGCCCCCGGCTCCAGGGCCCGGCGGCAGTCGCCGACCGCGGGCAGCGTTTCGTAATCCACCTGCACGTCGCCGGCGCCGTCCTCGGCCGCATAGCGGCTGGTGGCGATGACCAGCGCCAGGGCTTCGCCGACGAAGCAGACCTCGTCGGGCGTCAGCACGTACGGCGTGATGCCGGCCGGCAGCGCCGTCGTGGGAAAGCCCAGGGGCATGCGCAGATTGGTCAGGTAGCTTGCCATCTCGGCCGCCGTGATGACCGCCACCACGCCTTCGCGCCGCAGCGCCGCGGCCGTGTCGATGCCGCGTATCCTGGCGTGCGCATGCGGGCTGCGCACGAAGGCCGCGTACAGGCCGCCCGGAATATCGACGTCGCCCACGTACTTGCCCTTGCCGCGCAGCAAGGGGCCATCCTCGACGCGTTCCACGCGGTCGCCTATCCTGCCGCCGGCCCGCGTACGCGCGGCATCGCCGGGCATATCCGTCGCGGGCGCGTCCTTGGCGGCGCTCACATCGCCCGCGCCGCCGGCGTTTTCATTGAAGCGGTACATCGGGTTCATGCTGACTGTCCTCGCTGGCGGCGCAGCGCTTCCATGGCCGCGGCCACGATGTTCTGATAGCCAGTGCAGCGGCACAGATGGCCGGACAGCGCGTCGCGGACGGCCGCTTCATCGGCGTCCGGCTGCTCGCGCAGCAGCTCGGTCAGCGTCATCAGGATGCCCGGCGTGCAGAAGCCGCACTGCAGGCCATGCAGGTCGTGGAACGCCTGCTGCAAAATATTGAGCCGGCCTTGCTCTTCGAGCGCTTCGACGGTCCGCAGTTCGTAGCGTTCGGCCTGGCGCGCCAGCATCAGGCAACTGCGGGCGCTGTGGCCGTCCACCAGCACCGTACAGGCGCCGCACACGCCATGTTCGCAACCCAGGTGCGTGCCGGTCAGGCCGAGTTCGTTGCGCAGGCAATCGGCCAGCGTGGTGCGCGATTCGACGATGGCCGGGCGCTTTTCGCCGTTGACGCGCAGCACGATGGGGTGCAGCGCGTTCCTGCTGTCGTGGCTCGCGGCGGGGTTCGCTGCGTGGTTTGTTTCGTGGTTCGCTTCGTTCATTCGGTACTCCCGTGCGTGCCGGCGGCGCGCGCCAGGGCCTGTTCCATCGCCTCATGCAGCAGGCGCGACGCCAGCCGCTGGCGATACCAGGCCGGGTAGGCGGGATCTTCCAGCGCGTCGCACAGGCGCGCCTGGTCCGCCGCGGCGCGCAGCGCGTCGCGATCGCCGTTGCCTTCCACCAGCAGGCGTTCCGCTTCCGGCAGGCGTACCGGCGCCGGACAGACGCCGCCCAGGGCCAGCGCCGCGCGGGTCAGCCTGCCGTCGGCGTCCCGTTCGACCAGGGCGCTGGCCGACGCCACGGCGAAATCGCCATGGCGTCGCGCGTACTCGACGAAATGCCAGCCATGCCCCGGCCGCCATGGCCGCAGGCGGATTTCGGTCAGGAGCTCATCCGCCGCCAGGCTGGTCGTCATCAGTCCCAGCCCGAATTCCCGCGCCGGCACCTCGCGGCGTCCGCGCTGGCTCTGGATGACCATATGCGCGTCCAGCAGGACGCACATCGTGGGCAGCTCGGCCGACGGGTCCATGTGGCACAGGCTGCCGCCGATGGTGCCGCGGTTGCGCGTCTGCCGATGGCCGACGTTCAGGATGGCGGCGTGCAGGACCGGCAGGCGTTCGCGCACCAGCGCCGAAAACTCCAGGTCGCGCTGGCGCGTCATGGCGCCGATGGCGATGTCCTGGCCTTCCTGGCGGATATAGCTGAGTCCTTCGACGCCGTTCAGGTCGATGACGTCGTCCGGCATGGCCAGGCGCAGGTTCAGCATGGGCATCAACGACTGGCCGCCGGCGATCACGCGGGCGTTGGATGAACCGGCAAGCAGTCTCAGCGTGTCCTGCACCGTGCCGGGCAGGTGCAGGTTGAAAGGCGCGGGCTTCACTTCGATCCCTGGCTAGGCATGTGGAAGGACGCTAGATCTTGGTCAGGTCCAGCGACGATACTGCGAACAGTTCCTCGGGCGCCACCTTGCGCGCCGACAGGCCTTGTTCGTGGTGGTAGCGCGTGAAGGTTTCCAGCACGTGCTTGTTGGCCTCGTAGCCGTAGCTCCAATAGTCCTCGCCCATCAGCTTGCGCGCGTCATCGAATTCGGCCACGCCCCAGGGCAGGCTGTTGAACAGGTGGCCGATCTGGCCCAGTTCGTACATCGCGAATTCCTTGGCCTTGATGAAGGCCTTGAAGATGCTGACCGGCAGCCAGGGATGCTGCTCGACCAGCGACCGGCGCACGCCGATCACGTGCATGGTCGGGAAGATCCCGGTACGCCGGAAATAGTCGGCCTCGGTCTCCCGGTAGTTGGGGAACAGCCGGTCGACATTGGGCGCCCCTTTCAGGAAACAGGAAGGCGCCCGCGCGCTGATCAGGCCGTCCAGCTCGCCGGTTTCCAGCATGCCCGACAACGTCTTGTCGTCGGGAATCTGCTGCAGGTCGATATCGTCGGGCAGCTTGATGGGCGCGCGTTCGCCGCGGCCGGCATCTTCCAGGCCGCCGCGGCGCCAGTGGACCGCGGCCGGCTTCAAGCCGAAGTCATCCTGCAGGATGCCGCGTATCCACACGTTGGCGGTGATCTGGTATTCGGGCAGGCCGATCTTCTTGCCGGCCAGGTCGGCGCCGTTGCGGATGCCGCGGTCCGTGCGGACATACACGCCGGAATGGCGGAACAGCCGCGAGACGAAGGCGGGGATCGCCACGTACTCGTTCTGCCCGCGCGAGGTCATCATGGTGTGGCTGCTCAGGGACATCTCGGTGATGTCGAACTCCTGGAAGCGGAAGGCGCGGTGGAAGGCTTCTTCCGGCTCGACCGGCACGCCGATGATGTCGCAGCCTTCGACAGGCGCGCGACCGTCCAGCACCGCCCGCGTGCGATCGTAGTCGCACACGCCCAGACTCAACTGCAATTTAGCCACGATGGATCTCCAGATACCGAACAGGTGGAAGGGGGGCGGGCGCCGGCTAGCGTAGCGTCTGGCGCGCGCAGTCTTGGATGAAGGCCATGATTTCCCTGCCCAGCCAGTCCTCGCCGGTATTAAAGTGCGCGATGATGGACGTATGGTTGTGGCCGCGCGCATAGGCCATGCGCGGCGACTGGCGCTTGGCGGCGGCCAGCCGGTTCGCCAGCTCCAGGCAGTACAGGTCGATCAGGGGATTCTCGTATTCCGCGTAGGCCACCATGGTGGGCGGGCTGTGCGCGCCGGCATGGGTTACGGCCGATACGTCGTCGTAGCGCGCCGCATCGGTGCCGTAATAGGCTTCGACCTTGCGGGCATTGGGATTCTCGGCGATGTTTTCCGCGCGCACCCGGCCGCTGACGACGATCAGGCCGGCCAGGCCATGGCCGTCCGCCGGCTGGTGCCGGCCGTCGTAGGCATACGACGCCGCGTGCGCCGCGCCGGCCGAATGTCCCATCAGGTAGACCTGCCGCGGGTCGCCGCCGTATCGGCCGATGTTTTCCCGCACCCAGGCGACCGCCCCGGCCACGTCCTGCGTGCCGCTGGGGTAGGTATGCGCGGGCGCCAGGCGGTATTCCATATTGACGCCCACGCAGCCCTGGCGCGCAAAGTAGTACAGCACGTTGGCATAGACTTCCGGGCTGCGGTCGCGATGGCCGTCGACGAATGCGCCGCCGTGCAAAAACAGCACCACAGGGCGCGATCCCGCGTGTCCGGGGGTGTAGATGTCCAGTACCTGGCGTTCGTCCTGGCCGTAGGCCAGGCTGCGCACGACCTCCACCCCGTGCTTGGGCGCGGCCGCCAGGATGGGGCTGTAGGCGTCGACCATGCGGCGCACATTGGCGGCGACGTCCTGGCCCCAGCGCGGGCCGATGTCGGCCAGCAGCTGGCGCAGGGAGTCGGGGATGGGCGGGGCCTGTTCCATGTCAGGCGACCGGCCGGATGCCGATGAACTTCATCTGCGAAAGCTCTTCCATCGCATAGCGCACGCCTTCGCGGCCGAAGCCCGATTGCTTGACGCCGCCAAAGGGGTAGGTGTCCAGCCGGAAGCGGCTGGCTTCGTTGACCCACATCGATCCGACGTCGAAATCGTCGGCGAAGCGCAGCGCCCGCGCGATGTCGCGGGTGAACACCGCACCCTGCAGGCCGAAGGGGGAATCGTTGGCCAGCCGCAGGGCTTCTTCGACATCGGCGGCGCGTTCGACGACGACCAGCGGGCCGAATACCTCGTCGCACCACAGGCTGGCGCGACGCGGGACGTCGACCAGGATGCCCGGGGTGACCATGCAGCCATCCTGGCGCGGTTCCAGCGCATAACGGCCGCCATGGGCGACGGCATCGCGCGCCATGGCCATGACGCGATCGGCCTGGGCCAGGGACACCATGGGGCCCAGGTCGGCCTTGGCATCGTCCGGATCGCCCGCGCGCAGCGCGGCGGCGGCCTTGACGAAATGCGCCAGGAATTCCTCGTACACGCTGGCCGCGACGATGACGCGCTGGGCGGACACGCACTGCTGGCCGCTGGCTTCGAAGCCGGCGGCTGCTATGCGGGTGGCGGCGTCCGCCAGGTCGGCGTCATCCAGCACGACGTTGGCGGCGTTCGAACCCAGTTCGGCGACGAACTTGCGCGCCCCGGCGGCGCGGATCAAGGCTTCGCCAGCACGCGTACCGCCCGTGAAAGTGACCACCGACACTTCCTGCGCGCCCGCCAGGGCCAGGGCAGGCCCGCGGTCGCCGGTCACCACGTTGAACAGTCCCGGGGGCAGGCCCGCCTGGATGAACAGTTCGGCCACCTTGAGCGCGACGCGCGTACCGGCCGGATGCGGCTTGACCACGACCGCGTTGCCCACGGCCAGGGCAGGGGCCACTTTCTGTATGAGCAGGTTGATGGGCGCGTTGAAGGGCGTGATGGCGGCGACCACGCCATAAGGCACCCGCCGCGTCAGGCCGATGCGGCCGGCGCCGGCCTGCGTGACATCGAGCGGCAGGGATTCGCCGCCGAAGGTCTGGGCCTGCGCCACGGTGGCGCGGATGAACTGGGCGGCGCGGCCGACCTCGAAGGTGGCGGCCCGACGCGGCTTGCCGATATCGCGGATGATCAGCGAGACGAGTTCGGCGGCATGGGCCTCGATCGCTTCCGCGGCCTTGGACAGCCAGCTCAGGCGGTCGGCGGCGGGCAGCTTGCGGGCGGCCTGGAAGGCCTGGGCCGCGTCGCCCACGGCGCGCGCGACGACGTCGGCCGGGGCGTCGATCAGGTCGCCGACGGATGACGAATCGATGGGAGAAACGAAGGGCAGGACATCGCCCGCATGGTCCACGCTCGCGCCGTGGATATAACTCTGGATCTTGGCCACCCGAACCCCTTGCCATGTGTCTGGACGCCGCTCGCGGGCGTCTGTCTATGGGCTCGAATGTTTAACTAGTTGGTCAATGATGTCAAGGTGGGAAAGGGATTACCCTAGGGTCTGGAAACCCTTTGTCGTTACAGGAATGCGCCCGCGCGCGATGGCGCCGCCCGGGGAAGTTGCGCCCGGCGCGGATAAGGTGACCAGATAGTCAATAAACCCAGGCGGCGGCCGGCGCCGCCCGCGTTCAGTTCCGCGTGGGGATGAACTCCGGCCGCAGGATGCCGACCAGGTCCTTGTAGGGAATCAGCAGTTCGGGTTCGCCGTAGGAGTAGGGCGCGATCGAATAGGCGTCGTACTTGACCACCATGCCGTCCCGCGTCAGCGCGAAGTTGTCCGTGGGTTCGTAAGGCCACATCTTGTCGTAGGCGGCCGGATCGCGCTTGTAGTCGTCGTTGGTCTTCAGCCAGCGGGCGTGCGCGGCTTTCAGCGCCTCGACGTATTGCGGGCCGCGGCCCGGCAGGATGGCTTCGCCCAGGGCGAGCACCCGTCCCTTGCCGCGCTCCCAATTCATGTATTGCGTGGCCGGGATGGGATGGGCCGCGCCGGTCACGTATTGGCCGGTATGCAGCTCGATGGCGATGATGTCGCCGACCGTATCCTTGACGCTGGCCTTGAACCAGGTCTCGTCGCGCGGCTGGGCCGTCTGGAAGAAATACTGCGCGTATTCGTTCAGCGTTTCGTACTGCCCGCGGCGGTTGCGGTCCAGGCCGGTCATGTAGGCCAGCACGTGGTCAACCAGGGCCGTCAGCTTGGGAATGCCCGGAAAGGCGACGGAGTCGACCTCGATCTTCGGGCATTCGCCACGGCAACCCGGTTTGGTCCTGGTCCATTTCACGCTCTCGACCTTCACGTCGCCGGCATCGGCGGCCGGGGCGTTCGCCGACGCCAGGCTGATGTCCGCGGGGGGCGAACTGCCGCAGGCCGCCAGCAGCGCCAGCGCGCACGCCATCATGCCGCCCGCGGCGCCGCGCGCCGCGCGCGCGGTCCAGGGCCGGACCCGCCTTGCCGGCGTTGCGTTTCGTTGGACGGGGGTGGCGGGACTCGGAAAGGACATCATGGCTCCGGTGGATCTATACGCGGCGGGACGTTTCATGGCACCTGCGTCAGCCAGTCCTGGCTGGCGAAACGCTCGCGGGCCTGGCGGTCGGCTTCGGCGAGTTCGGCGTCGGTGATCGCGCCGGGGCGCAGGCCGTGCCGTTCCTGGAAGACTTGGATCATCCGGTCGATGATCTGTTCCCTGGGCATGCCGGTCTGGGTCAAGAGCGGATCAACGCGCTTCTTCGCGCTGGTCGTGCCTTTATCGGACAGCTTCTCACGCCCGATGCGCAGGACCTGCACCATCTTGTCGGCGTCGATGTCGTACGCCATGGTGACGTGGTGCAGCACCGCCTGCCCGCGCCGCGCCTGGGCCGCGCCGCCGATCTTGCCGCCCTCGGACGTGATGTCGTTCAAGGGCTGGTACCAGGCCTTGATGCCCAGCGACTGCAGCGCTTCCAGCGTCCATTGGTCCAGGAAGGCATAGGACTCCTGAAAGCTCATGCCCTGGACCAGCGACAGCGGCGCGTAGATCGAATACGTGATGGTGTTGCCCGGCTCCACGAACATCGCGCCGCCGCCGCTCACCCGGCGCACGACCTGTACGTCGTGGCGGCGCGCGCCTTCAGGATCCACTTCGTTCTTCAGCGATTGGAAGCGGCCGATCACCACGGCGCGCGCGGCCCATTCCCAGAACCGCAGGGTAGGGGGACGGCGTCCGGCCGCGACCTCGTCGCAGAGCACGGCGTCCAGCGCCATGTGCTGCAGGGGCGTGCGCGGGCCTTCCCGGATCAGCTGCCAATCGTGGTCGCGCCAGTCCGTGCGTGTCATGCCAGCGCCCTCCGTACCGCCACGGCCACCGCTTCCGGCGTGAACCCGAACATTTCCGTGCCGCGTGGCAGGGCCAGCGCCACGGCCAGCGCGATTTCCGCCTCGCTGGCGCCGGCGGACAGACCGGTCAAGGCCCGGTCGATCTCCGCCAGCGCCTCGGGCGGTTCCAGGAAAAAGTCGCCGCTGATGCTGACCTGGGACAGCGCATCGCCGTCGACTTGCACATCGGCCACGACGAGCTTGCCGCCGGGCACCTTGTATTCGCCATGCATGGGAGATTCCTCGCAACGAGCGCCGTCCGCCGTGGCGACGACGCGTGCGTCGATCTTAAGCCATGCCCGGTCTTTACGCTTTGCATGCCCCCGCGCGGCGCGGCCACGGGCGCCAGTTGAGCGTCACGCCCGCCACCGCCAGCAGGATCAGCGAAATCCCCAGCGCCTGCGCCAGGTCCAGGCGCTGGCCGAAGAAGGCGTAGTCGACCAGGATGGCCACCGCGGGATAGATGAACGACAGGGCGGCCAGCATCGACGTGGCCAGCTTCTGGATCGCCGAATAGAGCAGGATGTACATCAGGCAGGTATGCACCACGCCCAGCACCACCAGGCAGGCCCACTGCGAGGGCAGGGTGGGCAGCGCGGAGAAATCGGCCAGCGGCGCCAGCATCACGATGCCCACGACCGCCTGCACCAGGGCCAGCAGATGCGGCGGGACGTGCGCCAGCCGCTTGATGATGATCGCCGTGACGGCGTACAGGGCGCCGGCGCCCAGGCCCAGCGCAAGACCCAGCAAGTGGCCCTGGCGCGGCGTGGCCTGCGCGCTGCCCAGGTCCAGCAGCAGCAACAAGCCGCCGAACGCCACCACCGACCAGGCCACCTTGCCCAGGCCGGGCCGTTCGCCCAGGAAAGCGGCGCCCAGTCCCATCAGGAAGAAAGGCTGAAAGTTATAGACGGCGGTCGACAGCGAAATCGACGCCAGCCGATAGGCCGAAAACAGCAGGACCCAGTTCATCACCAGCGCGGCGGCGGCCGCCACCGCCATCAGCAGGCTCGCGCGGTTGAAATAGCGGCGCGACAGCAGGCCGGCCGCCTGGCAGTAGACCAGCAGCGCCAGCGCGCCGAAGACACAGCGGAAAAACACGACGTTGAAGGGCCCCTGCCCGGAGGCCAGCACGAAGTAGCCCAGCGTGCCGGACATGGTCATCGCCGTGCTCATCTGCACGATACCCATGCGTTCGTTTGGTGTAGCCATGATGGCGATCCTCGGTGAATCGCGCCTGCGATTCGTTAAGCCCTGGGGGCGGCGCCGGCGCGCGGGCTTGCGCGGCAGGCCGCTTCCAAGTAAGTTTCCAGGCAAATTATCCCAGCCGGATCGGCTGATTTACATGGCTGGAAAGCGGGATTTTGCGCGGCAGGGCTGCGTTACGGAGGAAAAAGTGGCGCATTCCCTTAATAATCGAGACGTCGGCCTGGATGCCATCGACAGGCGCCTGATCACCTTGCTTTGCGCCAACGCGCGGGCCTCGGTCGCCGAACTCGCCCGGGCGGTCGGCATGTCCTCTCCCAGCGTGGCCGACCGCCTGCGCCGCATGGAGGAATCCGGCGTCATCCGCGGCTATACGGTGGACGTCGATTCCGAAGCGCTGGGCTACGCGCTGCAGGCCATCGTGCGGGTGCGCCCGATGCCGGGCCAGCTGCGGCACGTGGAAGCCCTGCTGAAGGAAATTCCCGAATTCATCGAGTGCGACAAGGTGACGGGCGAGGATTGCTTCGTCGCCCGGGTGGTGCTGCGGTCCATTACCCAGCTGGACCAGATCCTGGACCGCGTGACGGAATATGCGGAAACCAACACCGCCATCATCAAGGACGCTACCCTGCGCCGCCGGCTGCCGCCCCTGGCGTGACGGCGGCCGCCTACGGCTGGGCCAGCGCGTGCGCGACGGCGAGCAGCCTGGCCTCGGATAGCGGGCGGCCTATCAGCTGCGCGCCGATCGGCATGCCGTTACCGTCCGTGCCGATCGGCACGCTCAGCACCGGCAACCCCAGGTAGTTGAAGGCGCGGGTCAGGCGGGTGATCGCTGCCACCACGCCGAAGACGCGGCCCTTGCCTTCCATGTCGGCTTCCGCACGGGTCGGCACCTGGATCGGGATGGTGGGGCAGACCAGCACGTCGGCCTGCGCCATCGGTCCGGACAGCCATGCTTCCACCAGCTTCGAGCGGGCCAGCAAGGCTTCGGCGTAGCGCACCGCGGGGATGTGCAAGCCGGCCTCGGTGCGCGAATAGACCGCCTGCGAGTAACGCTCCGGCGTGCGGCGCATCCATTCGGCATGGATGGTCGCGCCCTCGACCTTGGCGATCACGTCGCCCATCGCATAGCAGGCCGGCAGGTCGTGGAAGCGGGCGCGGACGGCGGCGCCGAACACGCTCGCGGCGCGCTTCATGAATGCTTCCAGGGCGCCGGCGATGGCGTCGTCATAGGGCTCCAGGCCATCCAGCAGCGCCACGCGGCTGCCGGGTGCGCCGGCCGCGATCGCGGACGCGTAATCGGGCACCGGCGCGTCCACGCTGGTCGGGTCGCCCGCGTCATGTCCGGCCACCGCCTGCAGGATCAGTCCGCAGTCCAGCGCGCTGCGCGCCAGCGGTCCGATGCAGTCCAGCGACCAGGCGCGCGGAAAGCAGCCGCGGCGCGACACCAGGCCGTAGGTGGTCTTGAGTCCGTAGACGCCGTTCATGGATGCGGGCGTGCGGATCGAACCGCCGGTGTCGGACCCCAGCGACCCGTACACGGCGCCGGCGGCGACCGCCACCGCCGATCCGCTCGATGAGCCGCCGGCGACGCGCGTGGGATCGTGTGCATTGCAGCAGTCGCCCCAATGCGGATTCTGGCCGGTCGGGCCCGACACCATCTCGTTCAGGTTCAAGGGGCCCAGGTCGACGGCGCCGGCGGCGTCCAACCGCTGCAGCACCGCGGCGTCGGCCTCGCCCGGCGTATCGGGCAGGACCTTCGAGCCGACCGTCATCGGCAGCCCCGCGCGGGTGTAGCAGTCCTTGTGGGCCAGGGGGATGCCATGCAGCGGGCCGCGCCAGCGGCCCCGCGCCAGCTCGCGGTCGCGTTCGCGCGCCTGTTCCAGCGCGCGCTCCGCCCAGATGGCGATGAAGGGATTCAGCACGGGCTGCACCTCGGCAGCCCGCGCCAGCGCCTGGCGCGTCAAGGCCTCGGCGCTGGTCTCGCCGCGCCGGATCAGCGCCGAGACGTGGGCCAGCGATGCATGGCCCTGGCCGAGCCCAGGAGACGCGGACGGCGACGCTGATGCCGATACGGATGCCGGCGTCGATGCGGATCCCGAGGCAGACGCGGATGCCGGCTCCGGCGCCGCGTCGGCCACGGGACCGGCCGCCATCGCATCGCGCATGCGCATCATCGACCCGGGGTAATCCTGCGGATGCAATCCCGGCGTCAGCCGATCCCGCACACCCTCGCGCACGGCGTCATTCAGCCTCAACACTTCGGCGGCCACCTGGCCAGGATCGGTGCGCGATACGAGCCCGTGCAGCCGGGGTGTCATGGCCGCGACGGCCGCTTCCATTTCCGGCAGGCCATCGCCGCCGGCTTCAACAGTTCGGTTCATGCTTCGATCGCAATCGGGAGATATCCGGGTGATGGCAGGCAGCCCCGCTCATGCCGAGCAGGCCGCCACGATGGCGGGCGCGAGCGCGGCCGGTTTGTCCGCCGGCCCATAGCGCCGGATCGGCAAGCCATCGCGTCCCACCAGGAACTTGGTGAAGTTCCACTTGATGCCCTGCGTGCCGAGCAAGCCCGGCCGTTCCCGCTTCAGCCACCGATACAAGGGGTGGGCGTTCTCGCCATTGACGTCGATCTTGGCGAACAGCGGAAACGTCACGTCATACCGCAGCGAACAGAAGCGCTTGATCTCGGCCTCGTCGCCCGGTTCCTGGTGGCGGAACTGGTCGCAGGGAAAGCCCAGCACCGTGAAGCCCGCGTCGACGTGCTCGCGATAAAGGGCTTCCAGTCCCTCGTACTGCGGCGTGAAACCGCAGCGCGACGCGACGTTGACGATCAATACGACGCGTCCCGCGTACTCGCGCAGCGAACGCTGCGTGCCGTCGATGTCGACGGCGGAAAAATCGGCAAGAGTGGTCATGGCGGCTTCCGGCATCCTCCACAGGGAAGGACGATTGTAGAGGCACCGCAAGGCCTGCCCGGAAAGCGGTATCGTTCCACCCAGGACAAGGAGGGAGCGCCATGACCCCGGCATCGATGACGGACCGTCTGGAAGCCATGCTGGCCTCGGGCCGCGATGACAAGCTGTTGCGATATACCCTGGGCAAGGCCTACGCCGAAGCGGGCGATTTCGACAAGGCCTGCGTACACCTGGAGACCTCGGTCGCCTACGACCCCGACTACTCCGTCGCCTGGAAATGGCTGGGCAAGGCCCGCCTGGGCAAGCAGGACAGCGAGGGCGCGCGCGAAGCGTGGGAGCGCGCCTCCGCCGTCGCCAGCGCGCATGGCGATGCGCAGGTGGTCAAGGAAGTCGCGGTATTCCTACGCCGATTGGACCGGTAGGCACAAGCCGAAGTGTTGGAAGGACGTCACACCAACGACGCCATGCCCGTAGGTTTGAGCTGCAAAACGAAAACAGATGTGACCGCTGCGTCGCCGCGAAAACTTCGATGCCCTGAGGCCGCGGCGCGCGTCGCCGCCACACGGTCAAACCGTGAAACACGCGTCGCCTCGTACCATGTTGACGCTCTGGTTGTCCCGGATTTGTAATGCGCTGGGATAAGTACGGCCAGACGCAATGGGATACTTGATGGATCTACGTCCGCCCTTCTTCAAAGGGGCATCCACCAGTCGCAAGTCGACGCACGGTGCGCTTACTGCTTTATGGCAGTCGGCCGAGATGCCCGAAGAAGCGCTGGGCTATGTCGATTTGCCGGGCGCCGATCCTGTGCTCCCATCTTCGTTCTCGGTCGGCATGGCGGCCCAGTGCAGCATGGCGGCCGCGGCCCTGGCCGCCGGTGAAATCTGGCACATGCGCGGCGGACGCCGTCAGCGGGTGTCGGTGGACATGCGTCACGCCGTGCAGGAAACCCGCGGCTATTTCACGCTGGACGGCGTACAGCAGAATGTCTGGGACAAGATCACCGGCGTCTACCGTTGCGGCGACGGCAACTGGGTGCGCATCCACGCCAATTTCGCACACCACCGCGACGGGGCGCTGGCGCTGCTGGGCTGTCCCACCGGCGCCACCGTCGAGCGACGGGCCGTGGAACGCGCGCTGTCGCGCTGGAGCGCGCTTGAATTCGAAGACGCCGCCGCCGACGCCGGCCTGGTGGTCGCCGCCCTGCGTACCTTCGACGAATGGGACCGCCATCCCCAGGGTATCGCGGTGTCGCAGCTGCCGGTGGTCTCGATCGAACGCATCGGCGATGCGCCGGAACGGCCGCTGCCGCGCTACGGCAACGACCCCCGTCCATTGCAGGATATACGGGTGCTGGACCTGACCCGCATCATCGCCGGGCCGGTGTGCGGACGCACGCTGGCCGCCTACGGCGCCGATGTCATGCTGATGAATTCCCCCGAACTGCCCAACATCAACGCCATCGCCGAAACCAGCCGCGGCAAGTTGTCGGTGCTGGCGGACCTGGAAACCGCGACCGGCCGCATCACCCTGGGCAACCTGCTGCGCAGCGCGCATGTGTTCGTGCAAGGCTACCGGCCCGGCGCGCTGGAATCGCAAGGCTTCGGCGCCGAGGACGTCGCCCGTTTGCGTCCCGGCATCGTGTATGTGTCGCTGTCCGCCTACGGCCATGTCGGGCCCTGGGCGCGACGCCGCGGCTTCGATTCCCTGGTGCAGACGGCCAGCGGTTTCAATCATGCCGAGGCGCAGGCCGCGGAACAGGAAGCGCCGCGGCCCATGCCGGTACAGATATTGGACTACGCCAGCGGCTACCTGATGGCCTTCGGCGCGCAAGCCGCGCTGGCCCGGCAGGCGACGGAAGGCGGCAGCTGGCACGTGCGCGTGTCGCTGGCGCAGACGGCGCGCTGGCTCAGGGGGCTGCCGCGTGTCCCCAACGGTTTCGCCTGCACCATGCCGCAGCTGGATGGTTATCTGGAAGAAACCTCGTCGGGCTTCGGCAAGCTGGTGGCGGTTCGCCACGCGGCGCGCTTTTCGGCGACGCCCGCCAAATGGTCCCGGCCGTCGGTGCCGCCAGGTACCAACGCGACCGTCTGGCCCTTCAGCCAAGGCTGAGCGGCGGGAAGGGCGGATCGACGGATTGCGGCGCCGCATGGTGGCACAGGGATCGTACGCGCAGTAGACTTGCGGCCCGGCGCCTACGGCGCGTCATCCATACAGGTCCCGCCATGTCCACCACCATTTATCACAATCCGCGCTGCGGAACGTCACGTACGGTCCTGGAGATCCTGCTCGAAGCCGGCGTCACGCCGACGATCGTCGAATACCTGAAAACGCCGCCGTCCCGCGATACCTTGAAGTCCATGATCGCGCAGGCCGGGATCGGCGTGCGCGACGCCGTGCGCGCCAAGGAACCGGTCTACCAGGAACTGGGCCTGGACGCGCCGGACGTCGGCGACGAGCGCCTGCTCGACGCGATGATGGAACATCCCATCCTGATCAACCGTCCGTTCGTGGTGACGCCCATGGGCACGCGCCTGTGCCGGCCGGCTGAAGTCGTGCGCGAAATACTGCCTGCCTGATTTAGCGCTGCGCATTCCCACGCCGCCACTGCCGCAGCGCGTCCAGGGTATTGGCGACGTGGTGTTCGGGATTGCTGTCGGTATAGGAATAGATGACCTTGCCGGGCGGCACGATCACATAGGACACGCGCTGCGCCCGCTCGGGGTTGCGGTCGTGCACCGCATCATAGGTCTGCATGATGCGCTGGTTTGCATCGGCCGCCACCGCGAACTTGCTCTGGCAGGCGCTCACGGAAAACCGTTGCAGCACGTCGATGCCGTCGGCCGAGACGCCGACGACGCGCGCGCCCAGCTCACGGTATTGGTCGGTGGCCTCCGCGAAGTCATGGGCTTCCACGGTGCAGCCCGCCGTGAACGCGGCGGGGTAGAAGTAGAGCACCACCGGTCCTTCGCGCAGGGCCTGCGCCATGGAGAACTGGAAGACCTGTCCTCCCATGGCCGCCGATGTCGAAAAGTCGGGCGCCGTGGCGCCGACGGGCAGGGCGCCCCAGGCCACGGGCGCGGCGGCAAGGGCAGCTAGCAGGGACAGCGCGGCAGCGGTTTTTTTCATGGCGACCTCGGGGTTCCGGAAGATGCGTATTATCGCTGCGCCTCGCGTATCTGCTGTTGGCGCGCCTCGCGATGGGCGCTCTGCCGGCCCTGGATCTCGCGTTGCTGCGCATTGTCGTGGCGGGCGATTTCGCGCTGCGCCTGGCGGCTTTGATTCTGCCACTGCTGGCGCGATTGCTGTTGTTCCCGCTGGCGCAGGCTTTCCTGCTGTTGCATCTGCCGCTGCTGCGCCGCGAGCTGCTGCGTCACCGCGCGCTGGTTGCGGTCGTATTCCTGCCGCACCGCCTGCTGCCGCGCGTCGCCCTCGCGCTGGTTGGTCCGCTGCAGTTGCTGGCGATTCTGCTGCTGCTGTTGCTGCTGGCGCAATTGCTGCTGTTGCTGCTGTTGCTGCAACTGCTGCTGGCGGAACTGCTGCTGCTGTTGTTGCTGCTGCAGCTGCTGCTGGCGGAACTGCTGCTGTTGCTGGTCCTGCTGCAACTGCTGCTGACGAAACTGCTGCTGCTGGCGTGTGTCGTTCTGCAGCTGCTGGCGGTACTGATCGCGCTGCGACTGCTGGCGCTGGTCGAGCTGCTGTTGCTGGCGCTGCTGGAATTGCTGCTGTTGCTGTTGCTGGCGCTGCTGCGCCTGCTGTTGCTGCAATTGCTGCTGCTGCCTTTGCTGTTGCTGGCGCAGTTGCTGCTGGTACAGGCTGTCGCCGGGCTGCGGGGGCTGCTGCAGCTGGCGCTGCTGCAGTTGCTGCTGGTCGCCTCGGTTCTGCAGCTGCTGTTGCTGCAACTGCTGCTGCATGCGCAATTGCTGCCGCTGCGTTTCCTGCTGCTGCTGTACCTGTTGCGGATACGTCGGGTAGGAAGGGCTGGTCTGGGCCATGCGCTGCGGATCGCCGGCGCGTTGGCGCAGTTCCTGGCGCTGCATGGCGGCCTGGCGCTCCTGGCCCTGCAGGCGCTGGTCCAACTGGCGCTGTTGCCCTTCCATCTGCCGTACCTGCCCGTTCTTTCCCGGCCACTGGGCACCCGGCCATTTGTTGTCCGCGCTGCCGGCGGGGTGCGCGAAGGCGGCCTGCGGCGGCCGGCCGCGGTTCACGGACATGTACTGCTCGCGGTCGCGGCCGGCGTGGCGGTCCAGGTCGGACTGCGCGCGCAACGGCGGGGTGTGTCTTTCATGCCGCGCCGCCAGTTCGCGCGGATCGGGTCCGCGGCGCAGGCCATTCGGACCGCCGAAGTAGCTCACGCGCGGCCCTTGCGGCGGCGGCAGGGAAACGGGATGGCTGTACACGTAGCGCGACTTGCCCGGCACGATGCGCGTGACTTCCCGGTTGTAGTAGAAGTGGCGGTCGCGCCAATAGCCGCCGACATAGCCGCGGCCCGTATAACCATAGCCGTAGTCGATACCGCCGTAATAGCCTACGTGGGGGCCCCAATAGCCGCCGCGCCAGCGATACACCGGGCCGTCATACACCCAGTACCCGGGCGTCCACAGCGCGCCGACGAAAGGCGCGAGCACCCATACGCCAGGCACCCAGTAGAAACCGTAGGCGTTGCGAGCCCAATACCCCGGCACCCACATATAGCCGTCGCCCGGCGAGGGCGGTTGTTCATAGGCCGGCAAGGGGGGCGGCGGCTCGTTCGAGCTGTCCAGTACCGCCAGATTGGCATCGGCCGGATCGCCACTTGCCACCGTGCCGTCCGCGGCATAGCCCGGGTCACCGCCGCCGTACTGCGCGGGATCCTGGGCAGCCGGGTCCGGCGGCGCGCCGTCATAGGCCGGCGCCGGGGCGCCGGTCGAATACTGCACGGACCCGCCAGGCCCCGCGTCCGCGGGAGCAGGCGACGAATAAGTCGTTTGCGCGCGCAGCGGTGTCAGGCCTGACACGCTGGCCGCGACCAGCAGCGCCCCGATTGCCAGACGCCGGATGCGCGGAGGATAGATCGTATCCATGCCACACCTCCACATCGTTCACGCGTCTCGTCAATAACCGTAGTAATAGTGATAGGGCGCGGGGTAGTAATACACCGGCGCCGGCCGGTGGTAATAGGCCGGGCGCGCCGGCACCACCACACAGCCGCTCAAGGTACTGGTCACCGCCAAGACTGCAAAGAGCTTCTTCATGCCTGACTCCTGTGATGCACCGTGACGCGGTACACGAAGCCAGTGTAGATATGCTGTCTGGGTACGGGCGGCTTTGAAACCGTTTTGAAATGGGCGCGGGGTTACGAATTCCTACGCTGCGTACAGCCTGTGTCGTACAGGGGGTTAAGTGCTTCCAGGCGTGAGCCGGATGACAGGAGTAAATGCAAGACGGCCCCGCGCTGCTTGCGCGAGGCCGTCGAACCGCTATCCCCGGGATGGAGGTGCGAGGCGTCCGTTCAGTTGAAGCGGCCGCCGGCGCCGCCGACGCTGAAGCGTCCGGCGCCCATCAGGGCGATGGCGATGGCCGTGAACAGGTACATGCCTTGCAATTCCAGCTGCCAGCCGCCCTGGCCGTTGAGTTGGAACAGCTGCCCGCTGTGGACCAGCGAGAAAGCCACCAGCATGTTGATGGCGATGATCAGCGCGCCCAGGCGCGTGAAGATGCCGGCGATGATCAGGATGGGCGCAACCACCTCGCCGATGTAGACGAGATACGCGATGAAAGAGGGCAGGCCATGCGCTTGCACCATGCCGAGAATGCCGCCCACGCCGTGGGTCATCTTGAATATGCCGTGCAGCAGGATAAGCACGCCCAGCACCACTCGTAGGATAAGCTTGGCTGCGTCGTCATGTCGGGTCATCGTTTTCTTCTCAAGGTTGGTGTGTGGGAAGGCAATCACCGGCGCCGGTGGCCAAGTCCGCGATGGCTTTCCACCGGGGCGCCGGCACGAGCCCCGCAATTATGGCAAATCTTTCCGTCCGGATCAGCACCGCGGGGCCTACGGCCGGATCAACGTGGATTTTCCAAAAAGGCTCTCCACCAGGTCCACCACGACTTCCGCGGTCTGGTTGCGCATATCCCTGGCCGGATTCAGCTCCATCAGGTCCAGCGACCCCAGGCGGCCGGTGTCGGCGATCATCTCCATGCACAGCTGCGCTTCGCGGTAGGTCGGGCCGCCCAGCACCGGGGTGCCCACCCCCGGCGCGACCACCGGATCGAGGAAATCGGCGTCGAAGCTGACGTGCAGGTGGGTGTCCTCGGTCAGGTCCGCCAGGGCCATTTCCATGGTCTGGCGCATGCCGTTTTCGTCGATATAGCGCATATCGAAGACCTTGATGCCGAGCGCCCGCAGCTGGCGCTTTTCGTCGGCGTCGACGCTGCGGATGCCGATCTGGCGGATGGCGGCGGGGTCGGGCACGGCGGGATGGATGTCCGCCAGCCGGGTCAGTTCGTCGGGGCCGTCGCCGCACAGGCAGGCGATCGGCATGCCGTGGATATTGCCGGTCGGGCTGATCATATGGGTGTTGGCGTCGGCGTGCGCGTCCAGCCACAGCACCATCAGCCGCTTGCCGGCGTCGCGGCAATGTTGCGCGATGGCGCTGATGGAGCCGATCGCCAGGCAATGGTCGCCGCCCAACAGGATGGGAAAGCGGCCGTTGCGCCGCGACGTCAGTACCGCCTGGTAGACCGCGCGATTCCATTGCACGACCTCGTCCAGGTTGCGGATGCCGGCCGGCGCGGCGCTGGCCGGATTCGGCGGTCCGGCCAGGTTGCCGGTGTCGTTGACCTCGAGCGCGTGCCGCGCCAGCGCCTGCTGCAGGCCGGCCACGCGCAAGGCCTCCGGCCCCATCGACGCGCCGCGTATGCTCGCCCCGACATCGGTCGGCGCGCCGATGAGATCGATCGTTTCCTTCATCGTCTGCTCCTGAAACGTCCCGCCCGCGGCTAAGATGCGAAGGGTAACGCCATATCGCCTTTCCGGCAGGACATCGTCATGATCCTAATCGTATACGCCCATCCCTATCCGCGGCATTCCCGCACCAATCGTGCCATGCTCGCGGCGCTGGACGACGTGCCGGAAGTGCGCGTGCGCTCCCTGTACGACCTGTACCCCGATTTCCACATCGACGTGGCGGCCGAACAGGCGGCGTTGGCCGACGCCAGCGTGGTCGTGTGGCAGCACCCCCTGCATTGGTACGGCGCGCCGGCCCTGTTCCGGCAATGGATGGACAGGGTGCTGGAACACGGCTGGGCGTATGGCGTGGACGGCGCCGCCTTGCGCGGCAAGTCCTTGATGTGGGCCGTGACCACGGGCGGGACAGCGGACGATTTCGCGCATTGCGCCGATGCCGACCTGGGCGTGCTGGCCCAACCCCTGCGCAGCGCCGCGGAGCTGTGCGGCATGCAATGGCTGCCGCCCTATGCGGTGCACGGCGCCGTGTCGCTGGACGCCATGGCGCTGGCGACGGTGGCCACGCGCTACCGCGACGTGCTGGCGCGCCACGCGGCCGGCAACCCAGCGACAGACAGGCACGCGGCCAGCCCGGCCAGCCCGGCCATGACGGAGGCCGGACATGGATAAGGCACTCCTGCTGGAGGTCTTGGAATACCTGGCCGCGGCGGTCATCTTCGTGCCGCTGGCGATGCGGGCGCGCATGGGGTCGGTATTGGGGTATCTGATCGCCGGCTGCGTCATTGGGCCGTGGGGCCTGCGCGTGGTGGAGGATCCCGAGCAGATCCTGAGTTTCGCCGAGATCGGCGTGGTCCTGATGCTGTTCCTGATCGGCCTGGAGCTGGACCCCCGGCGCCTGTGGCACATGCGCGTGCCGGTTTTCGGCGGCGGCGCGCTGCAGGTCGGCTTGTGCGGGGCGGCATTGGCGGCCTTCATGGCATGGCTGGGCCTGGCCTGGCCGGTCGCGGCGCTGGTGGGGCTGACCCTGGCGCTGTCGTCGACCGCGGTGGCGATGCAGGCCATGGGCGAACGCAGCCTGCTGCAGACGACCCTGGGCGAACGGTCTTTTTCGGTGCTGTTGTTCCAGGACCTGGCGGCCATTCCGCTGATCGCCATGATTCCCCTGCTGGCGGGGGGCCAGGCCGGCGAAGGCGGCGACAGCATCGGCCTGGCGACGCTGAAGATCATCGCCGCCGTCGCGGTGGCGGTGGTGGTGGGCCGCTACCTGGCGCGGCCGCTGCTGCGCTTCGTGGCCCGTTCCGGCCTGCGCGAAGTCTTCAGCGCGGTGGCGCTGCTGCTGGTGATCGGCGTGGGCGAACTGATGGAACATGCCGGTCTGTCGATGGCCATGGGGGCCTTCCTGGCGGGCGTGCTGCTGGCCAGCTCCGAATACCGTCACGCGCTGGAAAGCGATATCCAGCCGTTCAAGGGGCTGTTGCTGGGCCTGTTCTTCATGGGCGTGGGCATGTCGATAGACTTCGGCACGCTGCTGCAGCGTCCGCTGATGATACTGGGTGTGCTCGCGGGCTTCCTGGTGTTGAAGTTCGCGGTGCTTTACGTGCTGGGCCGCCTGTTCGGCGCGCAGCGCGGCCGTTGCCTGATGTTCGCCACCTTGCTGGGGCAGGGCAGCGAATTCGCCTTCGTGGTGTTTTCGACGGCGCGCGCGGCCGACGTGCTGCCCGAGGACTGGTCGCGGGTGCTGACCCTGGTGGTGGCGCTGTCGATGGCGGCGACGCCGGTGATCCTGGCGCTGCTGGACGTGCTGGAGCGCCGCCAGCCCAAGAGCACGCGGGCCACCGACGAGATCGAGGACGACGGGGCGCGCGTCATCATCGCCGGCTTCGGCAGGTTCGGGCAGATCGCCGGGCGCCTGCTGCTTGCCAATGGCGTCAAGGTCGTGATCCTGGACCACGATCCGGACAACATCGATACGGTCCGCAAGTTCGGCACCAAGGTGTTCTATGGGGACGCCACGCGGTCGGACCTGCTGGAAACGGCGGGCGCGGCGCGGGCGGAAGTCATCGTCAACGCCATCGACAGCGTTTCCGACAGCCTGCGCCTGGTCGATGTGGTGCAGCGCGACTTTCCCAATCTGCGCGTGGTCGCGCGGGCGCGCGATGCCGTGCATTACTTCCAGCTGCGCAAGCGCGGCGTCGATATGGTCGAGCGGGAATTGTTCGAATCGTCGCTGCTGGCCGGCCGGCGGGCACTGGAGGCCCTCGGGATGGGCGCCTACGAGGCCAAGGAAGTGGCGGACGCCTTCCGCATCAACAACATCGCCATGCTGGAAGAAACGGCGCCCCGGTTCGAGGACGACGGCTTCCGCATCACGGTCGCCCGGCGTGCGCAGGATACGCTGGAAAAATCGATCTCGCGCGACCGCGAATTGTCGCGGGTGGCGCACCGGGTGCCGTGGGGCGGCGAAGCCGAGCCGCCACCGCGGGAGCAGGATCAGGCTGCCTGAGGGGGCCAGGCCGCCCGTGCATGAGCCGTGCGGCGGCCGCACCGGCCAGAGCAGGAACGCGCGGCGTGTCCCGCCGCGCGCGGACTTCAGAACCCGACCGCGCGGGGGCGGGCTGCTTCAGATGTGGGCTTCAGGGGCTTCAGAGGCTTCAGGTGCCCTGGATCCGCTTGCCGCTTTCCTGGTCGAACCAATGCAGGGGGTGGCGGCCGTCCGGGCCGATGTTCATCTGGTCGCCGGGCTTGATGGTCGCTTCCTGCAGCTGCCGCGTGGTGCAACGCACGACGATGTCCGCGTCGCCGCAACGGCCGTGGACCAGTTGCTCGGATCCCAGCGTTTCCACCATTTCGATCTCGACGCGCATGCCGGGCGCGTTCAGCACCATATGTTCCGGACGCACGCCCAGGATCAGGCTGCGTCCGCGCACCGCCGAAGGCACGTCGGTGGGCGCGATCGCCAGGTCCAGGCCGGCGGAGGTCTTCATCGTACCGTCGCCCTGCACGTTCACCGGCACCAGATTCATCGGCGGCGATCCGATAAAGCCCGCCACGAAAGTGGAAGCAGGGCGCTCGAACACCTCCATCGGCGTACCGATCTGTTCCGGCACGCCCTTGTTCATGACGATCATGCGGTGGGCCAGCGTCATCGCTTCCACCTGGTCGTGGGTCACGTACAGGCTGGTGGTGCCCAGGCGCCGGTGCAGCTTCAGCAGCTCGAGGCGCATGGCCACGCGCAGCTTGGCGTCCAGGTTGGACAGCGGCTCGTCGAACAGGAACACCTTGGGTTCGCGCACGATCGCGCGGCCCATCGCCACGCGCTGGCGCTGGCCGCCGGACAGCTGGCGCGGCCGCCGTTCCAGCAGATGGCCCAGCTCGAGGATCTGCGCGGCGGCTTCGACGCGCCGGCGGATCTCGTCCTTGGACATCTTGCGGATCTTCAGCCCGTACGCCATGTTCTGGAACACGCTCATGTGCGGGTACAGGGCGTAGTTCTGGAACACCATCGCGATATCGCGCTCGGCCGGCTCCAGGTTGTTCACCGTCTGCCCGTCGATCTGGATTTCGCCGCTGGTCACGGTTTCCAGCCCCGCCACCATCCGCATCAGCGTGGACTTGCCGCAGCCGGACGGCCCGACGATGACGACGAACTCGCCATCGGCGATATCCACGTCGATGCCGTGGATCACCGGGATGTTGCCGGCGTAGGTTTTCTTGACGTTGCGAAAGCTTAGAGTAGCCATGTGAAGAGTCGGTGAGTTGCGGCGGCGATCACTTTTCAGTGTCCACGAGGCCCTTGACGAACCACTTCTGCATCAGGATCACGACAAGCGCGGGCGGGAGCATCGCCAGCATGGCCGTGGCCATGGTGATGTTCCATTCGGTGACGCTGTCGCCCCCGCTGACCATGCGCTTGATGCCGATCACGATGGGGTACATATCTTCCTGCGTCGTGATCAGCAGCGGCCACAGGTATTGGTTCCAGCCGTAGATGAACTGGATGACGAACAGCGCGGCGATGCTGGTGCGCGACAGCGGCAGCAGCACGTCGCGGAAAAAGCGCAGCGGGCCGGCGCCGTCGATGCGCGCGGCTTCCACCAGTTCGTCCGGCACGGTCAGGAAGAACTGGCGGAACAGGAAGGTGGCGGTGGCGGACGCGATCAGCGGCAGGGTCAGGCCGGCGTAGCTGTTCAGCAGGCCCAGGTCGGCGACGACCTTGTAGGTCGGGGCGATACGGACTTCCACCGGCAGCATCAGCGTGACGAAGATCATCCAGAAGAAGAACATGCGCCCGCGGAAGCGGAAGTAGACCACCGCGAAGGCGGACAGCAGCGAAATGAAGATCTTGCCGATGGAGATGGTCAGCGCCATCACCAGGCTGACCCACAGCATGCGGCCCACCGGCGTGCCGCTGGAGCCTCCGCCGGAGCCGGCGAACAGCGCCTGCAGGTAGTTCTCGACGAAATGCGAGCCGGGCAGCAGCGACATGGGCGCGTTGGCCACTTCCTGCGCCGTCTGGGTGGAGGCGACGAAGGTGACGTACAGCGGAAAAGCGACCACGGCCACGCCGCAGAGCAGTATCACGTGGGCCAGGATATCCAGCCAGGGTCGGCGCTCAACCATAAAGCCTCTGTGTCAGTACTGGACCTTGCGGTCGATGTAGCGGAATTGGATGACGGTCAACGCCACGACGATGACCATCAGCACGACCGATTGGGCGGCGGACGAACCCAGGTCCAGGCCGCGGAAGCCATCGCTGTACACCTTGTAGACCAGGATCGCGGTGGACGTGCCGGGCCCACCTTGCGTCGTCGTGTCGATGACCGCGAAGGTGTCGAAGAAGGCATAGATGACGTTGACCACCAGCAGGAAGAAGGTGGTCGGCGACAGCAGCGGGAAGACGATGCTCCAGAAGCGGCGCGCGGGGCCGGCGCCATCGATCGCCGCGGCTTCGATCAGCGAGCGCGGGATGGATTGCAGTCCGGCCAGGAAGAACAGGAAGTTGTAGGAGATCTGCTTCCACACCGACGCGATCAGCACCAGCGTCATGGCCTCGGTGCCGTTCAGCCGGGGATTCCAGGCGACGCCCATCCTGTTGAGCGCGACGGCCAGGATGCCGACCGCGGGCGAGAACAGGAACAGCCACAGCACGCCCACCACGGCGGGCGCCACGGCGTAGGGCCAGATGAGCAGGGTCTTGTAGAGTCCGGAGGCCTTGATGACGCGATCGGCCATGACGGCCAGCAGCAGGGACACCGACAGGCCGACCACCGCGACCAGGATCGAGAACACCGCGGTGACCTTGAACGAATCGATGTACGTGGCCTGGCTGAACAGGTCCTTGAAATTGGACAGGCCGGCAAAGGTGGAAGACAGCCCGAAGGGGTCTTCGACATGCAGCGATTGCCACATCGCCTGCCCGGCGGGCAGGAAGAAGAACACTACCGTGATCACGAGCTGCGGCAAGAGCAGCAGGTAGGGCAGTAGCTTATGGCCGAAGACGACGCGTTTTTCCATGTTTGCCAGCGCATGCGCGCGGGATCGCCGCGGACGCATCAAAAACGTGAAACATTTCAGGCGGGGCGATTCCCGGAGGAATCGCCGGCGGACTAGCCTTCATTGGCACGGGACCAAGTCGCGGCAAGGCCGCGACTTGGTCCTACATCAGCCTGAAAAGGGCGCTACTTTACACTTTTTTCAAACTTCTCGAGCAGGTCGTTGCCGCGCTTGACGGCGTCCTTCAGGCCGGCTTGCGCGCCGACCTTGCCGGAGACGATCTGTTCGATCGTGGCGTCCTCGATTTCACGGATCTGCGGCAGATAGCCCAGGCGCACGCCGCGCGACTGCGCGGTGGTCTGGACGTTCAACTGCTTGACGCCGACGTCGGTGCCGGGGTTCTGGTCATAGAAGCCCTGCTTCTGCGTCAGTTCGTAGGCCGCCTTGGTCACCGGCACATAACCCGTCTGCTGGTGCCACTTGGCCGCCACTTCGGGGCTGGACAGGTACTTGAAGAACTTGGTCACGCCCTTGTAGACGTCGGGTTTCTTGTTGGCGAAGACCCACAGCGAAGCGCCGCCGATGATAGTGTTCTGCGGCGCACCCTTGACGTCCGAGTAGTAGGGCAGCGTCGAGGTGCCGAACTTGAACTTGGCGTTCTTGATGATGTTGGCGCGCAGGCCGCTGGAGCCGGTGATCATCGCGCACTTGCCGGAAATGAACAGGGCGTTGGGATCGTCGCCGCGTCCGCCGTACATGAACTCGCCGTCCTTGGCCAGGTTGGCCAGGAACTCCATGTGGCGCACGTGCAGCGGCGAATCGATGGCCAGGCGCGCGTCCAGGCCGCCGAATCCGTTGTCCTTGGTGGCGTAGGGCACGTTATGCCAGGCCGAGAAGGTTTCCAGCTGGGTCCAGGACGGCCACGAGGTCGTGTAGCCGCACTCGACGCCGGCGGCCTTCAGCTTCTTGGTGTCGGCGGCCAGTTCTTCCCAGGTCTTGGGCGGCTTTTCCGGGTCCAGGCCGGCCTTCTGGAAGGCGTCCTTGTTGTAATAGAAGACCACGGTGGAGCTGTTGAAGGGCATCGACACCAGCTTGCCGTCCGGCGACGAGTAATAGCCCGCGACGGCGCCGATGAAGTCCTTGGGATCGATGGGATCGCCCGCTTCCTCGGACATCTGCTGCACCGGCTTGATGGCGCCCTTGGCGTACATCATGGTGGCGGTGCCCACTTCGAACACCTGCAGGATGTCCGGCGCATTGCCCGCGCGGAAGGCCGCGATGCCGGCGTTCATCGATTCGCCGTAGTTGCCTTTGTAGACCGCCTTGACCTGGTAATCGGGATTCTTCTTGTTGAAGTCGTTGACGAGCTCATTGACGCGGTCGCCCAGCGCACCTTCCATGGAGTGCCAGAACTGGATTTCGGTGGCCGCGTTGGCCGACGTGGCAGCGAACGCGGTGAGCAGTGACGCCGCGGCGAGCGCGAGGCGATAGGAGCGCATGGATGATTCCTCCGTGGATTACGATGGCCGCGCCCGGGTAGGGGCAGGCAGCCCGACACCATATGAATTGTTTGTGACGAACTCGTGACTGTTACACCGCGCCCCGTCACTGTCAAATAGGACTTCTCCTACGCCACCGCGTCGGATGCATCCCCCGACTACAATCCTTGCATGGACAAAAATCTGCATATCGCTTTCATCGGCGGCGGGAACATGGCGACCGCCCTGGGCGCCGGCCTGGCCGGCAAGATCTGCCCGCCGGAAAACTTCCACGTGGTCGACATCAATACGGACGCCCGGGCGGCCTGGACGGCGCGCGGCGCCACCGCGTCGCCGACGCCCGATGCGCGGCTGGAGCAATGCCAGGTCTGGTTCTACGCCGTCAAGCCGCAGTTCATGCACGACGCGGTGACCACGTCGCGGCCCTTCCTGCGCGACGGCACGCTGGTCATCAGCGTGGCGGCGGGCATCCGCGGCGACGTGCTGGCCGGCTGGCTGGGCACGGCCGCGCCCTGGCCCAAGCTGGTCCGGTGCATGCCGAATACCCCCGCGCTGGTCGGCGAAGGCGTGACCGGCATGCTGGCGATGCCGGGTGTCACGGATCAGGAACGGCGCCTGGCCGAAGCCATGCTGGCTTCCGTCGGCAGCGTGGTGTGGGTGGCCGACGATGCCGCCATCGACGCCGTGACGGCGCTGTCCGGCAGCGGACCGGCCTATGTCTTCCGTTTCATCGAGGCCCTGATCGAAGGCGGGCAGCGGGTCGGCCTGGATGCCGCGCAGGCGCGCGAGCTGGCGCTGGGGACCTTGTCGGGCGCGGTGCGCCTGGCGCGCGAGTCCGACGATCCGCCGGCGGTGCTGCGCGATCGCGTGACCTCCAAGGGCGGCACGACGGCGGCCGCCTTGAAGGTGTTCGAGGAAGACGACTTCATGGGGCTGGTCAGCCGCGCCATGCAGGCCGCCGCGCAGCGTTCGCGCGAACTCGCGGACGAGTTCGGCAAGGCTTAGGCAGGTTCCAGCGCGTAGGGCAGGGGTTCCACCCGGATCGCCGGCCCGTCCGCGCCGCCCAGGCGCAGGTCGCCGGCCGGCAGGCTGCTCAGCGTGGTCTCGAACAGGATCGCGGCGTCCGGCGCGCCGGCGGCGTCCACGACCCGGCCACAGGGTTCGCCCGGTTCCCTGGCGTCGTAGACGTCCGCGCCCGGGGCGATCGCGGCGCCATCCTGGCCGGCCACGATCCCGTAGGCCATGCGCCGCTTGACCGTGCCGCGGTAGTGGCTGCGCGCCACGACTTCCTGGCCCGGGTAGCAGCCTTTGGTGAAGCTGACCCCGCCGATCAGGTCCAGATTGACCATCTGCGGGATGAACAGGTCCTGTATCGGCGTGCCCACCCAGGGCAGCCCGGCGGCCAGTTCGTCGGCGCGCCAGCGCTGTGGATCCCCGGCCGCGAGCACCTCGCGCAGCGCGGGGCCGGCCTGGCGCTGTTCGTCCGTGGCCAGCCACCACCAGCGCAGCCCATGGGCGGCCGGCGCGGCGATCCAGGTGCCGCTGGGCAGTTCGGCGCGCCGCCAGGCCTGGCGCGGCAGGGCGCCGCCGGCGGCGGCTTCCACGCCGGCCGGGTCGCCATCGGTCCACACGCCGGCCACGTGCGCCGGCGTGGCCGACAGGGTGACCTTGGCGCGCAGCACGAACATGCGCAGGCGCTTGAGCAGCGCTTCGGCGGCGTCGGCGCGTACCAGCGCATGCCAGCGTGGCGCGCCGGCGTCGTCAGGCGCGGCGGCCGCGCGCCACATCACCAGGGTCGCCAGCAACCGGCCCTTGGCGGTGCAGTAGCCGGCCAGCGCCGCCGCGTCGTCCGTCAGCCCCTGGACGTCCTGGGTCAGCTGGCCGTGCAGGAAATCGATGGCGTCCGCGCCGCTGGCCGAAATCAGCCGCAGCTCCGGCAACTCGGCATGGTCGGCGATGAGGGAAGAGGGGGGCAGGTCGGTCATGGAATGCAACGAAAGTTGGCCGCGGTGGCACGGGATCCGAAACGCCCATGATACCGCCCGGCGCTCGTGGAATGTCTCAGCCATGAATCCTTTAAACTGCTGGATCTCATGAAGAAGCGATCCGCCTCAACCTTCTTTCTCGCGTTTCTGCTCGTCGTCGTGCTGGCCGCGGCCGCGGCTTGCGGCAGCGCCTGGTACTGGATGCACCACACGCTGCGGCTGCCTGCCGAGCGCGTGGATTTCGTCGTCGACCCCGGCAGCAGCCCCCGCACGGTGGCGCGCATCCTGAACGGCGCCGGCGTGCCGGTGTGGGAAGACGGCTTCGTCTGGATGGCGCGGCTGACCGAGCGGGACAAGCTCATCAAGGCCGGCGGCTACCAGGCGATCCAGGGCGATACCCCATGGCGCCTGCTGGAGCGCCTGGCGCGCGGCGACATGACGATGCGCCAGATCACCTTCGTCGAAGGCTGGACCTACAAGCAGATCCGCCAGGCCCTGCGCGAAAATCCCGACGTCAAGCAGACGCTGGGCGGCGTGGACGACGCCGAAATCCTGCGCCGCCTGGGGTCGGACGCCGCCAGCATGGAAGGGCTGATCTTTCCGGATACCTACGTCTTTTCGCCCGGCAGCACCGATTTCGACCTGCTGCGCCGCGCCTACCAGGAAGGGCAGCGCATCCTGGCCCGCACCTGGGCCGAGCGCGACCCGGGCGTGCCGCTGGCCACGCCTTACGAGGCGCTGATCCTGGCGTCCATCATCGAAAAAGAAACCGGCGATACCTCCGACCGCACGCGCATCGGCGGCGTGTTCGCCAACCGGCTGCGCGAAGGCATGCCGCTGCAGACCGATCCCACGGTCATCTACGGCATGGGCGACAGCTATCAAGGCCGTATCCGCCGGCGCGACCTGCAGACCGACACGCCATGGAACACCTATACCCGGCCCGGCCTGCCGCCCACGCCGATCTCCAGCCCGGGCCGCGCCGCGCTGCTGGCCGCCGTGCGGCCGGCGCATCACAATTTCCTGTACTTCGTCTCGCGGGGCAACGGCACCAGCGAGTTCTCCGCGACGCTGTCCGACCATAATCGCAACGTCTCGCGCTACATATTGGGCAAGGATCGCGCGCCATGACGATACGCGGCAAATTCATCACCCTGGAAGGCGTGGACGGCGCCGGCAAGAGCACCCATACGGAATGGCTGGCCGACACGCTGCGCGGCCACGGCCTGTCGGTGGTGACCACGCGCGAACCTGGCGGAACGCCGCTGGGCGAACGCCTGCGCGATCTGGTGCTGCATGAGCCCATGAGCCTGGAGACCGAAACCCTGGTCATGTTCGCCTCGCGCTGCGAGCACGTGCGGCAGGTCATCGAGCCCGCCCTGGCGCGCGGCGACTGGGTGGTCTGCGACCGCTTCACCGACGCCACCTATGCCTACCAGGGCGGCGGCCGGCAAATGGGCGTGGACCGCGTGGCGGTGCTGGAACAGTGGGTGCATCCGGACCTGCAGCCGGACCGCACCTGGCTGTTCGACGTGCCGCTGGAAGTCGCCCGCGCGCGGCTGGCCGATGCGCGCAGCCCGGACCGCTTCGAGCGCGAAGGCGCGGCCTTTTTCCAGCGCACGCGCGACGTCTACCTGGCGCGCGCCGCGCGTTTTCCGTCGCGCATCCATATCGTCGACAGCGCCCGCGATATCCCGGCGATACGCGCGCAGCTCGACAGCGAAATCCGCGCCCTGGTGGAAGCCTCGCGATGAGCCTGGCGCAATTCCTGCCCTGGCAGACCGACGCCGCGCGCGCCTGGCTGGCCCAGCGCGAGCGCTTTGCCCACGCCTGGCTGATCCATGGGCTGGCCGGCATCGGCAAGCTGCAGTTCGCCGCGGCCGCCGCCGCCAGCCTGTTGTGCGAATCGCCCCGGCAAGGGCTGGCCTGCGGCGCATGCGCGGCCTGCGGCTGGGTCGCCAGCGGCAATCATCCCGACCTGCGGCGCATCCGCCCCGAGGCCATCGCGCTGGAAGAGGGCGCCGAAGCCGCCGCCGAATCGGAAGACGCCGACGCCGCGACGGCGGCGGGCGCCGGCAGCAGCAAGAGGGCGCCGTCCAAGGACATCCGGGTGGACCAGATCCGCGGCCTGGAATCCTGGTTCAACACCGCGACGCATCGTGGCGGCTGGCGGGTCGCGCTGCTTTATCCCGCCCAGGCCTTGAACGTGATCTCCGCCAATGCCTTGTTGAAGGTATTGGAGGAACCCCCCGCGCATACCATCTTCCTGCTGGTGGCCGACGCGCCGGACCGGCTGCTGCCGACGCTCCTGTCACGTTGCCGCCGCTTGCCGCTGGCGACGCCGGCGCCGGAACAGGCGCTGCAGTGGCTGGAAGCGCAGGGCGTGCGCGATGCCGCTTCCTGGCTGGCGGCCGCGGGCGGCGCGCCCCTGGGCGCGCTGCGCCTGTCGCAAACCGAGGAAAGCGCCTGCCCGCCCTGGCTGGAGCAACTGGCGGGGCCGCTGGCGCAGGGGCAATCGCCCGACGTCGGCGCGCTGGCCGACCAGTTGGACAAGCTGCCGGCGGCGCAGTGGATAGACGCGCTGCAACGCTATTACGTGGACCTGATGCTGAACGGCGCCGGCGCCCCGTCGCGCTATTTCCCGGCGCTGGCGGCCTCGTCGGCACGGACGGCGGCGCGCGCCGACGCCGCCAGGTTGGCCGATACCGCCCGTTGGCTGACCCGCCAGCGGGCCCTGGCCGGCCATCCCTTGAACGCCAAATTATTCGCCCATGCCGCCCTGCAGCGCGTGGTGCTTTCCTGCCAGGCTTGAGCCATGTACGTCGATTCCCATTGCCATTTGAACTTCCCCGAGCTGGCGGAAAACCTGCCCGACATCCTGGACCGCATGGCCGCCAATCAAGTGACCCATGCCCTGGTCGTCAGCGTGGCCATGCCGGATTGGCCCGGCTTGATGGAACTGGTGAAGCCGCATCGCAACCTGTGGGCGTCGGTCGGCGTGCATCCGGATTACGAGTCGACGCAGGATCCGTCGTCCGACGAACTGGTGGCGCTCGCAGCGGACGCCAAGGTAGTGGCCATCGGCGAAACCGGGCTGGACTATTACCGCCTGAGCGAGCCCCTGGAGTGGCAGCGCGAGCGCTTTCGCACGCACATCCGCGCGGCCAGGGATGCGGGCCTGCCGCTGATCATCCACACCCGTTCCTCCGCCGAGGACACGCTGCGCATCATGCGCGAGGAAAGGGCGGAGGAAGTCGGCGGCGTGATGCACTGCTTCACCGAGACCTGGGACGTCGCGCAGGCGGCCATGGACCTGAATTTCCATATTTCCCTGTCCGGTATCGTCACCTTCAAGAACGCCGCGGTGCTGCACGACGTCGCGACGCGGATGCCGCTGGACCGCCTGTTGATCGAAACCGATTCACCCTATCTGGCGCCGGTGCCGTACCGGGGGAAACTGAACGACCCGTCCAAGGTCATCCACGTCGCCGAAAAGATCGCCGACCTGAAGGGCATGGCGGTGGCCGACGTGGCGCATGCCAGCACAGAGAACTTTTTCTGTCTTTTCAATAAGATAGAGCGGTAATCTCGAATATGGTTCAGGTTTTCGCGGCCTGTGCCGGCACCCATGCGACCGCCCATGTCGCTGCCCCTGCCGCACGGGCCGCCGGAGGCACGTCCCATGCGTCACCGCGCGCCAGGGGACCGTCCATCTCCTCAGAACCTGCTTTCATTTCCGCCTATAAGGAGCTGATATGAAAAGAAAATTTGTGATGATGCCCGCCTCGGTGTCGGCCGCGATGCTCATCGGGCTGGCCGCGCCTGCCGCGTCCCACGCCGAAAACCCCGCCAACGCGCCCATCATCGTGGCCAACGATCGTGCCGACGACATGCGCGCCTTGCTGGGCCAGGGCTGGAATCCGAACACGCGCATCAAGGGCCAGCCCGCCATCATGCAGGCGGTCCGCGACGGCGCGTGGCGGGTGTATGACGTGCTCGCGGCCGACCGGCGCACCGACGTCAATGCCGCCAACGACCACGACGAAACGCCGTTGATGTACCTGGCGATCCAGGGGCAGACCGATCGCGCCAAGGCCCTGATCGCGCGCGGCGCCCAGGTCAACCGGCTGGGCTGGACGCCGCTGCACTATGCGGCGTCCAAGGGCCAGATGGAGATGGCCAAGCTGCTGCTGGCCCATAAGGCCATCGTCAACGCGCCGGGGCCGGACGGAACGACGCCTTTGATGATGGCGGGGCTTTCGGGCAGCCGTGAGATGACGGACCTGCTGCTCAAGGCGGACGCCGATCCGACGATGCGCAATACCCAGGGCCTGGATGCGGCCGCCTGGGCCGACTCGGCCCACCACCAGGACCTGGCCGCGGAACTGCGCCAGGCGTCCTCGGCCCGGATGGCGGCCTTGCGCGGAGCTGGGGGCGGGGCGTCTGCCGGTACGCCCACGTCCACCGTGCCCGCTGCGCCCGCCGCGCCCGCCGCCGCGCCGACGCCGACAGGCGCGCTGCCGCCGCCCCCCCAGCCCGGCGCGGTCGACCCGACCCCGCCCACGCTCAAGGGCGTGGAGGGCGTACGCCTGGATCCCGACGCCAGCACGCGGAAATAGGGCGAGAGCGCCATACCCGGTCCCAGCCCCGGCCGCGACGCGGCCGGAAGCCAGCGGCAGGGCATCGGTACGTCAGCGTCTAGGGAAAACCCGATTTATTTGATATTTCGTTGATAATTTATCAACGAAATATTAGTATCATGCCGTGATCGCATCGCGGTGTGCATGTGCGCGCAGATCGTCCGGCCCGCCGGGCCGGCCTGTGCGGACGGAATCGCCGCTGCGTGGCGTCCTTTCGTTTCCCCACAGGCCTGCACATGAGCGCTACCCACGCCCCCAAGTCCCTGATCGCGGCTTCTTCCCATCTGGTGTCGGACCGCGCGCCCGATCTGTCGGCCGTCGAATTCGGCCTGATGATCGCCGGGCATGCCTTCAACCGCTGGATCGTGCGCTGCATGGCGGCCGCGGGCCTGCCGGACCTGACTTCGATCGACGTGATCGTCCTGCATCACGTGTATCACCGGCAGCGCGGCAAGAAGCTGGCCGATATCTGCTTCACCCTGAACATCGAAGACACCCATATCGTCAACTACTCGCTCAAGAAGCTGGAGCGGCTGGGCGTGGTGCAGGGGCAGCGCAGCGGCAAGGAAGTCGTCTATTCCGTGACGCCCAAGGGCAGCGAGATCATCGGCCGCTACGTCGAGGTGCGCGAACGCTGCCTGATCGACGGCTTGCCCGCGGCCAGCAGCGGGCTGGAGTTCTCGCAGGATCTGGCGAACCTGCTGCGCGGGCTGTCCGGCGTCTACGACCAGGCCGCGCGGGCGGCCACCTCGCTCTAGCGCCGGCGCCAAGAAGGCACAGGCATCGAACCCCGCGCGGGGCCATCCGTGCCCGCGTATTTTCCGTATTACCAACCTTCCGGCGGGGCCTGTCGCGCCCCGGCAAACAGCATGGGAATCGCTATGAAGTGGCAATTCTGGGTAGACCGTGGCGGTACGTTCACGGACATCGTGGGCCGTCGTCCCGACGGTTCGACCACCACCATCAAGATGCTCTCCGAAAACCCGGAGCAGTATCGCGATGCGGCGGTGGCCGGCATCCGCAAGCTGCTGGGCCTGGCGCCGGGCGAACCGGTGCCCGCCGACCAGGTCGACTGCGTCAAGATGGGCACCACGGTGGCCACCAACGCCTTGCTCGAACGCAAGGGCGAACGGACGCTGCTGGTGACCACGCGGGGATTCCGCGACGGGCTGCGCATCGCCTACCAGAATCGTCCGCGGCTGTTCGACCGCAACGTCGTGCTGCCGGAAATGCTCTATGACGGTGTCGTCGAAGCGGCCGAGCGTATCGCCGCCAATGGCGACGTCGTGGAACCCCTGGACGAAGCCGCGCTGCGGCGCGACCTGCAGGCCCGCCATGACGAAGGCATGCGCGCCGTCGCCATCGTCTTCATGCACGCCTGGCGCGAGCCGCGGCACGAACAGCGCGCCGCCGAACTGGCGCGCCAGATCGGCTACACGCAGGTCTCGGTGTCGCACGAAGTCAGCCCGCTGATCAAGTTCGTCTCGCGCGGCGACACCACCGTGGTCGACGCCTACCTCTCGCCCATCCTGCGGCGCTATGTCGAACAGGTCGCCGGCGAACTCCCCGGCATACGCCTGATGTTCATGCAGTCCAGCGGCGGCCTGACCGATGCCCACCGCTTTCGCGGCAAGGACGCCATCCTGTCCGGGCCGGCCGGCGGCATCGTCGGCATGGTGCGCACCAGCGAACTGGCGGGCTTCAAGCAGATCATCGGCTTCGATATGGGCGGCACGTCCACCGACGTCTCGCACTATGCCGGCGAGTTCGAACGCGAGTTCGAAACGCGCGTGGCCGGCGTGCGCATGCGCGCGCCCATGATGAGTATCCACACCGTGGCCGCCGGCGGCGGCTCCATCCTGCACTTCGACGGCGCACGCCTGCGCGTGGGACCGGATTCGGCCGGCGCCAACCCGGGGCCCGCCTGTTACCGGCGTGGTGGGCCGTTGGCCGTGACGGACTGCAACGTGCTGCTCGGCAAGATCCAGCCGGATTTCTTTCCCCAGGTCTTCGGTCCGCGTGCCGACCAGCCGCTGGACCGCGACGCCGCGGAGCAGGGCTTTCGTGCGATGGCGGCCCGCGTCAAGGCGGAAACCGGCCGCGACATGACGCCCGAACAGCTGGCCGAAGGCTTCCTGGAAATCGCCGTGGGCAATATGGCCGAGGCCATCAAGCGCATTTCCGTGCAGCGCGGCCATGACGTGACCGAATACGCCTTGACGGTGTTCGGCGGCGCCGGGGGCCAGCACGCCTGCCTGGTGGCCGATGCCCTGGGCATGACCACGGTATTCGCGCATCCCCTCGCCGGCGTCCTCTCGGCCTATGGCATGGGCCTGGCCGACCAGACGGAGATGCGCCAGAAGACGGTCGAAAAAGTGCTGGACGGCGCCTTGTTCGCCGCCCTGGGCACGGAGCTGGACGCCCTGGCCGGCGACGCCGTCGCCGAGCTGCGGCGCCAGCACGTCGCGCAGGAGGCGATTGCCGTGCAGCGCCGCCTGCACCTGAAATACCGCGGCACCGATACCGCGCTGGAAGTCCCCTTTACGTCGGTGGACCAGGCGCGCGCCGATTTCGAGGCCGCCTACCGCCAACGTTATTCCTTCCTGATGCCCGGCCGAGAACTGGTGGTGGAAACCATTTCGGTGGAAGCCACCGGCGGCGGCGAACCGGTGACGGAACCGCCCGTGCAGGGGCGCCGCGCCGGACCGCTGCAGGCGCGCCGCGTGGTGCGCATGTACAGCGGCGGCGCCTGGCGCGACACCCCGTTGTACGTCCGCGACGACATGACGCCGGGCGACCAGGTCGACGGTCCCGCCATCGTTTCCGAAAAGAACCAGACCACCGTCGTGGAGCCGGGCTGGCGCGTGGAATTGACGCCGCGCGACCATCTGGTCATGCGGCGCTTCGAAGCGCGGCCCCAGCGGCGCGCGGTAGGCACGCAGGCCGACCCGGTCATGCTGGAGGTGTTCAACAACCTGTTCATGTCCATCGCGGAGCAGATGGGCTACCGGCTGCAGAACACCGCGTACTCCGTCAACATCAAGGAGCGCCTGGATTTCTCCTGCGCCATCTTCGACGTCCAGGGCAACCTGATCGCCAACGCGCCGCACATGCCGGTGCACCTGGGGTCCATGGGCGAGTCCATCCGCACCGTGATGACCGCGAACGAAGGCCGCATGAAGCCGGGCGACGCCTATGTCGTCAACGATCCCTACCACGGCGGCACCCACCTGCCGGACGTGACCGTCATCACGCCGGTATTCGACCGTGCCGGCCGCGACATCCTGTTCTACGTGGGATCGCGCGGCCACCATGCGGACATCGGCGGCACCACGCCCGGGTCCATGCCGCCCGATTCGCGCACCGTGGAAGACGAAGGCGTTCTTTTCACGAACTTTCAACTGGTGCGCGACGGCGAATTCCGCGAACGGGAGGCCCGCGCCATCCTGGGTTCGGGCAAATGGCCGGCCCGCAATCCCGACCAGAACATCGCGGACATGCGGGCGCAGATCGCCGCCAATGAAAAAGGCGTGCAGGAGCTGCTGCGCATGTGCGACCACTTCGGCCTGGACGTCGTGCGCGCCTACATGGGGCACGTGCAGGACAACGCCGAAGAGGCCGTGCGGCGCGTCATTTCGGTGCTGAAGGACGGCAGCTACGAGTATCCCCTGGACAACGGCGCGGTGATACGCGTCGCGGTGCGGGTGGACCAGGCCGCGCGCAGCGCGGTGGTGGACTTCACCGGGACGTCGCCGCAGCTGGACAACAACTTCAACGCGCCCGGCGCGATCGCCGTGGCGGCCGTGCTGTACGTCTTCCGCACCCTGGTCGACGACGAGATCCCGCTGAACGCCGGCGGCCTGAAGCCGCTGGAGATCATCGTGCCGCAAGGATCGATGCTGCGTCCCAACCCGCCCGCGTCGGTCGTCGCGGGCAACGTCGAGACGTCCATGTGCATCGTCAACGCCCTGTACGGCGCCCTGGGCGTGCTGGCCGCCAGCCAGGGCACCATGAACAACCTGACCTTCGGCAATGCCCGCTACCAGTATTACGAGACCATCGCCGGCGGCACCGGCGCGGGCCCGTTGCGGGTGGACGCGCCCGCCGATATCAGCCAGGGCTTCGCGGGGCAATCGGTGGTCCAGGCGCACATGACGAATTCGCGCCTGACCGATCCGGAAGTGCTCGAACTGCGCTTCCCGGTGCGGCTGGAGTCGTACGAGATCCGTCATGGATCCGGCGGCCACGGCCGCTATCGCGGCGGCGATGGCGGCGTCCGCCGGCTGCGTTTCCTGGAAACGATGACGGCGGCGATCCTGTCCAACAACCGCCGCTACGCGCCGTTCGGCCTGCACGGCGGCGAACCGGGCGAGGTCGGCCGCAACTACGTCGAACGCGCGGACGGCCGGATCGAGCCCTTGGGACCGCAGGACAGCACCGAGCTCCAGCCCGGCGACGTCTTCGTCGTCGAAACCCCGGGAGGCGGCGGTTTCGGCAAAATTTAACGGCGCCGAAACATATCCGCACGGATACGGACGGTTGGGCTGCGTTAAGATCCTTTCCTTCGGCGTGCCGCCAACCGCGGCACGCCTCGCAGCCCGTATCCCGGGCGGAGCTCAACAAAGGAGAGTCGAACATGCTCAATAAGAAATTCGCCGCGATGATGGCCGGGGTGTCGGTTGCCTGGTTCGCCATGGCCACGCCCGCCGCCGCGCAGAGCGGCAGCGATCGGCAACTGGTGGTGGCCACGGATACGGCCTTCGTCCCCTTCGAGTTCAAGCAGGGCAACACCTATACGGGCTTCGACGTCGACCTCTGGGCTGCCATCGCCAAGCAGCTGAACCTGAAGTACAAGCTGCAGCCGATGGACTTCAACGGCATCATTCCGGGCCTGCAGACCAAGAACATCGATGCCGCGCTGGCCGGCATCACCATCCGCGACGACCGCAAGCAGGTGATCGATTTCTCCGATCCCTATTACGAAAGCGGCCTGTCCATCCTGGTCAACGCCGACAACAGCAATATCAAGAACGCGGCCGACCTGGGCGGCAAGACCGTCGCCGTCAAGACCGGCACGGCCACCGTGGACTACATGCAGAAAAACGTCCCGACCGCCAAGCTCAAGCTGTTCCCCAACATCGACAACGCCTATCTCGAACTGGCCACCGGCCGCGTGGACGCCGCCGTGCACGACACGCCCAATGTCCAGTACTACGCCAACACCGCCGGCAAAGGCCGCGTGAAGGTCGTCGGCAACGTCAAGAGCGGCGACTTCTACGGCATCGCCTTTCCCAAGGGCAGCCCGCTGGTCGCCGAGGTGAACAAGGCGCTGGCCACCTTGAAATCCAACGGCGAATACGACGCCATCTACGTCAAGTGGTTCGGCAAGAAGCCTCAATAAACCACGATCCGGCGGGTCGCCGGGCGCCTCGCGCGCACCTCTTTCCGGCGACCCGCTGATTCTTCCGATTCACCCGCCGCGGCTGCGCCGCCTGCCTCGATCGCTACGCCGATCCCTGGCGCGGGTTCCTATCTCAGGGGAAACATGTGAATTTCGATTGGTCCGTGATCTGGGCCGCCTTGCCCAATTTGCTCGACGGAACGGTGATGACGATCAAGATCACCGCCTGGGGGCTGATCGGCGGCTTTCTGCTGGGCGCGCTGGCCGGCGTCACGCGCGCCTACGCGCCGCGCTTTCTTGCCACCATCGCGCTGCTGTACGTCGCCTTGATCCGCGGCACGCCCATCGTGGTGCAGGTGATGTTCATCTATTTTGCCTTGCCGCTGATCGCCAGCGGCTTGCGCATCGACGCCGAGGCAGCCGCCATCATTACGCTGATGATCAATTCCGGCGCCTACATCGCCGAAATCGTGCGCGGCGCCTTGTTGTCCGTACCCAAGGGCCTCAGGGAAGCCGGCCAGGCAATGGGGCTGCCCTTTCACAAGATCCTGACGCACATCATCGGGCCCGTGGCGGTGCGCCGCATGATTCCGCCGCTGGGCAACCAGTGCATCATCAGCCTGAAGGACTCTTCGCTGTTCATCGTGATCGGGGTGGCCGAGCTGACCCGCCAGGGCCAGGAAATCATGGCCAGCAACTTCCGCGCGGTCGAAATCTGGTCCGCCGTCGCGGTCATCTACCTGATCATCACCGGCCTGATGGCCGTGGGTCTGCGGTACGCCGAAAAGAGGATGCGCATGCTATGAGCATGGTTGAATTCAAAAACGTCATCAAGCGCTTCGGCGCGTCCACTGTCCTGAACGGCATCACCCTGAACATCGAGGCCGGCGAGGTCGTCGTGGTCGTGGGGCCCTCGGGTTCCGGCAAGTCCACCTTCCTGCGCTGTATCAACGTGCTGGAAACCATCGAAGACGGCGATCTGCTGGTCGACGGGCTCAGCGTCAAGGGCGATGCCGCGCAGATCCGCGAGATCCGCCGCGAGGCGGGCATGGTCTTCCAGCAGTTCAATCTGTTCCCGCAGATGACCGCGCTGGAAAACGTCATGTTCGGCCCCGTCCATACCCGCGGCGTCGCGCGGGCGCAGGCGCGCCAGGAAGCCGAGGCGCTGCTGGCCAAGGTCGGGCTGGACCAGCGCATGGGCCATTATCCGGCGGAGCTTTCGGGCGGCCAGCAGCAACGCGTCGCGATCGCCCGCGCGCTGGCCATCAAGCCCAAGCTGATGCTGTTCGACGAGCCCACGTCGGCCCTGGATCCGGAACTGCGGCACGAGGTCCTGAAGGTGATGCGCGACCTGGCGGAAGAAGGCATGACCATGGTGGTGGTCACCCACGAAATGGAGTTCGCCCGCCGCGTCGGCAGCCGCCTGATATTCATCGATGGCGGCAAGGTGGCGCATGACGGCCCGCCGGAAGCGCTGCTTTCGGACCCGCCCAGCCAGCGCCTGAAGGATTTTCTCCAGCACGTCGCCTGACACGTATCCCGATAACCCGCGTTCCCAGCTCCAAGCCGCTCCGATCTCGAGCGGCTTTTTTTATGCCGTCTACGCGCATTGTGGTGGCTGCGTCAGATTCTTCGCATTCTGCGCAGTGTGGAGGACCCGCACCATATGCGCTTCCAGCCCTACAGACGGATTTCTCGCATGCCTGGCCATTACATTTTCAAGCCCCGCCTGACCACCACCTTCCCGGTTTCGTCGCGTCCTTCCACCGCGTTTCCCGTTTCGCGTCCTACCACGGCCTTCCCCGCATCCACGCGCACGGTTTCCGCGCGGCCGGACAAGTATGTGTCCAGCACGCACTATGGCCGCTATGTCCTGTGGCAGGGCCGGCGAAATACGGAACTGGTGATCTCGTCCCACGGCAGCCACGTCGTGGAAGATCGCAGAAGAAGACACATCGTGCCGCCGGGCATGGCCCTGCATTTCTACGGGCCCGATTACGCGGCCATCAATACGCACCTGGTCGACCAGGCTTTCATACGGGAGCAGGTCGCCGCTCGCCCCTACGAGATACGCTCATCGGGGCATGGCTACCTGGACTACGAGTTGAGCAAGATCCAGGTACGACCCAGAGAAGGGAAGGGCGAGAACTACAATCACATCATCGAGTGCCTGCCGCGCTACGACCTCGTCACCATAGAGCAGCTCAACGACAACGGGCCCTACGAGCACATGCTGCTATCCGAGCTGCTCGCGCACCTGCGTTCGCAAGGCCATCGGTACACGAAGATCCATTGCTTTTTTTGCCGGTCGCTGCGGGACCGCGATCTCAGGCGCCACCCGTCGCTGCAGCAGTTCGTCAGGCCGCCGTATATGGTGCGATGAGACGATGCGATGGAAGGGGCGATGCCCGGGTGCGTCGACAGGGGGCGCTGCCCCGGTCAGCCCTTCACCCGGACGATCTTCTGCACCTGCGGCACGTGCCGGATCGCGCGGATCACCTGCGCCAGGTGCTTGCGGCTATCCACCTGCACGGTGACGTGCAGCGACACCGTGGCCACGGCATCGTCATGCATGGTCACGTGCACGATATTGGCGTCGGTCGCGGTGATTTCCGCGGCCAGCCGCCCCAGGACGCCGCGTTCGTTGCGGGTCACGATGTCCAGGCGCGTGGACAGGTGCTTGGCGGTTTGCGTGTCCCACGCGACGCTGATCCAGCGTTCCGGCTCGCGGGCCCGCTGGCGTATGGCCACGGGGCAGTCGACGGTATGCACGACCAGCCCGTGCCCCAGCCGCATGCCGGCAATGATGGGATCGCCGGGCAGCGGACCGCAGCAAGGCGCCAGTTGCACCGCCTGGCCTTCATTACCCTGGATCAGGATAGGCGCGCTGCGCGCCGCGGTGATCTCGTCCACCGCGGCGGCGGTGGTGGCGATCAGTTCGTGTTCCGGCGCGAAGCGCCGCGCCACCACGGCGGCCAGGCGCTTGCCCAGGCCGATATCGGCCAGGATTTCGTCGCGCGAACTGGCGCCGGTGCTGCGCGCCAGCTTTTCCCATTCGGGATCGTCGGCGGGCGGCAGCGACAGATGCAGTTCCTGCAGGGCCTGCGTCAGCAGGCGTTCGCCGAAGGCGACCGACTCGGCATACTTGACGGTGCGCAGGTAATGGCGGATTTCCGAGCGCGCGCGGCCCGTGCGGACGTAATTGAGCCACTGGGCGTTGGGACGCGACGCCGGCGACGTGATGATTTCCACCGTATCGCCGCTGGATAGCTCCGTGCGCAGCGGAATGAATTCGTTGTTGACCTTGGCCGCGACCGCCTGGTTGCCGATATCCGTGTGGATGGCGTAGGCGAAGTCGACCGGCGTGGCCCCGCGCGGCAGCGAAATGATCTTGCCGTGGGGCGTGAATACGTAGACCGCGTCCGGGAACAGGTCCACCTTGACGTGTTCCAGGAATTCGCTGGAATCGCCGGTCTGGCTCTGGATGTCCAGCAGCGACTGCAGCCACTGGTGCGTGCGCTTCTGCAGGTCGTTCAGCGAAACGTCGGCGCTCTTGTACAGCCAATGCGACGCGACGCCGTCTTCGGCCACGTGATGCATGTCGCGGGTGCGGAACTGGAACTCGACCGGCGTGCCGTAGGGGCCGACCAGCGTCGTGTGCAGCGACTGATAGCCGTTCACCTTGGGAATGGCGATGTAGTCCTTGAACTTGCCCGGCACCGGGCGATACAGCTGATGCAGCGTGCCCAGGGCCAGATAGCATTCCGGCAGGGTATGCACGATGACGCGGAATCCGTAGATGTCCAGGACTTCCGAGAAAGTCTTTTTCTGGTCCACCATTTTGCGGTAGATGCCGTACAGGGTCTTTTCGCGGCCGCTGACTTCCGCCTCGATACCGGCGGCGGGCAGGGCGGCGCGCACGGCGTCCTCGATCTTGCTGATGACTTCGCGGCGATTGCCGCGCGCGGCCAGCACGGCCTTGTACAGCACCTGGTAGCGGTTGGGATACATGGCCGCGAAGCACAGGTCCTGCAGTTCGCGGAACAGCAGGTTCAGGCCCAGCCGATGGGCGATGGGCGCGTAGATTTCCAGCGTTTCGCGGGCGATGCGGCGGCGCTTTTCGGGCGCCACGGCATCCAGGGTGCGCATGTTGTGCACCCGGTCGGCCAGCTTGATCAGGATGACGCGGACGTCGCGCGCCATGGCCAGCAGCATTTTGCGGAAGCTTTCCGCCTGCTGTTCGGCCTTGGTGGCGAAGTCCAGCCGGTCCAGCTTGGACAGGCCATCCACCAGTTCGGCGACTTCGGGGCTGAAGCGTTCGGCCAGTTCGTGCTTGGTGACGCCCTGGTCTTCCATGACGTCGTGCAGCAGGGCCGCGGACAGCGCATTGGCGTCCAGCTTCCAACCCGCGCAGATTTCGGTGACGGCGATGGGGTGGGAAATATAGGGCGCCCCGCTGGCGCGGAACTGGCCCAGATGGGCCTGGTCGGCGAAGCGATAGGCTTCGCGCACCCGTTCGACGTCCTTGGGTTCCAGGTACTTGCCGATGATTTCCGTCAGCGGGGCCAGCGATGCGACGGGGGCGGAGGCCGGCGTTTCCGCGGCCTGCTGGACCGCCGCCGCGATGGGCGACGGCCCGGTTTTACCGGATTTGCGCCCGGGCCGGCGGCCCAGGCGGGAGCCCGCGCGCAGCGCGGCGAGCAGGCCGGTAGAGGCGGATTTCAGTGCGGGGAAGGCCATGCGCCACCTCCCGACCGCGCTCAGGTGGGCACTTTCCGCAGCATTTCAGCGCCGGTCATGCCCTTGGCGATCTCGCGAAGCGCCGTTACCGTGGGTTTGTTCTTGCTATCCAGGCGGGGAGCATGGCCCTGCGCCAGTTCGCGCGCGCGGTAGGTGGCGGCCAGGGTCAGCGTGAAACGATTCGGAATGTTGTTCAGACAATCTTCGACGGTAATACGGGCCATAGTGGTCACCTGAAATACGACAATTGATGGAATACCGAAGGTTGCGCCCTGGACTCAGTGGGGCGCCGAGATACCCAGTTGGGAAAAAAGCTGAGCGTGGCGGACGGCTTGAGAGGAGAAACGCAACCTGGCCGCATTGACAATTTGTGTCAGCTCTTGTAATGCGACGCTAAATTCTTGATTAATAATAACATATTCGCATTCGGGCGCATGGGCGATTTCGCCGCCGGCCGCCAGCAGCCGGCGCGCGATGACCGAATCAGAATCCTGGCCCCGCGCCTTCAGGCGGCTTTCCAGTTCGTCGATGGACGGCGGCAGGATGAATATCCCGATCGCGCCCGGAAACCGCTGGCGGACCTGGCGGGCTCCCTGCCAATCGATTTCCAGCAGCACGTCGTGGCCGTCGCGGGTGCTCTGCGCGATGCCATCCACCGGCGTGCCATAGAAATTGCCGTGGACTTCCGCCCACTCCAGCAGGGCGTTGTCGTCGCGCATGCGCTCGAATTCCGCGACGCTGACGAAACGGTATTCCCGGCCGTCCTGCTCGCCGGGGCGCGGCGCGCGCGTGGTGCACGAAATGGACAGGCGGATCGCCGGATCCTGTTGCAAGAGCTCGCGCACGAGGCTGGACTTGCCGGCGCCGCTGGGCGCGACGACCATAAAAACGTTTCCAGGCGATGCGGGGGTTCCGGAGGCAGGCATTTCTATCGGCGTTTCGGTGGCATGGCGCGCGCGGGGTGTAAAGGATAACAAATCGTCGCAGCGCGGTGCCATGGAGTAGGATGCGCGGGTATTTTCCTACAGGAGGCTGAGATGAATCCGAACGGCAGGCGCGGTGAGGGAAAGGTTGCAGTCGTGACAGGCGCGGGCAGCGGCATCGGCAGGGCCGTTGCGCTGCAGTTGCTGGCCGAAGGCTATCGCGTCGCCCTGGCGGGACGTCGCGCCGACCCGCTGGAGGAAACGCGCGCGGCCGCCGGCGCCGACGCGCGGAACGCCCTGGCGGTGCCGACCGACGTGTGCAGCGAGGATTCGGTGCGCAATCTGTTCGAGCAGACCAAGGCGTCGTTCGGCCGCCTGGACGTGCTGTTCAACAACGCGGGCCGGGGCGCGCCGGCCGTGCCCATCGAAGAGCTGCCGGTGGAGACCTGGCGCAGCGTCGTCGATACCAACCTGACCGGCATGTTCCTGTGCGCGCAGGCGGCGATCCGCATCATGAAGGATCAGCAACCGCAAGGCGGCCGCATCATCAACAATGGTTCCATCTCGGCGCACACGCCGCGGCCGTACTCGATCGCCTATACGTCGACCAAGCACGCCGTGACCGGCCTGACGAAGTCGATCTCGCTGGATTGCCGCCAGTACGACATCGCCTGCGGCCAGATCGATATCGGCAACGCGGCGACGCCCATGACGGACCGCATGGTGGCGGGGGTATTGCAGCCCGACCATACCGTGCGCCCCGAGCCGCGCATGGACGTGGCCCATGTGGGCGAGGCGGTGGCGGCCATGGCGGCCCTGCCGCTGGATGCCAACGTGCAGTTCATGACCATCATGGCGACCAAAATGCCGTTCCTGGGTCGCGGCTGACGCGACGGGAAGACGACGCTCGCCACCGGCTGGGCCGGCGGCGGTGCTCCGCTATCGGGCGTTCGACGCCACGGCCAGCCCGGCGGCTTCGCCAGGGGTGATATAGCGGCGCGCGCCATTGAAGCGCTTGGACCAGTAGGCGCTGTCCAGCGTGTCGATGCGCACTTTTTCGCCACGCGTGGGCGCGTGCACGAATTCGTTGTTGCCGATGTAGATGCCGACGTGCGACGTCTGGTTCTGGCGGCGGATGCCGAAGAACACCAGGTCGCCGGGCTGCAGCTGGGCGGTCTTCACCGCGCGGCCTTCGGCGCGCTGGTCGCGGGCGCGGCGCGGCAGGTCCATGCCGGCCACTTCCTTGTAGATGAAGCTGACCAGGCCGCTGCAATCGAATCCGGTATCGGGATCGTCGCCGCCGTAGCGATAGCGGGTGCCCAGGGCGTCCAGGCCGGCGGCGACGACGCGCTCGCGCAGCGAGGGGACGGTGGGCAGGTCGGTCGGAGACAGCCCCTTGAGGCTGGGTATGGCGTCTGACGAAATCATCGCGCCGGCGGTGCCGGGCAGGCTGGAGAGGGCGATGGTCAGTAGGGCGGCGGGAAGGAAAACTCGAGAAAAGGTAAAGCGTCTCGTCGGCGGCGTCATAACTTCACTTCAGACAATCGGAGTGGAATGGCGTGGCTTCAACTGCGTTCAAGCCGGCGGATGCGGAAATAGTTCGCGAATCGGATTGTACAACGGAAATATTTCTTACATCTGCGGGGAATATCTTGCTATCTCGCGCATCCTGGCGGCAATTGGTGACAACCCTCCGGCACGCTGAAATCAGCCCGTAACAGCGGCAGGAAGACGGACCGAATCCACCCTTCCTGGCCGCCGCGGCGGGCCGATCTCAGCGCCATCGGCTGTTGCCGGTGGCGAACCGCCTGGCTTTCACGTCACAGGCGAAGTTTGCCGCGCCATACGCAAAGATTGCGGAAAAAGCGCGCGGGTTCGCATATAAATCCCGTCAAAAGCTGGCGCGCAGTCCCACCATGACCGCGCGCCCGCCTTCCGGCGCGATGTCGCGCAAGACGGACGTCGCGTAGCGGATCTCCTGGTTGGTCAGGTTGGTGCCGCGCAGGTAGGCCTGCCATTGCGTCTTGTCGACGCGGAAGCTGTAGGTCAGGTCCGCATCCAGCTTGTAGTAGCCGGCGGTGCTGTCGTCGTTGTCCGGATGGCGATGCTGGGCAAACGCCTTGGTGACGGACACGCCCGCGCCCCAGGCGCCGTGGCTGTAGTCCAGCCCCACTCCCAGCCGCAGCGGCGGGATGCGCGGCAGCGGCTCTCCCGTGTCGCTGTTGCGGGCGTTGGTGTAGTCGCCCGACAGCCGCAGATCCAGCTTGTGCGCGCCTCGGTCCAGGATCCGAAAGGTGCTGTCGGCTTCGACGCCGTAGAAGTCCGCCGGCACCCCGCGATAGACCGCCTGCGACAAGGCATCGTCGGTGCCGCGCGGCACGATGTCGCCATCGTCGTCGGTGAACAGTCCGGTGTTCACTTCGGTGATGTAGTTGCGGAAGTGGCTGTAGAACACGCCGATGCTGCCGTGGTGCGGACCGTTCTTGAACCGCAGGCCCAGGTCGCCGGAGAACGACCGTTCCTTGGTCAGCGAGGGATCGCCGATCAGGTACTGGCCGGTGGCGTCGTGCGGCCCGTTGGCATACAGCTCGTAGAAGGTGGGCGCCCGTTCCGTGTAGGAAGCGTTGGCCGCCAGCGACCAGATGCCGTCCAGCTTGTACACCGCGCCCAGCGCCAGGCTGCCGGCGGTGAAGTCGCGCCTGGATGCGCCGTCGAATTTGTCGACGCCGCCGGCCGATGGCGACAGCCGCGTGTATTCGACGCGGCCGCCCAGGCTCAGGTTCAGCCGGTCCGTCACATCCCACTGTTCGACGTCGAACAGCGCGAAGGAATCGGTGGCGGTGGTCGGCACCAGGCTTTCGTCGCCCAGCGCGGAAAAACGCGTCTGGCTGACCTGCAGGCCGAGCGCGCCATGCAGCGGGCCCAGGTCGCGATGCTGGGCTTCGACGCGGGCCTCGTAGCCGTGGTTCTTGAACACCGTGCCGGTGACGCCGTCATCCACTTCGCGGTGCGTGTAGTCCGTGTACGCGAAGTCGAACTTCAGGCTTTTGAACGGACCGTCCAGATCGTCGACCTTGCCGGTGGCGCCGAAGCGTTCCTGGCGCATCTTCAGGCGGACGCTGTCTTCCGCCACGGAACCGTAGTCGGAGTCGTAGCCGCTGTAGGAAATGCCGGCGTAGCCGCTGTCGCCGGTCCATGCCATGCCCACGCCGCCGCCGTGCACCGAGCCGTCGCTGTTGGGCAGGCGGCCGCGCGGCTGGTCCATGTCCGGATCGTCCTGGGCGCGCAGGGCGGGCGATCGGGCATAGCCCGGGATGCGCAGCTCGTCGGTCTCGCGGCCGAAGCCGTCGGCGCGGATGGCGAACCTGCCGTCGCCGCCTTCGACCTGCACCGCGCCCGAACGGCTGTTGTTGGCGCCACCCCAGTCGCCCTGCAATTGTCCATGGATGCCCTGTACCGGTTCGGTCGGGATGCGGTCGTCGATGACGTTGACCACGCCGCCCACGGCGTTGCCGCCATAGAGCAGGGCCGCCGGTCCGCGGACGATCTCGATGCGGCTGGCGCTCATCGGGTCCAGCGGCACGGCGTGGTCGAAGGACAGCGACGATGCGTCCACCGAGCCCAGGCCGTTGTTCATGATGCGGACGCGATCGCCGTCCATGCCGCGAATGATGGGACGCCCGACCATGGGACCGTAGGTGGTGGTGGACACGCCCGGCAGGCCGTTCAGCGTCTGGCCCAGGGTGTCGGCGCGCCGCAGGTCCAGGCCGGTGCCTTCCAGGACGGTGGTCGGCGCGGCGATCTCGGCGCTGCCCAGCGGGTTGCCGGTCGTGATCACGGTGGGGAGCGTGACCGTGGGCGGTTGCGCGCTGGCGCCGGCCGCGGGCGTGTTGGCATCCTGGGCGCGTGCCGCCGGCGCGGCGCAAATGGCCAGCGTGGCGCTCAGCGACAACGCGAGCGGGAAGGCGTGGGAGTGTTGAGACATGTTTTTTTCACAGGCAAAAAGAGGTCGTGCCGGACCGGGGAACGGTCAGGTGGAAGCGATATGGGCAGGTGTGGCGGCCGGGGACTCGACGCCCAGGCGGGGCCGCCCAGGCGGGGCCGCCCAGGCGGGGCCGCCCAGGCCGGCCCGAGGAGGCCGGCCGGCGCAGATCGGCTGGCGCAGATCGGGCCGCGCCGGCTTGGCGTCAGGCGTCGACGCCGGGTTCACGCCCCGGTGGCGCGCGCGCCAGGATCCATGGCGCTTCGACCGCCAGGCGCATGGCCAGCGGCAGAGGGCTGGGGGAATCCGCCGGCGCCGGCGGATCGCCGGTGAACGCCACGCTGGGCAGGACGTGATCCAGGAATTGCCATTCATCGCACACATGGCAATGCGCCGCGGCGCCATGCTGATCGCCCTGCGTGGCGGCGGCTTCCGGGCCGGATTCCCGTGCAGGCGTCGCGACGACTGCGCCCGCGCGCGGCGCGAGGTGCGACATCGCATGCAAGGTCGCGCCCACGGGCGCGACGATCACCGTCAGCCATAGCCAAAGCAAGGCGGCGACACGCACGGTCGGACGCCTTGCTGATGACATGAACGGACTGTGCGCCTGCGGCAACTGCTTTCCCCGGATGATTTGGAAGAGGGGGCTTGTACCGCCCGCGATGCTTTTTCGCTCTCTTATGTAATGATATATTATTTCATATCAGATACGGGAGAATTCTGAAGTACTCCTTGCGTGCGACACGGCCCGCCGGTATGGTGCGAGCCCATGATCGTGCGCCCCAAAACCGGTTGGTTCCGTATGTTGTTCGCCTGGGAAAACTCGGTGCAGAACACCATCCTGGTCCCCTTGGCCATCATCTTCGCGCTATCGCTGGCCGCCCTGTGGGGTTACCGAAGCAGCGACGCCTTCCTCTTTTCATTGAGTCCGGTGCCGTTTTCCCTGATCGGCGTGGCGCTGGCGATCTTCGCCAGCTTTCGCAACAGCGCCTGCTACGAACGGTATTGGGAAGGCCGCAAGCAGTGGGGAACGCTGACGTCGACCACGCGCGACCTGGCGCGCTTTGCCGTCACGGTTCCCGGGTCAGGCGATACCCGGGCGGCGGCCAATACGCGGGCAGACGCCGGCGGCGCATCCCAGGACGCCCGGCAGGTCGTGGCGCTGCTTACCGCTTTCGTGCAGGTTCTCAAGCATCAGCTGCGCGATTCGGACCCCGAGCAAGACCTGCGCGCGCTGCTCGGTGAAACCGAAGTCCGCGACATCCGGGCCTTGGCCTATCGCCCGCATGGCGTGCTGTTGCTGGTGCAGCAGCGGATCGTCGCCTGGCATCAGGAAGGGCGCATCGGTGACGTCCTGCTGGCCTGGGCGCTGGCGCATCTGGATACGCTGACCCAGGCGTCCGGCGCCTGCGAGCGCATCCGGACCACGCCGGTGCCGTATCCCTACGAAGTCCTGTTGCACCGGACCACGTATTTCTATTGCGTGCTGCTGCCCCTGGGACTGGTGGAAAGCGTGGGCTGGGCGACGCCGGTCATCGCGGTGTTCATCTCCTACGCATTCATGGCGCTGCACACCATCGCCGGCGAGCTGGAAGATCCCTTCGGGCAGGACGCCAACGACCTGCCGCTGGACGCCCTCGCCATCCACATCGAGCGTTCGCTGAGGGAAACCTTGGGCGACACCGATCTGCGGCCCGTGCCAGTTCCCGACGCGCGCTATCGGCTGGACTAGACGTCGCTTCCCGGATCAGTCCTCAGGCCACGATACGGCGGTCGATCATCGCCTGAACCACAGCACCGAAAGGATGCAGGCCACGGCCAGCAGCACGCCGGCCGCCGCCGCGAGCAGGGCGCTGATCTCGGTGTCGCGCCGCTCCAGCGAAAACCGCGTGCTCAGCTTGCTGTAGACCTGGCTCAAGTCGGCGGCCGAGCCCGCCTGGAAATATTCGCCGCCGGTCAGCTTCGCCACGGCCCGCAAGGTGGTCTCGTCCAATTGCATGAAATACGACCAGCCTTCACCGCCGACGGTCGCGCCTTGCTGCGTGCCGAAGCCCACCGTGTAGATGCGGACGCCGCGCTTGGCGGCCATGCGGGCGATTTCCATCGGATCGGGGCCGGTCGTGCGGCGGCCATCGCTGAGCAGGATGATCGCACCGTTGCGGTATGAGCCGGGCTCCCGGGGCGGGCGCTCCTGTTCGCGCTTGAGCGCATCGTTGGCCGCATCGGCGTTGCCCAACGGCGCCGCGAGGGGGCCGAAACGCGACGCCGGATCGTTCAGCAGCAAGGCATCGAACTCCGTGCGGTCATCGGGAAACAAGGTGGCCAGCGCCACGATCAGGCCGCTGCCGGTGGCCGTGCCGCGTTGCAGTTCGAAGCGGTCGATGGCATCGAGCATGTCCTGGCGATTGTCGGTGGGCGGCTGCACCACGGTGGCCGCCGCGGCGAAAGCGACGATACCCAGGCGGACGCTGGCCGGCAGCTCCTTGATGAAATTGCGCGCGGCCTCCTGTGCGGCGATCAGCCGTGTCGGCTGCACGTCCGCGGCTTCCATGCTGCGCGACACGTCCATGGTCAGCACCAGCGTCAGCGTATCGGCGGGCAGCGTGACGGTGGCGGCGGGACGGGCGCATGCCAGCAGCGCGGCGCCCAGCGCCAGCCAGAAAAGAAAAGGAGGGACGTGTCTTCGCAGCCGCTGGCCAGGCCCCATTGCGGTGCGCGCGAGCGCCAGGTTGGGGTAGATCACGGCGGCTTTTTTGCGTCGCGCCAGTACATAAAAGTAAGCGGCGGCGAGCAAAGGCAGCACCAATAGCAGCCAGAGCAATTCGGGCCAGAGAAACCTCATGCAGTTCTCCTTGGCGCATGGATGCGACGATGGTACTGTACCTCCACGACGAGGCGGAATTCCGGTGGCAACGATGAAAAGGGTTGCGATATACGGATGGGTAGCGGCGGCGGTCGCGGTGGTTTTCGTGGCCGGCCTCGGCACAGCCTGGCTGATGCAACCCAAGCTTCGTCCGCTGACTCAGAAGGACATCGATGCCGCTGTCCTGCACACCCTGGAAACCAAGAGCCTGCCGTCGCGCACCGCGCGCGCCGCCGAAGCGGTGCGGCCGTCGGTGGTGGAGATCATCGGCTATCCGCAGCTCGACGAGAAAACCGGCGCCGCGCCGACCGACAAATCGGCGGACGCCGGCAAGCCTCCGGGCCAGGACGCGAACAAGCCGGACGCGGGCAAACCCGGGGCCGGCACGCCGGACGGCAGCAAGCCGGAACCGAACGGCCCGGGTGCGAATGCGCCTGGAGCGAACGGCCCGGACGCCGGCAACGGCCCGCGCGCGGACGCGACCCCGCCGGGCGCCGCGCCGCAAGGCGACAAGCCGGGCGCCGATAAGCCGGGCACCGACAAGCCCGGCAACAAGGACGACCCGGGAGACAAGGACGAAGCCGTCAACATCGGCTCCGGCGTGGTCATCACCGACCAGGGCGTCATCCTGACCAACTTCCACGTCATCGCGGGCGCCCGCCGCCTCAAGGTGCGCTTCTACGACGGCCACGAATCGGAAGCCACGGTCGTCGGCGCCCAGCCCGAGAAGGACCTGGCCGTCATCCGCGCGGCATCGCTGCCGGACGACCTGCCGGCCGCCACGCTGGGCTCCAGCCGCAATCTCGCGCCCGGCGACGAAGTCGTCGCCGTCGGTTTTCCTTTCGGCATCGGCCCGTCGGTGTCGTCCGGCGTGGTGTCGGGCCTGAATCGCCAGTTCGTGTCCCCGGAGAGCAAGCAGGATCTCGATCATCTCATCCAGTTCGACGCGGCCGCCAATCCCGGTAACTCCGGCGGTCCGCTGGTGAACATGGACGGCGAGGTGGTCGGCATCGTGACGGCCATCCTGAACCCCACGAACAGCAAGACTTTCCTCGGCATCGGCTTTGCCACCACAATCGAAAGCGCGGGCACGGCCGTGGGCATTTCTCCCTTCTGAACGCGGAGGCGTATGAACGACCTACCCATGGGCGCGGTGGACAGCGCCAACCTGATGGAACGCCTGCTGTATGAGGTCAAGCGCGTGGTGGTCGGCCAGGACCACTTCCTGGAGCGGGTGCTGGTCGCCATCCTGGCGCGCGGGCATCTGCTGGTGGAAGGCGTGCCGGGCCTGGCGAAGACCCTGACGGTCAATACGCTGGCGCGCACCATGCGCGGCTCCTTCAAGCGCATTCAGTTCACACCGGACCTGCTGCCCGCGGACCTGGTGGGCACGCGCATGTACAACCAGCGCACCGGCGAGTTTTCCACCGTGCTGGGACCGGTGTTCGCCAACCTGCTGCTGGCCGACGAGATCAACCGCGCGCCGGCCAAGGTGCAGAGCGCGCTGCTGGAAGTCATGCAGGAAAGACAGGTGACGATCGCCGGCGAGACGCATCCGGTGCCCACGCCGTTCCTGGTGATGGCCACGCAGAATCCCATCGAGACCGAAGGCACGTATCCTTTGCCCGAAGCGCAGATCGACCGCTTCATGATGAAGGTGCTGGTCGGCTATCCGACGGAAGAGGAAGAAGTCGTCATCGTCAACCGTTTCACCGGGGCGTCGATCGGCGTGAACCCCGTCGCGACGCCGGCGCAACTGGCGCGGCTGCAAGAGGAATGCCGCCGCGTGTACGTCGATCCCGGGCTGATCCAGTACGCGGTGCGCGTGGTGGCGGCCACGCGCTCGCCGGGACGCTTCGGCCTTGCCGACATGGACCGCTACGTCTCGTTCGGCGCGAGCCCGCGCGCCAGCATCGGCCTGATCGAAGGCGCGCGTGCGCTGGCGTTCCTGCGCGGCCGCGATTACGCCTTGCCCGAGGACGTCATCGACCTGGTGCCCGACGTGCTGCGCCATCGCCTGGTGCTGTCGTACGAAGCGCTCTCCGATGGCGTGACCGCCGACCAGCTTATCGTTCGTATCCTGCAGGCCATGCCGGCGCCCGAGCGCCCCTTGGAATCCCATGTTCGGGTGGCGGAAGCCTAGCCGGCGCGCCCGCGGCGCCGATGGCGCGGCGTCGGATGCGCCGGGGGACGGCGCGTCCGGCGGCGTCCCGGGCGATGGCGCGGCCGCCATTCGCACGCGGCGCGCCGACGCGCTGGTGCGGCGCCTGGAATGGACGGTCATCCGCCGCCTGGACGGCCTGCTGCAAGGCGATTACCGCACGCTGTTCCGCGGCTTCGGCATCGACTTCGCCGATCTGCGCGAATACCAGCCCGGCGACGACGTGCGCTACATCGACTGGAACGTCACGGCGCGGCTGCAGACGCCGCATGTACGCGAATTCCAGGAAGATCGCGAGATCGCCGCCTGGTTCCTGCTGGACCTGAGCGGGTCGGTGGATTTCGGGTCCGGCGACATACGCAAGCGTGCCTTGCTGGGCGATTTCACGGCGGTCATGGCGCGCCTGTTGACCCGCCATGGCAATCGCGTGGGCGCCTTGCTGTATTCCGGCGCGCAGGGCGCGCGGCCCGCAGTCGTACCGGCCCGGGCCGGCCGGCGCCATCTGCTGCACGTGCTGGACTGCATGCATGCGGCGCCTGCGGCGCCCGCGTCGGCACGGGGCGAGACGCGCCTGGGCGATCTGCTGGACCATGCGCGCGGCGTCGTCAGCCGGCGTTCCGCGGTTTTCGTGGTGTCCGATTTCATCAGCGCGCCCGGTTGGGAAACATCGCTGGGATTGCTCGCGCGGCAGCACGACGTGGTCGCGGTGCGCCTGGTCGATCCGCTGGAATCGGCCTTGCCCGATCTGGGGCTCGTGGTCCTGCAGGACGCCGAGACCGGCGAGCAGCTGCTGGTCGACACCCACGATGCGTCGTTTCGCAAGCGCTTCGTCGAAGCGGCGGCGGCACGGGAGGCACAGCTGCGCGATGCCTTCGCGCGTGCCGGCGTGGCCTGCCTGTCGCTGGCGACCGACGAGCGATTGGACCTGGCCTTGCTGAAGTTCGCGCAGCAGCGGCGCCGCCCGGGTGGCGACGCGAAGGGCGCGGACGCGCCGGTGGCCGAAGTGGCCGGCGTCGCGCCGGCCCGTTCCCAGGAGCATCTGCGCGCAGTCCTGATGACGAACAGCGGCGCGCCCAAGGGGGCCGCCGACAGGCGCGCGGGCGCGGCGCGGCGTCAGCCTTGATACGGTCGTAAGCAGCCATGAATGCCATGCCTACCGTCAGCTTCCTGTGGCCCCGCATGCTGTGGCTGCTGGTGCTCGTTCCGATACTGCTGCTGCTTTACGTGTGGCATGACAGGCGGCGGCTGCGCGCGGCGGCGCGCTATCCGGCATTGAAGATCACCGGGCTGCGGGTGCAGGGCGGCGCGGGCTGGCGACGGCATTTCCCCGCCGCGCTGATCCTGCTCGCGGTGACCGCGCTATTGCTGGCGGTGGCGCGTCCGCAGGCGCTGATGATGTTGCCGTCGCGGCTGCAGACCATCATCCTGGCCATGGATGCGTCGGGCAGCATGCGGGCGGAAGATATCAAGCCCAATCGCATCCAGGCGGCGCGGCAGGCGGCCAAGCTGTTCGTGCAGGCGCAGCCGGCTGATGTCAGCATCGGCGTGGTCGCCGTGGCCGGTACGGCTTCCGTGGCGCAGGCGCCCAGCCGCCGCAAGGAAGATGTCGCCGCCGCGCTGGACCGCCTGCAGCCGCAGCGCGGCACGGCGCTGGGCAACGGCTTGATCATCGCGCTGGTTACGCTGCTGCCCAAGGCGGGCATCGATGTCGATCGCTTCATGAACGAGAGCATGAAGGAAGACAAGGCCAAGCCGCCGCGACGGTCGGAAGGGGCGCGCGCCGCGCCGCGCGGCCCGGCGGACCAGGCGTCGAATGGACTGGGACTGCCGCGGGAAAGTCCGCCGTCGGCGTCGACGCCCGACAACGCCGGCGCCATCGTGCTGCTGTCGGATGGCGAAAGCAATACCGGTCCCGAAGCCATCCAGGCCGCGCAGGTGGCCGCCGCGCACGGCGTGCGTATCTACACGGTGGGCATCGGCACGCCGGACGGCGTGGTCATCACCGTGGACGGCTGGTCGTCGCGCGTGCGGCTGGACGAAGCGGTCCTGAAGAAAGTCGCCGATACGACTGGCGGCGAATACTTCCGCGCGGAAGACGCGGAAGGCTTGAAGAAGGTCTACAGCATCCTCAGCGCGCGCCTGGCCTTCGACAAGCAGGACATGGTCGAAATCACGGCCCTGTTCGCCGCCCTGGGCGCGCTGCTCGCCGCTTGCGCGGGGCTGGTGTCGCTCTGGTGGTTCGGGCGCGTGCTGTAGCCTCGGGCGCTTCCTTCATGCGTGGCATCGCGCCGTGCTGCGCGGCGCGCATTTCAAAACGCTTTGCCGCGGATTAACACCCGCCGTTCGCGTCGCTGGATATCCTGATGCCGTGATGCGTCCGGATCGAAGGGGATGCGGGTGGGGACTTGGGTATATGGAATAGACCGGCTGCGCGGGCGACGCTTGCGCGCGCCGGTGTGGCTTGGCGCAGCGCTGCTTTTAACAACTGCGTCTGCATCGGCACAACGGCCGCTGCGCCATGATGAAATCCCGCTGGGCGAGTCCCCCGGGATCGTATCCATAGAACAGCTCGATCCCAACTTCGGGTGGTGGCATACATGCTCGGGCTCGGTGGTCTGGCAAAGCACGGACAAGCAGAATCCATCACTGACGCATGACTATATCTTGACGGCCTACCACTGCGTCTCCGGCTCCGTGCCGATTGCTGCGTCGGACGACAAGTGCCTCGATGCGACGACGAATTCCCATATCAAGGACTTTCGCATCCTCTATTTGAACGATACGCGGCAACAGAGCGTGGCGATTTCTCGGATTTGCAGGCAACCGGATACATCGGCTGGATATGGCGGCGACGTGCTGATGATGATGACCGAAGCCAAGGCGGCGCGCACCGAGCCGTCGGAGTTGCTTCCAATAGCGCGTGTGGACTTGAACCCCGGCAAGGACGCCGAAAATACCTGGCTGTATGGATATGGGGGTTCGGCAACACGTAGGGATCCATACCCGCTGACGAGAGGCGTGGTTGCCTTCTCGTCCATGGGCAGGGTTGTGGACGGCGAGGGCGGTGCAGGGGTCCGGTTGATCGGGCCGCCAGTCACGTCAATGCTGTCCGGCGCGTCGGGCGGGCCGCTTGTATACCGCAGCAGATATCTGCTCGGTGTTCAATCCACCTCCACCGTTGAGGAGTCTGCCCTGGGAAAATCCACGCCAGGCGTACTCGTCACATCGCTCGCAGATCCCCTGTGGGTGCAGAGGATCACTTCCAGCGTTCTGATTACGGCCCCGGTGCCAGGAACCTATTTGTTCGCCGGCAAGCCGGCCATCCTGAACGTAAAGGGCAAGGGACCGCCCGGCGCTTTTATTACGGCGTGGTTGGGCGATCTCGATTGCTATGGACCGGACGGTGCAAATATACCGGTCGGTCCGCAGGGAGACTGGGCCTGCCAGATATCGACCGATTTCATGCCGGGGCCGCAGACGCCGGATTCAGAAGGCGAACTCACGGCCGCGATAGTCCCCGATGCGGGCCAGGAGATCGTCGCGGCAGACTGGGTGTTTCTTCCCTATGGCGACGTGGGTGCCGTGAAATTTACGGCACCGACTACGACATCAGGAAACTACCATCGAGACGGTACGCACCTTGTACTGGACAAGTTTTCTGTCCTTGGATCGGGCTCGGCAGAGTCGATCATCGATATCGGTACAAGCTTGGCAGACGCGCTGTCGCAATCGACGTCCATCTGTAGCTGGGTTGAGCCAGACGGCTTGTGGAAATGGGTGTGTCCGCTCCCTGTTGCCCGCGATGGCCAAGCGTATAGACTGACAGCCGTGCAACGGTTGCCGGACGATACAGCCGAGGGGGTGAGCAATCGCACCGCGCAAGCCGGGTATAGCGCGTATGGGGGGCCGGTTGCGCCGATCAGCATTCTTTCTCCGCACGATCACGACAGCGTGTCGGAGCGATTCATGACGCAGCTTGTGGGGCAGTCCGGAGCCGATAGCCAGGCGGAGTTGTCGGATTCGATCTTTGCTCACGTGGACGTACAAGATCCCTCGTCCCGGAGCATAGCGATGTACGTCGTGGAACCCACGCCGTTATGGGCGAGCCAATTTACAAATGGCGAGCGGACCGGCCTTCACCAGATACATATCGATCTTCAAGCAGGGACAGAGTTTGCCGTTTCCGCGCCACGCGACAAGGATGACGGCGCCTATCATCCCGAAGATACCGTGCACGTGTCCGGGACCGGATCGCCAGGGTTCACGGTTTCCATAAGCGAGATCACGAAGGACGGCGCGTCTTATTCCGGAGACTACACCTGCAAGATCGATGTGAAGCCGGACGCTTCATGGCAGTGTCCGGATTTCACCGACAAAACGCCCGGCACCTATGTGATGACGGTGAAACTGCTTGCTCCGACGGATCCCCCCGAGTGGGTAGATACGATCACCCGCACCTTCGAAATCGGCGAACCCGTGGACGTGAGCAACCTGCAGGACGGGGACGTGAAGGAAAAGGGGTTGTTCGTGGCGCAAGGCCCCGGGGAGCCGGGCGCGACATTGAAGATCACGGATCAGGGATCGACGCTGACGCAATCGCGGTCGGTGCTGGCCAACGACGCCGCGCTGTGTACCAGCGGCGACGTGACGGTGAACGCCACCGGCTACTGGCGCTGCAGCGTGTTGGCGACGGAGGAAGGCGAGCGCACGTTGACCGTGAAGGAGTACATCGACGGCCGTTACTTCAACACGGTATCCCGGCAGTACAGCGTGACGGACGACGACAACAATAAGAATAAGGATAAGGACAACATCGACGACCCGAAGGACGGCGGTACGACCGGCGGCGGATCGGGGGGCGGCGGTGGCGGTGGTGGTGGCGGAGGAGGGGGCGGCGGCGGAGGTGGCGGCGGCGGAGGCAACGGCGGCAACAACGTGCACTTCGGTGGACACCAGGGTGGCGGCGGCGGTGGCAATTCCGGCGGCGATACGTCGCATCTCTGGCCGCCGGGCTTCGACCTGAAGAACGGCAATCCGGCGGGCCGCGGCGGCGGCGGGCCGGACGGTGGTATCGATATTCCGATCAGTCCAAGCACCGGCGCGTGGCGCTCGCCCTGGCTGCCGTTTCCCCCGGGCGGCCAGTACACGGTGAACGCGCAGATCTATCGCCAGGGCAAGCCGGTGGGCGAGCCGGTGACGCGGCATTTCTACGTGGCGGTGGAGATCGAGCAGAACGCGCAGCAGCTGGCCCTGGTGCTGCACCAGTCGCGCGCGATCGTGGGCAGGGGCTTTCCCGGCGCGCAAGTGATAGTGAAGCGCGGGAGCAATACCTTGTGCACGGTGGATCCGGTGCCCATCACGGGCGACTGGTCGTGTGGGCAGTATCCGACCGATCAGCTGGGTACTTACGCGGTGACGGTGACCCACACGCTCTCGGGGGTACCGACCAGTTCGAACGCGGTGCAGGTGACGGTGGGCACCCCGGCGGCGGTGATCCAGGTGCCCGCGGAATACGCGAACGTGACCAGTGGGACCTATGTAGTCTCGGGCACCGGAGAGCCGGGGGCGACGGTGCTGCTGGACAGCACGCAGGCGCCGGCCGGCGCGGCCGGGCTGCTGCAATGGACGTTGCAGGTGCAGGCGGATGGCACATGGCAGTCGCCGCAACTGGTGCCGGTGGCCGGGGCCTATACGGCGACGGCCACCCAATACATCGACCAGGTGGCGCAGGCGCAGCCGACCACGCGCGACTACACCGTGGCTCTGGCGCCGACGCAGGTGGGACTGCCCACGCCGAACGCCTCGGTGCCGACGGGATTGCTGACGGTGCAGGGCAGCGCGCAGCCGCTGGCGACGTTGTCGCTGGTCGATTGCAATGGCGGCACCTTGCCCGATTGCACCGGAGGCTTCGCGATCAAGCGCACGCTGCAGGCGGACGGAAGCGGCCAGTGGTCCACGCAATATCTGTCGGTGCCGGGCGGTCACGACGTGACGGTGCAGGCGTCCACGGCCGGCATCCAGGCCGGCGCGCCAGGGACCGTGAGCTACACCGCGCAAGGCAGCGCGGTGGCTGTGTCGATCGCCACGCCGCAGGGCGGCCAGCAGATCCTCGATTCCTCGTACACGATAGCCGGCGGCGGACAGCCAGGTACATACGTCACCGTGTCGGGAGCGGGCTTGCCCACGCATGCCAACATCCCGGTGGACGGCAAGGGAGCCTGGTCCACGACGTACATCTCGCAGGCGGGCAGCTATACGGCGACAGCCACGCAGGCCGGTCCCGACGGCGGGCCGGCCTGGCGCAGCAGCTATCCCGTGAGCTATACGGTCACCGCCGTGGCGGCGCCGACCAATGTCAGCATCCTGGAGCCGGCGCCCGGCGCGACCGTGGGCGCGTACTCGCCGGTCGGCGGCGGTGGTCAGCCGGGCGCGGTGGTGACGTTGACGGGGCCGGCCAGCAACGCCTGCTACACGACGGTGACGCCGCAGGGCACGTGGCAATGCGGCCCGTATACCTTGGCGTCCGGGGCCTACTCGGTGACGGCCACCCAATGGATCGGGGGCCAGATCGCGGGCCCGTCGGTGCAGCGCGACTACGCGGTGGCCGCGCCGGCGGCGCCCGTGCTCATCACCCAGCCGACGGCGGGCCAGGCCATCAGCGACCTGGTGTACACGATCGCGGGCACGGCGGCGGTGGGCGCCAGCGTCACGGTGCGCGGCCTGGGCCTGCCGGACGTGGGCCCGATCGCCGTGCGACCCGATGGCACGTGGTCCGCCGTGTACCTGGCCCGGCGCGGCAGCTATACGGTGATCGCCAAGGAATCGATAGCGGGCGACGTCGTCGGCCGCAGCGATCCGCTCAGCTATACCGTCAGCGTCGATGCGTCGGCGCTCACGATCGCATCGCCGTGGGAGAACCAGGTCATCGATCAATCCCCGTACGCGATCAGCGGGCAGGGGCAGGCCGGTGCGACCGTCACGTTGAGCGATCCCAGGGGCGGCTCGCCATGCCAGGTGACGGTGCCCGCGAGCGGGCTATGGTCCTGCAGTCCCTACGATACGGGGCCGGGCGCCTATTGGGTGCAGGCCACGCAGTCGATGATGGTGGGCAATACGCCACGGCAAGTGGGCGATGGCGTGACGCGGCACTACACCGTGGTGCGGCAGGCGCCGCCCAGTCCTCCGCTGGCGGCCGTGGTGATCGGCATGCCGACCGAGGGCGCCACGGTACAAGTGCCCTACACGGTGTCGGGCACGGCGGAGCCGGGACTGCAGGTCACGGTGACGGGCAACAACGGGCTGCCGCCGCATCCGGACATCGACGTGCGGCCCGACGGCAACTGGTCGACGGTGTACGGCGTGGATACGCCGTGGCAGGGCAGCTACACCATCACGGCGACGCAGTGGCTGAACGGGCAGGCGCAGGGGTCGTCCGATCCGCGTTCGTACCAGGTGCTGCCCGCGCCGGTGGCGATCGTGAGCCCGGCGGGCGGCGCGACGGTGGATGTGCCGTACACGGTCAGCGGCACGGCGCAGGCGGGCACGACGGTGACCTTGAAGGAGGCCAGCGGTTTGCTGCCTACCTATGACCGTATCCCCGTCAACGCGCAAGGCGCGTGGTTCCAGCAGTACGGCAGCGGCACGCCGCCGCGCGGGGATTTCACGCTCACGGCCACGCAGTACGACCCGCGGGGCGCGCAGGTGGGCACGCCATCGGCGCCGGTGTCCTTCCACGTGGGCGGGAACGCGAGCGCGAGCATCGCGCAGCCGCGCGAAGACGCCGTGGTCTATATGCCGTACACGATAGCCGGCGCGGGAACCAGCGGCGATACCGTGCAGGTGGCCGTGTCGGGGCTGTCGCCACGGCAGGCGCTGGTGGACAGTCGCGGACAGTGGTCGCTGCAGTACACGGAGCAGGACGACCCGAATCCCGCGGGTCCACGCACGGCGGTGGCCACGGAGTTCTACGGCTCGCAGCAGGTCGGCCCGCCGACGGACCCGAGGTCGTTCACGCTGGCGACGAGCGCGCCGCCGCCAGCGGTGATCGGCAGTCCACGGGATGGGCAGGAGATTCCATGTTATGGCGGCAATTACTGCCTGTACTACCGGGTCCAGGGCACGGCGACGCCGCATGCGCAAGTGCAGGTCAGCCAGACCGGCGGCTCGGGCGGCCCGGTGACGGTGCAGGTCGACGATAGCGGCAATTGGCAAACGGACGCGATCTTCCAGCCGCCTTATCCGCGGAACGGGCAGAACTGCTATTGGAGTTCCTACGATTGCAGGAGCGATCCCGGCACGGTGACCGTGACGGAGTACTACGGCGGCCGGAAGATCAATGATGCCGCCGTGACGATATACGGCGTGGTCGACACCAAGGTCAAGAGGTGATGCATGGCAGCGTGGCGAAGCTTGGCTGGCGTCGTGATCGCATGGGTGCTGCTGCTCCCGGGGGCTACCGCGGATAGTGCCGCCGCTCCGTCCGGGCCGCAGCCGCGCCAGGAGCGGGCGCCCGCGTTATCCGCGATGCCGCAAAAGTCCAGTCCGCTGCCTGGTCCGGTGTCGCGGGCGGCCACCTACAGCGTCCGATTCGTCAACAATGGTCCGGCGAACATCACGATCGATCATACCGACGACGGCTGCATGCACGACGCCGGCCCGGGTTCGATCTATGTGCCTTCATACGGCTCGACCAGCATCAACCTGGAGGACAGCAATCACTTCCACATCATTCATAACTGCGCCTATCAGCCGAAATGGGTGAAGTGGACGGTACATCCCGACACGGAGAACGGACCGACGGCTCCCTATCCCCTCACGTTCAGGCACGATCTGTTCAAGGTGGGCGTTGCGGCCTGCAACCTGGGATCGTGGTGCACGACGATACAGGGTCCTCAGGGCACGTCGTCCGGCAACGGCCTGGTCACCAGCGCGAATTGCGGTTCCTGGGGTTGCCTGAATGAATGGGTCCCGGAGCTGCTGCCGGGCGCGAGCGATAGCATCACCATCTATTTCGACGGCGGCTACGATGGAACGAAGCAGCCCGCCGTCATCACGTGGCCGGGCCAGCACAGCGCGATCCACGGCGATGATCCTTCCAACGTCGCCATCACCGGCACGGCGTCGCCGCAGACGCAAGTCACCGTAAGCGCCACCGGGCATATCGAATCTCCCTGGGCCGACAAAGGCGGCAATTGGACGACCGACACCGCCTACCACTTCGCCCCCGGCCAGGTGTACTCGGCGACTGTCACCTCGACGGTGGAAGGGACCTATACCGCGACCTTCATCTCCGTTCCGGCCGTGGTCATCAACGGGCCGCCGTCCCCGGTGACCTGGACCAGCGATCCCATCACGGTGACCGGGACCGCGATGCCCGGCGCCACCGTCGTCGTCAGGTCGGATCCGCACGATACCGATGCGCCCACATGTTCCGGCGTCGCGGACCCTTCTGGAAACTGGTCCTGCGGATTGACGGACCTGCTGGCAGGCAACGACTACGATCTCGCGGCCTGGCAGCAAGGCGAGGTGAACGACAACAGTGGGAACTGGAGCTGGCTGGACCCCATGCAGGCGCAATGGCCGCTGCATATCGATCCCATTGCCCTGGCGATCACCAGTCCGCCCAATGCCGGCCATATCGATGGCGACACGCCGCCGAACTGGGCGGTCAGCGGGACGGGAACGCCCGGCGGGCAGGTGACGATAGACACTGCCTACAGCAAGACGCGGCCCGTCACCACGATCATTGGCCAGGACGGCACATGGACGACCGGTTCGGTCTTCCGGTTTCCGCCTCCGACCACCTATAGCGTGCCCGCGTCGCAGATGGTCAACGGCAAGTCAGCCCCGGGCACCAGCACCACTTTCTCCTCCTGGCCCGGCCTGAAGATCAGCTATCCCGCGTTCGGCGCCACGCTGCCGTCGGGCCAGACCAGCCTGCTGATGACCGGCACCGGCATGCCCGCGGCGACCGTGACGCCTGGCACCCTGTCACCGCAGAATGGTGCGAGCCCCTGCGCGTCCGCCACGATCGCCGCGGATGGCTCATGGTCCTGCCTGATCCAGAACCTGACCCCGGCGTCCTACGCCGTGACCGTGCAGCAGTCCTTGGTCGGGCAAAGCGACCCCGCCGTTCCGCTGTCCTTCATGGTCGCGCAACCGCTGGCCATCGACACGCCCAGCCCAGGCCAGTCGTTTCCGCCGCAGACGACGATGGTGCGATTCACGGGGCATGGCCAGCCTGGGGCTTCCGTGAAAGTGGCGGTGCCGGGCGCCGCGCCCTGCGCCATCCAGGTCGTGGGCAGCGACGGTTCCTGGTCGTGCCAGGTGGCGGGCCTGCGCTTCGGGCAGTCATATACCGCCACCGTCACGCAGGGCAGCAGCGATGCGATCCAGGGCGCGGGAAGCTGGATCGACCCGGGCGTGCAGCGCCAATTCTCGATCGCCGATTTCAGTCCCTTGGCCATCGCGGCGCCTGCCGAGAACCAGGTGTACGCGTCCGCGACGGCCGCCATCACGGCGTCCGGAACCGCGCAGCCCGGGACCACCCTGCAGGTCGGCGTCCCCGGCGCCCAGCCGTGCGCGCCGCAGACGATCGGGCCCGCGCCCGGCAACTGGCAGTGCCAGATCGCGGGACTGCAGCCCGGCGGCTCTTATCTGTTGACGGCGACCCAGACCCTGCAGGGCGTGTCGGACGATCCTCAATACGCCGATTTCACGATCGCGACCCCATTGGTGGTGTTGCTGCCGGCGCCGAACCAGGTGCTGCCCGCCGCCGATACCACCGTGGACGTCAGCGGGACGGGGCAGGCCTTTGCCAGTATCGCGGTCACGGCCCCGCCCGCGCAGCCATGCTCCACCACGGCGGACGACAAGGGCAGATGGACGTGCACGGTCATGGGCCTGGCGGCGGGAACATCCTATACGGCGAACAGTGTGCAAAGCGGCCCGGGTTGGCAGGATCCCCCGGTGGGCCGGCCTTTCTCGGTGGCCACGGCGACGGGCATTTCCATCGGCAGCCCGCGCGATCAATCCGTGGTGTCCAGCAACAACCCTGTCGACGGTATCCAGGTGCGCGGGACGGGGCAGAGCGGCGCGGTGGCGAAGGTCGTGGTGGGCAACGATCCGCTGGCGCCGATCGATATCGTCAACGGCGTGTGGGCGACCGATCGGGTACCGCTGGTCAGCTATGGCGCGAACGGCGTCCGCCTGTCGATCACCGCGACCGAGTACGTGGACGACAAGCCCCAGGGCGCGGCCACCGTGACGGTCGACGTGGCGAAGGTGGCGACGGTGGACAAGCCGGGCGACGGCGAGCCCAATGCGCAGATCTTCCTCAAGCTGATGGGCCTGCATGACCTGGGCTTCAGCGTCGTGGAAGGCGACGGCAAGTGGGTGTTCCCCAACCTGATGTCCAGCGGGCCCGGTTGCTACAGCCTGACCGCGACGCAGGTGCTGGATGGCTATCCGCTGGACCAGGCGTCCGTGCAGTATCCCGTCGGAGGCGCGACGTGTCCCAACAGCGCCGTGTTCTATATCGCCTGGCCCATGGCGGATCAGGTCATGGTCGGGCAGTCCTATGTGGTGCGGGGCTACGGCGTTCCCGGTGCGTCCGTGACGCTGACAGGCGGGCCGCAGTGCCAGGCCCAGGTGCAGCCGGACGGGGCGTGGTCCTGCGGTCCCTACCCGGTAGCGGGTGCGGGCAATTACAGCGTGGCTGCGCAGCAGACGCAACCGTCGGGCTCGACCGCGCCGCGCACGTTCACGGTCCTGCAACCCATCGTGATTTCGTCGCCGGCGAACAATACGTTGATGTATTGGACCAACCGTAACCCGCCGCCGCCCACCAGCGTGGCCGGTACCGCCGCGCCAGGCGCGCTGGTGGAGGTCAGCCAGATCGGCGGCAGCGGCGATACGCAATTCGTGACGGCCGCCGCCGATGGCACGTGGACGACGGATGCGGTGTTCCTGCCGCCGTCGCCATTCGATATCGGGGCGGATTGCGGCATTTGGGGCTGCAAGAGCGCACCCGGGACGATACGCGCGCGCCAGATCTATGGCGATGGGCCGCAGGGCGAGACCAGGATAACGATCTTCGGAGAATTCTTCGTGGGGTCGAAGGCGCGATAGCGCTCGCGGCGGCTCTTGCTTGCGTTGCTACCGCCCTCGCTCCGCACCGCCGTTGACCTGGACGATTTGCGCGGTCACGTGGCAGGATGCGGGGGCCGCCAACCAGCCTATGGTGTTGGCGACATCGTCCGGCGTCCCGGCACGCCCGTTCATTGCTTCCGCGAGCTTGGCCGCGCGTTGCGTGCCGGAAAGCGCGTCGCCGAAAAACCCGGTGTCCTCCACGTATCCGGGCGCGACCGCATTGACCGTAATGCGTCGACCAACGCGAGCCTGCGCTCTGTCGTGAGTCGGACCCCAGGTCGAGCCCGGACGGCCTCGCGCGCAGGGGCGGTCGACAAAGCGGCAAACACCGGGACAGGCGGTGCCCAAGAGCGATCTGCCGGCCGCTTTCTTCAGGACCCGATGAGCGCTAGCCTTCCCAGCCAGCGTTCACATGCGGGACGGACCATTGCGAGACCGCCGTCGGCTCGAGCACCGGCTTGCCCAGGAAGGGGGCCGACAGGCAGTAGATGCCGGCGTGCGTCGATTGCCAGATCAGGTTCCGGTCCCATTCGATGAAAACGGCTTCCGTCGTCCCCCGACGCCAGCTCATGTAGTCGTCGATGTCGCCGTCACGCGGCGGCACGAAGTAGGCGACCTCCTTGGGATCTGTGGGATCCGAAATGTCGAAGAGGCGCAGGCCTGCATTGAGATACGACAATGCGACGACATCCGGACGGGCTTTCCCTGGCGCAATCCAGTTCTGCATGACGCGGGAGCTGAAGCGGCCTCGCGCCATCGCGAAGTCCTTATAGGGCGCATCGGGATGCGGCATCGGGCGCGGGAAGAGACCGATGATGCGGGGTCTGGCCGGATCCTTCACGTCGATGACGTAGCTCGTGTGAAACGGCTCGCGGCAGTCGGACTCCAGGGCTTCGGGTATTCCGATGACGAGATTCTGCAGCTGCGGGTAGCGCTGCGGATCGGCCGTCACCGGCACGACGTGATGATAGGGAATCGCGCCGATGGCTTCCAGCGGATGGGTCACCCGGCCATGAACCTTGGGATTGCGTATGTCGGACAGGTCGTGGACGTACATGCCGAAGTGCCCCCATCCGCCATAGCCGACGGTGCCGCCATCCTCGACCCTGGCCGGGACGATGCACGGAGTGCGGTTGCCGGTCCATGAGCACTGGTCGCCGGCGAACGGATAGGTCTCGCGGTAGTACTGCTCTTCGTCGAGCCGCTGCCCGGGAACCCACCAGCGCGAGACTTCCTTCGGCTTGGCGGGGTCGGACATGTCCACGATCATCAAGCCGTTGCTGTACACGCGCTCCGTGCTTTCCATGCGCAGCTGGTCGTCCCAGCCGCAGGACAGATACGCGTACCGGCCGCCGTCATAGAAGGGCAGATGCACGCCGTGGCCGGTGCTGCCTGTTTCGAATTCGCTCAGCAGCCGGGTCTTTTCGGGATTCGTGACGTCGTAGACCCTGATGCCCCGAAAGCCGGGGTTATCGATCGCCGTGCGAGCGTATTCGGTGTGGTATTTCCCATGGGGATATTGCGGTGTGCCCGGCGTCAGCGGCATCTGGTGCGCGGTCACGCGGATCCACTTCTTCAGTTGCTGGTTGTAGACGCAGCTCTGGAAGGTGGGAAGGCCGCCTTCATCGATCACCGTCGCTTTCAGGGGATCCGTGACGTCGACCCAGCCGCCCTGGAAAGCGATGAGGCGGCGCTTTCCCTTTGCCCACATGCATGAGTGTTCGTCACCGAACATCCTCAGCTTGATCGACGGATAATAGGCGAGGACCTCCATGTTGGAGATGTACTGATTTCGGTCGAGATAATTCAATGCACCGGCCGGCAAGCGGAACGGCACGGTGCCGCCACCTGGCATCACGCCTTCCACCCGCCCGCCTTCCACCCGCCCGCCTTCCACCCGGCCGCCTTCGACGGCCGATTTCGAGGCGTGATCATCGTTCGCTGCCATTACCGCTCTCCTGTCCTTCCCGTTTTTCCCGCTCTTCCTGGCCTGTTGCCATCCACCAGCCTCATACCCATTTCATGGACCTGCTCGCGAGCAGGAGACCGCCCGGGCATCAGAGCGGTTGGAAGCCGATATCCTTGACCAGCTTCTCGAAGCGGGCCGTATCGCTCTTGATCAATTCGGCGAACTGCTGGGGGGACTTGATCGTCGGTACCAGACCCAGCGCTTTCAACTTTTCCTGGATGTCCGGCTCGGCAAGTATCTCGTTGATGGCCGTGTTCAGCTTTTCCACGATCTTGGGATCCGTCCCGGCAGGCGCGACGATGCCGTTCCAGCCCGGTACGGAATAGCCCGGCAGGCTGTCGCCGATCGCGGGCAGGTCGGGAAGAAACTTGTCCTTCGCCGTGATGCCCACCAGATGAACCCGGCCGGATTGTATGGACGGAGCGAGGCTGGTGTAGGAAGAGACACCCAGGTCCAGTTGTCCGCTGGCAAGATCCGTGACGATGGGGCCGACATCCTTGTACGAGATGTTCTGCACATCGAAACCATTCTGGTAGGCGATCAGGGCGACCGACAGATGGGGCAGGCCTCCCTGGCTCGGGCTGCCCAGCTTCACCTCGTGCTTGCCTTGCTTGGCCCAGGCGATGACGTCCTTGATGTTCTTCAGCGGCCCGTTCACGTTCGACACGATCGCAAGATAGTTTTCCGCGATCTCGACGACCGGCACGAAGTCCTTCTGCGGGTCGTACATGAGCTTGGTGGTGACGAACGGCGCGAGCGCCAGATTGGTGATCTGTACGACCCCAAGGGTGTACCCGTCCGGCTTCGCCCTTGCGACGCGGTTCAGCCCGATCTGGCCGCTGGCCCCTGCGTGGTTTTCCACGATGACCGGCTGATTGAGTTTCGCGCGCAAACGATCGCCGATCATCCGGGCCATGATGTCGACGGACGCACCCGGGCTATAAGGCACTTCGATCGTGATCGGCCGGCTCGGATAATCGTCGGCCCGCGAGGTTGACGCGAAGCACAACGACATTAGCGCCAGAGAGGAGACAAAGATCCGCCGTTTCATTTCAAGACCCCTTGTGTGATATCTCAGCTTGGTGCGCTGACGTTTTCTGATAACGCGGCGAGCGAACGCTCAAAAACGTCACTCGATATTCTGCGCCTGCTCCCGCATCTGCTCGATCAGCAGCTTCAGATCCATCGCGGCGCGGGTGACGTCGACGCTGCCGGCCTTGGAGCCCAGGGTGTTGGCTTCGCGGTTCATTTCCTGGAACAGGAAATCCAGGCGCTTGCCCGCGCTGCCGCTGCCGCCAGCGCGCTTGCCGGATTTGCCGTCGCCGCTGCCGCCCGCCTTGTCGTCGGCCAGGATGTGGACCAGTTCGGCCAGGTGCGAACGCAGGCGCGAGAGTTCTTCGGCCACGTCGATGCGCATGGCGAACAGGTTCGCTTCCTGCGCCAGGCGTTCGGTCAATTCCGGGCCGCTGATGTGCGTGAAACCGCCAGGGAAGGCCGCTTCCACGGTTTCGCGCAATTTGTTGGCCAGCTTTTCGCGATGGTCGGCCAGCAGTTGCGGCAAGTGCTGTTCGACGTCGTCGACGATTTTCTGTATGCCCGTGGCGCAGTCGCGCATCATCGCGGCCAGGCGTTCGCCTTCGCGGACGCGCGCGTCCTGCAGTTGGGCCAGCGCTTCGCGCGCGGCCTGCATGCCGGCCGCGCCCCAGGCCTGCGGATCCAGCGCGTCGTTGTTGCGCTGGCCGGGCCAGTTGAAGAGCTCGACCAGGCGCGGCGCCTCGGTTTCGGGCAGGATCTGGCGCGCCGCCTGCAGCTGTTCGGCCAGGCGCTGCAGCCAGAGCGGATCCAGGCGATCCAGGTCGGCGGCGGCATTGCGCGTGTAGCTGACGCGCACTTCGACCTTGCCGCGTCCCAGGCTGCCGGTCAACAGTTCGCGCAGCGGCGCTTCCAGGTGGCGCAGGTCGTCCGGCAGCCTGAAATAAAGGTCGAGGAAACGGCTGTTGACGCTGCGGAATTCCAGCGACAGCGAGCCTTGGTCCAGATCGGCGCGGGCGCTGCCGAAGGCAGTCATGCTACGTATCATGTGGGTGCATCCTGAATAGGGCGGTCGCGAAGCGAGCGCATGCCGGCAGAATAACCCGAAGGCGGGGCCGCCCGTACAATCCGGGGCGGCGCCGATACGCCGTTTCGCGATTTTGCATTTTGAGTACCCACCGACTGGAGATATCCGTGACCTCATCCGCCTCTTCCCCGACGCGCCATTCCGGCCGCGCGGCCGATGAACTGCGACCCCTGGCGATGACGCGCGGTTTTACGCGCTATGCCGAAGGATCCGTCCTGATCAAGGCCGGCAATACCCATGTGCTGTGCACGGCCAGCGTGCTGGACAAGGTGCCGCCGTTCCTGAAGGGCCAGGGGCAGGGCTGGGTGACGGCCGAGTACGGCATGCTGCCGCGCGCCACGCACACGCGTGGCGACCGCGAGGCGGCGCGCGGCAAGCAATCCGGCCGCACGCAGGAAATCCAGCGCCTGATCGGCCGCAGCCTGCGCGCCGTGATCGATATGGCGGCGCTGGGCGAGCGCACGCTGCATATCGATTGCGATGTGCTGCAGGCCGACGGCGGCACGCGCTGCGCCAGCATCACCGGCGCCTGGGTGGCGATGGCCGACGCGGTCGGGCTGTTGATGAAGCGCGGCGACCTGGCGGCGAACCCCTTGCGCGATCACGTCGCGGCGGTATCGGTGGGCATGGTGGATGGGCGCCCGGTGCTGGACCTGGACTACGAAGAAGACTCCGGCTGCGATGCCGACGTCAATGTGGTCATGACGGGCGCGGGCGCGTTCGTGGAAGTGCAGGGCACCGCCGAGGGCGTGGCGTTCAGCCGCGCCGAGCTGGACGCGATGCTGGCGCTGGCCGAGCATGGCATCAATGGGCTGGTCCAGGCGCAGAAGCAGGCGCTGGCCTGAAAACGGGCGGTGGCATGTCAAGAAAATGCCACTTCACCGCAACATAATCCTTACCGAATGTTTTTGCCCGAGCGGGCGCGTAGGTAGGATGTGATGCGGAACAAATTGAGTGTGAACCTGGCGCTGACGATCGTGCTGGCGCTTTTCGTGACGCTGTTCGTCGCGGCGGGCGCGGCGGCGATCGCCTTGCTGCGCGAGAACCGCGCCTGGGTGGAAGAACTCGGGCGCGACAATATCGAGCGCGCCAGCGAACTGGGTAACGTCAGCAGCGCGGTATTCCAGGCCCGCGCCGCGCTGGTCGATGCCAAGACCTATATGGAAGGCGGCCGTATACCGGAGCGCGACCAGATGGTCGCGGTGGTCGACCGATTCCTGCGCGATGCCCGCCAGGGCGTCGAGCGCCTGCGGGCGCTGCCCTATGCCAATACCGAAGGCAAGCCGCTGTACGACGCCGCCCTGCGGGCCTACGCGAGGCTGGTCGACGATTGCCTGACGCCCATGCGCAAGGCCATCCAGGGCTTCAACGGCGTGGAGGTGAATCGGCTGAACGACCAGGTCCTGCCCGGCGCCGCGGAAGCCTACGTCAAGGCGGAAGGCGCTTTCCAGCGCTACACCCGGGCGCAGGGCGCCGCGGCTATCGCGGAAGTGGCGCATATGCAGGACGCCGCCGTCTATAGCGCGGCGGGCCTGGCCTTGTTCGTGCTGCTGCTGGCCGTCGGCATCCGCGTGGTGCTGCATCGTTCGCTGCTGCGGCCGCTGCGCGAGGCGGGCGGCCATTTCGACCGCATCGCGGACGGCGACCTGACGCAGCCCATCGCGGCGGGCGGGCGGAACGAGATCGGCATCCTGTTTTCCGCAATGAGCCGCATGCAGGGCGGCTTGTCCGGCGCGGTCGGCTCGGTACGCCTGGCGGTGGACGATATCCATTCCGATATGCGCGCGCTGGCGGCCGGCGGCGTCCAGCTGTCCGAGCGCACCGCCGAGCAGGCCGGCATGCTGCAGGAAACGGCGGCCGGCATGTCGACCCTGGCGGTCACGGTGAACGCCACGTCGGAAAACGCCGAGCGCGCCAGCGCCCAGTCGCAGCGCGTCGCGGCGCTGGCGGAGCAGGGCGCGCAGGCGGTGGACCGCGTGGTCGCGCGCATGCAGGATATCGCCGACAGCGCGCGCCGCATCGGCGATATCGTCGGGGTGGTCGACGGCATCGCGTTCCAGACCAATCTGCTGGCCTTGAACGCCGCCGTGGAAGCGGCGCGCGCCGGCGAATCCGGCCGAGGGTTCGCGGTGGTGGCCGGCGAAGTGCGCACGCTGGCGCAGCGCAGCGCCGGCGCCGCGCGCGAAATCAAGTCCTTGATCGCCGGCTCGGCGGATCACGTGGACGCGGGCGTGCGGGAAGTGGGCGCGGCCGGGCAGACCATAGGCGATATGCGCGTGGCGGTCGCGCAGGTCACCGCGCTGGTGCAGGAAATATCGCAGGCCGCCGCCGAACAGGCGGCCGGTATCGGCGCGATGCACGAAGCGATGTCGGGGCTGGACCGCAACACCCAGGAAAACGCCGCGCTGGCGGAAGAAACCGCCGCCGCGGTGGCGGCGCTGGAGGGCCGCGCGGAACGCCTGCGGCAGGCGGTGGAAGTGTTCCGGCTGGCCCGCGCCGGATCGGTGGATACCGCGTCAGCCGCCGGGCGCCAGGTAGGGCTCGACGACGAGCGGAACGTCTCCATGCTTGACCTGGTGCTTCACGCGGGCGGCCGCCGAGGCGATGTCTTCCGGGCGGATGCGCACGCCTGACTGGGGCGAGACGTACAGGGCGCCGATGCTCAGCGTGACGAAGGGGAATGACCGCATGACCCCATAGCGGTCTTCCGCTTCGATCCCGCCGCGCGCGCGGCCTTCGTCGTCGTACAGGTCGATCGCGTTGCGATTGAAGTCGTGGATGATGCGTTCGGCGCGCTCGCGCCAGTCGGCGCTGCGGAACAGGATCACGAAATCGTCGCCGCCCACATGGCCGACGAAATCCCGCTGCGGATCGCAGTGGCTGCGGATGACCGTCGCGCACAGCTGGATCATGTCGTCGCCGCGCCAATAGCCATACACGTCGTTGAACGGTTTGAAGTGGTTCAGGTCGCAATAGCCGGTCACGAACTCCACGCCGCCTTCCAGCAGGCTGCCGATATGCTGGCTGATGGGAATGTTGCCGGGCAGGGAAGTCAGCGGATTCGCGTAGCGCGCGGCTTCGATCCGCATTTCGGTCACCGAGCGCACCAGGGCTTCGCCGGTGCCCAGGCCGTCGTAGTTGCCGTCGCGGGTGATGATGAACCCGTCGACCAGGTAGCGCTGGTCGTCCGACACCAACACATGGCTGAGCTGGTCGATGGAGGCATGCACGTCCACCAGCACCGGTTCGCCGTTCATGAAGGTGGTGCAGCCGTCGCGCCCGAACAGCTCGCGCGTATAGCGCTGTGCGTAGCGGTCGGTGAAGTCGCGGCGGTTGATGATGCCCAGCGGCCGGTTGTCGTCGTCGACCACGGCCACGGCGTGCAGCGACTTGTGTTCGTCGAACAGCCGGTGGACGTCGTCGTTGGTATGGCGGCTGGGCGAGACCGAAGGCGCCTGCACGCGCAGCGTGGCCGCCGTCGCGCCCGGGACGCGGGCCGCGCCGCGCGCGGGCGCACGCTGCTCCAATACCTGGCGCACCTGCGGCGTCACGTCGCCATGCGGGCGCGCCGCGGGATAGCCCAGGAACCAGCCCTGGGCGTAGCGGATGCCCAGGTCGCGGACGACGGCCAGGTCCTCCGCGGTTTCGACGCCTTCGGCGATCGTCGGCGTACCCAGGCATTGCGCCACCGAAAGGACGGCGCGCACCAGCTTCTGCCGCCGCTCGTCCTGCGCGATGCCATGGAAGAAATAGCGGTCTATCTTGACCAGGTCCGGCTGCGCCTCGGACCACAGCTGCAGGCTGCCATGGCCCACGCCGTAGTCGTCCAGCGCCAGCCGCATGCCATGCGCGCGCAGGGCGCGCAGGATGCGGGTCAGCACGCGCATGTCCGGAAAGGCCGGATCGTGCTCGGTCAATTCGATGATGATCCGCCCGGGCTCCAGGGCGCAGCCGTCCAGCAGGCGGGCCGGCATCGCCTCGCCCCATTGCAGCCAGAAATGCAGCAGGGCCGAGGCCGACATGTTCAGGAACAGGTTGCTGCCGGCCGGCGGCTCGGCGTCCTGGAAGGAGCGCATGCCGCTGGTGGCGCTGGCGTGTTCGACCAGCGGATGCACGCCGCGGCGGCGGGCTTCGCCGAACAGCGCCTCCGGCATGTGGAATTCGCTATCGACGGGACCGCGGATCAGGCTCTCGTAGCCGTAGACGCGGCTGTTGGCCAAATCGATCACCGGCTGGTACAGCGCGCTCAGGCGTCCGGACCGCAGGATCTCGTCCAGCAGGCTCAGGGGAGACAGGACGGCGGGAGGGCCGGCAGCCGGGAGAGCGGAAGGAACGGACGCGTGCATGCTTTGGCACCGGGTGAAAACCGCCTAATGGTGAGCGGCGCATATTGCGCAGGCGTTTCAATCTGTGTCTTGCCGCGCGGGCGATACACTACCAGTTTGCTTTGCCACCCGCATCGTTGGTTACAAATCCCATGGCTTCAGACTCAGTACCCGGTATCCGCCGCGTGGTGCTCGCCTCCGGCAACGCCGGCAAGCTGCGTGAATTCTCCGCGCTGTTCGCGCCGCTGGGCATCGAATTGATTCCGCAGGGCCAGCTGGGCGTGCCCGAGGCCCCCGAGCCGCATTGCACGTTCATCGAGAACGCGCTGGAAAAGGCGCGCCACGCCAGCCGGGTGACCGGCCTGCCGGCCCTGGCGGACGATTCCGGCCTGTGCGTGGATGCCCTGGGCGGCGCGCCCGGGGTGTATTCCGCCCGCTATGCCAGCATGAACGGCGGCGAGAAATCCGACGCGGCCAACAACGCCATGCTGGTCCGCGAACTGGCCGGGCAGCCGGACCGCCGCGCCTGTTATATCGCCGTCCTGGCCATGGTGCGCGCGGCCGACGACCCGCGGCCCTTGCTGGGCGAGGGCGTCTGGTACGGCGAAATCGCCGATGCGCCGCGCGGTGAGCACGGTTTCGGCTACGACCCGCATTTCTATCTGCCCGACCTGGGCAAGACGGCCGCCGAACTGGCGCCCGCCGAAAAGAACGCCGTCAGCCACCGCGCGCAGGCCTTGCGCGAGCTGATGGCGAAGTTGCAGCGCGCCGCGCGCTGACGCGCGGCCACACGCCATGCCCATCACCATACCGATCCGGCCGGCCGGCGCCGCCCCCGTACCCGGCCACGCCGCGGCGGCGGGGCTCCTGCGCCCCGGCCTGACCAGCCTGCCGCCCTTGTCCGTTTACGTGCATGTGCCGTGGTGCGTGCGCAAGTGCCCCTATTGCGATTTCAATTCGCACGCGGCCGACGGCGACATCCCGGAACGCGCCTACCTGGACGCCCTGCGCGCCGACCTGGAGCAGGCGCTGCCGCAGATCTGGGGCCGCCAGGTGATCTCGGTGTTCCTGGGCGGCGGCACGCCCAGCCTGCTGTCGGCCGCGGGCCTGGACGAACTGCTGGCGATGCTGCGCGCCTACCTGAACCTGTGGCCGGACGCCGAAATCACCATGGAGGCCAATCCGGGCACGGCCGAGGCCGGCCGCTTCCGGGACTACGCCGCCAGCGGGGTGAACCGGCTGTCGCTGGGCATCCAAAGCTTCGACGACGCGCAGTTGCGCGCGCTGGGCCGCATCCACGACGCCGGCCAGGCTCGCCGGGCGATCGCCATGGCGCAGGCCGCGGTGCCCCGCGTCAACCTGGACCTGATGTTCGCGCTGCCAGGACAGACGCTGCAGGCCTGCCAGGCCGACGTCCGCGAGGCTCTGTCGCATGGCACCGAGCACCTGTCCCTGTACCACCTGACGATGGAGCCGAACACGGTCTTCGCGAAATTCCCGCCCGAACACCTGCCGGACGACGACACGGCGGCCGCCATGCAGGACGAGGTGGAAGCCCTGGCCGCCCAGGCCGGCCTGGCGCGCTACGAGGTATCCGCCTATGCGCGGCCCGGCGCGCGCTGCCGCCACAATGTGAATTATTGGGAATTCGGCGACTATCTGGGCATCGGACCCGGCGCGCACGGCAAACTTTCATTTCACGACCGTATCCTGCGCGAAGCCCGTACCCGCAATCCGGAACGCTGGATGGCCGCCGCGGTGGCGCGCGACGGCTCGCACATCGCCGAGTCGCGCGAAATCGCCGCGGATGAGCTGCCCTTCGAGTTCATGCTGAATGTGCTGCGCCTGAAGGAGGGCGTGCCGGCGACGTATTTCGCCGAGCGCACCGGCGTGTCGCTGGCCGCGATCGCGCACCAACTGGAGGCGGCCACGGGCAAGGGTTTGCTGGACGCCGACCCGACCCGGTTGAAGGCAACGCCTCGCGGTTGGGCGTTCCTCAACGACCTTCAAGCACTGTTTTTGAACTGATGCACCAAAGTAGTTCGTTTCATGCTTCGTGTTTTGCACATAATTGGTGCATTATCCCGCGATCGGTCCAGCAAGGGATGGATCTCCCCGGGATTCCCATGTGAAAACATGGCATGGATGTTGCTTTTTAGCCGAGTGCCAGTCGAGTTGCAGCACTCGACCCTTTATCAACGGAGATGACATGGCAAGTCCTAAAGAAGTCCTGAAACAGATTGCTGACGCGGAAGTCAAGTTCGTCGACTTCCGTTTCACCGACACCGCCGGCCGCGAGCACCACGTGTCGGTGCCGTCCCACGTGATCGACGAAGACAAGTTTGAAAGCGGCCACGCGTTCGACGGCTCCTCGATCCCGGGCTGGAAGGGCATCGAAGCCTCCGACATGCTGCTGATCCCGGACGCCACCACGGCCCGGATCGATCCGTTCATGGAAGAAACCACCCTGATCCTGACCTGCGACGTCGTCGAACCGTCGGACATGAAGGGTTATTCCCGTGATCCCCGCTCGCTGGCCAAGCGCGCCGAAGCCTACCTGAAGGCCTCCGGTATCGGCGACACCGCTTACTTCGGTCCGGAACCGGAATTCTTCGTGTTCGACGGCGTGACGTGGAACACCGACATGTCGGGCACCTTCGTCAAGATCAAGTCGGAAGAAGCGCCCTGGTCCACCGGCGTGGAATTCGAAGGCGGCAACCTGGGTCATCGTCCGCTGGTCAAGGGCGGCTATTTCCCCGTGCCCCCGGTCGACTCCTTCCAGGACATGCGTTCGGAAATGTGCCTGCTGCTCGAACAGCAAGGCGTGCCGGTCGAAGTGCACCACCATGAAGTGGCGGCGCCCGGCCAGCTGGAAATCGGTACCAAGTTCAGCACGCTGGTCCAGCGCGCCGACTGGAACCAGGTCCTGAAGTACGTCGTGCACAACGTGGCGCACGCCTACGGCAAGACCGCCACCTTCATGCCCAAGCCCGTCGTCGGCGACAACGGTTCCGGCATGCACGTGCACCAGTCGATCTGGAAGGACGGCCAGAACCTGTTCGCCGGCAACGGCTACGCCGGCCTGTCCGAGTTCGCGCTGTACTACATCGGCGGCATCATCAAGCATGCCCGCGCGCTGAACGCGATCACCAACCCTGGCACGAACTCCTACAAGCGTCTGGTTCCTCACTTCGAGGCGCCGGTCAAGCTGGCCTACTCGGCGCGCAACCGTTCGGCTTCGATCCGCATTCCGTACGTCGGCAACCCCAAGGGCCGCCGTATCGAAACGCGCTTCCCGGATCCCCTGGCCAACCCGTACCTGGCTTTCTCGGCGCTGATGATGGCCGGCCTGGACGGCGTCCAGAACAAGATCCACCCGGGCGACCCGGCCGACAAGAACCTGTACGACCTGCCGCCGGAAGAAGACGCCAAGATCCCGACCGTTTGCTCGTCGCTGGATCAGGCCTTGGAAGCGCTGGACAAGGATCGCGAGTTCCTGACGCGCGGCGGTGTGTTCACCGACGACATGCTGGACGGCTATCTGGCGTTGAAGGAGCAGGAAGTGCAGCGTCTGCGCATGACGACGCACCCTGTCGAATTCGACATGTACTACAGCCTGTGATCGCCGGCTGAGTTCCCGGGGGCGCGCAGGGGCGGACCGGGGCACCGGTCCGCCTGTACACCGCCCCGGGTGATGAAGATGAATGTAGAAGCCTTTGAACTGCTCGCGACATCGGTACTGCTGGTCGACGAGCGGGGTTGTATCGAATATGCGAATGCGGCGGCCGAGGATCTGCTGGGCCGCTCGCGTCGCCAGCTGACCGGCCAGCCGGCCGAGTCGTTGTTCGACGACCGCGAGGCCATGCATTCGTCGATCGATCTGGCGAAGGCCGGCAATGTCGCCGACGTTCGCCAGATGACGTCGCTGCGACGCGGAGCCGAGTCGGTCGGCGTCGCGGTGACCACCGTCGCCTTGATGGGCCAGCCCTGGCCCGTGCTGATCGAGGTGCGTGAAATCGAACTGCGGGTGACCGCCGACCGCAATCACCGGCTGGTCGACGAGATCGAAACGCACCGGCAGTTGCTGCGCAACCTGGCGCATGAAGTGAAGAATCCGCTGGGGGGCCTGCGTGGCGCCGCCCAATTGCTGGAAGGCGAATTGCCCGATCCGGCGCTGGCGGAATATACCCAGGTGATCATATCGGAGGCCGACCGCCTGCAGGCGCTGGTCGACCGCCTCATCGGGCCGCAGCGCGTACCCCTGAACGCGCGGGCGGTGAATATCCACGAAATCTGCGAACGCGTCAGCGCCCTGATCCAGGCCGAGTTCCGTGACGGCCTGACCATCGTGCGCGACTACGACGCGTCCATGCCCGATCTGCAAGGCGACGCCGCGCGCCTGATGCAGGCCGTGCTGAACGTGGCGCGCAACGCGGCGCAGGAATTGTCCATCCAGCCGGCTGGCGGCGACGCGCCGCCGCCGCAGATCACGCTGCGCACGCGTGTGGCGCGGCGGGTCATGCTGGCCCATCGCCAGCACCGCTTGGCCGCCGTGCTGTCCATTATCGATAACGGTCCCGGTGTGCCGGAACACATCCGCGACCGCATTTTCCATCCGCTCGTTACCGCGCGTCCCGGCGGCACGGGCCTGGGCCTGAGCCTGGCCCAGGACTTCGTGCAGCAGCACGGCGGCATCATCGAATTCGAATCCCGACCCAGGCACACTGAATTCCGCCTGGTCCTGCCGATGGAATCCGCATGAAACCTGTATGGATCGTAGACGATGACCAGGCAATACGCTGGGTCCTGGAAAAGGCCCTGGCGCGGGCCGGCATCAACACCCGCAGCTTCTCCCAGGCCAACGATGTCCTGACGGCGCTCGAAGGCGACGAGCCGGCGGCGCTGGTATCGGACATCCGCATGCCGGGCGGCAACGGCCTGGACCTGCTCAGGCAGATCAAGGAAAGCCATCCCGCGCTGCCCGTCATCGTGATGACGGCCTTCGCGGACCTGGATAGCACTGTATCGGCCTTCCAGGGCGGCGCGTTCGATTACCTGGCCAAGCCCTTCGACGTCAATGAAGCGGTTTCGCTGATCCAGCGGGCGGCGCAGGAGTCGGTGGACGGCCAGGACGGCGAGGCCTCCGGCGCGCAAGCCGAATCGGGCGAACGCTGGATGATGACCCAGTCGGCGTCGCCTGCCATGCAGGAGATCTTCCGCGCCATCGGGCGCCTGGCGCAGTCCAAGGTCACGGTCCTGATCACCGGCGAGTCCGGCACCGGCAAGGAGCTGGTGGCGCGGGCGCTGCACGGCCACGGCGCGCGCGCCAAGGGACCGTTCGTCGCCCTGAACGCCGCGGCGATTCCGCGCGACCTGCTGGAAGCCGAATTGTTCGGCCATGAACGTGGCGCCTTCACCGGCGCCAATACGCTGCGCCGGGGGCGCTTCGAAGAAGCCCACGGCGGCACGCTGTTCCTGGACGAAATCGGCGATATGCCGATCGAATTGCAGACGCGCCTGTTGCGCGTGCTGGCCGAAGGCACGTTCTACCGCGTCGGCGGCGCCCAACCCGTGCGGGTGGACGTGCGCATCGTCGCCGCGACCCACCAGCCGCTGGAGCAGCGCGTCGAACAAGGCCTGTTCCGCGAGGACCTGTTCCATCGCCTGAACGTCATACGCCTGCGCCTGCCGCCTTTGCGCGAACGGGTCGAGGACATCCCCGCGCTGGCGCAGCATTTCCTGACCTTGAGCGCGCGCCAGCTGGGCGTGTCCGCCAAGCGGCTGACGCCCGAGGCGCTGGCCGTGCTGACCCAGTTCGACTTCCCCGGCAACGTGCGCCAGCTGGAGAACTTCTGCCACTGGCTGACCGTGATGGCGCCGGGCCAGACCATCGAGCGCGCCGACCTGCCGCCGGAAATCCGCGCCATGGAAGGCGGCGCGCCGTCGCAGCCGGGCACGCTGCAGCCGGCCACGCCGCGCGTCATATCAGCCGTACCCGCCACGGCGGGAGCGCCGGCCGCGGATGCCTCGCCGCAGAACTGGCAGGAGTCGCTGTTGCGCGATGCGCAGAACCGGCTGGATCGCGGCGAGCCGGCGATCATGGCGACGCTGACGCGGCAGTTCGAGCGGATACTGCTGCAGACGGCCCTGCAGGCCAGCCGCGGGCGGCGTGTCGAAGCCGCGTCGCGCCTGGGCATCGGCCGCAACACCATCACGCGCAAGCTGCGCGATCTCGGGATGGAAGACGAATAGCGGTCGCCGGCGGGACGGCGGGCGCCGTCCATCGCCGGCTTCAGAATAATCACCTTCTCGGTCGGAACCGCGGATGCCAACATGCGCGCCGTTTTTCCAACACCACCGACCATCATGAGAAGGGCATGTCTATCCGTTTGATGCGCAAGGGCTCCGCGCAAGTCCATATGTTCAAGGGCGCCAGCTTCGTCGAGGACCGCGGACAGTATTCGCCGGCGCTGCGATCGGCGCGAACCAACTGCTACCACTTCGAGGACAGTTCCGTGGGCGCCCGGCCACTGGTTCTGATCGGGACCCTGGCCGAAATCAGCGATTTCCTGGCCAACGAATCGCGCTATGGCATCGTGAACAATATCCAGGGCCTGCCGCATATCTACGTCAAGGTGGCGCGCTGCCGGGCCACGGAAAGATTCAGCGATCTTTCCGCCGCGCGGGCGCTGGCCGCCGGCGCCAGCGATTCCGTCAAGACCCTGGCAGGCATCGTCGCCGACCCGGTCGTGGCCCAGGCCACCGGCATCGCCGGCCGCCTGGGCGCCGGCGCCACGCTGGTCGATGCCTTCAAGGGAGCGGCCGATACGGCCATGGCCGTCGATGGGGCGCGCGGCGCCTTCAGGGCCATCTTCGGCATGGGCGGGACGCCGGCGTCGGCCGATGCCCGGTTCTATGTCGAATTCACCCCCATCAAGGGGGACTGGACGGAATGGCTGGGATGCCATCGGGTGAACTTCGGCGCCAACAATGTGGTGCAGGCCGTCGCGATGTCGATGCGCAAGTGCCGTTGATCCGTTTGGCTGCGGTCGTCCTGCCCGCGCCCGTGGTCCTGGCATTGACAGTGGCCGTGGCCGGGCCGTGGCCCTGGCGCCACGCCACGCCGCATCAGCCGCGCGTCGGGTGCCCGGCGGCCGGCGCGTCCACCAGGCTGCCGCGCAGGCGCGGCGATTCCAGCTTCTTCAACCACCATTTCAGCGCTTCGCCCTGCGCCGGCGCGCGCCAGGCGCAAGCCAGGCGTTCGTGCAGGTCGCCGTCGCGGGTGGCCTTTGCCACCAGCAGTCCCTGGTCCAGGTACGGCGCGGCCAGCATCCTGGGTATGTAGCCGCAGCCCACGCCGCGGATCTGCGCGTCTATCTTGGCCTGCATGGTGGGCATGACCACGCGTTGCTGGGTATCCAGCAGGTTGCGCGTCAAGGGGGGCAGGGCGCGCGACGTATCGGCCACCACGACGGCGCAGTGCGCGCCGATGTCCGCCGGCGCCAGCGGCCCGGTGGCCTGGGCCAGCGGGTGGTGCGGCGCCACGCAGAACAGCATATGCACCTCGCCCAGGGGCTGGGTGGCGAAACGCCCGGGAGGCGCCAGCGCGGCATCGCCGCCGATCAGCAGGTCCGCGCGCCCGCCCGCCAGGGTGTCCCAGGTCCCGCTCAGCACTTCGCTGGTGAAGCGCAGCTTGGTGGTGCTGCCGAGCGTCTGGAACTCTTCGATCAGGTCGTACAGCGGCGGCCACGGCAGCACGCCGTTGACGGCGATGCGCAGTTCCAGCTCCCAGCCGGTGGAGATGCGGCGGACGCGGCGGGTCAGGTCTTCCAGCGATTTCAGCAGCAGGCGGCCGTCATCCAGCAGGGCCTGGCCGGCCGGCGTCAGCACGGCGCGATGGCCGCTGCGGTCGAACAGCAATACGTCCAGGCGGTCTTCCAGGCCGCGGATGGCGTAGGTGACGGCCGAGGGCACCTTGCCCATTTCGCGCGCCGCCTTGGCGAAGCTGCCGTGCCGCGCGATCGCGTCGACCAGCAGCAGCAATTCGGGGGTGATCAGCGCGTCGGAAGCCGGCGGCGTAGGGGAGGCGGGCATGGGGAAACCATTCAAATTTATTGAATGATGTCTTCAAAGCGGCTCAGCCGCAAGCCCGGCGCGGGCGCCCACAATGACGTTCATCGACAACGTACACAAGGAGTTCCGCCATGCTTACCCTGCGACGCAGCGAAGAACGCGGCCACGCCGACCACGGCTGGCTGAAGAGCGCCCATACGTTTTCCTTCGCGAACTACTATGACCCGCGCCATATGGGCTTCGGTCCGCTGCGCGTGATCAACGACGACCACATCGCGGCCGGCCGCGGCTTCGGCACGCACGGGCATCGCGATATGGAGATCCTGACCTACGTGCTGGACGGCGCCGTCGCGCACAAGGACAACATGGGCAATGGCTCGACCATCCGTCCCGGCGACGTGCAACGCATGAGCGCCGGGCGCGGCGTGCTGCATTCCGAGTTCAACCCGCAGCCCGACCGCGGCACGCATCTGCTGCAGATCTGGATCGAGCCCAATGCCGTCGGCATCGACCCGGGCTACGAGGAAAAGCGCTTCGAGGAAGCCGACAAGCGCGGACGCCTGCGCCTGGTGGCATCGCCCGACGCGGCGGACGGTTCGGTCCTGATCCATCAGGATGCCCGCCTGTACGTCGGCCTGTTCGACGGCGCTGAAAGCGCCACGCTGCCCCTGGCAAGCGGACGCCGCGCCTGGGTCCACGTGGCGCGCGGCAAGATCACCGTCAATGGCCAGGCCCTGGTCGACGGCGACGCGCTGGCCGTGGAAGACGAAGCCGCCATTTCGCTGGAAAAGGGCGAGGACGCCGAAGTCCTGGTGTTCGACCTGCCCTGACGCCTGTCCCTGCCTGTCCCGCCCGTCCCGCGTTTGCGCGGGGCGGGCGGCGCCCCCCACCCGCGCGCCGACCTGGCGTATCGTGATCATCGTTCCAGGATGGAGAAAACCATGTCCCAGCTCACGCCCCCGTTTCCCGCATCGGTCGAAACCGTGGTGATTCCCCGCACCAGCGATATCGGCAATTTCGAGGTGCGGCGGGCTTTGCCGTCGCGCGAGCGCCGGACCGTCGGTCCCTTCGTATTCCTGGACGAGATGGGCCCCGCCATGCTGGCGGCCGGCGTCGGCATCGACGTGCGGCCGCATCCCCATATCGGCCTGGCGACCGTCACGTACCTGTACGAAGGCGCGATCATGCATCGCGATGGCGCGGGCAATGTGCGCACCATCCTGCCGGGTGAAGTGAACTGGATGACGGCCGGGCGCGGCATCGTGCACTCCGAACGTTCGTCCCCGGAAAGCCGGCAGCAGCCCCAGCGCCTGGCGGGCCTGCAGTCCTGGGTCGCCTTGCCGGCCAGCCTGGAGGAAACCGATCCCGGCTTCGTGCACTACGACCGCGACGCGCAGGCGGTGGCCGAAGGCGAGGGCGTGCGGGCGCAGATCGTCGCCGGCTCGCTGTTCGGCCAGACCTCTTCGGTGCGCACGCTATCGCCGCTGTTCCTGGGCGACGTCGCCATGGAAGCCGGCGCGCGCGTGCAGCTGGACCCGGAATACGAGGAACGCGCGGCCTATGTCGCCCGCGGTGAAGTCGAGATCGACGGTCAACGTTTCGAGGCGGGCCGCCTGGTCGTGTTCGCGCCGGGCAAGGCAGTGACGCTGAAGGCCGCCACCGCCGCGCGCGTGGCGCTGCTGGGCGGCGAGCCGCTGGATGGGCCGCGTTATCTGTGGTGGAACTTCGTTTCCAGCCGCCGCGACCGCATCCACCAGGCGCGCGAGGATTGGGAGCGCGATCGCTTCGGCCAGACCGTGCCGGAAGATACGACCGAGTTCATTCCCGCGCCGCCCTGGGCTCCATTGGCGCCGCTGCCCGGGAGCCGCTAGCGGTCAGCCGTCAGTCGTCAGCCGCGCGCGGCATCGTTGCGCGCCGCGCCCCACCCATGCGGGCCTAGGATCCCGTGCGCAGCGCGCCGCGCGCGTAGGCCGCGGCGCGGCGTTCGGCCAGCGCCTCGCGGCGGATGAAGTCCGCGACAAAAGGCGAGGCCGGATGATGGCGCAGGTTGTAGGGCGTGTCCCATTGCGCGACGCGCCCTTCGCTCATGACGCCGATGCGGTCCGCGATGGCGAAGGCTTCGGCCTGGTCGTGGGTCACCAGGACCGCCGTGTGGCCGGTCTGCTTGAGGATGTCGCGCACTTCGAAAGCCAGGCGTTCGCGCGCGTCGGCATCCAGGTTGGAAAACGGCTCGTCCAGCAGCAGCAGGTCGGGCGAGGGCGCCAGGGCCCGCGCCAGCGCCACGCGCTGCTGCTGCCCGCCCGACAGCTCGTGCGGATAGCTGTCGCCGGCCTGCGCCAGGCCCACCAGTTCCAGCATCTCGGCCACGCGCCGTTCCCGCGCCGCGCGCGCCATGCGGCGCAGGCCGAAGGCGACGTTGCGGCCCACGTTCAGATGCGGAAACAGCGCATAGTCCTGGAACATCATGCCCACGCGCCTTTTTTCCGGCGCCACGCAATGCGTGGGGCTGGACAGCTCGGCGCCATCCAGCAGGATGCGGCCTTCCACCGGCGGTTCGAATCCGGCGATGGCGCGCAGCACGGTCGTCTTGCCGCAGCCGGACGATCCCAGCAGGCAGCCGATATGCCCGCCAGGCAAGGCCAGGCTGAGTCCGTCCACCACCCGGCGGGTGCCGTGCGGGGTGTCGTAGGCCAGGCTCAGGCGGTCGAGTTCGAGTGCCGCGGTCATGCTGTGTCTGTCGTCATGGTGGGGATGCTTGTCCGGTTGCCGCGTGGCGTTGCGCGCGCGCTTCGCGCGCCGGGGCCCGTTCCTGGCCGCGTGCCAGCAGGATGACCGGGATCAGGCCCGCGGCGACGATGGCCAGCGCCGCCACCGCGCCTTCCTCGTAGGTGCCGCGCGCCGCCTCGGCGTACAGCCAGGTCGCCAGGGTGTCGAAATTCATCGGCCTCAACAGCAGCGTGGCCGGCAGTTCTTTCATGGCGTCGACGAACACCAGCAGGGCGGCCGACGCCATCGCCGGGCGCAGCAGCGGCAGATGCACCCGCCGCAACGTGCCGCCGGCGGTTTCGCCCAGCAGGCGGGCGGCCTGTTCCAGCGACGGCGGTATGCGCGCCAGGCCGGCTTCCAGTCCGCCCGAGGCGATGGCCAGGAAGCGGATCGCGTAGGCGCAGACCAGCCCGGCGGACGAGCCCATCAACACCAGGCCGCTGGTGCCAACCGTGGCCGACAAGGCGCTGTCGACCAGGTTGAAGGGCGTCAGCAGCCCGATGGCCAGTACCGTCCCCGGCACCGCGTAGCCCAGGCCGGCCGCGCGCGCATACATGCTCGTCAGGCGGCGCCGGCCGCTTTCCCGGACGGTCCGCGCCGCCCAGGCGACCACGATGCCGCAGGCCAGCGTCAATACGGTCGCGGTCGCCGCGATCGTCACGGTATTGCCGGCGGCGGCCAGCAACTGCCGCGATACGCCGCCGACCAGGTGCAGGCGCTTCTGCGTTTCCCACAGCAGGTACAGGGCCGGCGCGGCAAAGCCCAGCGTGACCGGCAGCGCGCCCAGGCCGGCGGCCAGGGCCGCGCGCCATCCGTGCAGGCGCACCGGTTGCATCGGCCGCATGCGCTGCGCGCCCGCATAGCGCTGGCGGCGGCGCCCATGGCGCTCCAACAGGATCAGCGCAACCACGATGAGCAGCATGGTCAAGGCGATCTGCGCGGCCGAGGCCAGGTCGGAGCGGGTGACCCAGGTGGTGTAGACCGAGACGGTCAATGTCTGCACGCCCAGGAACTCCGACGCGCCGATGTCGTTGAGAGTTTCCAGCAGCGCCAGGCTCAGCCCCACCGCGATGGCCGGACGCGCCATGGGCAGGGCGACGCGCCAGAACGCGGCGAAGCGGCCCGCGCCCAGGGTGCGCGCGGCTTCCATGACGTTGGCCGCCTGGGTCATGAACATCGCCCGGGTGGTCAGGTAGACATAGGGATACAGCGCGCAGCCCAGCACGAAGATCGCGCCGGGCAGGGAGCGCAGTTCGGGCAGGCGGAACTGGCGCGGATTGTCGTAGCCCAGGAGCGCGCGAATGGCGCCCTGGACGGGGCCGATGGGATGCAGCAGATCCAGGTAGGCGAAGGCGACGATGTAGGTGGGCACCGCCAGCGGCAGCAGCAGCGCCCAGCTCAGGACGCGCCGCCCGCGGAATTCATACGCGCTGACCAGCCAGGCGCTGCCGGTGCCCAGCACCGCCGTCACCACACCCACGCCCAGCAGCAGCAGCCCCGTATTGGCGGCCGCTTGCGGCAGGACGTATTGCGCCAGGTGCGACCAGTGGCCGGCATCGCCGCCCCAGGCCTGCCACCCCAGCGCCGCCAGCGGGGCGCATACCACCAGCGCGATCAGTGCCGCGCCCCATGACCAGGCCATCAGTTATCGAAGCCCACCTTGTCGACGAGCTCGCTCGCTTGCTTGCGGTACTTGGCGATGTCCGCCACGGACAGGGAGTCGACCTTGAGCGGACCGAAGCTGGCCACCACCGGGTCCAGCTTGACGCCTTCACGGACCGGGTACTCGTAATTGGCCTGCGCGTACATGGCCTGGGCCGGCGCCGACACCAGGTATTCGAGCAGCTTGACGGCTTCGGCCTTGTGCGGCGCGTGTTTGGCGACGGCGGCGCCGCTGATGTTCACGTGCGTGCCGCCGTCCTTGGCCTTGGCGAAGGTCGGGCGCACGACCTTGATGGCGTCGCCCCACTTGCGCGCGTCGGTGCCGGGCTCGGCGTTCTTCATGTGGCCGACGTAATAGGCGTTCGCGAGGCCGATGTCGCAGATGCCGCCCAGGATGTCGCGCGCCACGTCGCGGTCGCCGCCCGCGGCCTTGCGCGCCAGGTTGGCCTTGACGCCGCGCAGCCATTTTTCCGTGGCCTCGGCGCCGTCATGCGCGATCATGGCCGCGATCAGGCCAGTGTTGTACGGGTGCTGGCCGGCGCGGATGCACACCTTGCCCTTCCACTTGGGATCGGCCAGGTCTTCGTAATGGAAGCTGCTGACGGGCAGGTCCTTTTCCGCGTACAGCACGCGATCGCGCAGCGACAGCGCGTACCAGCTGCCGCCATTGCCGCGCAGGTTGGCGGGCACCACGGATTCCAGCGTCTTCGAAGGCGCGGCCTGGGTGACGCCGCCATCCACCAGATCCAGCAGGTTGCCGATGTCCACGGTCATCAGGACATCCGCTGGCGACTTGTCGCCTTCCGCCTTGACGCGTTCGAGCAGGCCGTCCTTGACGAAGACCGTGTTGACCTTGACGCCGCTTTCCTTGGCGTATGCGTCCAGCAGCGGCTGGATCAGCTTGGGCTCGCGGGTGGTGTAGAGGGTGACTTCTCCGGCGGCCAGGGCCGGGGTGGCGTAGGTGGCGCCGGCAACGCAGAGCGCGCCCAGGATCTTGGACAAGGTGGAACGGTGCAGTTTCATGGTCAGCTCCGGACTAGCCCCCGGCTTCCGCGTGGGCCGGAAGGCTGTTAACGAAAATTATTCTCAGTCAGAGGCTGGGGAAGATAGCAAGAAATCCCTATTTGTTCAACTTTGTGTAAGGTGCCGGCGGGACGTCACCGGTCCAGGCCGAGCGCGGCGGCTTCATTCACCAGGCAGCGCCGAAGCTCCGCGGCGGGCGGGCTCACGCCGCGGTGCCGCGGCCACACCAGGCGCAGCGCCAGATCGTCGACGCGCATCAGGCGGATGGCGGACAGGCCTTGCCGCTGGGCGTAGATCGCGCCCAGGCTTTCGACGATGGCGATCCCGACGCCGGCCGCCACCAGGGCGCACGCGGCGGACGATTGCATGACTTCCACCGTGGGCATATGCGACAGGCCGGCCGCTTCCAGCGCGCGGGCGGTGGCGCGCCCGGCCGGCAGCGCGGTGCCCAGCACGATGGCCTGGTCCCGTACGGCTTCCCGCAGGCTCAATCGCTTGCGCGCCGCCAGCGGATGGTCGGGACGCAGGACGCAGAACAGGCTGAGCGTGCTGAGCACCTGCATATCGACTCTTTCGTCGGGCGACGAACCGATGATGATGCCCAGGTCGATGCGATGGTCCACGGCCATGTCGACGATTTCCAGGGCGGTGCCGGCGCGCATCGTCACCGCCACGTCGGGGTGGCCGCGCCGCAGCCGGGCCAGTGCCGCCGGGAACAGGCTGGACGCCGAAATGGCCACCGCGCCGATCGCCAGGCGCGTGGCGGACCCGTGGCGGATGTCGCGCGCCAGCCGGTCGACGGCTTCGATGCCCGCCAGTGCGTTGAGCACTTCCGGCAACAGGGCGCGGCCCTGGCTGGTCAGTTGCAGGCGGCGGTTTTCACGGCTGAACAGCGCGAAGCCCAGGCGCGTTTCAAGGTCGCGCAGCAGGGCGCTGGCGGCCGGCTGCGCCATGTGGATGGACGCCGCGGCGGCGGTGACGGTCTGGTGCTGGTACATCGCGCGCAGCAGTGCGAGTTCGCGGCGGTTCAACATGCGGGACTCACCATAAGAAAATCATATGAAACCAGACGATCCAGCTATTTGACCACGGATATGCCGGCTGGGAGACTGGCACACCCGAACAACGCCGCGCGATTTCAGGCACTGATGGCAGCCAACCGCATCGTTTCCGTGCAGTGCATTCCCATGCGTCTGCCGTTTCATCACTGGACCTCGCCGCCGCTGTTCGCGGGCCGGCCGCGCGACAGGCTGGACAGCGCGCTGGTGCGGGTGGAAACCGCGGATGGCACGCTGGGTTGGGGCGAGTCCTACTGCGTCGAGCCCCGCGCGATCGTCGCCATAGTGGAGACCCTGATCGCGCCGCTGGCGCAGGGCCGCGACGCCGCCGACGGCACCCTGCTGCCGACGCTGCGGCGCACCTTGCACAACCTGGGCCGTTCGGGGCCGGTGCTGCACGCGATCGCCGGCCTGGACATCGCGCTGTGGGATCTGCGCGGCAAGCGCGCGGGCGTGCCGGTGTACCAGCTGCTGGGCGGCGGCCGGCGCCCGCGCGTCCGCGCCTACGCGTCGCTGCTGCAGTATTACGGCGATGCCGGCCTGCTGGACCGCGTGGTGACGCAGGCGCTGGAAGCGGGCTATACCGAGGTCAAGCTGCATGAGCGTACCGCCGCGGCGGTCGACGCCGCGCGCCGGGCCGCCGGCGCCGGCGTGCCGCTGATGGTCGATACCAACTGCGCCTGGCTGCCCGAAGAGGCGCCCGCGGCGATCGCGGGCATGGCGGCAGCGGCGCCGCTGTGGATAGAGGAACCGCTGTGGCCGCCGGAAGACCATGACGCGCTCGCGCGACTGCAGGCGGACAGCCCGGTGCCGCTGGCTGTTGGCGAAAACGCCAGCAGCGCGTTCGAGCTATCCCGGCTGGTCGAGCGCAATGGCTGCGGATACGTGCAGCCCAGCGTGATCAAGCTGGGCCTGACCGAAGCCTGGGCCGTGTCGCGGCAATGCGAAGGCAGGGCGACGGCATGCGCGCCCCAAGTGGCTTTTTTCGGTCCGGGCTTTCTGGCCAGCCTGCATCTGCTGGCGGCGCAGCGCACCGAGGCCTCGCTGGAACGGCTGTATGTCGAGCTCGCCCACGTCCCTTACGGCGCGACGGCGCCGATCCGGGCGGGTTGGGTCGACGTGCCGGACGCGCCGGGCCTGGGCGCCGAACCGGAAGCCGATCTCGCGGCCGGGCTGTATCGAGGCTGACATATAACAGATAACAGGAGACAGGAATGGATATCTCGCGCAGGAATTGGCTACGCGGCAACGCCTGGGCGTTGGCGGGCATGGCGTTGCCGTGGGCCGCCCGGGCGCAGGGCGGCGCCTATCCCGACAAGCCGGTGCGCCTGATCGTCCCTTATCCGCCAGGCGCGGCGACCGATACGCTGGGCCGTTTCGCGGCGGAGGTCTACGCGAAGGCGTACGGACAGTCGTTCATCGTGGAAAACCGCAGTGGCGGCGGCACGGTGATCGGCACGCGGGCCGTCGCGACGGCTCCCGCGGATGGCTATACCCTGGGCATGGTCGACACCGCTTTCGTCATCAACCCGGGCCTGCTCGGCAGCCGCCTGCAGTACGACACGGCCAAGGACTTCACGCCCATCTCGCTGATGGCGACCGCGCCCTTCGTGCTGGTCGTGCATCCTTCCGTCAAGGCGACGGACATGGCGTCGTTCATCGGATTGGCCAAGGCGGAGCCCGGCGCGCTGTCCTTCGGCTCGGCGGGCGTCGGCAGCGCGCCTCACCTGGCGGGGGAGCAACTGCGCCAGCAGGCGGAGATCAAGGTGATCCACGTGCCGTATCGCGGCGGCGGCACGGTGTTCACCGACCTGTTGGGCGGCCAGATACAGTTCGCCTTCGCCACGGTGCCGACCCTGCTGGAGCACATCAAGGCCGGACGCCTGCGCGCGCTGGCCGTCACCAGTCCGGCGCGCGTGGCCGCCTTGCCCGACGTGCCGACGATGGCGCAGGCGGGCTATCCCGGCATCGATACGGAGCCCTTGTTCGGCCTGGTCGCGCCGGCGGGCGTGCCTGCCGCGATCGTGGACAAGCTGGGCGGCACCCTCTCGTTGTCGGCCAGGCAGGGGGAACTGCGCGACAGGCTGCTGTCGCTGGGCTTCGTGCCCGTGGGCAGTACGCCGGCCGAGTTCGCGACGCGCATCGCCGCCGATATCGCCAAATGGACGGACGTGGTGCAGCGCGGCGACATCAAGCCGGAGTAGGGCGGCTGGGGCATCCGGTTATAAAAATCAGGCGAAACCGTAGGAACGGTTATTTGCTTACAACGAATCTGTCTCGATATAAGGGTTGGAATTGTCTCAGTTGAGAACCTTTATCATCAGAAACAGGTAAAATCGGGTTATCCCTCACTTGTTGGACGGATCCTTTTTCTTCCGTCCGGCGGCCGCGCGCCCTTGACGCTGCCGCGTGTCATCTTCGAACACCTATGGCAGCCTTCAACACCGAGCGCGTCCTGAGCGTGCACCACTGGAACGACACCCTGTTTTCCTTCAAGACCACCCGCGACGCGGCGTTGCGCTTCCATAACGGTCACTTCGTCATGATCGGCCTGGAAGTCGAAGGCAAGCCTTTGCTGCGCGCCTACAGCATCGCCAGCGCGAACTACGAGGAAAACCTGGAATTCCTCAGCATCAAGGTGCCCGACGGCCCCTTGACCTCGCGCCTGCAGCACTTGAAGGAAGGCGACACCATCCTGGTCAGCCGCAAGCCGGTCGGCACGCTGGTGGTCGACGACCTGAAGCCGGGCAAGAACCTGTACCTGTTCGGCACCGGAACCGGCCTGGCGCCGTTCATGAGCATCATCAAGGATCCGGACATCTACGAGCGCTTCGAAAAAGTCGTGCTGGTGCACGGCGTGCGCTGGAAGAGCGAACTGGCCTACGCCGACTACATCCAGAACGAACTGCCTGCCAACGAGTTCTTCGGCGACATGGTCAATGGCAAGCTGATCTACTACCCGACGGTCACCCGCGAGCCTTTCCGCAACCAGGGCCGTATCACGGAACTGGTGGAAAGCGGCAAGCTGTTCGAGGACATCGGCTTGACGCCGCTGCATCCCGACAACGACCGCGCCATGATCTGCGGCAGCCCGCATATGCTGGCCGACATCAGCGCCATGCTGGACAAGCGCGGCTTCACCGTGTCGCCGGGCGTGGGCCAGCCGGGCGACTACGTGGTGGAACGCGCTTTCGTCGATAAGTAAATCGGGCTCAGGCGTCTCCGGCTAGGCGCCCCCGGCTAGGCGCCCCCGGCTGGGCGCGCCCCCGGCTGAACGCGGCCCCGGCGTCCGGCCCCCGGCGCGCGGTACGCGCGCCGGAGCCTCCTGGCTTACTCAGGCTCGATGCCGGCCTGCTTGATGATGGTCTGCCACTTCTTCGATTCGGCTTTCTGGAAGGCCGCCAGCTCCGCCGGCGTGGACGTCTCCGCTTCGGTGCCCGTGGTGGCGTAGAACTGCTTGGCCGGGGCGCCTTCGGTGGCCTTGGTCAGGAGCGTGTGCAGGCGCTTCACCACGTCGGCGGGTGTGCCCGCCGGCGCGTAGGCCGCGAACCAATAACCCATTTCATAGCCTGGCACGCCCGCTTCCGCGATGGTGGGGACGTCCGGCGCCAGCGCCGAACGCTTCAGCGTGGTGACGCCCAGCGCGCGCAGCTTGCCCGATTGCACCTGCGGCAGGCCGGTGGCCATGTCGGTGATCATGGTGCTGATCTGGCCGCCCAGCAGATCGGTCAGGGCCAGCGGATTGCTCTTGTAAGGCACGTGCAGCAGCTTCACGTTGGCCATCTGCTGCAGCAGTTCCCCCGCGATGCGGCTGCTGGAACTGCCGCTGCCGAAACTCAGCTTGCCGGGCTCCTTGCGCGCCATGGCCAGGAATTCGCCCACGGTTTTCGCCGGGAAAGACGGATTCACCACCATGATCTGGCTGCCCTTGCCCAGCAGCGTGATGGGTTCGAAGTCCTTGACCGGATCGTATTGCAGCCGCTTGTACAGATGCTCGTTGGCGGCGTGCGTGGTGTTGGTGGTGATCAGCACGCGATAGCCGTCGGGCTTGGCGCGCGCCACGTCCTGGGCGCCTATCATCGCGCTGGCGCCCGGCTTGTCCTCGATCACCACGGCCTGGCCGGTCTGTTCCGTCACGCCTTGCGCCAGGGCGCGCGCGATCTGGTCGGTCGCGCTGCCGGCGGCGAAGGGCACCACGAAGGTGATGGGCCGGCTGGGAAATTCGTCGGCGGTGGCCGCCAGCGGCACGCATGCGGCGGCGAGCCAGGCCGCCCAAACGGGCAGGGCGCGGATTTTCATTTTTCGTCTCCTCGATTATTCGCGGTATTCAAGCGGCGGGCGGCGCTGCGCGCATTGCCTGCGTGTTTGCCCGCGCGTCGTGTGGGCGCGCCGCCGTTCTTCGCGGCCACTATAGGTAGCCGTCGTTGATCCGTAAAATAGAAATAGCAAATTGATTGATAGATAGACCGGATCAATCCACTGGCCATACGCCCGGCGTGAAGTAATCCTCCCGTTTGCCACATGGACCGGGACTTTCACGGTAGCCTATGGCTGATTAAACTTCGATAGAAGTTTTCCTATGTTTCCGCCACGGAGCCGCCCCATGAACAAGCAGATCATCCACACCCAGGACGCCCCCAAGGCCGTTGGCCCTTACTCGCAGGCCGTCGCCGTCAGTGGCTCGAAGACGATTTACCTGTCCGGCCAGATCGGCCTGGAACCCCATAGCGGCGAACTGGTGTCCGAGAGCTTCGAGGCCCAGGTCAAGCAGGCCTTCGCCAATATGCTCGCCGTGGTGCAGGCCGCCGGCGGCGCCAAGGAAAACGTGGTCAAGCTGACCTTGTTCCTGACCGACCTGGGCAAGTTCGCGACCGTCAATACCATCATGTCCGATGTCTTCCCCGAACCGTATCCGGCGCGCTCGACCGTCGGGGTGGCCAGCCTGCCCAAGGGCGCGCAGTTCGAAGTGGAAGCCATCGTCGTCCTGTAAGCGCGGCTACCCGTTGTTCCCACGCTGATCGCCAGCCACGTCACCATGCCTGCCGCCACGGCCCCGGGCAAGACACGCGCAGCCGTCGACAAGGCGCCGGCGGCGGCCGCCGACGCCACCACGCGGCGACTGCACGCGCTGGGCCTGGTCGAGCCGGCCGACCTGATCCTGCACCTGCCGCTGCGCTACGAGGACGAGACCCGCATCACGTCCATCGCAGCGCTGCGTCCCGGCTATGCGGCGCAGGTGGAAGGCGAGATCACCGGCAGCGAAGTGCAGTACCGGCCGCGCCGCCAACTGACGGCGAAGATCGCGGACGACAGCGGCGAGCTGCAGCTGCGCTGGCTCAATTTCTATCCCAGCCAGCAGCGCCAGCTGACCGTGGGGCGGCGGTTGCGGGCGCGCGGCGAAGTGCGTGGCGGCCTGTTCGGGCGCGAAATGGTGCATCCGCGCATGACCAGCGCCGACGCGCCGCTGGCCGACGCGCTGACGCCGGTCTATCCCACCACGGAAGGCCTGCCGCAACCGGTGCTGCGCAAGGCCATCGCGCAAGCCCTGGCGCAGGCCGACCTGGCCGATACGCTGCCGGCCGCGGTGCGCGAGCGCTACGATCTGGCGCCATTCGGGGAATCCATCCATATCCTGCATGCGCCGCCGCCCGGCGTGTCCGAGCACGAACTGGTGGAACGTGCCCACCCGGCATGGCGCCGCATCAAGTTCGACGAACTGCTGGCCCAGCAGCTGTCGCTGGCCGCGGCGCGGGCGGCGCGGCGCTCGCACAAGGCGCCGCCGCTGCCCTTGTCGGGCGACGCCCAGGGCCTGACGGCCCGGCTGTACAAGGCGCTGCCGTTCGCCCTGACCGGCGCGCAGCAGCGTGTGGTGGCCGAAATCGCCGCCGACCTGGGCCGGCCTTTTCCCATGCACCGCCTGCTGCAGGGCGACGTCGGCAGCGGCAAGACCGTGGTCGCGGCCCTGGCCGCGGCGCAGGCGATGGAAGCGGGCTTCCAGGTCGCCATGATGGCGCCGACGGAAATCCTGGCCGAACAGCATTTCCGCAAGCTCGTGGATTGGCTGGAACCGCTGGGCGTGCGCGTCGCCTGGCTGAGCGGCAGCGTCGGCGCCAAGGCCCGGCGCGAGGCCGCCGCGGCCGCCGCCGACGGCAGCGTCCAGCTGGTGGTGGGAACGCAGGCGCTGATACAGGACAACATCGCTTTCCATCGCCTGGGGCTGTCCATCGTCGACGAACAGCATCGCTTCGGCGTGGGCCAGCGGCTGGCGCTGAACCGCAAGGGCGAGACGGCGCGCGGCCGCATCGTGCCGCATCAGCTGAACATGAGCGCGACTCCCATCCCGCGCACGCTCGCCATGACCTTCTTCGCCGATCTGGACGTGTCGGTAATCGACGAACTGCCCCCCGGCCGCACGCCGGTCGTCACCAAGCTGGTCGCCGACGGCCGCCGTGAAGAGGTCATCGCCCACATCGCCCAGGCCGCCCGCGGCGGGCGGCAGGCCTATTGGGTCTGCCCGCTGGTCGAGGAAAGCGAAGCGCTGGAATTGCAGACCGCCGTGGATACCTACGAGGCCATGCGCGTGGACCTGCCCGACCTGCGCATCGGCCTGGTGCACGGAAGGCTGGCCCAGAACGAGAAGGCCGAGGTCATGCAGGCCTTCCGTGAAGGCCGCATCGACGTGCTGGTGGCGACCACGGTGATCGAGGTGGGCGTGGACGTGCCCAATGCTTCCTTGATGGTGATCGAGCATGCCGAACGCTTCGGCCTGGCGCAATTGCATCAACTGCGCGGCCGGGTCGGGCGCGGCACCGCCGAATCGGTCTGCGTGCTGCTGTACCAGGCGCCCCTGTCGCGCATCGCGCGCGAACGCCTCCGCGCCATGTTCGAAACCGCCGATGGTTTCGAAATCGCGCGGCGCGATCTGCTGCAGCGCGGGCCGGGCGAATTCCTGGGGACGCGCCAATCCGGCCTGGCGCTGCTGCGTTTCGCCGATATCGAACTGGACGCGGCCATCGCCGAACAGGCCCGCGAGGCCGCGGCCTGGCTGCGCAAGGACCATCCGGACGCGGTCCAGGCGCACCTGGCGCGCTGGATGCGCGGCCGGGAAGATTTCCTGCGTACGTGAAGATCGAGACCAACGAGCCGCGCAACCGGCCATATATGGAAGATCCACCATGACCCTTACCGAACTCAAGTACATCGTCGCAGTGGCGCGCGAGCGTCATTTCGGCCGCGCGGCGGAAGCCTGTTTCGTCAGCCAGCCGACGCTGTCGGTGGCGATACGCAAGCTTGAGGACGAACTGGGCGTCACCATCTTCGAGCGCGGCGGCGCGGAGGTGGGCGTGACGCCCATCGGCCAGCGCATCGTCGCGCAGGCGCAGAAGGTCCTGGAAGAAAGCGCCAGCATCAAGGAAATCGCCCGGCAGGGACACGACCCGCTGGCGGGGCCGTTGCGCGTGGGCGTGATCCACACCATCGGCCCCTATCTGCTGCCCCGGCTGGTGCCGGTGCAGATCGAACGCACGCCGCAGATGCCCTTGCTGCTGCAGGAGAACTTCACGCTGCGGCTGGTCGAGCTGCTGCGCCAGGGCGAGATCGATTGCGCCATCATGGCCTTGCCGCTGCCGGAGGCCGGGCTGGTCATCCAGCCGCTGTACGACGAACCTTTCCTGGTGGCCGTGCCCAAGGAACACCCCTGGGCGGACCGCAAGGAGATACCGGCGCAGGACCTGAAGCAGCAGACCATGCTGCTGCTGGGCAGCGGCCATTGCTTTCGCGACCAGGTGCTGGAGGTCTGTCCCGAGCTGTCGCGGTTTTCCGCGGCCAGCGACGGGATCCAGCGCACGTTCGAAGGATCGTCGCTGGAGACCATCCGTCATATGGTCGCGGCCGGCATCGGGATCACGGTGCTGCCGGTGACGGCGGTGCCGGAGAATCCGCCGGCCGACAGCCTGCTGCGCTATGTGCCGCTGGAAGCCCCGGTGCCGGACCGCCGTGTCGTGCTGGCATGGCGCCGCAGCTTTCCGCGCCTGGCGGCCATCGAGGCGCTGGCCCAGGCGGTGTACGCCACGCCCATGCCGGGCGTGCGCATGCTGGAAGGCGAGGCCGCCGCGCACCAGGACTAAAGCGCGGCGGGATGCGCGCGGCGCGTGGCCCGGGTCTCCGGCCAGCCGGACTTGCGGTCCAGCGTGTCGTAGCCGCTGTCTACACTGGGCGCGAGGGTGGATGCGCGGTCGCTGTCCTGGACGCTGCCCATATCGCCGACGTCGCCGATATCGGTGACATCGCTGATGGTGGCGTAGATTCCTTCCGTCGAATACCGGTAGGTGTCGGCGTCAACGGTGGCGACCGCCGCGGTGGGCGCGACAGGAGCGACGGGCGCGACAGGCGGAATTGGGGCGATTGGGGCGGCTACGGCAGGCGCGGCGGGCAGGACGGTCGCCGCGGCGCGGCGCTTGCCGAACAGCCACCTGGTCTTGGCATAGCCGTCGGCCCCCACCGACCGCGTCGACCGGGTGCTGGCGCGCACGCCGTCCCGCTCCAGCGAGGCGGTCCCAGTGGCCGCCGCCCACAGGCGCGGCATATCCATTTTCCTGGCCGGCTCGCGCGGCAGGCGGCGCGCGACGGCGTTCAGTTCATCCCATATTCCCGTTTCCTCCAGGATCTGTTCCACCGCGTGTTCGCGCCACGCTGCCGTGATCGCGCCGGGCTGGAACCGCGCGATGCCCAATACCTTCATGCCATCGTCCAGTCGCGCATGCAGGCCGGAAATCTCGCGGCACAGGCCGTGCGCCAGATCCTGCGCGAGGTCATAGCCGTTGGGCGTGCGCAGGTACCGCGCCCCCATCCGCACGCTCGCGGCCCGCGCGCCATGCTCGTGCGCGAGGCGCCCGAATAGCGCCGCATCCCTGACCAACTGCTGCAGCGTGCCGGGCAGGGATCCGTTCGCGGCGAGCATGTCGGGCTTGTCCAGCAGCGTTTCCAGCGCCCCCGCGTGTTCGAACAGCCTGGGGCCGAAGTCGGCCATCAAGCTATCGCGTAACGCATCCATGCGCCGCGCCGCCTGCGACCGCGCCGCGCGAACCAGATCGTCCATGAACGCATGCATGCTGCTGTCCGCGCTTGCGGGCAGTCCCGTGGCCAGCGCATGGATCAAGACGCCCAACTCGGCGTCGCCGACCTCCCGCAGCGCGGCGTCCAGGAGTATCGGCGTTTTCACCTGGTTGTCGGCCAGCATGCCGATGCGCTCCCGCAGCCCATGGAGCTGGAGAGGCAGCATGGCGCTGGTCACACCGCCGGTCGCCTGCAGCGATGCGCACCATGTTCGCAGGTAGGGGCCGGCATTGCGCCTGGCCGTCGCCGCGCGTATCGATGACCAGACGCCGGCCAGCAGCTGTTCGCTTTCGGCGCGCGCGGCGCCATCCGCGACCGTGGCGACCGTGGCGGTCAGGCTCCCGACGCCGCGAACGTGGGCATGCAGGGCGCCCATGTTCAGCGCGCGCAGTTGACGATCCTTGAGTCGCAGGGTTTCGCTGTCCACCAGGCGGCGCCATGCCGCCGGCGCCGCGTCTCCATATAGGCTGGCCAGCGTGGCGCGGGCTTCCCGGAGCGCTTCCAGCTTGTGCGGCGACAAGGGCTTGCCGTTCGCGCGCGCACCGGCGTCCAGCAGCTTCGCGATCGCGCGCTGAGCCTGTTTTTCGGGTTTCCGCACGTGCTTCGCGTAGGCATCGGCGCGCCGCGCGGCGCGGGCCTGGTAGGTCCTGGACGACAGGCGCGCGCCCCGGGCCACCGTGGTGGCCAGCGGCTTGTTTGCCGAGCGATCGACGCCATCGTTCGCAAGCTTGTCCGCGCGCGCGTCAGCGCGCTTCGGGGTGTCCATGCCGCGCGTGCTTCGCAGGCGATAAGTCTCACCCAGGATGCCGGTTTCTTCCAACACACCCAGCATCAATGATTGCCGCAATTCGTCGATCTCCGCCGCGGATGCATGCTCGGCCACACGGTGCTGGTCCAGCGTGCGCTGGATGCGTGCGGCGATCTGGCCCAGCGGCACGCGCAGCTTGCACAGCAAGGGGGCGACATGCGCCGGCGGCGCGGCGCTGGTGCCCAGGACGTCATTGGCGGCGTGCTCGAGCAGGAGGCGCACTGTTTCGGCCGGCGCCCACTGAAGCAGCGGCTCCTGGCTGTCCTGCGCCACGCCGCGGTCATGCCAGCGCTGGATGCTGGCATGCAGCAGGGCGGCTTCCTTGAACAGGGGCGCCTGCGCCTCGCCTGCCCAGGCCGGCACCTGCGTACGCAATTGCTCGCGCAGCAGCGTGCCGGCGGCCCCGGCCAGGCCGTCCAGCAGCTTGTCGATGGCGGCGGCCAATCCCCGCCGCGCGGCGGCGGGATCGCGGTCATAGGCCTCGGGCGCGTTCGCCGCCAGCCAGAAATCGAGCCAGCGCTTGTCCTGATGCAGCGCGGCGCGCAAGCCCCGCGGGTTGTCGCGCTCCGCCTTCAGGTCGCGCAGCAGCCCGTGCAGCATCGCATCGCCCGCCGCCGCCCCGCGGTTCGCCTCGTACATCAGCTTGACGGCCGGATAGAGAAAGTCGGCCGGGTCCTGGTCCTGCCCGCGCAGCATGTTCATGCGGTCCAGCAGGCCTATCAGGTCCTGGACCAGGGGCGCCGACGGCGATACCCGGCCGTCGGCCTTGCCGTGCGCCGCCAGGTAGTGGCCGCAGATGCGCTTGACCGGGGTGGCGGTCGCCTCCAGGGCAATGGCCGATTCCAGCGCACCGCGTATGGCCGCCGAGGCGGCGCCGGCCTGTCGCGGCCGGCCCAGGGGACCCAGGCGCAGCCTCATCAGGTTCTTGACGCGGCGCTTCGCCTGACGAGGGCTGGCGTCGGGCAGGTAGGCGCCCACGGTGCGGTCGAGCAGTACGCCGCGCAGCGTATCCTGGACCCGGGTCTGGGCGCGCAGGCGTGTTTCGTCGCGGTGCAGGCGGGCCAGCTCGTCGGCGGCTGGCGCATGCCGCGCGTCCGCGTACAGCTGCCTGGCGGTGGCGGCCAGGCGCTGGCGGCACCGCGCCGCCTTGTTCACGCGGGCTTCGTGCTCGCCGCGCACCAATGCGTAGGGCGCATGGGTGTGGCGCGCATGGACGGGCGCGTCCGCGGTCCACGCGCGCATACGCCTGGACAGGCCCTGGACCGCCGTGAACGCCGGTCCGCGTGGACGGCCGACGGGCTGGATTGAGAGGGAAGAAGTGACGAGCGAGAGGGGAGCCGGGCCGGCTCCGGTGATGGGGGGCATGATGTGACGTTGATGCTTGCAAATCGCGCGGCAAGTCTAGGCGCGTCGTCGCGGCCCGACCATAAGCGGGGGCGCACGCATGCCGGCGATTCGCCGACTGGCCCTGTAGGGCGAGGCTGATGGCTTGTAGGGCGCGCCCGACGAAGCGGGCGGACGCCTTGCTACGGCCGCGGTTGCGCCATGGGCGGTATGCGACGGGTGGGCGCCGGTATCCGCCAGGCCGAGCGGCGGCGCAGGGCGTGCAGTATCTTCAGGCCGTCGGGCCAGGGGCCGTAGCCGGCCGCCGCGTTGATGTGGCCCGCGCCGGGCAGCACCACCAGGCGGCTGCCCCAGTGCCGCGCGAACTCGCGGGCGCGAGGCAGGGCGCAATAGGGGTCGTTATCGCTGGCCACCACGACGCTCTGGAAGCCCAGCGGCCGCAGCGCGATGGGCGCGAAGGCGGCCAGGACCGGCGCGGCGCCGTCCCGTTCGATGTCGGCCGGGGCCACCAGCAGCGCGCCGGCCACGCGCCCATGCAAGGCGGGCGGCAGGGCGGCGGTGGCGATACAGCCCAGGCTGTGGGCGATCAGCAGGGCCGGCCAGGGCGAGGCTTCCACGCAGGCCGCCAGCGTGCCGTTCCAGTCCCGCGGATCCGGGTTTTCCCAATCGCGCTGGGCCACGCGCAGGGCGTGGGGCAGGCTGCCCTGCCACAGCGTCTGCCAGTGATCGGGGCCGGAATTCTTCCAGCCCGGGACGATGATCGGTTGAAATCGCATGCGACGATAATGCCGCCCGGCCTTCATTGCACAAACAACTTAATTTCTGTTTGGTTATATGGCTTCCGTTATATAAACGGAGTCGTTGAAATCGTGCATTACTTCGTTCAACGGGAGCCGACCGATATTTGCGGCACGCCCCTGGAGGCCCCGGGTCCGGCCTCGCTTTACGGTATCCTTTGGACCCTTCCGGCGGCCGACGGCCGGCGGAATCGCCCTGGAGGACCATAAGTCCACCATTTGGCATGGAGAGCAACAGGAGATGACGATGAAAAAACACCATCCAAAACCCCATCATTTCGCGGCCGCGGCCGCGCTCGCGCTCGCCGCCGGGATGGCCGCCATTCCCGCGCACGCGCAGACGCTGAAGATCGCCGCCGTGGGTCCGACCACCGGGCCTGTCACGCAATACGGCGACATGGTCCGCGAAGGCATCTATACCGCCGTCGAGCAGGTCAATGCCGCGGGCGGCGTCAATGGCAAGAAGTTGGAAGTCGTCGTGGTCGACGACGGCTGCGAGCCCAAGCAGGGCCCGACGGCGGCCAACCGGGTGGTGAACGAACGCATCGGTTTCGTGGTGGGCCCGGTCTGTTCCGGCGCCAGCATCGCCGCCGCGCCGATCTACGACCAGGAAGGCGTGGTCATGATCACGCCGTCCGCCACGGCGCCGGCGCTCACGGACGGCAAGAAGTACAACTTCGTCTTCCGCACCATCGGCCGCGACGACCAGCAAGGCCCGGCGGCGGCCGCCTATATCGTCGACAAGTTCAAGCCCAAGAAGGTCGCCGTCCTGCACGACAAGCAGTCGTATGGCCAGGGCATCGCCACCTCGGTCAAGAACCAGCTCGAAAAGGCCGGCATTCCGGTCGTCGTGTTCGAAGGCATCAACGCCGGCGACAGCGACTATTCGGCCGTCATCACCAAGTTGAAAAGCCAGAACGTCGACTTCGTCTACTACGGCGGCTACCACCCTGAAATGGGCCTGTTGATGCGGCAGGCCGCGGAACAGGGCCTGAAGGCGCGCTTCATGGGACCGGAAGGCGCCGGCAATCCGGACATCAATGCGATCGCGGGCCCGGCGGTGGAAGGCATGCTGCTGACGCTGCCGGCCGATTTCTCGCAGGATCCCAGGAATGCCGACCTGGTCAAGGCGTTCAAGGATAAGCAGCGCAACGCGGGCGGCGCCTTCCAGCTGACGTCCTATACGGCCACCATGGCCATCGTCGACGGCATCAAGGGCTCGGGCTCCACCGATCCCGCCAAGGTCGCGGCCTGGCTGCACAAGAACAGTATCGATACGCCTATCGGCAAGGTATCGTGGAACTCGCAAGGCGACCTGAACAGCTTCGCCTTCCAGGTCTACGAGTGGCACAAGGACGGTACGCACACGCTGGCGAAGTAACGCCGCGTCGCGCGGCTTCGGCGGGTGGGCGTGCCCGCCGTGCCGCGTACAGGAGGTTCCCACATGAGTAGCGGTGAAGCAGTATCCCCCATCGTCCGGCCCGACTTCATGCCGTACGAAGCGTTCCACAGCGCGTCGTCGGCTGTCGAACGCCTGATCGAAATCTACGAACGCAATACCGCGTTCCTGCGCGCCGGACTGCAGCGCGTGACTCAGGGCGACGACCTGCATGGGGTGCGGGTGCGCGCCTGCTATCCCAGCGTGCGCATCGCCGTCCACACCTACGACCAGGTGGACACCCGCCTGTCGTACGGCCATGTCGCCGAACCCGGCGTGTACCAGACCACGATCACGCAGCCGCGCCTGTTCAAGGACTACCTGACCGAACAGATCGGCCACCTGCTGCAGAATCACAAGGTGCCGGTGGAAGTGGGCGAATCCAATGTGCCCATCCCGCTGCATTTCGCCTTTCCCGAAGGCGCCTATGTCGAAGGCGAACATCTGGAGGCCCTGAAGCGCCCGCTGCGCGATATCTTCGACGTGCCCGACCTGGCCATTACCGACGACGCCATCGTCAATGGCACCTGGTACGGCCGCGAACACGAACCGCGTCCGCTGGGGCCCTTCACCGCGCCTCGCGTGGACTACTCGCTGCACAGGCTGCAGCATTACACGGCGACCGCGCCCGGACATTTCCAGAACTACGTCCTGTTCACCAACTACCAGTTCTACGTCGATGAATTCTGCGCCCGCGCCCGCGCCATGCTGGCCGCCGGCGAAGGCGACTACGATGCGCTGATCGAGCCCGGCAACCGCGTCATGCGCCGCGGCGAACCCATCGCCACGGACGCCGCGGCCGGCCGCCTGCCGCAGATGCCGGCCTACCACCTGACGCGCGCCGATCATTCCGGCATCACGCTCGTGAACATCGGTGTCGGACCGTCCAATGCCAAGACGATCACCGACCACATTGCCGTGCTGCGGCCGCATGCCTGGCTGATGCTGGGCCATTGCGCCGGCTTGCGCACGTCGCAGCGGCTGGGGGATTACGTGCTGGCGCATGGCTATGTGCGCGACGATCATGTGCTGGACGCCGACCTGCCCACCTGGGTGCCGGTCCCGCCGCTGGCCGAAGTGCAGGTGGCGCTGGAACAGGCAGTGGAGGAAGTCGCCGGCCTGTCGGGCTGGGAGCTCAAGCGCATCATGCGCACCGGCACGGTGGCGACCATCGACAATCGCAACTGGGAATTGCGCGACCATACCGAGCCGGTCCAGCGTTTCGCGCAGTCGCGCGCGATCGCGCTGGACATGGAATCCGCCACCATCGCGGCCAACGGCTTCCGTTTCCGGGTGCCTTACGGCACTCTGCTGTGCGTCTCGGACAAGCCGCTGCATGGCGAGTTGAAGCTGCCGGGCATGGCCACCGCGTTCTATCGACGGCAGGTGGGCCAGCATCTGGAAATCGGCATCCGGGCGCTGGAGCGCCTGCGCGACATGCCGCCGGAGCGGCTGCATTCGCGCAAGCTGCGCAGCTTCATGGAAACGGCGTTCCAGTAATCGGATCGTATGCCGGGCTATCCCGGCCCGGCCCCTATCGTGCACCGTCCGGCTTCGGCCTGTACCCGCACCGGCGTGCCGGCGGGCAGCGCCGTCAAGGCTTGCCAACTGGCGTCGTCCACCACCGCGATCGGCACCTCGATGCCATACAGCTCCGACGCCACGATGCAGCCCAGCGCCACGATCAGGTCGCGTTCGCGCATGATGATCGCGGCGGGGCCGGTGCCGTTGCGGATGGCTTCCGCCAGGACGCTGCTGCTGGAGCTGGACCCCTTGGCGCGGGCCATCAGCAGGCAGCTTCCCCGCAGGGACGCGCCGAACTGCGGATGGCGGGCTTCGATGATGGTGCCGGCCTGGGCGTCGTAGCCGCCCCAGAAGCTGAGCGGCTCCTGCAGGGCCAGCATGCCGCCCTGGCCATTGCCGGGCACGACCGTCACGGCGGAATAGTCTGGCGCCGTCGATGCGGCGGAATAGTCTGGCGCCGTCGATGCGGCGGATGATGTGGCCGATGACGCGGCGGATGATGGGGCGGAATCAGGCTTCATCGAAACACACCTTGCCGGCCAGCGCCGAACGCACGCATTCGCGCAGGCTGCCATAGGCCACCCGCACACCGATATTGGCGGGCGCGTAGTGCGCCCATTTGCCCGAGTTGGTCATGACCAGGCCGGTCGTCTGTCGCATGATGGGCGTGATGTAGGTACAGGTATCGGTGACAAACTGCACGCCCGCGGCACGCAGCCGATCGGCCTGGCCGGAGGCTTCCAGTTCCCACAGGATATAGCGGCTGGTATTCACGTAGAAGTCGACGGCGCAACGCGGTCCGTCGCCGGTCGGTGCGCTTCCGGTCGGTTCGCCCCCGATCGGTCCGCCCCCGGTCGGTCCGCCCCCGGTCAGTTCGCTCCCGGCGTGTTCCGCTTCGGCCGGTCCGGGCCCGGGCGCTGGCCGGCACAGCAGCCGTTCCAGTGCCGCGCATTCGGCCAGCGAAAAATGCGGCGTGCCGACGCTGACCGCCGCCAGCGGGGCGCCAGGGGCCGCCTGGTTCAGCGTTTCGCGCACCGCCCGCAGGTCGGCGCGCGTGACGGCAATGGTCGCGTCGGCCGCCCGTCCGCCCAGGGCGGCGTCCAGCGTGGGCGCTTCCGGCGTGACGCCCACGGCATGGAACAGCGCGATGGCGCCGCTGGAAGCCGCGGCCGCCCCCAAGGCCTTGAGCTCGTCTTCCGTGGTGTCGGCCGGCAGGCCGGTGATGGCGGGAATGGCGCCGCCCGCGCGCTTGCCCACCAGCAGGCCCAGCGCCGCGTACCAGATATCGCGGCTGGCCGGATCGCGCGGAAAATCCCCGGCGACCGCGAAAACGATGCCGGCATGGCGGTTTTCCGCCAGGTGCAGGCCGCAGCGCGGCGCCCGGCCGGTCAGCGCGGCGCACAGGTCCATGAAATCGCCGTAGCGATTGGTGCGGGCGCCCAGCACGGAATTGGCGAAGACGATGGCGTTGGACTCCGCCCAGGCGATCTGCTGGCCCAGGCGCGGCCGGTGCTTCAACTGGTAGGGCGCGCAGGTAAAGCTGGACTCACACCCGAGTTCGATATGGGCCTGCATCAGCCGCGTGCCCGCGCTGCGCAGCGCGTCGTCGCCGCGGAAAAGTTCGGGATGGATCAGGTCCATGGAGCCGACGTTCAAGGTGGTAGGCACCACGACCTTGCCGCCGCCTTCCACCAGCTTTTCGACGAAGTCCAGGCTGGCCTGGCCGTGGTACAGGCAGCCGTCGATGTGCGCGCTATCGATGTCGATCAGGCCGTCGGCGCCCATGACCGCCGCCGAGCGCACCAGTATGCGCATGGCCAGGGCGGCCGCGGGCCCGCGTTCGCCCTGGAGCAGAGCCTGGTCGTAGTCGGAAAGCGCGATCACGGGTCTTCCTTGGACGGGCTAAATGGCGATAAATGGCGATGAATGGCGATGAATGGCGATTGTAGGCGAGCCCGCGCGTATCGGGGCGCGGACCTGCGGACCTGGCCGCGCTGGCAATTATCTTAAAAAGAGAACGTAGATCGCAGTAGCATCACGTTTGAAGAATCAGGAATCCAAGATGGAAATCGCCGAACTGGAAATCTTTCGCGCGGTGGCTCAGGAACAGAGCGTGACGCGCGCGGCCAGGCGCCTGCGCCGCGTGCAGTCGAACGTCACCACGCGGGTCAAGAACCTGGAGGAAGACCTGGGCGCGACGCTGTTCCAGCGTGGCGGCAGGCGCATGCTGCTGACGCTGGAAGGGCAGCGGCTGCTGGAGTACGCCGACCGCATCCTGGCGCTGGCGGCGGAGGCGCGGCAGGCCGTGCGCGACGAGGCGCCGCGCGGGCCCTTGCGGCTGGGGTCGATGGAAGCCGCCGCCGCCAGCCGCCTGCCCGGCGTGCTGGCCAGCTTCAATCGCAAGTGGCCGGCGGTGCGCATCGACATCAAGACCGGCACCACGCAGGCATTGGCGGACGCGGTCGGCGCGCACCGGCTGGACTGCGCCATCGTCGCACACCCGGCGGGCGGGCGGCCGCAACAGGCCGATATGGAGCGGCTCGGCCCCGGCCTGGAAGGCAACTACCTTTTTTCCGAGCGCTTGCTGCTGGTCGCGCCGCCCTCGCATCCGCGCATCCGCCGCGCGCGCGATATCCGCGTGCGGACCATCGCGGCTTTCGCGCAGGGATGCACCTACCGCAATTGCGTGGACGACTGGCTGGCGCGCGACGGCGACAGCCTGGACGAGTGGGGCGTCCTGGAGCAGGGCTCGTATGCGTCCATCCTGGCTTGCGTGATGGCCGGTACGGCGGTGGCGGCGGTGCCGCAGTCGGTGCTGGACATGCATCCCGCCGCCGCCAGCGCGTCGACGACCTATCTGCGTTCGGTCAACAGCTTCCTGATCCGGCGCGCCGGATTCGGGACATCGGCCTACAAGGCCTTGTATGACGAGATGCGCCGCGCCGCCGACTGAGCCCCGCCGGCCACACGTTGCCGGTCACACATTGCCGGTCACGCCATGCCGGCCGTGTCCCGCGTCTTCCATCGCGATCGTGCCGGCCGGCTGCCGGCCGTCAACGACCACCCTGGCCACATCTCTTGAGGAGCGCATCCATGGCTGCCCGTATCACCACCCCGCTGGCCGAACGGCTGGGCATTTCCCATCCCATCATCCAGGCGCCCATGGCTGGCGTGGTGACGCCGGCGCTCGCGGCCGCGGCCAGCAATGCCGGCGCCCTGGGGTTTCTCGGCGTGGGCGCCATGACGGCAAAGTCCGCGCGCACGGCGATCGCGGAAACCCGCGCGCTGACGCAGCGGCCCTTCGGCGTGAACGTCTTCTGCCACGCGCCGGCGGTCGCCGACGCCGCCGTGGAGTCCGCCTGGCTATCCTATCTGGCCCCGGTCTTCCGTGAATTCGGCGCCGAGCCTCCCGCGGCCTTGAGCGAGATCTACAAGAGCTTCGTGGAGGATAACGCCATGCTGCAGGCCTTCCTCGATGAACGGCCGGCCGTGGTCAGCTTCCATTTCGGCCTGCCCGACGCCGCGCGTATCCGCGCGCTGCACGATGCCGGCATCTACCTGATGGCGACCGCCACCAGCGTGGAAGAAGGACGTCGGGTACGGGACGCCGGTATCGATGCGGTGGTCGCGCAGGGCTATGAAGCGGGCGGCCACCGCGGCGCCTTCGATCCCCGGGCGCGCGACGAACGGCTGGGCACCCTGGCCCTGACGCGCCTGCTCGTGCGCCACCTGGACGTGCCCGTGGTGGCGGCCGGCGGCATCATGGATGGCGCCGGCATCGCCGCGGTGCTTGCCCTGGGCGCGCAGGCCGCGCAGCTGGGCACGGCCTTCGTGTCGTGTCCCGAGTCGTCCGCCGACGCGGCGTTCCGCGCCGCGCTGGCCGATCCGCACGCCATGACGGCCATGACCACCGCCATATCGGGCCGTCTGGCGCGGGGACTCCACAATCGGCTGATGCGGCTGGGAGAAGCGCCGGGCAGCCCGCCGGCGCCGGATTATCCGATCGCCTACGACGCCGGCAAGGCCCTGCACGCGGCCGCCAAGGCGCGCGGCAACAGCGACTTCGCCGCCCAGTGGGCGGGGCAGGGGGCACGCCTGTCACGCGCGATGCCCGCCGCCGAGCTGGTGCGGACCCTGGCCGCAGAGCTGGAAGCATGCATGCCGGCCCCGGCCGGGGATGCGTCGCGCCGTTAAGCGCGGCTGTTTCCGTGTAGAGGCTCGCGCCGTCCGGCGCAGCGGCCCTCCGTATCGAAGGTCGCGCCGTCGGGCGCCGCCTCCCTGTGTGTCGAAGGTCGCGCCGTCAGGCGCCGCCGCCGTCTGTATCGAAGTGCCCCAGCAGCTTGCGCAGCAGCGGTCCGATAGCGCGCAGCTCCTCGAAGTGCGTGGACGACAGGGCGTCCAGCTTGTCCTGCGCCGCTTGCGTCAGGCCGATATGAACCTTGCGCCTGTCCGTCTCGTCGGGCCGGCGCTCGATGAGTCCCATGCGTTCCAGCCGGTTGATGAGCTCGCCGGCGCTGTGCGGCCGCAGCAGCAGCCAATCGGCCACTTCCCCCACGGTCATGGTCTCGCCGGGGGCCGCCTTGATGGCCAGCAGGGCCTGATGCTGCTGCGGCGTCAGGCCGCAGCCGGCGGCCGCCGTTTCGCTAAATGCCATGAACTGGCGCAAGGCGAAACGCAATTGCGCCAGGGCGACGAAGTCGGCTGGCTGCAGCGTATGGCTCTTTCCATCGGCACGGCGGCGCGTGGAAACCGCCGGACTGGGGTGGGGAGGGCGCGACATCCCGTTATGGTACCGCGTCGCCGTAGGGAAACCCCTACAGGAACTGTCCCGGAAATGCCGATAGAGGGCGCGCGCCCAAATCCGCACAATGCGCATGCCTGAGGTATGCATTGCGCGGATTTGGCCGCGCGACGCGGCGCGAAACACGGCGTGCGCTCCCAGGCCACCGACATTCCACCCACGGGACCGCCATGGACAGCCTACAGACCGAAATGCTTGCACATTCAGAATACGCCACCGGCCACGCGGCCTGGCGCGACACCTCGTCGCGCGCCGCGCCGGCGGCGCGGCCGGCATGCGACGGCTGCGGCGCCCGGCGCCTGTGCCAGGCGGCCCAGCTCTGCCGGGGTGGCGCCGAACGTCCGGTATCGCTGCCCGTCTGCTCCCGCAAGGTCGGCGCGGGGGAAGCGGTATTCCGCGCCGGCGACACGCTGCGCAACCTGTACGTATCGCGTGCCGGTACCTGCAAGACCACGCGGCTGTATCGCGACGGCCGCCAGCAGATCACCGGCTTCCCGCTGGGCGGCGATTTCCTGGGCATGGACGCGATCGCCACCGGCCGCCACGAGACCGAGGCGATCGCCCTGGAAGACATGGTGGTCTGCGTGCTGCCCTACAACGAAATCGATGCCCTGGCCGACGAGTTCAGCGACGTGCGCCGCAATATGGAGCGCATGCTCAGTCGCGAGATCGTGCGCGAATCGCGGCTGTTGATGCTGATGGGCAATCTCAGCGCGGAAGAACGCGTGGCCGCGTTCCTGGTGGATCTTGCCGACCGCTATGCCGAGCGCGGCTATTCGCCAGTCGCCTTCACATTGCGCATGAGCCGTGAAGAAATAGGATCCCACCTGGGCATGAAGCTGGAAACCGTCAGCCGCATGTTCTCCCGCCTGCAACAGCGCGGGCTGATCGCGCTGCATGGCAAGGAAGTCCGCATACAGGACCTGGACGCGCTGCGGCTGGTGTAAGCGCGGCGTCCGCATACAGGCGGTTTTCAGCGCCGGCCCGGTAAAGTCCGCGCCGGAATCCGCTGAGGGCCGCATCGTTCCAGCCGACTCGACGCCTGCCGGCGTACGGAGTGGGGTGTCTGCCGTCATCGGGGCTTGCAGCAACCGTCCCGTCTCTCTTCCGGCATGTCGACCCCAGCGAACTCCGCGACTCCCGCGATATCCGCGAACTCAACGACCGCGCCGCCGCCCACGGGCGAACAGTGGCTGGCGCTTGGGCGTGCGTTGCATGGCGCGGGCCGCCATGGCGAAGCCGTCAATGCCCTGCAGCGCGCCGCCGCGCAACTGCCCCTGGACGTCGAGGTGTATCGCGCCCTGGTCGCGTCCCTGGATGCGAGCGGGCAGGTCGCCGATGCCGCGTCCGCGCGCATCGGCATCGACGCCATCGAACGGCGCCGCGCGGTCGACCTGTTCGAGATCGGCCGCGTGTACGCCCGCCACAAGCAATGGGACGCCGCCGGCCACTGGCTGGAACGGGCCTTGATGATCGATGCCGGACTGCATGCGGCGCATATCTGCATGGCCTGGGTGCTGCGGCAGCTGGGCATGCGCCATGGCAGCGGCCGGCAGGCCTGCCGCGCCTACCGCGGACAGGCCGCGTTCGCCGCCGCCAGGCGCAACCGGCGCCGCACGGTGCTCATCGTGTGTTCGAGCGGCTTCGCCAACGTGCCTTTCCGGCACCTGGTCCCGCCGGCTTTGAATCGGGTCGTGCGCTGGGTGATCGACCTGGGCGTCGTCGGCATCGGCTGGGGACGCGCCGGCGCGCTGCCGCCACACGACATCGCTTTCAATGTCGTGGGCGACGCCGACCTGGGCGCCTTCTGCCGCGCCGAACTGGCGCAGTTCGCCGAGACGTCCACGGCGCCGGTCCTGAACCAACCCGCGCGCATCGAGCGCACCACGCGCGAGCGGATCGGCGCGCTGCTCGATGGCATAGCCGGGATATATGCGCCGACGACCTGCCGGTGGGCTGGCGCCAGCGCGCCGGCCGACGCGCTGCACGCCGCGATCGCCGCGGCGGGAATGGCCTATCCGGTCATCACGCGGCCGGCGGGCGAGCATGGCGGCAAGGGCGTCGTGCTGCTGACGTCGCCAGCCGATACCCTGGCGCAGCCGCCCGCGGGCGACATGTACCTGACCGCGTACCACGAGTACCGCTCCGCCGACGGCTACTACCGCAAGTACCGCGTCATCTTCATCGACCGCGAGCCCTATCCCTACCATCTGGCGATAGGCCGGCAGTGGCTGCTGCACTATTTTTCGGCGGACATGCTGTCCGAGTCCTGGAAGCTGGAGGAAGAACGCCGCTTCCTGGAGGATCCGCGCACGGCGCTGGGCGCGCCGGCCTGGGCCGCGCTGCGCGCCATCGGCGAGCGCATGGACCTGGATTACTGCGGCATCGATTTCTCGCTTCTGCCGGACGGCCGCGTGCTGGTCTTCGAAGCCAACGCCACCATGCTCGTGCATCCCGAAGTGGAAGACGACGGCCTGCGTTTCAAGAACGCCTACATCCAGAAGATTTTCGATGCCCTGGACGGCCTGATGCAGCGTCGCATCGCCGCGCCGGATCAAGCCGCCCGCACGTAGTCCGGGTAGCGCTTGCAGATATCGTCGACCTGGTTCAGCGTGCCCGAAAGGTGTTCGCGCAGCGCCTGCTGGGCACGCGCGGCGTCGCGCGCGACGATGGCGTCCAGCACACGCTGGTGGTCCTGCAGGATGCGCTGCGCCTTGCCGGTTTCCGGCAGATGCAGGCGGCGCAGCCGGTCCACGTGGCCGCTGTAGCGCTGCTCCAGTTCCCACAGCTGCGTCACGCCGGCGGCCTCGTGCATTTCGCGGTGGAAAGCCTGGTCGGCGGCGATGAATTGCGCGTATTCGTTGGCCTTCAGGCTGGCGCGCTGCAGGTCGATGTGGGCTTGCAGGCGGGCCGCCAGCAGCGGGTCGTCGCGTTGCGCCAGTACATGGACGATTTCCAGCTCCAGCGAACGGCGCAGGAAGTGCGCCTGGCGGGCCGCCGCGATATCGATGCGGCTGACTTCCGTCGTGTGCTGCGGAAAAATATCGACCAGGCCTTCTTCGCTGAGCCGCAGCAGCGCGTCGCGGATGGGCGTCTGGCTGAGTCCGAAGGCTTCGGCCAACTCGGGGCGCGGCAGGACCGTGCCGGGTGCGAGCTCCAGCGACACGATCAGTTCGCGCAGTTTCTCGAAGACCTGGGGGGCCGCGTGGCGGGACCGGTCCAGGCGCAGGGTCGATAGCGTTTCCGTCAGGGACATTGATGATTCACCGGTGAGCGATGGCGCGATGCCGCGCCGCCGGCGTTAGGATACAAACCGGAGCGGAATTGTAGCGGCAGGGCTGCGTTGACATACTAATACATTAGTGTTTCAATGCGGCCGAGACATAAGCCTGCACCGGCCTATCCGTGTTGCGCAACCCCATAGGGCGGCCCGCATTGGATCTCCGCGGTGGGCATCAAACGCCACACTCGGCCCGATAACCCTTAAATACGAGTGGACTCCATGACACGTACTTACGAGAGCCTGCGCAGCGCGCGCTGGATGGCCAAGGACGACCTGCGTTCCTTCGGCCACCGTTCCCGCATGATGCAGATGGGCTACGGGCCGCAGGATTGGGAAGGCCGGCCCATCATCGCCATCATCAACACCTGGTCCGACCTGCAGCCCTGCCACATGCATTTCCGCGAGCGCGTGGCCGACGTCAAGCGCGGGGTGCTGCAGGCCGGCGGCTTTCCGGTGGAGCTGCCGGCGCTGTCCGTGTCGGAGTCCTTCGTCAAGCCGACCACCATGCTTTACCGCAACATGCTGGCCATGGAGGCGGAAGAGCTGCTGCGCAGCCACCCGGTGGACGGCGCGGTGCTGATGGGCGGCTGCGACAAGACCACGCCGGGCCTGGTGATGGGCGCCATCAGCGCGGGCCTGCCCTGTGTGTACCTTCCGGCCGGCCCCATGCTGCGCGGCAACTGGAAGGGCAAGGTGCTGGGTTCCGGTTCGGATGCCTGGAAACTGTGGGACGAACGCCGCGCCGGCAACATCAGCAAGGTCGAATGGACCGAGGTGGAAGGCGGCATCGCCCGCAGCTACGGCACCTGCATGACCATGGGCACCGCCAGCACGATGACGGCCATCGCCGAAGCCATCGGCATGACGCTGCCCGGTGCTTCGTCGATACCGGCCGCCGATGTCAATCACATGCGCATGGCCGCCGAGTGCGGGCGCCGCGCGGTTGAAATGGTGTGGGAGGACCTGACGCCGCAAAAAGTCCTGTCGGTGGCGTCCTTCAAGAACGCCATCAACGTCGCGATGGCCATGGGATGCTCGACCAACGCCATCATCCACCTGGTCGGAATGTCGCGGCGCGCCGGCTGCGCGGTGGGACTGGACGATTTCGACGCGGCCAGCCGCAAGGTGCCGGTCATCGCCAATATCCGGCCCAGCGGCGATACCTACCTGATGGAAGATTTCTACTACGCCGGCGGGCTGCCGGCGCTGATGAACCGGATGAAGCAGCATCTGGACCTGTCGGCCATGACGGTCAACGGCAAGACGCTGGGCGCCAACATCGAAGGCGCCGAAGTCTACAACGACGACGTGATCCGTCCGCTGGACAATGCCATCTACGACGAAGGCGCACTGGCCGTGCTGCGCGGGAACATCGCGCCGGACGGCTGCGTCATCAAGCCCAGCGCCTGCGCGCCGCGCTACCTGCAGCACACCGGCCCGGCGCTGGTCTTCGACGATTACCCCAGCATGAAAGCCGCGGTGGAAGACGAAAACCTGGACGTCACGGCCGACCATATCCTGATCCTGCGCAACGCCGGGCCGCAGGGCGGCCCCGGCATGCCGGAGTGGGGCATGCTGCCCATCCCCACGAAGCTGGTCAAGCAGGGCGTGCGCGACATGCTGCGCCTGTCGGACGCCCGCATGAGCGGCACCAGCTATGGCGCCTGCATCCTGCATGCCGCGCCCGAGGCCTATATCGGCGGTCCGCTGGCGCTGGTGCGCACCGGCGACATGATCACCGTGGACGTGCCGGCCCGCAGCATCCACCTGAACATCAGCGACGAGGAAATGGCCGCCCGCCGCGCGGCCTGGACGCCGCCGCCGCGCCGCTACGAACGCGGCTACGGCTGGATGTATTCCAAGCACATCCTGCAGGCCAACGATGGCTGCGATTTCGATTTCCTGGAAACGGAGTTCGGCGCGCCGGTCTCCGAGCCCGATATCTACTGAGGAGTACCTCGTGCCGCAACTCAACCCCGATACCAAGGCCAGGCTGGAGCAGGTCAGCACGGCCACGCTGTGCACGGCGCTGTTCAAGCGCGGCCTGCGCAACCAGTTCATCCAGAACGTGCATCCGCTGAACGGCGATCTGCCGAACATGGTGGGCTACGCCTTCACCCTGCGCTATATCCCGGCGCGCGAGGACCTGAACCACATCAAGGTGTTCGAGGATCGCACGCATCCGCAGCGCGTGGCCGTCGAGACCTGCCCGGAAGGCGCGGTGATGGTCATCGACAGCCGCAACGACGCACGCGCCGCTTCCGCCGGTTCCATCCTGGTGACGCGGCTGATGAAGCGCGGCGCAGCCGGCGTGGTCACCGATGGCGGTTTTCGCGATTCGCCGGAGATCGCCAGGATGGGCTTCCCGGCCTATCACCAGCGGCCGTCCGCGCCCACCAACCTGACCCTGCACCAGGCGCTGGACATCGACGTGCCGATCGGCTGCGGCGACGTGGCGGTGTTCCCGGGCGACGTGGTGGTGGGCGACGGTGAAGGCGTGGTGATCATCCCGGCGCACATCGCCGACGAGATCGCCGTCGAGGCCACCGAGATGACGGCGTTCGAGGATTTCGTCACGGAACGCGTGCGCGAGGGCGCTTCCACGCTGGGGCTGTATCCGCCCACCGATCCGGCGTCGCGTGAGGCCTTCGCCGAATGGCGCAAGGCGCGCGGGCGGTGAACCTATCCCATCGCTGAAGCAGCAGCCGAAAACAATACAAAACGACAGACAGGAGACAACGATGGCATTGCAACGACGCAAGGCGCTGGCCGCCTTGGCGGGCGCCGGCTTGCTGGCGACTTTTAACGTGACCGCGCAGGCCGCCGACTGGCCGCAGCAAAAGCCGATTTCCTATGTGGTGCCGTTCACGCCGGGCGGGTCGACGGACGTGGTGGGTCGCGTGATCGCGCAGAAGCTGTCCGAACGGCTGCACCAGTCGGTGGTCGTGGAGAACAAGCCGGGCGCCGCCGGCGCGATCGGCGCGGCCTATGTGGCGAAAGCGCCGCCGGATGGCTACACGCTCTTTGGCGGCACGATCAGCACGCACGCGATCAATCCCAGCCTGTACAAGAACCTGAGCTACGACCCGGTGAAGGACTTCGAACCGGTGTCGCTGGTGGCCACGCTGCCGAACGTGCTGCTGGTGGACCCGCATCTCAAGCTGAAATCCGTGGCGGACCTGATCGCGCTGCTGAAGAAGGATCCCGCCAAGCGGACCTTCGCGTCGTCGGGCGCCGGGACGTCGACCCACCTGACGGGCGAGCTCTTCGCCCAGACGATAGGGGTGCCGCTGACGCACATCCCCTACAAGGGCACGCCGCCCGCGATGGTGGATGTCTCGTCCGGCAACGTGACCTTCATGTTCGACCAGATGACGGCCGCCTTGCCGCTGCTGCAGCAGGGCAAGCTGCAACTGCTCGCGGTCACCACCGCCAAGCGCATCGCGCTGGCGCCGGACGTGCCCACGCTGCAGGAGGCCGGTGTACCCGGTTTCGACGTGTCTTCCTGGCAGGCGGTGTACGCGCCCAAGGGCACGCCCAAGGCCATCGTCGATCGCCTGTCCAAGGAAATCGCGGCCATCCTGAAGGAACCGGACGTGCAGGAAAAGCTCGGCAAGACCATGGGGATGGATCTGGTTGGCGGCTCGCCCGAACAACTGCGCGACCTGATGGCCACCGAAATCCCGCGCTGGGCCGAGGTCGTGAAGAAGTCGGGCGCGAAGGTGGAGTAGGCGGGCCGGATTCCCGCCCGCTTGCCCCCGATCCCTGCTTCCCTGATCCCTACTTGACGAGAAAGCCCGCGCCGACGGGGTCATCGCGGTCTATCGTCCAACGCGCCGTGCCCAGGATGCTGGCGGTGCCCTTGACGGTGGGACGCACGGCGCGGGTGCCGTTCAGGTCCACGGTGCCCAGCAGGCAGCCTTCGAAGGTGCCGCTGCCCAGCAGGCCTTCGGACAGGATGGGCTGGTTCAGGCCCATTTTCCCGCGCGCTTCGAACATCGCCATCATCGCGCTGGTGCCGGTGCCGCCGGGGGAGCGGTCCAGCTGCCCCTGGCTGAACACGTGCACGTTCTTGTAGAAGGCCCCGGGGATGGTGGCCGGATGCCAGAACGTGATGTAGTTCAGGTTGTTGATATGCGGCTGCGTCGGATGCTGGATGCGATGCTTCGCGTTCAGCTGGTCACGCACCGCCAGTCCCAGGCGTGACAGTTCGCTGCCGTTTTCCGGCGAGATGCGCAGCTTGCTTTCCGTCAGGTCGACGATGCCGAAGTAATTGCCGCCCCACACGATGTCGGCCTTCAGTTCGCCGTAGCCCGGCACGGTCACGGGCAGGTCCTGCGCGGCCACGTAGGCCGGCACGTTCTCGAAGCGCGTCCACAGCACGTCGTCGCCTTCGGACTTCACTTCCGCCACCACCAGGCCGGCCGTGGTCTCGAAGCGGATGCGCGTCAGGCCATCGTCGCCGCGCTTGACCAGGCCCAGGGCCACCATCGCCATGGCGACGGCGATCGTGCCGTGGCCGCACATGTGCGAGTACTCGGTGCCGTCGATATAGATCAGGCCGGCATCGACATCGGGCGACGACGGCGGCGTCAGGAACACGCCGAACATATCGCGATGCCCGCGCGGCTCGCGCATCAGGGCCTTGCGCAGCCAGTCGTAGTTGGCTTCCAGGAAGGCGCGCTTGTCCAGGATGCTGGATCCGGCGGGATAGGGAATGCCGCTATGGATGATGCACAGCGGTTCACCTTCGGTATGGGTATAGATGACATCGAACACGTCTTGCTTGCGCATGACTGATACTCCCGGCTTCAAGGAAAGGGATGGGTAAGTGAAAAGGCGTAGCGTCGCGGGCGCGGCGGCCCGCGGGTATCAGCGGGGTTCGGACAGCATGTCCAGCCCCACGGTCAGGTCCAGGATCACGATGGCCAGGAAGGCCGCGACGATGGTCGCGCCGGATACGGCGGCGATGGTCGGATCGATGGTGTATTGCACGTAATTGAACAGCTTCACGGGTATCGTGTTCAGGTCCGCCGTGGTATTGAAGATCGACAGCTCCACGTTGATGAACGACGAGATGAAGGCGAAGATCGCGCCCGTGACCAGGCCGGGCCGGATCTGCGGCAGCAGCACCAGGAAGAAGGTCTGCAGCGGGCCGGCGCCCAGATCCGCCGAGGCTTCTTCCAGCGCGCGCTGTTCGGGCGTCAGCATCGCCAGCACGCTGCGCATCACGAAGGGCAGCACGATGACGGTATGGCCGACCAGCAGGGCCGTGAAGCTGCGGGTCAGGCCGATCGACGAGCCGAACTGCAGCAGCGCCGCGCCCAGCACCACATGCGGCAGCACCAGCGGCGACATGAGCAGCGCGGATATCGCGCCCTTGCCGGGAAAATCGTAGCGCGCGACGGCCAGGGCGGACGGGATCGCCAGCGCGATGGCCACGGCGGTGGCGGCGCAGGCCAGCATGGCGCTGGTGAAGAACGCCGACAGATAGCTGGGGTCGCCCAGGAACTGGCGGTACCACTGCAACGTCCAGCCTTGCGGCGGAAAGGCCAGATAGGACGTGGCGGTGAAGGAAGCGCCCAGGATCACCGCCAGCGGCAGCACCATATAGGCCAGCAGGAGCCAGGACAGCAGGCGTATTCCGATCCGCGCGATCATCGCGTACTCCTTGCGGGTTGGCCGACGCGGCCGGCCAGGGCTACCAGCACCAGCGAAAGCACCAGCAGCACCACGCTCAGGGCGCCGCCCTGGTGGACGTTGAACACGCTGCTGTACTGCTGGAAGATCAGCACCGACAGCACGGTGACGCGTCCGCCCGACAGCAGCGCCGGCGTCACGTAGGCGCTGACCGCCAGGGTGAAGGCCATGATCGCGCCGGCGGCGACACCGGGCAGGGTCAGCGGCAGCGTCACGTGCAGGAAGGTCTGCCAGGGCGTGGCGCCCAGGTCGGAAGAAGCCTGCTCCAGGCCCGGATCGATGCGCGCCAGCGTATTGCCCACGGCCAGCACGACGAAGGGCAGCAGGATGTACACCATGCCGATCAGGATGCCCAGTTCGGTGCCCAGGAAGCGCATGGGTCGGTCGATCAGCCCCAGGCCCTGCAGGGTATCGTTGACGATGCCGTTGCGGCCCAGCATGACCATCCAGCCGAAGGAGCGCACGATGTTGCTGGTGAACAGCGGCACCACCAGAATGATCACGCAGATGCGGCGCCAGTGGCGCCAGCGCACCAGCCGCACCAGGTACCACGCCAGCGGATAACCCAGCAGCAGGCAGACCAGCGTGCTGCCCACGCCGATGCGGAACGTGGTGGCGATGACGTCCCAATGGTAGGCGTCGGCCAGCACGTTGACGTAGTAGGCCAGGGTGAAGCCGCCGCGCGCGGGATCGAAGACGCTGGCCAGCACGACGACGCACAGCGGCGCGACGAAGAAGGCCGCGAACAGCGCCAGCGGGACGCAGAGCAGGGCGGCGGGCGTGCGCAGCGAGCCGGTCATGGCTGCTCCGCGATCAGGTGGACGCGCGCGGGATCGAAGCTCCAGGTGCGGATGCCGCCGGCCGCCAGGCCCGGGCAGTCGCCCGGCAGACGGGCCTGCAGCACCTGGCCGCCGGCGTCGCCCAGGACGGACGTATGGCTGCCCACGCGGATGACGTCGGTGACGGTGGCCTGGAACCGTACGTGGCCGGCGGGCGTATCGACGCCATCGGTGACGTGCAGATCCTCCGGCCGCAGGACGGCGGTGCCGCGGGCGGGTGCCAGGGGCATCGGCGCCGCCAGGCCAGCCAGCGATTGCAACGCGATGCCGTCCGCGACGCGGGTGAACGGCAGCAGGTTGGCGTCGCCGATGAACTCCGCGACGAAGCGGGTCGCCGGCGCCCGATAGATCTCAGGCCCGGTGCCGACCTGTTCGATGCGGCCGGCGTTCATGACGACGATACGGTCGGCCATGGTCATGGCCTCTTCCTGGTCGTGCGTCACGAAGACGAAGGAGATCCCCAACTGCTCCTGCAGATGCTTCAATTCCAGCTGCATGCGCCGCCGCAGCTTCAGGTCCAGCGCCGACAGCGGCTCGTCCAGCAACAGCAGCCTGGGCGCGTTGACGATGGCGCGCGCCAGCGCCACGCGCTGCTGCTGCCCGCCGGACATTTCGCGCGGATAGCGGGCATCCATGCCGGCCAGGCCCACCATCTCCAGGGCCTGGCGCGCGCGCTGCGCCGCTTCGGCCCGGCCCGTGCCGCGTCGCCGCGGGCCGTACGACACGTTGTCCAGCACGGTCATGTGCGGGAACAGCGCGTAATTCTGGAACACGGTATTCAGAGGCCGCCGATGCGCGGGCAGCCGGCTGACGTCCTGGCCGTCGATCAGGATGCCGCCCGCGTCGGGCGCCAGGAATCCGGCGATCGTGCGCAGCAGCGTCGTCTTGCCGCAGCCGCTGGGACCGAGCAGGGCGATGAATTCGCCCTGCCGCACCTGCAGGTCGATATCGTCCAGCGCGGCATGGCCGCCGAAACGCTTGCGTACGCCACGGATGTCCAGCAGGACCGGCATCTTGGTTTCCCCGTTCTTGTGCAAAACGTCTGCTCCGGATCAGCGCTTGCGGGCGACCTGGCGGTTCCACGCGTCGGTGATTTCAGCGCGGCGCGCGTTGACCTCGTTCCAGTCCAGCAGCTGCAGGTCCTTCACCGAGCCTTTTTCGCCCCAGGGCAGCTTGCGCGCGGCTTCGGGCGGCAACTGCACGCCTTGCACCGACGGGCCCAGGTAGAGACGCGTCGCCAGGCATTGCGATGCCTCGGCGGTCAGCGCCGTATCGATGAATTTCTGCGCGGCGGCCTTGTGAGGCGTGCCCTTGACCAGGTGCAGCCGCGCGTCGGTGGCCCATACGCCTTCCTGCGGCACGGCGAAGCCGATCGGCAGTTTCTTGTCGATCAGGTCCCAGGCGCCGACGTTGAAGTGCGCGCCGATGACGGCTTCGCCCGACTGGAAGGCGTTGGTGGCCGCGCCCGAGCTGTCGAACAGCAGGGCGGTATCCAGCGCCGCCAGGCGCTTGTAGACCGGCTCCAGGTTGGACGGATCGACGCCCCACACCTTGGCCATGAACAGGATGAAGGGCACGCCGGACGAGTTGGACGGCGACGGGATCACGATGGCGCCGGCGTATTCCGGCTTCCACAGGTCCTTCCAGGTCTTGGGCGGCGTGCTGATTTCCTTGGTGTTGTAGGTCAGGCCCAGCGAGTAGTAGCCCGTGCCGACCGCATAGGTGGCGCCCTGGCCGCCGTAGATGGCCTGCGGCAGCAGGTGTTTCATGTTGGGAATGGCGGCCGGGTCCAGCGTGTCCAGCACGCCGGCGGCCTGCGCCAGTTCGCTGATGCCGCCGTCCATCCAGGCCACGTCGATGGTCGGCGCGTTCTTCTGCTGCTGCAGCTTGGACAGCGTCGTGGTGGAGGTGCCGATCTCGGGCGTGACCGCGACGCCGGTCGCCTTGGTGTACGGATCGGCGACGCAGGCCTTGAAGGCGTCGCCCCAGTTGCCGCCGTACCAGGCCACGGTGATGCGTTCGGCGGCCGCGGCGGGCTGCGTCATGAAGGCGGCGGCGATGGCGCCGGCGAGCAGGGCGTTGCGGATCTGTCGTGCCATGGCGATTTCCCTTGGAGTGGTGCCCGGGCGGGCCGGAGCTTTTGTGTGTCGGTGTCCGGAATAGTGCGCCCCTAGGGGCAAACCGGGATTGAAATGTCTGGTCAGAAACTTGAATAATTGCGTCATCATGCCAGCTCCAACCTGCGATTCCTCCCTGGACGCCGTGCCGCCTGCGGGTAAACCAGAACTCTCCGTGGGCCTGGTCCTGCTCGACCAGTTCACGCTGGCGGCGTTTTCCGGCTTCGTCGACGCATTGAGGCTGGCGGGCGACCATGGCGGCAAGAGCCGGCGCATCCACACCACCTGGCGCGTGATGAGCTGGGACGGCCTGCCGCGCTCGGCCAGCGCCGGCCTGTCGCTGGCGGTGGACGGCGGCCTGGTCGACGACCTGTCGGGCCTGGATTACGTGGCGATCTGCGGCGGCAACGATTATCCGAACGTCAACCTGCCGCCGGTGCTGCAGCAGTGGATCCGCCGCGTGGCGGACAGCCCGGTGCGCATGCTGGGTATCTGCACGGGTACGTTCGCGCTGGCGCAGGCCGGGGTGCTGGGCGCGCGCAGCGTGTGCGTGCACTGGAACGTGCTGGACGCCTTCCGTGCGCGCTTTCCCGGCGTGCGCGCCGCCGTGGACCGGCTGTTCATCGACGAAGGCGACCTGATCACCTGCGCCGGCTCGACGGCCGCCATCGACCTGGCGCTTTATCTGGTGGAGCGCCACTGCGGACGCGACAAGGCGCAACAGGCCGTGCGGCACATGATGCTGCAAGGCATGCGGCCGTCACGCGTGCCGCAGGCGCATTTCTATTCCGACGTATCGGACATCGGCGACCTGCGGGTGCGGCAGGCGGCGCATTTCATCGAGCAGCGCATCGACGATCCGCCATCGCTGGACGCGATCGCGCGTTATGTGGGCGTTGGACGGCGACAGCTCGAGCGGGCCTTCCAGCAGGCGCTGGGCCTCAGCCCCATGGTGTTCCAGCGCAACCTGCGGCTGCAGTACAGCCGTTGGCTGCTGGAAAACAGCCGGCTGCCGGTCACGCAGGTGGCGCTGGATTGCGGCTTCGCCGACGGCGCGCACTTCTCGCGCGAGTTCCGCGGGCGCTTCGGCATGACGCCGCGCGAGTACAAGCAGCAGGCAGCGCGCGCCTGAGCGGCGCGACGCCTGGCGCGACAGCGCTCGGCCTCAGGACGGAACGATGCCCGCGGCCTCCACGTAGCCTTTCCAGCGCGCCTTGTCCGCCTTGACGAAGGCGTCGATTTCCTTGGGCGTCGCGGGTGGGTAGGTCAGGAAGCCCTGTTCCCGATAGGTCTTCTGGACGATGGGCTTGTCTATGGTCTTCTGGAATTCCTGGTTCAGGAAGTCGACGACGTCCGTCGGCGTCTTGCGCGGCGCGAACACGGCGTGCCAGGTGACGATTTCGTAGTCGCTCTTGACCACGCTGGCGATGGTGGGCAGGTTGGGGGCCCAGGGCAGCGGTTCGTTGCTGGACACGGCCAGCGCCACCAGCTTGCCGGACTTGACCAGCGGATCCACCACGGACCATGCGTCGATGTGGAACGTGTTCCGGCCCGCCGCCAGGTCCGACATGGCCGTCATGTCCTTGTAGGGCACGTGCAGCACGCCGGTGGCGCCTATCTTCCGCGTGAAGATGGTGCCCGCGATATGGCTGGACGTGCCGATGCCGTAGGAGCTGAAGCTGCAGTCCTTCTGGTGCTTGCGCAGGTACTCGACGAACTCGTGCGCGTCCTTGATGCCCAGGCCCGCGTTGGCCACCAGCACCAGCGGCAGCTTCGCCGTGCGCGAGACCGCGGCGAAATCGTTGTCCGGGTCGAAGGGCAGTGTCTTGTAGACGTAGGGGTTGATGCAGAAAGGCGTTGCCGTCGAATACAGCAGCGTCGCGCCATCGGGCCGGGAGACCGCGACCTGCCGGGTGCCGATATTGCCGGCGGCGCCGGGCTTGTCCTCGACGATGAACTTGCCGCCCAGGCGCTCGCTCACGTCATTCACCAGCAGCCGGGCGATCACGTCCGTGCTGCCGCCGGCCCCGTAGGGCACGATGACGGTGACCGGGCCGCCGGGATAGCCGCCGGGCTGCGCCAGGGCGTAGCGGGGCAGGGCGGCTGCCCCGCACAGGCCGGTCAGGACTTTCAAGGCATTGCGACGCTGCATATTCATGGATTTACTCCAATAGTTGTGGTCGCGTCCGATCCCTTATTCACGGTTCCCGGCGGGCAGCCGGGTTCCGCATCGGACGGTGCAAGGCAAGTGTCAGCGCGCCTTCCAGTGTTCGTAGGCGTCGCGTGCCTGGTACCAGCTGCCGATGGCGAACAGGAACCAGGTATTGCCGAAATAGAACGGGTGCCCGGGAATTTCTCCCATATCGAAAGCATTGATCGGATTGCCGGACGCTTCGGCGATCTTGCGGCCGACGCTGTGGCCCAGGTAGCTCATCATAGCGATTCCGCTGCCGTTGCAGCCCAGCGCGTAGTGCAAGCCGTCGGCGCCGCCGATATGCGGCATCGAATCCAGCGTCATGGCGACATTGCCGCCCCAGCTGTGGGTGATGCGCGTGCCCGCCAGTTGCGGAAAGCGCTTCAGCATCGCGCGGTGAAGCAGGCGCGCGGTGGTTTCCTCGCCGGTCGGGGTGAAGCGGGCGCGCCCGCCGAACAGCAGGCGCCGGCCGTCCGGCGACAGGCGATAGTGGTTGACCACCCGGCGCGATTCGGAAACGGCGCGGTTGGTGGGCAGGATATCGGCCGCCAGATCGGGCGGCAGCTCCTCGGTGGCGATCATGTAGGTGGCTATGGGCACGACCTTGCGGCGCAGGTCGCCCACTTCCGGACCGGTGTAGCCGTTGGTCGCGATCACCACCTGTTGCGCGCGCACGGTGCCGCGCGCCGTGCGCACGTCGTAGCCGTCGCCGGTACGGGCGATGCCCGATACCGGCGTGTTGCCATGGATGCGCGCGCCGGCGTGGCGCGCCGCCGCCAGCATGCCGCCATAGAGTTGCGCGGGATGCAGATGGCCCGCGTGCTCGATCAGCGCCGCGCCATGGTAGACGTCGGAGCCGATTTCGGCATGCAGCTGTTCGCGCGGGACCATGCGGGCATGCGAATCGGTGCAGGCATTGAGCTGGTCGATGCGCGCCTGCCAGGCCTCGTAGTGCTGCGGCAGCCACATCGTGGTCAGGCGGCCGGTCTTCTGCCAGCCGCACTGGATGCCATGCCGCTCGATCAGCGATTCGACATAGCGCATCGACGCGGAGGCGTCGCGCAGGCGGGCCGCCAGCCGCGCTTCGCGCTGTTCCGGGCTTTCGCCGACGGCGGCGAGCGCCTTCTTCTGTACATTGACGCCGCCGGACATCTGTCCGCCGGATCGCGTGCTGGCCCCGTGGCCGGGCCGGCCGGCTTCCAGCACCACGGCGTCGATGCCGGCTTCGCGCAGCGTCAGCGCGCAGCAGATTCCGGTGTAGCCCCCGCCGACGATGACGACGTCGGCGCGCGCGGGCAGGGCGTCGTCGCCGGGATCCGGCGGTTCATAGGCCTCCCACCAGTAAGGGCGGCGTTGGAAGTCGGGCGCGAAGATATCCGTGGTGCTGGGCATGGCGGTCCGCGTATCCCGTCGTCAGGCCGCCGCCTTGGCGGGGATGGTTTCCAGCGCGGGCAGCTCGGCGTAACGTTCGCTGAGCTGGCGGTATATCCGCTCGATGTCGGCCGCGCCGCCGTCCCGGGGCGGCTCGGTGCCGGCCAGCGCGGCGAACATCTGGTGCTTGACGAAATGGCGCCAGCTGATCGGCAGCGCGGCCATGATGCGCGTCATGGCGTCGTAGCGGGCGCTGGTCCAGATGCTTTCGAAGCGGGAACGGCCCGGACCATAGTCGAAATGATCGGCGGGCGCGGCGCCGGCCTTGCCGCTCGCGTTCGGCGCGCGTTCGGCGCCTGCACGTGCTGGCGTGGGCGGGCTGCTCGCGCCCCCCCGCAGTTCGCGGGTGGCGGCCTCGTCGACGGTCAGGTCGTCGCGGATCGCTACGCCATAGGCCTCGCGGGCGCGTCGCGGCGACACGAAGCCGGAACGCACGTCCTCCAGCACTTTTTCGACGGGGCGGTCGAACGGATTGCCGTAGCCGCCCCCGGCCGGGCCTTCCAGGCGGATGACGTCGCCCGGGGCGCAGTTGACCAGGTCGCTGTTGCGCAACTCCTCGGCCGCCGGCGTATCGGGATTCTTGATGAAGCGCGAATTGGCGCCGGCCTTGCCGCCGACCACGCCCCAGGCGGCAAGCTCGGAACGGTTGCGGTTGCGCGCCGTGACCACGCCGTTGGGCGCCAGCACCTTGAATTCCATCGTCGCGGCGTTGCCGCCGCGCAGCCGGCCGGCGCCGCCCGTGTCGGGTACCAGGCCGTAGCGGATGATCTCGATGGGGACTTCGGCTTCGTTGATTTCCACCGGCGTGTTTTTCAGGAAGGCGTTGTTGGCGCCGCAGCCTTCGACGCCATCGTATTCCGGGCCGCCGCCGGCGCCGCCGCCGCAGGGGCCGATGGACGACAGCACCTGACGGCCGCCACGCGTGGTGGTCTTCACGTTCAGCAGCGTGGAGCCGCCGGCGGGGCAGGCGGGCAGGCGTTCCGGCAACGCGCGGTTGAAGACGCCGAAGGTGCAGGCCTGGATCACCGCCGCCGTCAGGCTGCGCATGCCCACGGCCGCGGGAGCCACCGGATTGACGATGGAGCCCTCCGGCAGCACGGCGCGCATGGGCCGCACCGAGCCGGCGTTCAGCACATTGCGCGGCGCCAGGGTGTGCATCACGTAGATCAGGCCGACGGTGATGACGGAATGATGGCCGTCGCCGCCGGTCGGCACGTTCAGCGACGACGCCACCTGAGGATCGCTGCCTGTGAAGTCCAGTTCCAGTTCGTCGCCGCGCACGCGCAGCGTGATGTGGATGCGGCAGGGATAGCCGTTCACCGAGTCTTCGTCGGCGAACTCGGAAAACGCGTAGTCGCCGTCGGGGATGTCGCGGATCAGCGCGCGCGTCTGCTGCTCGGCGTAGTCCAGGATGGCTTCGGCGCCCTGCATGAATTCCTCGACGCCGAAGCGGTCGATGATTTCGTGCACCTTGCGTTCGCCCACGGTCAGCGCGGCGATCTGCGCGTTCAGGTCGCCGTGGTTCTGGTCCGGCATGCGCACGTTGACCTGCATGATGCGCAGCAGTTTTTCGTCGAGGACGCCATCGCGCATCAGCAGCATGGGTGGAATGCGCAGGCCTTCCTGGTGCACCTCGGTCAGCGTGCGGGACAGGGACGCGGGCACCGCGCCGCCCATGTCGGTATTGTGGATGTGGCTGCCGACGAAGCACACCAGCCGGCCGTCGCGGAACACCGGCTTCCATACGTGCATGTCGGGCGTATGGGTGGCGACGTAGCCGCTGTAGGGGTCGTTGGTCAGGTAGATGTCGCCTTCGCGGTAATCGTCGAACATCTGGATCACGCGGCCGTAGTCCAGGCCGGTGTACCAGGTGGCGCCGAAGGTCTTGGGCGAGGCGAAGGTCTTGCCCGCCGGCGTCATCAGCTGCGCGGAGAAGTCCTCGGTTTCCTTGACGAAGGTGGAGTACGCCGTGCGCATCAGGGTATAGCCCATGGCCTCGGCGGCGGCGGTGCAGTGGTTGGCCAGGACCTGCAGGCGGAAGTTATCCACGGTCATGATGCGTCTCCTTCGAAAGCGATGCGCAGATTGGCATATTCATCGACATGGCATACGTGGCCGGCGGGGATGACGGTGGTGCAATCGTCCTGCGTGACGATGGCCGGTCCGTCGAACCGGTGCCCGGCGGCGAGCGCGCCGCGGCTGTACAGGTCCACGTCCTGGAAACCGCCGTCCAGCCAGACGCGCACTTTGCGGTCGGCCTTGGGCGTGCCGGGCCGCGGCTCGTGGCGGGGGAAGCGCGGCTTGTCGCTGTTGCCCGAGATCACCACGCGCAGGCTGACGACCTGCACCGGGGCCTGTTCGTCGGCGTGGCCGTACAACTGCCGGTGCGCGTCGTGGAAGGCCCGCGCGACCGCCTGGATGTCGGCGCTTTCGATGTGCGCGGGATCCAGGACGGTATCGATTTCGTAGGATTGCCCGCGATAGCGCATTTCGGCGGAGTACACGTATTCCGCGCCGTCGACGTGGCCTTGCTCGTGGCGCAGCCATTGCTGGGCGCGCTCGCGCAGCGTGGCGAATTCCTGCCGCACGCTTTGCAGGTTGTCCGGCGTCAGGTCGGCGTAGACGGTTTTCAGGAAGTCGCTCTTCAAGTCGGCGATCAGGCCGCCCAGCGCGCTGAGCGTGCCGGGCGAGGGCGGGACGACGATTTCCTTGACCTTGATCTCCCGCGCCAGGAAGCATCCCAGCATGGGGCCGGCGCCGCCGAAGGCCAGCACGGCGTATTCGCGCGGGTCTATGCCATAGCGCGACACCAGGCCGCTGACCTCCGTATACATGCCCGACACGGCGATCTGGATGATGGCCTCGGCGGTTTCCTCGATGCCGCGGCCCAGTTGGCCGGCCAGTTCGCCGACGGCCTTGCGCGCGGCTTCGACGTCGACTTCGACGGCCTTGTAGCCCAGGTCGGAATGGCCGACGAAGCCGCAGCAGACGAAGGCGTCCGTGATGGTGGCCCGCGTGCCGCCGCGGCGATAGCAGGCGGGGCCGGGGCGGGAACCGGCGCTTTCAGGACCCACTTTCAACACGCCCAGCGGATCGACCCAGGCGATGGAGCCGCCGCCTTCGCCGACGGACGACACGGAAACCGAGGGGATGTAGATCTGGAAGTCGCCGATCAGCTCGCCGACGCCGTACTGCGGCTTGCCGTCGATGATCACGGCGATGTCCGCGCTGGTGCCGCCGATGTCCAGGCTCAGGCAGCGCGGGATGCCGGCGGTGGCCGCGACGTGGCTGGCGCCGATCACGCCGGCGGCGGTGCCGGACAGGATCATCTGCACGCAGTCGCGCTTGCCTTGTTCGGCGGTCATCACGCCGCCGTTGGACTTGGTCAGGCGCGGTTCCGGCTGCACGCCGGCGTTCTTCAGCGCGGCTTGGAGCGAGCCCAGGTAATGCGCGACGCGCGGCTGGACGTAGCCGCCGATGACGGCCGTGATGGTGCGTTCGTATTCGCGGATGATGGGCCAGGTTTCGCTGGAGCAGGACACCGGCAGCTCCGGCGCGATGGCCGCGACGATGTCCCGCACGCGCTGTTCGTGCGCGGGATTGCGGTAGGCGTGCAGGAGCGATATGACGATGCCTTCGGCACCGGCGTCCCGCGCCGCCCGCACCGCGCGCTCGACGCTGGCTTCGTCCAGCGGCTTGCGAACCGAACCGTCGGGCGCCATGCGCTCGGCGATGCCGAAGACCATGCTGCGCTTGATCAGGGGTTCGGGCCGCCGCGACAGCAGGTGGTACATGTCCGGCGTCTTCAGCCGCGCCAGTTCCAGCACGTCGCAGAAGTTCTCGGTGGCGAACAGCGCCAGTTTCAGCCCCTTGCGCTGGATGACGGTGTTGATGCCGACCGTGGTCCCGTGGGTGAAGTAGCTGATCTGCGCCGGCTGGATGCCGTAGCGCTCGCCCAGCATGCGCACCCCGGCGATGACTTCCTCGCCCGGCTGGTCCGGGCGGGAAAAGACTTTGAGACTTTTGATGTCGCCCGTGTCTTCGTCGAACACGGCGAAGTCGGTAAAAGAGCCGCCGATGTCGACGCCTACTCTGTAGCCCATGCTGCCCCCGGTCTGTGTTGCGGAACGCCCAGCCGCTTGCGGGATACCCGGAAGCCAGGCTAGAATGTTCACTAGATGAACAACAATTTCATGTAGTGGTCAAATGAATGATAATAGGTCGGTCCAGAGGTGTCTAGCCATCCTGCGTGGTTTTCGCGGCGGACCCGGGCAATCCCTAACCGCCTTGTCCAAGGCGGTCGACTTGCCGCATTCCACCGTGCTGCGTCTGTTGAACACGCTGCAGGGAGAGGGCTATGTACGCAAGGAGGGCACGCTGTGGTCGCTGACTCCGCAGCTGCTGGAGATCGGCTTCGCCGCGCTGGCCAACACGGGCGTCAATGAGTTCATCCAGTCATCGCTGCAGGCGCTGGCCAACCGCTGCAATGGCACCGTCAACATCGGCGAGAAGGGCCGCGACGAGGTCATCATCATCGCCCGCGCCAGTTCGGATTCGGAGCGGCGCAAGATCGTCGTGGTGAATCTGCGCGTCGGCAACTCGATGCCCGATACCAGCGCGCTCTATCGGGCGCTGGACATGGCCGAGGACGCATGGGCGATCGCACGGTACACGGATCGCAAGGTCACGACGCTCGCCATCCCGCTGTTCACGGGCCAGGCGCGCAGCCTGTCGCTGGGACTGTCCGTGAACGATGACGAATACCCGCTGGACAAGGTTGAAACCGACCTGCTCGCTATCCTGAGGGCCGAGCGCGAGCAGGTCCGGCGCCTGATGCGCCTGGGCGACGTGTGAGCCTGCCGCTTTTAGACGGCTGTTTTTTGCCGTGGGCGCCGGCGCGGCGACTCGTGGGAGCGTCGGTTTGAAGTGACAGGAATCCCGGCTGGCTCGCTACCTGGCATAGGTGACTTCGATCGACGGTCCCAGCGCGTGCGCGGTGACGGAACTGCCGTCCCCCTCCACGACAAGCACGCGCAAGCCATCGGGAAGAAGTTCCCCGAGCGCGGGCGTTTCCTTCGGTACTGCGTCGGGGTCATTCAGAATATCGCCCTTGGTGTTCATCACGGTGTATTTGTCGCGAGGCAACCTGGACATCTCGACGGACTCACTCGCGCCCATGGCGGGAGCATCATCGGCGATGCGCAGTTTCAGGTGCTCCATATCGCTGGGCAATGGCGGAAGGTCATCGGCGGTGCGCAGGGTAATTTCAAGATAGGGGCTGGTCAGCTGCGGATTTCGCACGGGTTGCCCTCGGATCAATCGCTTCAGGTCTTCTTCCGGCGTGCCCCCGAGCAGCTTGGTTTTCTGGGTCTGGAGCCGCAAGCCGTCGATGAGCCGTTGCCGGTTGTCGCGATATGGCAGCCTCTGGACGTGCGTGTCGTTGATGTGCCGTTCTGCCGGGATCGACTCATCGCTGGCCCATTGACCCCATAGGTCATCCAGGTCTTTGCGCAGCCGCACCTTGCCGTCCGCGAGCGCGCGGCCTACAGGATCGCTGCGCAGTGCCAGCGTGCCGCCGGAACTGTCGTGGCGGGACAGGCGTGTCATCTTGTCGTAGATCTTGGCCAATTCATCTGTCGCCGCATCAAGGACCGCTTCCGACGGAGCGCCGGACAGCGTCGCCGGGTCGATGGCCCAGTACTTCGTTGTGCTGAGCGCCTGCGAGACCTTGTCAGGAACGCCTTTCAAGCCCGGCTGCCGGAAGGCGACCTGCGGTGTTTCGCCGACGTATTTGCGCCATGCGGTCAAGGCCCGCAGGATGGCGTCGCCGCGCGGTGTGTTGCCGATGCGCATCAGCAGCAGCGCAACCCAGGCGCGCTGTTTCTCGGTGGCACCGCCGGCGATATTCCTCCACATGGTTTCCATGAACTGGTAACGGTCCTGATTGCTGGGGCTCAATCCCGCCGTGGCGGCCCTACCGCCGGTGCTGGTCTCGGCCTTGCCCGCGGCGGCGCCGGTCCGTGCCGTCCGCGGACCGCCGCCTTTCAGCTGGGGGGGATCCGGACGTCGCCACATTCCCGACCGCGAGTCATGCACCAGGCGATATGCGACGACGTCGGGCGGCACGTCGTCGGGCGGCGCCGCGCGCCAGATGCGGCGGTCAGCAGTGGAGGTGGCAGCGTCCGCCACGACCTGCATATAGTCCTCGCCGATGCGCACGTAATGTACGTCGCCCAGCAATGCGGTGCCATCGGCGCCCGTAGGTCGGGTGGCGAGCGCCAGCAATGTATCGGGCGCGCTGACGCGGTAGCGCCGCAAGGCATCCAGGGGGAGCGTTTCATGCAGCACGCCGGTGCCATCCGTCAGCAGCACCGCGCCCACCCGCTGGCCGGAGGCATCGAAGCGGGTATAGGCGCGTCCATCGCCGCCATAGGGCAGCAGCTCGAGTCCGGCACCGTTCTGGCTGCGCGCCTTGACAATGGGCGTGGGCCTGATGGCGTCCGCCGCGGCAGTTGGGTCGATGGGCGTTTTGACGATCTTCCACGTGCCCGCCGGCAACGCGGCGCCGCGTGTCCGTGCGGCCATGCCGCGCAAATCCGAGGCAAGCCGGGGGGAGGCGGATCGAATCGCCATGGCTACCCGGTCCAGATCCAAGGGCCGCAAGCCCGCCCTGATGTGCGTGCTTGCGCCTTTCAAAACCGCCTTGATGCTCTCGCGCAGTGTTGGCGCCGTATGCGTCACGGCCCGCAGCCCTATGGTGGCGCCCTGGCTGGCCACCTTGGCGACCTTGACCGCCTTGGCGGCCCATCTTATCCCGGAGATGACCGACGGCAGGAGGTCCGCCACAGTCAGTGCGCCGTGCAGGACGGCCGACCGCCAATCGCCGTCGCGGATCGCCTTCGCGACGTTCCAGCCGGGAATCATGTCGAGCAGCATCTCTGTCCCTATCTCCGTCGCGGTCTGGCCGCGCGCGGCCTGCCGCTGGCGTTCAGCCTCTTTGCGGAAAGCGGAAGGCAGCCATTTCGCCATCGCGGCGTGCGGTCCCGCGCCGGTTTCCTCCATGATCACGCGCGATTTGATGCCGCGGACGCCGGGTGTGGCGTGAGAGGCGAACAGGTCTGCCTGATTCTGGCTTATCCAGCGCACCGGATCGTCATGCGCGGCGAGCGTGCGCAGCGTACCGTTCGCCGCGATATAGAGATGACGGGGCGGCGCGCCTTCGAACCGGCACGTCACGAAAAACCCCGAGGCGGGGATTTCGCTATGCGGCTTGTCGTACGTCGAGTAGGTGTGGTTGTAGACCTGGGCCTCTTCCGCGTAATACTGCAGCTTGGGGCGCGACACCGCTACATTGGCCGCATGGAGGTCAACGTGATGATCCCGTTCATATGCCGACAGCCGGGACCGCAGCCATTGCGAGCAGAGTGCGGCCGTCCGAGCCGTGCGGGCATCGAACTGCTTGCCGAATTCCGCGTCCAGCGAGGCGGGCAGTCGCGCGAGGATGCGCCGCACGTCGTCGGCCGTGGGTCTGCCACCGCCTAGCAGCCGCATTTTTGCGATAACGTCCGCGCTCAGCGCATCGTGGTCGAAGTAGTACTCGGCAGCCTTGCTGTTGACGATGAGCGGTGGCGTGAAGGCGGCGATCCCTTCATATGCGTAAGGTGTGTCCGAGCCGGCCAGGTAGGCCTGGGGATCGATGCCGGCTTCGCGCAGCAAAGCGTCCGCGAGCTCCTTGCGCGTCAAGGGCGGCGGGGCTTGAGCAAGGTCGAGCGCCACGTTGCTCAGCTCTATTTCCTGTTTGAACGCGGATTCCAGGAAGGCGCTGATCTGCTCAGCGATACGATCGCCATCACCTGTGTCCAGGTCCGCGTTGTCCAGCTTGCCGGCGCCGCGCGCCATGCCGATGAGCAGGGGCAGATGCTGGGCGTTCCCCGACAGGAGGTGGTCCCGCATGGTTTCCTCGGCCAGCGCGATGTATTCCTCCGTTCGGTATTGCCCCGGGTCGAGCCCGAGCGCGGCTGCTACTTGCCTGCCAAGCTGGAACAACATCTGTTGATGACCATCGGGTGGAGCGTGTTGCGCGGCGGGCTTGTGCTTTAGCGCCGAAGCAGGGCTGGCGGGCCGGACGGACTCCGGAATTCTGGAGAACTCGAAGGCGCTGCGCGAGGCTTCTTCCTGAATCGATCCGTTCCCGGCTCGCTGTGGCGCAGTCGATGCGTGGGGATTTGACGGGATGCCTGTACTGAAGTCCGCCGCGTCCGTGCGGGCGGCGGCAATGCTGATGTTGCTCAAGGGGAATACCACTCCAATCTGCTGGTAAGCCGTGCGCGGTCCGACCGTTGCGCGAATCGATACGGGCCGCCACCGACAGGCGCCTTAGTACGCGAGGCCTGGCGGGAGCTCCCGGAGATTCGATGTATCAGACCGAACCGCGGTCTTCCAGCGATATGGGCGTGGTGTAACGACAACCCGGATACCGATCTATTCTTCGGTAAGCGGGTAAAAGCATGCGACGCGGCGGCCATCGCCGCTGGCGCGTTGTTCCAGTTCGGGAATGCGGGCGGCGCAGTCCGGCCGTGCCTGCGCGCAGCGCGGGTGGAAGGTACAGCCGGGCGGCAGCCGGGTCGGGGATGGGATCTCGCCGGTGATCTTCGCCAATGCGATACGGGCCCGCGGATCGGGCACCGGCGATGAATCGCGCAGCATGCGGCTGTAGGGATGCCGGGGCGCGTCCAGTACCTGCCGCGTGGGGCCCTGTTCGATGATGCGGCCCAGGTACATCACGCAGACGGTGTCGCAGAAATGGCGCACGACGCCCAGGTCGTGCGAGACGAAAACGAAGGACAAGCCGCGCTCGCGTTTCAGGCGTTCCAGCAGCTGCAGGATCTGCGCCTGCACCGATACGTCCAGCGCGGACACCGGTTCATCGGCGACGATCAATTGCGGGTCCAGCACCAGCGCCCGCGCGATACCGACGCGCTGGCGCTGGCCGCCGGAAAACTCGTGCGGATAGCGATCCAGCGCGGATAGCGGCAGGCCCACTTCCTGGATGGTCTGCGATATCTTGGCCTCGATGCGCGCCGCGTCGCCCATGCCGTGCACGTACAGCGGCTCGGACAGCGCCTGGCGTACGGTGCGGCGCGGGTTCAGCGATGCATAGGGATCCTGGAAGACGATCTGCATGCGCTGGCGCAGCGCGCGCATCTGCGCGCCGGTGGCCGCGCCCACGTCCTGGCCGTCGAAGTGAATGTCCCCCGCGTCGCGTTCGATCAGGCGCAGCAGCAGGCGCGCCACCGTCGATTTGCCGCAGCCCGATTCGCCGACCAGGCCCAGCGACTGGCCTCGGCCCACATCGAAGGACACGCCGTTGACCGCATGGACGGTCTGCTTGCGGCCGCCCAGCAGGCCGCCGCCGCTGTGGAAATGCTTGACCAGGCCGCGCACCTGAAGCAGCGGGGCGTCGTCGGTCCCGACGGCATCCCTGCCGTCCCGCACGGGGAGATCGATGTCGTTCATGATTGTCCTTCCGATGGCGCGCGCACCAGGCAGCGCACCTGATGCGCGCCCTCTACCGTTGCCAATGTCGGGCGCGTGGCCTCGCAGCGCGCCTGTTTCAGCGGGCAGCGCGGCGCGTAGGCGCAACCCGCCGGAATGCCGGTGATGGGCGGCACGCTGCCCGGGATGGGGTCGAGCGCGTCGGCATCGGCGTCGACGCGCGGCATGGCGCGCAGCAGGGCCTCGGTATAGGGATGGGTGGGATGGGCGAACAGGGTGTCGACGTCGGCGGTTTCGACGACCTCGCCGGCGTACATGACGGCCACGCGGTCGGCGATCTGCGCCACCACGCCCAGGTTGTGGGTGATGAAGACCACCGCCATGCCGCGCGCCGTCTTCAGGTCGGCCAGCAGGCTCAGGATCTGCGCCTGGATGGTGACGTCCAGCGCCGTGGTGGGTTCGTCGGCCAGCAGCACCTTGGGCTTGCAGGCCAACGCCATGGCGATCATTACGCGCTGGCGCATGCCGCCGGAGAACTGGTGCGGGTAGTCGTCGTAGCGGCTGGCCGCCGCGGGAATCTTGACTTCCTCCAGCGCCTGCAAGGCAACGTCGCGCGCCTCGCGCCAGGAAATGCGGCGATGCTGGCGGACGGCTTCGGCGATCTGGTCGCCGACCGTCATCGTCGGATTCAGCGACGTCATCGGTTCCTGGAAGATCATGGCGATGGCGTCGCCGCGCAGGCGCGCCATGTCCTTTTCCGGCAGGGCCGACAGATCCTTGCCTTCCAGCAGCACCTGCCCGCCGCCGTGGCGCGCGCCGGTGGACGGCAGCAGGCGCAGGATGGACAGCGCGGTCACGCTCTTGCCGCTGCCCGATTCGCCCACCACCGCCAGCGTTTCGTTCCTGTTCACCGACAGGGAAACGTCGCGCACGGCGGCATGCCAGGCGCCGCCTATGCGGAATTCCGTGCGCAGGCCGCGCAGCTCCAATACGGCGTCCGTGGTGGTCATGAGTGCTCCGAGCGCAGCTTGGGGTCGATGGCGTCGCGCAGCGCGTCGCCCAGCAGGTTCAGGGCCAGCACCGTGAGCAGGATCGCGATGCTGGGGAATACGGTCAGCCACCAGGCATCCAGGATGTTCTCGAAGCCTTCGCGGATCATGCCGCCCCAGGTGGCGGCGGGTGGCGGCACGCCCAGGCCGATGAAGCTCAGCGAGGCCTCGGTGCGGATGGCCGACGCCATCCACAGGGAGCCCAGCACCACGACGTCGGAAATCATGTTCGGCAGGATGTGCACGCCCATCAAGCGCAGCGGTCCATAGCCCAGCGCGCGTCCCGCCTCGACGAAGTCGCGCTGCTTCAAGGCGATGGTCGGCGCGCGCGCCACCCGCACGAAGGGGGCGATTTCCGTGATGGCGATGGCGATGATCAGGTTTTCCAGGCTGGCGCCCAGCATGGCCGCCACCATCAGGCCCAGCAGCAGCGTGGGAAAGGACAGCAGCACGTCGACCAGGCCCATGATGAACTGGTCGACCAGGCCGCCGACATAACCGGCCAGGATGCCCAGCGACGCGCCGATGCTCATGGCGATCAGGATGGCGACGAAGCCCACCAGCAGGGACACGCGGGCGCCGTAGATCAGGCGCGACAGCACGTCGCGGCCGTAGCTGTCGGTGCCCAGCCAGAACTCCGCCGACGGCGGTTCCAGCCGATAGGCGATGTTCTGCTGCAGCGGGTCGTGCGGCGCCAGCCAGGGCGCCAGTATCGCCACCAGCGCGATCAGTACGAGCAGGCCTATGCCTACCCACGACAGGCGGTTGCGGCGCAGGGCCAGCCATAGCGCGTTGGGGCGCGCGGCGGTCGGAGCAGGTGCGGTGACGGCGCTCATTTGTATTTCACCCGGGGGTCGACCATCCCGTACACCAGGTCGGTCAGCAGATTGACGAAAATGACGCAGGCCGCGAACACCACCATCAGGCCTTGCAGCAGCGTGTAGTCGCGCGTGTTCAGCGCGCCCAGGATCAGCTTGCCCAGGCCCGGCCGGTTGAAGACGATTTCCGTCAGCACCGAGTTGCCGATCAGTGTGCCGAAGTAGAGGCCGACGACGGTGACGATGGGGATCAGCGCGTTGCGCAGTCCATGGCGCAGCACCAGGCGCAGCGGGCGCACGCCCTTGGCGCGCGCGGTGCGCACATAGTCCTCGCCCATCACGCCCAGCATGGACGAGCGCGTGACGCGCATGACGTAGGCGGTCATGATCAACCCAAGGTTGAAGGCCGGCAGCACCAGTCCGCGCAGCTGCGCGGTCCAGTCGCCGGCGACCGTGCTGCCAATCACCGGGAACCATTGCAGCTGGATGGAAAAGGCCAGCAGCATCAGGATGGCCGAGACGAAGGCCGGAAAGGACAGGCCCGTCAGCGAGAGCACCCGGCCCAGGTAATCGGGCCAGGCGTTGCGCCGCAGCGCCGCCCAGATGCCCAGCGGCAGGCCGAAGACGACGCCGATCAGGATGGACGCCGCCGTCAGCTGCAGCGTCCACGGCAGCACCAGCGCGACTTCCTGCAGCACGGTGCGGCCGCTGGCCATGGACACGCCGAAATTGCCCGACAGCATGTCGCGCAGGAAGTGCAGGTATTGCATCTGCACGGGCAGGTTCAGGCCCAACCGCTCGCGCAGCGCGGCCAGCGCCGCGGCGCTGGCCTGGTCGCCCAGCATGACCGCCGCCGGATCGCCCGGCACCAGCCGCACCAGGACGAATACCGCCGTCAGCATGGCCAGCAGGGTGGGGATCGCCAGCAGCAGGCGTTTGACGGCATAGCGCATCATGATGGGGCTCCCTGTACCGTGCTTTGCGCTGCGCTCTGGGTGGGCGCGGGCACCTTTTCCGGCGCGGGCCTGGGCGCGTCGACGACCCAGGGCGTGCCGGCATCCTTGGGCGCGTCGGGCATCAGGCGGCGCGCGTCCAGGTTCTGGATCGCGCGGGCCGTCTTGCCGGTCAGCACCAGGTCAGCCAGCGCCGCGCCGACCACGGGCACCAGCTCGAAGCCGTGGCCGGAATAGCCGAAGGCATGGAATACGCCCGGCGCGCCGGGCGATGGACAGACCACCGGAAGCAGGTCTTCCGTCTTGGCCTCCAGGCCGGCCCAGACCCGCACGATGCGTATGTCACGCACCGCGGGGAACAGGTCGGTGGACGCTTTCGCGCCCTTGGCCAGCACGCCCATGCGCGCGGTGGAGGTTTCCTTGTCCAGGTCCGGTATGCCCTGCAGCCCGCCGCCGATCACCAGCGTGCCCTGGTCGGACTGCTTGAAGGACAGCGAGCGGCCCATGATGGAGACGACCGGCTTGATGAAGGGCCGCAGGCGTTCGCTGACCATCATCATCGAAGACTTGGTCGCCAGCGGGATGTCATCGCCGACCAGTGCCGCCATGCGCGCGCCCCAGGCGCCGGCCGCATTGACGATCGCCGGCGCCGTCCATGTCCGCGCCGCACCGTCCGGACCAGCGTCGCCAACCACGCGCCAGTCCGCGCCTTGCCGCTCGATGGCGACGACGCCGCAGTGCTCGACCAGTTCGACGCCCGCCTGCATGGCGCTGCGGCGAAACGCGCGCAGCGCGCGATGCGGATCGGCGGCGCCGTCGCGCCGGGCGATGGACGCGCCGACGCAATGGGTGCTGAGTTCCGGCAGGATGCGCCGCAACTCGCCCGGGCCGATGAGTTCCTCATGTGTGTAGCCGGCCGCGCGCAGGCCGTCCACCCGCGTTTGCAACTTGGCCAGCGCGTCCGCATGTTCGGCCACGCAAACCTGGCCGTTGGCGTGGAAGCCGCAGTCGTCGCCGACCAGGCCGGCCATGCCGTGCCACATGTCCATGGCTTCCAGCGACAGGTCCAGCTCGCGCAGGTCGCGATTCAAGGTGCGCACGCCGGCCGCGGTGGCGCCGGACGCATGCCGGCCGACCCAGTGCTTTTCCACCACCACTACGCGCGCGCCCCGGCGCGCCAGGTGCATGGCGGCCGACAGGCCGTGCAGGCCGCCGCCGATGACGATCGCGTCGTAGACTCGATTGCTCATTTGGCGGCGTCCCCGGTGTCCAGGCTGGCGAGTTCGCCCAGCGTCAGTGGCTTGAGCGGCGGGCGGATGCGGTAGAAACCGACTTCCGCCACGGGACGCTGCTGCTTCTCGGCCAGGATGTGCGCGATGGTGTAGCCGCATTGGCGGCCCTGGCAGGGGCCCATGCCGGCGCGGGTGAACGATTTGATCTGGTTGGGGCCGGGCTGGCCCAGTTCGGCCGCCTTGCGGATATCGCCCGCCGTCAGTTCCTCGCAGCGGCAGACGATGGTGTCGTCCGACGGCGAGAACACGCCGGGCCGGGGCGGATACATGGCGTCGAGCATGGGGCGCAGGCGCAGCATCTCGGCCAGCGCGCCGCGCAGGGGCGCGGCCGCCAGTTCGGCCTCCGGCTGGCTCAGCTTGCCCGCGCCCAGCAGCATGCCCACCGCGCTCAGCTGGCCGCGCGCGGTGGCCGCGGTGGCGCCGCCGATGCCGGCCCCGTCGCCGGCCACGTAGACACCCTGGCGGCTGGTCTGCCCCCAGGCATCGAGGACCGGCGCCAGGCAGGCCTGCTGTTCGTTCCAGGCGAGCTTGCATTCCAGCGCGCGGGCCATGTGGATGGACGGCACGACGCCTTCGTGCGCCAGCAGCACCTGGGCATCCTCGCGCACGGTGCGGCCGTTCCGGGTCACGTATTCGATCTGCTGCAGCCGGCCGTCGCCCAGCGCGCGGAAGCCGCGCACGCCGCGCAGGCGGCGCACGCCGGCCTGGCGCAGCTCGCGCAGCCAGCGCAGGCCCTTGCCGATCTCGCCCGCGCGGCGCAGCGCGTCGGCCAGGTAAGGCAGGGCGCGGCGGAAGCCATCCGGCGGCGACGTATCCAGCCAGCCGGCGATGCGGCCGCCGGCACGCAGCAGCTGCGCCATGTACAGCAGGACCAACGGGCCGCTGCCCACCACCCAGACCGGTTGCGCGGGCACCTGGCGCGCGGTCTTCAGCAGGATCTGCGCGGCGCCCACCGTCAGCACGCCGGGCAGCGTCCAGCCGGGAAAGGGGTTGGGACGTTCCTGCGCGCCGGTCGCCAGCAGTATCTGTCGGGCACGCACCACTTCGGCTTGGCCCGCGCGCGTCATGTAGACATGCCAGTCGGGTTCGATCTGCCAGACCTGGGTGCCGGGTTCGTAGACCGCGCCGCAGCGGCGGAAGGACTCCGCCAGCGGCGCGCCGGCGCGGTATTCGTCGCCCAGCAAGTCGCCCATGGGCGTGGCGGCCACGGTTTCGACGGCGCGCCAGATCTGTCCGCCGGGGGCGGGCTGTTCGTCCACCACCAGCACGTTCATGCCATGCGCGCGCAGGCGGATGGCGGCGCTCATGCCGGCGGGGCCGGCGCCGACGATCACTGCATCGAATTCACGGATCATGGCAGCACGCTCCGCTTGCCGAACTGGCGTTCTACCCGCATGCCTTCCTGGACCGTGACCAGACAGGTTTGGGTGGAGGCCACGCCGTCGACGATGGCCAGGCAGTCGAAGCACACGCCCATCATGCAGTAGGGCGCGCGCGGGCTTTCCTTGACGGGCGTGGTGCGCGTGGCGGCGGTATCCTGCCGCAGCAGCACCGCGGCAAGGGATTCGCCGGGCTCGGCGGACACGGCCGCGCCGTCTATGTAGACCGTCAGCGCCTGCGCGCCGGGTTCATGCAGCTTGCGAAACATCGAAGCGCTCATGGTGAAAAGCATCCAGAGTGGCCGGCAGCGCGCCGTGATCCAGGGCACGGGCCAGGGGCCCGGCATGGAAAGACGCCAGCGTGACGCCGGAATGACAAAGCGCGGTCCACGCGCCGGAATACTGGGCCGACCCGGCATACACCGGGCGGCCGTCGGGAGTCATGACGCGCAGACAGGACCACTGCCGCACCAGGCGCGCGGCGGCCAGGTCGGGCAGCACGCGCAGGGCCTTGCGAGTCATGCGCGCGGCGGCGTCGGTGGTGGTGTTGAGGTCGTAGCCGACTTCTTCCTGGGTGACGCCTATCATCACCGTGCCTTCGCCGGTCTGGCGCACGCCGCTGGCGGGCAGCGGCAGCATCGGCGCCAGGCGTTCGGTGACCAGGAGCTGCCCGCGCTGCGGCCGCAGGGGAACGTCCAGGCCGACCATGCCGCCCAGCGCGGCGGAGCCCAGGCCCGCGGCGATGACGACGTTGGCGGCCTCGTAGCGTTCGGGGGCGGCGCCGTCGCGTCCGGTGGCCGCCAGCACGGCGAAGCCGCCGCCCGCCTGCGGTTCGATGGCCGTCACCGGGCGCCGGCTGTACAGCAGGCCGCCCCGGCGCAGATAGGCCGACTGCAGGGCCGCCAGCAGGCGCAGCGGATTGACGTGCGCATCGCGGTCGCAGAAGCTGGCGCCGGACACGTCGCGGCCCAGCCGCAGCGTGGGAAAGCGGCGTGTGAGTTCGCCGGCGTCCAGCATTTCGATGGAGGCGGGCAGTTCGGGCGTATTGGCGTCCCATTGCCGCATGCGCGCGGCGCGATCCTCGAATTCGTTCTGGCCCAGGCAGAAATGCAGTCCGCCGCGATTCTCGTACTGCAGCGTCATGCCGGTTTCGCGCTCCAGGTCGCGCGCGAAGTCCGGCCACAGCCGGCCGGCCTCATGCGACAGGCGCTGGTACGGGATATTGCCGTAGCCCTTGCCCTGGACCCATACCAGGCCGAAGTTGGCCTTGGCCGCGCGGTAGTCGGTATCCGCGCCGTCGAGCATCAGCACGCGGCGGCCCAGACCGGCCAAGCCCATGGCGATGGCCGATCCGACCATGCCGGCGCCGGCGACGATGAAGTCGTAGCTGCGATTCATGCGCGATCTCCGGAACGATGCGGCGGGAGTGCGGTTAAGCTATAACCTGCGACAGGCATTGGCGGCATGGATTTCTTACGGGTTATGGGGGCAGGGGAATGAGCCAGAGGCTGAATCTGCGGCAGATCGAAGCGTTCAAGGCGGTCATCGAGCATGGCACGGTGAGCCAGGCCGCGACGGTGCTGGGCGTCTCGCAGCCCGCGGTCAGCAAGCTGCTGGCGCACCTGGAAGCGGAAACCGCGCTGCATCTGTTCGACCGCGTGCGCGGCAAGCTGGCCGCGACGCCGCACGGCATGCGGCTGTACGAGGAGATCGACCGGATCTTCACCGGCTTGCGCCAGGTGGAACAGGCGGTGGACTCCATCCGCCGCGACGAGCAGCGCACGCTGTTCGTCGGCGTCTTGCCGGCGCTGTCCGGGTCGTTCATCCGGCGCGTGACCATGACCTTCCTGCGCCATCATCCCGACGTCCGCGTCAACATCCAGACGCGGGGCTCGCAGTTCCTGGCCGACTGGCTGGCGACCCGGCAGATCGACGTGGCGCTGGTGGGCAGCCGCGTGGACAATCCCTACATCGACCGCGAGCCCATGTTCCAGCAGCCGCTGATGTGCGCCTTGCCGGCCAACCACGAATTGACGCGCAAGCGCGTGATCCGGCCGCGCGACCTGTCCGGCCTGCCGTTCATCGCGTTCGGCAGCGATAGCCAGACCCACCAGCTGGTGCGATCCGCGTTCGAACACGTGGACGTGCCGCTGAACGTCGTGCTGGATACCAATACGGCGCCAACCGCATGCGAGTTCGTGGCGGCGGGCCTGGGCGTGTCCTTGTTTCATCCGCTGTTTGCCGATGGGTTTCAAAATCGCCTGGTGCTGCGGCGGTTCGAGCCGGAAGTGATGTTCCACTTCCAGCTCTGCACGATGCATGCGTCGCGCAACGCCGGCCTGGTCGAAGGCTTCGTCGAAGCCGCGCGCGAGGTCGCCGCGCAGGTGCCGCGCGACCTGCGCAGGGCTATCGCTTGACCGTGGTGGCCTCGGTGACCGGCGGCTGGAGATTCAGCGCGCCCTTCAGGGTGTAGCCGTAGTCCACTCCATTGCCGTGGGCCCAGACCTGCTTCAATCCGAACAGGGGGATCGCGCAGACGTCATTGTGGATCTTGACCTGCGCGTCCTTCCACAGGGCCAGCTGCTTCTTGGCGTCCGGCTCCTGGCGCGCCGCGCGGATGTCGGCATCGGCCACGGAGCAGTGCGAGAAGTTCGACTGCGCGGCCGGCGCCCCGATGGCGGCGGACGAATCGTAAAACTCGCTCAGGTAGGCATCCGCGTTGGGGAAGCGCGCCGCGCCGTAGAACACCAGGGCGCTCTGGTCCTGGCGGCTCTTGGCCTGGTAGGTGGCATGGTCCACCACTTCCATGTCCAGCTTGATGCCGGCCTTGGCCAGCTGCGCCTGGACGATTTCCATGATGGGCTGCTGCGCCGAAATGTTCGACACCACGGACTTGATCTGGATGCCGTTGGGGAAACCGGCCTCGGCCAGCAGCTGCTTGGCCTTGGCGACGTCGTAGGTGTAGCCGCCGGCGCTGCAATCTTCGCCCAGGTAGCCGTTGGGGACGACCGAACAGCCCTTGTCCGCGACGTCCTTGCCGGCGTAGCGCACGATCTCGTCGACGTTGACCGCCGCGGCGATGGCCTGGCGCACCTTCAGGTTGTCCAGCGGCTTGATGGTGCGGTTGATGTGCAGGGTGCGGAATTCGGCGGGATCGAAGATGTCGACCTTCATGCCGCGCTTCTGCGAACGTTCCACCCAGCGCTGCTCGCGCTTGCCCTGCATGATGTCGATCTCGCCGGACGTGAACGCCAGTTCGCGCGCGCTGTCCGAAGGAATCATGCGGTAGATGATGGCGCCGACCTTGGGCTTGCCGCGGAAGTAGGCGTCGTTGGCCACCAGCTTGACGTATTGCTGCGTGACGTGTTCCGCGAAGGCATAGGGGCCGGTGCCGATGGGGCCGGCGCCGAACTTGTCGCCCAGCTTCTCCGCGGCTTTCTTGCTGACGATATTGCCGCCGTGATAGTTGGACACGCGGCCCAGGAAGGCCGCGTCCGGGTATTTCAGCGTGACGCGCACGGTGTAGTCGTCCACGGCTTCCACCTTGTCCAGCAGGTCGAAGGTGGACGCGAAGCTGGAACGCTTGGGGTCGGCCGCGCGCTGCAGCGAGTACACCACGTCCTCGGCTTTCAGTTCGCCGTAGCCGCCGTGGAACTGCACGCCCTTGCGCAGGTGGAAAGTCCAGGTCTTGCTGTCGGGCGATGCTTCCCAACTGGTGGCCAGGTCGGGTTCCAGCGTCTTCGGATCGGCGCTGCCAGGCGGGAACTGCACCAGCGCGTCGAACATCTCGGACACCACGCCCTTGTCCACCGTGGACGTCGCGCGATGGGGATCCAGGGTGGCGTTATCGGCGGCGCCCGAGCTGATGCGCAGCTCGGGCCTGTCGTCGGCGCGTGCCGGCGTGTTCGCGGTGGCACCCAGCGCAAGCAGGGCGATGGCCAGGACGGACAGTGCAGGACGTTTCATGATTCCCCTTGGAAGCGGCTAGCGGTCACTAGACGGTACGCAAGGTAGTCCCGTGCCACCCATAGCGTCAAAGTCCTTCAGGGACTGAAGCTATTCCACAGGGTTATAGGCGGAGGCTGGCCGCCGATCGTTCCACTGGGGCGACCCGCCGGCGTTCGTCCTGATGTAATGGTTAATACGGACTAGCCGCGGTTACAAAATAGTCCGGCTGGCCGGCGATTCCGGCCCTGTACGGCGCCATGTATCAGGCCGTATTCACGGTCAGCCAGCGTTCGTAGCCTGCGCCCGGATCCCACGGGGCGGGTGGCGCAACCGGCCTGGGAAAAAGCTGGTTCAGAAAATCGTCCTGCGTCTTGACGTAATACTGGAGCCGCCGAACGTCGTCTCCCTTGTAATCCGAACCCAGGCGGCTATAGGACAGCCGTTTCGGCATGGCGATTCCGGCCTCATCCAGTACGCGCTGCGCCAGGTATTCGACGACGCCGCGTTCGGCATTGGAGTCGCCGACCGGATCGATCTTGCCGGTCAGGACGTGCATCATCTCGTGGACGATGACGGATGGGCTCGGCACAGCGCCTTCCTTGCCGCTGGAAAGCATGATTCCACTGGTTTTGCCGTTAGGCGCGAAGGGCGGAGCATGTACGTCGGGCACATTGATCTCCGTGGGCCTGCCGCCCGTCAACTTCACGTTCATATCGATCGTGGTGAGCGATTGCCCGTCTTTCAGCGTCGAGGGCGGATGAACCTTCAGGCGGACCGGGTCGTTGCCGAACCAGCCGGTTCCTTTCCTGATCCGCCCCGTGGCGCGTGCTCGATTCGCCAGTCCGCGGAAGGTTTCCGACCTTGCGTAGAGCCCGTGCAAAAACCCGCGCATGTTGTCGGCTATCCCTTCTTCCATGCGGGCGGCATTGGAAGCCTCCACCAGGCTGGTGTCGATCCTGGCGTAGGCGGAGTCCTTCAGGCCGACGACCGATATGCTGAAGTACTGGTCCAGTTCTTCTTCCCACCACGGGTAATGCGTGAGGTCCGTCGCCTCGCGCAGCACCTGCTCGGTGGTCTGTACCGTTTCCGTCCTGCCGAGTATTTTCATCCCGGCTACTTCCGTCGGATCGGCTATGCGGCGATCGCGCAGGGCCTTGACGGCGTCGTCGTCGACTTTGCGCGTGAGGCTGTCCGCGCCATTGCTGGCGCCGCCGGTGCTGTGGCCGGCGCCGCCGCCTTTGACGAAGGGCAGGTCGTCCGGCTCGCGCCACACGCGCCGTGCCTTGTCCCACATCAGTCGCGGCGCGCCGCCGCGCGTGCCGGGCAAGGGTGCGTCGGCGATGCGCCAGACCGGCTGGCCAGGCGTGCTGAGCGGGTGGTCCAGGACCAGTTCCACATAGTTGCCGTCGACGTTCGCGTAGCGCCTGGCGCCCAGCATGATGGTGCCATCCTCGGCCGCACGCGCCTTGGCGAGGGTCTGCGTAACCGTGGTATCGGCGATGCGGTAGCGTTGCAGGACCGCCGCGGGCAGCGGCCGCCGAAGCTTGTTGGCGGCTTCGGCAAGTTCCGCGGCCAGTTCGGGACGTGCACCCTTCAGCCGCCCGACGACGGCGCGCAGACCCTTGGCGGTCAGCCTTCCGCCGCCCCGCGCCAGCGCGAGGATGTCCATGGGGTTGAAGGTCGCGCTCCTGCCGACGTTCCAGAGCAGCTTGCCCGCCTGCCATCCCAGGCCAGGAATGCGCGATCCGGTTTCCCCCAGTGCCGCCTTGAACGCCTGCATCAGGCCCGATCGCACGTAAGCGGCAGTCGCCTTTTCGAGACCGGCGGCCAGGGCTTCGCCGGCGCGCATTCCCAGCGCCATTCCTTCGCCGAGGCAGGGCAGGAACACCAGGGAATCCAGCAGGATGCTGGTGGCGAGGTCATCGTAGCGTTCGTCGCGTATCGCCAGATAGGTGCCGCGGAACGGGACCAGGCCGCGTTCCAATTCGCGCACGGTCTCTATGATGCTGGAGCCGTAGGCATCCGCGCGCTTTTGCTCCAGGGTGGCCGGCAAGGCGGCTTCGATCGCGCGGCCAAGCTCGGTTTGCTTCCCGGACGCCAGCTGCTTCACGTCATAGGAAGAGCTCAGGAGAATTTCTTCCATGATGCGGCCGCCCACGCCTTCCGCCGGCGGTTGCGGTTGCGCGCCGAAGACCAGCGCGTGATGGTCCTCGATCCAGTCCGCCAGGCTGGCGCCCGTCGGCACGGGCACTTCCGCGCCGGTGGCCAGCGGCAGGAAATACCTGTGCCGGCCGGTCGGGGTGCCGATGTCAATGAAGTAGCCCCGGGCGTCCTGACATTCCTTTTTAAGGTCGGGCGTCAGCGGCCCGCCCGATATCGACGGCATGCTTGTCTTCGAACGCCATTGCGCGCGGCCGACAGTGATCGAAGCCGTCGCGGCGTCGATGCCGTGCCGTTTGCCGTATCGCGAGATGGACGCATCGATGATACGCGCGACGTGTCCGGCCGCCGCCGCGGTGTACTTGTCGTAAGCCCGATCGAACTCGTCTTTCAGCGAATTCGCCAGCCTGGCGCGGGCCTGCGTTACCGGGCCCGGTGCGGCGTAGATGGTGGGGGTAGCCTCGCCGCGCGTCGGCGTGGGTGGCACGTTCAGGTCCAGCCTTTCGCGCGACACATAGAAATCGACGATGGATTGCCTTTTGTACGCGAAGGGCAGCGGGATGGTGAGTTCCAGCGGCCCGTAGGCGGCGGGGAGCGCCAACGTATCGACGTCGATCTCCAGTTCCGGATCGATGCGCGCCGCCCGCAGGTTTTCGGTGGCCAGCTGTTTGCCCGTAGGCGGCGTCAGGCGCGCCAGATCGCATAGCGCGTCGAGCAGGCGCAGGTCGTCGCTGAATGCTTCCTTGTAGAAATCGGTGAGCGTCTCGGGGCGCAGTTCGGCTTTGCCGTCCGCGATCGATCGCAGGTCCAGCTTGCCGGCGGCGTGGGCCATTAGCAGCAGGCCGCCCATGTCTATCCCCAGCAGCGGGTTTCTTTCGGCCGTCGTTTCGTCTTTCGCCGCGCGCACGGCGATCGCGGCGCGGCCGATTTCAACCAGGTCATCGGGATTACGTCCGTCGGTCGGCAGGCCTTGCTCCGACAGCGTGTGCAGGCCGGTCCACAAGGCGACCCAGCGTGGGCTGCCATAGGCCACGTCGGGCGGCGGGTGCAGTGCCAGCGTGGGGTCGGCGGTGGCCGTGCGCCGGAGTTCGCGCGCCAGGCGCGCGGCATCGCCGACGCCGCGCGCCCGCAGGGCCTTGGCGATGCGCGTTTCCATGACCTGGACCACCTTGTCCAGCGGTTTGCCATAGGCATTGCGCAACGTCAGGCCGTCGTAATAGATCTCGTTGGTGCTGTTCGGCGCGGGTCCCAGCACCGCGTTCCAATCCATGGCTTGTGCATGGTTCGCGTCGGGCGCGGCTGCGCCGGCCGGCCATTGCGCGAACGCGTCGGCTTCGGGCGGCGTTTCAGGTGCACGCTGGGATTGAAGGGGGAGATGGGATTGGACCGCGGAGGAATAAGAGGTGGTAATCGGCATGGCAGTGTTTCGGCTATCGATTCAACACCGAATCGATGCCGTGGGTGCTGCCGCCTTACCGCGAGTTCCCGGTGGCGAAGCGCGCAACCGCGTCCGGATCGAAGGCGTAGCCCCAGCCCGGCGCGGTGGGCACCTTGACATTGCCGTCGGCATCCAGCTCGATAGGCGCGCCATACAGTGGCGCGAACCACGGCATGTGTTCGACGATCATGGCGTTGGGCAACGCGGCGGCCAGCGACAGGCTCATTTCGGTGAACAGGTGCGGGGAGATCGGCGTGTTGAAGACCTCCGCCACGTGCGCGACCTTCAGGAACTCCGTGGGGCCGCCCATGCGCTGCAGGTCGGGCATCAGGATGTCGGCGGACTTGCGTTGCAGCATGTCCAGCATGCCGAAGCGCGCGTATTCGCTTTCGCCGCTGGCGATTGGGGTATCCAGGGCCGCCGCGACGGCCGCCTCGCCGGCGTGGTCATGGTAGGGCACCGGTTCCTCTATCCAGCCCAGTTCGAACTCTTCCAAGCGGCGGCCCAGGCGGATCGCGCGGTCGGGCGTGAACTGCTGGTTGCAGTCGGCCATCAGCCGTATGCCCGGGCCGATGGCCTGGCGCACCGCGCGCACGCGGTCGACGTCTTCCTGGATGGCGGGCTTGCCCAGCGACATCTTCATGGCGCGGTAGCCGTCCTTGACGAAGCCGGCGGCTTCGGCCTGCAACTGGTCGATGGTCGATGACAGCCGCAGGCTGCCGCTGCGATAGATGGGCAGCGTGTCGCGGCAGGCGCCGATCAGCCGGCTGACGTTCAGGCCAGCCTGCTTGCCGCGCAGGTCCCATAGCGCCATGTCGATGCCCGACATGCCGACCACGGTGGCGCCGCGATGGCCCAGGAAGGCGATATCCGCCCAGGCTCGCTGCCAGAAGGCGGCGCTCATGGCGGGGTCCAGGCCGATGACCAGCGGCTCCAGGCTGCGCAGGGTTTCGTGCAGCACGGACAGGCGGTGTCCGTTCAGCGTGAAGACCATGCCTTCGCCCGTGGCGCCTTCATCGGTATGCAGGGTGACCAGGACGCAGTCCGCCGTCTTGATGACGATGCGGGCGCTGGGGATGGGCGTGGGCAGCGGAATGCTGACCACCTTCAGGTCCAGGTGGGTGATTTTCATATGAGGATGCGGTGAGCGTTATTCGGGTACCACCCCGGCGTCGTGCAATATTGGCCCCCAGTAGGCGATATCGGCCTGCACGACCTTGCCGAACTCTTCGTTGCGGCGGCCGTCGGCGATCACGCCCAGGGCTTCCAGCCGCTTGCCGACCTCGGGCATGCGCACGACGGCGGACAGCTCGCGTCCCAGCCGGTCGGCGATGGCCGGCGGCGTGCCGGCCGGCGCGAAGATGCCTTTCCAGGCCACCATCTCGAAACCGGGCAGGCCGAGGTCGGCGACCGGACGCACGCCCGGCAGGGCGGCCATTTCGGTCTTGCTGGTGACGGCCAGCGCCTTCAGCCGGCCCGCCTTGATCAGCGGTTCGGCCACCGGGATCACTTCGAACGCCATGTCCAGGCGCTTGCCCATCAGGTCCGTCATGACGTTGGGGCTGCCTTTGTAGGCGATCTGCCGCATCTGCGTATGCGTCATGCTCATGAACAGGGCGGCCGACATGTGGTGGAAGCTGCCGTTGCCGCTGGTGCCGTAGTTCAGCGTATCGGGCGGCTGCGACTTCAGTTCCTTGATGATGTCCTGCACCGAATTGAACTTGCTGTCGGGCGGCACCACCAGCACGCAAGGACCGCGATCGACCATGACGATGGGCGTGAAGTCCTTGCGCGGGTCGTAGGGCAGCTGCTTGTAGACGAACAGGTTGGACACGTTGGTGGTGGTGTTGCCCGCCAGCAGCGTATAGCCGTCAGGCTTGGCGCGCGCCACCATCTGCGAGCCGACCATGCCGGACACGCCGGCGCGGTTTTCGATCAGTACGGGTTGCCCCAGACGCTGGGACAGCAGGGGCGCGAGGATGCGTGTCACGGTGTCCACGCCGCCGCCGGGCGTGTAAGGCACAACGATGGTGATGGGTTTGTTCGGGTAGTTGCCGGCGTCGGCGGCGTGGGCGGCGGAAACCGCGCACAGGGCCGTCAGCGCGGCGAGTATCGGGCGCATGGGCAGGCGCATGGGTTGACTCCTCTCGTATTGCCCGGACTGCGGCCGGGCTCTTGTCGCCAGGGATTATGTCGCCGGCGCGACGCCGTCGGATGGGCAGGAAGTCGATATCAGTTATGCTTGATTTCGATAGTAGGTCAGGGGAGGACGCCATGGATCTTCGGCAGTTGAATTATTTCGTCGCCGTGGCCGACGCCGGCAGCTTCACGCGCGCCGCCATCGCGCTCAACCTGGTCCAGTCCACGCTGAGCCACCAGATCGCCTTGCTGGAAACCGACCTTGGCCAGCGCCTGCTGGTCCGCAACGGCAGGGGCGTCACCCCGACCGAAGCCGGCGCGGCGTTGCTGTCGCACGCACGGGCCATGCTGGCATCCGCCCGCAAGGCGCGTGACGAACTGCGCGACCTGCACGGCAATCCGTCTGGACGGCTCGCGGTGGGACTGCCTTCGCAGGTGGCGCTGTCGATGGCCTCGCCCATGGTGGCCAGGATGCGGCAGCGCCTGCCGCGCGCCCTGGTCGCGATCTCGGAGGGGCTGAGCCTGCATCTGCGGGAACTGCTGATCGAAGGGCGGCTGGACGTCGCGCTGCTGTACGACCCGCCGCCATCGGCGCAACTGGCCTACCGCACCTTGACGCGCGAAAGCTTCCTGCTGGTCGGGCCGGCCAGCGCGCCGGCCTTGCCCAAGCGGGTGTCGCTGGCCGCGCTGGCGGGATATCCCATGGTGTTGCCAGGCCGTTCCAACGCCATGCGCTCGCAGGTCGACGCGGCGTTGGCGCGGCGCGGCATCGAACTGAACATCGTCGCCGAAGCCGGGGTCGTCCTGACGCTGCTCGAACTGGTCAGCGACGGCCTGGGCTACACCGCCGCGCCCGCCAGCATGCTGCTGCACGGCGGCAAGCGCCTGCGCCTGCAGACCGCGCAGATCGGTCCGCCCGCCATCCGCAATCGCCTGGTGCTGGCGACGCCCAAGGCCCGCGCGGAAACGCGTCTGCTGCGTGAATTCCTGGCAATCGTGCAGGAGCTGTATCCGGCTGAAAGCGCGCGCGAAGGCGGCGCCACGGCTGCTACGATGCGCAGGCTGGCCCCCAGCGGCCAGCAGCGGCCGCGCGGCTGACGCCGCCGCCGCGCAAGGCATGTATGCCGCACGTCGCGTTTCGGTGCGGCGCGCGGGCTTGGGATCATCACGACAAGGAGACAGGAATGGACATGGGCATCGACAGATTGCGTGGCTTCATCGCGGCCGCGACGCGGCGCGCGGACACGCGCGGTGCCGCCGGAATGCCCGGGCCCGAGCTGCGCGCGGCGTTCCGCGAACTTGTGAGCCATGACGACTGGCTGCCCGCCGATTGCGCCGTGCCGCATGCCGAACACTATCAGCAGTATCTGCTGCACTGCGATCCGCTCGAGCGCTTCTGTATCGTCAGCTTCGTGTGGGGACCCGGCCAGGCCACGCCGGTGCACGACCACACGGTGTGGGGTTATGTCGGCATGCTGCGTGGCGAGGAGGTCAGCCAGCGGTTCGAACTGGCGCCGGACGGCACGGCATACCGGCCCGCCGGAGAACCCGTGCGCCTGACGCCCGGCACGGTGGAAGCCCTGTCGCCCGCCGAAGGCGATATCCATCAGGTTCGCAATGCGCATGCCGATCGGGTGTCGGTCAGCGTGCACATGTACGGCGCCAACATCGGCGCGGTGCGCCGCAGCGTGTTCGATCCGGCGTCCGGAACTGCGAAGCCCTTCGTATCCGGTTATTCGGCCGCGCACGTGCCGAACATCTGGGACAGGTCCGCGCAGGTCAGGGCGGGCATCGGCACGGGCCGCTAGCGCCCGCGCTTTCAGAACGCGACGCGATACCGCTCAAGGGCGGCGAGGTCCGGTTCGATGCCGATTCCGGGCGCATCCGGCAGGGTGATCCAGCCGTCCTTGTTCGTGGCCTGCGACAGGGTCCACACGGCTTCGCGCAGCGGGTTGGGATTCGAGTCCACTTCCACCATGCCGTCCGGTCCCAAGGCCGCGCGCAGGTGCATCGATGCCGCCAGGCCTATGCCGCCGCCCAGCCAATGCGGACAGAAGGTCAGGCCCGCGATCCGCGCGTAGCGCGCCACGGCCATGCAGCCCGAGATGCCGCCCCACTTGCCGACGTCGGGCTGGACGAAGCGCAGGTGGCCGTTGTCGATGGCGGCCTCGAACTCGGCCTGGCCGCGCAGGTTTTCGCCGGCGGCGAGCGCCAGCGGCGTGCCGCGCGCCAGGCGGCGCCAGTCGGCGAGCGACTCGTCGGCCGCCATGGGTTCTTCCACCCAGTACGGGGCGAAGGCTTCCAAGGCCGCCACGCGTTCGGTGGCCACGTCCGGATCCCAGGCCTGGTTGGCGTCGACCATGATGCGCGCGGCGGGTCCCAGCGCGTCGCGGATCTCACGGAAGTTGGCAAGATCGCGAGCCGCTTCGAACCCGACCTTGAACTTGAACGCCGCATAGCCTTCGGCCTGCTTGGCCATCGCGGTGTCGGCGACGTTGTCCGGGCCGATGCCGCTGGCGTAGGGCAGCACGCGCCCGTCGGCCGTATCCGCGGTGCCGGCGACGGCGGCCAGCGTGCGCCACAGCGGCTGGCCGGCGCGGCGCGCCCGCATGTCCCACAAGGCCTGGTCGACGGCGCCGGCGATCTGCGCGAAGGGGCCCGGTTCGCCAGCCTGGATCGCGACGCGGCGCAGCCGGTCGCACAGGCCGCGCCACACCCCGGTGGGATCGTCGCTGGGCATGCCGATGAGCATGGGCGCGACCATGTCTCGCGCCAGCCGCGCGCGGTGTTCCGCCCCCACCGGCGGGAAATTGCAGAAGACTTCGCCCCAGCCCCAGGCGCCGTCGGCGGCGGCGACGCGCAGGAACACCGCGGGCCGGTTGCTGAAACTGCCGACGGCGGCGCGCACCGGGGTCGCGATGGGCGCGCGGTACACATGGCATTCGATGCTTGCTATCGTCATTCCGCCGTTTCCTTCATTTCGTCTTTTCCATCATTCCGCCACCGTCTTCAGTCCGCCTTGATGCCCAGATCGCCGGCCACCTTGCCCCACTTCTGCAATTCGGCGGCGATGTAGCGACGGAAGTCCTCGGGCGTGCCGGCATCCGGCACCAGGCCGGCTTCCATCAGCTTGGCGTGGACGTCCTTCTCGGCCTGCACCTTGTTGATGGCGCGGTTCACGCGATCGACGATGTCGGCGGGCAATTTCGCCGGACCGGCCAGGCCCTGCCAGGCCACGACCTCGAAGCCGGGCAGGTTGGCGGCTTCGGCGATGGTGGGAATATCGGGATACTCGGGCACGCGCTTGAGGCCGCCGACGCCCAGTACCGCCAGCTTGCCCGCCTTGACCTGCTGCATCATCGTGCCCTGGTCGGCGAAGATCATGTCGACGTGGCCGGCGACCAGGTCGCCCAGCACGGCGCCGGTGCCCTTGTAGGGGACGTGCAGCATCCTGGTCTGCGTGCGCGCCTCGAACAGCGCGGCCGCCATCTGCTGCATGCTGCCGGTGCCCGAGGAGCCGTAGCTCAAGCTTCCCGGATGCGCCTTGGCATACGTGATCAGATCCGCGGCGGTGCGCGCGGGAACCTTGTCGGGATTGACCACCAGCACGTAGTTCACCACGACGGTCTTGGTGATCGGCGCGAGCTGCTTGAGCGGATCGAAGGGGTTGTTCTTGTAGATCACCGGGTTGATGGCGAAGGTCGCGATATTGCCCACCAGCAGGGTGTACCCATCGGCGGGCGCCCGCGCCACGGCTTCCGTGCCGATGATGCCGCTGGCGCCGGGGCGGTTGTCCACCACGACGCTCTGGCCGAGCTCCCTGGACAGGGCCGGCGCGACGATGCGCGCGTAGGCGTCCACGGCGCCGCCGGCCGAAAAGGGCACGACCAGGCGGATCGGCTGGCTGGGCCAGGCGTCCGCGGCGGCTGCGGCGGACGCGACAAGGGGCGCGGCCGCCAGCGTGGCCCACGTGGCGAGCGTGGCGACTGCGGCGATGGCGCGCAACGCGAGCCTTCTCGCGTCGCGTGGGGGATGACGCCGGGCGTCGCGCAATGCATGGTTCATCGTAGTCTCCTGTTTATTGTCGTGGGTGCAAGCGCGATGTCCGCGATGCCGGGCGGCTTGCCTGGTTGGATTATCAGCGGCAACACCGCCAGGATCAAATGCACTGCCGGCGGCCGCGCTGGGCGCGGACACGCGTGGCGCGGCGGTGCACCCGCCAGCCGGGCGCGACTATGATGTACCGGGCGCCACGGCAGGCGCGCGCTATCCCAGCCAACAGGAGACGAGCATGAAAGTCCAGGGCCAGTGCCATTGCGGCGCGATCAGGTACGAAGCGGAAGTCGACCCGGCCGCCGCCTCGATCTGTCATTGCAACGACTGCCAGCGCATGAGCGGCAGTATCTTCCGCGTTTCCATTCCCGCTCCGGCCGAGCATTTCCGCATCGTCAAGGGCGAACCGCGCCGTTACATCAAGACCGCGGATAGCGGCGCCCGCCGGGTGCATGCCTTCTGCGAACACTGCGGATCGCCGGTCTATTCGAGCGCCGTCGACAATCCAGCCAGCTATTCCCTGCGCCTGGGCGCGCTGGACCAGCGCAACGAACTGGGCCGGCCCGGCAAGCAGATCTGGGCCAAGCGCCGCGTCGACTGGATGCCGCCGCTCGACGACGTGCCGGCCGCGGAAGGCCAGCCCTAATGGTCGAAGTGCAGGCGCAGGAAGGACCGGCCGTCCCGCCTGCCGGTGGTCAGGCGATCGGCCAGGCGCCGCAGCAGGACCGTCGATACGCCGCGTAGCGTGCGGTCGAGCTCGGCCTGGAATTCTTCGTCGCTGGTGTCGAGCAGGGAAGGCGAGACCGGCGCGGCGGCGCCCAGCTGCAAGGGCTCGCCGGTGTAGGTGAGTTCCACGTCGAAGTTGTATTCGTCGAAACTGCCGCGGATGGCGGTGACCGTGCGGTTGCCGCCGGCCGCCATGATGGCTTCCGCCGCTTCCAGGGCGGCTTCGGCGGCGCGCTGCACGGCGTCGCGCCGGGCGCCCCAGCGTGCGCCGGACGCTTCGACGAAATCGACGATGGCCGTGCCCAGGTCCATGGGCGTCCCGCTGGCGTCTTCGGGCAGCGGCGACAGTTTCTTTTCGGCGCGTTGCGAAACGCCCAGGCGGAACAGCAGGTTCAACAGGATGGCGACCACGCCCGCCACCACCACGCCGCTCTCGGCCAGGATGCGCAGCGACGCCGGCGCCTGTTCCGCCACGTCCGGCAGCAGGATCGTGCCCACGCCGGCGACCATCGACAGGCCGACCATGAAGGTGCCCCGCGCATCCATGGCCCGCGATGCGATCAGCTCGATGCCGGACACCATCAGATAGGCGGCCGCGTAGGTTTCCACCGCGCCCACCACCGGCGTCGGGATCAAGGTCAGGGCCACCGTGGACTTCGGCAGGAAGGCGACCAGGGCCAACAGGCCGCCCGCCACCAGGCCCGCGTAGCGGGTGGTGGACCGGCTGATGTGGCAAAGGGCGATATTGGCCGACGAGGTGCCGCTGGGCAGGCCGCCCATGAAGCCCGCCAGGATATTGGAAATCGACCCCGCGCGTATCCCGCCGCTGACGCGCCGCATATCGGCGCGGCGCCAGTCGGCGTCATCCATTTTGCTCATGAGCACCACGGTGCCCAGCGTATCGAGCTGCACCATGATGGCCAACAGCACCACGGCGACCAGCACCGCGGGATCCAGGTGCAGGTCCGGCGCGGGCACATGGGGCAGGCCGAAGAAGGGCGCGTTTTCCAGCAGCTCGCCGCCGCTCAGGCGGCCCAGCACGCCGGTCAGCACGATGCCCGCGATCAGCCCGGCCAGCAGGGCGAACAGCTTGGTGCGGCGCGATCCCCATACGGACAGGGCCACGATGACCGCCAGCGTCGTGCAACTGATCAGGATATCCAGGCCGTCTATCATCAGGCGCGATCCGGCGATGGCCTTGGCGGGCGCGAAGCCCGTGGCATGGCGGAAGGCCGGCTCGATCAGGGAAATGCCTGTCACGCAGACCACCACGCCGGCGATGGTGGGCGGAAAGAAGGCGCGCAGGCGCGGTATCGCCTGGCCCACCAATAGCCCCGCGACGCCGTTGGCCAGGCCGATGGCCGCCAGCACGCCACCGCCCTGCACGGCGATCACCGACGCCGCGGCGATCATCACGATGGGGTCGGGCAGATGGATGATCAGCGCGCCCGCGCCCAGTTTGCCGCCATAGGCCTGCAGGATGGTGGCGATGGCCATCCCCAGCACGGTGGCCGTGACCAGGCTTTGCGTGGCTTCCTGCGACAGGTTGGCGATGTGGGCGGTGGCCAGCACATAGGCCACGAAGGCCAGGGCGGTGGCGGTGTGTTGCGCGGCCAGGCCCAGCAGCGTGCCCACCGGGGGCCGCTCGTTCACGGCGTACATCAGGTCGGGCGGCCGGCGGTTGATATGGACGTGCGGGAGGCGCAGGAGCGTTCGCAGTGACATGGCGGGTGGGCCGACCTTCGGGCATCGCGCCCGTGTTTATTCAGGTTTTGGACAGGCTGCTCAGCTCGTATTATCAGTAAAACCCCGTCTGTTGGCGAGACGGGTCTTCGATGATGTCGGGGCAGGGAGCGGGGTATGCGCGAACCGGCGGGCGCCAGGCTCGGCCTGGAGATGGAAATGGTGGTGGTTCGCCGCGGCAGCGGCGCCAGCCATGCGGCCGAGCGCTATCCCCTCGCGCTGGCCGCCATCAAGCGGGGGCGTGGCGAGGACATCCGCCTTACCATGGTGGGCGATCGGGCCATCGCCGCCGCCGGGCCGTTGGGCGAAAGCGGTTACGACAACGGCTACAACCTGCTGGAAACGGCATTCGCGCCGGTGGCGGGCGGCCCCGGCGGCCTGGACCGGCTGGCCGCGGCGGTCCGCGCGGAACTGGCGGACGTCAGCGCCGCGCTGGCCGCCGAGGATGCCGCGGTGCTGAACGTCGCCGAACATCCGGCCGCCGCGCTCGATACGGACCACTACCTGCGCATGCGCGTGCCGCGTCCCATCTACGCCGAACTCGTGGGCCACCGCGGCTGGCTGCATCGGGTCGGTATCGACGCCAAGGCGCAGAACGGGCCTTGCACCGCCGTGCCGGTGGCCAGCGCCGCGCGCGCGCTGAACGTCATCGTGGCGCTGGCGCCGGCCTTCGTCGCGCTGTTCGCCAATAGTCCCTTGCAGGACGGCCGGGTGACCGGCCTGAAGGAAAACCGCATGCTGCTGTGGGACCGGATGTTCCGCCATGCGCGGTTCGCCGGCGACCACCGGCTGCAGCAGCCGCCGGAACGGCCCTTCGCCGATCTGGGCGATTACTTCCGCTGGATGTTCGCGCCCGATACGGTCAGCCGTGGGCTGCCGCTGGCGCTGGACGAGGGCGACGATGAATACAAGTCGGCGGCCAGCGTCTACCTGGACGGCCATCCTTCGCTGGGCCGTTTCCTGCGCGCGGCGTCGTGGACAGGACGCCGCGCCGACAACGGCGAACGCGTGACGCTGAAGCCGCACGGCGGGCACTTCGAGTATTCCCAATTCGCGCATTTCCTGGATGCGCGCTATCGCTACAGGCTGTCCAGCCGCCCCTCGTTGCCGGACCTGCTGGCGGCGTGGGAGCGTCCGGGAGGCATCGAAGCGCTGTATGCCAGCCTGGGCGTGGATGGCTATATCGAAGGACGCGCGCCCGGCGCGGTGTTCCCCGATCGCCAGCTTTGCGACGAAGCCGGCGCCGAGGTCGCCGGCCGCGCGCCGATGGCGGCATCGGCCCTGCAGCTGGGCCTGCTGCGCAACCTGGACGCGGCCGAAGACCTGGTGCGCGACTGGGGCTGGCTGGATTTGCGGGGCATGCGCACGACGGCCATTCGCTCGGCGCTGGATGACGAGCGCGTGCGCGCGCTGGCGGGCGACGTCGTGGCCGTCGCGGGGCAGGGCTTGCCCCCCGCCGAGCGGCACTGGCTGGCCTATGCGGACCACGTGCTGGCCAGCGGGCGCACGGGCGCGGACCGGCTGCTGGCGCTCTGGACGCGCACGCCAGGCGGCGTGGCGGAAAAACTGCGCGCGGTTTACGCGTGGCGCGCGCTTCGCGTGCCGGGCGCCTGAGACCGGCACGCAAAGCGCCGTGCCCGTGCGGGCTCAGCGCCGCTCGTAGACCTCGTCGGCCGCCAGCAGGATATCGACGGGCGGATCGAAGCCGATGATGCGCGCGGTCTCCAGGTTCAGCGCGATCTTCGCCGGGTCTATCCAGATCTGGTTCAACTGCCGCGGCCGCGCGCCGTTGAAGATGCGGGCGATCGTTTCGGCATAGAACAGGCCGACGTACGAGTAATCCGCCTGGGCCAGGCTCATCAGGATGCCTTTCTTGACTTCCTCGGAACCGAGCATGGAAAAACTGGGCACCTTGGCCTGGCGCAGTATCTGCGCGACGTCGGCCACGCTGTCGGGCGTGATGCCGCGGTGCACCGTCACGTAGACCGCGTCCACCTGCGGCGCGACTTCGCGATAGCAGGCCAGCGCGTTGCGCGTGGCTTCTTCCTGCGGGATGCCGTTGGCGCGCGCATTGCAGCTGCGCACGGTGAAGTGCAGCTCGCGCGCCACCTGTTCGACGGCATCGACGGCGGCATAGGTGCGGCCTTCGGGGCTGTCGTCGTACACCAGGCCCAGGGTCTTGAACGGCACGATGTCATGGAACAGCCGGACCTGGCGCTGGTAGCGTTCCGGCTGCACGCGCGCGTGCAGATTGTCCAGGCCGCTGTCCTGCGCGCTCTTGACGATGTGCGCGCCGACGGCATCGCTGGTCGACGCCACCACGGTCGGCACCGGCGCGCCCAGCGTCGCCATGTCCTGGCCGGCCAGCGTGCCCATGGCGATGATCAGGTCGATATCGCCGCGTTGGCGTAGACGGTCCTGGATGGCCTGCCGCACGGCGGGGCGTTTGCTGGCGTCGAAGTTGCCGGGCTGCCACCACGCGTCGGCGACGAATTCCAATACGTCGCTGCGCGCATGGTCGGCCAGGAATTGCCAGATCTGGTGGCCGCTCAGGCCGTCCGGTATGGCCGGCACCGTCACCCAGCCCAGTTGCTGCAGGCCCGCGACGATCACGCGCAGGGTGCGCGGGTATTCGCTGTAGTCGCCGCTTTCGAAATAGCCCAGGCGCCACTTGCGGCCGTCCGCGCGCGGCTTCAGCGTGGTCGGGAAGACCTGCACCGCTGGCGCGGCCGACGGCGTAACCGCCGCGGCCGGGGAAGGCGCGGGCGTGGTAGGCGGGGCAGGCTGGGCGCCGACGGCTTGGGCCAGCACCCAGGACATCATCAGGCAGAGCAGGCGTTTCATCATGGACGGCGTATCACGATCAGGGTGATGTCATCGGTCTGCTCGACGCCCTTCGCATAAGCGTGGATGTCGTCCAGCAGGCGTTCGGTCAGGCGGGTGGCGTCGGCGCCCGGGCGGGCAAGCGTGTTGATCATGCGCTCGGCGCCATAGTGGCCGCCCAGCGCGTTGGTGGCGTCGGTGACGCCGTCGGTATAGCCGACCAGGGTTTCACCCGCGTCCAGTTGCGCCGTCAGGGTGCGATAGTGCAGGTCTTCCTGGACGCCGCAGGCCGGACCGCTGCGGCCTTCCAGCAGGCGGACGCCGCCGTCGGCGCCGACCAGCACCGGCGGCGGATGTCCCGCGTTGGCCCACTGCAGCTCGCCGGTGTCCAGGTCCAGGACGCCCAGCAGCAGCGTCACGAACATCAGGTTGGGATTGTTCTCCGACAGGCGATTGTTGACGCGCGCCATGATGGCGGCGGGATCGGTCTCGTCTTCGGCCGTGGCGCGGATCAGCGTGCGGGTCACCGCCATGAACAGCGCGGCCGGCACGCCCTTGTCCGACACATCGCCGATCGCCAGGCACAGCTTGCCGTTCGGCAGCAGGAAATAATCGTAGAGGTCGCCGCCGACCTCCTTGGCGGGCTGCATGACCGCATACAGGTCGGCGCGTGCCAGCACCTCGGTCTGCAGCGGCACGGGCAGCAGGCCCAGCTGGATGGCGCGCGCGATGTTCAGTTCGCTTTCGAAACGCTCGCGGGCGGTGGTTTCCTGCATCAGGCGCGCGACGTTTTCGCGCAGGCGCTTGTCCATGAACAGGAAAGACGCCGCCAGGCGGCCCGTTTCGTCGTGATACCGCCGGGGCAGGTCGGCGATATGCGTCGGCACCGCCGATGGCGCGGTCAGGTCCTGCTTGGGCAATTCTCGCGCATAGCGCGTCAGCGTGCGCAACGGACGCACGATGTGCGCCGCCACCGGCCAGGCGCACAGCAGCGCCAGCAACAGCGTCAGGCCGAAGATCATGGCCTGCCGGTTCAGCACTGCCGTCGCCGGCGCGGCGAAGTCGCTTTCGGGCACCACCGCGACCACCGTCCAACCCAGCGGCTTGAAGCGCAGGGCTTCGATGTGCTGCGCATCGCGGCCGGCATCGAAGTCGATGATCTGCGTGGACTCCGTGGCCGTCACGCCGCGCAGCAGCTCGCGCAGGGTCTTGCCGCTGCGGGTGTCGCGCGTATCGAGCAGGCCGGCGGCGCGCGCGGGCGGCGGCACCACGGCTTCGTCGTCGTCCGCGGTAATGAAAACGAAACCTGAGCGTGCCAGCGTCAGGCGCGACAGGGTGTCGCGCAGGGCGCTGCGCATCTGCTCGCGGCGCGTGTCGACCTGTTCGATGACGTCCTGCACGCTGTCGCTGATCGCGATGACCCAGTCCCATGGGCGGAAGTAGCCGAAGTAGGCGTAGCGCGGCTCGGGGTCCCGCGCGTCGCCGGCCGGCCAACGGTAGATGGCGAAACCGTAGCCGGAGGTATGGCTTTCCTCGTAGAGCGCGCTGGCCAGGGGACGGCCCTTGAAATCGGTGATGCCCGAGAGATCGCCATCGATCATGGCGGGATTGCCGCTGGCCAGGACCTGGCCCTGGGCGTCGTAGAGGAAGGCGTAGCTGCGCTGGCCCAGGTTCAGGTGGTTGACCCAGGCGCGCGCCATGCCCTTGGCCGCGCCCAGGCTCACGACGCCGCGGTCCGCCATGTCGGCGTAGCCGGCCAGCACCGAGGCCACGATGTTGCCGGTTTGCAGCAATTGGCGGCGACCGTTGCGCACCATGCTGACCTTGTCGTCGAGCAGGGCGGACCAGCGCGCTTCGATGTCGCGCTGGATCAGGTCCATGATGTTGCTGACCGCATGCTGCTCGCTGGCGGATACCGTGCGCGTGACGTCGCGCCGGCTGGTCAGCATGATGAACGCTGCCACCACCAGCAGGATCGCGACGACCAGAAGGAAGATCTTGTTGCGCAGGGAACGCGAGAACATGGGCGCCGGTGGAAAGATTGTGATTGCACCTCAAAAAACTGATGCAAAACTCGACAAGTGTAAATAAGATTCAACGCGTTGTGTGTGTCAGTCGTGTGTGTCAGTTTTGGCCCTGGGATCATCGATGCGCGAGCCGCTGCAGCGTGTTTTGGACGGCTTGCGCCGCCGCCCCGTACTGGAAGTCACGCTGGCCTGCCTGGCGATGTTGCTGCTGGCGCAAGCGCTGATCGGCGCGTTGAGCCTGTCCGCCCTGAATCGGCTGATCGCGGATACCACGGCCGACCGGGTGGAAGTCGCCGCGCAGCAGATCGCCGGCAATATCGAAAACGGCTTGCGGCTGGGTAAGCCGCTGGCGCAGTTCTTCGGCCTGCGGCAATTGCTCAGCGACGGCACCCACGATGCCGGCGACATCGTCGGCGTGGGGGTGTCGCTGCCGGATGGCGGCGGAGTCGCGTCGGTGGGCGAACCCGCCGGCGCCGCGGCGCTGGCGCGCGCCTTGTTCCAGCCCGTGTCCGAGCCCTTGCCGGAGGGCGTCGCGCGGCGCGCCTCGGGCGCGTTGATGAGCACGGACGACGGCTTGCTCACCGTCGCGGTGCGCCTGCGTGGCGGCGCGGAGACGGCGCGCGCCGCTGCGCCGAGCGCCACCGCGTCGGACCCAACCGCGCCGGACGCAACCGCGCCGGGTAGCCCCACGCCCGGCGCGATCGTGCCGGACCTGGACGCGACGGGCGCGCTGGTCGTGTCGGCCACGCGCGACAGCGCCGCCGCGCATGCCATTTTGCTGCGCAACCTGGCCGTGCTGCTGGCGGTGACGGCCGCGGTCGGCCTGGCGCTGGCGGCCGTCTTCCGCTACGTCGTGCCGCTCAATACCCTGGTGGCGGGCGGCCGGTCGCGCTTCGTCGTACCGCTGGTTGCGCTGGTACTGGCGCAGGGCATCTATGCCGCCTATACCGTGAACGCCTTCCGGACAGGCTGGCTGAGTGTCACGCGCGGCAATGTCGCCGTCCTGGCCGACGGCCTGCAACACGACCTGGATCGCATCCTGGGCTATGGCATCGACCTGGACAAGCTGCGCGGCATCGAAGCCCCGTTCCAGCGGCTCGCCGCGACCTTTCCCGCGATACGCGAGATCGATCTGGTCGCCGCCGATGGCCGCACACTCAATCGGGCCGACGCCCGCGGCAGCCTGCCGGCAACCGATGCGCCGTCGAAGGCAAACGCCGATGACCTGACGCTGGTGCTGCCCCTGGGCCAGGGCGCGTCGCATCCGCAGGCGCGGGGCAGCCTGGTGGTCCGGCTGTCCGAGGATGTGCTGGCGCGCGGCGTGCGCAGCCGCATGCTGGATGCGGCGACCGTCGTCGCGGTCGCGCTGGTCGCGGCGGTGGAAATGCTCCTGCTGCTGTCGCTGCTGCTGAATCGCGGCTTCCGTATGCCAGGAGAGGACAGCGCGCCGGCGGGCTTGCGCAATACCTCCGACATCGGCCGCATCGCCCGGCCGGTCATGTTCGGCTTCCTGTTCGCCTGGGCCATGCCGCTGGGTTTCCTGCCGCTCTATGCGCGCAGCCTGCCCTCGGGCGGCCTGGAACTGCCGGCCAATCTGCTGCTGGCGCTGCCGATTTCGGTGGAGATGGGATGCGGCCTGTTGACGGCATTGCTGGCCGGCCGCCTGACGGATCGCAAGGGCTGGCAAGTGCCGGTGCTGATCGGGCTGGGCGTATCCTTCGCCGGCATGCTGGCCTGCGCGCTGGCGGCCAATCTGCCGATGTTCGCCGCCGCGCGCGGGCTGGTCGGGCTGGGGTACGGATTGGCATGGATGGGCCTGCAAGGCTTCATCGTCACGCGCAGCAGTCCGATGTACCGCGGACGCAATATGACGAGCGTGATCGCGGGATTGTTCGCCGGACACCTGACCGGCGCCGCGGTGGGCGCCATGCTGATGGAACAGCTGGGTTTCCGGCTGGTGTTCGGCATCAGCGCCGTGATGATGATGGTGCCGGTCCTGGGCGTCCTGGTGCTGATGCGGCCGTATATGCAGCGCGCTCCCTTGTCGGTCCGTGCGGACCCGCCCCGGCCCGTGGCGCGCGCCGCGCGGCTGGTCCTCACGCGCGATTTCGGCCTGCTGCTCCTGGGCAGCGTCATCCCGTTTTCCATCGCGCAGGTCGGCCTGCTGTCCTTCGCGCTGCCGCTCTACCTGGAGGCCGCCGGCGTGGCGGCGTCCAGTATCGGCCGGGTACTGATGATCTATGGCTTATGCGTTATCTACATCGGGCCCATGATGGGCCGGCTGGTCGACCGGTCGCCGTCGAAAAAAGGCTGGATCGTGCTCGGCGGCCTGATCGGCAGCGTCGGCATGCTGGGGCTGTACTTCAACAGCGGCCTGCCGGCCGCGGCGCTCGCCGTCTTGTTGCTGGCGCTGGCCAGCTGTTTTGCCGGCGCCTCGCAGTCGCCGTACATGCTGGCGCTGCCTGACGTCCAGGATTACGGCGCGGCCGGCGCGACCAGCGTCATGCGCGCGGCCGACAAGCTGGGGCAGATGGCCGGTCCGCTGATGGTGGGCGCGCTGTTCGGCACCGCCGGCATGGGCGCCAGCCTGGCCATTACCGGCGTGGTCTATCTGGCGGCGACCCTGATATTTTTGATTTTTGCTCCAGGTCGTCCGGCTCGGCCATTGGCACCGGTATGACGGGGACGCGTGGCGTCAGCGACGTCAGGAGTTCCGCCGCGATCGTGCCCATATGCCGCGCCACCTTTTCGACCGGCAGCTCGGGCGTGCCCCATAGCACGACGGGCGCGCCGATGGCGACCGGCGGCAGGCCGGTCAGGTCGACCGGGATCAGGTCCATCGTCACCGCGCCCAGCATGGCCGCGGTATGGCCGTCGACCAGCACCGGCGTGCCCGCGGGCACGCGGCGCGGATAGCCGTCGCCATAGCCGCTGGCCACCATGCCCACGCGCATGGGCGCGGCCGCGACGATGTTGCCGTTGTAGCCGAGCCGTTCTCCCCGGGCGACGTCGCGGATACCGATGATGCGTGTATGCAGCGACATCGCCGGTATGAGCCCCAGCGCCGGTCCGTCGATATCGGGCAGCGGGCTGGCGCCATACAACGCGATGCCTGGGCGGACCCAATCGGTCGATCGCGCGGCGTCCGGATGGCGCAGCAGCGCCGCCGAATTGCAGAAGCTGCGCGGACCCGGCAGATCGCGTATCAGGGCCTGGAAACGCGCGTCGGCCTGCGCGATGCCATCGGGCTGTTCCGCGCGGCCGTAGTGATTCAAATGGCCGATGCCCGCGATGCGGCCCTGGCGCGCCAGTACCGCGCAACGCCGATAGGCCTCGGCATATCCGGCGTCATCGAAGCCCGTGTATCCGATATCGCCCGCGTAGCGCAGCCAGATCCAGGGCGGCGCGGCGCAGGAAGGGACGCCGGCCAGCCAGTCGATGTGCCTGTCGTGCGACAAGGCCAGGTGCAAGTCCGGCAAGGCCAGGCGTTGTGCTTCCTCCGCGTCCAGCAGTCCGCCGAGGACCAGCAGGGGGCCGTTCCAGCCGGCGGCGCGGCAGGCGCGCGCGTCGGCCAGCTGGCTGACCGCCAGGCCGTCGGCGCCGGCCAGGCCGGGCAGGACGCGATGCAGGCCGTGTCCGTAGGCGTCGGCCTTGACCGTGGCCCAGATGCGCGTCGCCGATGCCGGTCCCAGCCTTGCGCGCAGCGCGGCCAGGTTGTGGGCGATCGCGGCGGCGTCCACCCGGGCATGCACGCGCAGACCGATGGCGTTGCCGTCCATGGCGCTAACCGTGCCCGGCGACCAGCGTCAGCCGGTTCCAGCCGTCGTCGCGCCGGTAGCGCAGGTCTTTCAGGTAGTGGCGCATGAGCCGCAGGCCCTGGCCGCCGGGCATGGCTTCGTCCAGCGTGCGGGCCAGCGGGGCCGGCGACCACGCCGTCGGATCGTAGGGCCGGCCATTGTCGGCGATCTCCAGGCACAGGTCGTCGCCCAGGCGGCGGTAGGCCAGCACCACCGCCGGCGCGGCGGCGGACGCCGGACCCGTCCGGACGTCCTTGGCGTCCGCGGCGTCCGCGGCCGTGGCCGCCGCATCCGTGCCGGCGTTCGCCGCGCTCGCGCCGAACGCGTACGACAGCACATTGGTCAACGCTTCGTCCATGCTGAGCGTCAACGCGAAGCGGCTGCGCTCGGGCCAGGACTCGCGTTCGGCGATCGCCTCCAGCCATTGCATGGCAGGCCCGACGGTATCGTGGCCGGGCACGAGCCGCAGCATATCGGAAGGGTTGGCCATGGCGATATCGACGTGGATAGGCAGGCGCCAGTATGCACCAAGCCCGCCGTAAGCCGTAATCCAGACCCGTGGCGCGGACATATCCGCGCAGCGTGCGCTCGCGTATGATTCCGCACAATCCGCGGCAAGCCGGCGCACGGCGTCCATCACGCGATTATCCATCCAGGAAGTGCAATCCATGACTCTTGCAATCGAAAAGGTCGGTCCCGCGCTCGTGGTGTCGCCGCAAGGCCAGATCAACAGCGCCAACGCCGCGGCGGTCGAATCGGAATTGCTGCGCCAGATCGACAATGGCGAAAACAAAGTGGTGCTGGACCTGTCCAGCCTGGATTACATCTCCAGCGCCGGCCTGCGCGTCATGCTGCTGGCCGCCAAGCGGCTGAAGCAGAAGGGCGGGGCGCTGGCGCTGTGCAGCATCCAGCCGCACGTCCGCGAAGTCTTCGACATCAGCGGTTTCCTGTCCATATTGACCGTAGTGGACGCGCGCGACGACGCGCTGGACCTGATGGCCTAGTAACGCAGCCCGTGTCCATCGCGGCGATTTGTAACATAAGTATTCTGGGATAATGGCGATTCGTCCCGCCCCAACGCCGTCCAACCATCCCGATGCCCCAGATCATGCAGTTCCTCGCGCGCCGCCTCGCCGCAGGCGCCTTCCTGTTCGGCCTGGGCGCGGGCTTGCTGGTCGGCGCGGGTGCGACCACGCTGGCGAGCATGTCGGTGCAGTTCACCATATCGACCCAGTGCAACGTGCGCAGCGCGGCCGAATTTTCCGCCGCGGCGGCGCCCAGCATTTCCTGCCTGCACGATGAGCCCGCGAATGTTTTGCTCGTCGACGATGCGCCTGTGATCGCCGATGCCGGCACCGGACGCGAAGAAGGGCCCGCCGCGCCGAGCCCGAACGCGAGGCGGCAGTTCTGGGTCGTCACGTTCTGACAGGCCCCGGCGCCTGGTCAAAAGTAGATGGTCGCAGTGACGGTATCCGCATAGGCGCCCGGCACTGGGCTTGTCTGCGCTCGGACGCGTCCATACACCGTCACGGACTGGCTCGCGCCCGTCCCTGTATTCTCGACCATGGCCGTGCCTGCCGTGCCATCCCCCCAAGGAATCGATCGGCTGCTGTCGGTATAGAGCTGGTAGTCCACCGTCTGCGTGCCTCCGGCGCGCAGCATCCGGCGGTTGGTGACCGTGCCGTTGTTGCCGCCATTCAAGGCAATCCGATACGCGTCGCTGTTGGTGCATTGCACGTTGAGCGTGCTGACCGCGTCGACCTGGCGGTCCAAGAGACCTTGCGTACCGAAATTCATCGGCGTGGCGGATATCGTGCAGTCGTTGATGACGTTGGCGGTGATCGTCGGCGTGAAGGTGCCGCCCGCGGCCAGCGACGCGCAGGTGGGTGCGCCCAGCAGGTAATAACCGTAGTTCACCGTTGCAGTGCCGCCGAAGCTTTCGGTGTAGGCGGTGGTGGCATTGTTGACGGTGGGCACCGTGAACTGGTTCCCCAACACCTGTGCGTTCACCGTTACGTTAGCCGACGCGCTGGTACCCAAGGCAGGCTTGGCGAGCGTCACCGAGATCGGTGTCGTGGACGTCGCCGTCGAGCCCCATAACGGACTGTAGGCGGTATTGCCCGCCACGCGGTATTGCAGGCGGTTGGCGCCATTGCCCAAGGTACGAGGGTTCTGGCTGATCGACGCGCTGCCGGTGCCCAGGTTGACGCATACCAGCGCGTTTGGCGCAAGGCTCACCAACGTCCAGTTGCACGTTACCGTGAGGGTCGCGGTTGTGCTGACCGGGGCGCCGCGTATCGGGCTGACGGCCGGAAACGTGATGGGCGTCATCGCCGCCGAGCATGTCTGCGCGTCGGCCGACGCGTTATATGTGCACAGCGCCACGATCGCGCACAGCAGCAAGGGCAGGCGGCTCATGGCGACATCCTGGGGCGCCGGACGCAAGTGAGCGGGCCGATGGTGGGCAGCGAGCCGTCGGCCGGGCGCCGGTAAGCGAAGCGCACCTCGCATTGGAATTGCTTGCCCTGCAGCCGCAGGCTGTTGTCGGACCGCAGGTGGTCGACAAAGGTGATCCCGTCATAGCCGACGATGGTGTCCTGGCCGCCTTGGTCGTGATGCACGCGCGTGCCGACGGGTAGCGGCTTGCCGTCCTGATCGCGCAGCACGATGGACGCAGCCGAATACCGGCTCAGCGCGAACCTGGCGGTGACGCCCGAAAGCGCCTGCGGCACCACGTCCATTTCGGTGGCCTCCACGCGGGTGTCGGGCGGCAGCTTCAGGCTGTCGATGGCGATCTGGTTGTTCTGATAGCCGTTGAGATTGGGGACCAGCAGGTAGCCGTCACTGCTGGTGGCGCCGATCACGCGGTTCTGGCTCAATACAGGCACGCCGCCGATCCCATCGGTGGAAACGAGCGCGAAGCCGTCGTAGATCTGGCGCGATGCCTCCACGTGGCCGCCCATCAGGACGACCCCGCCATTCAGGTCCAGCGACGCATCGCTGCGGCCGCCCAGGTTCTGCGCGGTGGCCGTGACCTGTCCATATCGTCCCAGGTATTGCCCCCAGCCTTGCTGGTAATCGATGGCCCCGGTGCTGCCGGCCTGCGCCCCCCAGCCCCAGCCTCCACCGTAGTCGGGCGTGCGCACGGCGCCAGCGGTATAGGTGGAACGGCCGTTCTGTTCGCCGGCATTGAGGCTGGCCACCGTGTTGTCGCCCAGGCCGATGCTCAGGCTCAGGAACACTCCCGTATTCGTGGCATCACTGAAGTCCTGGAAGGCGTTGACATTGAACGTGATCTGTTGGCCCAGGTTCACGGCGTACGAGATCGAGCCTATGTCGGACTTGCTCACGCCCGGATAGGCAAGGCCGATATAACTCAACGACACAGTCTGGCGCTTGCCGATCGGTATCGAGAACGTGATGCGATCATCGACGTCCGGTGTGGGCGTGCCGTCGCTGGACGCGAGGTCGCCGTAATTGCCGATTTTGCGCAGCGTGCGGATGTCGAAGGAAAAATCCGGCCGGATGTACTGGTAGCCGACGCCGGCCTGGGCGCCCTCCTGGCGGCCCGCGCTGACGGAAAGCGAACCGTCCAGCACGCCGTCCGTGCCAAGGCGGACCAATGCGCCCCCGCCTGCGTTGTACATGCCTGGCGTCGATTCGGCATGGCCTTCGACGGTCAGCGCGTCGCTCACGCCGTAGCGTCCTGACAGGCTGCCCGCCGGCGAGCTGTCATAGTCGAAGGAGCGCAGGCCGTAATCGCGGCGCAGGAATCCCGCTTCCGCGGAATAGCTGGACAGGCCCTGCGCCAACAGGCGCGAATCGATATAGATCGGCAGCGATGTCGATACCGGACGTCCCAGGGCGTCCCGGGTGACGATGCTGGCCACGCCGGCACCCGTGATGCCGGGTACGTTGTTCACGACGAAGGGACCGCCCGGCACGTTGCCGGAGTACTGGCGGATGTTGTTGATATAGACGTCGATGGCCGAAGGAACTACCGCCGTGCCGCTCAACGCGGGCAACGGGAAGGTGACCAGGTCGGGCCGAAGGCCGAAGTTCCGCCTCCACTGCAGGCCGCCCATGCGCACCGAGCGGGACCAGGGCAATGATGACGAGATGGTGTCGCCAAACTGGGTCGTGCGCAGGGTGGCGGGGTCCGAATGCGACCACGAGGTGTCGTAGCGGACGTAATCGCGATACGGGCCGTACAGATAGGCGATCCCGGTATTGCTCAAGACGCCGGATGGACCGAAATAGCGCTCTTCGCTCCACACCGCGAGACTGTCGTTGGTGCCGGTCTGGCCATAGGCATCGTAGTTGAGCAGAAGGCCGGTGCCCGACGCCGCTGGCGCGGCCGGCTCCAGGCCTCGCGTATCCAGGCTATAGGCCTTGAGCAGGCGATTCGGCGCCTCGATGTCCACGGTTTGCTGTCCCGGGTTGTAGCGGTAGCGTATTCCCGCGATCGCGTCCAGCGCGATGTCGCGGTCGGGCAGCGGCGCCGCCGATCCGGTTTTCAGGCCCAGGCTGGCAAGGTCCCCGGGGCTGATGAACAGATGGCCGTTCAACTCGCGGAAGCGCGATATGAGCGTGGTGGCCTGACCGTTGATATTCACGGAAAGATAGACCTCGTGTGCCGCCGGCGAGGACGGCGATTGGGCGCGCGCCGGGATGCATAGTGCCAGGCAGGCGCCGCCGAGCAGACAGGGCAGCCATCGCTCCCACCGCCGGCGCGCGTCGACGCGGGAACCGGACGCGGGCATCAGCCGGGCCGGCACGTCAACGCGCGGAGGTCGTGTTTACGCTGGCTTCCACCGGGTTGGCATTGACGCGCGCGCGCAACCGCACGGGGTTGGACAATGCGGCGCCGCCGTCCAGCGGCAGATACCAGCGTCGCGCTCGCCCAGCCAGTGCATAGCCCAGCAAACCGTTATTGATGTCATACGTGCGGCCGCCGCTGCTCAGTTGCACGGCGCTGATCTGCGCCCGCCGCGTGCCGCTGTTGATGGCCTCGAGCGACCAGCCGTCCGCCTGCTTGCGAAGCGACCAGCTCAGTGCCGGCTGCCCGTCCGCGCTGCTGCCGACGAACACTGGAATGGAGTAGCGCAGCCTGACCGTCACACCGCTGGCCTGCGCCTGGTCGGGCGGCGCTATTTCGTCCACCAGCACGCGATACGAATGTTCCGAGGCGACCGGTCCGGGCGCGGTGCGCAATAGCCGGATGATCTGCTGGGCCCCGGGTGCGATTTCGATCAACGGCGGGCTGGCGATCAGGTCGCGAGCCGGCGTGAGCACGTCTTCGCCGTTGGCTTGATCCCAGTCGAAGGCGCGTACCTGTCCGTACAGGGGCTGGTCGCCTTCATTGACCAGCGTGAGCGCCGTGGCCGTCTCGTCGGGTCCCAGGCTTACCGTGATCGGCGATATCTGCAGGTTCGCCGCGCGGGCTGGCATGACCGCGGACAGAAGGCACGCCGACAGCAGGCAGGCGATGCGGGGCCAGACGACCCGAAGCCGCGTGGCGCTCGAGAGCATGGACGTGGAACCGACGTTGGCGAAGCTGAACAAGGACCGCATCGCGGGGCGACCTAGAAGTACACCGTCGCGGTGACCGTGGTCTGGTAAGTATCCGGCGCCGGTGTCGCCTGTGCCGGTACCTGCCCATAAACAGTCAGTGTCTGCGCCGTTCCGGTCCCTGTACCGGCCACCGTGTCGGTGCTTTGCGTGTTACCCCACACCGTGGTGCGTCCAGCGTTCTGGTACAGCTGGAATCCCACGGTGGTGGCGGTATTGCCGGTCCGGGTCCCAGCCAGCAGGCGAGCCGCCACCGAGGACCCGGTCACCGTGCCGGCGTCCAGCCCGATGTTGTAGGGCGTGGTGTTGGTACAGGTCACGCTGAGCGTGGTGGTCTGGTTGACCGCGGCGGCCAGGACGCCGGTCGAGCCGAAATTCAGGGGGGTGGCGGCAATGGTGCAATTCGCCGCGATGGTCAGGGTGACCGCGAAATTCGCCGTTGCGGTGCCGTTGGTGTAAACGGCGGCGATGCTCGCGGCCGGAGCGACGGAATAAAGGCAGGCGACCAGGACGGTCGCGGCTTTGCGCACGGGCTTCATGGCTGTCTCCTGGCGATCGATAGGCGCCACGCCAGTTCACCTTTTTATGCTGGTCCCGCGGCGGCTGGCGCCCTTGTCGATATGAGTGGGTCGCTTGGCCGATAATTTGTCACCGATCGGGATCGCAATTGACAACAAATTGCTGCTGAGACGCCACTAAACAGCGCAATTGACTTCAATAAATTACCAGTTGCCTTCGAGGTAATTAGCGCCGACTTACATTCTGAAATTGTACTTGATTGCATACTATTGCAGTGGGCTGCTCTGCAATAAGGCGAGGATTTCAGGCGGCCAGTGCGAGATCGGCTTTTCGGAGAAAGGCGCAAGCGTGGACCAGCCGGCGCGCAGGCATGGACACGGGAGCGCCGTAGCCGATAAGCTTCGGCGACTTCACGGTAGGAGGAGAACGCACATCATGACCAACGACAACAACAGCCAGGACTTTCTGCCGAGTGACGCGGCCCGCGCCACCCTGGTGGGCCGGGTCTGGCGTCCCGCGCCGATCGACGGCCCCAGCATCGTGGCCGTGCGCAACGGGCTGGTATTCGATATCACGGCCACGGTGCCCACCATGGCCGATCTGCTGGATCATCCGGATCCGGCCGACATCGCCCGCTCCGCGCCCGGCGAATCGCTGGGACCGGTCGGCCCGCTGCTGCAGGCCAGTATCCGCCATGGCGGCGGCGACGCCGCGGCGTCGCCGTCGGCCATGACCTTGCTGGCGCCCTGCGACGTGCAGGCGATCAAGGCCTGCGGCGTCACCTTCGCGGTCAGCCTGCTGGAACGGCTGATCGAAGAGCGCGCGGGCGGCGACCCGGGCGCGGCGCAGGCCATGCGCGCGAACCTGCAGGAAACCCTGGGCACCGACCTGCGCGCCATCAAGCCCGGCTCGGAAGGGGCGCTGCGCCTGAAGGAAACCTTGATCGCCAAGGGCGCCTGGTCGCAGTACATGGAAGTCGGTATCGGCACCGACGCCGAAGTGTTTTCCAAATCACAGCCCATGTCGGCGGTGGGTTTCGGCGCCGAAGTCGGGTTGCTGCCGGCCTCCGAGTGGAACAATCCCGAACCGGAAATCGTGCTGGCGGTGAACAGCCGCGGCGAAACCGTGGGCGCGGCGCTGGGCAACGACGTCAACCTGCGCGACATCGAAGGCCGCAGCGCCTTGCTGCTGGGCAAGGCCAAGGACAACAACGGCTCCTGCGCCATCGGTCCCTTCATCCGGCTGTTCGACGCGCACTACGGCATCGACGACGTGCGCGACGACAGCGTGTCGCTGCTGATCGAAGGGCGTGACGACGGCTTCGTGCTGAACGGCGTCAGCCACATGCGGGAAATCAGCCGCGATCCGCTGGAGCTGGTGGCGCAGACCTACGGCCGGCATCACCAGTATCCGGATGGCTTGATGCTGTTCCTGGGCACCATGTTTTCTCCCATCCAGGATCGGGGCACCCCGGGCAGCGGATTCACCCACAAGTCGGGGGATCGCGTCACGATTGCATCGCCCGGGCTGGGCAAGCTGCTCAACACCGTTGAGAAATGCACGGAGATCCCACCCTGGACGTTCGGCGTGCGCGCGCTGTACGCCAACCTGGCGCGGCGAGGATTGCTGCGCTAGGCAACGCCGCCATCCCGCTTCAAAGTTAACGGTGTTATCATTGCTCGTCGCTATCCCTCGACGCCGGGGCGTCCGATAGCGGGGAGCCCGCCATGCAACTGAACCAGACCCATGATCCCGACCGGCGCAGCTGGGTCGACAGCGCCAATCACCCCGGTACGGACTTCCCCTTGCAGAACCTGCCACTGGGGGTCTACGCGACACGGGACAACGCGGCGCCGCGCATCGGCGTCGCGATCGGCGATTGCGTGCTCGACCTGGCGGCGGCGCGCGACCGCGGCTTGCTGGACGTCGACGACGCCACCGCCCACGCCATCCGCGAGCCGCGCCTGAACGCGCTGATGGCCTTGGGGCAGGCGGCCAGTTCGCGGCTGCGGCGCGCGGTCTTCGAACTTTTGTCGACACGCAATCCCACACCGGCGTTGGCGGAGGAATGCCTGCTGCCGGTGTCCGACGCGCGCATGCAATTGCCGGCGTTCGTGGGCGATTTCACCGATTTCTATACTTCCATCCACCATGCGAGCCGCGCGGCGCGCGCCCTGCGTCCCGGCGGCGAGCTGGCGCCGAATTTCCGCCATCTGCCCATCGCCTACCACGGCCGTGCGTCGTCCCTGGTGGTGAGCGGCACCGATTGCGTCCGGCCCAGCGGCCAGACCGGGCCGGACGCGGCGGGCCCCGTCTACCGGCCTTGCGCGGCGCTGGATTTCGAGGCCGAGGTCGCCTGTTTCGTCGGCCCGGGCAACGCGCTGGGCGTGCCGATATCGCTGGATGATGCCGCGAGCCATGTCTTCGGTTTGTGCCTGGTCAACGATTGGTCGGCGCGTGACATGCAGCGATGGGAGGCGTTGCCGCTGGGGCCTTTCCTGGCGAAAAGCTTCATGACCAGCGTGTCGCCCTGGGTCGTGACGCTGGAGGCGCTGGCGCCGTTCCGCACCGCGCCGCCGCCGCGGGCCGCCGACGAGCCGGCGATCAGCCCGGCCCTGACGTCCGCCGGCCATGCGGCCGATGGCGCCATCCGCATCCAGCTGCAGGTGTCCCTGTCGACCGCGGCGATGCGGCGCCAGGGCAGGGCGGCGGAAGTGATCGCCAGGCCCGGCTTCGCGGACCAATACTGGACGCTGTTCCAGATGCTGACGCATCACGCCAGCAATGGCTGCAACCTGCGGCCCGGCGACCTGATTTCCAGCGGTACGGTATCGGGCGCGGATGTGGTCGATAGCGGCTGCCTGCTGGAGCGCACCACCAACGGCACCTTACCGCTGCGGCTGGAAAACGGCGAGTCGCGAGGATACCTGGAAGACGGCGACGAGCTCGCGCTGCGGGGCCGCTGCGAACGCGAGGGTTATGCCGGCATCGGCTTCGGCGTGTGCGCGGGCGCGGTCGTGCCGCGCGCTGGCGGTCGCCAGCCCTGAGGGCTTCTATGACCAGAACCCCGGCACCGACGTCGGCGTCAAGCAGTTGACGCTACTCGAGCACCAGGTTTCTTTCCCGCACGACTTTCTGCCAGCGCGCGGCGTCCTTGGCAATGGTCGCGGCGAAATCGGCGGTGGTGCCGGAGTAGGCCTGCGCGCCCAGGGCCGCCATTTTTTCCTTCACCTCCGGATCGGCGGCGATACGCGCAAGGCGTTGCGACATATCCTGGATGACGGCATCGGGAACGCCGGCCCTGGCGAATACGCCCCACCAGCCCGGCACGGACAGGTCGTCGATGCCCAGTTCACCCATGGAAGGCAGGTCGGGCGAAGACGGCACGCGTTGCGCGCCGATCACGGCAAGCCCGCGCACCTTGCCGGTGTCCATCAAGGGCTTGGCGGTCAGCGGGTCGACGAAAATGGCCTGCACATTGCCGCCCATCAGGTCCGCCACCGCGGGCGCCGAGCCGCGATATGGCACATGGACCATGTTGATGCCGGCGGCGGAGTTCAGGACCTCGCCGCTCAGGTGGGACGTGCTGCCCACGCCGAAGGACGCGTAGGTCACCTTGCCGGGATGGGCCTTGGCATAGGCGATGAACTCTTTCATGGTCTTGGCCGGGAAGTTCGGATTGACGACGAAGACATTGGGCGCGGTGGCCACCATGGCGACGGGCCGGAAGTCCTTGGCCGGGTCGTAGGGCAGGCCCTTGTACACCGCCTGCAGGCTGTGAGAGGAATTGTCGTATAGATAGGCGCAGCCATCCGGTGGGTCGCGCAGCAGGGCCTGATAGGCGATGACCGATTTCGCGCCAGGGCGGTTTTCGATAATGACGGGGATCTTCAGTTCGGTGCCCAGCTTGCTGCCGATCAGGCGCGCCGAGACATCGGTGCCGCCGCCCGCCGCGTAGGGCACGTAGAGCCGGATGGCGGCGCAGTGCGGGGCGTCGGCGGCCGCGGCGGGTTGGCTGGCCAGGGCCGCCAGGGCGACGGCGGCCAGGGCCGCCCGCATCGTGTGCTTCATCATGGTTGTCTCCTCCAGTGTCGTTGTTTTATGCGGCCTTGGCGCCTTGTACCAGCCGGACCGGGGCATCCGGCGGCATGGGCGGCGGCGGTGGGGACAGTGCCGGGTCGGCCAGGAACATGCCGCGCTGGGCGTATTCGCGTATCTGGCCATCGTCCAGGCCCATCATCGCCAGGACCTCGGCATTGTGTTCGCCGCGGAAGGCCGGCTCGCGCGGTTCGGCCGGCAGGTCGTCATCGGAAAACCGCCAGGGATGGCCATGCAGCTTGTAGCTGCCGCCGCGGCGATCGGATACGGTGCGCACGGCGCCCCAGTACTCGCCCCACTCGGATTCGCACAGCTCCTTGGTCGACCGCACCTGTCCGATGGCGATCTTGGATTCGTCCAGCTGGGCGTCGAGCGCGCCCAGGTCGCGGAAGGTCAGGATCCAGGTCTGGATCAGGGCGTGCAGCTCCGCATAGTTCTGCCGGCGCAGCTCCGGCGTGGCGAAACGCGGGTCGCGCGCCAGGTCCGGCCGGCGCATGGCGCGCAGATAATTCGGAAAGGTCAGGCTGCCGACCAGGCTCTGCGCCGCGACGAAGCGTTCGCCGGCGGGGCCGGTGAAGAAGGGACCGTCAGTCGCGCCCAGGATGCCAGGTTCGGCGCCCGTATCCACGCCTTCGATATCCAGGTGCGCCCGTTCGTTGGTCGACAGCAGGACCGCCGCCATGGCGACGTCGATGTACTGCCCGCGACCCGTTTTCTCGCGCTTGGCCAGGGCGGCGAGCACCGCGATGGTGGCCTGCAGGCCGGCGTACACGTCGGCATGCGACAGCGCGTCGGTCTGTTCCCGCGTGAGGTTGGCGCCGAAGTGGCGCAGCGAATTGTGGGTGAAGCCGGATTCGGCCTGCACCGTCGGGGCATAGGCCATGCGCGAGGCCCACGGCCCGCCCTGGCCATAGCCGGTGATCGATACGTAGATCAGGCGCGGATTGCGCTTGGACAGCGATTCGTAGTCCAGCCCGAAGAACTTGAGCGTGCCGGCGCGGAAGTTCTCCACCACGATGTCGGCGTCGTCGCACAGGCGGGCGATCAGCTCGGAAGCGCCCGGCACGTTCAGATCCACGCTGATGTTGCGTTTGCCGATGTTCTGCTGCGCGTAGTAGCCGGACATGCCGCTGCCCGATGGTACGGCGCCGCGCGAGACGTCAGGGCGCGGCGGCTCGATCTTGATCACGTCGGCGCCCAGGTCGGCCAGCGTGCGGCCGCACAGGGGGCCGGCCAGCACGCGCGAGAAATCGACGACCTTCAGGCCGGAGAGTGGACCCGTCATGTCATTTCCCCTCGAAGATGGCCAGCCCGGGGCCGTTGGCGCGGAAGGACTTCAGGCCTTCTTTCAGGTCCTGCGAGGCCCATATGCCTTTCTGCTCCTCGAACATGGCGCGATCGGCCGCTTCGATGCCGTCGTTGGCGGCGATCCGCGCCAGCTGCTTGGTGGCGGCGTGGGCGACGGTGGGGCCGTTGGCCAGTTCCTGCGCGATGGCCAGCGATGCCGATTCGAGTTCGTCGTCGGCGACCACCAGGTTGATCAGGCCCCAGCGCTCCAGCGTCGCGGCGTCGTAGCGGCGGCCCAGCATGGACATTTCCTTGGCGCGCGCCATGCCCAGGCGCTGCACCTGGCGCTGGATGCCGCCCATCAGGGGATGCAATCCCAGGGCGACTTCGACGGAACCTATCTTGGACGACTGCGCGGCGACGATGTAATCGCAGGCCAGCGCCAGTTCCAACCCGCCGCCCAGGCAGACGCCATGCACGGCGACGACGATGGGGATGGGCAGGGTCTCGAACGTGCTCAGCACCTCGATCGGGTCGAGGCGCGCGCGGCCTTCGCGTTCGATGCGTTCGTCGAACAGGTCGACGTCCGCGCCGGCGGAGAAATGGCGCAGGCCGCTGCGCAGCAGCACGGCGCGCTGGCCCTGGTCGACCGCCTCGCGCAGCCTGGCCATCAGCGCGCCGCTCAGGGTCGGGCCGGACAGGTTGTAGGGACGGTAATTCATGGTCAGCACGGCGACGTTGCCGCGTACTTCCCTGTGGACGATATCTTCCATACGGTGTCTCCGGGTGGCGGTGGGCCATGCAGGGTGGCGGGCCGCCGGCGTTTTAAAGTTAACAGCATTAACTATGGCGGATGATAACACCGTTAACTTTAGCCGCAAGTCAGGGTAAGTACGCGGGCCCGCGCAATGCGGGCGATCGCGGCCGTGGATAAAATGCAGCGCGGATTACAGTCGAGCGATGGTCAGACAGAGGAACGCCCAGTTGGCAAAGAAGAGCAGCAGCGCCGCGCCGGCGCCCTATCATCACGGAGACCTGCGCAGCGCCCTGATCGCCGAGGCGCGGCGCGAGCTGGAGACCGCCGGCGTCCACGATATGAGCCTGCGGCAGCTTGCGCGGGCGGTGGGCGTGTCCGAGGCGGCGCCGTCACGCCATTTCGACGGCAAGAAAGGCCTGCTGGCGGCCATCGCGGCCAGCGGCTTCCGCGACCTGATCGTGCTGCGCAGGCAGGCCCTGGCGCGGGTGGACGGCAGCCTGGCGCGCGCCTACGAGATGATGCGCATCTACGTCCGCTTCGCGCAGGATCACAAGGGCCTGTTCGACCTGATGATAGGGCCGCGCGTACTGGGCAAGACCGAGTATGCGGAGCTGGCCGACGCCAGCAACGAATCCTTCGAGCTATTCGCGGCGTCGTTCCGCGACTACGCGCGCGACCATGGCTGGACCGCCGCGGACATGACGCTGGTGACGCACGCGGCGTGGTCGGTGGAGCACGGGCTGGCGACGCTGATCATCGGCGATCGCATGAATGCCGAGGACAGGCCGGTGGACGTCGAGCAGGTGATCCACTTTTCGATGTCGCTGCTGTTGAGCGGCATCGCCGCCGGCCCCCGGCATGCCGGCGAGATCATGACGCGGCTTGCGGTACCTCCCGAGCGGCCGCCGGCGGGTCGTAAGCGCGCACCGGCGGCGTCGGCCCATCGTAGCGGCGCACCTGCACGGCGGTAAGCTGCCCGGTGCAACCCTGCGCCAGCGCCGACGTGCCGACGTCGCGCGTCAGCACGTTGGGATTGCCGTGCATGCAGAAGGGGCGCGCCGACGCGTCCCGCGCCGGGGCCGGGTCGTACCAGGCGCCGGTCGGTAGCCGCACCACGCCGGGCCGCACGCCATCGCTGAGCGTGACGCAGGCCAGGCAGCTGCCGCGTTCGTTGTAGAGCTCGATGATGTCCGCTTCGCCTATGCCCCTGGCCTGGGCGTCGGCCGGATGCATGGTGCAGACTTCGCGCCCACGGCGTTTGTTGGCGGCGCTGTGCGCGCCGAAATCCAGTTGGCTGTGCAGGCGGGTGGCCGGCTGGTTGGCCACCAGGTATAGCGGATGATCCCCGCTGGGCGCGTCGCTGGCGGGCAGCCATGCGGGATGCCCGGGACAATCGGCGTAGCCGAAGCCCGCCACCGTGGGCGACGATATCTGTATGCGGCCGCTGGGCGTGGGCAGCGGCTTTCCCGCCGGGTCGTCGCGGAAGGCGCGCAGGATGCCGCCGTCGTCGTCCTGCTGCGGCAGCACGAGTTCGCCACGCGCCCAGAAGGTGTCGAAATCGGGAGCATCCAGGCCGCGTTCCTGCAGGGCGGCGCGCGTGCGTTCGTACAAATGGCGCAGCCACTCGCCGCTGGTGCGGCCTTCGGTATAGGCCTGGCGCGTGCCCAGGCGTTCGGACAGGTCGGCGAAGATGTCGTAGTCGTCGCGCGCCTGGCCATGCGGCGGCGCGATCCTGTGCATGGCCACCATCAGCGGATCGGTGGGCGCGGCGCCGATATCCTCGCGTTCGACTGTCATCGTGCAGGGCAGCACGATATCGGCGTGCCGCGCCGTGGCGGTCCAGCCCAGTTCGTGGACGACGAAGGTATCCAGCGTGCGGAACGCCCGCGCCAGCCGTCCCAGGTCCTGATGGTGATGGAAGGGATTGCCGCCGGCCCAGTAGGCCAGCCGGATGTGCGGATAGGTGTGGCGCTTGCCGTTGTAGTCGAATGGCTCGCCGGGATGCAGCAGCATGTCGGCGATGCGCGCCACCGGAATAAAGGCCTTGACCCCGTTGGCGCCTTGCGGCAAGGCGGCGATGGGCACCGCGTTCATGCGCTTGCCGTAATGCGCCAGGGTGCCAAGGGCATAGGCATAGCCGCCGCCCGGCAGGCCGATCTGGCCCAGCATGGCGGCCAGCACCGCGCCCATCCAGATCGGCTGTTCGCCGTGTTCGGCGCGCTGCAGCGCATGGGCCACGGTGACCAGCACGCGCTTGCCGGGCAGCGATCGCGCCAGGTCGTGGATGGCGTCGGCGGACAGGCCGCAGATGGGCGCCGCCCATGCAGGCGTCTTCGGCACGCCGTCGGCGCGTCCCAGCAGATAGGCTTCGAAGGTTTCCCAACCGTCGCAGTACGCCGCCAGGAATCCGCGCTCGTGCAGCCCTTCGGTGGCCAGCACGTAGGCCAGCGCCAGCATCAGGGCGGTATCCGTGCCCGGCACGATGGCCAGCCATTCGGCGTGCGACTCCAGCGGCATATCGCCGCGCAGCGGACTGATCGAGACGAAGCGGCAGCCGCGCGCCGCGGCGCGGGCCATGGACTCGCGCTCGATGTGGCGGCTGATGCCGCCGCTGGCCACGCGCGAATTCTTCAACGCCATGCCGCCGAACGACAGCACCACGTCGGTGTGCTCGACGATCTGCTCCCACGTGACGTTGCGGCGCGCCACGTCGTCCATGCTGCCCAGGATGTGCGGCAGGATGACCGCCGAGGCGCCGGCGCTGTAGCTGTTGACCGAACGCACGTAGCCGCCCAGCGCGGTATTCAGGAATCGGTGGACCTGGCTCTGCGCATGGTGGAAGCGGCCCGCGCTGGACCATCCATAGGAGCCGCCGAACACCGCCTCCGGGCCGTGGCGATCGCGCACCCGCACGAGCTCGGCGGCCAGGCGGTCCAGCACTTCGTCCCAAGGCATGGCGACGAAGTCGTCGCGGCCGCGCCGGTCGTCGGGCCCGGGACCGCGCTCCAGCCAGCCGCGCCGCACCATCGGCGTGGTGACGCGGGCGCGATGGCCCACGGCATCGGTCAGGTTGTCGATCAGCGGATTCGGATCGGGATCGCCGGGATGCGGCCGCACGGCCAGGGCGCCATCCCGCCAGGCAGCCTGGAACACGCCCCAGTGTGCGCTGTGCGGCCGCATCGCGGCCCAGGAAGGATCGGATGGGGAATCAGGTTTCATCGGCGTTCAGTCGGGGTTCGATCGTCGTTCAGTCTTCGTTCAATCGTCGTTCATTCGGCGTGACCGGTGGCGACCGGCGCGCCATCCTGCACGCACCATTCGCTCCAGGAGCCAGGATACAGCGCGGCGCCCGCCAGGCCGGCGATTTCCATGGCCAGGAGGTTATGGCAGGCGGTGACGCCGGAGCCGCATTGGTTGATCATCTGGTCCGGCCGGCGTCCTCCCAGCAATGTGGTGTAGGCGTCGCGCAGTTCGTCCGGCGCGCGGAAGCGTCCCGTGGCATCGAGGTTGTCGCGGAACAGCCGGTTGCGCGCGCCCGGGATGTGGCCGCCCACCGGATCGATGGTTTCGTTCTCGCCGCGGAAGCGGTCGGGTGCGCGGGCGTCGACCACCAGCCGTTCGCGCGTGCGCAGGTTGTCGCGGACGTCCTGGTGCGACACGGTGTCCACCAGCGGCGTGCCGGCGCGCAGGTTGCCGGGCCTGGGCGGCACGGCCGTGGCGGCGTCGGTCATGGGCAGGCCGGCGGCCGTCCAGGCGGCCATGCCGCCATCCAGCACGGCGACGTCCCGATGGCCCAGCCAGCGCGCCAGCCACCACAGGCGCGCGGCATACATGCCGCCGGCGTCGTCGTAGGCCACGAGCTGCGTGTCGCCGTTCATGCCCAGCGCCGCCAGGCGTTCCGCCAGGGCCGCGCGGTCCGGCAGCGGATGCCGGCCGTTGCGGCCGGTAACCGCGCCGCTCAGGTCGTGTTCCAGATGCAGATAGTGCGCGCCGGGCAGATGTGCGCGTTGGTAGGCCTGGCTTCCCGCCGTCGGGTTCATCAGGTCGAAGCGGCAATCGACGATGAGCAGGCGGGCGTCGTCGCGCGCTTGCAGCTTGGCCAACTCCTGGACGGAGATCAGGGTAGCGAATGGCATGTGTCGGTGATCCTTCGCGGCGCTATGCGCCGATTTGCTTCAACAGGTCGGGGGTGGCGACGGTGCGGTACTGCGCGATGTCGCGGTCGATATAGGCGGTGAACCGGTCCAGCGGCAGATCGCGCTCGACCGCGGCGTCGCGGCGGATGACCTCGCGCACCTGCGGATCGGTCAGCGCCTTGCTCAGGTGGGTCGACAGCACGCGCAGGACATCCGGCGGGGTGCCGGCCGGGGCGGCCAGGCCGTACCACTGCGTCAGCGTCATATCCACGCCCAGCTCCTTGAAGGTGGGCACGTCGGGCAGGCTGGGGTTGCGGCGCTCGCCGGACACCGCCAGCAGGCGCAGGGCGCCCTGGCGCACCTGCGGCATCAGCGGCGACGCGGTGGCGAAGAACATGTCCACCTGGCCGCCCAGCAGGTCGGTGATGGCCGGCCCGGAGCCCCGATAGGGGATGTGCAGCAGTTTCAGCTTGCCGAGCTCCTTGATGCGCTCCATGCCGATGTGCGCGGCGCCGCCGGCGCCGGTGGAGGCGAACGTCATTTCCTTGGTCTTCGCCGCCGTCAGCAATTCCCGGGCGGTCTTGAACTTCGAATTCGGCGAGACGAACAGGCCGTGAGGCGCTTCCAGGATCAGGCCGATCGGCGCGAAGTCGTCGGGCACCTTGTAGGGCAGGCTGGCGGGCTTGAGCGCCGGCGACACCGCCAGGTTGCCGCTCATCGCCAGCAGGATGGTGTAGCCGTCCGGCGGCGACTTGGCGACCAGCCCGGCCGCGATGTTGCCGCCCGCGCCGGCCTTGTTCTCGACCACGACGGTCTGCTTCAGCGTGCGGCCCATGGCGGTGGCGATCAGGCGGCCGTACAGGTCGCCGCCGCCGCCCGGCGGGAAGCCGACGGCCAGCGTGATCGGCCGTTCGGGAAAGGCGGTCGCCGCCGCGTTGGCGCGCGACACGGAGATGCCGGCGCCGAGCATGCCGGCGGCCCCCAGGGCCCCGGTCAGCAGCAGGCGCCTTCGGGCCGGTGATAAGGCCGGATGATCCTGATCCATGGTGTTGTCTCCTCTTTATGTTTTATGTCAGGCGCGCAGCCAGCCCGCCGCTTCCTGCTCGGCCAGCATCCGGTCCACGGACGCGCCGCACTGGCCCAGGTAGCCCGCGGGATCGGTCAGGCGGCGGATCTCGTCTTCGCCCAGCAGGCCGGCGAGCGCCTTGTGCTGGCGCATGGCGTCGGCGAAATCCCGCTTGTTCGTGATGCCGTCCATGGAGGCTTCGTATATCCATTCATGCGCGGTCTGCTTGCCGACCCGGCTGCTCAGTTCGAGCATGACGCGTTCGGACAACAGATAGCCGCGCATCAGGTCCAGGTTCCGGCCCATGCCGGCTTCGTCGACCCGCAATCCTGCCAACAGGTTCTTCGCCTGGAACAGCATGGCGCCGGCGATGACGCAGCACTCGGGCAGGGCCTTCCATTCCATCTTCCAGGCGATGCCGTCGCGTTCGCCTTCCTGCACCATGCCTTCCAGCATCAGGCTCGCGTTGTAGCGCAGCGGCCGCGACAGCGCCGCCAGGTTTTCGGATGAGGTCGGGTTACGCTTGTGCGGCATGGTCGACGAGCCCAGCTTGCCGTCGGAAAAGGCTTCCTCGACTTCGGCGATCTCGTTGCGCTGCATGTTGAAGAGTTCGTTGCCGATCTTGGACAGCGTGGCGCCTATCATGGCCAGCAGGTTGGCGTATTCGGTGAAGCGGTCGCGCGCCGACGCCCAGCTGATGGACGGCGCGCCCAGGCCCAGTTTGCGCAGCGTGCGCGCTTCGACCTCGGCGGCCTGTTCGCCCAGCGATGCCTGGCTGCCCACCGCGCCCGCCACCATGCCGACCAGCACGCGCGGTTCGCATTCCTTCAGGCGCTGGTGGTGCCGGCCCATCTCGTCCAGCCACACGGCGCATTTGTGGCCGAAGGTGATGGGCAGCGCCTGCACGCCGTGCGTGCGGCCGACCATGGGCGTGTCCCGGTGCGTGCGCGCCAGGCGCGCCAGTTCCCGGCCGACCGCCTGCACGTCGCGCAGTACCACCGCATGGACTTCCTTCAGCTGCAGCGCCACGCCGGTATCGACCACGTCCTGGGTGGTGGCGCCGTAGTGCACCCATTCGCCGTTCTCGGCGCTGCAGCAGGCCTGCAGCTGCCTGAGCGCCGGCACCAGCGCATGCTTGATACGGCGGATCTCGGCGGACATCTTGCCGATGTCGATGTTCCCCACCTTGGCTTTTTCAGCGATCTCGCGCGCGGCCGCGGCCGGGATGATGCCCAGCTCCGCTTGCGCGGCCGCCAGGGCGGCTTCGAAATCCAGCCATTTCTGCACGCGATTTTCTTCGGAGAAAATGGCCCGTAGTTCATCCGTGCTCCACAGATGCTGGAGCGATTGCATGTCGAATACTGAAACTGGCATCGTCGACCTCGAGGGAGAAGAAGAAACGTTGGAAGGGAACGTTGAAAAGGAACGTTGAATCGGAACGTTGGAAAAGGGAAGCGTCAGGCCTGCCGGGCGCGGGGCAGGACCCGGCCGGGATTGAACAGGCCCTGCGGATCGAGCGCGGCTTTCACGCGCGCCATCAGGTCGACGGCCACCGGCGACTTGTGCCGCAGGAAGGCGTCCTGCTTGAGCCGGCCTATGCCGTGCTCGGCGGATATGGATCCGTGCATGCGCGCGGCGATGCCATGGACGATGTCGTGGATGTCCGGCGCCCGTGCGCGAAACGCCGCGTCGGCCATGCCGGCGGGCTTGCTCTGGTTGTAATGAAGATTGCCGTCGCCGACGTGGCCGAAGCAGACGATGCGTATGCCTGGCACGGCGTCGCGCAAGGCCGTGCCCGCGGCGTCGATGAAGTTCGGGATGGCCGTGACGGGCACGGAGATATCGTGCTTGATCGACGGGCCGTGCAGCCGCTGCGCTTCCGGCACGTGTTCGCGCAGGGCCCAGAATTCCTGCGCCTGGCGGCCGGACGCCGCCAATGCGGCATCGGTGGCCAGGCCCTGTTCGAGCGCGCGCCCCAGGACTTCTTCCACCGGCCCGGTCGGGTCCAGGGCGGCCGAGGTCTCGGATACGTCGAACAGCACCGCCCAGGGATAGCTGCCGCCCAGCGGATCGCGCATGCCGGCGGTCGCGTGGGCCAGGACCTGGTCCAGCGCCTCGCGTCCCAGCAGTTCGAAGGCCGTCACGCGTTCGCCCACCGCGTCGGTCAGCATCGCCAGCAGGTCGACCGCCGCGCGCGGCTCGGGCAGCGCCACCCAGCCGGTGACCGTCTGCCGCGGCATGGCGTAGAGCTTGAACGCGGCGGCGGTGACGATACCCAGCGTGCCTTCCGCGCCGATGAAAAGCTGCTTGAGGTCGTAGCCGGTGTTGTCCTTGCGCAGCGTGGTCAGGGCGTCCAGGACGCGGCCATCGGCGAGCACGACTTCCAGGCCCAGGGCCAGGTCGCGGGTATTGCCGTAGCGCAGCACCTGTTCGCCGCCGGCGTTGGTCGACAGCGCGCCGCCGATGGTCGCGCTGCCTTCGGATGCCAGCGAAAGCGGAAACAGCCGGCGGTACTCCGCCGCGGCCTGTTGCGCGGCGAGTATGGTGCAGCCCGCTTCCAGCGTCATGCTGTTGCCGGCGGGATCGACATTGCGCACCGCCGTCATGCGGCCCAGGCTGATGACGATTTCGCCGCCGGAGTCGTCGGGCGTGGATCCGCCTACCAGGCCGGTGTTGCCGCCCTGCGGCACCACCGGCACGCCAGCCTCGGCACACAGGCGGACGACCGCCGCGACCTGTCCCGTATCGGCCGGCCGCACGACGGCCCGCGCGATGCCGGGATAATGGCCGCGCCATTCCGCGACATAGGGGGCGGTATCGGCCGCCGCGGTCAGGACGTGGGCATCGCCCACGACAGCCGCCAGGGCGGCCAGCAGGGAAGAGGGTTGTTCGGCCATGGCGGGTGTCTCGTTCGCCGCGGGCCGCTCAGGCGCCGCCGCAAGCGATACTTGTCTCCTGATGCGGACAGGGCGGTAATTGCGATACCGCGCTGTCGTTTCATTGGTTAAAATAGGTTTTATTGAGCGAAAATATAGGAGCAGGGATTCAACGTGTCAAGCAAAAACATCCCTACGCCGCCTGTCGGCGTGCTCGAACGCGGCATCAGCATCCTGGAAAGCTTCGGCGCCGACGCGCTGCAGCTGTCGCTGGGCGAGCTCGCCGAACGGACCGGCCTGGACAAGGCCACGCTGTTGAGGCTGCTGGGCGTGCTGGTGCGCGCGCGCCTCATCCACCGCTTCGAGAGCGGCAGCTACGCGCTGGGACCGGCCACGCTGCATCTGGGGATGCTGTACCGGCAGACGTTCGACGTGGGCGCGCGCATCCAGCCGGTGCTGCGCAATGTGGTGCGGCAGACCGGCGAAACCGCGGCGCTCTACGTGCGCAGCGGCGACGAGCGCATCTGCCTGTACCGGGAGAACACCTTGCAGGAGGTCCGGCATCACGTGGAAGTGGGCACCAGGATCCCGCTGAAGGACGGCGGATCTTCCGCGCACATCCTGCTGGCCTTCACGGGCGGCGATACGCCGCAGGCGAAGACCATACGCGAAAAGGGCTACGCGATGACGCGCGCCGAACGCGTCGCCGAGATGGCCTCGGTGGCGGTGCCGGTGTTCGAGGCGGACGGCACGTTCATCGGCTCGATGGTGGTGCTGGGACTGGCGTCGCGCCATAACCAGCAGGCGCAGTTGAAGGCGGTCGACATCGTGCGCGCCGAACTGGCCGCGCAGGGGTTTTCGGCGACGGTGCCGCGCTGAACGCTGGTCTCTACCGGCCCCTACACGGTGAACAGAGCGGGATCGGGATCGCAGCGTTCGGCGTCATGCGCCGGATCGGCCAGGCGCGCGCACCAGGCGGCGATCGCCGTGGCCGCGCGGTCGTCCATCGCGGGCGCGAACGCACGCATGCGGGCCAGCATCCCGGCCCAGTCATAAGGCAGCTCAGGATCGCCGCGCCGCAGTTCGCGCAGCGCGCTCAGGGTCCTGCCATCCCGCATGGACAGCGTCACGCGTCCGGGCCGCTTGCGGGGGAACACCTGCTGGAACTGCTCGTCGGTCTTCACCGTGATCCGCTCGGCCAGCGCGAGCAAGGCCGCCGAATCCAGGTCGGGCGCTTCCATGTCCTCGATGGTCAGGCTCCCCGTCATCAGCACGCGCGCCACGACGTAGCGCAGGCAGAAGGCCGCCTCGGCCGGCTTGGCAGGCCAGTGCACGCCGGCGATCTTCAGGGCGTGCGGGAATATCGTCACTTCGACGGCGGCGATGTCCTCGGCCCGCACGGCATGTTCCTGCCGCAGTTCCTGCGCCGCATCCAGCGGCGTGAACAACTGCGCGCAGCAGGGCCAGGCCTTGATGGTGGCGGTGTTGATGCGCTCCGGCGCGTCGCATGCGCCGTCCAGCGCGGCGATGTCGCCGTCGCCGGCCAGCAGGGCATACATGCCGCGCTTGCCGGTGAAGAAGGCGCGCGCGCCGGGAAATCCGGCCTGCGCGGCATGGGCCGCCGTCAGCCCGTTGCGCACCGCCATGGCCGGATGCAGCGATTTCGATTCGTGCGCATTGTCGTCCACCAGCTGCCACAGGCCGGCGGCCTGCGTGGCGGCGATGCCCAGCGCGTGGTGCAATTGTCCGGCCGTCAGTCCCAACGCCACGCCGGCGGCCGCCGCGGCGCCCAGCGCGCCCGCGGTCGCGGTGGCGTGGAAATTGGCCGCGTGCCGCGTGCCCAGGGCTTCGCCCACGCGCAGGGATACTTCATAGCCCGCGATGATGGCGTCGGCCGCGCGCCGCTGCGTGACGTGCCGTTCGGCCGCCAGGGCCAGCACGGGAGAGACTGCGACGATGCCGGGATGCAGCATGGCCGCCCGATGCGCGTCGTCGATCTCGCGCAGGTGCGCGATGCCGGCATTGGCGAACGCGGCCGCCATGGCGTTCATGCCCGCGCCGGTACCGCCGTCGGGCGTGCCGCCGAACACCGCCGCCGTGCCGGCGCCTGGGTGGCACCGCAGCGCCAGTCCGCGCAGTCGGCTGGCCGCATCCAGCGGCATGCCGGACCAGCCCGCGGTGTACCAGTCCAGCAGGGCCTGCGCCAGGCGCTGCCGGGTGGCCGGCGAAACCGGGCGCGTCTGCAGCGACAGGACGTGCCGGACCAGCGTGTCTTCGGGAATGGGATGCATCGCGGCGGTATTTCGTAGAATGAAATTGATTTCATTCTACGAAATAGCTATGCCGCCGTCCAGATGCCGTGCTTCATAGGCCGCCGTCCAGATGCGCGCCAGTCTCCTCACACGTAGCAAGGCCCTTCGATCAGCGGATGCGCCGCCAGGAATGCCGCGTCGATGCGCAAGCCTATGCCCACGCCCTCATGCGGCTGCACGCAGCCGTTCTGGTCCAGCGTGTAGGGCGCGCGGTCCATCATCTCATCGCGGAACGGGTTCAAGGCGGTGACGTCCGCCTCGAAATACCCGGGGTTGTCCACCGCGCACAGGTAATGGATGGAGTTCGCCATATTGATGGCCGTCGCCGAGGTATGCGGATTCACCGACAGCTTCAGCGCCGCCGCCATGGCCGCCACCCGCATCGCTTCCGTGACGCCGCCCACCTTGGACAGGTCGGGCTGCACGTAGCCCACGCTGCCCGATTGCAGCAGGGGACCGAACTCGTAGCGGGTGTAGTGGTTTTCGCCGGCCGCCAGCGGCACGCGGCCCAGCCTGGCGGCGGTGGCGTAGGCCTGGTGGTCATGGGCGGGGAAGGGTTCTTCCAGCCAGATCACCTGGCAATCCTCGTAAGCCGGCATCACGCGGCGCACGTCCTCGATGCTGTAGTTGGTATTGGCGTCGACCAGGATGTCGACGTCCGCGCCCACCGCCGCGCGCACGGCCTGCACGCGCGCGATGTCGCGCGCGGGCGTATCGCCCACGCGCAGCTTCAGCGCCCGGTAGCCTTGCTCCACCAGCCCCAACGCTTCCTGCGCCAGGCTTTCCGGCGCCTGCCAGCCCAGCGCGATGCCGCCGGCATAGGCCTTGATGGGCTTGGCCGCGCCCCCCAGCAGGCGGTACAGCGGCCAGCCGGTCAGCTGGCAACGGATATCCCACAGGGCCAGGTCCAGGCCGCTCAGCGCCAGCGCGGATGCGGCGCCCATGCCATGGCTGGCGAATTGCATTTTCAGCACGCGCGCGGTGACGCCGCTGACGTCGCGCGGGTCCATGCCCAGGACCAGTTCACGGATGGTGGTGTCGATCAGCCTGGCGATGGCGCCGGGACAGCGCCCATGGTGCGCTTCGCCCCAGCCGGTGACGCCTTCATCCGTGTCCACGCACACCAGCACGGCGTCGCGCTTGACGCTGCGGCCGATGCCCAGCCGCACGGATTTGTTTTCCGGCACGGGAAAGGAAATAGGTACGGCCTTGATGTCGGTGATGCGCATGTGTTCCTCCAGTCGTCCTCTCGTTTTCTTCGTCTTCGTCTTTTGCTTCGCCTTTGCCTTCATCGCCTTCGCCGCCGCTGTCCTTGCCCGGTCGACATGGCGCGCGGCGGCTAGGCGACTTCGGCCTTGTTCACCCAGTTCAGCGGCGCTTCCCCGCGCAGGATGCGCAGCATTTCATCCACGGCGCCCCGGCTCATGCGGCGCATGCTGGCGGTGGTGGAGCCCGCCATGTGCGGGGTCAGCAATACCCCGGACTGTTGCAGGATTTCCGCGTCGGCGGGGATCGGCTGCACGTCATGCACGTCCAGCGCGGCGCCGCCCAGGCGGCCCTCGCGCAAGGCTGCCGTCAACGCGGCCGTATCGATCACGGGGCCGCGCGAAACATTGATCAGCAGCGCACCCGGCTTGGCCAGCGCCAGCGCCTGCGCGTCGATCAAGCCGCGCGTCTGTTCGTTCAAGGGGCAGGCCAGCACGATCACGTCGGCCTCGCGCATCAGCGTGGCCTTGTCGACCGCCTGCACGCCGGCAGGCAGGGTTTCCGGACGCCGCGTCAAGCCGAGCACCCGCATGTCCAGCGCCTGCGCCAACGCGGCCAGGCGGCTGCCGATCGCACCCACGCCCACGATGCCCAGCGTGGCGCCGGCCAACTCGTCGCCGGCTTCGCCGAAGGCGCGCGCCGGCGCCCAGCCCTGCGTGCGCAGCATGGCGTCGACCTGCGCCAGCCGCCGCCGCAGATGCAGTATGGATGCCAGGCAGTACTCGACCACCGACGCCGTATTGGCGCCGGGAATGTTGGCGACCGGCACGCGATGCCGGTTGGCGGCATCCATCGGAATCATGTCCAGGCCGACGCCGTGGCGCACTACACCCTTCAGATGCGGCGCGTGGTCGAAGATATCGGCCGGCAGGGGATTGCGCACGATGATGCCCACCGCATCGGCGGCCGCGGCGTTCAGCGTGGCGGGCTTGGCGTCCGGCGCCACCTGCACAGTCGCATGCCCGGCCAGGCGGGCGTGTTCGTCGGGATGGATGGCGCTGGTCAGCAACACGATGGGTTTGGCGTTCATCAGGACTCGCTTGCAAGAATCGGGGTGCGCAGCGCGCCCAGGCCCTGGACTTCGGCGATCATCGTCGAGCCGGGCCGCAGCCATGCCGCGGGTTGGTGGGAGATGGCTACGCCTGCGGGCGTGCCCGTGGCAATGATATCGCCTGGATCCAGCGGCATCTGGGTGGACGCATACGCGATGAGCTCGGCGATGCCGAATACCAGGTCCGCGGTATTGCCCGACTGCCGCACCGTGCCGTCCAGCGTCAAGGTGACGCCCAGCGCGCCGGGCGCGGGCACGTCGCCGGGCGTGGCGATCCACGGGCCGCAGGGGCAGAAGGTGGGCTGGTTCTTGCCGCGCACGAAGGCCTTGTCCGCGCGCACCATATCGCTGGCGCTGACGTCGTTCAGCGTCAGGTAGCCGGCGACGTGCTCCATGGCCCGCGCCGCGTCGATGCGCAGGGCCGTACGGCCGATCACCACCGCCAGCTCCGCTTCGTAGGTGACGTTGCCCACGTCCGGCGCCAGGCGCACGGGGTCGCCGGGCCCGATCACCGTGCGTCCCGACTTGATGAAGATCACCGGCGTATCGGGCGGCGGCATGCCGCGTTCCTTCAGGGCGTCGTGGTAGTTGAAGGCGGCGCCGACGATCTTGCCCGGACGGGGCAGCGGCGCGGCCAGCCGCGCGTCCGCCAGCGGGATGCGCGCCGCCGCGGAAAAAGCGCAGTCGCGCAGCCGCGCCGCCAGCCGCTCCAGGTCCATCTCGACCCAGGACTGCATGTCGGCCGGCAAGGCGGCGGCCCACGCGTCGCCGCCGGGCAGCGTCACGTCCACGACGCAGGGTTCGCCGGCCCGGTCGTCGATGAAACCCGGCACCACACGGCCATCGCCGCGATGGAAGGATACGAATCGCATAGGGATCTCAGGCCACGCGGTAACGGTCGAGCACCTCGCGCTTGACCTCGATGCCGAGTCCCGCGCCGGTGGGGATGCGCACCACGCCACGCTGCTGCACGATGGGTTCGACGGTCAGCAGGTCGCGGAAGGGGTTTTCGCACTGCTCGAACTCCAGCAGCGGCGGCATGGGGCGGAAGCTGGGCGGCTGGTCGGGCAGGGCGGCCAGGAAATGCAGCGTGGCCGCCAGGCCGATCGCCGAACCCCAGGCATGCGGCACGCACTCCACGCCGTGCGCCAGCGCCAGGGCGGCGATCTTGCGGCATTCGCTGATGCCGCCGGCCGCGCACACGTCCGGCTGCACGATGTCCATGGCCTTGCGGGTCACGATGTCGCGGAAGCCCCAGCGGGTGAATTCGTTTTCCCCGCCGGCCACCGCCATGTCCAGCGCCCGCGTCACTTCCACATACCCGTCCAGGTCTTCCGGCGAGATCGGCTCCTCGAACCATTCGACGTTCAACTGTTCCAGTTCGCGGCCCAGGCGGATGGCGGCCGGCACGGTGAAGCAGTGGTTGGCGTCCACCATCAGGCGGATATCGTCGCCGATGGCTTCGCGCACCGCCGCCACGCGCTGGATATCCAGCTTGGGCGATCCCAGGCCGATCTTCATCTTGATGGCCTGGAATCCCTGGTCGACGTAGTCCCTGGCTTCTTCCACCGCCTCTTCGATCAGGCGATCCATGTCGATGAAGTAAAGGCCCGTCGCATAGGACTGCACTTCGGTGCGGTGCGCGCCGCCGATCAGCTTGTGGACCGGCTTGCCGCAGACCTTGCCGATGATGTCCCACAGCGCGATATCGATGCCGCTGAGCGCCGAGATCGCCATGCCGGAATTGCCGTAGTCCTTGATGCGGTTGTAGAGGTCTTCCCAGATCACTTCGACGTCGAAGGCGTCGCGGCCGACGATGCGCGGTCCGTATTGCGATTCGATATAGGCGCGCGACACCTGCGCGGGGCCGTAGCACTCGCCCCAGCCGACCACGCCGTCGCTGGTTTCGATTTCGACGATGCAGGAGCCGCGCGTCTTGTACAGCCAGCCGCGCGAGGACGTAAAGGGCCGTTCGACGGGCGCGGCCACCACGTGGCAGGTCACTTTCTTGATCGTGCTCATTGTTTCCTCATTGCGGCTTGAATACCTTGGTAGCCACGCTGTTCAGCGTGGCCTGCACGTTGCGGACTTCGTCGTCCAGGGCCTGGCCCTTCATGTCGTCGACCAGGAAACCGTTCTGCTGCGCGAAGGTCCTGAACTTCTCGCTCTGGATGGCCTTGGAGAAGATGTCGACCAGGCGCTTGCGCACCTCGGGCGACACGCCGGCCGGCGCCACGACGTAGGCCATCTGCACGAGCGGCCCGTAGGGATAAACGTCGTAGCCTTTCTCCTTGAACGTGGGGACGTCGGGATAGACCTGCAGGCGCTCGTTGCCGAAGACGCCGATGGGCCTGACGTAGCCGGCGTCGATCTGCGGCTTGCTTTCCGAAGGCTTGAGCACCGCGGCCTGGATCTGCTTGCCCGCCAGGTCGGCGATGACGCGCGAACCGCCGGGGTAGGGCACGTTCACGTAGGCCACGCCGGCCGCGCGCGCCGTCATCTCGGCAAAGATGTGGTTGAGGTTGTTGGTGCCGGGCGTGCCGATGGAAACCTTGCCGGGGTTCTGCTTCATGTGGGCCAGGAACTGCTCCAGGTTGGCTGGTCCATCCCTGGACACGAGCAGCATCAGCGGGTCGGTCGATACGCGGGCGATGTGGGCGAACTGTTCGTTGCGCAGCGGGGTCAGGTTTTGCGCGATCTGCGCCAGCGTCGAGCTGGTGCCCATGCCGACGACGTAGCCATCGGGCGCGGCGGCGACGACCTTGCCCAGGCCGATCGCGCCCGTCGCGCCGGGGGCGTTTTCGACGACGACGGTGATCTTCTGCTGTTCACCGATGATCTGCTGCAGCTCGCGCGCGGCGATGTCGTTGGAGCCGCCCGCGTTCCAGGGAACGATGAAGCGGATGGGGCGGTCGGGGAAGTTGTCGGATGCGGCGGTGGCTGCCGTTACCGCGCAGGCGCAGGCCAGGGCGCCTGCCAATCGGGTTAGCAAGGACATGCGGGTCTCCTCCGTATGAGCGCCGTGGACGGCGCGTGACGTGGCTCTCTGGCCGACGTTTCCAGGGCATACTATCATTCGTTATAACAAATAACAATCGCCGTTTTGGTGGAGAATGACGACCCGTCGCGAGGCAAGCGCCTGGCGGTCCGAGGTGCGAAAATAGGCGGATCCAACGATCCAGGAAGGGTGGGAGATGTCCCCAGTCAAAGCCGCCGGCGCGGCAGCCGGCCCGGCGCGCACGCCGGTGAAGCCGGCGCCGCTGCAGCCGATCGAGCGTGAAACCTTGTGGGATCGGGCCTATGCGGCGCTGCGCGAGGCCTTGCTGTCCGGCCGCTACGAACCCGGCCACCGCATCCTGCTGCGCGATGTGGCGGCGGAATTGGGCATCAGCCTGACGCCGGTGCGCGATGCCGTGAACCACCTGGTGGCCGAACGCATCCTGCGGCGCGGCACGGGCGGGCAGGGCGGCGGCGCGGTCGTGCCCGAAGTCGACGCGACCCAGCTGCACCAACTGCTGATCATGCGGGCCGAACTGGAAGGCCGGGCGGCCCAGGAAGCCGCCGCCCACGCGACGCCAGAGGACATCGCGACGCTACGCGGCCTGCTGGCCGACATGAAGCGCCTGATCGATGTGGACGGACACCAGGGCTACCTGGAGGTCCATCGCCGCTTCCACTTCCACATCTATGCGCTGAGCGGCATGGACATCATCGAGGACGCCATCGAAACCCTGTGGCTGCGCTGCGGTCCGGTCCTGAACCTGGTGCTGCCGGAATACGTCCCGTACCTGAAGCGCATGGACTACCACGCCGAAGCCGTCGAGGCCCTGGCCCGCAACGACGCCGACGCCACGGCGCGCGCCATCCGCTGCGACATCCTCGAAGCCGGCCACTACATCCAGGCACTGCTGCGGCGCGGCCAGGCGTAGACGCGGCCGGCGGGGCTGAACGCTTCGCTACTCGGCGAACGCGGGGTCCAGTCGATGGGCCAGGCGCAGGCAGGCCGCCCAGTCCTTCGCGCCGGCGGCGGCCGCGTCTTCGTAGGTGACCTGGGTGACGCCGTAGGCGGCGATCTCATCGGGGATCAGCGTGACTTCGGCGCCGCCGGCCAGGGCGGCGATCTGGCCGCGGCAGGCCATTTCCAGGAACTGGTGTTCGACCATCGCTTCGCCCAGCGTGCGGCCGCAGACGAGCGCGCCGTGGTTGCGCAGCAGCGCCACGCGATGCGGACCCAGGCTTTCGATCAGGGGCGCGCGCTGCGACATATTGAATTCGAAGCCGCCGAAGGTGTGATACGCCAGCCGCCTGTAGAACTTGACGGCGTGCTGGTTGACCATCAACAGCCCGTGCTTCTGCGAGGACACACCCATATTGGCGGGGGTATGGGTGTGGAACACCGCGTGGATGTCAGGACGCGCCTGCAGGATGCCGGCGTGAATGACCAGGGCGCCGGCTCTGAGCGGCGGGCCGTCGTGCAGCGGCGTGCCGTCCAGCGAATACTTGCGCAGCGAAGAGGCGGTCACCTCGTCGAACATTTCCGTGCCCTGTTTGGTCAGCAAAGCGTCCGGTTCGCCCGGGACGCGGACCGAAAGATGGTTGTAGGTCAGGTCGTTCACGCCCAGATGCGCGAGCACCCGATGACAGGCGGCGAGTTCGATCCGGGCCTGCTTTTCCGCGTCGGATATCGAGGACATGGTGTCTCCATGAGTGGGGCCTGCCGGCGCGAGCCGGAAACCGGGTTGTCGCCACTGGTCTGGTTGTCGCCAGTTCGGGCCGATATCGAGATCAGTCGCGACTTTGTACCATCGAACGGGGAATGCCCGCGGAATCGTCTATTCGTCAGCGCCTGTTTGTCGGCATTTTTGGGCGGCATTTTTGGGCGGCATTTATTTGGCAACGTCCGTTCCCCAACGCCGGTTCCACATCGCCTATTCCCCGTCCGGTTCCAGCAGCCGCGCGGCGCGCAGCGTCGGGGCGGCGCCGGCGCGGTGATAGCCGATCACGCTATTGACGCTGGCGTGGCCGGTCATCGCCATGACCTCGGCCAGCGGCACGCCCTGGCGTCCCGCTTCGGTGACGAAGCCGGCCCGCAGGCTGTGGGCGGCGTAGTGTTCGTCCAGGCCGGCCGCCGCGCAACGCTGCTTGACGATGCGCCGCACGGCTTCGCCGGTGAGCGCTTCGTCGCACACCGTGCCGCCGCGGCGTACGCGGCGGAATAGCGGCCCGGCCGCGATGCCGGCGGCCCGCAGCCAGGCGTCCAGGGCCCGCGCCGCGCGTCCCGCCACAGGCTTGTACATGTCCGCATGATCGGCGCCTTCCTGCCGGGTCTTGGACCGGCGCAGTACATAGACATAGCCGTCCTGCGTACGCTGCAGATCCTCCACGCGCGCGGCGACGATCTCCGAACGCCGCCGCCCGCCGCTGGCCCAGCCGAACAGCAGCAGGGCACGGTCGCGCAGCCCGATCAGCGACTCGTCGCAGGTGTGCAGCAACTGCTCCAGGGGTTCCCGGGTCAGCGCGGGCTTCTTCGACGGCCGCACGCCGCGCCTGGCGTAGGCCGCGCGGGTGCGCGCCAGCAGGGTCTGCACGGCCCGGCTGCGGCAGGGATTCGGCAGATCGCGCGTGCGGTGCGCTTCGGAAAGCACGGCCAGGCGATGCTGGATGGTGGACAGTGCCAAGGGACCCGGACGGGCCTTGACGCGCAAGGCCACCAGGGCCGCGTCCACGTCGGCGGGCAGCCCATGCATCAAGCCGGTGTCGCCGCTGTGCTGCGTGTGATCGGTGATGAACAGCACGACGGTCCGTACCGGTACGGGTAGCGCGAACGGCGCGTGCAGCCGTTGTTCGTGCCAGGCCGCGAGATAGCGCACGGCCGCGCGGTATGACGCCACCGTGTGCGGCGACGCGCCTTCGTCCAGCAGCGCGCGGGCGGCCCGCGCGCTTGCGCTGTCCTCGTTCCAATCGAAATCGGCCGGCGGCGCCGCGCGTCCTTCCTTCGGCGTAATGGACGAACGCGGCTGGACACCTTGGCCGGACGTGGCGCCGTCCGGCATTGCCATGCCGTCGCGTGGATCTGGTCGAAACTGCATGAAGAAATCCACCGCGGGAATCTGGGACTGGAAACGACGCGGCCTCCCAGCGCACGGCGGCGCGATGGGAGGCCGGTTCACTCTGGCCAGTATAAGCGCGGGGATGTCCGCGGTTTACAGATTCCCCGCCTTGACGATGTCGGCGAACTTCTTGCGTTCCTTATCGACGAAGGCGCGGAAGTCCGCGGTCGGCATGCCGCTGGGCTCGGCGCCCTGGGCGACCAGGACCTTGCGCACGTCGGGCATCTGCAGCACCGCCGCGACATCCTGCTGGATGCGCTTGACGACATCGTCCGGCGTGCCGGCGGGAACGAAGACGCCGAACCACTGCGTCAGGTCGAACTTTTCCAGGCCCTGCGTCTGCGCGACCGGCGGAATATTGGGCGCCGCGGCGGCGACGTTCGGTCCGGAGACGGCCAAGGCCTTCAGTTGCCCGGACTGGATGTGCGGCAGGCCGGTCGGCAGGCCGACGAAGCCGATGTTCACCTCGCCCGCCAGCAGCGCGCTGATCGACGGCGCGACACCCTTGTAGGGGATGTGCGTCAGCTTCACGCCGCCCAGTTGTTCCAGCAGGACCGCGGCAAGATGCTGCGGCGTCCCGTTGCCCGACGACGCGTAGGTCAGCGTGTTGGGATGCTTTTTGGCGTAGGCCACCAGTTCGGCGACATTGGAATAGGGCGCGTTGGGTTGGGTGACCAGCACGAAGGGCAGACGCACCGCCAGGGTGACCGGAACCAGGTCTTTTTCCGGGTCATAGGGCATCTGCTGCATGATGTACTGGTTGATCACCACCTCGGCGGTCGCCGACATCATGATGGTCAACCCGTCGGGCTTGGAGCGGGCCACATAGGCCGCGCCGATGGAGCCGCTGGCGCCAGCCTTGTTCTGCACGATCACGGGCTGTCCCCAGCGTTCGGACAATTTCTGCCCTACCAGGCGCGCCACGGGGTCGACGCCGCCGCCCGCCGGGTAGGGCACGATCAGGTTGACGGGCTTATCGGGCCAGTCCGCGGCCTGGGCGCCGGAAACCATGCCCAGGGCCAGCAGGCCGCTGGCGATCCATGCTGCGATTTTCATTCTGTTCATCTCCTCTCAGGGTGGCGGTTGGCCTAGGCGCGCAGTCTGTGCGCGATGGCGTCCGCGATGGCGTAAGACACACGTACGTTGGACTCGGCCGTGACGCCCGCGATATGGGGCGTCAGGATCAAGTTGGGGATGCCCGCGAAGACGGAGTCCGCGGGCAGGGGTTCGTTTTCGAAAACATCGACGGCCGCGCCCGCGAGGCCGCCGCGCCGCAGCGCATCGGCCAGCGCGGCCTCGTTGACGACGCCGCCCCGGGCGACGTTGATCAATACGGCGCCGGGCGGCATCAGGGCGATCCGGCGGGCGTCGATAAGGTCGCGCGTCGCGTCCACCAGCGGCACGTGCACGGACACGGCATCGCTTGCGCGCATGAGCGCGTCGAGATCCGCATGGCGGACGACGTCCCGCCAGGCGTCGTGGCCGGCGTCCAGCGCCGGATCGTGGGCGCATACCCGCATGCCCACCGCGCGCGCCAGCGCCGCCGTGGCGCGGCCCACCGAGCCCAGGCCGACGATGCCCAGCATCTTGCCGGCGATTTCGCGGCCAGCCACCAGGCGCGGGCGGGGCCACGCCCCCGCGGCGACTTCGCCGGTGGCGAGATAGGCGTCGCCCCGCAGCAGCATCATGGCGGTGCAGACGACGTATTCCGCGACGGCGCCGGCGTTCGCCCCGATGGCCGGAAATACGTCCACGCCTTGCGCGCGGCAGTACGCCAGATCGATGTTTTCCAACCCCACGCCCAGCCGGCCGACCGCCTTCAGGCGTGTCTGCCTGGCCAGTAGCGTCGCGTTGACCTGCGTGCGATTGCGGACGATCAGCGCATCGGCATCGGCCAGCAAGGCGGCGAGTTCATCCGGCTGCTCGCACAGGCCCGGCCGATAGGTGGTTTCGAACGCGGCCGCCAGGCGCTGCACGGCGCCTTCATCCATGAATTCCGAAATGACGATCTTGCCCGAGGTCATGACGTCAGCCCCCATGCGACGCGACGATGTAGGGCGCAAGGCGATCGAGCGGCGGCTCGACGCCGAGTCCGGGGACGTCCGGCAAGGTCACCTGGCCGTCGCGGACGGCATGGCCTTCCGGCATCAGCAGGTCGCGCAGCGGGTTGGCATTCGAATCGACTTCCACATAGCCGGCGCCGCCGGCGGCGGCCTTCAGGTGCATGGAAGCGGTCAGTCCGACGCCGCCGCCCAGCCAATGCGGGCAGAACCAGCGATCGCGTTCCAGGACCGCGCGGGCCACGGGCAGGCAGGCGCTGAAGCCGCCCCATTTGCCCAGGTCCGGCTGCACGACCGCCAGTCCGCCTTGCTCCATGCCGGCCTGGAAGGCGGCGGCGCCGCGCAGGTTTTCGCCGGCGGCGATGCGCAGCGGGGCTTTGTCGGTCAATGCGCGCCAGGTTTCCCAGGGCGTATCCGCCGGCAAGGGTTCTTCCAGCCATTCCAGGCGATAGGCCGCCATCTTGTCCGCCATCGCTTCCGCTTGCGCGGGCGTCCAGGCCTGGTTGGCGTCGACCATCAACGTGGCCCCTGGACCCATGGCGTCGCGCAGTGCGCGGACGTTGTCGACGTCGCGCTGGTCGCCGAAGCCGACCTTCAGCTTGAACGCCGTATAGCCTTCGCGCGCCTTGGCTTCGGCGATCCGTTCCGGATGATCCGGATTGATGCCGGACGTATACACCGAGATCGTCGCCTGGCCCCGCGGATCGAGCAGTTTCCACACGGGCACGCCGGCGCGGCGGGCGAGCAGGTCCCAGATCGCCGTGTCCACGCCGGCGATGGCGTGCGCCAGCGGGCCGGGCTCGCCCGACTGGATCGCTAAAATGCGCACGCTGTCGCTCAATGACTGGAAGCATTCCACTGGTGAAGACCAGGTGCGGCCGCTTAGCAAGGGGCGGATGCAGCTGTCGACCAGGCGGGCCCGGTGCTCGGCTCCCACGGCAGGGAAGTTGCACCATACTTCGCCCCAGCCGTGGTGCCCGTCGGCGTCGCTGACGCGCACCAGCACCGCCGGCCGGTCGTGCATGATGCCGAAGGAAGTACGCACCGGGGGATCCGAAGGCACGCGCAGCACGAAGGTTTCCAGCTTGGCGATTTGGAAGAAATCCACGCAAACCCCCTTGAAATCTAAAAGTACATAATACTAGACTTATATATGTCTGTACACCGTCAACCCCATCGTCAACCCATCTCCGCGGGGCCGATTCCGCGCTACGTCGCCGTGGCGGACCAGTTGCGCCGCCGCATCGAAAAAGGCGAATGGCCGGCTGGCCACGCGCTGCCTTCGCTGCAGCAGCTCGCGGAAACCTTCGATGTGGCGCGGCTGACCGCCCGCCAGGCGGTGCAGTTGCTCGTGGCCGAAGGCCTGCTGGCCAGCCACCGCGGCCAGGGTACCTTCGTGACCGAAACGGTGCGTCCCATCCGGACCGCGCCGCTGGAAAGCTCCTTGCGCGAACTGGGGGAAACCTATCGCAGCCTGGCGCCCGTCATACTGGCCATCGACGAAACGGCGAGGCCCTTGCCGGTAGGCGGCGGCCGGGAAGAAGGCTATGCCTATATGCGGCGCCTGCACATGAACGACGGCCGCGCCTACTGCGTGATCGCCCTTTACGTGGCGCATTCCGTTTTCAGCCTGGCGCCGGAGAAATTCCGCTCGCGCGCGGTGATCCCGGTCATGCTGGAGCTGCCGCGTGTGCGGATCGCCCGCGCGCACCAGACGCTGACCATCGGGACGGCGGACGCCGAAACCGCGTCGCTGCTGCATATCGCCAAGGACGCGCCGGTCGCCCACGTGGCGCGCATATTCCACGACGCCGCGGGCGAGGTCATCTATTACGCGGAAGTGACTTACCGCGGCGATGCCATCCGGCTGGAGATCGACCTGAAGGCGTAGGAACCGGCGGACGGAGGGCCGCGGGAGAGCTACCTTGCCTGCGGTGGTTGCGGGCTGTTGGCCGGATTGGTGTCCAGCTTGCTGATGCTTTCGATGCCAGCCGTCGTTCCCAGCGCGGACAGCTCCGCCACCACCGCGTCGGCGGCGGGCTCGCCATAGACTTCCTGCTCATTCACGTACACCGTGAACACGCGCTGGTACTTCGCCTGCTTGGCGGGATCGCGGATCGTATCCAGCGTCCATTGGTACAGCGGATAGTCCTGCGTGCCGTCCTTTTCCGCCTGCGCGACATAGCTGGCGAAGGCGTCGTACTGCGACGTGAACGTCGCGTGCTGCGCACTCAGCGCGGCGCGCAACCTGTCCAGCGCGGGGGTGTCACGTCCCGTGCGATAGGCATCGGCCAGCGCCCGCGATACGTTCATGCGGACCTGGTATTGCAGTGGCTTTTCCATCGGGGTGTTTTCCTTGCCGGACTGGAGGGACTCACCGGCTTGCGCGGCGCCGCACAGAAGCACGGGCAGCAGGAGAAAGAGCCGTCTGATCATGATGTGCTCCGGATCGTGGGCTCGGCGCGGCTGGGCAGAGTGCGCGGGGCCCGGGCGTGTGGCGATTGTACCCAGCGGCCTAGGATGAGCTGGAAAGCCGCGTCGTTGCGTGACCTTCAAAATCAACGCGGATAAGCGCATGGCCAGGCGAAATCCCGCGTATATACTGGTTATTCATACAGTATTTTTCCACGCCGATGTCACGCTATCCAGCGCTCTTCCATAAAGAGCTCCGCGCGTTGTGGGATGCGAATCCCTGTCCCGAAGTACGTCGGCTGCTTTGGGAGATCGCGCGCCTGCATGGCCGGCTGGTCGATGCCTACGATCTGATCGGCCGCCTGCGCGACCAGCAGATCGATTACCAGGCGTCGATATGCCTGACGAATATGCGCGTCGTGCTGGAAGCCGAACCTTCGGTCAGGCGCGAACTGGCGATACGCCAGCGCGACGCCGCACGGCGTGAAGCGCAGCCCAGGCCGGTCATCAGCACCGTCATGATGCCGCCCATCGAAGGGCCGCCGTGGCCTTACCCACGCCCGCTCAGGACGAAGAAGCGCAGCCGGCGCTAAGGGGCAGGCTTCAACTGACGCCCGTCGGCCCTTCGATAATCCTTCGCACCTTCTTGATCAGATCGTCCGGCAGATAAGGCTTCTGGATCACTTCGAATTCGGATCCGCCCATGTCCGTGCGCTCGATCGAATTGTCGGCGTATCCCGTGGTCAGCAGCACCTTGAGTCCGGGCACCAGCCGCCTGGCTTCCCGCGCCAGCATGACGCCGTTCATGCCGCCCGGCATGATCACGTCGGTGAACAGCAGGTCGAACGAACGGGACGTTTCCAGGATCCGCAGCGCTTCCCGCGGGCTGCGCGCCATCTCGACGCGGTAGCCGTGATCCTGCAGGATGGCGCGTCCCAATTCGGCCACGTCGTCGCGGTCTTCCACCAGCAGGATGGTCTCGGTGCCGCCTTTCATCTGACCGGGCACGGGCTTCATGCGGTCTTCCGGCGCGCGCTGTTCCGCCGGGAAATAGAGCGCCACGGTGGTGCCCACGCCTTCTTCCGAGGTGATCCTGATGCTGCCCCCGGATTGCTTGACGAAGCCATAGACCATGGACAGGCCCAGGCCCGTGCCTTTGCCGACGTCCTTGGTGGAAAAGAACGGGTCCAGCGCCCGCTTGCGTATGGCTTCCGGCATGCCGTGGCCATTGTCGGCGATCTCCACGCAGACATACCGGCCGGGCAGCAGTCCTTCGTGGTTGCGGCTGGCTTCTTCATCGAGAACGACATTGCTGGTCGTCGTCAGGATATGCCGGTCCGGCATCCGTGCCACCGCGTCGCGCGCGTTGTTGTAGACGTTCAGCAGGGCCACTTCCGCCTGCGTGCTGTCCACCCGCACGTTCCACAGGTCAGGCGCCAGCCGGTGTTCGGCATGGACGTCACCCAGCGTACTGTCCGACCAGAGGCTGGACGAGCGGATCAGGTCGTTCAGGTTGATGACGCGACCTTTCAGGTTCTGCTTCCTGGAGAATGCCAGCAATTGCTGGGTTAGCACTTGAGCGGCCTTGGCCGCGCGGCTCGCGTTGTCCACGCTGCGCAGCACCCGTTGCGTGTCGACGGCGTCCTGGTCCACGCCCCGCCGGATAAGCTCGATATGGCCCTGCATGACCTGCAGCAGGTTGTTGAAATCGTGCGCGATGCCGCCGGTCAATTGCCCCAGGGCCTCCATTTTCTGCGCCTGGCGCAGCGCGTCTTCCGCATCCCGGCGCCGGCTGATGTCCAGTTGGGAAGCGAAGAAGTACGCCAATTTACCGGCCTCGTCATACACCGGCGAAATGAAAAGCGCGTTCCAGAAGCTGGAGCCGTCCTTGCGGTAATTGATGAGCTCCAGCGACAGCTCGCGCGCGTTGGCGACGGCGTCGCGGATCTGCGCCACCGCTTCGCGGTCGGTTTCAGGGCCTTGCAGGAAGCGGCAATTCCGCCCCAGGATTTCCTCCGGGGCATACCCCGTCATCCTGACGAAGGCCTGGTTCGCGAAAACGATGGGATTGTCCGGCTGCGCGGGGTCGGTCACCAGCATGGGCATGCGCGTGGTCTGTACCGCCGCGAAAAAAATGTCCTTGCCGGGGGGGATCGTCTTGCCAACCTTGCTTTCGATCGGCGTAGGGTCCTGTTGCGCCATGATCATCGAACTCCGTATCGGGACGGCAGAGCATGCAACTTGCATGCCCGGGCGGCCGGCACGGCCGGTGCTGCGGACTGCCCGGATCGCCTATAGCCGGGAGCCACCATGCCGACATTGAAAACCATCGCCGAATTCGATCATCAGGTGACGGGTGTGACCGTCACGCCGGACGGCCGGATATTCGTCAACTTTCCGCGCTGGACCGAGGACGCCCCGATATCGGTGGCCGAAGTCCTGCCCGATGGCGGCCTGCGGCCTTATCCGGACCAGGAATGGAATTCCTGGCGCAATGAAACCGCCTTCGAGAAGTCGCTGGATCAGCATTTTGTATGCGTGCAGGCGTTATATGCCGATGCGCGCGGGAACCTGTGGGTGGTGGATCCGGGCGCGCCCGGCAACGAGCGCGTGCTGCCGGGCGCGCCGAAGCTGGTCTGCATCGACCTGGCGGACGATCGCGTGCGTCGGGTCATCCCCGTGCCGCCCGACGTGGCCAGGCAGGGCAGCTACCTGAACGACATGCGCTTGAGCCCGGATGGCAAGACTGCCTATCTGACGGATTCCGGCGCCGAAGGCGCCATCATCGTGGTCGACGTGGAAAGCGGCGCGAGCTACCGCACCCTGGCCGGCCATCCGTCGACCCAGCTGGAGAAGGACGTCGTCGTCGAAATCGACGGCGCGCCCTTGCGGCGCCCCGACGGCCGCCAGCCGATGTTCGCTTCCGACGGCATCGCGCTTTCCAACGATGGCGCCACGCTGTACTGGCAGGCCCTGACCGGACGCAGCCTGTATTGCATCGATACCGCGCTGCTGGGCAAGGACACCCCGAGGGAACGGCGCGAGGCCGGCGTGCGCAAGGTCGGCGAAACGCATGTCAGCGATGGCCTGTTGATGAGCCGGCACGACATGCTGTACCTGACGTCGCCGTCGGACAATGCGGTCACGTGCTGGACCGGGGACAGGGTCGAACGCGTGGTGCAGGATGCGCGGTTGCGCTGGCCGGACACCATGGCGGAAGGGCCTGATGGCGTCATATACGTCACCGCCTCGCATATCCAGGACACCTATTGGTTCAAGCCCGGCGCGCCGGCGGCGGTGCGCACCGCCTTGTTCTGCTTTTCGCCCGAGACCGCCGGCTGAGCCGTGCGGCTCGCGTCCATCAGCTGCCGCAGGATCTGGATGGCGGCGCGGGTCACGCGGGTGGAGGGGCGGGCGAGGGGGGTGGCCAGCACGATGCAGCTGGAGATCGGCGCGGGACCGATTCTCGACGCCTGGATGTCGCCGTCCGCCGCATACGCCGCCAGCGCACCTTGCGGCAGCACCGTGTGCCCGATGCCGCGGCGGACCAGGGTCATGAGTGTCTGCGCCGAGCCGATCTCCACGATCGGCTGCAGCAACAGGCCGTAGGGCTTCATTACCGTATCCAGCAGGACGCGCAGCGCGTTGGGCTCGGGCGGAAGAATCAGCGGATGGTCGACCAGCGTGCGCGCACGTACCCGAGCCGGGATGCGCGGCCCGCTGCTCGCCGCCACCAGGAACAGCGGTTCGCGCAGCAGCACCTCGCAGGCCAGCTGGGGCGATGCCGGCGGGTCGAACAGCAGGGCCGCGTCCAGTTTTCCGGCGATCAGCCATTCGCGCAGATGGATGGTCAGGCCTTCCTGAACCGACAGCGCGACACGCGGATATTCCTTGCGAAAGAACTGCACCAGCGGCAGCGTCAGGGACCGGGCCAGGCGCGGCGGCAGGCCGATGTTGAGCCGTCCGGTGGGCTGGGCCTGCAGGTCGACGAGCTGGTTCTTCGCCTGTTGCGCCAGGTCCAGCATGCCGCGCGCGTGCGGCAGCAAGGCCTGGCCGGCCTCGGTCGGCGCGACGCCGCGGCCGGTGCGCTCAAGCAGGCGCTGCCCCAGTTCCAGTTCCAGCAGGCCGATCTGCCGGCTCAGGCTGGGCTGGCTGAGGCCGACTTCCGCCGCGGCACGGGTGAAGCTGCCCGCCTCGCAGACGCGCACAAAGTAATCCAGCCGCTGTATGTCCATGCCCTGCTTGCTCCAGCCATAGAGGAATCGCATAGCTGATATAGAGCGCCATGCGGTTTTTCTTTCGCAGAATACTCGCCACAATCGACCCTGGAAAGATCAGGTGGGCCATGGACGAGCAATACACCGAGCTATCGATGCCGGGCGCGCGGGCGGCGCCGCGCTGCCTCGCGCCCTTGCCGGCGGCGGCGCCGGCCATGCGGGTCCCGGCGGGATCCTGGGACTGCCACGCGCATGTGCTGGGGCCGTTCGATCGCTATCCGGTGGTGCGCGATCGGGCCTACACCCCCGCGGAACACACGCCTGGCGCCTATGCGGACCTGTTGCGCACGCTGGGCCTGGCGCATGGGGTTCTGGTGCAACCCAGCGTGTACGGCACGGACAACAGCCTGCTCGTCGATGCCTTGCGGTCACGGGGATCGGCGTGGCGGGGCGTCGCGGTGCTGGATGCGGGGGTCGACGACGCAACCATCGCGGCCTTGCACGACGCCGGGGTGCGCGGCTTTCGCATCAATCTCCTGTTCCCCGGCGGCCCGGGCCTGGAGGCGCTGGAACGCACCGCGGCCCGGGTGGCCGCATACGGCTGGCATGCGCAGTTGCTGGTCGACCTGCGCACGCTGCCCGATATCGCGCCGCGGCTGGATCGCCTGCCCATCCCCGTCGTGCTGGATCACATGGGCCATTTCCCGGCGGAGCTGGGCACGGGCTGGGCCGGTTTCCGGATGCTGCTGCGGCGGCTGGAAGCGGGCAGGACGTATGTGAAGCTGTCCGGCTCATACCGGCTGTCGCCGCGGGAGGGCCACGTCGACGACGTCGCGCCGATCGCCGGCGCGCTGATACGTGCCGCGCCGGACAGACTGGTGTGGGGCAGCGACTGGCCGCACGTGGGCCTGTTCCGATATATGCCCGACACGGCGGCGCTGCTGGACGGCTTGTCCGCATGGTGTCCCGACGAGGCCACGGTGCGCCGGATCCTGGTGGAAAACCCCAGGAAACTCTATTTCTGAACCAGGGGAATCAAGGAAATGTCGCAGCGGTCGGTCAGGTTCTACAGCGATGGATTTCAGCTCGCCGGCACGGTACATCTGCCGCCGGATTACCGGGAAGGGGAAAAACGCCCGGCGGTGCTGATCTGCCATGGACGCTTCGCGATCAAGGAATGGGTGCCGTCCCGCTGGACGCCTCATTTCCTGGAAGCGGGCTACGTCTGCATGGTGTTCGACTATCGCAACCTGGGCGAAAGCCAGGGTACGCCAGGCCGCATCATTCCGCAGGAAGAGGTCAGGGACGTCAGGAACGCCGTCACCTTCCTGCAATGCCAGCCGGAAGTCGACCCCGCGCGTATCGGCCTGCTGGGCTGGGGCCTGGGCGGCGGCGTCGCCGTCACGGCCGCCGCGGAGGACGTCCGCATCCAGGCGGTGGTCTGCGCCAGCGGCGTCGCCAACGGCCTGCGCTACGGCCGCGTCGGCATGTCGGACGCGGCATGGGCGCGGCGGCAGGAGGAAATCCGCCTGGATCGCGTGCGCCGGGTCATGACCGGCGAGACCGGCCGTCTGCCGCGCGCGGAGATCCTGGGCCGCGACAACGAGACCCAGGCGTCCAGCCATCAACATCAGGGTTGGCTTGACAGCCTGGTGGCCGCGGTCGGCGCGGAACGCGCCGCCGACCCCGCCAAACTGGGGATACCCAGCGAGATCACCATCGAGTCGATGGACGCGCTCTACGATTTCGCGCCGGACGCGCAGGCCCACCGCATCGCGCCGCGGCCGCTGCTGGTCATTCACTCCCGGCTGGATCACGAGTTTCCTTACGCGCACGCGCAGCATCTTTACGACCAGGCGCGGGCGCCCAAGACCTTGATCGCGGTCGAGGACGCCGGCCACCTGGACTGGATCGATCCGGCCCATCCGACGCAGCGGGTGTACGTGCCGCAGGTCGTGGCCTGGATGCTGCAGCAACTGCCCACCGGGTAGTACTTGGATCCGCCGCCTTAGCGCGGCACGACAAGGGGAAAATATGAAACATGCTCGACGCTTTGCCTGTGCCGCCGCGCTGGCGGCCATGACGATGCAATTCGCCAGCCCGGCGGCCGCCGACTACCCGGACCGCCCGATCACGCTGGTCGTGCCATTCGAGGTGGGCGGCCCGACGGATATCCTGGGCCGCATCATCGCCGACACCCTGGGCAAGAAACTCGGCCAGACTGTCATCGTCGAAAACAAGGGTGGGGCAGGGGGCGCGATCGGTTCGCAATTGATCGCCAACAGCAAACCCGACGGCTACACCATAGGCCTGGCGACTATCTCCACCCACGTCGTCAATCCCTCATGCAACAAGCGGCTGCCGTACGATCCGATCAAGAGCTTCACGCCGGTCGCGCTGGTGGGCAACATGCCCAACATCCTGGTGGTCCGGCAAGGTTTTCCCGCGGACAACTTCAATGACTTCCGCAAGGTGCTGCGCGACGGCTCGGAGAAATACAACCTGGGCACCGCGGGGCCGTGTTCGTTCGGCCATGTCATGCTGGAGCACCTGAACGAGCAGCTCGGCACGAAGATCGTCCACGTGCCTTACCGCGGCTCCGGGCCCGCGTCCACCGACCTGCTGGCCGGATCGCTGGACATGATGATGGACATCTATCCGCTGTTCGCCGCGCATTTCGCGTCCGGCAAGCTGAAACCGCTGGCGGTCGCCTGGCCCAGCCGCCTGCCGGCCTTGCCGAACACGCCGACGTTCGCGGAACTGGGACTGCCGGACATGAGCACGACATCCTGGTACGGCGTGGTCGCTCCCGCCGGCCTGCCCGCGGACCGCCTGCAACTGCTGTCGGCCCGGCTGGAGGAAAGCCTCAAGGACCCCCGCCTGCTGCAACGCTTCGCCGACGCCTATATCTTTCCGGCGCCCCCGCAATCGCCCGACCAGTTCAAGGCTTTCCTGGCGGAGCAACTGAAGAAGGAATCGGCCTTCATCGACGCCCGCCATATGGGGCAGAATGGGGGCTGACACGGTGCACGCTGTGAGAGCCGGCTATGGGATCGGTTAGAGCGCGATCCCCGCCCCGTCGAGGACCTGACTGGCGGAGCCTAGAATTTTGAATAATTCCCAGTTAACGATTGTTACCCAACACGTAAACAAAATTAAGTAAATTGCTCCCGCTTACGATTCGGACGAATCCTAAATAGGAGTATGTATGTCTTTTCGCGGAATGATCGCTGTGTTGCTCGTTTCCACGCTTGCGGCGTGCGCCAATATGAATGGCGGCAACGGCGAAGACAAAATGAGCATGACGTATCTGAAACAGCACTTGGTGGCGAACAAGACTACCAAGGCGGACGTGGTGCAGCTCTTCGGCGAGGCGCGGTACAAGAATGAAGAGCCCAACGGCGCCGATTACTGGTCTTATAGCGAAGATCAGGTCAATGGCAAGGACTATCTCGGCGAAGCGTCGAAATACCTGTCCGGTATGGCCGGTTCGTTCGGCAGCGCAGCCGCGCAGACGCAGCAGCGCAAAACGAATCGCGACCTGAATATTTTCTTCAATGCCAACGGCACGATCAGGAATTTCAATACCTCCGGCAGCACGGGGGCTGGCAGCTGATACCCGAATGAGGGCGCGGTTCGCGCCTGGCAGGTCCATGGCCCACGGAGCGCAATGCGACCGTGGGCTTTTTTATCGCCTGGCTGAACGCTCCTGGTAATCCCGGATATCGGATTTCCCGTCGCCGCCGCGACGGAATTATTCGTTTTTGCCGGAATGTCCGCGTTCCTATACTTCCCCTCGAACCGCAACCAAGGGGAAACGCATTCATGGAAATGCAAGTTGAACGCACTCGGGATCTTGCCGAAGGCGAGGAAGTCACCATACTCGACACATCGGCGCCAGGCCGTCCATTGGTACGCGATACGCCGCTGGGCGGGCCCATCGTCTGGGATCGCGACACGCTGGCGGCGGACGACGGCATCATCCATATCGACGACGAAGGCCTTGCCGAGATCGATGCCTTCGTCGAGTCGCTGCGCCGCAATCCGCTACCCACCTTGCTGCTGACGCCTTCGGATTTCGCCATGCCACGCTGCGTGGCCATGATGCGGCGCGCTCGCGATATCCTGCAGAACGGCGTGGGTTTCGTCATCCTGGACAAGGTGCCGGTACAACGGTATTCGCTGGAAGAAAACCGCGCGATCTACTGGATGCTGGGCCAGATGGTGGCACGGCCGGTGGCGCAGAGTTTCGACGGCAAGATGATCTACGACGTCAAGGACCAGGGCCGGGCCTACAGCACGTCGGTGCGTGGCGACACGACCAGCAAGGACCAGAACTTCCACACGGACAATAACTACAACCTGTGCCCGCCGCATTATGTGGCCCTGTTCTGCCTGCATCCGGCGATGGCGGGCGGCATCAACAGCATCGTCAGCTTCTATTCGGTCTATAACGAGATGCTGAAACGGCATCCCATCGAACTGGTCGAGCGCCTGTACCAGCCTTTCCTGGCGAACCGGCAGCGCGAGCATTATCCCGGCGATCCCATGGTGCTCAGCCGTCCGCTGTTCACCTACGACGGCGACTGGCTGAACTGCAAACTGTCGCGCCATCAGACGCTCAGCGGCTATCACCTGGCGGGGCAGGAGCTGGATCCGCTGGGATTGCAGGCGCTGGACGCGCTGGAATCCATCATGCGCGAGGAACGCTGGAACCGCGAGTTCTTCTTCGAGCGTGGCCAGATCCAGATCGTGGACAATCGCCGTTGCGGCCATCGGCGCACGGGCTTCGTCGATTATCCGGAGCCCGAGCGCAAGCGGCATCTGCTGCGCCTGTGGCTGCGCGACGAAGGACGGCGCTCGTATCACGGGTGATGGTCGGTCAGTGCGGACGCACACAGGGCCGATACGCGGATGAATACGCGGCCCGGTATAAAAAGCTGCAGGTAAAAAGCTGCACACGCCCGCCGGCGGCGAAGGCGAGGGGACATGGACACCGGCCTTCCGGACAACGATACAAGGGGTATTCCATGAAAATTTCCTGCGCGATGCGCGGCGCCGGCGCGCGCCTGCTTGCGGCGTTCTCATTGATCCTTCCCTTGGGATGGGCGGGACTGGCGCATGCCGGCGCCTATCCCGAGCGGCCCATCAAGATCATCGTCCCCTTCACGCCAGGCGGTACGTCCGACGTGCTCGCGCGCACGCTGGCGGAACAGATGACGCTGGACCTGGGCCAGCCGGTCGTCGTGGAGAATCGTCCCGGCGCCGGCAGCGCGCTGGGCACCGGCGTGGCCGCGCGCAGCGCGCCGGACGGCTATACGCTGCTGATGGGATCGAGCTCGGCGCTGGCCGTCAATCCCGCCTTGCAGGATGACCTGCCCTACGACGCCACGCGCAGCTTCATGCCGATATCGCTGGTGGCCGGCATCCAGAACATCCTGCTGGTCAACCCGTCCCTGCCGGTCAAGAACGTGCAGGAGCTGATCGCCTACGGCAAGACGCGCAAGCTCTTCTACGGCAGCGCGGGTACGGGATCGTCGCCGCATATGTCGGCCGAGCTGTTCGAGTCCATGGCCGGCATCGAGATGACGCACGTGCCATTCAAGGGCGGCCCGCAGGCCGTCAGCGAGGTCGTGGCGGGGCGGGTCGACCTGATCTTCGACAACATGCCCACGGCGGCAGCCATGGTGAAGTCCGGCCAGTTGCGCGGGCTGGCCGTGACGGGCGCGCATGGATCGCCCATGGTCCCGGAAATTCCCACCGTCGCCTCGCAGGGCCTGCCCGGTTACGACGTGACGGTCTGGTACGGACTGGTCGCGCCGGCGGGTACGCCGCCGGCCATCGTGGATATGCTCAGCAAGGAGACCGCGAAGATCCTCGCGCGCGAGGATGTGCGCCAGAAGCTGGTCGCCATCGGCACCGAGCCGCAAAGCATGACGCCGGCGGCGTTCGGCGAATTCATGTCGGGCGAGCGTACCAAGTGGGCGCAGGTGATCCAGAAGGCGGGCATCCGCACCGCCGCCCGCTGATTTCGGCTAGGACCGTCCGCCGCGGTCCGCCACGGCCGGCCAGGGCGGGCAGAGCCCGCCCGATCTCCGCCGACCCCCGCCGCGGCCGGCGGAGGACCGCTCACGTCAGCGGCATCGTTTCGCGCGGAAAGTCGCTCAGTTCCGCGGCGAGCAGCGCGACCGCCGTTACCAGCGGGCTGGTATTGCCGCGCTGGTGCACGGCCACGAATTCAAGGCGTGGAAAGGCCGGCGCGGTATCCAGTACCGTCAACAAGCCGGCCAGCACCTCGTTGCGGTGCGAGGCACGATGCAGCAAACCCACCCCCAGCCCGGCCGCGATGAGCTTCGCGGCCACCCCCATGTCGCTGCAGGAAATCAAGGGACTGTATTCCACGCCCGCCGCGCCGAACCATTGCGCGATCGCCGGGTGGTGAGGCGAGGCCTGCGACAGCCCGACGATGGGATAGTGCGCCAGATCCGCCGGCGTCAGCGTCCGTTCCTCGGGAATCTCCAGCCCCGGCGACGCCATCCAGACGAATTCGTCATGCCCCAGCGACACGGCTTCCAGCGTGGGGTCGGTGATGGGCGCGCCGGCGAACGCGATATCCAGCTCGCCCGAGCGCACCATCTGCAGCAAGGGCGCGGTCAGCCCCAGGCGGATTTCGAAGCGGACGCGCGGATAGCGCGCGCGGATCGCCGCGATCAGCCGCGGTAGCCAGGTATGGGCGATGCGGCCGGCCACACCCATGCGCAGCAGGCCGGTGATGGCTTCCGGCTCGCCCAGGTGAAAGCTGATGCGTTCGGACAGCGCGATGATCTGCCTGGCCCAGGGCAGGATTTCCTCGCCCTTGGCGGTGAGCTGCAGGCCGTGAGGGGAGCGGTCGAACAGTTCGACGCCCCAGGTGGTCTCCAGTTCGCGTATGCGCGTCGAAATCGTGGACTGCGTCGCGTGCAGGGCCTTGGCCGCGGCCGCGAAGCTGCCGAGCTGCGCCACGCGCGCGAATGAGACGAGCTGCCGGATGTTCATCGGTGCAGTGTGGCCTGCCGGCACCGTGCCCACAATCGGTGGAAGCACGGTGTCGTTCACTTCGGCGCGGGACTAGCGGGCCGCCGCCAGATCGCCGCGGCCGCGTTGCGATTCCAGGTTGTGGACGTGCACGTGGCGGCCGGCCGCGACCGCCTCGGACAGGCGGCCCACGACCACGCCGTACTTGACGACCTCCTGCCCGGCCTGCAATGCCCGCAGCGCGATCTTGTGGCCGTAGGGGACCGGCTCGGCGACCTCGACCGCGCCTTGCACGCAGCCGGCCAGCGGAACCGGGGCCGCCGCCGGGATATCCGCGCCCACCACGGTGCCGACGTTGTCGTCGCGATGGACGACCCAGATTTTCGCGGTGGCGTTCATACGGATTCTCCTATGCGGCTGATGGCGGTTTCCGTTTCGCCGAGGACTTCGCAGCAGGTCGGCTGGCCATTGATGATGGCGGCCATCGCGTCCCAGACCTGCGTTCCCGCTTCTTCCAGCGAACGCCCGTGCAGCAGCACGGCGCTGAGGTCCACGTCGATGTGGTCGGCGAAGGTCCGGCAGGTGCGGTCGTTGCCGCAGATCTTGACCGTGGGGGACACCGGGTTGCCGATGGAATTGCCCACGCCGGTGGCGAACAGGATCAGGTGGCAGCCGCCCGCAGCCAGGGCGGTGATGTTCTCGGTCGCGGGCGCCGGCGCGTCCATCAGGTACAGGCCGGGGGCGGACGCGGCTTCGCCATAGCCGAGCACGCCGGCGATGGTGCGGCTGCCGGTCTTGCAGATCGAGCCCAGCGATTTTTCCTCGATGGTGGTCAGGCCCCCGCGGATGTTGTCCGGCGCCGGGTTCGTCTTGTTCAGGTCCACGCCGGCGCGTCGGGCGATGTCCTCGTACTTGCGGATGGTGACGTCGATGCGTTCGCGCACGCCGGCATCGGCGGCGCGCGCGCCCAGCGCCGCTTCGCCGCCCAGGCATTCGACCGGCTCCGAGAAAATCGCCGTCGCGCCGGCGTCGACCAGCCGATCCGTGACCAGGCCGATGGCCGGATTGGCGACCAGCCCGGAGGTGGTGTCCGAGCCGCCGCATTCCAGTCCGATCACGAAGTCGGAGATGCGCGCCGGCTCGCGGGGCTGGGCCTGTGCCTGCGCGCGCCATTGCTCCAGCAAGTCCAGGCCGCGCCGGAACAGGGCGGGCGTGCCGCCTTCTTCCTGGATGCCCATGACCTCGCAAGGCGTGCCGGCGGCACGGATACCTTCGTAGACGCGGGTGCCGGCCACGCGTTCCAGGCTGACCACCAGGGTCGCGTACACGTTGGGGTGGCTGCCCAATCCGACCATGGTGCGTATGGACAGGGCGAGATCCTCGCCCAGTTGCCCGCGGCCGTAGAGCGGCGTGATGGCCACGCAATCGGGCAGGGCCGCGGCCAGCCGGCGCGCGACAGGGTTGGCGGCGTCGGTGGCGGCGACCACGGCCAGCAGGTTGCGTATGCCGCGGCGCCCGTCGGGGCGCGTGTAGGCGGTCAATTCAGTCATGGCGATCCTCGAATGGACGGATGTCCGGGCACGCGGCGTCCGCGTGGATGCGGGGGGCCGGTCGCATGGCCGGTCGGCGCGCGCGGCCTGCCCGGGATGCGGTCACAGCAGCCCCGCGGCCGCCGGGGCATGGCGTTCGGCCGCCCCGCGCAGTTCGTCGACCAGCTTGGCCGGCAGGGGGATGCCCGTGGCCGCGCGTTCGGCGGCGATCTGGCGGCGGCGGTCGCCGGGCAGGCGGATGGGATGGGCGGCGTCGGCCGCCGGCGCGGCGAGCGTGCGCGCGCACAGCGTGTCGATGCGCGCGGTGTATTCGTCGCGATCCATGAGCGCGTCCGGATGGATGGCCATGAAGCAATGCGTCACGCCCGCCGGCCGGCCGTCCTGCGCCGCCTGCGATCCCACCTCGGGCGCCATGGCGCCGCCGGCCAGCACGCTGTTCAGCACCTCCAGCGCGACGATCAGGGCATAGCCCTTGGCGCCTCCCATGGGCAGCACCGAGCCTTTCAGCGCAGCGGCGGCCTCGGTGGTGGGCCGGCCTTCGGCGTCCAGCGCCCAGTCGGCGGGAATGGGCTGTCCCAGCAGCTCGGCCAGCAGGATGTTGCCGCGCGAACTGACGCTGGTGGCCAGGTCCACCACCACGGGTTCGCCGCTGGTCGGCGCCGCGAACGCCAGGGGACTATTGGTGAAGAAGGCGCGCTTGCCGCCCCAGGGCGCCACCGTGGGCTCGCCGCCGGACGAACACAAGCCCATCATTCCCTGGGCCGCGGCCTGTTCGCAATACCACGCGGCGTAGGAAAAATGATTGCTGGCGCGCACCGCGACGTAGCCGATGCCGTAGCGGCGCGCGCGCTCGATCGCTTCGCGCATGGCCATATGGCTGGCCACCGGACCCAGGGCGTTGTCGCCGTCGACCACCGCCGTGGCGGCGAACTCGCGCGCCACGCGCGGCTGGGCCCGTGCGTTGATGGCCCCTTGCGCCAGGCGGCGCAGATAGGTGGGCAGGCGCGCCATGCCATGCGTGTCGACGCCATGCAGATTGGCCGCCACCAGGCAGTCGGCGACCAGCGCCGCATCCGGCGCCGGGACGTGCAGGGCTTGCAGCGCGGCCGCGCAGAAGCCGTGCAGGCGCGCCGCGGCATAGAGCGTGTTGCCTGCCATCAGAGCTCCTGCACGCCGGCGCTGTCGGCGATCGCATAGCCTTTCGCGCCGGCTTCGGCGGGACCGGACATGCGGCTGAAGAACAGGATGCCGTCGCAGGGCGCGCTCAGGGTCTCGGATTCCTCCAGGGTGTAGGGGTCCACCACCACGCCCAGCTTTTCGCCTTTCTTGACCCGGCGGCCCAGGTCCTCGACCCGGTTGGCCAGAGAAATGACGTAGCCGCCGCGCGTCGGATTGGCTTCCTTGCGTTCGCGGCGCGTGAACAGGTGCTGCTTGCCCTGCAGTTCGGGTTCGCCTTCGAGGATGCCCAGCGCCTTCATCTGGTTGCGCAGCCCGCGCACCACGCGCGCCTGGAATTCCTCGGTCATGGGACCGCTCATGTAGGTGCCGCCGATTTCCACGCCGGCGGCGGGGCGGCCCGTGCTGTTCAGGTAGCCGACCGCGGTGGACGGCGGCAGGAAGTTGACGTGCACGACGCCGGTGCCGAAGACGCGGCACAGCTGCAGGCTGGCTTCGCGCACCTCGCCGGTGGCATCCTCGTTCAAGTCGGAACGTTGATGGATGCGGCCGCCCTGGCCGCCGGAGTGCATGTCGCACAAGGCGTCGACGTGGTCCAGCACCTGGTCCGTCAGGACGCGGGCGATCATCTCCGTGACCGAGCCGCGCGCATTGCCCGGGAAGCAGCGGTGCAGATCGGTGTTCTCGCGCTGTTCGGCGCTTTCGCGGCGGAAATCGGAGAACGCCAGCGGATTGCAGACGGGCAGGATGACCAGCGCGCCGCGCATCGCGGCGGGATCCGTCTCGCGCCAGAGCTGCAGCGCCGACAGCAGGGGCATCGCCTCGTCGCCGTGCACGTTGCACAGCACGGCGAAGACCTTGCCGGGCCGGGCGCCATTGATCACGTGGACCGGGACGGCAAGATCGCCGCGCAGGGTACGGGTGACGTGCAGCATGGTGGATGCGCGCTGGCCGGGCGCGACTTCCAGGCCGGCAATGCGTAGGACGTTGGTGTCGGACATGGTTTTTGCTCTCTACAGTTTCAATTGACCACGGCGCCGGACTCGCGCACCGCCACGCCCATTTCCTGGATCAGTGACGTCATGCGCGTGGTGAATGCCGCGGAACTCATGTCGACCGGATCGGCGCCGACGCTCTCGTAGAAGCGGCGCGTTTCCGGTTCCTTCAAGATGCCGCTGACCGCGGCGTTGATGCGCTTGACGACGTCCGGCGGCATGCCGGCCGGCCCCAGGATGCCCGAGTACAGCACCATGTCGAAGCCGGGCAGGGTCTTGGCGATGGGGGGCACGTCGGGCAGCGTGCTGTTGGGCGCGGTCGACGTCACGCCCAGCGGGCGCAGCTTGCCGGACTGGATCTGCGGCAGGGCGGGCGGCAAGGCCGAGAACGTCGCGGCGGCCTGGCCGCCCAGCGTCGCCATCACCGCGTCGGAGCTGCCCTTGTAGGGCACGTGGACCATATCGATGCCCGCCATGCGCTTCAGCGTCTCGCCGGCCAGGTGCAGGATGGTGCCGTTGCCGGAAGACGCATAGTTCAGGTAGCCGGGCTTGGCCTTGGCCAGGGCGATGAACTCGGCCAGCGTCTTGGCCGGGATGTCCGGCCGCACGACGAAGGCCAGCGGCGCCGCCGCCAGCAGGGAGATATCCGTGAAGTCCTTGTCGCTCTTGAACGGCAGGTTCTGGTAGAGCGTGGCATTGATGGCGTGCGTGGTCACGTCGGCGAAGTACAGCGTGTAGCCGTCGGGCTGCGCCTTGGCGACGATGCTGGCCGCGATGGTGGTGCCGGCCCCGGGGCGGTTCTCGACGACGACCGGGGTTTTCAGGGCATCGGTCAGCTTTTGCGCCCAGAAGCGGCCCATGACGTCGGACACGCCGCCCGGCGGGAAGGGGATCAGCATGCGGATGGGCCGGCTGGGCCAATCCTGGGCCGCCACGGGCGCCGCGCCCAGCGCGGCGGCGATGGCGATGGCCGGCAGCAGGCGCTTGACGAGGTCGCCCAGGCGGGCGGACGGGCGAATGAACAAGCCGAGCCGGGCCGACCGGCAGATGAACGGAGACACGGTGCGGACGAACGCCCGCCCGCGCGAGCCCAGGCGGGCCGCGGATAGCAGAACCATGACACTTCCCCTTGAAGTTGCGCCAGCGGCCCTTAGGGGCTCATGTATTTGGCGAGTTCATTCTGCGGCGAGGCAGGCCATAGATCAAATGATTAATTTCGATGCGGGATATCGATGGTGGCTATATCGCCTAGCCCGCGCGTGGCGGCTTGCGCTTGCCCTGGTCGGCGTACTCGGCCGCCAACATTTCGGCGAGCCGGGTCGCGGCGGCGGACCGGGTGCCGTGCCGGCGCCACAGGATCGCCGCCCGCCGTCGGGGCACCGGCTCGGTCAGCCGCACCGCTCGCACGCGCCGCGTGTCCCCGACCGCGCCTTGCGGCAGCACCGTGGCCAGGGCGGTATCGCGGATGGTCGCCAGGATGGGGTCGATGGCATTCATCTCCAGCACGATGTGCGGCGTCACGCCGATGCTGGCGAAATAGTCGTCCAGGTACGAGCGCGCGCCGAACTCGGGCGTCAGCAACACCAGCGATAGTTCGGCCAGCCGCTTCATGGGGATGCTGCGCCGGCCGGCCCAGGGGTGGCGGGCGCCGACCACCAGCACCAGCGCTTCGTCGAACAGGGTCTGCGCCTCGATCTGCGCGTCGTCGGCGGGTTCCAGGTAGCCGATCGCGCAATCCAGCCGCCCGCCCAGCAGTTCCTTTTCCATGTCATGGCGCGATAGCTGGCGTGCGACGATGCGCACGCCCGGATAGCGCGACGCGTAGTCGGCGAATACCGCCGGCAGGCGGGTGTTGGAAAACGAGTGGAAGACGGCGACCGACAGGCTGCCGCGGATCAGGCCTTCCAGCTCATGGACCGCCATGACGCCGGCGGCGACATCCTGCAGCGCCTGCGCCGCGTGGACGCGGAAGACCTCGCCGGCGGCCGTCGGTTCGGTGCGGTTGCCGCGCCGCTCCAGCAGGCGGGTGCCGAGCTGTTCTTCCAGTTGCTGAATCTGGTGCGACAGGGTGGGTTGCGTCACGTGCAGCCGTTCGGCCGCACGCGAGAAGCTTTTCGCTTCGCAGATCGCCAGGAAATAGCGGAGGTGTCGAAGTTCCATGCGGATCCAATCCGAGGGGCACGCCGCGGCCGCGGCGTGCCGTCATGGTACCTCCGCGCCGCTCGCGATCGCGCCGGCGCGGTACCGGAACCTGGCTCCGCGGGGAACGGTTCGTCGGCGCACCTGTGCGGCGAACTGCTGAAGATGAAGGCGGTGGAGGGGTCAGCAGGAAGGTCCCGGACCAGCTCATGCGGCCGTTTCCGACGCGCCGCGCCGAAACAGCCGGCACTCCGCGGCCAGCGACAGCAGGTTGGGGTCGCGCTCACGATTCCGTTGGAAAAGCAGCCTGATCTGCTGTCGCAGCGCATAGGGTTCGGCCAACGGAATAAGCTGGATCTGCGTACTGAAATCGGCGACCCGCCCGGGCAGCAGCGCATAGCCGATCCCGCCGCTCACGAGATTGATCAGGGAGAAAATGTCCCCGACCTTCATCGTGATGCGTGGCTCGAAACCCGCGATCTGAAAGGCACGCGCGAAGTCATGGTAGGTCGCGAAGTCGTCGCTCAGGCTGACGAACTCGGCAGCGGTGAATTCTCGGAGATCAATCTCGTGGCGTTTGGCGAACGGGGATTTCCGCGGCGCCGCGAACCACATCGCGTCTTCAAACACCTGGACGCTCTGTAACTCGGGCGGTACGCCTGCCTCGTCGACCGCGATCACGATGGCATCAAGCTCACCGTCCGCTAGCTTTTTCAGTAGTGCGCGATTGGAACTGAGCACAAGATCGACCTCGACCTCAGGGCGTCGACCGCGCAAACCAGTCAACAACGTCGGGATGGTGCGAAGCGTCAGCGAATAGAGCGCGCCCACCCTGAGCCGATCCGATGCGAAGCCGGATGCCTGTCGCGCTTTTTCTATCCCTTGCAGGCAATGTCGGACAGCGATCTTTGCGTGTTCGGCAAGGGCATAGGCCGAAGCCAGCGGGATCAGTTTGCGGCCGTCGCGTCGGAACAAGGGGCACTGCACGCCTTCCTCCAGCGAATGCAGGGCACGATGGACGCTCACGACACTCAGCCCCGTTGCCTCCGCGACCCGGGTCATGTTTCCCAGATCGATGAACGACAGAAAGATTTCAAGCTTCCGAAAGGTGATTTGTTCGTCTATCTGCATGTTCCATCCTGAAAGCCCCGTGCGCGAAGTTCGGTGCCTGGAGTGGCGGCGCCTGGAGTGGCGGGGAGGGCCGCCTTGCCCCGATTATTACTCCCTGGGTAATGAAACGCCACTTAGCTTTATTGAACAGCTTCCCTCCGAGGTCTATCTTGCCTGGGTGACGACCCCAACGAGACGGAGTGGACGATGCAGCCGGGTGCCCGATTAGACCCTCAATGGAGCAAGCGCCGAGCGGAGAAGCAACGTCGCCTCGGATTGATCAAGGACCTGGCGGATGGCCTCGTCTTGCGGCCTGAGAGCATTGTCCAGGCGCTCGAGCGTGTGATCGGCCCGGGCGATCGGGTCGTGCTGGAAGGGAATAACCAGAAGCAGGCGGACTTCTTGTCCCGGTCGCTGGCGCAGGTGGACCCCGCGCGTGTATCGAATCTCCACCTGGTCATGCCCAGCGTCTCCCGGGCCGAACACCTCGATCTGTTCGAACGCGGCATCGCTCGCAAGCTCGACTTCGCGTTCGCCGGCGCGCAAAGCCTCCGCATCTCCCAGTTCCTGGAAGACGGGCTGCTGGAAGTCGGGGCAATACATACCTATATCGAGCTCTACGCGCGGCTTTATGTCGACCTGATTCCCAATGTCGTCCTGGTGGCCGGCTATACCGCTGATCGACAGGGCAATCTCTATACCGGGCCGAGCACCGAAGACACGCCTATGCTGGTGGAGGCCGCGGCCTTCCACGATGGCATCGTGATCGCTCAGGTCAACGAGATCGTGGATGACCCGAAAGATCTGCCGCGCGTCGACATTCCCGGCAGCTGGATCGACCTGATCGTGCAGGCCGACAGGCCGTTCTTCATCGAGCCGCTGTTCACACGCGATCCCCGTCTCATCACGCCCATGCAGGTGCTCATGGCGATGATGGCGATCCGCGGCGTTTACGAGCGCCACAATGTGCAGTCGCTGAACCATGGCATCGGCTTCAATACCGCGGCGATCGAGCTTCTCCTGCCCACCTATGGCGAGAAGCTCGGCCTGAAGGGCAAGATTTGCCGGAATTGGACCTTGAATCCGCATCCCACGCTGATTCCCGCCATCGAGTCCGGTTGGGTGGAAAGTGTGCATTGCTTCGGCAGCGAGCTCGGGATGGAGGATTACGTCGCGGCACGCCCTGACATCTTCTTTACCGGCCATGACGGATCCATGCGATCCAATCGAGGGATGTGCCAGCTCGCAGGCCAGTATGCGGTGGACCTGTTCATCGGATCCACCCTGCAGATGGACGGCCTGGGCAATTCGTCGACGGTGACGCGCGGACGCCTGGCCGGCTTCGGTGGTGCGCCGAACATGGGGCACGATCCTCGTGGCCGCCGGCATCCGACTCCGGCGTGGCTGGATCTCATCGAGACCGACGATCCACTGTCTCGTGGCCGCAAGCTCGTCGTGCAGGTCGTGGAAACCTTCCAGGCGGGAGGGCGTCCCTGCATCGTCGAATCCCTGGATGCCGTGGACGTCGGCCGCAAGAGCGGCATGCCCTTGGCGCCGATCATGATCTATGGCGACGATGTCACCCACGTGCTGACGGAAGAGGGCATTGCCTATCTCTACAAGGCGCGTTCCGTGGATGAGCGCAAGGCGATGATCGCGGCCGTATCGGGCGTCACGCCAGTGGGCATGACGCAAGACCGTAAACGGACCGAGACGTTGCGGAAAGAGGGCCTGATCGCCATGCCGGAAGATCTCGGCGTGAATCGACAGGAGGCCACCCGGTCCCTGTTGGCCGCCAAGAATGTGGCGGACCTGGTCAGCTGGTCCGGCGATCTCTACAAACCGCCCGCAAAGTTCCGGAGCTGGTGATGCCGATGCTCTGGGACCCCATCGCCCGCACCGACGTGGCTCAATACCTTGCGGAGCAGGCGGTCGCTGCCTTGATCGATGAAGCCACGCTGGCGCCCAAGCCTGGCCTCGTCGACTTCCGGAGCAGTGGCGCCCACACGGACCTGTCCTGGCCGCTGATGTGCGCCTCCGCGCGCGCATTACAGCCCGCATTTGCCACGATGGCGCTTGCCGCGCTCGATTCCGACGATCTGCCCGTCCTTCGCCGGCGGATTGGCTGCATAGGGCGGGAGGGTGAACGCGCCATGCTCCACGCGACACGCGGCGTGAATACCCACAGAGGTGCGATCTGGGCAATAGGGCTGCTTGTAACGGCGGCCGCGCGCTCCTTCGACGATGCCCATCAAAAAGTCGCCGTCCTGGCCGGAGCCTTGGCTCGTATCGAAGATCCCGGCGCCCCGCTGACGACAGGGCACAAGGGCGAGCGTGCGCGCCTGATCTACGGCGTGGGGGGCGCAAAGGGGCAGGCCCGAGCGGGCTTCCCCCACGTGGTATCGGTTGCGCTGCCGACCCTGCGCCGGTCGCGCGCGGCCGGCGACATGGAAAACGCGGCACGTTTGAACGCGCTGCTCTCGGTGATGGCCACACTGGACGACACCTGCGTGTTGGCGCGAGGCGGAACGGCGGCATTGGCGTGCGTGCAGGACGGCGCGAAAGCCGTGCTCGCCGCAGGCGGCGCGGGCACCCTGCCTGGCCGAACAGCCCTGCGAGAACTGGAAATGGCGCTTCTCGAGCGCAATGTCTCACCTGGCGGCGCGGCTGACCTCTTGGCGGCGGCGCTATTCCTGGACCGCCTCGGCAATGAACACACCGTGGACGCGACCGCCACCTCGACGGGAGAAATCAATTGGAACGTCTGAATCTCGAGTTCTCAGCGGGCGCGCCCGCGGCCAGCCGGGTCTTGGCCGGTATCGTCAGCTCAGGCGACCTCGAAATCCTGCTTGAGCCGAACACCGCTGGCAAGACAGAGATTGCGATCACGACCTCGGTAAATGGCATGAGCAAGATCTGGAGCGCGGTATTGGCTCGCATGTTCGATGGGACATCGCTGCCGGCCTCCAGGATCGAGATCAGGGACTTTGGCGCGACACCAGGCGTGGTGCGGATGCGCCTGGAGCAAGTATTCGAGCAGTTGAATACCAGGACCGGGAGTCAGGGATGAACATTCAGGAACTGCTGGATCGAAGAAGTTTTGTGGAGCTGACCGCGCGAGAACGTGCCCACGCCTTGATGGATGCACATACCGCCCGCGAGCTGATCGATCCGTTCGAGCGCATGCTCTCTCCCTGGTTGGAGCCGCAGGGCGTCGTTCCCCAATCGGATGATGGGGTTGTGATCCTGAAAGGTCGGATCGCAGGCAATGACGTCGTGGTCGCGGCCATCGAGGGTGCGTTCCAGGGGGGCAGCCTGGGCGAAGTCGGTGGCGCCAAGATAGCCGGCGCATTGGAGCTCGCCGCGGCGAGCAACCGCAAAGGCATACCGACGCGAGCCGTCCTGCTGCTTGAAACGGGTGGCGTGCGGCTACAGGAGGCCAATCTGGGCCTGGCCGCGATTGCCGAGATCCACGCGGCGATCGTGGACTTGCGTCGCTACCAGCCAGTGGTCGGCGTCATCGCGGGATCGGTGGGTTGCTTCGGCGGCATGTCGATCGCGGCGGCGCTTTGCAGCCATCTGGTCGTGACCCGCGAGGCAAGATTGGGATTGAACGGTCCCCAGGTCATTGAACAGGAAGCGGGCATCGCGGAGTATGACTCACGCGACCGTCCTTTCATCTGGAGCTTATCCGGCGGAGAGCAGCGTCACGCATCAGGCCTGGCGGACGATTATGTGGACGACGACGCCGACGCGGTGCGCAGGGCTATCGTGAACGCACTGGAAGAGGGCGTCCAAAGGATGCCGCGCAGCGACCGCGTGGAGGATTACCTTGCGCGGCTCGGCACCGTTGACACAAGCGTCCAACCTGACGCCGACGCCGTCCGCACACTGTATAACGGGAGCCGCTAGCCATGCCCCACGACACTTCCACGACCACGGGCCCGGAACACAAACCGAGTCGAGGCCAGATCTGGATCGCCGCGCTCACCGCGGGCGGCCACGCCATTTCAGGTCGCTTGCCCTCGGTGGTCGCCGTTGACAGCACCCTCGCTGACGCACCCGCCCGCTATATCGCGGTGGTGCCAGACCCTTCCAACCCCTTCCCCAGAGCGCGCAATGGCGAGGTCGGGCTACTCGAAGGATGGTCGCTGGCCCAGGCAGTCCGCGAAGTCATGACAGAAGACGCGGACCATGCCCTGAAGCGCCCGATCGTCGCCATCGTGGACGTGGTCAGCCAGGCATATGGCCGACGGGAAGAGGCTTTCGGGATACACCAGGCTTTGGCCGGCGCGGCAGCCGCCTATGCCGAAGCGCGCCAAGCGGGGCATCCTGTCATTGCGCTCTTGGTCGGGAAGGCCATGTCGGGCGCGTTTCTGGCTCACGGCTATCAGGCGAATCGGCTGGTCGCGCTGGACGATGCGGAAGTTTCGGTCCACGCAATGGGAAAGGAAGCGGCAGCGCGGATTACACAGCGCTCGGTCACGCAGCTGGAAGCGCTGGCCGCCGAAATTGCGCCGATGGCTTATGACATCGCCAGCTATGCGTCGCTGGGGCTACTGTGGCGTCTGCTGCGCGTCCAACATGCCGGCGCACCCACGCCCGCGGATATTGCCGCGGCGCGCAGCACGCTCGAGGAAGCGCTCGCCGATATACGCGCGGACCCGGAAACGGGTCTGGAAAGCCGAAGAGGGCACCCTGGACGGCAGATGTCGAACCGTGTACGCGCTCGCCTTCAGGAATTATGGGCTGAGTGAAAGCATGAGCTGCGTCGGTCCCGGTTTGGCACGGCCTCACGATCTACTGTGGCTTGATCCGGCTGCCGTACCATCGGCGCCGCACGGCGCCGAGCGGCCGATCTGGCCGCACTGGCGCAACGCAGCCTGGCCCGTGGTGGTGCGGCGTGATCACTGCTCACCGTATATCCCCGTCGGGCTGCGAGGTGCCACCCGGTCGCAACGCTACGCGGCCTGGACGCTTCCCGGGCACATTTTGAACATCGTTACGCCCGAAACCCTGGCGCGCACTCGCGCCTGGCTGACGCACCCGCAGCATGCGCTTCCGAGCATGCGCGCGCTGCGGAGCCTGGCAGACGATCTCGACCGCTGCGGCCTGCCATGGGGGCCCACGGGCAGCACGGGATTTTGTCTGGCGACCAAAACGAGCCTGCTCAGGCACGACAGCGACCTGGACTTGCGCATCCGTGCAAGCTCGCCGCTGACCAGGGATGAAGTTGAATACCTGGGCCACCTGGCGGATCGGGTGGCGTGCCGGCTCGATATCCAGATCGAGACCGGTTCGGGTGGCTTCGCGCTCAATGAATGGCGCGCCCGCCGCGGCCAGGTCCTGTTGAAGACGAACCACGGCCCGATTCTGACGGCCGACCCTTGGGCCGACCCTTGGGCCGAAACGCACGCTCGCACCGTGGAACCAGCCTCGTGAGCGTGCTGTTTACTTTTCCGGGACAGGGCTCGCAGCGGCCGGGCATGCTGTCGCGGCTGCCGGCAACGGCCGAAGTGGCTCAAACGCTGCGGATAGCGGAAGACGTTCTGAAACTGGATCCTCTGGCGCTCGAGACCGAGGAGGCGCTGCGTTCGACTGTCGCGGTTCAACTCGCCTTGACGATCGCGGGCGTGGCGATGGGCCGAACCCTTGCCGAGAGGGAAGGACTGCCCGATATGGTCGCCGGTATGTCCATCGGCGCCTATCCAGCCGCAGTGGTGGCGGGCGCCTTGTCGTATGAGGATGCCTTGCGCCTGGTTGCCCTGCGCGCCCGCTTGATGGAGGAGGCGTATCCAAGGGGTTATGGCATGACCGCCATCCAGGGCCTGGACGCGGACCAAGTCCAGGCCCTGGTGGAACAGGTCCGGGGAGGCGGTCAGCCTGTCTACCTGGCCAATATCAATGCGGAAAGGCAGATCGTCATCTCAGGCTCGAACGACGCCATGACACATGCGGCGGCACTGGCCACGGCAGCCGGTTCAACCGGATGCACCCGCCTCGCCGTAAGCGTGCCGTCTCATTGCGAATTGCTGAACGGCGCCGCCGACACCCTGCGCCGCGCGTTCTCTACGGTCGTCCTGCAACGCCCGCGTATCGTTTATTTGAGCGGCACCCATTCCCGCCGGCTGCATGACCCTGCCGCTATTTCCGACGACCTTGCGAACAATCTTGCTCGTCGAGTCAATTGGTATGACACGGTCCGCTCGGCGTGGGAGCGCGGCGCGCGTCTCGCCGTGGAGATGCCGAGCGGTGAGGTCCTTACCCGCCTGACCGGGGCCACTTTCGCGGATGGCCTGGCCGTAGCCGCGGACAGCACTTCCGTGGACTCTCTGTGCCTGCTGATCAACCGCGAGCAGAGGCGTTGAAGGTGGGGGCGACGGATCCGGTTGGCTGAGGGTGTACTAAATAATACATACGATGTACGATATATGTATTGTTTGTCCGTCTACGGTGGATAAACTTCCCTTATCGCAACTTAATGCCTGGTCGCCGCCTGTTGATGGCGGCCGCAGGTGCGTGCGCGCGGCGCCGTTTCGAAAAGAGGATCCATGGCCATCACAGAACTCGACGTCCACGCCGCCGCCGACGCGCTGCTGCGGGAAGGCGAACGGCCGACCATCGAGCGCGTCCGCCTGAAGCTCGGCCGCGGTTCGCCCAATACCATTACGGGTTTCCTGAATTCCTGGTTCGCGGGGCTGGGCCAGCGCCTGGTCGGAAGCGGCCCGGACGAGGTGCCGGATGCCGTGGCGCGCCTGTCCCGGGAGTTATGGCGCGTGGCACTGGCGCAGGCGCACGAGCTGGTGCGGGAAGGGCAGTCCGATGAGACCTCCCGGCTGGCGGCCGAAGGCGATCGGCTGGCGGCGCTGGAGCGGGAACTGGCGTTGGCGCAGGTACGGCTGGAGTCGCGCGAAGCGGACCTGGAGCTCGGCCTGCAAGCCTTGCGCCAGCAACTGGCCGCCGCCCAGGACGCCGCCCGCGCGGCGGCCGACGAATCGCGCACCGAACGCCGCAAGGCCGCGATGGCGGAAGAGACCGCGACCCAGGCGCGCGTCGAGGCGGAAGCCTTGCGCGCCCAATTGGTCGACGTGCAAGGCCGGCAGGCCGATGCGCTCGCGCAAGCCGAGGCGCGGCACGCGGCGCAGGAGCGCCGCTGGTTGAACGAGCTGGATGCGGAACGCCAGGCCACCAAGCGCCTGACGGCCGAGATCGAGCGCGTGCGCCAGGCCGCGGAACGCGACCGGCAGTCGGCGGAGCGGGAACGCGAGGCGGCGGAGCGCGAACGCCTGTCCCTGGACAAGGAAAGGCAGGCGGCGGAACACGCGCGCGGCGAAATGCAGGCGGCGATCGCCACGCTGCAGGAAGAATTGCGTCAGGCGCTGCGCGGCGAAACGACGCTGCGCGCCGAACTGGCGGCGACATCCGCCAGGCTGGAGGCCGAGCAGTCGGCCGCCCGCGCCGCGGCGGCCGTCGCCGACAGGCGCGAGGCGGAGCTGCGGCAGTCGCTGGCCGACGTGTCGGAACGGCTGGCGGGCAAGGACAGGCAACTGGACGCGCTGGCCAGTTCGCTGGGCCCCCGCCGCGCCGGCCGCCGCGGCGAGACGTCCGCCTGACCCGGCCGGACACCGTCGCGGCGTCGTCCGCGCGGCGCTCCTTACCGATGCGTGATGAATTTGGTGACCAGATACCCGTCGAAGGTCTCCGCGCCGCCTTCGCTGCCGATGCCGCTGTCCTTGACGCCGCCGAAGGGCATTTCCGCCGCGCCGCTGCCGTAATGGTTGATGTTGACCATTCCTGCTTCCAAGGCATTCGACGCCTGCGTGGCGGTGCGCAGCGATTCCGTGAAGACGTATGAGCTGAGCCCATAGGGCAGGGCGTTGGCGAGTCGTATGCCGTCTTCGAACGTGTCGAACGGCGCGATCGGGGCGATGGGCCCGAAAGGTTCTTCATGCATCAGGCGCGCATCGGCGGGGAGGCCGGCGACGACGGTCGGCGCAAAGAAAGAACCGCGTGTGCCGACGCGCGAACCGCCCGTGAGCACTTCCCCCTTGCGCTGGTGGACGTCCTCCATGAAGCTCTCCATGGCGGCGACGCGGCGATCATGCACCAGCGGGCCCATGTCCACGCCCTGGTCCAGGCCGTCGCCCACCTTCAGCGACGCGGTGATGTCGACGAAGCGCGCAACGAATCTGTCGTAGGCGCCGCGCTGCACGAAAAAACGCGACGGTGAAATGCACACCTGGCCCGCGTTGCGCATCTTGAAGCGGGCCAGGATGTCGGCCGCGCGGTCCAGGTCTGCGTCGTCGAACACCAGGACGGGCGCGTGTCCGCCCAACTCCATGGTCATGCGCTTCATATGGCTGGCGGCCAGCGCCGCCACCTGCTTGCCGACGGCGGTCGAACCGGTGAACGAGACCTTGCGGACGATGGGCGAACGGATCAGGTAGTTGGAGATATCAGCCGGGACGCCCCAGACCAGGTTCAGGCAGCCGGCGGGCAGGCCGGCGTCGTGCAGGGCGCGCACCAAGGCGATGACGCCGCTGGGGCTGTCCTCGGGGCCCTTGATGACCAGCGTGCAGCCGCTGCCCAGGGCCGCGAATACCTTGCGCGACGCCTGGCCGATCGGGAAGTTCCACGGCGAGAAGGCCACGCAGACGCCGACCGGTTCGCGCACCACGAACTGGCGGACGTCGGCCTGGCGTGGGGGAATGACGCGGCCGTAGACGCGGCGGCCTTCTTCGGCGTGCCAGTCGGCGTGCTCGGCGCTTTTGTCGGTTTCCGCGAGCGCTTCGGACAGGGGCTTGCCCTGGTCCAGCGAAATATTGCGGGCGATGTCCTGGACGCGTTCGCGCAGCAGGTCGCCGGCCTTGCGCAGGATCGCCGAACGCTCCATGGGCGAGGTGCGCTTCCAGACCTGGAAGGCCCGCTGCGCGCTCGCCAGCGCCTGATCCAGGTCTTCGGTGGTTGCATGGGGCAACTGCCCCAGGATCTCACCGGTGGCCGGGTTGGTGATCGCCTGCGTGGCTCGCCCTTCGGCGGTGACGAAGCGGCCGTCGATATAAAGGGCGGGTTGTTCGTACATCGTTGTCTCCTGTTGTTCCGCAGCGCCTGCGATGCGACGGGCTATCGTATCAGCGCGGGGTGCCAAGACTTTTGCCCGTAAGAGAACTGCGGTGTTCCAAAATTTCAATGCAGTCCGCGCCGGGCTGCCCATAATCTTGTCTGGCGCCTGACCCGCAGCACAGGGCGCCACGGACGCCGCCAGCAGGCCGGCGCCGCATAACCAGAACAAAATGGAGACACTCATGGGCCCGTCCTGGACGCTCAAGCATTTCTTTGCCGCCGCGGCGGCGCTGGCCAGCCTGGCATCGGCCGCACCGGCTTCGGCCGATTACCCTGACCGTCCCGTATCGGTGGTCGTCGGCTTCCCCGCCGGCGGCTCCGCCGATCCCTTCGCGCGCCTGTTCGGCCAGGAACTGTCCAAGAAGTGGGGCCAGCCGGTCGTCATCGAGAACAAGGCCGGCGCCAACGCGCTGATCGGCACGAACTACGTCGCGAAGGCCGCGCCGGATGGCTATACGCTGCTGGTGGCCCTGGGCAACCATACGATGAACCCGGCGATGTACAAGGGCATGCAGTTCGATACGTCCAAGGACTTCGCCCCCATCGCGCTGCTGGCGCTGGCCCCCAATGTGCTGGTGGTGCGCGACAGCTTCCCGGCGAAGAACTTCCAGGAGTTCCTGCAGGTGCTCAAGCAGAATCCCGGCAAATACACCTATGCGTCCTCGGGCAACGGCGGCACGCCGCACCTGGCGGGCGTCCTGTTCAGCCAGAAGACCGGCACGTCCATTCTGCACGTGCCGTACAAGGGCGCCGCGCCCGCGATCGCCGACCTGATGGGCGGCACCGTCGATATGTCCTTCGCCACGCTCAGCTCCGCGCTGCCGCAGATCAAGGCGGGCAAGATCCGCGCGCTGGCCATTACCTACGACAAGCGCGTGCCGCAGTTGCCCGACGTGCCGTCGCTGGACGAACTGGGCGTGAAGGGCGTGAACATCGCCACCTGGTACGGATTCCTGGCGCCGGCCGGCACGCCGCCCAAGGTCGTCGAGAAGATCCACGCCGACCTGGCCGAGATCGCCGCGCGGCCCGCCGTCCAGGAACAGCTGACCACCATGCTGGGCTCGGTCATCATCTCCGAAGGCCCGAAGCTATTCCAGCAGCGCATCGACAAGGAGCTGGCCGAATGGGACGTGGCGATCAAGCAGGCCGGCGTGTCGTTGAATTGAGTTTCACCAGGGAGCAAGCCGCGTGTCCATCCTCCAGTTCCTGACCAAAGTGCACTTCGACTACGGCAGCCGGCGCGAATTGCCCGGCGAGCTGGCGCGCAACGGCGTGAAACGCCCCATGTTCGTGACCGACAAGGGGCTGATCGCGGCGGGCGTCTTCGCGATGGCGATCGAGCCTCTGGGCGCGGTGGCCACGGGCGGTCGCCAGCCTGCGGTATTCGACGACACGCCGGCCAACCCGACCGAAGACGCGGTGGAAGCCGGCCACGCCATGTTCGTGCGTGAGCAGTGCGACGGGATCGTCGCGATCGGCGGGGGAGCCTCGCTGGACCTGGCCAAGGCGATCGCGGTGATGTGCGGCGATCCGGCGCCATTGTGGGAATACTGCAATCGCCACGCCAAGCCGCGCCCGGTGGCCGATACGCCGCCGCTGGTCGTGCTGCCCACCACGTCGGGCAGCGGCAGCGAAGTCGGCCGCTCGGCGGTGATCATTTTCCGCAACGGCATCAAGGCCGGGGTAGGGTGTCCGAACGTCGTCAAGGCGGCGATCTGCGATCCCGAGCTGACCCTGGGCCTGCCGCGCTACATGACGGCCGCGACCGGCATGGACGCGTTGACGCACTGCGTCGAAACCTTCTGCTCGCCCACCGTGAATCCGCCGGCCGACGCCATCGCGCTGGATGGCCTGAAGCGGGTCTACGCCCACATCGAGCGCGTCACCGAAGACGGCGGCGATCGCGAAGGCCGCTGGCACATGATGATGGGCGCGCTGGAAGGCGCCATCTGTTTCCAGAAAGGGCTGGGCGCGGTGCATTCCATGTCCCATGCGCTGGGCGCGCTGAACCACCATCACGGCACGCTCAATGCCATCCTGCTGCCGCACGTGATCGGCTACAACCGCGAGTGGCTGGCGGACAAGCTGCCGCCGCTGCGCCAGGCCATGGGCCTGCCCGACGACGCGGACCTGCGGCAGGTCTTCCTGGACCTGAACCGGCGCCTGGGCCTGCCGCCCGGGCTCCAGGCGCTGGGCGTGGACGAGCGCATATTCGACGCCATTGCCGACGCGTCGCTGGCCGATAATGCCCACAAGACCAATCCGCGGCCGCTGGACAAGCAGGATTACCTGGCGCTGCTGCGGGCCGCGTATTGAGCCGCGCCATGCGCATGGCGACCGGGGGCGCGCGGCCCGCCGGGCGGCGCGCTATTCCGCCGGCCGCAGCACGTCCACCAACTCGTCGACCGCCTTGTCCCGATCGCGTATGTGCCGCACGCAGATGTAGAACTGCCGTTCGGCCCATTCGTCTTCCAGCCGCAGCCATGCCAGCCCCATATCGACCAGGTATTTGCTGGCGATGGCTTCCGGCAGCACGGCCAGGCCCAGGCCTTCCTGCACCATGCGGCAACGCGCTTCGAAGTTGGACACCTGCAGCCGGACGTTCGGCGGCCGCGACACCGACTGGTCCACATAGGCCAGGAACTGGTCGAAGGAATGGCGCGGAAAGTATCCCACCAGGTCGTAGTCGACCGCGTCTTCGAGGTGGACTGCCTGGCGGCGGGCCAGGGGATGCCCCAGCGGCACCACCAGGCCGACGCGATCGCGGATATAGGGATAGGACAGGACGCCCGGCGCGGGATGGCGGCCATGGTAGATGCCGATGTCGGCCCGGTCTTCCGCCACCATGCGCGGGATCTCGTAGCTGTAGCACTCCAGCAGGTCCACGCTGATCCTCGGGTTGGCCCGCAGGTAGCGGCCGATCTGCGCGGGCAGCATGACCAGGATGGGCGACGGCACGCTGGCCAGGCGGATCTTGGCCATGCCGTCCACCGCGTAGCCTTCCACGGCCGCTTCGGCCAGTTGCAGGCTGCGCAGGATGGCCTTGGCGCGTTGGTACAGCAGCATGCCGGCGGGCGTGGGCTCGACGCCCCTGCCGTGGCGGTGCAGCAGCACTCGGTTCAGGTGCCGTTCCATTTCCGCGACGCGCTTGCTGGCCGCGGACGTGACCAGGCATTGCCGCTCGGCCGCCTTGGACAGGCTTTTTTCCTCGACCGCCGCGACGAATATTTTCAGGGCTGGTATATCCAGGCCACTCATTTTTTGCTCCCCCGATGTGCCGGTGCAGATGCCGGCAAGGCCGACAAGTGTAGCGTCCGGCCCGCCGAAGGCTTACGGCTCGGCGTTGCCGGCATGCCAGGCCGACAGCGATGATTCGATCCGCTCGATTTCCCCGGGCGTCATGCCGGCCTGCTCGTAGTAAGCCCGGCGCCGCGCGACCACCGCGCGTACGTGGTCGAGGATGGAGCGCGCGGCTTCTTCGCCGCGCAGGCCGAAGCGGCGGTATTCGGTCAGGCAGTTCTCGAAGGAGCTCAGCCGCCCCTGCGCGCCGACGTGCAGATAATGCCTGGCCGAGCCTTCCTGCGTGGTGACGTCGAACAGCGGCGCGAGCCGGTAGGTATCGGCGTCTTCGTCCTTCAGGAAACCGATGTTCTTGAGGTGGTCGTCGGTGTTGTGGACGGCCACGTTCAGCATCATGCGCGCGTACAGTTCCTTCAGGTCGTGGATGGGATTGGACGACACGCGGCGGACCACGTCGGCCAGGCGCGCATAGGAGTATGTCGCCTTGCCGCGCGGGCCGTCCAGCTCGCGCTTGCCGATCTGCACCGACGGGCTGATCAGCGCCGCGCCGCTCAGGAAATGGCGCCGCGCCACCACCGGCCCGGTGGCGTCCCGGGCGGGCAGCAGGCCGCGGTCGAAGCGGTGCGTCAGCAGCACCGCGCCCAGGTGCGTGTCCACCAGGCGGATTTCCGGCACGTTCAGGCCGATGTCGCGGGCCATGCGCAGGTTGGCGTATTCCACGCGCTGCCGGTCGTAGGATTCGCCGCGGCGCGGAAACTTGGCGATCCACATTTCGCCGTGTTCATCCCGCACGATGGTCTTGGGGCGCGCGCCGCCGATGTCCCACGAGCTGCCCAGCAGGTCGCGGTACAGGCCCTTGGGCTTGATGCCCTGGTCGATATCGGCGATCAGGTCCGTCAGCGATTCCACCTGCGTGATTTCAGGCAGGCGGTACACCTTGCGCATGTTCGGCGTCAGCAGCCGCGCGCTGAAGAAGAGGGCGCCCACGCCCATGCCGCGGCCTTTCAGCAGGACCTCGTCTTCCGGCACGCGGGCGCCGGCGTTGTCCATGCGCATGACGTTGCGGCCCCAGGCGTCGGGCGCGGCGTCGAAGATCGCGCCCAGGGTTTCATAGCGGCTGGTGGTGCTGAAGGTCGTACTGGTGTCGATCAGGGGCAGGTTCAGCGGGTCCAGCGGGAAGGCGCGCGGGTCGTTCACATAGGACTGCACATAGGTGAACTGCGCGAAGAAGCGGTCCTCGCCGGCATCGTCCAGGGTAAGCAGGCCGCACAGCACGGCTTCGCCGCGGATGTCGACGTAGACGTAGAGCTCGGCTTCGACCTCTTTGTCCTTGCGGTTCTTCATGGCCGTCGCGCTATAGCTTGGCGGGGTCGGCACGATGCGCCTGCGCGGCCTTGCGGGAGCCGCGGACGGGCCGGCGTACGGCATCCAGGCGCAGCCCCACCTTGTCCTGTTGCGGATCGGCCAGCGCGAAGACCTGTTCATCGAATCCGTACTGGAGCAGCGCTTCCACCAGCAGCGCGGCCGAGACGCCGCCGTCGCCTTTTTCCAGGCGCACGATCGTCGAGCGGGATACGCCCAGGCGGGCGGCCAGCGCAGCTTCGGTCTCGGTGCGGCGCAGGCGGGCGGTGCGCAGGTTTTCGCCGAGGCGGGCCAGGGCCTCGGCGGCATCGAAGCTGGGTTCGATCTTCTTCTTCATGACTCAATAATAGTACTTTTCAACGGGGTATGTACTATTAATGAGTCGCCGGTGCGAAATTCACGCAAAACCAGGGCCGGAGACCCCGAAACGCCGCTTCGGCCAGAATATCCAGCAGAAATTGTAGTATTAATGAGTCATAGATCAGGATAATGATTCATTAATGCACAGATAGTCCGTCAACCGCGCCATCATCACATCGCAGGCGTCGATCTGGGCGATCTCGACGTATTCGTCGGCCTTGTGCGCAACCTCGATGCTGCCGGGACCGCACACCAGCACGGGCGTGTCGTCCCATTGCTGGCGGAACAGGCCACCTTCGGTGCCGAAGGCGACCTTGGTGCGCGCGGTGCCCTCGGGCAGCAGCGACGCCAGCAGGCGCACGGCGGGCGTGTCCTCCGCCGTGGACAGGCCGGGGTAGGCGTTGACGAGATCGACCCGGGGCGGCACGGCGTCGGGCAGGGCCTGGGCTTCGCGCATCCGGGCCTGCGTGCGTTCCAGCACGCGAGCCAGGATGTCGGCGGGATCGTCTTCCATCACGTTGCGGATCTCGAAGTTCACTTCGCATTCCTGCGGCACGATGTTCAGGGCCGTGCCCCCGCGTATCGTCCCCGCGTGGATCGTCGAGTAGGGAATGGCGTAGCCGTCTTCGCGCGGGCCGCTGACGCTCAGGTCGCGCTGCACGTCGCGCAGGGCGGCGACCAGGTCGGTCGCCGTGTGGATGGCGTTGACGAAACGAGGCGCCAGGCCCGAGTGGCCCGCCTGGCCGCAGCACAGGGCGCGGTAGGCCGCCTTGCCCTTGTGGCCGGTGCCGATCTTCATCAGCGTGGGTTCGCCGACGATGACCAGGGCAGGCGCGGGGCGCATGTCCGCCAGGGCGCGGATCAGGTGGCGCACGCCGACGCAGCCGATTTCCTCGTCGAAGGACAGGGCCAGGTGCAGGGGGCGCCGCAGGGGACGGCGGGCGGCGTGGATCATGGCCATGACCGCGCAGGCGACGAAGCCCTTCATGTCCGAGCTGCCGCGCCCGTACAGGCGGCCGTCCTTTTCCGTGGCCTCGAAAGGCGGCGTGGTCCAGGGCTGGCCCTTGGTGGGAACGACATCGGTGTGGCCGGAGAGCATCACGCCGGGCAGGTCGCGCGGCCCGACGGTGGCGAACAGGTTGCAGCGGCTGTCGTCGTCCGGGTCCGGCACCAGCATGGAATCGATGCCGGCCGCGCCCAGCAGCTCGCGCACGCGCGCCATGAGGTCGGCATTGGGTGTCAGCGTGACCGAGGGAAAGGCGATCAGTTCGCGCAGCAGGTCGAGGCTGGTGGTGGGGGCGGGCTTGCTCATCGATGGGCTCATGGTATGTCGGTCGGCGGGGACGCGGGCTCACCGCAGCGGCGGCTCGCCCTCGCCCGGGATATAGGGATCGAAAAAGCTGCCCGCGCTCATGCCCGGTATGTACTGGTCCGAGATGTACGAGCGGCAGCGCTGCATGAAGGCCTGCGTCAGGCGCGAGGGCTTCAAGGGCTTGTAGGTGGCCAGCCCCAGCAGCATGGGCCGGTGCTCGCCGGCCAGGCGCAGGCGCACCAGCCGCTTGCCGTCCAGCGACTGGGTGGATTTCGGGCGCACGTTGAACAGGGCGTAGCCGATGCCGTTGGCGACCATGGAGCGGACCACGTCTTCCGAGCGCGAGCGCGCCACGACGTTCGGCTCCAGGCCGGCCTTGGCGAACAGCGACATGAAGTACTCGCGGCTCATGGGCAGGTCCAGCAGCACCATGGGTTGCGCGGCCAGCTCGTCCAGCGTGACGGCGATCTGCTGGGCCAGGGGGTGCAATTCGCTGACCAGCACGTGCGGCGGCAGATGGGCCAGCGTTTCGAAGTTCATCTCCTCGCCCAGCTGCAGGTCGTAGGTGATGGCCATGTCGATTTCCAGCGTATGCAGGCGGTTGATCATCTCCTGCTGGTCGCCTTCGACCATATGCAGTTCGACCTTCTCGAACGCCCGCGAAAACCCGTAGATCACCTCGGGCGCGATCATCGCGGCCAGCGACTGGAAGCAGCCGACCCGCAGCACGCCCTGCAGGGTGTCGCTGGATACCGAGGCGATTTCATACAGGCGCGACGCGCGCTCCAGCAGCTCTTCGCATTCCTGCATGACCTGCGCGCCCAGGATGGTCAGGGCCAGCCCCTTGGAGGGATGCCGCACGAAGAGCTGGACGCTCAGTTCGGTTTCGATATGGGCGATGGCGGCCGAGATCGAGGGCGGCGAGATGTGGATCTGCGCGGACGCCGCGGCGATGCTGCCGTGCTTGGCGGTCGCGACGAAGTACTCCATCTGGCGCAGGGAAATGCGATTGAGCATGGTCCGGGTCTAGGCAACGGGATCGGGCCGCCCCCCGGGGTTGCCGGGGGGCGCAGGCTCAACCTTACCAGCGATGCGCGCTTGCGCCATGCGGGAATCGCGCCGGCCCGCGTCAGAGGTCGCCGGGTACGCCGAAACTGGGCGCGGCGCGCGGGTCGCGGGCCCGCGTGATGTAGTCCTGCACCTGCGGTTCGTAGACTTTCCAGGCATCGTGGAGCGCTTCGATGGGGCCGGCTTCCATCCAGTCCAGCCGCAGGTCGACGATGGGCCAGGGCAGGTCGGCAACCACCAGCAGCCCCGCCGAGTGGACCGGGCCTTCCTCGCCGCCGGCGGCCTCGCCGGCCAGCAGGGCCTGCATCAGGCGTTCGGCCAGCGAGCCCTGGGCCTGCTCGAAGGCGGCCAGCATGGCGCGCGGAACGTCCAGCGTGGCCAGCATATTGCCCGCGCAGGCGGCGTGTTGGCCGGCGATGCTGGAAATGGTGCCCAGGCAGCTTGCGCCGGTATGGATCGCCGGCGCGTGCGTGGCGTCGATGGCCATGAGCTGGCGATAGTCGATGTACGGGCGTTGCCGGAGTTCGTCCAGCGCCTGTTCCGGCGTGCGGCCGGCCTCCATCAGGTCCAGGGCGGCCGGGCCCAGCGCCGGGTCGGTGATGTTCTGGCTGACGGCGGCGCCGACGCCGGCGCGCGCGCGGATGCAGCGCGCCGCCACGGCGGGCGACGACGACGAAACGGCCGCGCCGAACTGGCCCGAGCGCGGGCAGCGCGCGATGATGGAGAAGGTCATGTCGGAACTCCGGTGATGTCAGTCCGGAATGACGGCGGTGGCGTCGATTTCCACCAGCCATTCGGGGCGGGCCAGCGCGGACACCACGATCCCCGTGGACACCGGGAACACGCCCTTCAGCCAGCGGCCGACCACGCGGTAAACCGGCTCGCGGTAGCGCGGATCGATGATGTAGATGGTGATTTTGCAGATGTGTTCCAGTTCCCCGCCCGCTTCCTTCAGCAGCATGGCGATGTTGGACATGGCCTGCTCGGCCTGTCCGGCCGCGTCGCCGATGCAGACGCTTTCGGAGGTGTCCAGGTTCTGGCCGATCTGCCCGCGCAGGAAGACGGTGCTGCCGCGCGCGACCACGGCCTGGCACAGGTCGTTGTCCAGGTTCTGTTCGGGGTAGGTGGCCTTGGTGTTGAAGGTGCGGATGCGGGTATGTTTCATGGCGGCGTCTGCGAGTGTGCGCGCCCGGGACGGGCGGTGGCGGATAGGAGGCGGCGCGCGGGGGCGCGCGGCCTGGATGGACGCCATGGTCGAACGGACCGGCGGCCGCGCCTATTTGTTTTTTCCGGCGGGCCAACTCGGAATTTCCGAGCATCGCGGGCGGCGCCCAGGGGGGCGCGCGTCAGGAAATGCGAGCCATGCGTAAGGAAAAGGCGACTTGGTCGCGGGAAACGCCTCTCCCATCATTAGCCGCATCCAAAACGATTATCAAAAGGGGCGGCACATGTCCAGTACGCGGGAGTATCCCCGATTCCGTTATGACGGTTCCGGCGACCTGGCTCGCATCGGCCTGATCTACATCGCGTCCAGCGTCGTGATGGAAGAGGAGATGTGGGCCATGTCGGCGCCAGGCATATCCACGCACACGGCGCGCGTCAAATTGCCCAAGGTCACCGTCCAGGGGATCGAGGAAATGATGAACGCGCCGGAACTGGAGCTGGCCGCGCGCATGGCCGCCGCGCCGCCCATCGACGTGCTACTGTTCGGGGGCACCAGCGCCTCCTTCCTGCATGGCACGGCCTACGACCGCGCGCTCATCGAAAAGATGCGTCACTGGGCGCCCCAGCCCAAGATCACGACGGCCTCCACCGCCACGCTGGCGGCGCTCCAGAAGGTCAAGGCCGGCAAGGTCGCCCTGGCGACGCCGTACGTGTCCGAGATCCACGAGCGCGCGATCCGTTTCCTGGAGGAAAACGGCCACCAGGTCGTGAAAAGCAACTACCTGGGAATTTCCAACGACCATGCCCTGGCGGAAGTGCCCCTGGAGAAGGTGTACGACCACGTACTGTCGGTGGACCATCCCGACGCCACGGCGATTTTCGTCTCCTGCACCAATTTCAGGACCGTCGGCGCGATAGAGGCGCTCGAACAGCGCCTGGGCAAGCCGGTCGTTTCCGCCATCCAGGCCTCGTTCTGGCACTGCCTGGAATTGACCGGCGTCGCCGGCGCGAAGCCGGGTTACGGGTCGCTGTTCGAAGGCAGGATCGCGGGCGTCGGCAAGGATTGAAGCTTTGCCCGCACGCGCGGGTACGGTCAGACCAACAACAGGCAGCAAGGGGAACCCATGAAAATCGATCGTCTATTGAAAGCCGCGGCGCTATTCGCCACGATGGCCGTCGCCGCCGGACCGGCGCCGGCAGCCGCCGAAAAACTGGTGCTGGGTAACGAGGGCAGCTATCCCCCTTTCAGCATGGTGAATGCCGCCGGCGAGCTGACCGGACTCGAACCCGATCTGGCGCGCGAGATGTGCAAGCGCATGAACGCGGACTGCGAAATCGTCGTGATGGACTTCAAGGGCCTGATTCCCGCCTTGCTGCAGAAGAAACTGGATGCCGTCGTCAGCCAGACCAAGCCCTTGCCGGAACGCAAGGAGAAGGTGCTGTTCGGACGTCCGGTGCTCTTCAATCCGGATTCCTACGTGATTCCGGCGAACAAGAACTACACCTTCACCAAGGAAGGCCTCAAGGGCTTGCGCATCGGCCTGCAGCGCGGATCCGCCCAGGCCAAGTATGTGTCCGAGCAATTCGGCGACGCCGTGCAGATCGTGTATTACGACAATCCCGACCAGATCCGCCTGGACCTGGCCAGCGGCCGCCTGGACCTGAGCCTGGGGCCCAAGATCAGCTGGACCAATGAATTCCTGTCCAAGCCCGCCGGCAAGGATTGGAAGTTCGCCGGCGGCGACCTGTGGACGGGCGGCGGCGAGGCCGGTTCGAGCTGGATCACGCGCAAGGACACGCCCGAATTGTTGGCCCGCATGAACCAGGCGCTGGACAGCATCATCCGCGATTGCACGTTCACCAAGCTGCGCAAGAAGTATATGCAGGTCGAGCTGTTGCCCGAAGAAGCGGCCTGCCGCTGACGCCACCGTCCGGGGGATGTTCGCCATGCCTTCGATGGGGTTCGTGCAACAGCTGGCGATAGGCGCGATGATGACGGTGAAGGTCGCCGTCTGCGCCTATCTGCTGGCGCTGGTGATCGGCACGGCTTTCGCGCTGGCGACGCTGCGTCCGCGCCTGGCCACCCGGCTGGTGTGGCGGGTCTATGCGTCGATCTTCACGGGCGTGCCATCGCTGCTGGTGGCATTCCTGTTCTATTACGCCGGGCCGGACATGGTGGCCGGCCTGCTGGGGCGGGTCGAAGTCACCCCGTTCATGGCGGCCGTCGCCGCGCTGGGCATGGTGTACGGGGCCTATCTGGCGGACCTGATCCGCGCCGCGATCCAGAACGTTCCCCGCGGGCAATTCGAGGCGGCCGAGGTCCTGCTGGTGAAGCGCCCGGCCATCCTGCTGCACGTGATGCTGCCGCAGGTGTTGCGGCTGGCGTTGCCCGGCATGACCAATACCTGGATCGTGGTGCTGAAAGACACCGCGCTGGTCTCGCTGATCGGGCTGAAAGAGATCATGGCCTATGCCAAGCTGGCCTCCGGGGTCACCAAGGAACCCTTTATCTATTTCATGCTCGCATCGCTGTTTTTCCTCGGCATGACCTGGCTGACCTACGTGGTGGCCGCGCGTATCGAGTCGAACACGGGGCGTGGCGTGCGGACCATCGCCGCGGCGCCGCGCGAGGACAAGGCCGATGCACTTTGATTTCCACATTGCCTGGGACAGCCTGCCCAAGCTGCTGGCCGGGACCGCCACGACCTTCATCGTGCTGCTGCCGGCGCTGGCGCTGGGCCTGCTGATCGCGCTGCCGGTCGCCCTGGCCAGGTTCAGGCCGGGGCCGCGCGCGAGTCTCGCCGGCGCCTATATTTCGTTTTTCCGCGGCGTCCCCAGCCTGGTATTGCTCTATCTGATCTATAGCGGCCTGCCGCAGTTTTCGATCGTGCGGGACACCTTCCTGTGGACCCTATTTTCCAACGCATACGTTTGCGCATGGATCGGGCTGGCGTTGACGCACTCCGGATTCATGGCCGAAATCATACGCGGCGGGCTGGCCGCCATTCCCGCCGGCACGATCGAAGCGGGCGCGGTGCTGGGCTTGACGCCCATGCAGATCCTGTTCCGCTTGAAACTTCCCATGGCCGCGCGCTTCGTGCTCAAGGCGTACCAGAATGAGCTGCTGATCATGGTGAAGAGCACATCCGCCGTCAGCGCGATCACGCTGGTCGACCTGACCGCCGCCGCCAATACCGTTTTCGACTACACCTACGATCCGTTCACGCCATTGGTGACCGCGGCGGCGATCTACTGGTGCATCACCAACGCCATGCGCCTGGGCTTCGCCGCGCTGGATCGGTCCCTGAACCGGCACCTGGCGCCGGCTTAGGCCGAGGGCCGGCGCCATCAAGCCCGATAGCAACACCTGGACTGAACCGTGGACGCCACTACGATGAATGCCTCACCTGCCAGCGCCTCGACTATCGCCGCGATCTCGATCGCGGGCCTGAACAAGTACTACGGCGCCTTCCATGCGCTGCGCAACGTCGACCTGCGCATCGACGTGGGTGAAATCGTCGTCCTGTGCGGTCCCTCCGGATCCGGGAAGTCCACGCTGGTGCGCTGCATCAATCACCTGGAGCAGCACGATTCCGGGGACATCCACGTCGGCGGCATCAAGCTCACCCGGCGCGCCGAGGACGTGGAGAAAGTCCGCCGGCAGCTTGGCATGGTGTTCCAGAGCTTCAACCTCTTTCCGCACATGACGGTGCTGGCGAATTGCACGTTCGCGCTCCGGCTCGCGAAGAAGCTTCCCCTGAAGCAGGCGGAAAGCATCGCCCTGGAGTACCTCAGGAAGGTCAACATCGTCGAGCAGGCGGCCAAGTTTCCCGCGCAGCTTTCCGGCGGCCAGCAGCAGCGGGTCGCGATCGCCCGGGCCTTGTGCCTGGAGCCGCGCATCATGCTGTTCGATGAACCGACGTCGGCGCTGGATCCCGAGTCCGTGCGGTCCGTCCTGCATATCATGGAAAGCCTCGCCGAGACCGGGATCACCATGGTTTGCGTCACGCACGAATTGGGGTTTGCCCGCAGGGTGGCGGATCGCTGCGTGTTCATGGAAAGGGGCGAAATCATCGAGTCCGCGCCCGCCGAACAGTTCTTCGGCGCGCCGGCCAGCCAGCGTCTCAAGGGTTTCCTGGATCAGGCTTTGTGATCGCGCGCGGGAGCGGCCCGCCGCGTCGTCAGGAAAGTTGAGCCATCCCTATGGAAAAGGCGACTTGGTCCGGGCGGGCGCTCTGCCGCATGATGGCTGCAGCCTGGCGAACGACTTCGAACGCCAATCACTTCACCGGGCCTATTCCAAGGGGCATGCAATGATTCGAAAACTTTTATCGGTCGGTATTCTTGCCAGCACGCTGGCGGGCAGCGCGGCGTGGGCCCAGGATGCCCTGGTCGTCAGCACCTGGGGCGGCAGCTTCCGCGACCTGATCGATGAGAACATCGGCAAGGAATTCACCCGCCAGACCGGGGTGCCGGTCAAGTACATCACCGGCGGGACGATAGACCGGCTGAACAAGGCCAAGCTGGCGACCAAGCCGGAAAGCGACATCACGTTCACGACGTCGCATATCGGCTGGCTGTACGTCAACAGCAATCTGTACGAAAAGCTGGACACCAGCAAGCTGAAGAATTATTCGCACCTGGTGGACCGCGCCAAGATCAGCCCGTACCACATCGGCAGCTGGGCGTATGTCTACACCATCGGCTACCGTCCGGACCTGGTGCCGTCGAACATCAAGTTCGACAGCTGGAACGACCTGTGGAATCCGGCGCTGAAGGGCAAGCTGTCGGCCCCCGACTTCGATCCCAGCCACATCATCACCGTCGCGGCCCTGCTGTCCGGCGGCGACGCGGCGCACTGGCAGAAGGGCGAGGACAAGCTGAAGGCGCTCAAGCCCAACTTCAAGGCCTTCTACACCAACGACGCCAACAGCCAGCAGCTGATCGCCACGGGCGAGACGCCGGTGCAGGTGCTGCTGTCGATGAATGCCTACTACATGATCGGCCAGGGCGTGCCCATCAAGGTCGCGATGCCCAAGGAAGGCGCGGTGCTGGGCGTGGACACGATGGGCATCATGAAGGGCAGCACCAAGACGGACCTGGCTTACAAGTTCATCGATATCGCCCTGTCGCCTGAAGTGCAGGCCAAGATCGTGGCCGCCAAGAAGGCCAGCCCCGTGGTGGACAACGCCAAGGTGTCGCCCGAGGATGCCGCCTTGCCCGGCGTGTTCACCACCAAGGAACAATGGGACAAGCAGGCCATCGTGATCGACGACAAGCTGCGCGCCGAGAAGACCGCCGAATGGCGCAAGTGGTTCACCGAAAACATCATGAACTGAGCGCCACCGGCGCCACACCTCGCGTCGCGACGGGCAGTCTGCCGCCGCGACGCGGCGCATTTCAGCGCGGCCGGCCAGGCCGCGCGTGCAGACCCATGCGGTCGCGCGGCAGTCCTCGGGCAACACACGTAGACGTAGACGGAAAGATCGATACATGGACAAGCGTTCCGGGCTAAGGGCATTGAGGGGATGGCTGGTTTCCCCCGCGAGTGTCGTCGCGCTGTGCATCGTGGCGGCGCTGATCACGGTGTTCCAGTTCAGTTTGCGTTCGTTCATACCCGGATCGATGGACGTGGGCGGCCTGACGCTGGCCAACTTCACCACGCTGAACAAGCCGATCTACCTGGACGCGTTCGCCAACACGCTGCTGCTCAGCGTCGAAACGACGATTTTTTCCCTGCTGGTGGCCTATCCCCTGGCGTATGCGCTGGTGCGGGTGCGCAACCGGGTGCTGAAGTCCTTCATCCTGATCGTGTCGATCACGCCGCTGTTCCTGGGCGAGATCGTGCGCACGTACTCGTGGATCATCGTGCTGGGCAACAACGGATTCATCAATACCATGCTCCGCAAGGCGGGTTTGATCGAAACGCCGCTGAACCTGATGTTCAGCCATCTGGGCGTGCTGGTGGCCCTGGTGCATGTGACGATCCCGGTGGTGGTGCTGATGCTGGCGACGGCGATCTCGCACATCGACCGCGATTATGCGAAGGCCGCGCAGAGCCTGGGCGCCGGGCCGGTGCGCACGTTCCTGACAGTGACGCTGCCCTTGTCGATGCCCGGCATCCTGGCCAGCGTGACGACGTCGTTCGCCTGGACGTTCAGCGCCTTCGCGACGCCGCAGATGATAGGCGGCGGCCGCGTGCCGACGGTCTCGACGCTGGTCTACCAGCTGGGCTTTTCGTCGATGAATTTCCCCCTGGCCGCCAGCCTGAGCGTGTCGGGCCTGGCGCTGACGGTGGTGTCGCTGATGCTGCTGGGGCGGCTGACCCGGCGGTTCAAGGCCATACAGGTGCATTGAGATGAAGAAACGCAATACCGTGCCGATGTGGCTGCGCGTGGGCGCGCCGCTGCTGATCGTCCTGATCCTGGCCTTCATCCTGCTGCCGGTGGTGGTGGTCACGATGGCGTCCTTCAACGACAAGGCGCTGCTGACGTTCCCCCCGCAGAACTGGTCCCTGCGGTGGTTCGAAAGGGCCTTCACCTACCCGGATTTCCAGGATGGCTTCCGGGCCAGCATGGTGGTGACGCTATGGGCGTCGCTGCTGGCGCTGGTGATCGGGACGGCGCTGGCGATCGCCGTGAAGCGGCTGGAGTTTCCCGGGAAGAACGTCCTGCAGGCGGTGTTGCTGTCGCCGCTGGTGATACCGCATTTCACCCTGGGACTGGGCTTGCTGATCCTGGTCGCGCAGCTGGACCTGGATCGCGGCTATGGCCTGGTGATCCTGTGCCACGTCATGCTGGTATTGCCTTTCGTGCTGCGCAGCGTCTACGTGTCCATGGAGAACCTGGATGCGCGCCTGGAGCAGAGCGCGGCCAGCCTGGGCGCGTCGCCTGTGCGGGTGCTGTTCACGATCACGGTGCCGCTGCTGGCGCCGGGCCTGTTCGGCGGCTGGCTGTTCGCCGCCATCATGTCGTTCAGCGAGTTCACCGCGTCGCTGTTCGTGACGACCCAGAGCACGCAGACCTTGCCGGTGTCCATGTACAACTATGTGCGGGAATTCGCCGATCCGACCCTGGCGGCGCTGTCGGTGGTCTACATCTTCGTGACCGCGGCGGTGCTGGCGGTGGCGAACGGCTTTCTGGGATTGGGGAAGGTGCTGAACATCGAGGAGCCGCGCTAGCGGGCCGCGCGCCGCGCGGCGCCGGCGGGCAGATCCACCGGCGGCCGTGCGTATGCGTGCGTGCGTGTGTGCCGCGCAGCCGCGGCCTAGTAGCCGCGCGCGGGATCGATGCGGTTGACCGGATCCTGGCCGTTGGAGACGCGCACGATGTTCTCGGCGATCTGCGTGGCCGCCGACGCGGGGATGGCGACGGACGCCAGGTGCGGGGTGATCAGCACCGTGTCCATCTTCCAGAGCGGATCGTCAGCGGGCAAGGGTTCGCGCTCGAAGACGTCCAGCGTGGCGCCCGCCAGGTGGCCGCTTTGCAGCAGCTCCGTCAGGGCCGCCTGGTCGAGCAGGGCGCCGCGGGCGACGTTGATCAGGGATGCGCCGCGGGGCAGCTTCCGCAGGCGCTCGCGCGTCAGCAGCTCGCGCGTTTCCGGCGTCAGCGGCAGCATGACGACCAGGATGTCGGCCTGGGACAGCACGCTGTCCAGGTTCTCCATGCCCGAGTAGCACTGGACGCCGTCGATCTGGCGCGGGCTGCGCGACCAGCCCAGCACGGTCAGGCCCTGGCGTTGCAGTTCGCGGGCGGCATACGCGCCCAGTTCGCCCAGCCCGAGGACGGCGACGCGGATTTCCTCCGGCGAACGCGGATGGCGGTAGGCCCATTCGGCGCGCCGCTGCGCCTGTTCGAACCAGGGGATGTCGCGGGCGTAGCGCAGGGTGGCGAACAGCACGTAGCCGGCCATCATGCGGCCCATGTTGGGGTCGGTGATACGGGTGATGGGGATGCCCGCGGGCAGGTCCTTGCGGCCGACCAGGGTATCGACGCCAGCGCCCAGGTTGATGATGAGGCGCAGGTTGGACATGCGGTCGAAGAAGCCCTCCGGCGGCTTCCAGGCCAGGGCGTAATGGACGTCGGCGGGATCGGTGACTTCGCCGGCATGCAGGACGCGCAGGCGGGGCAACTGGGCCCGCAGCGCGGATTTCCACACGTCGAAGCTGTCGAACTCGCTGTAGAAGACCAGGGAGCCGGAGCATTCCCCGTTGTGGATGGCGGTCATAGGGCGGTGTTCGGTCTGGGGCGAGGCGGCGGGTTCAGGCCAGCGCGGGGCGGCGGATCAGGCGTGCCATGGCTTCGATGGCGAGTTCATAGCCCTCGGCGCCCAGCCCGGCGATCACGCCGTCGGCGGCCTTGGAAATATAGGAGTGGTGGCGGAAGGGCTCGCGCTTCCAGATATTGCTCATGTGCACTTCGATGATGCGGCCGGAAAAGGACAACAGGGCATCCAGCAGGGGGATGGACGTGTAGGTCAGGCCCGCGGCATTGATGATGACGCCCTGGGCGTCGCCGCGCGCTTCCTGGATCCAGTCGATGAGCTGGCCTTCATGGTTGGACTGGACGAAATTCAGGGCGATACCGAGCTCGGCGGCCTTGTTTTCGCAGCGCTGGCGCAGCATGGGGAAGCTTTCGGAGCCGTAGGTCTTGTTGGCGTCCAGGCCATAGAGATTGGCGTTGGGGCCGTTCAGGAACCACACCTTGGTGGTGTTGCCGGCGGAAGGCGTGGCGGGGGCGGCGGTGGCGGTGGCGTTCATGGTGGCGTTCGGATGGTCAGGCGTCGCGCGGCGTGGTGGCCCGCATGGCGGGCAGTTGCCCGAAGGCGTCGAACCAGCGCGCGGTGTGCGGATGGGTGGCGCGCCAGTCCAGCTCGGCGAAGCGGAAATCCAGGTAGCCCAGGGCGCAGCCCAGGGTGATTTCACCGATGGTGGGCCGTTGCACGGCCAGGGATGCCGCCTGCGGTTCCAGTTCGTCCAGGCTGGCCTCGACCTTTTTCAACTGCGCCGCGCGCCAATCCTGCCATTGCGATTCGGGCGGCCGGGCGGCGATTTCATAGCGGGCCAGCAGGGCCGCGTCCAGCAGGCCGTCGCCCAGTGCCTGCCACGTCAGGGCGCGCCAGCGTTGCGGTCCCGCCGGTGGGAACAGGTGATCGTTGCCGGCCAGGTCGGCGATGTATTCGCAGATGACGCGGCTGTCATAGAGCGCGGCGCCGTCGGCCAGGATCAGGGTGGGGATCTTGGCCAGCGGGTTGTGGGCCGCGATGCGGGCATCGCGCCGGATGGGATGGGCGGCGCTGTCCAGCAGCGCGATGCGGTCGACGATGCCGCACAGGTGCGCGCAGGCCATGACCTTGCGCACGTAGGGGGAAGTGGGGGCGTAGAAGAGTTGCATGGCGTGGGGTTCGGGGGCGGAGGGCAGGGCGGCCATCAGGGCACCAGCACGAGTTTGCCGAACACCTCGCCGCTTTCCAGCAGTCGATGCGCATCGGCGGCCTGGGCCAGGGGCAGGCCGGCATGCAGTTTGGGACGCACCCGGCCGTCTTCGACCAGGGGCAGGACATGGCGCGTGATCTCGATCGCCATGCGGGTTTTTTCCGCCGCCGTCTGCGGACGCAGGGTGGACGAGTGCAGGCTCAGCTGCTTCTGCATCAAGGTCAGCAATTCGATGTCCACCGACGATCCTTGCAGGAAGGACAGGCTGATATGGCGCCCGCCGAAGCCCAGCGCCTGCAGGTTGCGGCGGACGTAGTCGCCGCCGACCATATCGAGCACGACGTCCACGCCACGTCCCCGCGTGTCATCCTGGCAGGCGACGACGAAATCGGTGTCACGGTAGCAGATCGCCTGGGCCGCGCCCAGCTCGCGCAGCGCCGGCAGGCGTTCGGCCCGGCCGGCGGTGGCGATGACGCGCGCGCCGGCGGCGTGGGCCATGCGGATGGCCAGCGTGCCGATGCCGCCGGCGGCGCCGTGCACCAGCACGGTCTCGCCCATGCGCAGCCGGCCCAGCTCGAAAAGGTTGTGCCAGACGGTGAACAGGCCTTCCGGCAGCGCGGCGGCCGCGAGATCGTCCACGTCGTCCGGCACGGGCAGCGAGTGATCGACGCGGGCCACGCACCAGGGGGCGTAGCCGCCGCCGGGCAGCAGGCTCATCAGCCGCTGGCCTTGCAGCGCGGACGGCACGCCGGGCCCGCATGCGGCGACCTCGCCGCAGGCTTCCAGGCCCAGGACGTCGGTGACGCCTTCCGCCGGCCGGGACAGGCCCTGGCGCTGCATGATGTCGGGCCGGTTGACGCCGGCCGCGCGCACGCGCAGCAGGACTTCGCCGGGACCCGGCGCGGGAACGGGGCGTTCGGCCAGGGCCAGTACGCCGGCATCGCCCGGCTGGGTGGCGATGACGGCCTGCATGGTGCGGGGGATATCGGTCATGGGTTCAGGCGGAAGCATTGAAGACGCTGATTCCTTCATCGGGCAGCACCAGTCCCGCCACGGCGCCAACCGGCCACTGCTGCATGGCGTCGAGTCCGGCGCTGCGCACCATGACGCGCTGGCGTCCGGCCACGGGGATATCGACGTCGATATAAGAGTCGATGTGGTCGCCCTGGAAGACGTGATTGACGACGGTGCCGCTCAGCACCGAATTGCCGTGCAGGCTTTCCAGCGCGATCTGCTCGGGACGCACGTAGACGTCCAGGCGGCGCCCTTCGTGCGAGCCGCCGACCAGGCGTTCGCGCGGCACGCGGATCAGGCCGGCGCCCAGGCGCAGGTGGATGCCGTCGGAATCCGCGCCGTGGTAATGGGCGGGCAGGATATTGACGTCGCCCAGGAAGGACGCCACGAAGGGATCCTGGGGATTGCGGTAGAGTTCGCCCGGGCTGGCGATCTGGCGGATGACGCCGGCCGACATGACGGCGATGCGGTCGGACATGCTCAGGGCTTCGCCCTGGTCGTGCGTGACGAAGACGGTGGTCACGCCCAGCCGGCGCTGTATGTCGCGGATTTCGACCTGCATGGCGCCGCGCAGGCTTTTGTCCAGGGCCGAGAACGGTTCGTCCAGCAGCAGGACCTTGGGCCGGATCACCAGGGCGCGCGCCAGGGCGACGCGCTGCTGCTGTCCGCCGGACAGTTCGCGCGGCCTGCGCTGGCCCAGGCCGTCCAGCTTGACCAGGGCCATGACTTCCATGACGCGCTCGGCGATTTCCTTGGACGGCACGCGCCGCATGCGCAGGCCATAGCCGATGTTGCGCTCGACCGTCATGTGCGGAAACAGCGCGTAGTTCTGGAAGACGATGCCGATCTCGCGCTGATAGGGCGGCAGGTCGGTGACCAGCTGGCCGTCGATGAAGATCTCGCCGTTGTCGGCGTCGGCGAAGCCGGCGATCAGGTTCAGCAAGGTGGTCTTGCCGCAGCCGGACGGGCCGAGCAGGGTCAGGAATTCGCCGCGCCGGATCTTGATCGACACGTCGTGCAGCACAGTCTGGTCGCGGTATTTCTTTACCACTCCTTCCAGACTGACCGCGCAAGAGGGATCCGGAAGAGAGGGGCTGTTCTGCATGGCGGCGGCAATTTAGACACGATGGATGGGGAAAGAATACGGGAAGGGCCGGGCGGCGGCCCTTTGTGGATGCTGAGGCCGTTCATCGGAAAAAACGAAAGCCGGGCCCTTGCCCCTGCCATTTGCTTTTTCCTAAGTCCGGCGTCCGAAAATCGAAGTTATCAAGCCTGGGGTTCTGGCTCACACTGCCTGCCATCCATGAGTGAGTGAAGGAACTCCAAATGTCAGTCGAAAAAACCAATACGCTGGTGATCGGCGCCGGCCAGGCCGGCATCGCGATGAGCGAGCACCTGGGCAGGATGGGTATTCCGCACATCGTGCTGGAACGCAAGCGTATTGCCGAGCGCTGGCGTTCCGAGCGCTGGGACTCGCTGGTGGCCAATGGCCCGGCCTGGCACGACCGCTTCCCGGGCCTGAAGTTCGGTGACGTCGCGGCCGACGTCTTCCCGCCCAAGGAACGCATGGCGCAGTACTTCGAGGACTACGCCCGGATGATAGAGGCGCCGGTCCGCACCGGCGTGGAGGTGCTGAAGGTCACGCGCAACGAGAAGCGGCCGGGTTTCACCGTGACGACTTCCGCCGGCGTGATCGAGGCCCAACACGTGGTGGCGGCGACGGGCGCCTTCCAGATTCCCAGCTATCCCAGGATCGTCCCGGACAGCGCCGGCATCCAGCAGCTGCATTCGTCGGCCTACAAGAATCCCGGCCAACTGGCCGAAGGCGCCGTGCTGGTCGTGGGCGCCGGCGCGTCGGGCTCGCAGATCGCCGAGGAATTGCGGCAGGCCGGCCGCACCGTCTACCTGTCGGTGGGCGAGCATTACCGGCCGCCGCGCTCGTATCGCCAGCGCGATTACTGCTGGTGGCTGGGCGCCCTGGGCATGTGGGACGAGGTCAAGAAAAAGCCGAAGCGCGAGCACGTGGCGTTCGCCGTCAGCGGCTACGAAGGCGGCAAGACTGTGGACTTCCGCCGCCTGGCGCACGCCGGCATCACGCTGGTGGGTATCACCAAGGGCTATGAGAACGGCACCCTGACCTTCGAGGAAGGCCTGGCCGCCAACGTCGCGCAAGGCGACGCGGACTATTTCGAGGTGCTGCGCGAGGCCGATGCCTATATCGAGCAGAACGGCCTGGACCTGCCGCCGGAGCCGGAAGCCTGGAAGCTGCTGGACGACCCGGAATGCCTGACCCACCCCATCCTGGCGCTGAACCTGGCGCAGGCGGGCATCAAGAGCATCGTCTGGGCGACGGGGTTCAAGATGGACTATTCGTGGATGGAGATCGATACCTTCGACGAGAAGGGCTACCCGATCCACAAGCGCGGCATTTCCATGGAGAAAGGGATTTATTTCCTGGGCCTGCCCAACCAGACGAACCGGTCGTCGTCGTTCATCTGGGGCGTCTGGCATGACGCCAAGTACATCGCGGACCACATCGGTATCCATATGGATTACCTGGCCTACGAGAAGTCCTGAACCGGAAGTCCCGGGCCGCCTGTGAAAAGGGCGGGCGGGCCGCCCGGCCCGTCCGCCCGCTCGCGCGCCGCCAGGGCGACGCGCCTTATTGCGGCGCGATCCTGGCTTCCTTGATCACCTGCGCCCATTTTGCGGTTTCGGATTGGATGAAGGCCGCGAACGCTTCCGGCGTGCCGCCCGCCGCCTGGCTGCCCGTATCGACGATGGACTTGGCGACTTCCGGATCCTTCAGCACCGCGTTCAGTTCCTGGTTCAGTCGGTCGATGATGGGACGCGGCGTGCCCGCCGGCGCCACGATGCCCTGCCAGTTGTAGGATTCATAGCCCGGCAGTCCGGCTTCCGCCATGGTCGGCACGTCCGGCAGCACCGCCAGCCGCTTGGCGGCGGTGACCGCGATGGGGCGCACCTTGTTGCCCTGGATCGCGGGCAGGGCGGCATAGCCCATTTCGAACATCATGGTGATGTGCCCGCCCATCAGGTCCGTGGACGCCAGGTTGCCGCCCTTGTAGGGCACATGGGTGATTTCGATGTGCGCCTGTTCGGCGAACATCTCGCCGGACAGATGGTGGGCGCCGCCGACACCGGACGAGCCAAACGTCAGCCTGCCCGGTTCGGCCTTGGCCAGCGCGATCAGCTCCTGCAGGTTCTTCGCCTTGACGGTGTTGTTGACGCTGAGCACCAGGGGGCTGTTTTCGATCAGGATGACGGGCGCCAGGTCCTTGACGGGATCGTAGGGGATGCTCTGCATCAAGGAAGGATTGACGGCCATCGGCGCCAGGTTGCCGGCGCCGATGGTGTAGCCGTCGGGATTGGCCCGCGCGATGAAGGTCGTGCCCACCACGCCGCCGGCGCCGGCCCGGTTTTCCACGATCACCGTCTGCTTGAGCCGCGGTTCCAGCTTGGCGGCGATCAGCCGCATGCGCGTATCGGCGAAGCCGCCGGGGGCGTAGGGGATGACGATGGTGATGGGCTTGCTGGGGTAGTTGCCGCCGGCCTGCGCCATGGCCGGCGCACCCTGGATGAGCAGCGTCGCCGCGAGTCCCGCCGACGCCAGGACGCGCGTTGCGTATGTCTTCATGGGATATCTCCGTTTTGATTGTCGATGCATCGGGCGTTTTCGATGTTCGGCCTGAGGCTCGGCCCGTACGATCGCGATTGTGCCTGGATTATGGAGAAGGCGCTTCAGCCTGTCGTCAGCTGCGCCCGCCGGCACCCGGTTTGCTGGAGACGGCGCATCGCCGGCCACGCCGGCGTGGCTCGTAACCCTTACCTCGATGGAGTATGCAATGGCTGAGGAATTGAAGGATGTATCCGTGGCGATCCTGGCGGTCGACGGCTTCGAACAGGCCGAGCTGATCGAACCCTGCAAGGCGATCGCAGCCGCGGGCGGCCGGGCGGTGATCGTATCGAACACGCTGGAGCCGATCCAGGGCTTCAAGCACACCGACAAGGGCGACACCGTGAAGGTGGACCTGACCTTCGTCGACGTGGATGCCGAACCGGACAAGTTCGATGCCGTCATGTTGCCCGGCGGGGTGGTCAACGCCGACGAGATCCGCCGCCATCCCAAGGCGCAGGATTTCGTGCGGCGCATGGATGCGGCGGGCAAGCCGATCGGCGTGATCTGCCATGGGCCCTGGCTGCTGATCTCCGCCGGATTGGCGAAAGGCCGCACGCTGACCAGTTGGCCATCCCTGCAGGATGACCTGCGCAATGCGGGCGCGACCTGGGTGGACAAGGAAGTGATGGTCGACCGCAACTGGGTCAGCAGCCGCAAGCCGGACGACCTGCCGGCGTTCAACCGCGAATTCGTCGCCCTGGTGGCGAAGTCCGCCCACGCGCAGGCGGCCTGAGCAGGCGGCGGAATCGGGCGGCTGAATCGGGCGGCGTAAGCAGGCGGCCTGATCAGGCGGCCTGATCAGGCGCCGGCGGGCGCCGCCGTGCCGCTGCCGGCGGCACGCGCACCACGCGCACCACGCGCGGTGCCCCGGCGGCCTGCCGTACCGGGCTTCCCGTCGGGCTTGGCCGTCGCGATCCCCTGGACGCGATCCTTCTGGCGCAGCTGCTTTTCCTTCCCGGGCGAACTGGCCGGCCGCTCGTCCAGTGGCATTTCGGGCTTTTCCGCCACGCCGGCCACGCGTTCGGCCCGCGACGGCGGCGCGGACAGGAAATGCAGCAGCCGCCGTTCATCGGCATTCAGGCCGCGCGGGGTGGACGGCGCGGCGCCGCAGCGCGGCATTTCACCGGCCAGATAGGCTTCCAGGATGCGCGGGTGGATGTAGCACTGCCGGCAGACCGTCGGCGTATTGCCCAGCCGCTTGGCCACCGCCTTGACCACTTCCACCATATTGCGCTTGGCTTCGGTCGGGGTTTTCCACGGCCGTTTGCTGAGCTCGGCGAGCGCCAGCACGGACCCCGCCCAGGTGCGGTAGTGCTTGGCGGTGAAATCGGCCTGGCCCGCTTCGCGCAGGTAATCGTTGACGCAGCCGGAATCCACCGTGCGCACCTTGCCGTCCGCTTCCCGATAGGTGAACAATTCGTGCCCCGTGATTTCCATGCAGCGCTTCACCACCGCGGCGATCCGGCGGTCCTGCACCGTCACGTCGTGCTCCACGCCGCTCTTGCCCTTGAAGCGGAAGCGGATGCGGTGGCCGGCGATGGTGGTATGCCGGCGGCGCAGCGTCGTCAGGCCATAGGAACCGTTGGTGCGCGCATAGGTGGATGAGCCGATGCGTATGAAGGTGGTTTCCAGCAGCCGCACCACGACCGAGACCACCTTGTCGTGCGTCAGGCCCGGCATGCGCAGGTTGCGTTCGACCTTGCGGCGGATGCGGGGCAGGGCGGCGGCGAAGGCGGTCAACTGCTCGTATTTGTTGGCGTCGCGCACGGCGTGCCAGGACGGGTGGTAGCGGTACTGCTTGCGCCCGCGGGCGTCGCGGCCCGTGGCCTGGATGTGGCCGTCGGGATCCGGGCATATCCAGACGTCCGTGTACGCCGGCGGGATCACCAGCGCGTTGATGCGCGCGATGACCCCGGCGTCACGGATGCGCTTGCCCTTGGGGTCGTAGTATTCGTAGACGTCGCCGGAGATGCGGCGCGTGATGCCGGGCCCGCGGTCGTCGACGTAGACCAGGCCGGCCACTTCGCAGCAGGGGCTGGCGCCGGGCGGGGCGGCATCGGGATCTCGGGCGGCGCTCACGGCCGGTGGGGGGGCGGCGGTCTTCTGTGCGGTCGGCATGATGGATTCCAGCTAGTCAAGCCGGCCTGCGCAAAGGCCGTGCCCGCCTGGGCTTTCGCCCGATCGCACCATTCCCCTGTGGCGCGCCGCTCCGGCGCGGCGGCCTGCCGATCCAGGCGGCTCTGGCTCTCGGGGCCCCGGGGCGCTGTTGCATTTCTCCATCGCACTGCACAAAAAGTCCGCTTCCTTGCAAGGGATATGGATGTCAAACGACATCTGTCAGGTATTATGGATGTCAAGTGACATCTATATAGGCCGTTGCCGCTATCGATGTCCCCACATCAATCACGGCGGCCGGCTGCTGGAACCCGGTTTCGCCGCCTATCAAGGACTTCGCGGTGAAAACGCTCTATGTAGGTACCCTGGCCGCCGTGGCGGCCGTCGCTGTGGTCACAGGTGCGAGCTATCTGTGGTCCGGCGCCCCGGCCGTGGCGGCGGCGCCGGCCGCCTTGCCGGAAGTGACCGTGGCGACGCCGCTGGTCCGGCAGCTGGACAGCCGCATGGGCGCGCTGGGCCAGTTCTCGGCGGTGAACCAGCTGGAATTGCGGCCGCAGGTCGGCGGCACGTTGACGGGTATTTTCTTCCGCGACGGCGACGTCGTGCAGAAAGGCGCCTTGCTGTTCACCATCGACCCCAAGCCCTATGAGATCCGCCTGGCGCGCGCCAAGGCGCAGCTCGATACCGCGCGGGCACGGCTGGCGTTGGCCGACAGCGAGTTGCGGCGCGCCGTCGCGCTGGAGCAGGGCGCCGCGGGCACGGTCCAGAATTCCGAGCAGCGCCGCGCCGACCGGCAAGTCGCGCAGGCCGCCATCGCCGCCGCCAATGCGGAAGTCGACGACGCCCAGTTCGACCTGGACCGTTGCCGCATCGCCGCGCCCTTTACCGGCCGCATCAGCAATCACCTGGTCTCGGTCGGCAACCTGGTCGCGGGCAGCCGCGCCGCCAGCAGCCCGACGACGCTGCTGGCCACGCTGGTCTCGCTTGATCCCATCTATCTGAACTTCGATCTGAGCGAAGCGGACTACCAGAGCCTGTCGCGCTATCGCGCCGACCATCCGGGCCAGGCCTCCGACGCCATCGAACTGGCGCTGGGCGGCGACAAGGCGTATTCGCGGGTCGGCAAATTCGACTTCATCAACAATGTGCTGGACCGGGCCAGCGGGACGATACACGCGCGGGCCACGGTGCCCAACGCCAACCTGCGCCTGACGCCGGGCGAGTTCGCCCGGGTGCGCGTGGTGGTGGACCAGCCCACGACCGCGCTCCTGGTGCCCGATGCGGCCGTGCTGCCGGACCAGTCCCGGCACATCGTGCTGGTCGTCGCCAAGGACGGCACCGTCACGCCCAAGGGCGTGCAGGTGGGCGATATCAGGAGCGGCCTGCGGGTCATCAGAAGCGGGCTGGCGCCTGACGACCAGGTGATCGTCGGCGGCTTGCCCTACGCGACGCCGGGCGCCAAGGTCGCCACCAAGACGGCGGCGATCGAGCCCACCGCGGACCGCACCGAGGATTGACGCCATGCGCATCGCACACTTCTTCATCGACCGCCCGCGATTCGCGACCGTCGTCAGCTGCTTCCTGACCCTGCTGGGCCTGGGCGCGCTGTTCGTCCTGCCCGTCGCGCAGTACCCGGAAATCGTGCCGCCCACCGTCCAGGTGACCACCTCCTATCCCGGCGCTTCGGCCGAGACCATCGCGCGCACCGTGGCCACGCCGCTGGAACAGCAGATCAACGGCGTGGAAGACATGCTCTATATGAGCAGCCAGTCCACCGGCGACGGCAAGCTGACCATCACGGTGACCTTTCGCATCGGCACCGACCTGAACGTCGCGCAGAACCTGACGCAGAACCGCGTGCAGAACGCCTTGCAGCGCCTGCCGGAGGACGTGCAGCGCCTGGGCGTGCAGGTGCGCAAGTCCACGCCCAGCATCCTGATGGCGGTGCACATCTTTTCGCCGGATGCGAGCCGCGACACGCTGTACCTGTCGAACTATGCCACGCTGCACGTCAAGGACGTGCTGGCGCGCATCCCCGGCGTGGGCGACGCCCAGTTCGTGGGCGGCCGCGAATACGCCATGCGGATATGGATAGACCCGGACAAGGCCGCCGCCAACAAGCTGAACGCCAGCGAAATCCTGGCCGCGCTGCGCCAGCAGAACCTGCAGGTGTCGGCCGGCGTGCTGAACCAGCCGCCGACGCCGCGGCCCGAGGCCTATCAGGTGAATGTGGAAGTCCTGGGCCGGCTGGCCACGCCCGAGGAGTTCGCCGACATCGTCATCAAGTCGGACAGCCAGGGCCGCGTCACGCGCGTGCGCGACATCGGCCGGGTGGAGGTCGGCGCCGCGGACTATGGCTCGACCGCGTTCATGGACCGCAGCGACGCGGCGGCGATGTTGATCTACGCCCAGCCGGGCGCCAATTCGCTCGACGTCGAGCACCGCGTGCTGGCCGCCATGCAGGACCTGAAAAAGGATTTCCCGCAGGGCGTGGATTACAAGATCATCTACGACCCGACCATCTTCATCGGCAAATCGGTGGATGAAGTGGTGCAGACCATCCTGGAAGCCATCGTGCTGGTGGTGGCCGTGGTCTTCCTGTTCCTGCAGAACTGGCGGGCCACCATCGTGCCGGTGGTCGCCATTCCGATTTCGCTGCTCGGGTCCTTCATCGTCCTGTATGCCTGCGGCATCTCCCTGAACAATCTTTCCCTGTTCGGGCTGGTGCTGGCGGTCGGTATCGTGGTCGACGACGCCATCGTGGTGGTGGAGAACGTCGAGCGCAACATCCAGGCCGGCATGTCGCCCTACCAGGCGGCGCATCGCACCATGGACGAGGTGGGCGGCGCCCTGGTATCGATCGCGTTGACGCTGTGCGCGGTGTTCGTGCCGGCGGCCTTCCTGGGCGGCATTTCGGGACTGTTCTTCCGGCAGTTCGCCATTACGATCGCCGCGTCCACGATCATTTCCTGCGTGGTGTCGCTGACCCTGAGCCCCGCGCTGTGCGCGGTACTGTTCAAGCCGCACGACGCCGGGCACCGTTCGCGCAACCCCGTGCGGCGCATGCTGGACGCCGGTTTCGGCCGGTTCAATCGCGGTTTCGACCGCCTGTCGATGGGCTACGGCAGCCTGACCCGCCGGCTGGCGCGGATACTCGGGCTGGTGTTGGTGGTCTACGTCGGCCTGATCGCCCTGACGGGCGTGCAGTTCGCCCGTACCCCGACCGGCTTCATCCCCGAGCAGGACCAGGGTTACCTGATCACCATCGTGCAGCTGCCGCCGGGGGCGTCGCTGGATCGTACGGAAAAGGTCGTGCGCCAGGTCATCGACATCGCGCTGGCCACGCCCGGCATCGAGCATGCGGCGCCCTTCGTCGGGCTGGACGCGACCACCAACACGGTGGCCTCGAACTCGGGCACGGTGTTCACCGGCCTGCCTTCGCTGTACAGCCACGATATCAAGGGCGTCAACGCCAATACCGTGCTGGCCGACCTGCGCAAGCGCCTGTCGGTCATCAAGGATGCCTATGTGCTGACCATCCCGCCGCCGCCGGTGCAGGGGCTGGGCAATTCGGGCGGCTTCAAGATGATGATCGAGGACCGCGCCGGCCTGGGGCCGCAGGCCCTGGTCGAGGCGTCCAGGAAACTGGTGGCCGCGGCCAACCAGGATCCGGCCCTGTCGCGCGTGTTCACGCTGTACAACGCGGGTTCGCCATCGATCTTCGCCAACGTCGACCGCGTCAAGACCGAGAAGGTCGGCCTGCGGCCCACGGACGTCTTCTCCACCCTGCAGGTCTATCTGGGTTCGCAGTATGTGAACGACTTCAATTACCTGGGCCGGACCTACCAGGTCATCGCGCAGGCCGATGGGGAGTTCCGCCGCAATGCGCAGGACATCACCCGGCTGAAGGCGCGCAACGATGCCGGCGACATGGTCCCCCTGGGCACCGTCGCGTCCATCGAGGATCGCACGATTCCCTATCGTGTGCCGCGCTTCAACCTGTACCCCGCGGCGGAAGTGCAGGGCACCGCGGCGCCCGGGGTGGCGTCCGGCGTCGCGCTGCGCCGCATGGAGCAGCTGGCCCGGGAAATCCTGCCGCGCGGCATGGATTTCGAGTGGACGGAACTGGCCTTCCAGCAGCAGCAGACGGGCACGTCCACCGTGCTGGTCTTCGCCGCGGCCGCGCTGTTCTGCTTCCTGGTGCTGGTGGCGCAGTACGAAAGCTGGCGCCTGCCGCTGGCGATCATCCTGATCGTGCCGATGTGCATCCTGGCGTCGGTCACCGGATTGTCGTTTCGCGGCATGCCCATCGACATCCTGGCGCAGATCGGCTTCGTGGTGCTGATCGGCCTGGCGGCGAAGAACGCGATCCTGATCGTCGAGTTCGCCCGCCAGCACCAGGACGAGGAGGGCGCTTCCGCGGTGGACGCGGCCGTGCATGCGTCGCGGACGCGGCTGCGTCCCATCCTGATGACGTCGCTGGCCTTCATCCTGGGCGTCGCGCCGTTGACGCTGGCGACGGGGGCGGGCGCCGAGATGCGGCAGTCGCTGGGCACGGCCGTGTTCTTCGGCATGCTGGGCGTGACCGTCTTCGGTCTGCTGTTCACGCCGGCGTTCTACATCTTCATCCGCAAGTTCGGCCGCCGGAAAGCGGCCGCGCCGAAGGAAACCTATACGCCCGCCAGCCGGTAAACCGTCAAACGAGAAAACGGATAGATCATGGACGACTTCGCGCCGATGACCCCCAACCCATACGCACCGCGCGGGACGCGGCATGCCGGCCTGGCGACCGTGGCGCTGGCTGCCACTGCCCTGGCGGCCGCGCTGGCCCTGGCCGGCTGCGCCGTGGGCCCCGATTATGCCCGGCCCGACACCGCGCTGGCGCCGTTCCACACCGAGCTCCAGGCCGCGCGGCAGGACCGGCATGCCAGCCCGCCGCCGCTGGATCGCTGGTGGGAAGGTTTCGACGATCCGCAACTGGTCGGCATCGTCCAGCGGGCGCTGGACCAGAACCTGGAACTGGCGGCCGCCCTGGCGCGCGTCGACCAGGCGCGGGCCAGCGCCCAGGCCGCCGGCGCGGCCCTGCTGCCCACGCTGGACGCCACCGCGTCGGCCACCGCCTTGCGCCAGAGCCTGCAGAGCCCGCTCGGCACGCTGGCCAGGGGCTTGCCCGGCTACGACCGCAACCAGCGCGAATATACGGCCGGGGCGGCCGCCACCTGGGAAATCGACCTGGCCGGCGGGCTGCGCCGCAACGCGGCTGCCGCCCGCGCCGAGGCGCAGGCCGCCGAAGCCGGCCAGATCGGCACCCGCGTCACGGTGGCGGCCGACGCCGCGGATGCCTATGTGCAGATACGCGGTTACCAGTCCCGCATCGCCGTGGCGCTGGACCAGATCGATACCGATAGTCGCCTGCTCGACCTGGTGAAGCTGCGCCGCCAGCTGGGCGCGGCCGACGATCGCGAGGTAGCGCAGGCCGAGGCGCTGCTGCGCCAGGCGCGGTCCACCGTCCCGCTGCTTCGCATCGCGCTGGAGGCGCAATCGAACCGGCTGGACGTGCTGTTGGGCGTGCAGCCGGGCACTTACGCGCGGACCCTGGAGCAGAAGTCGGATATCCCGGCCGTGCCGGTGATGGCCGACGCCGGCAGCCCCGTGGACGTACTGCGCCGGCGCCCCGACGTGATCGCGGCGGAGCGCCAGCTGGCGGCTTCCAACGAGCGCATCGGCGTGGCGATCTCCGATTACTACCCCAAGGTGTCGTTGTCGGGAATACTGGGCTTCGACAGCATCACCACCAACGGCATGTTCCGCAACCGCTCCTTCCAGCCGCTGGGCACGGCGGGCTTGCGCTGGCGCATCTTCGACTTCGGCAAAGTCGACGCCGAGGTGCGCCAGGCCAAGGGCGGCTATGCGGAAGCCCTGGCGGTGTACCGGCAGACCGTCCTGCGGGCGGCCGAGGACGTCGAGAACGCCGTCACGCTGCTGAATCAGTCGCAGGTGCGGCGCCAGGAACTGGCGGCCGAGGTCGACGCGCTGACGCGCGCCCGCGAATTGTCCGAAAAGGCGTACAAAGCCGGCGCGATCACGCTGACCGACGTGCTCGATGCCGATCGGCAGTTGCTGGTGGCGCGGGACAACCTGGACGGCGTGCGCGCCGAATCGGCGCGCGCGGCGGTCGGCGTGTTCCGGGCGCTGGGCGGCGGCTGGGACGTCGCGCCGGCCGGGGTGGCGGACGGGGCGCCTGGCGCGTCGGCGGGCGCGGTCGCCAGCAACGATCGCCCGCGTTGACGCATATCAATGGGGGCGGCGCCGGGTGCCGATAAAGTGGGTCTTCCCCAAGGAGACATCATGTATCGACACATTCTGGTTGCCGTCGACGGCAGCGTCACTTCCGAACGCGCGCTGGACCATGCGATCTCGCTGGCGCGCGTCGAGGACGCACGCATCCTGGCCGTCTATATCGTGGAGTATCCCAGCTCCATGTATTCCTCCGCCTTCATCGACGTCGAGCCTTTCCACGACGCCATGGTCGAAGAAGCGCGGTCCGTGCTCGACGTGGCCCAGGCCAAGTTCCGCGATGCCGGCGTGAAGGGCGCGGTCAAGATGGTCGACGCGGGCGTGCTCAGCGGCACGATCGCCGAACAGCTGGCGGACGCGGCCGCCGAAGCCGGCGCCGACCTGGTGGTGATGGGCACGCACGGCCGCCGCGGTTTCCAGCGGCTCATGCTGGGCAGCGTCGCCGAAAGCTTCGTGCGCCTGTCGGCGTGCCCGGTGATGCTGGTGCCGCACAAAGAAGCCAAGCCGGCCTCGGCCTGACGAGCAATGCCCGCCGGTATTCCCAGGGGGAGCGGCCATGTCCATCAGAAATCTGCACGCATTGTTCCGGCCGCAGTCGGTCGCGGTCATCGGCGCTTCCGAGCAGCCCTATACGGTCGGCGCGCACGTGCTGTCCAACCTGCTCGCGGCCGGCTATGCCGGCACCACGTACGCGGTGAATCCGAAGTATTGCGTGGTGCGGGGATTGCCCTGCCATCCCGACGTCGCCAGCCTGCCGCAGGCGCCGGACCTGGCGGTCATCTGCACGCCCGCGGCGACGGTCCCGGCGCTGATCGAGCAATTGGGCGCCAAGGGCACCAAGGCGGCGGTGGTGCTGAGCGCCGGCCTGGCGGCCGCGGCGCCCGGCGGCGGCACGCTGCGCGACGCCATGCTGCGGGCGGCGCGTCCCCACCTGCTGCGCATACTCGGGCCGAACTGCCTGGGCCTGCTGGTGCCGGGGCTGGGCCTGAACGCCAGCTTCGCCCCCGCCATGGCCCTGCGCGGCCGCCTGGCCTTCGTCTCGCAATCCGGCGCGCTGGCGACCGCGGTGCTGGACTGGTCGAATAGCCGGAACATCGGCTTTTCGCATTTCATCACCCTGGGCGACAGCGCCGACGTGGACCTGGGCGACGTGCTGGACTACCTGGCCGATACCGTCGACGCCAACGCCATCCTGCTGTACGTCGAGTCGGTGACCGCCGCCCGCAAGTTCATGTCGGCGGCGCGGCGCGCGGCGCGGAAAAAGCCGGTGGTGGTCGTCAAGTCGGGCAGGGTGGCCGAAGGCGCGCGCGCCGCCGCCACGCATACCGGCGCCCTGGCGGGGTCGGACATCGTCTACGACGCCGCGATCCGCCGCGCCGGCATGCTGCGCGTGGATACCACCGATGCCCTGTTCGACGCCGTCGAGACCCTGGCCCGCGCGCGTCCGCTGCGCGGCGAACGCCTGGCCATCCTGACCAACGGCGGCGGCGCGGGCGTCATGGCGACCGACGCGCTGGTGCGCGGCGGCGGCACCCTGGCGACGCTGGACCCGGCGACGATAGAAGCGCTGAATACGGTGCTGCCCGACACCTGGTCGCACGCCAATCCGGTCGATATCGTTGGCGACGCGCCCGTCCACCGCTATGTCGACGCCATTGAGATCCTGCTGCGCGACCGCGGCAGCGACGCCGTGCTATTCATCCATGCGCCGACCGCCATCGTCCCCAGCGAGGATATCGCGGCGGCGATGCAGCCACATATCGTCGGATCGTCGCGCAATGTGTTTTCCTCCTGGCTGGGCGGTGATGCGGTGCTGCATGCGCGCAAGCGCTTTCGGCGGGCCGGCATCCCCACGTATGACACGCCGGAACAGGCGGTGGGCGCTTTCCTGGACGCGGTGGAATACCGCCGCAACCAGGGTTTGTTGATGGAAACGCCGTCGACGGATGCCGGCCCGCCGCCCGGCGACGCGGCGAAGGCGCGCGCGATCGTGGCCGGCGTGCTCTCGGCGGGCCGCGCCATGCTGACCGATGACGAGGCCAAGGCGGTGCTGTCCGCCTACGGCATCCCGGTGGCGCGCAGCGAAATCGCCCGCGACGCCGGGCAGGCCGCCGCCAGCGCGGCCGCGCTGGGCTATCCCGTCGCATTGAAGATCCTGTCCCCGGCGATATCGCACAAGTCCGATGTCGGCGGCGTCGCGCTGGACCTGGAAAGCGATGAACAGGTGCGGGACGCGGCCGCCGCCATGCTGCGCCGGGTCGCGCAGCTGCGGCCCGACGCGTCCATCCAGGGCTTCATCGTGCAGAAGATGCTGCGGCGTCCGCAGGCGCATGAATTGATCGTCGGCGCCTCCGTGGATCCCGTGTTCGGCCCCGTCGTGCTGTTCGGCCAGGGCGGCACCGCCGTGGAGGTGGTCGCCGATCGTTCCGTGGGCCTGGTGCCGCTGAACGAGCCCCTGGCGCGCGACATGGTGTCGCGCACCCGGGTGTCGGCCTTGCTGGCGGGCTATCGCGAACGTCCGCCCATCGATCATCCGGCGCTGTACCGGGTGCTGATCCAGGTATCGCGCCTGATGTGCGATATCCCGCAGATCGTCAGCCTGGACATCAACCCGCTGCTGGCGGATGCGGCGGGCGTCGTCGCCGTCGATGCCCGCATGAGCGTGGCGCGATATGCCGGCCTGGCTTCCGACCGGTTGTCCATCCTGCCGTATCCGGTCGAACTGGAAGAGCGCATGCCATGGGGTGACGGAACGATCCTGATCCGACCGGCCCGTCCGGAAGACGAGGCGCTGTATGCCCGCTTCCTGGCGGCCCTGACGCCCGACGATCTGCGCCGGCGCTTCTTCGGCATGTTCGGCCCGTTGCAGCAACGGGACCTGGCGCGGATGGCGCAGCTCGATTACGACCGCGAGATGGCCTTCCTGGCCGTGCGCAAGGATGCCTCCGGGGCGGACCAGATCGTCGGAGAGGCGCGCGCGGTGGCCGATCCGGACAAGGATGTCGCCGAGTTCGCGCTGATGGTGCGATCCGATTGCAAGAATCGCGGCCTGGGGACCTTGCTGCTGTCCCGCCTGGTGCGCTACTGCACCGGGCACGGCATCGGGGTGTTGCACGGGATCGTCATGGCCGATAACGATGCGATGCTGGAGGTCGCCCGGCGCTGCGGCTTCAGCGCCGAACCGCACGGGATGGGGTCGGAGGTGCGCGTCAAGCTGGCGCTGAACGGCGCCGACGGCCGGACGGCGACCGCCGCAGCGCCCGCCGCCCATCCCGCCCATATCGGTTGACCGGGTGGCCACGCGACCTTATACGTCGAGGCCTGGCGCGCGCTCGCTTAAAATCGCGGCCAGGCCCCGCGTCGCGGCCGGCGCATTCGTCGACCATGCTGCCCGGGGGCGTTTGAATTCGTCCAACCAACCCTCCCGGCAGCCCCGACGCCATCGCATGAAAGACCACCTTCTGGAAAGCCAGACCCTGGACTGGCTTATACGATCGGCCAAGGAAGCCATCGTGATCACCGATCCGGCGGGCCGCATCCTGATCGGCAACGGCGCCACGGCGCAATTGTTCGGACTTCCTGCCGACGGGCTCGGCGGGGTGCGGCTGAACGACATCCTGCCCGACGTCATGCTGGGCGAGCGCGCCGGCGACGGCGATCCGGCGGCGCGGGATACGGCCGAGGTCCTTGAAGTCGCCGGCCGCCGCGCCGACGGCACCGCGCTGCCGGTGGAAATCTGCATCTCGCCGCTGACCACGCACTGGGGCCTGATGCTGCACATGATCAGCATCCGCGACATCCGTGCGCGCAAACAGGCGGAACAGGCGGTGCGGGACAACGAAGCGCGCCTGCGCGCGGTATTCGATACCGCCGTGGACGCCATCGTCACCATCGACGAGCAGGGCCGCATCGAGCGCTTCAATCCGGCCGCCGTGCGGGTATTCGGCTACACCGAGGACGAAGTGATGGGGCGCAACGTCTCCATGCTGATGCCCAGCCCGTACCAGGAGATGCATGACCGCTACCTGGACAATTACCTGGATACCGGTGAAAAGAAGATCATCGGCATCGGCCGCGAGGTGCTGGGCATGCGCAAGGGCGGGGAGGTCTTCCCCATGGACCTGGCGGTGGCCGAAATGCGTGTCGGGGATCGCCGCATGTTCACCGGCATGGTCCGCGACATCACCGAGCGCAAGCGCGCGGAGGCGCGCTACGCCGAGCTGCTGCGCGAAGTCACCAGCGCCAATGAGGAACTGACCAACTTCGCCTACATCGTCTCGCACGACCTGAAGGCGCCGCTGCGCGGCATCAGCTCGCTGGCCAACTGGCTGGTCGCCGACTACGCGGACAAGCTCGATGATGAAGGACGCGAACACCTGCGCCTGCTGGTGGGGCGCGTACATCGCATGAGCGGCCTGATCGATGGCATACTCGAGTACTCGCGCATCGGCCGCATCAAGGAAGCCCGTGTGTCGGTCGATCTGGACGTCCTGGTGCGCGAAATCGTCGATTCGCTGGCGCCGCCGGCGAATATCCAGGTGCGCGTGGAAAACCCGCTGCCGGTCGTCCACGCGGACCGCACCCGGATGCAGCAGCTCTTCCAGAATTTGCTTTCAAATGCAATCAAATACATGGACAAGCCGGAAGGCGTGGTCCGCATCAGCTGCGAGCCTGCCGGCGAGCGGTGGCGTTTCGCCGTGGCCGACAACGGCCCGGGCATCGAAGAACGCCATCACGAACGGATTTTCCAGTTGTTCCAGACCCTGGCGCCGCGGGACCGCATCGAAAGCACCGGCGTCGGACTGACCCTGGTGAAGAAAATCGTCGAGATGTACGGCTCCGAGATCTACGTACAATCCGTCCTCGGCGCCGGCACCACATTCTCGTTCACCCTGCCTATCCTGGATGCAAGACCGACGCCGACCGAACCGGAAATGCTTTCATGAAAACCACGACGAGTCCCATACTGCTGGTCGAAGACGATACGGTCGACGCCATGACCGTCAAGCGGGCGCTCAAGGAAATCAATGTCGCGAACCCGCTGGTGCGCCGGGAAAATGGCGAGGAAGCCATCGAGTACCTGCGTGACGCCGGCAACGAGCGCCCCTGCATCATCCTGCTGGACTTGAACATGCCCGTGATGAACGGCATCGAGTTCCTGCACGTCATCAAGGCCGACGAGCAGTTGCGGCGCCTGCCGGTCATCGTGCTGACGACGTCGGAAGAGCAGCAGGACAAGATCAACAGCTTCAATATGAGCGTGGCCGGCTATATCGCCAAGCCGGTGGACTACCGGCAGTTCGTCGGCGTCATGCGGTCCATCGATCTTTATTGGACCATCAGTGAACTGCCGTAGTCGCCGCGCACGATAGAAGGGCCGATATGGGCAAGCCGCGCATCCGTATCCTGCTGGTGGAAGACGATGTGGTCGACCGCATCGCGTGCCGCCGCGCCCTGGCGGCCGATCAAAGCCATCAGTTCGAGATCATCGAAACCGAAACCGCGCAGGACGCGCTGCAGCGCCTGCGTTCGGAGGACTTCGACGCCGTCCTGCTCGACTACCGCCTGCCGGACCAGACCGGACTGGAGTTCCTGGCCGCGCTGGCCGACGGCGCCGGTGAGGTTCCCATTCCGGTACTGGCGCTGACGGGCGAAGAAAGCGCCACCGTCGCCGTGGAGATGATGCGCCATGGTGCGCGCGACTATCTCTACAAGGACCAGGACCGCCATTACCTGCCGGCCTTGCCGGCCGCCATCGAGCGGATGCTGCGCGGGCAGCGCCTGCTCGAAGACAAGCGCCAGGCGGAGGCCATGTTCCGCACGCTGGTGGAACAGACGCAGGCGATCACCTACGTGCGCGAACTGGGCGCGGAAGGCGCCTACCGCTACGTCAGCCCCCAGGTGCGCACGCTGGGCTACACCGCCGAGGAATGGCTGGCGGATCCGACCCTGCGCCTGTCCGCCATCCATCCCGCCGACCGAACGCGCGCCGAAGCGGCGATCGCGGGCAACCTGGCCCAGGGCACGCCCATGCGGCTGGAATACCGCCTGACGGGCAGGGACGGCCGCGAGCGCTGGTTCCGCGACGAGGCCGAGGTCGTGCGCGACCCGGCCGGCCGCAAGCTGTTCCTGCAAGGCATCCTGATCGACATCACCCAGGACAAGCTGGCCGAGGAAGCCCTGCGGGAATCGCGCGAAGCCTTGCGGCGGCTGGCGGCGCACCAGGAAAGCATCAAGGAAAGCGAGCGCAAGCGCATCGCGCAGGAAATCCACGACGAACTGGGCGCGCTCCTGACCGGTATCAAGGCCCACGTATCGGTGTCGGCCGAACGCATCGCGCAGGCCGGCGGCACGCCCGATCCGCTGTTGGTGGAAGCCGCCAGGCTGACGGAAGAAGCGATCCAGGCGGTGCGCCGCGTGATCAACGATCTGCGACCCAGCGTGCTGGACCAGCTGGGCGTGTGGGAAGCCATCGCCTGGCACGTCAGCCAGGTGGAGAGCCGCTTCGGGCTGGTATGCGACTGCATCATCGCGCCATCGGCGGCGGCGACCGAGGTCGACGCCGACCGCAGCATCATGTTGTTCCGCATCGTGCAGGAATCCCTGACCAACGTGGTGCGCCATGCGGACGCGTCCCTGGTCACCGTGCTGGCCGCGGTGAAGGACGGCGTGGTGCTGCTGGAGATCTGCGACGATGGCAAGGGTTTCGCCGACGAGTCGCCGGCGGAGCGCCACTCCTGGGGCATCCAGGGCATGCAGGAACGTACCCGCCATTTCGGCGGCCAATTGACGGTGTCGAGCACGGCGGGGCGCGGCACGCGCGTGGCCCTGCGATTGCCCCTGGCGGATAACGATGGCCGGTGAACAGATCAAGGTCCTGCTGGTCGACGACCATACCGTGGTGCGCAACGGCGTGCGGCTGATGCTCAGTTCGGCCGCCGACATCCAGGTCGCCGGCGAAGCGGAAAACGCCAGGCAGGCCCTGGAACGCGTCAAGGAACAGGAGTTCGACGTCGCGCTGATCGATATTGCGATGCCGGGCAAGAACGGCCTGGACCTGCTGCAATCGCTGCGTGTCGAGCGGCCGGGGCTGGCGGTGCTGGTGTTGAGCACCTATGCCGAGGATATCTACGCCGTGCGGGCCCTGAAGCTGGGCGCCGCCGGCTACCTGACCAAGGACAGTCCCACCACGACCCTGATCGAAGCGGTGCGCAAGGCCGCGGCCGGCGGCAAGTACGTCAGTCCGTCGCTGATGGAGCGGTTCGCCCTCATGATGGCGGGCGGCAGCGCGGCCACGCATGAAACCCTGTCCAACCGCGAGCTCGAAGTGCTGAAGATGATCGCCAAGGGCGAAAGCCTGGCGCGCATCGCGGAAGTCCTGCACCTGAGCCCCAAGACCGTCACCACCTACCGCGCGCGCATCCTGGAAAAAATGGGCGTGCGCAGCAACGCCGAACTGGCGCGCTACGCCGCGGAGAACGGCCTGTTGATGTAACGCGGGCGGGCGTGATGGACAGGTGATGCGGATTCTTGACGCGGATTCGTGATGCGCGCTACCGCGCCGCCGGCGCCTTGGCGATCGCCGCCGGCGTCTTGGTGACGACCAGCCCCTGACGCGTCGCGCCTTCGGTGATCGGCGCATCGACATAGCGGTTGGCCGCCAGGTACATCGTGACCATGCAGCCCACCAGGGCGACCGCGGGGCCCGCCATCAGGATCCAGGGCCACGGCTCGCGGTACCAGGGGCGGGCAGGGGCGGCGGCGTTGTCGGTCGCGCGGTCCATCGCGTTGTCCATCGCCTTGCCCACCACGTTGTCCATTGCCTGGCCCATTGCGTCGTCCGTTTTCATTTCCTCTCCCAGGCAAACCCGCTATCGCGGAATGAAAAAACTGGCCGGTTCGTCCGCGCGCACGACCGATCCGTCGGGCGCGGTGCCGGCCGCGTGTATGACGATGCGGTGCGCGCCCGGCTCGGCGGCGGCGCCCGGCGCGCGGGCCACGGCCGCGATCACCTTGTTGTCCAGGGCGTCGACGTGGACGCTGGCCGTGCCATCCGGCGCGGTCACCACGATGCCTTCCATCCCGTCGGCGGACAAGGCTACCTGCAAGGGCAGGTTGGACGTGTTGATGAATTGCAGGCGATAGACGTTTTCCACCATCCCGCCGGCCGCCTCGCGGCCCAGGATGCCGCGATCGCGGATCACGTCCATGCGCAAGGGCTGGCGCAGCCACAGCGCGCCCGCCAAGGCCAGCAGCAGCGCGGCGAGCAGCGTGCCGTACACGGCGGTGCGCGGGCGCAACAGCCGCCGCAGGGCCGCGCCGCGCGATATGCCTTCGGTCATCACGCGTTCCGACGCATAGCGGATCAGGCCGGGCGCATAGTGCATTTTCTTCATGACGTCGCCGCAGGCGTCCACGCAGGCCCCGCAGCCTATGCACATGTATTGCAGGCCGTCGCGGATGTCGATGCCGGTGGGGCACACCTGCACGCACCAGCCGCAATCCACGCAGTCGCCCAGGCCCTGCGCGCGGGCGTCGACCTGCCGCGAACGCCCGCCGCGCGGTTCGCCACGGCCTTGGTCATAGGCCACCACCAGCGTATCGCGGTCGACCATCACGCTCTGGAAGCGGGCGTAGGGGCACATGTACTTGCATACCGATTCGCGCAGGAAGCCCGCGTTGCCCCAGGTCGCCAGGCTGTAGAACACGATCCAGAACCACTGCCAGGGCCCCAGCTGCAGCGTGAACAGGTCATGCGCCAGTTGGCGGATGGGCGCGAAGTAGCCGATGAAGGTGCTGCCGGTCCACCAGGCGATCGCCAGCCACAGCAGGTGCTTGCCGGCCTTGAGCCGCAGCTTGCGCGCCGACCAGGGCGCCTGGTCCAGCCGCTGCCGGGCCGCCCGGTCGCCTTCGATCCTGCGTTCGATCCAGGCGAAGATCTCCGAATACACCGTCTGCGGACAGGCGTAGCCGCAGAACAGCCGGCCCGCCAGGGCGGTGAACAGGAACAGGCCGACGGCGCTGATCAACAGCAGGATGGCCAGGTAGACCATGTCCTGCGGCCACAGCACCAGGCCGAACAGGTAGAAGCGCCGCGCGCCCAGGTCGAACAGCACCGCCTGCCGGCCGTCCCATTGCAGCCAGGGCAGCCCGTAGAACAGGGCCTGGGTCAGGAACACGAAGGCGATGCGCCAGCGCGCGAAGGTCCCGGTGACGGCGCGGGCGTAGATCTTGGCGTCGACGGCGCTCATGGCTTGCCCGACGCCGTGGCGCGGGCAAGGTCGCCGGCGTTACCGGCAGCCGAGGCCGCGCCGCCGCCATTGGCGTTTCCATTGGATTGCCGCCATACCCAGGCGGTCAGGATGCGGATCTGCGCGGGCGTCAGCACGCCTTCCTGCGCCGGCATGCGGCTGTCGCGGCCGTTCAGGATGGTGGCCTCGATGGTGCGCTGCGAACTGCCGTACAGCCAGACGTCGTCGGTCAGGTTGGGCGCGCCCAGCGCCTGGTTGCCCTTGGCGTCGACGCCGTGGCAGGCCACGCAATACGTCGCGTAGGCGTCCTTGCCGTTGAAGATCCGCGAGCGGTCCACGCCCAGCCCCGACAACGACCGTACGTAGTCGGCGAGGTCGGAGGCGGTGCGGGCGTCGATCGTCCCGCTCCACGCCGGCATCACGCCGTGACGGCCCTTGGTGATGGTCTGCAGGATGGTTTCCGGCGCGCCGCCGTACAGCCAATCGCCGTCGGTCAGGTTGGGAAAGCCGGGCGCGCCCTTGGCGTCCGAGCCATGGCATTGGGCGCAGTTGTTCAGGAACAGGCGCTGGCCGATCTCCAGGGCGCGGGAATCGCGCGCGATCTCCGGCACCGGCATGGCCTCGTAGCGCGCGTACAGCGGCCGCGTGGCGGTGTCCTGCGCCTCTTGCTGCCTGCGCACGTCGTCCGCGCTGGTGTATCCCAGCGTGCCGGCGTAATGGCCCAGGCCGGGAAACAGCAGCAGGTAGCCCACCGCGAACAGGCACATCAGCAGATACATCACCGTCCACCAGCGCGGCACGGGATTGTTCAGTTCGGTCAGGTCGCCGTCCCAGACGTGGCCGGTGTCGGCGGGCTGGTAGGCGTCTTTTGCCGCTGGGCCGCCCCGAGGCAAAAGGGCCCCCTCGGGGGGCAGCAAGCCGGAGGCGCGGCGTGGGGGCGCATTACTCCGGCCCAGCCAGCGGCGTTGGGTGTACAGCAGCCACAGGCACCACACGATGCCGACCATGGCGATGATGCCGACGAAATAGCCCCAGAAAGGCGTGGTGAAGTCACTCATGGGGACGTCCTTTGCCGGCTTGCGGGGCGTGGAACTCCTCCGGCAGCGCGAAGGGGATCAGGGCGGATGCGCGGTTGGCGGGCTGGCGGGCGCGCGACCATGCCCACGCGATGATGCCCACGAAGGTCGCCATGGAGAGGGCGGTGATGATTCCGGTCAGGTAGGCCATGGTTCACTTCCCCGTGGACGGCGCAGGCGCCGGTATGTTCTTGCGGGCCGCCAGGCCCAGTCCCTGCAGGTAGGCCACCAGCGCGTCTTCCTCGGTCTTGCCTTCCAGCGCCTTGGGCGCGTCGGCGATGTCCTGGTCGCTGTATGGCACGCCCAGCTGCCGCAGGGCGCGCATGCGGGCCGCGACGTTCTGTCCGGCCAGCGAGGCGGTGCGCAGCCATGGGTAGGCCGGCATGTTCGATTCCGGCACCACGGCGCGCGGATCGCGCAGGTGTTCCCGATGCCAGGCGTCGGAATAGCGTTCGCCCACGCGGGCCAGGTCGGGGCCGGTGCGCTTGGAGCCCCACAGGAAGGGATGGTCGAACACCGATTCGCCGGCCGTCGAATACGGGCCGTAGCGCTGGACTTCGGACTGCAGCATGCGTACCTGCTGCGAGTGGCAGCCGACACAGCCTTCGCGGATGTAGACGTCGCGGCCCATCAGGCGCAGGGGGCTGTAGGGTTCGATGCCCGCTTCGGCCTCGGTGGTGGAGTGCTGGAAGAACAGCGGAATGATCTGCACCAGGCCGGCCATCGACACGACGACGATGGTGGCGATGATCATCAGGCCGATGTTCTTCTCCAGCGTGTGGTGCGAGAAGAAGGATTGCTTACCGGTAGTCATGGTCGGCCTTTCAAGCGGGAGTGGTGGCGACGACGGGCTCGCCGCGCGGCGCCTCGGCGGGCGCCGGGACGGCGTCGGGAATCGCGGGATTCACGGGGGCGGCCGAGCGCACCGTCATCCAGGTATTCCAGGCCATGACCAGCACGCCGCCCAGGAACAGCGTCCCGCCCAGCAGCCGGATCAGGTAATACGGCACGCGCGTCTTCAGTTCCTCGACGAAGCTGTAGACCAGCGTGCCGTCCGGCGCGGTGGCGCGCCACATCAGGCCTTGCTGCACGCCGGCCGTCCACATCGCGGCGATGTACAGCACCACGCCCAGCGTGGCGACCCAGAAGTGCAGTTCGATGGCGCGCACGCTGTACATGCGGTCCCTGCCGTACAGCCGGGGGATCAGGTAGTAGAGCGAGCCGAAGGTGATCATCGCCACCCAGCCCAGGGCGCCGGAATGCACGTGGCCGATGGTCCAGTCGGTGTAGTGCGACAGCGCGTTCACGCTGCGGATCGACATCATCGAGCCTTCGAAGGTGGCCATGCCGTAGAAGGACAGGGCGGTCACCAGGAACTTCAGGATGGGATCGGTGCGCAGCTTGTGCCAGGCGCCCTGCAGGGTCATGATGCCGTTGATCATGCCGCCCCACGACGGCGCCAGCAGGATCAGCGAGAAGGTCATGCCCAGCGACTGCGTCCAGTCCGGCAGCGAGGTGTACAGCAGGTGGTGCGGGCCGGCCCACATATAGGTGAAGGCCAGGGCCCAGAAGTGGATGATGGACAGGCGGTAGGAATAGATGGGACGGCCGGCCTGCTTGGGCACGAAGTAGTACATCATGCCCAGGAAGCTGGTGGTCAGGAAGAAACCCACCGCGTTATGGCCATACCACCACTGCACCATGGCGTCCTGCACGCCGGCGTAGGCCGAATAGGACTTCCACATCGTCACCGGCAGTTCGACGTTGTTGACGATGTGCAGGATGGCGATGGTCAGGATGTAGGCGCCGAAGAACCAGTTGGCCACGTAGATGTGGCGGATCCTGCGCTTGACGATGGTGCCGAAGAACACCACGGCGTAGGCCACCCACACCAGGGTGATCAGGATGTCGATGGGCCATTCGAGTTCGGCGTATTCCTTGCTGCTGGTCAGGCCCATGGGCAGGGTGATCGCGGCCGCCACGATCACGGCCTGCCAGCCCCAGAACGTGAATTCGGCCAGCCAGCCGCAGAACAGCCGCGCCTGACAGGTGCGCTGCACGACGTAGTAGGACGTGGCGAACAGCCCGCAGCCCCCGAAGGCGAAGATCACCGCGTTGGTGTGCAGGGGGCGCAGGCGGCCGTACGTGAGCCAGGCGGTGTCGAAGTTCAGGGACGGCCAAATCAATTGCGCGGCGATCACCACGCCGACGGCCATGCCGACGATGCCCCAGACGATGGTCATCAGCGCGAAGCGCCGCACGACGCCGTAGTTGAAGGTTTCGGCCGTCGCCGCTGGGCTGTCCCTCATGATTTTCTCCCCTGGTTTGCGTTGGCGCCATGATGGTGCAGCGGCAAGCCGGGTCGCTTGACATCGATCAAGCGGAATACGTCACGATGAGCAGGTCGTGCGTGGCGGGGCCTGGCTGTGGCGGGAAAGCGTCACTCGCCGTCCGGCAGCTTGCCCGCCGTGGCATCCGTTTCGTCGTATTGGCCGCTGAGGACGGCCCAGGCCAGGAAGCCGCCGATGGCGGCGACGAACAGCAGCGACAGCGGCAGCAGCAGCAGCAGGATGCTCATGGAACCTTCATCGGACCTTGGCGTAGGCGTCGTCGCGCGCCGGGCCCGCCAAGTCGATCGCGGCGCCGTCAGCTACCGCCGCCCAGGGCGTGGGCGGGGAATCGCCGGGCATCGCGGTGCGCGCCGTCCAGCGCCGGCGCAGCCCCCAGGCGTTCAGGGCCACGGCCAGCGACGACGCCAGCATCGTGAGCGCGGCCAGCCAGGGCGTGACCCAGCCGAAGGCCGCCAGCGGCATCATCAGCAGGTGGAACGCCGCGCTGCCGTACAGGTTCTGCATGGCCTTGCGCGTGGCCAGGGCCTGGATGGCCTGGATGACCGCGAGGTCGGCGTCCCGGTTATCCGGCAGTCCGCCCAGCACGGCGTCCGCGCTGGCCATGACGGATGGCACCGACATCGACATCGCGCAGGGACAGCTGATGACCAGCATGGCGACCGTCACCGGCAGGAAGCGGTCGGCGTCGATCCAGATCCAGGCCACGCCGGTCACGAACGTGGCGGCCAGCTGCAGCGTGCAGAAGAGGGCGGCGCGCCGGTCCGCGTACAGCGTCAGCAGCGAGCGCAGGCGCCGCAGGCGGTCCCGCCGGCCGGCATGACGCGACTGCCGGGCGCACAAGGCCAGGTAGCGCGCGGTCAGCAGGAAGGCGACGAACATCGTCACGGAATCGAAGTAGACGTCGCCCGCGCCGACGACGGTGGCGTGGACGCTGGGCAGGAAAGCGGCGGCCATGCCGACGGCCACCGGCAGGTCCATCCCGACACGGCCCTGCCACAGCCGCAGCGCGGCGCCGCGCCACAGCGGCCAGGCGGAATAGGCCAGCACCGGCACGGTCAGGGCCAGGCTGGTCCAGTTCATCAGGCCGATCGCCCAGTCCAGCGTCGCCAGATTGCCGGCGGCCAGGCCGTCGTGGCGCACATAGGCGGGCCAGGCCAGCATCATGACCTGCATCATGACCAGCCAGGCCAGCCCCAGGCGCAGCAGCGCATGACGACGCGCGCGGCGCGCCGTCGCGGGCAGGCCGGCGGGCAGGGCGAAGATGGAGTATGGACGCATGGCAGGCAGCGTAGGGCGGCAGGGCGGGGCGCGGCTTGACTCAGATCAAGCCTGCGCCGCTTGCCCCCGATCGGGCGCGCTCGCGAACCGCGCTCGCGGACCCCTTTCGCGAACCCGTTAGGACTTTGCAAGGCGTTGTCTGATATAAGTGCCGCATCCGGCTCCGGCGAAAAGCGGCCCGAAGGCTGTTCATAGAGGCTTTTTCGCCGCCGGTTTCCACGGAGAAGCTTCATGACGCAAGAGCGAGAGCCGCGCAGGCGTTTCCTGCAGCAGGTATTGGCCATCGTGCCCGCCTCGACATTGGCCGCGGGTGCCGCGGTCAGCCAGACGGGCTGTACGAATCAGCCGGCGCAGACCGGCACGGCGGCGGACGCGCATCCCCCCAAGCCCTACAGCCCGACGTACTTCACCGATGCGGAATGGAAATTCGTCACGGCCGCGGTGGATCACCTGATCCCCGCAGACCAGTACGGTGCCGGCGCCATCCAGGCAGGTGTTCCGGAATTCATCGACCGGCAGATGGAAACCCCATGGGGCCATGGCCAGCTGTGGTACATGCAGGGCCCGTTTCATCCGGACGTGGTGCCGGAGCTCGGCTACCAGATCAACCAGACGCCGCGCGACGTCTACCGCCACGGCATCGCCGCGTGCGATGCCTGGTGCAAACAGCAGCATGGCAAGGTCTTCGGGGACCTGGACAAGCCGCAGCAGGAACAGATCCTGAAGGATCTGGACGCTGGCAAGATCGCCTTCGACAACGTGCCGTCGCGTACCTTCTTCAACTTCCTGCTTTCCAACACGAAAGAAGGCTATTTCGCGGACCCCATCTACGGCGGAAACAAGCAGATGGCAGGGTGGAAAATGGTGGGTTTCCCGGGCGCCCGGGCGGACTTCGCGGACTGGACCGACCAGCCCAACGTCAAGTACCCGTACGGACCGGTGTCCATCTCCGGCGAAAAGGGCTGAGCCATGGCGATCAAGCGAGATAAAGTCGACGTGGTGCTGGTCGGATTCGGCTGGACCGGCGCAATCATGGGACAGGAGCTGACGGAAGCGGGCCTCAATGTCCTGGCGCTGGAGCGCGGCCCCATGCGGGATACGCCGACGGACGCGCAATATCCGAAGGTGATCGACGAACTGGCGTACTCGATACGCGGCAAGCTTTACCAGGAGCTGGCCAAGGAAACCGTGACGATACGCCACGGGTTGAATGACCTTGCGGTGCCTTATCGGCAGAACGGGTCCTTCCTGCTGGGCAACGGGGTGGGCGGCGCGGGCTTCCATTGGAACGGCATGCACTACCGGGCGCTGCCCGAGGAATTGCAGCTGCGCACGCGCTACGAGGAGCGCTACGGCAAGAAGTTCATCCCGGAGAACATGACGATCCAGGATTTCGGCGTGACCTACGAGGAACTGGAACCGTTCTTTACCCAGTTCGAGTACGTGTGCGGCACGTCGGGCAAGGCGGGCAACCTGCAGGGCAAGATCGTACCTGGAGGCAATCCGCTCGAAGGTCCGCGCAGCAAGGAGTATCCTGTGCCGCCGCTGCCGAACACCCTGGGCGCCCAGCTATTCGAGAAGGCCGCGCGCGATGTCGGCTTCCATCCCTATCCGGCGCCGGCCGCCAATGCATCCGAACCGTACACCAATCCCTATGGCGTGCGCCTGGGGCCCTGTAATTTCTGCGGTTTCTGCGAAAACTACGGCTGCTATATGTACGCCAAGGCGTCGCCGCAGACCACCATCCTGCCCGTCCTGCTGAAGAAACCGAATTTCGAACTGCGTGCGAATTCGCACGTGCTCAAGGTCACGCTGGATTCCTCGGGCAAGAAGGCGACGGGCGTCGTCTACATCGACCCGCAGGGACGGGAAGTCGAGCAGCCCGCCGATCTGGTGATCCTGACCGCGTACCAGATGCACAACGTGCGCCTGCTGCTGCTGTCGGGCATCGGCAAGCCGTACGATCCCGTCACCAACGAAGGTACGGTGGGCAAGAACTACGCGTACCAGAACAACGGCTCGGTCAATGTCCTGCTGCCCAAAGGCACGCAGCTCAATCCCTTCGTCGGCACCGGGGCGGGCGGCGTGTCGATGGACGACCTGAACGGCGACCAGTTCGATCACGGGCCGCTGGGCTTCGTCGGCGGCGCGTCGATCCGGCATATCCGCTATGGCGGCCGGCCCATCGCGCAGACGCCCACCATGCCCGGCGCGCCGCGCTGGGGCAGCGGCTGGAAGGCGGCCGTGCAGGATACCTACCAGCGTTATATGAGCATCGGCATTTCGGGATCGGTGATGTCCTACCGCGATGCCTATCTGTCGCTGGATCCGACCTACAAGGATGCGTTCGGCCAACCGCTGTTGCGCATGACCTTCGACTGGCACGACAACGAGTTCGATACGATCGGCTACCTCGGCAAGCGCATGGAAGAAGTCGCCAAGGCCATGAACCCGGAAAAGCACTTCGTCGCCGTGCGCAAGAAGGGTTCGCACTACGACACCCGCGTCTACCAGAGCACGCACAACACGGGTGGCGCGATCATGGGAACCAATCCCAAGGAAAGCGTGGTCAACCGGTATCTGCAAAGCTGGGACGTTCCCAACGTCTTCGTGATGGGCGCCTGCCTGTTCCCGCAGAACATGGGCTACAACCCGACGGGCGTGGTGGCGGCGCTGGCGTACTGGTCCGCGCATCATATCCGTGAGCAGTATCTGAAGAATCCCGGGCCGCTGGTGCAGGCATAAGGAGGCGTCAACATGATGAAACACCATTTCGTCGCCGCCGCCTTCACCCTGGCGGCCACCCAGGCGTGGGCACAGGCGCCCGCGCCGGGCAATGCCGATGCGCAAATGATCAAGCAAGGCGAGTATCTGTCGCGCGCGGCCGATTGCGTGGCCTGCCATACCGTGCCGGGGGGCAAGCCCTACGCCGGCGGGCTGGCCTTCGAGACACCGATCGGTACGGTGTATTCCAGCAATATCACGCCGGACAAGGACACCGGCATCGGCGGGTACAGCTACGAGGACTTCGACCGCGCCTTGCGCCACGGCGTGGGCAAGGGGACCGGCAACCTGTATCCGGCCATGCCCTATACGTCGTATGCCCATATCCGGCCTGACGACGTCAAGGCCCTGTACGCGTACTTCATGCATGGCGTGGCGCCGGTCAGCCAGCCTGACAAGGACGCGGATATTCCCTGGCCGCTGTCGATGCGCTGGCCCCTGGGCATCTGGCGGGCGATGTTCGCGCCGGACGTCGCCGCCGGGCCGGCGCCCGGCGCCGATGCAGGCGCGGCGGCCGCCGGCGGCGACCAGGTGCTGCGCGGGCGCTATCTGGTGGAGGGCCTGGGCCACTGCGGCGCCTGCCATACCCCGCGCGGCTTCGCACTGCAGGAAAAGGCCGGCACCGACGCCGACGGCACCGAATTCCTGTCCGGCGGCGTCGTGGACGGCTGGCTGGCGAAAGACCTGCGCGGCGACGTCAACAGCGGGCTGGGCGGGTGGAGCAGGGAAGATATCGTCGCGTTCCTGAAGAGCGGCCGCAATGCGCATTCCGCCGCCTTCGGCGGCATGGCGCAGGTGGTGCGGGACAGCACGCAGTACATGAGCGACGCCGATCTGAACGCCATCGCGGCCTATCTGAAGACGCTGAAGCCGGCCGATAAGGAAGGACAGACCAAGCTCGCCTACAACGCCGCAACGGGCCAGGCTTTGCGCACCGGCGGCGACAAGAGCGACGGCGCCATCAATTTCCTGAACAACTGCGCGGCCTGCCACCGCAGCAGCGGCAAGGGCTATGCGGAGACTTTCCCGCAGCTGGCGCAGAGCTCGACGGTATTGAGCAAGGATCCCACTTCCTTGATCCATCTGGTGCTCAAGGGCGCGCAGATGCCGGGGACGAGCGCGGCGCCCACGGCGTACGCGATGCCGGGCTTCGACTATCGCCTGACCGACGCTGAAGTCGCCTCGGTCGTGACCTTCGTGCGCAACAGCTGGGGCAATCAGGCGCCCGCCGTCAACGCCGACCAGGTCGCCAAGGTGCGCAAGGCCGTGGCGGCGCAGCCCGCGCCGGTGCGATAAGGCCGGGCAGGGGCGGCTCGGTGCAGTCAACGCCGGCCCGCTTCTGCTAGGATCGGGCTCCCCGACCGCAGCCCGGCGGGTCTGGCACGAGGCGCATCGCGGAGCCCGTGCCGTATGCGTCCACCCGCGCCGGAGCACCGTCCATGGAGCTGCGCCAGATCCGCTATTTCGTCAGGGTGGTCGAAGTCGGCAGCATGAGCCGCGCGGCCGCGGATCTGGGTGTCGTCCAGTCGGCGCTCAGTCAGCAGATCAGCCGCCTGGAAGGCGAGTTGAGCGTGCGCCTGCTGACCCGCACCCGGCGCGGCATCACCGCGACCCAGGCCGGGCTGGCTTTCCTGCCGGAAGCCAGGCTGATCCTGCGCCACGCCGAGCAGGCGCGTCGGGCGGCGCAACTGGCGCGCTTGAGCGGCACGGCCAGCGTGGGCCTGGCGCCGACCACGGCGTCGGTGCTGGCGCTGCCCTTCATGCGGGCCATGCGCGAGCGCTACCCGGATGTGCGCCTGCACATGGTGGAAAGCCTGTCCGGCCACCTGGCCGATATGCTGGAACGCCGGCAGCTGGATTTCGCCATCCTGTTCAACGTCGACGTTTCCGCCAAGTGGAACGTCCAGCCCCTGATCGAGGAAAAACTGTTCCTGGTGCAATCCACGCGCAATGGCCTCACCCATGCCGCGGGACCGATCACGCAAATGTCCGCCTTGAAGGACATACCCATGATCCTGCCGACGGAATCGCACGGCCTGCGCAACAAGATCGACGCCGCCTTCCAGCGGGCCGGCGTCAAACCGATGGTGGTGGCCGAAATCGATTCGCTGACCATGTTGATGGAGTCGGTCGACGCGGGCCTGGGCGCCACCATCCAGCCCAGCGCGGCGGTGCGGCGCTACCCCGATGCGGCGGAACGCTTCACGCTCAGCGAGATCGACGACCTGCAGAACCGCCACGTCAACGTCCTGTGCAGCCTGGCCGACGACGAGCTGTCGCCGGCGGCCCTGTGCACCCGCCTGGTGCTGACCCACTGCGTGCGCACCCTGGTGCAGGACGCGCGCTGGCCGGACGCCTGCCTGTCCGATCAGTTTTCGTGATGGCCCTATACGAAACACAGACTGTCCAAGCGCTTGCCGTCTAGTTAGAGTGCCCCACATCCGCGGCGTCAGGATCGCGGAGCTTCGACAAGGGGATGTCATGAAACGCACGTTTATCGCGGGGTGGGCGGTGCTCGCCTGCCTGCTCACCGGGTCCGGCGGCGCGATCGCCCAGGAATGGCCGGCGCGGCCGATCCGCATGGTGGTGCCGTTCGCGGCCGGGGGCTCGGTGGACGTCACCGCGCGCATCCTCGCCAAGGGCCTGGGGCCGCGGCTGGGCCAGGCGATCGTGGTGGAGAACCGCGCCGGGGCCGCCGGGTTTCCGGGCACGCAGAGCGTGGTCAAGTCGGCGCCGGACGGCTACAGCATCGTGATGGCCAGCGCCGGCATCATCTCCATCGGGCCCTATCTATACAAGAACATGCCCTTCGACCCCATCAAGGACCTGGCCCCGATCACGCCGGTGGTCGATGGCGTCAACGTCCTGGTGGTGCGTCCCGACAACCCGGCGGCCACGGTTCCGGCCTTCATCGACATGGCCAAGGGCAAGCCCGGCAAGCTCAATTTCGGCTCGTCCGGCGTGGGCGCGTCCGATGACATGGCGACCCAGCTTTTCATGTCCTTGACGGGTACCCGCATGACCAACATTCCCTACAAGGGCGGCGGTCCGGCCATGGTGGACCTGATCGCCGGCAACACCGACTTCATGTTCTCGGCGGTGGCGCCGGCGGTGGCCCAGATCAAGGCCGGCCATCTGCGCGCGCTGGGCGTCACGTCTTCCCAGCGCCTGGAGGTCCTGCCCGACGTGCCGACGATCGCCCAGGCCGGCGTGCCGGGCTACGAGTCGGTGGCCTGGTATGGCCTGTTCGCGCCGGTCGGAACGCCGCCCGCGGTGATCGACCGGATAAACAAGGAAACGGCGGAAGTGCTGAAAGACCCGGAAGTGCGCCGGCAACTGATCGATGCCGGCCTGCTGCCGCACACCAGCACGCCCGGCGAGTTCGCCGCCTATATCGCCGGCGATTCGAAGAAATGGGCCGAGGTCATCAAGGCCAACGGCATCAAGGTGGAGTAGGGGATGGCGCGGCACTACCTGGACAGGCTGGCGGATTTCATCTGCGATGCGCGCCTGGCGGACCTGGACGCGTCCACGTTGCGGCATGGCCGCTGGGTGATCGCCGATACGCTGCCCGTGGTGGCGTCCGGCATGCAGCTGCCGGAGATGCGGGCGTTCGCCGACGCCCACCTGGCGCAGGCCGGGGCCGGGCGCGCCTGGGTATTGGGCACGGGCCGGCGCGCCGCCCCGCTGGACGCGGGCCTGCTGAACGGCAGCGCCGGCTGTTGGCAGGAGCTGGACGAAGGCAACCAGTTCGCCAAGGGACATCCCGGCATCCAGGTGGTGCCGGCCGCCCTGGCCGTGGCGCAGGAGACCGGGGCATCCGGCGCCGAGCTGCTGCTGGCCACCATCCTGGGCTACGAGGTATCGTCGCGCATCAGCCGCGCGGCCGATATGCGCCTGAGCATCCATCCGCACGGCACCTATGGCGTGATCGGCGCGGCGGTCGCGGTGGGCCGGCTGCGCGGCCTGCCGGCGGCCCGGATGCGCGAGCTGATCAGCATGTCCGCCACCATGGGCATGGCCACCAGCCGCAACACGCTGCTGGAAGGCTCCACGGTGCGCAACATCTACTCGGGCCATTCCGCCTATATGGGGCAGATCGCCGTGCAGATGGCGCAGGCGGGCTTCAAGGGGGAGATGGACGGCGTGCGCTCGGTGTACGGCGGCGGCGTGGTCTCGGACCGCTATGACGAGGCCCGCGTGATGGAAGGACTCGGGACGGAATGGCTGATGGAGATGGGCTACTTCAAGCTGCATCCCACGGGCCGCTACGTGCACAGCGCGATCGACGCGCTGGAAGACGCGCTGGCGCGGGCGGGCGGCCCCATCGACCCGTCCGCCATCGAACGCATCGACGTCAAGGCCTACAAGCTGGCGGCGATGCTGAACGGCAAGGACATCACCACCAGTTTCGGCGGACGGTTTTCGGTGCCGTACGCGCTGGCCACCATCCTGCACCACGGCCAGTCGGGGCTGGCGTCGTTCGACGACGCCGCCGTGGCCAATCCCGCGGTCCAGGCCCTGGTCCGGCGCGTCTTCGTGGAGGAAGACACCGGCTACACGGCGGAGTATCCTGGGCGGCAGCGCTGCGACGTCACCCTGCACCTGGCGGGCAGGGGCGCCGTCACGGGCCGTTGCGAGATGACCAAGGGCGAGCGCGAGCGGCCCCACACCGAGCAGGAGCTGCGGGGAAAGTTCATGGCGCTGGGCCAGCCGATCTGGGGCCAGGCCACGACGCAACGCCTGTACGAGGCATGCATGCGGATCGAGCAGATCGCCGATATCGGCGAGTTTTCGGCCGGGCTCGCGTTGTGAGTCCGCTTTCCAACCGACGCAATGTCGCAATGACGCAAGGCGGACCCTACCCATGCTGAAAACCCACGGACGCTACGACTACTCGGCTATCGCGCATCGCCCGGACTACAGCTTTCCCGACGGCAAGCGGCTGGCCGTGCACCTGTCGCTGAACGTGGAGCATTTCGCCTTCGGCGAAGGCCTGGGCAACGACTACGGCGCGCCGCAGGCGCAGCCTAATACGCGCAGCTATGCCTGGCGCGACTATGGCAACCGGGTCGGCGCCTGGCGCCTGCTGGAATTCGCCGACAAGTACGAGCTGCCGCTGGAGCTGCTGGTGAATACCGAGCTCTACGACTACTGCCCCAAGATGATCGCGGCCTTTCGCGCGCGCGGCGACGAGATCGTCGGCCATGGACGCACCAATTCCGAACGCCAGGGCGACATGGGCTACGAAGAGGAGCGCGCCGTCATCCAGGAAGCCACCGCGGCCATCGAAAGGCACGAGGGCCGCAAGCCCATGGGGTGGCTGGCGCCCTACATTTCGCAGACGCACGATTCGCTGGACCTGCTCAAGGAAGCCGGTTACCGCTACATGATGGACTGGCCGCTGGACGACCAGCCGGTGTGGTTCGCCACCCGGCATGGCCGCATCCTGGCGGTGCCGTATTCCCACGACCTGAACGATTCGCTGGAGGCCGTGACGCGCCGCACGCCGTCGCAGCTGTTCTGCGAGAACCTGCTCGACCAGTTCGACGAGATGCTGGAAGAATCCCAGCGCCGGCCCCTGGTCATGAGCATCGTCCTGCACAGTTTCATCCTGGGGCAGCCGCATCGGCTGCGCCAGTTCCGCTATGTGATCGAGCACATCATGGAGCAGCGCGACCAGGTCTGGCTGGCCAGGGCCGGGGAGATCTGCGGCTTCATCGAGTCGCTGCCGGACGGCATCGTGCCCGGCAGCGCGGGATACGCCGATCGCGAGTAGGCGCGCGGATGCCGCGCGGCCCGCGGGTTTCAGTGCGAGAACAGCACCGGCACGGTCATCGCGTCCAGCATGTCCCGGGAAGCGCCGCCCAGCACCCATTCGCGCATCCGGCTGTGTCCGTAGAGCCCCATGACGATCAGGTCGCAGCTGTGGTCGGACGCGGCGTTCAGGATGGCGTTGCCGTAGCCCAGCCCGGCGGTTTCGCGCGTCAGTAACCGGGGCTCGGCGTAGCCCTGGGCGCGGAACCAGGCCTGCAGGTCGCCCGGGACCGTGGCGCGGTCGCGCATGGCGTCCGAATCGGTGTCCAGCGTCAGTACGCAGACTTCTTCCGCACGCGCCAGGAATGGCGCGGCGTCCGCGAGGGCGCGCGCCGCTTCGCGCCCGCCGTCCCAGCACACCAGGATCCGGTTGCCGATGCTGACGTATTCGCCGGCGTAGGGCACCACCAGCACCGGCCGGCCGGCGTTCATGATGACGTTCTCCACCATGTAGGGGTCGACGATGGAGTCGGTCTCGCGTTCATGGGCCTGGCTCAGCACCAGCAGGTCCGCGCAACGGGCGTGCAGGGGCAGGACTTCGTCGGGGCGGCCGCCGGGGTAGCGCCACTGCGCCGGGACGCCGCGATCGGCCACGCCACGCTCGAACTGCCGGTGGCAGCTGTCGTGCTCCTGCCTGGCCTGCTGCTGCATGACCTCGTACGCCGCGCTGGGAATGATGCTTTCGCCGTAGGGATAATGCACCCACGTGTAGTCGACGTAGATGCCCAGCAGCTCCGCTTCGAAGCGCTGCGCGAGCGCCAGCGCGGCGGCGGTGCGGCCCGCGCAGGCCTGGTCTTTTTCGATGTGCAGGGCGATGCGTTTCAACATGATGGTTCTCGCTTGTCATTGATCGCGGGCAAAGGGTGCCTGGCACCCGGACCCGCACGTCAAACTTCGGGATGGGCGCGGATGACCAGATTGTTTTCCACGCCTTGTATGCCCGGCACCGACCAGCATGCGCGCTCGGCGGCGGACTTCTCGTGCCAGGTCGATACGTGTCCTTCCAGCACGGCCGTGTCGCCGCGCAGGGTGACGTGGATGCCCGCGGCCTCGACTTCGGCATCGCGGCGCAGCGCGGCTTCGATGACGTGCTGCACGTTGTCCGGGCGTATGCGGCGCTGCAGCTCGATATGGTTGGTGATGCCCGTCACGCCGGACAGCTTGCGCACGGCCATTTCCGCGGCCATGCGCTGGAAGTGCCATGGCACCTGGCCGTCGAGCGTGACCCAGCCGTGCTGCACCGTCACCTGGATATTGTCTTCGGGGATGCCGGCGCTCCATTTGATGATGGATAGCGCGCGTTCGGCGATCTGGTCGTCGTCCAACTGCTTGTCCGCCGCATGGCGGACGGCGATTTCCTGGGCGATGCCATGCACGCCGCGCACCTTGCGCACGATGCGCTCGATGTCGAATTTTTCCGTGTAGTTCGCGACGGCGCCGGACAGCGTGACGATGCCGTCCCGCGCGCTGACGCCGACGTGCGCGGCGTCCACCGCGGGGTCGGCCGCCATCGCGTCGATCACGTGCTGGCGCAACTCGTCGTCGCGCGCCTTGCGGTCCTGGTCCATGGTGTGCTCCACAGTAGGAACGTAAGGGTTTCGGTCGAAACCCTGCATTCATACTCGCGCCGTGGAGGCGTCCCCGCGTTGACATGGGTCAAGCGTTGCGCGATGTGCCGGGGTAGGGGCGCTCGTGACGTTCTGGCCGGGTTCAACTGCCCCGCAGTATCGTGAGGCGCAAGCCCGGCCCCAGATCGCTGTCGGCGCCGCGCATCTCGAAGCGCAGCGCCAGTCCGTGGTTCTGGGCGATGCGGCGGACGATGGACACGCCCAGGCCGCTGCCCGATTCCTCGTTGCCCGCCGCGCGCAGGAAACGGTTGCCGATGCGCGGCAACAGGTCGGGCGGGATGCCCGGCCCCTGGTCGTCGACCAGGATGCGCGACGCGGTGAACGTCACGCGCACCCGTGAATGCCGGGGGCCGTAGCGCACGGCATTGTCCAGGACGTTGCGCAGCATGATGACCAGCGCGTCGGAATCGCCGGCGATGGGCAGCGGCGCCTGGCCGTCCGCGGGCCATTCCACGTCGATGTCGACGTCGCGGCGGTTGGCGATCCACAGGCAATCGCCGACCGCCTGTTCGGCGACGCAGCGCCAGTCGATGGCCGCGCCGAAGCCCACGTGCCGGTTGCTGTCCAGCCGCGCCATGGTGAGCAGCTGGGCGACCAGCCGGTCCAGCCGTTCCAGCCCGCGGGTGACGCTGGCCTGCACCTCGCGCCGTTGGGCGGGATCGTCGGTGCGCCGCGCCACGTCCCACTGCGCGCGCAGCGCGGCCAGCGGCGTGCGCAGCTCGTGCGCGGCGTCCGCCGTCAGCCGGCGTTCCTGGTCGATGAGCGTGGAGACGCGCGCCAGCAGGCCGTTCATGGCCTGCACCAGGACGCGCAGCTCCGCCGGCGTATCGTCCAGGGGCAGCGGCGTATCGTCATCGGGAGCGCGCCGTTCCAGGCGCCCGGACAGCTCGCGCACCGGCCGTATGGCGCGCCGCACCGCGTACACGAGCAGGCCGATGAGCACCGGCAGGCTCAACAGCCAGGGCAGGGCCTGGCTGGTCAGGTAGGCCACAGCCAGTTCGTCGCGCTCCCCCTTGCGCTGGCCCACCGCCACGCGAGTGCCGGACGCCGGGTCGTTCAGATAGAACAGCCGCCACGGCGTATCGTCGATGCGGCTTTCGAAGAAACCTTCCGCCGTCCCGTGGCGGTCGAACTGCCGGGCCTCCGGATCCAGCGACAGCGGCTCGCCGGCATCGCGCCAGATCGCCACGGCCCAATCGCGCAGCCCGGCGTCGCCCAGGTCGTCGGGCAGCCTGGTCTGCAAGGGATCGGCCGGCAGTGCCGCGTCCGCGGGCAGCAGGCGCGCCACCGCCAGCGTCTGCTGCGCCAGGCGCAGCATGTCGGTGTCGTACAGCTCGTTGATCTCGTGTTCCGCCCGCCAGTAGGTGGCGGCCACGGTCAGCACCCAGGCCAGCGGCGCGGCCAGCAATACGGCGACGATCAGTCTCTGCTGCAGCGTCATGGCTGGACTTCCACCTGGCCCAGCGCGTATCCCGACCCGCGCAGCGTGCGGATGATCTTGGGATGGATTTTCTTGCGGACGTGGTGGACATAGACGTCCAGCGCATTGCTTTCGACGTCGGCGTCCCAGTCGTAGAGTTTTTCGCGGATGAAGTCGCGGGTCAGCACGCGATTCGGATGCGTCAGGAACAATTCCAGCAGCAAGGCTTCGCGCGACGACAGATCGATCCGGCGTCCTTGCCAATACACCTCGTGCGATGCCGGGTGGTATTCCAGGTCGCCATGCCGCCAGACCGGTTCGGGCTTGCCCGCGCCGCGGCGCGTCACCGCGCGCAGCCGCGCCGCCAGTTCGTCCAGCGCGATCGGCTTGAGCAGGTAGTCGTCGGCGCCCGCGTCCAGGCCGCCGATACGGCTTTCGATGGCGTCGCGCGCCGTCAGCACGATGATGGGCAGGCTGTGTCCGGCACGGCGCCAGCGTGTCAGCAGGGCCATGCCGTCTTCGCCGGGCAGGCCCAGATCCAGCACCACCGCGTCGTACTTGACGAATTGCAGGGCGTGGTCCGCATCCTTGCCGCTGGTAAACCAGTCGACCGCGTAGCCCAACAACCCCAGGCCCTTTTTTACGCCGTCACCGAGGAGGGGGTCATCTTCGATGATGAGGATTCTCATTCATGTTCCTTGCACCGCAACGCGGCCCAGCTTAGCACCGGCGGGCCGTTAATTTCCGATTAATGTTGGGGTCCTATGCTGCGCCGCATCGCATTGGAAACCAAACATGCATTGTCTGGAATTATTGATGCCGCAGCCCAGGGGACCGGTGTCCTCGATACCTTGGCCGGCAGGGGAAAGCGGGCATCAGCCCCTGCTGCAAGTGCATCCTGAGCACGATCCCGTGCGCCACCAGGTCGAATCGTATATCGCGCAACGCTATCGCCAGCGCTATGGCGCGCAGCTGAAGGAGTGGCTGCCGGTCCTGGTCAGCCTGCAGGCCGACGGCCAGATCCTGGCCGCCGCGGGCTACCGTCCGGCCAGCCAGGCCTTGTTCCTGGAGCGCTACCTGTCCGCCCCCGTCGAAAAATACATCCGCCGGGACGGCGTGCCGGTCAGCCGCGGGCGCATCGTCGAAGTCGGGCATTTCGCCGCCATGCGCCCGGGCGCGGGCCGCCGGCTGGTCCCCTTGCTCGCGGACCATCTGCATCGGCAGGGGTATGAATGGGCGGTCAGCACGCTGACGGCGGAGCTGCACCATCTGTTCGCCCGCATGGGTCTGGCGCATCGATCCTTGGGCATCGCCAGCGCGGCGCGCCTGGACGAAACGGAGCGCCAGGACTGGGGCGACTACTACGCCCACGGTCCCGAAGTCTTCGCCGGCCATCTGCGCACCATCCTGCAACGATTCGGGGAGCAGCCCGCATGAGCGCGCTGGAGTTTCTCGAACTATTGCGCGAGCCGGGCCGCGCGTCCATGACGGCGCTCGAAACGCCGGAGGGGCCGGTCTGCTATGCCGCCTTGAATCGCCGTGTCGCGTCATTGGCCGACGCCTTGGCGGCGACCGGCGTGGGCGCCGTGGCGTCGCTGATGGACAACGGCGCCGAGTGGATCGTGCACGACCTGGCCTGCATGCGCGCCGGCGTCGTGCATCTGCCGGTGCCCTTGTTCTTCACGCCGGAGCAGATCGCCGCCACCCTGGCCGCCGCGGGCGTTGGCGCGGTGGTGGCTGGCGTTGCAATGCGGCCCGCGCTGGCCAGCCTGGCGCTGGGCGACCCGCAAGCCTTGTCGCCGGCGCTGGACCTGTATCGGCGCGACATCCCGCAGGTCGCGCTGCATGCGGGCACCGCGAAAATCACCTTTACGTCCGGATCGACGGGCACGCCCAAGGGCGTGTGCCTGGCGGCGCGCAACATGCTGGACGTCGCGGCCAGCCTGGTCCGGGCCACCGAGTTCCTGGGCATACGCTGCCATCTGATCGCGCTGCCGCTCCCCATCCTGCTGGAGAACATCGCCGGCGTCTACGCGCCGCTGATGCAGGGCGCCGCGATCGCCGTGCGAGCCTTGGGCGAGGTCGGCATGAAGGGTTCGTCGGGCTTCGACCCGGACGCCTTCCACAATGCGCTGCGCGACAGCGGCGCGCAGAGCGTCATCGTGCTGCCGCAGATGCTGCGGGCCTACGCGGGCTGGCTGCGCGCGACGCAGGCGCCGGCGCCGGCGAGCCTGCGTTTCATGGCCGTGGGCGGCGCCGCGGTGGGCGCGGAACTGCTGGCGCAAGCGCGCGCCGTGGGCCTGCCCGCCTACGAAGGCTATGGCCTGTCGGAGGCCTGTTCGGTGCAGACCCTGAACCTGCCCGGCGCCGACCGCGCGGGATCGGCCGGACGGCCGCTGCCGCATGCGCGCCTGCGCGTCGCCGCCGACGGCGAGATCGAGGTCGGGGGTACGCATGCCCTGGGCTATCTGGGCCACGCGCCCTGGTCGGACGCATGGATGCCCACCGGCGATCTGGGCCATATCGACGCCGACGGTTACCTGCACGTCAGCGGCCGCAAGAAGAACGTCCTGATCACCGGCTTCGGCCGCAATGTGTCGCCGGAATGGGTGGAGCTGCATCTGGCCAGCCAGGCCGGGATCGCCCAGGCCGTGGTCCTGGGAGAAGGGCAGTCGGCCCTGGGCGCCGTGGTCTGGCCGCTGCCGGGCGCCGATGACGAGACCATCCAGGCCGGCGTCGAACGCGCCAACCAGCGCCTGCCCGATTACGCCCGCATCGGCGTGTGGGTACGCGCCCGCGCCGAGTTCACCGCCGCCGCTGGCATGGCGACGCCCAACGGCCGTCCGCGGCGCGAGGCGATCGCGGCGCGGCACGGCGATATTTTCCTCAGCACCCATTTCCCCCCTTCGCCCTGATCCATCATGTCCTTTTTCGAAACGCTGGTCGCCGACACCCAGGCAAGCCGCGCATCGCTGGTGCAGACCCCGATCATCCAGGACTGCCTGCGCGGCCAGGTCGCGCTGCCGTCCTACGTCGCCTTCCTGCGCGAGGCCTATCACCATGTACGCCACACGGTGCCCCTGATGCACGCCTGCCGGGCCCGGATGCCGGACCGCCTGGCCTGGATGCACGACGCCCTGGACGAATACATCGAAGAAGAAACGGGCCATGACGAATGGATCCTGAACGACCTGCGCGCGCTGGGCCAGGATGCCGACGCGGTACGCCGCGCGGGCCCCGGTCCGGATACCGAAGTCATGGTGGCCTACGCCTACGACACCATCGCGCGCAACAACCCGGTGGGATTCTTCGGCATGGTGCACGTGCTGGAAGGCACCAGCGTGGCGCTCGCCCTGAACGCCGCCGACCGCATCCAGCAGACGCTGGCCCTGCCGCCGGCCGCCTTCAGCTATCTGCGTTCGCATGGCACGCTGGACCAGGAACATACGCGCCACTTCGCCGACCTGATGGATCGCCTGGACGATGCCGGCGACCAGGCGGCCGTGCTGCACGCCGCCCACATGTTTTATCGGCTTTACGGCGCCATCTTCCGCGGCCTGCCGCGTGTCCCGGTTATGGAGGCCGCGCAATGAAGCCCGGCGAAGCATCCGTGGTGCTGACCGGCGCCGCCGGCGGCCTGGGCAGCGCGATCGCGCGCCGCCTGCTGGACGACGGCGCGCGCGTGCTGCTGGTCGGCCGCACGGCCGAGCCGCTGCTCGCGCTGGCGCATGCGCTGGCCACCGGCTCTTTCGATCGATGGCGCGTCGACGCGCTGGTGGTGGACATCACGACCGAACACGGCCGTGCCGCCCTGATCGACGCGGCGGCGGCCCGCGAGGCCAACATGCTCATCAACAACGCCGCCGCGCCGGCCTTCGGCCGCGCCCAGGACCTGCGGCCGGAAGACGCGCAACGCGTGGTCGACACCAACATCGTCGCCCCCATGCTGCTGATCGCGGGCATGCTGCCGCAACTGCTGGCGTGCAAGCGCGCGCAGATCGTCAACATAGGCTCGACGCTGGGCAGCCTGGGCATACCCGGGTTTTCCGCCTACGGCGCCAGCAAGGCGGCCCTGCGCGTCTATACCGAATCGCTGCGCCGCGAGCTCGCGGACACGCAGGTGCGCGTCCAGTACTACGCGCCGCGCGCGATCGCGACTTCGTTCAATGCGCCGGAAGTGCTGGCTTTCAACCAGGCGACCGGCTCGCGCAGCGACTCGCCGGACGCGGTGGCGCGCGACCTGATGCGCATGCTGCGCGACGAATCGCCGCAACGCTTCGTCGGCGCCGTCGAAGCGCTGGCCGTGCGCCTGAACGGACTTTTCCCGAAATGGATGGATGGGGCGTTTACCAAGCACAGGCGCGCCCTGAAACCGTCCGCCTTACCCCCTGGAGCATCTTCATGAATCGAGTTTCCACCTTCGCGGCGCGCCACGCGGAGCGCCACGGGCAGCACCGTCTGGCGCGCCTGGCCGGCTGGGCGGCCGCGCTGCTGACGGCCGCCGCCCTGGCGCTGGGCATTTCGGCCCGGGCCCACGCCGAGCCCGCGGACCTGGACCAGGGCATCCATGCCCTGCAGACCGAATGGGCGGTCATCCAGTACAAGACGCCGGAGGACCAGCGCGCCGCGAAGTTCGAGGCGCTGTCCAAGCAGGCCCATACGCTGACCGCTCGTTACAACGGCCGCGCCGAGCCGCTGATCTGGGAAGGCATCATCACGAGCTCCTGGGCCGGCGCGAAGGGCGGACTGGGGGCCCTGGACCTGGCCAAGCAGGCCAAGGCCGACTACGAGGCGGCGATCCAGATCAACAGCAAGGCGCTGGAAGGCTCGGCGCTCAACAGCCTGGGCGTCCTGTACTACAAGGTGCCCGGTTGGCCCATCGGCTTCGGCGACAACAAAAAGGCCGAGGCGCTGCTGCAGCAGGCCCTGACGATCAATCCGGACGGCATCGATCCGAACTACTTCTATGCCGACTACCTCGTCTACCGCAATCGCAAGTCCGAGGCGATTCCGTACCTGGAAAAGGCGCTGAAGGCGCCGCCCCGGCCCGGCCGCGAAGTGGCGGACGACGGCAGAAGGGCGGACATCCAGGCCCTCCTGGCCAAGATCCGTTCCTGAGCGGGGAGCGGTGGACCGGGTTCTCGCTGACCAAATAAGAATAATTCTTGGTATCATCGCCGGATTCGTCGATGGTTGCCTGTCCCTGCCAGCGCGCTATCGCTTTTTCCCGCCTGTTGCGCGCTGCCGGGGCGATCGACCATGTCCACCGCTGCACTACGAGTCCTCTACGAAGACAACCATGACTGGCTTTGCCTGTGGTTGCGGCGGCGGCTGGACTGCGGCGACGAAGCGGCCGACCTGGCCCATGACACCTTCCTGAGGCTGCTGCGCAAGCCGGAGGACATGCCCGGCCTGCGCGAACCGCGGGCCTACCTGACCACCGTCGCGCGCGGCCTGTTGAACGATCACTGGCGGCGCCGCTCGCTGGAGCGTGCCTGGCTGGACGCCGTGGCGGCGCTGCCGGCGGAAGCCGCCGTGTCGCCGGAGGCGCTGCTTTCCATGCGCCAGGCCCTGCATCAGCTCGATGCCCTGCTGGCCGGGCTGGCGCCGCAGGCGCGCAATGTCTTCGTGCTTTCACAGCTGGAAGGCCTGAGCTATGCGCGGATCGCCGCGCGGCTGGGCATCAGCGAACGCACGGTCAAGCGCTACATGGCACAGGGCTTCGAACTGTGCCTGACCCTGATGGACTGAGCGCCGTGCCGACCTCCCAACCTTCGGCCGGGCTGGACGGCGCGGTGGTGCGCGAAGCGGCGCGCTGGCTGGTGCGCCTGCATTCCGGCCAGGCCGGCCCGGACGACTACGCCGCTCTCGAGCGCTGGCGCCGCATGGACGCGCGTCATGAAGCGGCGTGGCAGCGTGCGGAACGCCTGAGCCGCCAGTTCGGCGCGCTGCCGCCCGGCCTGGGCGTGCCGGTGCTGACGCGGTCGACGGCCGACCGGCAGGCGCGGGTCAACCGCCGCGCGGTGATGAAGACGCTGCTGGTCCTGGGCACGGCGCTGCCGGCCGCCTGGCTGGTCTACCGCGACGCGCCGCTGCTCGGCGGGGCGGACGACTTCCGTACCGCGGTGGGCGGCAACCGCCAGGTCGTGCTCGCCGACGGCAGCCAGGTCCAATTGAACACGGCGACCAGCGTCGCGGTGCGATACACGCCGGACACGCGCCTCGTGCTGCTGCGGCGCGGCGAGATCTACGTGATGACGGCCCCGGACGTGGATGGCCGGTCGCGGCCATTCCTGGTCGATACCGGCCAGGCCAGCCTGCGGGCCCTGGGCACGCGCTTCGAGGTGCGGCAACTGGACGATGAGACCTGCCTGCGCGTGCTGGAACATCGCGTGGAAGTCACGCTGCGTGCGGATGGCGCGCGCAGGATCGTCGAGGCGGGCGAATCGCTGCGATTCACCGCCGGCGAATTCCGCGCCGGGCGGGGTACGCCGCGAGATAGTACGGTCCGGGGCGGGCAGGGCGGCGACGCGCCCGCCTGGACCCGCGGCGTGCTGGAAGCGGACAACATGCGGCTGGACGCCTTCCTGGCCGAGCTGTCGCGCTATCGGTCCGGCGTGGTCCGCTGCGACCCGGACGTCGCCGGGCTGCGGGTGTCCGGCGTATTCCGGCTCGCCGACACGGACAACGTACTGGCGGTGGTGGGCCAGACGCTGCCCGTGCGCATCGTCCGCCGCACGCCGTACTGGGTCACGGTAACCGGCCGGCCGGGCTGAATGCCACCCAGGTGCCCGGCCGCGCGTGCGGTTTCAATTGGTTTCAACTTCCATCGAGGGCGCCTGTCACTTTTCGCGCTCCCCATTCGGCATACGGCGCATCAACGAACCGGATGCAAGAGGGAAGTGGACGTGGGAGCTGCACATAAACCCGTAGGCAAACCCGTGGGCGGCGCCGCCGCGCGTTTCGCGTTTTCCGCGCTGGCCGTCTGCGCCGCGAGCGCGGCCGTTTTCGACACCCGGCCTGCCTACGCGCAGGCCGCGGGCCAGCCTGCGGCGCGCAGCTTCGATATTCCTGGAGGGCCGCTGGCCCAGGTGCTGTCGGCGTTCGCCAAGGCCGCCGATCTGACGGTGTCGTTCCGTCCGGAAGACACCGCGGGCCTGGAAAGCCAGGGCTTGCATGGCAGCCTTACCATCGCGCAGGGGCTGGAGCAGTTGCTGCGCGGCACCGGCCTGAGGGCCGTGGCCCAGCCCGGCGAGGGCTATGTGGTGCGCGGCCCGGATCCGGCCGACGGCGCGACCGGGGCCGGCGGCGCCACCACGCTGGAAGCCATCCAGGTCAGCGGGGACTGGCTCGGCACCGGCCTGGAAAACAGCGTGCAGACCTTCGGCGGCGCCCGTACGCTGGTGCAGCGCCAGGAAATCCAGGACAGCGGCGCGACCAGCGTGGCCGACGTACTGCGCCGCGTGCCCGGCGTGCAGATCAGCGGCAGCACCAGCAACTCGGGAAGTTCGGTGGCGCTGCACGTGGGGATACGCGGCCTGAATCCGCGCAACTCCTTCCGTACCACCATGCTGATCGACGGCATCCCGCTGGCGATGGCGCCGTACGGCCAGCCCAACCTGGTGCTGTCGCCCGTCAGCCTGGGCAATATCGAGTCCATCGACGTGGTGCGCGGCGGCGGGGCGGTTCGCTACGGCCCGCAGAACGTCGGCGGCGTCATCAATTTCAAGACGCGTTCCATTCCCACCCGCGACGGCCTGACCGCGGATGCCTCGGCCCGCTACAACGTTTTCAGCCATGGCGGCGCGAACACGCAGTACAGCACCTTCGTGGGCACGCAGATGGACAACGGCCTGGGCGTGGCGCTGCTGTATTCCGGGATGGACGGCCAGCAATGGCGCGACGGCAGCCACGACCGCTACAACGACGTGGCGCTGAAATGGCGCTACGAGATCAGCCCCACGTCGGAGGTCTACGGCAAGTTCGCCCACTATGACGTGAAGTCGATGACGCCGGGCGGGCTGACGGTGGACGAATACCGGCAGGATCCGTTCCAGAACACGCATCCCACCGACTACTGGAAGGGCAAGCGCGACCAGGTCGACATCGGCTACCTGAATACGATCTCCGACACGCAGGAGTTCGAGACGCGCCTCTATCACTACGACAGTTCGCGCCAGAGCTCCCTGATCAACACGGGCGTGAACCGCAACGATTTCCAGCCGCGCAACAACCAGGTGCTGGGGATCGAGCCGCGCTATACGCAGCGGCTGTCGTGGGGCTCCACCACGCACGACGTCACGGTGGGTTACCGCTACATACGCGAGACCGGGCAAGACCGGCGCTATTCCACGTCGCTCGCCACCGGCGACCGCGTGGGCGCCACGCAGGTGTTCGACAACGGCACGCGCGCGCATTCCTTCTATCTGGACGACCGCATCGCCTACGGCAACTGGCGCGTCACGCCGGGCATACGCTACGAAAAGATCGAAAGCGACCGCGAACCCAGCGGCACGGCCGACGATTCGACGTTCGAGGTGCGCAACAGCCGCGGCCTGCCGTCGCTGAACGTGGCCTACCTGGTCAACGACAGGCTGACGCTGTACACCAACTACAGTACGTCCTTCGGCGCGGTGCAGTATACGCAGCTGAATTCCATGTCGGATTCCAATCCGCTGAAGCCGGAAGTCGCCAAGACGGTGGAGGCCGGTTTCCGCTATACGGGCGAGCAGGTCCACACCGAGCTGACGGTGTTCAACCTGCGTTTCGACAATCAGATCCTGTCGATCCCGGGCACCAACCCGGCGTTATTCCGCAACCTGGGCGCGACGACGCACAACGGCGTGGAATTCGCCGTCGACTACGACTTCGACAAGGCGGGGCCGCTGGCCGGCTTGAACCTTTACGCCAACTACACCTACGTGCGCGCCATCCAGAAGTCGGGCGAGTTCGAAGGCAATGACGTGCCGTTCTACTCGCGGCAGACCGGCACGGTGGGCGGGCGCTACACGGTGCGCAACTGGGTCTTCAATGTGTTCAGCACCGCGCAGAGCAGCCAGTATTCGGATACGGCCAATACCGACAAGGAAAGCGCGGACGCGACCAACGGGCGCGTGCCGGGATTCAGCGTGTGGAACGCGCAGTTGAGCTACAGGTTGCCGCAGTGGAAGGGCAGCGAACTGGCGTTCGGCGTGAATAACGTGTTCGATCGCCGCTATTACACGCGCAACACCGATACCAATGGCGGCCGCATGGTGGGCGCGCCGCGCATGGTGTACGTGCAGGCCCGCGTGGCGTACTGATCGCGCCCATGCAGAGCTTGCGGCGCGTGTGGCTGCGATGCCATCGCTGGACGGCGCTGTGCCTGGGCTGGCTGCTGGTGCTGTCGGGCATCACGGGGTCGCTGCTGGTGGTGGCGCGGCCGGTGGATCGCTGGCTGCATCCGGCGTATTTCCAGGCGGCGTCCGCCGGGTCGAACGTGCCTGGCGGGTCGAGTGGACCGAACGGGGCGAGTGGACCGGGCGGGGCGAGTGGACCGGGCGGGTCGCCCGGCGTGCGCATGGTCTCGCTGGAAGGGTTGCGCCAGCGTCTCGCGGCCGACTTCGGCCCGGGCGCGTCCTTCACGTTCGCGCCGCCGCGCCAGGAAGGGGAGACCCTGCAGATCCTGGTGCGCGGCAGTTGGCGCGGCAGCCTGTACCTGGATCCCGCCACCGGCGCCGAGCAGGGCCGGCGCGGCGCGGACGAAGGCCTGGTGGCATGGGTCTACGGCCTGCATAGCGCGCTGTGGATGGCCCAGGCCGGCAAGGCCGTGCTGGCCTGCGCGGCGCTGGCCTACCTGCTGCTCGCCTTGACCGGCGTGGTGCTGTGGTGGCCACGCCGCTGGCCGCCTACGCTGCGGATCGAGTTCGGCAAGGGTGGCACCCGCGCCTTGTTCGACGCGCACCGCACGGGCGGCGTCTTGGCGGGCCTGCTGCTGGCCGTTTGCATGGGGAGCGGGGCGTACCTGGCATGGCGGCCGATCGGCGGCTGGATCACCTGGCTGAGCGGCGCACCGCGCACGGTGGCGCCCACGCTGCCGCAGGCACTGCGCGCACCGGCTGCGCCGTTGTCGCCGACGTCGGCGCGGCCGGGACAGCCGCCGCTCGCCCTGCCGGCGCAGCCGCAACAGCAACCGCAACCGAACCCGGAACCGCAGCGGCCCGTCTCCCTGGACGACCTGGCGAACCAGGCGCGCGCCGCCTTTCCGGACGGCGCCATCGGCTACTTCCTGTACACGCCGCGCACCGACCGCCCGCTGGCCATCCGCATGCGCGTGCCCGACGATCCCCATCCCAACGGCCGTTCCACCGTATGGCTGGATCCGCGCACCGGCGCGATCCTGGCCGCCCAGCGCTGGAACGAGCTGGACCCCGGCACGCGCATCAATTCCTATATCTATCCCCTGCACACCGGCGAATTGGGCGGCATCGCGGGGCAGGGGGCGGTCGCGCTGCTGGGCCTGCTGCTGGCCACGCTGGGCGGCAGCGGCATCTGGCTATGGTGGCGCCGGCGGCGCGCGCGGCGCCAGTCGTAGAACGCATTGTGCGTTCGGGCCGGCTGGCGGCATCAACGTCACCGGCCACGGCGGCCGCTTCCTCCGCTGATCGTGACGACCGCGATGCCCGCCACGATGGCGGCCACGCCCGCGACGAGTCCGCCGGTCAGGGGCTCATGCAGCGCGACGGCGCAGCGTTCCGGTCACGCCCTGCAGGGCTAACAGCGTGGCGGCGCCGAGGACGAAGCGCACCGCGGAAAACCAGATGGGGGTGACGTGCGCCAGGCCGGCCTTCATGACGGGCCAGTTCGCGCCCCACAGAACGATGGCGGCCAGCAGCAGGGCGTAGCCGCGCAGGCGGGGCGTGACGAGCCCGGCGGAGCGGGTGAAATGGGCAAAACGGGCGAAGCGGGCAGGCTTGTTCGGCTGAGCGCCGATGCTGTTTCCTATGCAGCTCATGGCGATTCCTGGGTCGAGGCGCGGACGTCCGGATCCGGACGTCCGCCGGGCGTTCATGGGCGATGCGCGTCAAATGAAAGTCATGACGTCGCTCTGGGGCAGGCGTGACTTCGGCAGGCGGGCGTTGAAGTCCTTGTCGGCGTGATAACCCAGCGATAGCAGCACCACGCTGCTGTAGCCCCGTTCGCGCAGGCCCAGTTCCGCGTCCAGCAGGCGGAAATCGAAGCCTTCCATGGGCGTGGTGTCGATGCCTTGCGTGGCGGCGGCCAGCATCAGCGTGCCCAGGGCCAGGTAGACCTGTTTTTCCATCCAATGCTGCAGGTCTTTCTGTTCGTAGCGGTGGATGTCGACGAAGGATTGCCGGCCCCTGCGCTGGCCTTCCTTGGCGCCTTCGATCTGGAAGCGGCCGTCGCGTTCTTCCTGCTCCAGGATGGCTTCCATATGCTGAGGCGTCATATCGGTCCGGGCGGCGAAGACGATCACGTGCGACGCGTTCATGATCTTGGGCCCGTTGTAGCCGAACGCGCCTTGCGCGGCCTTGGCGATGCGGGCCTTGCCGGCGTCGTCGCTGGCGACGATGAAATGCCAGGGTTGCGAATTGACCGACGAAGGGCTCATGCGCAGGCCTTCGAGCAGTTGCTCGATCTGCGCCGGCGGGATCTTGCGCGACGTGTCGTAGGCCTTGGTGGTGTAGCGGTTCCGGATGGCGGTGAGCGTTTCCATGGCGATGTCCTTGTGGTGCCGTTGGGTCGGAGTGGCGAGCGTTCCGTCTCGCCGTGGACGTATGTTCCGCTTGCTGCAGTTGACGAAAAACAGGGAAAATCGAGCAGGCCTTTCACTGTTTTCGTGAAAATGATCAAACTCGATGACCTCGCCCTGTTCGTCCGTTCCGCCGCCCTGGGCAGCTTTTCCGATGTCGCGCGCGAGGCGGACCTGCTACCCGGGCAGGTCAGCGCCGCCATCAAGCGCCTGGAAGGCGAACTCGACGCCCGCCTGTTTGCCCGGTCGACCCGCAGCCTGAGGCTGACGGCCGAAGGCGAAGCCTATCTGCCGCATGCGCAGACGATCCTGGACAACGTGCGCGCCGGCCATGAGGAACTGCACGGCCAGCAGCGCGAGCTGCGCGGCGTGCTGCAGGTGGCGGCGCCATCCGACCTGGGCCGCAACGTGCTGCTGCCCTGGTTCACGCTGTTCCGCCAGCCTTATCCGCGCTTGACCTTGAAGCTGTTCTTTTCGGATCGCGTCACCGACGTCTTCCGCGATCCGGTGGACGTGGCGGTGCGCTACAGCGTGGCCGAGGACGCCAGCTACGTCGCGCTGCCGCTGGCGCCGGAGAACCGGCGCGTGCTCGTGGCTTCGTTCGAATACCTGTCGCGGCGCGGCGTGCCGTCGTCGCTGGACGATCTGGCCAGCCACGATTGCCTGCTGTACATGCTGAGCAGCCGGCTCTACGACAAATGGGAATTCCGGGATGGGAAGAACAAGCTGTCGGTGAACGTCACGGGGACCATACACAGCGACGACGGGGACGTGGTGCGCCGGTTGGCGCTGGCGGGAGAGGGCATTGCCTACAAGTCCTGGATGGACGTCAGCGACGACGTGCGGACCGGGCGCCTGCACATCCTGCTGCCGCACTTGAGCGGCGTGTCCGCGCCATTGATGTTGGTGTGCCCGCATCGCAAGCAATATTCGCCCGGCGTACAGGCCTTGTACCGGCTGCTGAAGGAACGCTGCGAGGCCGTGCAGAAGACGCTGCCGGCGCCGCCGCGCTGACGCGCGGGCCTTGCGCTTGCGCCAACCGCGGCTTTCTCCAGCGGTGCCGCTTTCCGCGCGCCGCCGGCCGCCGCCGGCCGCCTCAGGCGGACTTCATCAACTGCTTGCCGATCACCAGTTGCTGGATCTGCGTCGTGCCTTCGTACAGGCGCAGCAGGCGCACGTCACGATAGAAGCGCTCCACCTTGTACTCGTTGATGTAGCCCGACCCGCCGTGCACCTGCACGCCGCGATCGGCGACGCGGCCGACCATTTCCGTGCTGAATAGCTTGGCGCAGGCGGCCTGCATGCTGACTTCCGGATCGGTCACGCCGAAGGGCTTGGCGTCGTAGCGGCGCGCGACCGATTGCACCAGCGACCAGGCGGCCAGCAATTCCGCCTGGCTGTCGGCCAGCATGGCCTGCACCAGCTGGAAATCGCCGATGCGCTGGCCGAACTGCTTGCGCTGCCGGGCGTAGGCCACGCTTTCGCGCAGGATGCGGTCGGCCATGCCGCAGGCCACGGCCGATATGTGCAGGCGTCCGCGGTCCAGGACCTTCATGGCGGTCTTGAAGCCCTTGCCCGGCTCGCCGCCGATGATATTGGCGGCCGGCACCCGCACATTGTCCAGGACGACGTCGCAGGTCTTGGTGCCGCGCTGGCCCATCTTGCGATCCGGCTTGCCCAGGCTCAAACCCGGCAGGCCCGCCGGCACGATGAAGGCCGAGATGCCGCCCGCCCCAGGGCCGTCGGTGCGCGCCATCAAGGTGAAGGCGCCGGCGCGCGGGGCATTGGTGATGAAACGCTTGGTCCCGTCCAGCACATAGTCGGCGCCGTCCCTGACGCCGCGCGTCTTGATCGAGGCCGCGTCCGAGCCGGCATCCGGTTCCGTCAACGCGAAGGACACGATCAGCTCGCCGCTGGCGATGCGTGGCAGGTATTCGGCCTTCTGATCAGCGGTGCCGTCCATCAGGATGCCCTGCGAACCGATCCCGATGTTGGTCCCGACCACCGAGCGGAAGGCCAGGGCGGTGTGGCCCAGTTCGTAGGCGACTTCGCATTCCTGCGCCATGCTGAGCCCGATGCCGCCGTATTCCTCCGGGATGGACAGCCCGAACAGGCCCAGTTCCTTCATGTCGGCGACGACGTCGGCCGGCACGTCGTCGTGCTCCTCGACGGCGTCCTCCGCGGGCATCAGCCGCTCGCGTACGAAGCGCTGCACGCTGTCGAGCAACAGTTGGAAGGTGTCCTGGTCCAGGGGCATCGGTGTCTCCGGCGGGGTTCTGCTGATACCGCGCATTATTTTCCTACCGGACGTGCTTGACAATCCCAAAGACTATGAACAGTCTGTCAAATATTCTTTGACAGAAGGGGGCGGGATTGGACGCGCAGTCACTGGCGCTTTTCGTGGATATCGTCGAAGCCGGCAACCTGAGTGCGGCAGCGCGCAACCTGAAAATGAGCCGCGCCAACGTCAGCTACCACCTGGCGCAGTTGGAAAAGTCCGTCGGCCTGCAACTGATGCGGCGCACGACGCGCCGGGTCGAGCTCACCGAAGCCGGCGAACGTCTCTATCGCCACGGGCGGGTCGTCCGTGACGAGGTGCTCGCCGCGCGGGAAGCCGTGGCCTCGCTGGGCCGCGGACTGCACGGTTCGCTGCGGATCAGCCTGCCGACCGGTTTCGGGCACATGGTCATGTCCGGCTGGCTGATCGAATTCAAGCGCGAGTATCCGGATATCGCGCTGGACGTGCTGTTCGACAACCGCGTGGACGATCTGCTGCGCGACGAAGTGGACGTGGCGGTAAGGGTGATGTCCGAGCCGCCGCAGCAGATGGTGGCGACCGAGTTGGCGGAAGTGCGCTATGTCGTGTGTGCTTCCGCCGCCTACGCGCGCAGCCATCCGCTGCCGTCGACGCTGGACGAATTGGCGGAGGTTCCGCTGATCACGTCCGGCGTGTCCGGACGGGACCTGCGGGTATCGGCGTACCGAGGCGACGCGCGGCGGCAACTCACCTTGCATCCCACGCTGGCATCGGAGAATTTCCAGTTCCTGCGCGAGGCCCTCCTGGCGGACCTGGGCGTGGGCCTGGTGCCGGATTACGTCGTCGCGGACGAAATCGGTGGGCGGGTGGTCACGGCGCTGACCGATTGGCGGCTCAGCGTATTCGGCACCCGCATGTTCCTGCTGCGGATGCCGGGGCGGTACCAGACCCTGGCCGCGCGGACCTTGATCGAGTTCGTCGCGGGCAGGGCAGCCAAATGGCGTGAGCGTTTCGATGCCGATCGTTCGGCCGATGGCGAAACCGAAATCTAACGAAAATTTGAAACGTCCCGCGGCAGTCGGCGTTTATCCTGGCGATCATCTTGATACAGAGGAACCGTCATGACCATGAATCGCCGTGCATTCGCCGCCACGCTCGCGGGCGCCGCCGCCTCCACCTTGCTTCCCGGCCTGCGGGTCGCGCAGGCGGCTCCCGCCGCCGCGCCCGCCGCGGGCCCGGGAGCGATCAAGAACGTCGTGCTGGCGCATGGCTTGTTCGCCGACGGCTCCTGCTGGACCGAGGTGATCGCGCGGCTACAGGCCGCCGGCATGAATGCCACCGCCGTGCAGAACCCGCTGACGACGTTTCCGGAGGCCGTGGATGCCGTGCGCCGCGTCCTGGACCGGCAGGATGGTCCCACTGTGCTGGTCGGCCACTCGTTCTCCGGCATGCTGGTGACGGAAACCGGCGTGCATCCCAACGTGGCGTCGCTGGTCTACGTGGCGGCGCGCGCGCCGGACGCCGACGAAGACTACGGGCAGCTGGCCGCCAAGTTTCCCACGCCGCCCGCCAGCGCCGGCATCGTGTTCGACGGCGACGAGGGCCGCCTGAGCCAGGAAGCGTTCCTCAAGGATTTCGCCGGCGACCTGCCGCGCAAGAAGGCCATGGTGCTGTATGCCGTGCAGCAACCCTTCCGCAAGGCGCTGCTGACCGGCAAGACCACCCAGGCGGCCTGGCGTTCCAAGCCCAGCTTCTATGCGGTCTCCACCGAAGACCGCACCATCAACCCCGACCTGGAACGGTTCATGGCCAAGCGCATGGGCGCCACGACCATCGAGGTCAAGGCCAGCCACCTGTCGCTGATCTCGCAGCCGGAGCGGATCGCCGGGCTGATCCTGCGCGCGGCGGGCCGGCAGCCGGGACAGAAGTCGGCCGCCTGAGGGGATTGCTGGATACAGGCCGAGGCCGTCAAAGATCCAGCTGCAAGGGCTTGCCGCCCGCGGCCGGCACCGAGCAGCAGATCAGGGCCTCGCCCTCGGGCACGTCGAACTCAGGTTGCTGTGCATACGCCACCGCGCCTTGCACGATCCGCGTGCGGCAGGTTCCGCAGCTGCCGCCACGGCAGCCGAAGGCCGGCTCCAGCCCGCGTTCTTCCGCGAGTTCCAGCAGCGACCCGCCGCCGGGTTGCCAGCGCGCTTCCTTGGCGGATTGCAGGAAGATGACCGGCACCGATTCGGTGGCCGGCCGCGCAACCGGTGGGGCTGCCGGGTGGCCTGCTGCCTGGACAGCCGTCGATCCGGCCGTCGCCGCCGGCAATCCTGCCGGCGCCGTCGCCTCATTCACCCGCCCGCCTTGCCGCGTCAACGACGACGTCCCGAAGGCTTCCGCGTGGATCCGGTCATCGGGCACGTTCAGCGCCCGCAATCCGTCGTAGAGCGACTGCATGAACGGAGCCGGCCCGCACAGGTAGAAGTCGTAGTCGTCAAACGGCAGGCGGGCGCGCAGCAGATCGATGTCTATCCGTCCGGACTGATCGTAGTCCTCACCCAGACGCGCGCCCGCCGTGTCGCTCAACAGCCGGAACACGCGCACCGCGCCCTGGCCGGCGGCCTGCAGCGCGGCCAGTTCGTCGGCGAAAGCCCGCTCCGCCATCGAACGCGCCGAATGGAAGAACCAGGTCGGACGCATCTTCTGCCTGCGCTGCCCTTCATAGACGATGTGGCGCAGCATGGCCAGCATGGGCGTCACCCCGATGCCGGCGGCCAGCAGCACCACCGGCCTTTTTTCGGTGGGATCCACGGTGAAGGCGCCGCCGGGCGCGCGAGCTTCGATGATGTCGCCCACCTGCACGTGGTCATGCAGGAATTGCGACACCGCGCCGTCGCGCTTCACGCTGATGCGATAGCCGGCGTCCGAAGGCGCCACCGACAGCGTGTATGTACGCGTCAGCGGCTTTTCGGCGCCCGGCGGCCTGACGCGGATAGGCAGGAACTGGCCCGCCTGATGCGGTGCGGGCCCCGCGCCGTCGGCCGGCTCCAGGTGCAGGGAGCGCACGGCGCGGCTTTCTTCCACGATGCGCGCCACCCGGAACGGCCGCCAGTTCTGCGCCATGGCGGCGGCGCGCAAGCGGTCGGCGACCTGGGTCCAGTCGCCGGTCAAGAGCGAACTGGGCGACGCGCCGTCTTCCTTGCGCGCCCAGCGTAGCGGCAGCGCCCCCGCGCGCCGCACGACGATGCGCGGGAAGAATCGCCACAGGCGCTCGGCGCCCTGAAAAGCGGCGATCTCCGGTGAATCGACGATGACTTCGGCGCGGCCCGTCATCTGCAGCAGTTCGCCCGTCTCGAAATCGGCGAAGGTCACGCCGGCCGCCGGGTTCACCATGAAGTTGCCCAGCGTGTTGAAGAACAGGTTGCCGTTGAAATCGGGAATCGTCATGCCGCCGTCGTCGTCCAGGCGCACGAAGCCTGGCTTGCCGCCGCGATGCGAGACATCGACCTGGCGTCCTTCGGGCAGGTCCACGTAGGACGCGACGAACAGGGTGTCCGCCCCCTGGATCAAGGCGCGGGCTTCCGCATCCAGGGCATCCATGACCTGCGGCGCGACGGTGCTTTGTTCGGCGGGGTCCCGCGTGAACACGATCGCGCGCTGCTGGATGTAGCGCGGGCAATTGCCGAAGCTGTGCGTCACGTCGATGTGGGACAGTTTGCCGCCCGCATGGCGTAGCACGCCGTTCATGCGATTGCGGCGCCGCGTCGCCAGGTCGATGCCCAGCAGGCCGATGGCCTGGCCATCCTCCAGGCCCGGGTCCGCCGGATCGGCGGCTTCCCGTTCGATGGCGATGTCCAGGCGGCGGGGATCCGGCGACGTCAGTAAACCCGGGTGCCCGGCCCGCAACGTCGCCCAGACCGTGCCATCCGGCGCCACCGCGCCCAGCGCCACGAAGGGCAGCTGCACGAAGAATTCCCGGTGCTGGTCCGGCATGTGATCACGTATGAAGCGGCGGCCGACGTCGTCCATCCGGGCGAGGACGCCCACGCGGGATTGCAGGGCGAGTTCGCCGGCGTGCCAGGGTGCGGTGGACATGATGACTCCCAGGGTGTTGACGCGTTCAGGGGTTCGGCGCGGGGCCGGTCAGTCGGCCAATCCGACGGGCGTGCGCTCGAACTCGACGAAACCGGGCAGGGCTTCGACGCCGGCCAGCCAGCGGCGCACGTTGGCGTAGTCCTTCAGGTCCACGAAACCTTCCGGCGCGCGCGCCGTGTAGCTGTACAGGGCGACGTCGGCAATGGTCGGGTGATCAGCGGCGATCCACTGCTGGTTCGCCAGCGCGTCGTCCATGCGCTTGAGCACCACATGGGCTCGGGCGATCGCGGCGTCGGCGTCCAGGGGCGCAGCGAAGACCGTGACCAGGCGGGCCGCGGCGGGGCCGAAGGCGATATCGCCGGCGGCCACCGACAGCCAGCGTTGCACGGCGGCCGCCTGCACCGGAGCTTCCGGCAGCCAGTCGGTCTTGCCGGTCTTCTTGGCCAGGTAGACCAGGATCGCGTTGGAATCGGCGATCACCACGTCGCCGTCGACCAGGACAGGCACCTGGCCGAAGGGATTCAGCTTCAGGAAGTCCGGCTGCTTGTGCGCGCGGTTGGCCAGGTCGACCTCCACCAGTTCGGCGGGTTGGGCGATCAGCGACAGGAACAGGCGGGCGCGGTGGGCGTGGCCGGACAGGGGATGGTGGAAGAGCTTCATGGTGGCAGTCCTTTGTTTGCGGGTTTCGCACGTAATTCCGTGCTGAAACGAATCATAGGAGGGCCACGCCCGTGGAAAAACGGCCCACGGGAGAAGGTATTCTTCTTGAAACGAGAATAATGCGCGTCAGTTCAGCGACTTGTCCGCGCGCAGCCGATCAATCGCCAGGTCCAGGAAGGCGCGCACCTTCTGCATGGCGTGCCGGCCTTCGCGGTGGATCACCTGGATAGGCATGGGGGGCGGTTCGTATTCGGCGAGCACCACGCGCAGCTTGCCGTCCCATAACTCACCGGCTACCTGGTAGGACAGCACGCGCGCCATGCCGAAGCCCGCCACCGCCGCCGCGATGGCGGAATCGTTGGTCGTGGTGGCCAGCCGGGGGGTGAAGCGCAGGGGTTTCTGTTCGCCCTGGACCATGAAGCGCCATTCGGCCAATGCGCTGACGCCGGTGGTCTGTATCAGCGTGTGCGCCAGCAGGTCGTCCGGGGAGCGCGGCACGCCATGCTGCGCCAGGTAGGACGGCGCGGCGCACACCACGCGCCGCACGCGGCCCACGGGGATGGCCTGCAATGAGGAACTGGGCAGTTCGCCGATGCGCACGCCCACGTCCACGCCTTCATCGATGAAGCTGACGTTGCGATCGAGCAGCAGGCAGTTGACGTCCACTTCGGGATAGCGCTGCAGGTATTCGACGACGATGGGCGTCACGTGGCGGGCGCCGAACAGGACGGGCGCGGTCACCACCAGGCTGCCGCGCGGCGCCGCATGCGTGCCGGCCGCGGCCAGTTCGGCTTCTTCGATATCGCCCAGGATGCGCTTGCAGTTCTCCAGGTAGGCGGCGCCGGTTTCGGTGGGCCGCACGACGCGCGTGGTGCGCGTCAGCAGGCGCACGCCCAGATGGGCTTCCAGCTCGGTGATGACGCGGCTGACCACCGATAGCGAGACATCGAGCTTGCGCGCGGCGGCGGTGAAGCCACCGCTCTCGACCACGGTGACGAAGGTCTTCATGGCGTGCAGGCGGTCCACGCGGCGACTCCGGTAACGGGGATAGGGGGCAGTATATCCAGTGACGGATCGGGCCACCGGTTGACGCAGGTCAATACGGCGCGCGGCACGCTGGATACAGTGCGGGATGAGGGGGTGCACCCCGCCACGGCGCGGCCGGTGCATCCAGGCCAGACGATAGGGAAGCGACGATGTACAAGAAAATCCTGGTGCCGGTCGACGGCAGCGAAACCAGCGGCAGGGCGCTGGAGCAGGCCGTCCGGCTGGCGCGGCTGAGCGAAGGCAAGATCCGCCTGATCCACGTCCTGGATACGCTGCTGTACACCAACGGGTTCGAACGGCCGGAAATCTACGTGCATCAGATGCTGCCTTCCATGCTGCGCAACGGCCACCGCATCCTGGCGGATGCCAGGCACGTGCTGGAAGCGGAAGGCGTGGAATGCGATTGCCACCTGGAAGAATGCGACGGCCGCCGCGTTTCCGAAATCATCGTCGACCATGCCAGGGACTGGAAGGCCGACGTGATCGTGATGGGCACCCACGGCCGCCGCGGCATCAATCGCCTGGTCATGGGCAGCGACGCGGAACTGGTGGTGCGTACCGCGCCCGTTCCGGTGCTGCTGGTTCGGCCGCCGGAGCCGGAAGGCGAAGCGGCGCCCGCCTGAGGCGTTTGCCCGACGCGCTTGCCCGATGCGCTTGCCCGATGCGCTTGCCTGGAGGGCTTGCCCGCTGTGCTTGCCTGGAATGCCCGGCTGAACCGCGGGCCGCGGCGCGCGGGCAGACCGCCGCCGCCAGCCCGATCGCCGCGCCGTGGGCTCAGCCCTTGCGGCTGTCGAACGTCGAGCGGTAGGCGAACAGCGCCGCCGAACCGCCCGTGTGGACGAACACCACGTTCTGGTCCTTGCCGAACCTGCCGGCGCGGATCTGTGCGATCAGGCCGGCCATGCCCTTGCCCGAGTACACCGGATCCAGCAGGATGCCTTCCAGCTGCGCGGCCAGGCGCACGGCTTCCACCATGCCTTCGGTCGGCACGCCGTAGCCGGCGCCGACGTGGCCGGCGTCCACCAGCACGTCCTCGCGCCGTACGGAGCCGCTGGGCAGGCCCATGTAGTCGCGCGTGGCCTGGGTCAGCTTCCACACGTTCTCGATCTGCTGTTCCTGCGCCGCGCGCACGCTGATGCCCATCACGGGAATACCGCTGTTCATGGCGGCCAGCCCGGTCACCAGGCCGGCCTGCGTGCCGGCGCTGCCGGTCGCATGCACCACGGTGTCGATGCGCAGGCCCATTTCGAAGGACTGCGTCAGCAGTTCCTGGGCGCAGGCCACGTAGCCCAGCGCGCCGACCGGATTGGAGCCGCCGCCGGGAATCACGTAGGGCTTCTTGCCGCGCTCGCGCAGTTGCGCCGCCAGTTCTTCCATGGCCTGCTGCATATTGGTGCCGGAGGGCAGGCGCGCGGAGATTTCGCCGCCCATCAGCCGATCCAGCATCACGTTGCCCGATTCTTCGTAGTCCTCACCGCCATCGCTGACGCGCTGTTCCAGCAGGATCTTGCAGTCCATGCCGAAACGCGCGGCCGCGGCCACCGTCTGGCGCGCGTGGTTGGATTGCACGGCGCCTTGCGTGATCAGCGTGTCGGCGCCCTGGGCCAGCGCTTCGGCGACCAGGAATTCCAGCTTGCGGGTCTTGTTGCCGCCCGTCGCCAGGCCGGTGCAGTCGTCGCGCTTGATGTACAGGTTGGGCCCGCCCAGGTGGCGGGACAGGTTGGGCATGGGCTCCAGCGGCGTGGGAAAGTGGCCCAGGCGTACGCGGGGATAGGCGGCGAGATGCATCATGGTGGGAATCCCGGGAGAGATAAGGGAAGGGGGTAAGGGAAGGGCGAGAGTAACGGACAGGTTGGAGCGCCGCCCAATGCTATATTTTCCGGCGCCCATGTTTTTTTTGCATAAGGGTCGGCACCCGGGCGGGCATCCAGGCCAGCACCCAGGCCGGCATCCGGGCCGGCACCTGATAAGCCCGATTCAAGGGACCGCCGTCCCTTGCCGGGCGCTGAGCGGCCCGGATAGACCGGGCCTGGACCTATGAAGCTGATCTGGCTCGAAGATTTTCTCGCCTTGCTGAACGCCGGCACGTTTTCGCGCGCCGCCGCGCTGCGCAACATCACGCAGCCGGCGTTCTCGCGCCGGATCCAGATGCTGGAGGACTGGCTGGGCGTGCAATTGATCGACCGGACCAGTGCGAGCCTGCGGCTGACGCCGGTGGGCGAGCGCTATACGCACGAATTCCGCGCGCTGCTGATGCAGGCCACCGAACTGCGCAACCGCATACAGGCCGAACAGCAGGGAGTCCGGCGCGTGCGGGTGGCGGCGCAGCACACCCTGACCATCACCTGGCTGCCGGAACTGCTGCGGCTGGTGCAGCGCGAAGCGCCCGCCGTCGAGCTGGGCGTGGATGCCGAGGATCGCCCCGAGAGCATCGCCCGGTTTACGTCGGGCGAAGCGCAGTTGCTGCTGTGCCTGGAAGCCGATACCCCTTTGCAGGCCACCATGCCGCATACCGAGCGCATGCAGCTGGGCCACGACAGGCTGATCGCCGTCAGCGCGGCCACGGCGCCGGGCGTCCCGGCGCACTCGCCGCAGCCGGGGCGGGCGCTGCGGCTGCTGGGCTATCCCGCGCCCAGCTTCATGGGCGCCATCCTGTACAAGCACTGCCTGCCGCCGCTGATGGACCGGTACGAAGTCCGCATCGTCCAGGAATCGGGCTTCGTCGCCGGCATCAAGGAAATGGTGCTGGCCGGCATGGGCATGGCCTGGCTGCCGGAACGCCTGATCGCGCGGGAACTGGCCACCGGCGCGCTGGTGGTCGCGGGGCCGGACCTGCCCACGGTCGATGTCCCGGTGTCCCTGTACCGCGCTGCGCGCGCCGGCGGCGCCACGGTGGTCGACGAAATCTGGGACCTGCTGCGGGACTGCCATCGGGCCCGGGCGGCCGACGCCTGAACGGTCGCGGCTTCGTCGCCGCCGACGCCGCCGACGCGGTGTACGCCCTGTACGCAGCCTATGCCGTGTACGCCGATAACCCTTGACTCAGATCACAGCGCCCGGCGGCCTCGCGGCGCAGCATGAGAACTCCCGCGTCAAGGATCCAAGGAGCCCCTCATGTACCGGAAAATCATGGTTGCCGTGGACGGCAGCAGGATCGCGCGCGCCGCGCTGGAGCATGCTTCCCGCCTGGCGGCGTCGGAAGGCGCCGCGCTGTACGCGATCTGCGTGGCGGAGTACCCCAGCGCGTACTACTCATCGCTGGTCTATGACCCCGCGGCCCTGGCCAGCGCCGTCGAAACGGACGCGCGCAAGGTGCTGGACGAGGCCACGGCGGCGGTGGCGAAGTCCGGCGTGATGGTGGAATCGACCCTGATCCACGGCAGCGAAATCGACGATACCGTCGCGGAGCGCCTGTTGGAAGCGGCGCGCGGCATCAACGCGGACCTGGTGGTGCTGGGCACGCATGGCCGGCGCGGCGTGAGGCGGGTCCTGCTGGGCAGTGTCGCCGAAGCCTTCATCCGCATCGCCGACCGCCCCGTGCTGCTGTATCCGGACCGCGCCGCGCACGCCGCCGGCGACGCCACGGCCTGAGGTCCGCGCCGTGCACGCGGTGAACGCTGCTGAACGCGTGTAGACCGGATCGTCGCCGACGCTCGGCCTCGTCGCGATCCGCCCGCGTTCAAGGCGCCGGCGGAACGAGCACCGCGGCGCCCGTCAGGCGGCCTCCGCGAAGATCCGCCAGCGCACGGTTCGCGTCGGCCAGGGCGTAGGGCGTGGTGTGCATGTCTATCGGCGCGGCCGCGGCCACCCGCAGGAATTCCTCGCCGTCCTGGCGGGTCAGGTTGGCGACCGATACGATCTGCCGCTCTTCCCACAGCAGCCGATAGGGGAAGGCCGGAATGTCGCTCATGTGAATCCCGCCGCAGACGACGCGGCCGCCCTTGCGCACGGCCGCCAGCGCCGTGGGGACCAGGGCGCCCACCGGCGCGAAAAGTATGGCGGCATCCAGCTCATGCGGCGGCGTCTGGTCGGAGCCTCCGGCCCACACGGCGCCCAACGACAGCGCCAGCGCCTGGGCGGCGTTGTCGCCGGGGCGGGTGAAGGCGTAGACGCTGCGACCTTGCCGGCAGCAGACCTGCGCCAGGATATGGGCGGCCGCGCCGAAGCCATACAGGCCCACGTGCGCGGCATTGCCCGCGGCCCGTAGCGAGCGCCAGCCTATCAGGCCGGCGCACATCAGCGGCGCCGCCGCCACGGGGTCCGCATCGGCGGGCAAGGCAAAGACGAAGTTGGCGTCGGCCAGGGTATGGGTGGCGAAGCCCCCATCGACGGTGTAGCCGGTAAACAGCGGCGTGTCGCACAGGTTTTCCTGCCCCTGGCCGCAGTACGGGCAATGTCCGCAGGTATGCGCCAGCCAGGCCACGCCGACGCGCATGCCCAGCGCGGGGGCGATCACGTCGGGGCCGTGCGCGTCGACGATGCCGACGACTTCATGGCCGGGGACGACAGGCAGCGCGGGGTGGGGCAGTTCGCCATCGACGACGTGCAGGTCGGTGCGGCAGACCCCGCAGGCTTCGATGCGGATGCGCACCTGGCCCGCGCCGGGTTGCGGCAAGGGTCGCGATTCCCGCACCAGCGGCTGGCCCGGCGCGCGCAGGACCATCGCTTCCATATGCATCGCTTCCATGGGCGCGGCTATTTGACGATAGTGACGGGAATCTGCGCCAGGTGCAGCGTCTTGGTGGTGACCGATCCCAGCCACAGGCCGGCTGTCGTGCCCAGGCCGCGCGAGCCCATGACGATCTGGTCGCATTTGTGCTGCTCGGCGGCCGCCACGATGGTTTCGGCGATGTGGCCCACCTTGATATGGGCCTCATAGGGCACATGCGCCTCGTCCAGCATGGCCTTGGCCTTGGCCAGCATGGATTCGCCTTCTTCCTGGTGGTAGCGCCGTATCGTGTCCTGGTCGACGAACCGGCGCACGGCGCCGGAGATGATGGGGATCTGCACGTTCAGCAGATGCAGGGTCAGCGGTTCATACATCTTGCTGTGCTGGACGACGTAGTTCAAGGCGCGCAGCGCATTGTCGGAGCCGTCGATAGGGATGAGGACGCAGCTCATGGTGGTTCCTTATGATGTTTGATGACGCGCGTATGCTTCGTCGGCGCGGGCGTCCCGCAGCATCCGCTCGGTCAGCCGCAGCGCCCGCAGCGCATCGTCCGTGCTGGCGCCCAGGCCCAGCACGAAGTGCAGGATCAGGGACGCCATGCGGTTGATGTCGTACGATTCGTCATTCATGGGCTGTCTCCTTGCTGAATGTCGCAAGTGTCCGTCCGCGCCCATCAAACGTCATTGATTTCGATCAAGCCCGGGCATCAAGCCCGGGCCCAGGAGTCCTTCCAGGACGTAGGACACTTCGCCCGCGCGATGTCTGTGCAGGGGCGGTCCGAATCCAGGTGCGTCGATCGTCTCGATGGCGGTCGGCAAGCCTTCCCTTCTACCCTGGACGGCGTGCTCCCTGCCCATGTTGGCGGCTGCTGGTCTGGTCCTGGCCCGTGCCGAGCTGGTCGGCGTGCCCGTCTTTCTTGGTGTGGTGCTGGGCGTCGCCATGGCTGCGCTGGTTTTCGCGCGAACGATCGTCCGCCTGCGCGCCAGTGTCGTCGGTGTTCTCGTTCTGCGGATGCGTCATCGTTGGCTCCTGCGAGATGTATGAGCCGCAAACGCAGCATGGGCCATGCCCATGTCGGCGCCTTCGATGCGCCGTCACCCCGCCGCGGCGGAAGGGCCTCCCGGCCGTGCCGCGGGGCGTCCATGCAGCAGCGGAATGACCTGCCGCAGGTCCGGCAGGATATCCAGGCAGCGCGCCCGCATCTCATCCGTAGGCGTCAGCACGTCCGGCACCATGATCACGGGTACGCCCGCCGCATGGGCGGCCCGCACGCCGTTGTAGGAGTCTTCCAGCGCCAGGCAGTGGCCGGGCGCGATGCCGAGCTTGCCGACCGCGCCCAGATACAGGTCGGGATGCGGCTTGCCACGCGCGACGTCGTCGCGTGTGACGATCGCGTCGAAGCGGCCCAGGATCCCGGCCGCCGTCAGGTGGTGCCTGGCTTTCTCGCGCGACGACGACGTGGCCACGACGCGCGGAAGGCCACATTGGTCGAGATGGTGCAGAAGCGCCTCCGCGCCGGGTCGCAATTCCAGCAGCCCGTCGTCGATCAAGCCATGCAGGCGGATCGTCGCGGCGGCGAACAAGGCGTCCGCGGGGACGTCGCCGCCGCACCGTTCCAGCAGCAGCCGGCGGCAGACGTCGGCGGGTGAACCGATCAGGGACACGCAGAACTCGCGCGGGGTATCGACGCCGATCTCCTGGCCGGCCGCCTCCAGCGCCCGCACGGCCAGCGTTTCGGTATTCAGCAGCAGGCCGTCCATGTCGAAAATGACGCCCTGGTAATGGGAGTATGCCTTCATGGCGCCATCGTAACCGGCCGGCTGCTTGGCCAACCCCGGCCCGCCGCTTGCCTATGGACGCGGGCACGGGCATTCCCGCCCGGATCACCGAGGCAAAACAGGCATGGCGTTGGAAATTATCGATCTGCTGCAATGGCCCGCCATGGCGGCGTCGCTGGGCGCGGCCTGGCTGGTCGCGTCGTCGCGCAAGCATCGCCGCAATGCCGGCTTCTGGGTCTTCCTGCTCAGCAACGTGCTGTGGATCGCCTGGGGCCTGCATGACGATGCCTACGCCTTGATCGCCCTGCAGCTGGGCCTGGCGATCACCAATATCCGGGGCGTGCGCAAGACCACGCCGGAGGCCGAGACCGCGCCCTGATCCCACGGGCGCGGTGGCTTGCGACGCTTGCATTAATTCCGCCGGAAGCGCGTGTTCGGTGGTTCAATACGATCCGTCCACACAGGGAGGAGTCGTACATGAACATGCTCAAAACAAGCGGCATGGCGGCCGCACTGATCGTCCTGGCAGGTTGCGCGGGTACGCCGCCCAAGGAATCCGGATTCCTGGGCAATGAATACGCCAAAATGCACCAGACCAGCGCGCCGGGCGGCGGCACGCGGCTTTCCTATCTGAATCCGAAATTCCAGACCGCCAGCTACCAGGCCGTCCTGCTGGAGCGGGTGACCTACTACCCCGAACCGCAACCCACGGAGAACGTATCCCGCGAAACGCTGGAGCAGATCCGGACCTATGCCGATACGTCGCTGCGGCAGAAGCTGGGCCAGCAGGTGCGGCTGGTGGACCGGCCGGGACCGGGCGTGGCCCGCATCCGGGTTGCGATCACGGCAGTGGGCAGCGAGACCCAGCCGCTGGCGCCGTACCAATACATTCCGATCAGCCTGGTGATCACGGGGGCCAAGGCCGCCATTGAAGGCGGACGTCCGCAGGACGCCAAGATCGCCATCGAGACCCAGGTGACCGATAGCGTCACCAGCGAAGTGCTGTATGCCGCGGTACGTGGCGGCACCGGCAAGGAAATCGCCAACAGCCGCGAGGCGCAGGGCGGCGTCCGCCTGGACAGCGTGAAGATGCTGATCGACACATGGACCACCGGCGCATCGCAGGAAATCGTCAAGTACGTGTCGGCGCGCTAGCCCTGGACGACGCTCACTCGATCTTGATGCCCGAGGTCTTGATCAGTTTCGTATAGGAAGCGCGCTCCTGGTTCACCAGCGCCCGCAGGTCCTGCGGGCTGCCTGGCAACGGCACGTTGCCGGTGGACGTCAGCTGCTCGCGCAGTGCCGCCCCCGTCAACGCCTTTTGCATCGCAGCATTGAGCCGTTCCACCCGATCGTCCGGCGTGCGCGCCGGCGCGAACACCGCGAACCAGTTGCTCGCGGTAAAGCCCGGCACGCCGGCTTCGATCACGGTGGGCAGCTCGGGCAGCAGCGCCTCGCGCGCGGTCCCGGTGGTGGCCAGGCCCTTCACCTTGCCGGACTTCACCAGGCTGAGCACCGTGGGCACCGAGTCGAACAGCAAATCGATATTGCCGCCCGCGAGGTCGGTCAGGGCCGGCGTGGTGCCCTTGTAGGGGATATGGCGCAACTGGATGCCCGCGGCCTGCTGGAACGCCGCCGCGGCCAGATGCGTGTTCGAGCCATTGCCGGCGGAACCGATGGTCAGTTCGCCCGGTTTCTGCTTCGCGTGCGCGACCAGGTCGGCCAGCGTCTTGTAGGGCAGGCTGGGCCGCGTCATCAGCACGTAGTCGAAGCGTGCTACCGACCCTACAGGAACGAAATCCTTTTCCGCGTCGTAGGGCAGGTCGGTCATCAGCACCGGATTGATCACGAACGTCGCCGCGCTGCCCAGGAACAGGGTGTAGCCGTTCGGCGGACTCGTGGCGGCTGCCCGTGCCGCGATGGCGCCGCCGGCGCCGGGACGATTCTCGACGATGAGCGGCTGGCCCAGCGGCCCGGCGATTTCCGTGGCCAGGGCACGCGCGATGAAATCGCTGCCGCCGCCGGGCGCGAAGCCGACGATCAGGCGTGGCGGATGATCGGGAAAGCCGCCCTCGGCGCGCACCAGAGGCGCGGCCGTGGCCAGGGCGGCGGTGGCCAGGAGCCGGCGGCGCTGCAGGTTTATCACTTTTTTGTCTCCGGAGTGGTTATAGGTTTCGGCGCCGGCGGCGCGTCGGCCGCGGTGTACGCGGCGCCGCTGTCGTAGAGCGCGGCGATCTGTTCGGTCTCGTATCCGAGGTCGGCGAGCACGGCGCGGGTATGCTCGCCGATATGCGGCGCCGGCAGCCGCACGGACGGTTCATAGCCCGTCATGCGGACTGTCGGCCGGATATGCCGGATGGCACCCTGCGTCGGATGCTGCCCCGGCTGCACCAACCCCACATCGCCCAGATGCGGATCGGCCAGCAGCGATTCCAGCGTGTGGCAAGGCATGCACGGGATATCGTGCGCCAGCAGCAGCTGCACGATCTCGTCCGTGCCGCGTTGCGCCAGCAGTTCGGCGCGGATGGAGAAGAACTCGGAGATGTGCTCGATGCGCGCCAGCGACGTGCTGAAACGCGCGTCCTGCGCCAGGTCCGCGCGTCCCAGCGCCGCGAACAGCTTGTGCACCTGTGCGTCCGTATTGGTCGTGATGCATACGTGGCCGTCACGCGTGCGGACCGGCCGCGCATTGGCGTCCAGCAGCCGCCGGTCGCCCAGGCGATCGGTGGGGGGATCGAAGCTATGGCCATACAGATGCTCCCCCAGCAGCAGGCCCGCATAGCTTTCGAACATCGGCACCTCGATCACCCGGCCACGCCCATCGCGCTGGCGCGCGAACAAGGCGGCCAGCAGCGCGTGCGCGACCATCAGGCCGGCCGTGCGGTCGATCACCACATAGGGCACGTAGCGCGGTTCGCCGTCCGCGCCAGCCAGCAGGCTGGCCAGCGCGGTGCCGCCTTGCAGGATGGAATCGTAGGCCGGCCGGCCGGCATAGCGGCCATCGCTGCCGAAGCCGACGATGCCGCAATAGAGCAGGTCGGCGCGCCGCGCCATCAGGCTGTCCGCGTCCAGGCCCAGGCGAGCCACCGCGGCGCTGCGCATGTTGTGCAGGAAGACATCGGCGCTGTCCACCAGCTTCAGCAAGGCATCGCGGCCGGCCGGCTGCTTCAGGTCCAGCGAAACGCTGCGCTTGTTGCGGTTCATGTGCATGAACTTGCCCGACATGCCGGGCGTGCGCGATCTGCCGGAGATCCAGCGGATGACGTCGCCCGACTTTTCCTCCACCTTGATGACGTCCGCGCCGTAGTCGGCCAGCACCTGCGTGCAATAAGGCCCGACCACCGCCGACGTCAGGTCGACCACGCGTATGCCAGCCAGCGGCAGGGCCATATCGGCGTCCGCCGCCGTTGTCTCCATTTTGTTCATGCCGATTTTCTCGGATAGTTGATTTTGTCCACTACTTAGTTTAGTTTATCAACTACTTTCACGGTTATCCAGGGCCATGCGCACAAGAATCACCGACATGCTCGGCATCGAGCATCCCATCGTGCAGGCAGGCATGAGCTGGGCGTCATCCAGCGCCGCCTTGCCCGCGGCGGTTTCCAACGCGGGCGGCCTGGGCGTGCTGGCAGCCGGCCCGTTAAGGCAGGACGACTTCGTGCGCGTGCTTGCCGAGCTGGCCGCCGGCACCGACCGGCCCTACGCGGTCAATATTCCGCTCTATCGCCAGGGCGCCGCCGACATTCTCGATGCGATGCACAACGGCCGCGTCCCGGTGGTGATCGCGTCGCAAGGCAGCCCCAAGGCCCACCTGTCCAGGTTCCATGACATCGGCGCGAAGTGGATCCATGTGGTGGCGTCGCTGGAGCACGCCCGCAAGGCCGCGGCGGCGGGCGTCGACGCCCTGGTGGTGGTGGGGGCCGAAGCCGGCGGGCATCCGCCGGCCAGCGAGGTCACCACCCTGGTCACCGTGCGGCGCGTCCTGCAGGAAGTGTCGATCCCGGTGATCGCCAGCGGCGGCGTGGCCGACGGCTGGGGCATTGCCGCCTTGCTCGCGCTGGGCGCGGACGCCGTGCAGCTGGGCACGCGATTCCTGCTGACCGAAGAGGCGACCGTGCACGCCAACTACAAGGCGGTGGTGCTGGCCGCGGATGTCCACGACACGGCCCTGGTGGGGCGCCGCGACCTGCCGATACGGGGCCTGCGCAATGCGTTCGCGCAGGCGGTGTTCGCGGCCGAGCGCGACCAGGTCGCGCAGGAAGACTACCTGGCGCTGTTCAAGAAGAGCACGCTCAAGCAGGCGGCGCTGGATGGCGACGTCGAGTGGGGCAAGGTGGAATTGGGCCAGTCGGCAGGCCTGGTGTCACGCATCGAGCCCGCCGCCGCCGTAATGGCTCAACTGGTGCGCGAACTGGCCGACGCCACCGGCAGGCTGCGGGCGATGGCTGCCTGAACCCCGCATCCCGACGCCGCCCCTTAGCATCGATCTCATGGCAGCCGGATCGGCATGCCCCGAAACACAACCACTGGCGACACGCACGACGATACCCATGGAACACCTGCTCATCGAAGACCGCGACGCGGTACGCCTTCTGACGCTGAACCGCCCCGAAAAGCACAACGCCCTCAACACGCGCCTGACCCAGGAGCTGCTGGACGGCTTGCGCGCCGCCGATCGCACCGACGGCATCCATGCCGTGGTGCTGACCGGCGCGGGCAAATCCTTCTGCGCGGGCGCCGACACCACCGAGTTTTCAGCGCTGACGCCGCAGGATCCGCAAGCGGTCAGCGCTCGCGCCGACCTGACCACCAGCCTGCACCTGGTGTTCTCGCAGATGAACAAGCCGGTGATCTCGGCCGTGCGCGGTAACGCCCTGGGCGGGGGCGCCGGCCTGGCCATCGCGTGCGACATGTGCGTGATGTCGGAAACCGTGCGCTTCGGCTACCCGGAACTCAAGCATGGCATCGTCGCCGCGGTGGTGATGGCCAATCTCGTGCGCCAGCTGGGCCGCAAGCAGGCCTTCGAGCTGGTCGCGCTGGCCGAGCCGCTGGACGGCCACGCGGCCAAGGCCTGGGGCCTGTGCAACCGCGTCGTCCCCGATGAACAGGTTGTCGACACGGCCCTGGAACTGGCGCGCAAGGTAGCCGGCTGGAGTCCCATCGCCATGGCCACGACCAAGCGCGCTTTCCACCGCGCGGCCGACCTGGGCCTGGCCCAGGCGCTGGAAGTCGGCCGCGACGCCAACGTCATGATGCGCGGCTTTCGCAAGGACAAGGCATGAGACCGCTGGAAGGCATCACCATCCTGGACCTGTCGCGCGTGCTGGCATGTCCATTCGCGTCCATGATCCTGGCGGAACTGGGCGCGGAGGTGATCAAGGTCGAACAGCCCGGCAGCGGCGACGAGACGCGCGATTTCGAACCGGTCGTGCAGGGTGAGCGGGGCAGGGTGTCGGCCTATTACATGGCCTTCAACCGCAGCAAGCGTTCGATCACGGTCAACCTGCGTTCCGCGCAAGGCCAGGACGTGGTGCGGCGCCTGGCGGCTCAGGCGGACGTGCTGCTGGAAAACTTTCCGGTCGGGACACTGAAGAAATACGGCCTGGACCATGCGGCGCTCGCGCCACTGAACGACCGCCTGGTCCACGTCAGTTGCACGGGCTTCGGGGAAACCGGTCCGTATGCGAAGCGCAAGGGCTACGACACAGTGTTCCAGGCCATGTGCGGCATCATGAGCCTGACCGGCGAACGCGGCGGTGGGCCGGTCAAGCCGGGCCTGCCGGTGGCCGACCTGAGCTCGGGCCTGTGGGTGTGCATCGCCATCCTGTCGGCCCTGGCGGGGCGCGAGAAGACCGGGCGGGGCTGCCACGTGGACTTTTCCATGTTCGACGGGCAGGTGGGGCTGCTGTCGCTGGCCGCCGCGCGCTGGTTCACGCTGGGCGAGGTGCCGGAGCGCCTGGGCACCGAGCATCCGGGCCGCATCCCGTCGGCGGCGTTCATCTGCGCGGATGGCAAATGGGTGCAGATCACCGGCAGCGATCAGCATTGGGCGCCGCTGTGCAACCTGCTGGGCCTGGAAGCCTGGGCCGCCGATCCCGCCCTGGCCCGCAACGCCGATCGCCTGGCCAGGCGCGAGGACATCATGGCCGGCCTGCAGCAGGCGATACGCCGGCTGGACCGGGACGAGCTGTGCCGCCGCTGCGATGCGGCGGGCGTGCCCGCCGGCCCCATCCTGCAGGTGGACGAAGTCCTGGCCAACGAGCACGTGGCCGCGCGCGGCATGGTGGTGGACTTCGACCATCCCCTGGTCGGCCGTTTTCCGGGGCTGCGGGTGCCGCTGCGCTTCGACGGCATGGACGATCCCCAGGTGGGCCGGCCGCCGCTGCTGGGCGAACACACGGACGAGGTGCTGCGCGAGAAGCTGGGCCTGGACGATGGCCAGATCGCCAGCCTGCGCGGCGCCGGCGCGGTGTAGGCACGAGACGCACGAGATTGGAACCGAGCGCGCGGTGGACCGCGAGCCGATAAGCACAAAGGAGACAGAAATGAACACGCCCCGCCTTATCCCGCCGGCAGCGCCGGGCCCGCTGCGGAAGTCGCTCCCGGCATCGCCGCGGCGTTCGCTGCCCACCGCGCTGAGGGCGGCCTGGCGCGCATCGCTCGCGGCGGCCGCGTTCAGCCTGCTGCTGCCCGCCGCGAACGCGGCCGATGCCTACCCCTCGCATGCCATCGTGCTGGTCAATCCCTACGCGGTCGGCGGCCCCGCCGACCTGCTCGGGCGGGCGCTGGCCAAGGAGCTGGGCGAAACCCTGGGCCAGTCGGTCATCGTCGAAAACAAGCCGGGCGGCGGCGCCAGCATAGGCGCGGCCTATGTGGCGAAGGCCGCGCCCGACGGCTATACCTTGTTGCTGGGTACGGCGGCCGCGCACACGGTCACGCCGGCGGCGACCAAGGTGCCCTACAAGGGCATCGAGGACTTCGAATTCGTCGGCATGGTGGCCAACGTGCCCAACATCCTGACGGTCTACCCGTCGGTCCCCGCGCGGGACCTGAAGGAATTCATCGCCCTGGCGAAGTCCCAGCCGGGCAAGCTGAACTACGCCTCGGCCGGCATGGGCAGCTCGCCGCACATCGCGGCGGAGATGTTCAAGTACTACGCCAAGGTGGACCTGGTGCACGTGCCCTACAAGGGCGCCGCGCCGGCCGTCAACGACATGGTGGCCGGCACGGTGCCGGTCGGGCTGCTGAACATCTCCGCGGTCCTGCCTTTCATCAAGTCGGGCAAGCTGCGCGCGCTGGCCTATGCGAACAAGGAACGGTCGCCCGACCTGCCGGACGTGCCGACCTTCGCGGAAGCGGGATTGCCCGAGATGGTATCCGGCAGCTGGTACAGCCTGGCCGTACCGGCCGGCACGCCGGCCGCCGTGGTCGACAAACTGGCGAACGCGCTGAAGACGGTGCAGGACCGACCGGAGTTCCGGAAAATCCTGGCCGCGCAGAACGCCATCCCGATGCCGCAGCAGAAGCAGCAGGCCACCGAGTACATCCGCGCCGACGGCAAGCAGCTGGCCGAGCTGGTCAAGGCCACCGGCATGAAACTACAGGATTGAAGGACAGCCATGAGCACGCTACCCGCATTCGAGACCCTGCAGCTGGACCTGCAGGAGGCCACCGGGATCGCTACCCTGTGGCTGAACCGCCCGGACAGCCGCAACGCGCTGAACCTGCGCATGTGCCATGAGCTGACGGCCGCCTGCGAGGCGCTGGAAGCCAGCGAGGCGGTTCGCGTCATCGTGCTGCGGGCGCGCGGCGTGGCCTTCTGCGCCGGGGCGGACCTGAAGGAACGGCAAGGCATGAGCCCCGCCGAAATGGTGGCGCGCCGCGTCGACGGATTCACCGCCTATGCCGCGCTGGAAGCGATGTCCAAGCCCCTGATCGCCGCCGTGCACGGCGCGGCCTTCGGCTCTGGATGCGAGATCGCCGCGGCCTGCGATTTCGTGCTGGCGACCTCGGAGGCCGCCTTCAAGTATCCCGAAGTCGGCTGGGGCACGGTGGGCGCCACCCAGCGCCTGCCGCGCATCGTCGGCCGGCGCATGGCCAAGGAATTGCTGTTCACCGGCAGGACCGTGGACGCGCAGGAAGCGCTGCGGCTGGGCCTGGTCAATCACGTCTACGAACCACAGGTGTTCGACGCCGCCATCGCCGGCATGGCCGAGCGCATCGCCGCCGCCAATCCGCTCACCGTGCAGCTGACCAAGCAATGCATCGACGACGGGCTGGATACGACGCGCGAAGGCGCAATGGCGATCGAGCTGGTGGCCATCCAGCGCAACCTGCGGCACAGCGACTGGCAGAAGGCGATCTCCGGCTTCGGCAGGAAGTCCGACGCGGTCCAGGAGAAGGGCGATGCGGCTGCTTGACGATCAAGGCGTGCCGCTCCCGGTCACGCTGCCACGGGTGCTGGACGCGACCGCACGGGAACGGTCCCGCCACGAGGCCTATGTCGGCCCGGACGAACGCCTGACCTGGGCGGCATTGCGCCAGGAAAGCCGGCGCCTGGCCGCGGCCCTGCACACGGCGGGCATCGGCAAGGGCGATCACGTCGGGCTGATGCTGGGCAACTCAGGGCTATGGATCGCCGCGTTCTTCGCCTGCGCGTCGATCGGCGCGGTCACCGTGCCGGTCAACACGCGATTCAAGTTCGAGGAACTGCAGTTCTGCCTGAAGCAGGCCGACGTCAAGTTGCTGCTGTATGCCGAACAGTTCCTGGGCATAGACTTCACCGATCTGTTGCGCCAGGTCGAACCGGCGATCGATCGTGCCTTGCCCGGCGATGCCTTGCCCAGGCTGCGCCGGGCGGTCATGGTGGGCGAGGGCCGCTGCCCGGCCGGCGTGCAGCCGTTGGCGGATTTCCTGGCCGCCGGCAAGGACGTTGCCGACGCTCGGCTGGATAGCCTGGCCGACGCCGTCGCGCCGCAGGACGTGCTGCTGATGCAGTACACCTCGGGCACCACGTCCTTTCCCAAGGGCGTGATGCTCAGCCACCACAACATGCTGGGCGACGCGGCCGCCGTGGCGCGCCGGCTGGGCGTGACGCCGGAAGACCGGTACTTCAGCATCCGGCCGTTCTATCACGTCGCCGGCAGCACCTTGTCGGTGCTGGTGACCCTGGTGACCGGCTGTTGCCTGCTGAGCCTGCCCAAGTTCGACGTCAAGCAGACGCTGGGCGTGCTGGAAGCCGAACGCTGCACCTTGACCTCCGGCAACGACACCATCTTCCTGATGATGATGGGCCATGCCGATTTCGATCCCGAGCGCCTGCACCTGAAGGGCGGCTGGGCCGCGGCGGGACCCGAAGTCATGCAGAAGATCCGCGACGTCATGCGGGTGTCTTACGTCTGCAACGCCTACGGGCAATCCGAAGCGTCGCCCAACGTGCTGGTCAGCGATCGGAACGATGCGTTCGAGCTGCGTCGCGACGGCTATATGCTGCCGCACCCGGGCGTGGAAGTGCGGCTGGCGGATCCCGACAGCGGCGTGGTGATCCCGCCTGGCGCGATGACGGGCGCTCGCGACGAGGGCACTCCAGCCCGGGGCACTCCTGCCCGGGGCACTCCTGCCCGGGGCACTCCAGCCCGGGGCGAGATCCAGGTGCGTGGGTGGAACGTCATGCGCGGCTACTACAACCTGCCCGACGCCACGGCACGCGCCTTCACGGAAGACGGCTGGCTGCGCACCGGCGATTTGGGCGAGCAGCGCGCCGACGGCCGCACGCGCATGGTGGGCCGGCTGAAGGACATGTTCCGCGTGGGCGGCGAAAACGTCGCCCCGGCGGAAGTGGAAGAAATCCTGCACGGCCATCCCGCGGTCCAGATGGCGCAGGTGATAGGCGTGCCCGACGCCCGCCTCGGCGAAGTCGCCGGCGCCTTCATCCTGCTCAAGCCCGGACAGCAAGGCAGTTGCGAAGAACTGCTGGCCTGGTGCAAGGCGCGTTGCGCCAACTTCAAGGTCCCGCGCTATATGGCGCTGGTGGATACCTTCGAGCACATCGGCATGACGGGCAGCAGCAAGGTGCAGAAGAACAAGCTGCGCGAATATGCGATCAAGCTCTGGAAAATCGAACGGGATACGGTGGCCTCATGAATCTCCGCGATAACGCCGACCACAGCCCCTCGCTGGAAGACGACGGCCGCGACGTCGTGCTCTGCGAATGCTTCGCCCGCGACGGACTGCAGCACGAGCCCGATTTCCTGCCCACCGACACCAAGGTCGCCCTGGTGCGGCGCTTCGCCGACATGGGTTTCGCGCGGGTGGAAGCGACTTCCTACAGCAACCCCAAGGTGGTGCCGCAGTTCGCCGACGCCACCGACATGCTGCGCGCGCTGCCGCGCCGGCCGGGCGTCTTCTACAAGGCCACCTGTGCCAACGTCCGCGCGGTGGAACGGGCCATCGCCGATGCGCAGGCCGGCATCGGCGCCAACGAGATCAGCCTGCTGGTGTCGGCCACTGAAACGCACTCCATGAAAAACCTGGCGCGCAGCCGCGCCGACCAGTGGGCCAACATCCGCCAGATGGCCCAGGCGGCCGACGGCCGCTTCCGCCTGATCGGTACGATCTCCATGGCGTTCGGTTGTTCGTTCGAAGGCCACGTCGATCCGGACACGGTGATCGAGGACGTCGGCCGCATGCGCGAGGCGGGCGTGCGCCACGTGACGCTGGGGGATACCACGGGCACCGCTACGCCCGTCACCACGCGCGCGCTGTTCCGCCGCACGATGGCGGAATTTCCGGACGTCGTTCCCATCGCCCATTTCCATGACACGCGCGGCACCGGCCTGGCCAATTACGTCGCGGCGCTGGAGGCGGGCGTTCGCCATTTCGATTGCGCGTTCGGCGGGGTCGGCGGCCACCCGGCCAAGGTGCGCTACGGCGGCGGCCATACCGGCAACGTCTGCACGGAAGACCTGGTCGACCTCTTCGAGAACATGGGCGTCGGGACCGGCATCGACCTGGATAGCCTGCTGTCCACGGTCGAAGCCTGCGAACAGGCGCTGGGCCGGCCGCTGCAAGGCAGGGTGGCGCGCAGCGGCCTCAACCCGCTGCGCGTCGGCGCGTTAGCCACGTCTGCATCCGCATCCGCGTCCACGTCCGCGCCGGGCATCCATTAGACTTCGCCATCATGAGCACCGCATCCGTCTCCCGAACGAAAATGCCCCTCGAAGCCCCGTCGTCCCCGCCGGCGAAAGTGCCGGCGCGCAATTTCAAGGAGCTGATTTCCTTCCGCCTGAACATCCTGGCCAGCACGTGGAGCCGGCTTGCCGCCGAGTCCAATCAACGCGACTTCGGCCTGGACCCGCGGGAATGGCGCATCGTCGGCATGCTGGGCGCCCATGCGCCCATGTCCTTGCAAGGCCTGGCGCGGGAGATCAACCTGGACAAGAGCCAGGCCAGCCGCACGGTCTCGGACATGATCGAGCGCGGCCTGCTGCAACGCGATTCCGACGAAAGCGACGGCCGCGGCGTGCAGCTGAGCCTGACGGCGCAGGGCAAGGCGCTATACCGAAAGGTCTTTCCGCGCGCGGTCAGGCGCAATGAAGAACTGCTGTCGGTCCTGAGCGAGGAAGAACGCGCGGTGCTGGACCGCGCGCTGGACATCCTTACCGAACATGCGCAGAAGACGCTGGCGAAATCACGCGAGACGCCGGGGCGCGGTCGCGGATGACGCCGCCAGGCATGCGGCAATGAACGGCGCCGTGGCGCTGTCCGGGCTGCCGGCCACCGCCGCGGGCGGGCCTTCAGCCACGATGCGTCCGCCCTCGTCGCCCGCGCCGGGGCCCACGTCGATCACCCAGTCGGCCTGCGCCACGACGCGCATGTCGTGCTCCACGGTTACCACCGTGTTGCCCAGGTCCACCAGGCGCTGCAGCTGGGCCATCAGCAGGTCCACGTCGAAGGCATGCAGGCCGGTCGTCGGTTCGTCCAGCACGTACAGGCTGTGGCCGCGCTGGCTGCGCTGCAGCTCGGTCGCCAGCTTGATGCGCTGGGCCTCGCCGCCGGACAGCTCGGTCGCCGGCTGGCCCAGGCGCAGATAACCCAGGCCGATCTCGCGCAGCAGCCGCAACGAGCGCAGCACCGGCTCTTCGCCGGCGAAGAAGTCGCAGGCTTCTTCCACCGTCATGCGCAGCACTTCGGCGATATTGCGCCCGTTCCAGCGCACCTTGAGCGTGGCCTCGTTATAGCGCGCGCCGTGGCAGGCCGGGCAGGGCGCATAGACGCTGGGCATGAACAGCAGTTCGACACTGACGAAACCTTCGCCTTCGCAGGTTTCGCAGCGGCCCTTGGCGACGTTGAACGAGAACCTGCCGGCGTCATAGCGGCGTCGGCGGGCGTCCGGCGTGGCCGCGAACAGCTTGCGCACATGGTCGAACAGCCCCGTGTAGGTCGCCAGGTTGGAGCGCGGCGTCCGGCCGATAGGCTTCTGGTCGACCTGCACCAGCCGCTGGACGACGTCCACGTCGCCCGCCAGATGCCCGCGCGTGGTTTCGACGACCGTCGGTTCTTCCGGCGCGCCGTCCGCGCCGTCATCCTCGGGTTCGTGGCCCAGGTGCAGCGCGACCAATTCCGGCAGTGCCTGGGCGATCAGGCTGGACTTGCCCGATCCGGAAATGCCGGTCACCGCCGTCAACACGCCCAGCGGCACCCGGGCGCTGACGCCATGCAGATTGTGGCGATGGATGTCCTTGAGCTCCAGCCAGCCTTGCGGCTGCCGCGCGACGCTGGGCGGAAGCGGCACCTGGTCGAACAGATAGCGGCCGGTGCGGGATTCCGCCACGTCGCGCAGGCCTTCCGGCGCCCCGCTGTAGAGCACGCGGCCGCCGCGCTCGCCGGCTTCCGGGCCGACGTCCACCAGCCACTGCGCGCGCCGCATCAACCCCAGGTCATGCTCGACCACGAAGACCGAGTTGCCGGCGTCGCGCAGGCGGTCCAGCGCGTCGTACAGGGATTGGCTGTCCGAAGGATGCAACCCGGCCGATGGCTCGTCCAGCACGTACACCACGCTGAACAGCATGGAACTCAACTGCGTAGCCAGTCGCAGCCGCTGCAGCTCGCCGCTGGACAAGGTGGGCGTCGCGCGGTCCAGCGTCAGATAGCCCAGGCCCAGCCGGCGGAGCGAGCCCAGGCGCGCCACGACGTTTTCGGCGATCCGCTGCGCCGCCAGGCGTTTTTCTTCGGACAGTGCGGACGTGCGCCGGACGTCGGGCGCGGCCGCATGGATGGCGCGTCCGGACCGTGCCCGCCGCGCGCGGTCGCGGCGCGTCGCCTCCCCGTCGACGCCGGCCCCGGCGCGATGCGCGCTGAAATCGCCGCGCGCGATGGGTTCGAGCAGCGCGGCGGCCTGGTCCAGCGGCATCCGCATGAACTCGCCGATATCCACGCCGGCAAACGTCACGGCCAGCGCTTCCGGCTTGAGCCGCTTGCCGTGGCAGGCGGGGCAGGGCTGGCCTTCCATGTAGCGCGACACGCGCTTGCGCATCAGGGCGCTCTGGGTATTCGCGAAGGTATGCAGCACGTAGCGGCGCGCGCCGGTGAACGTGCCCATATAGCTGGGCTCCAGCTTGCGCTTGAGCGCCGCCCGGGTTTCCGCCGGCGTGAATCCCGCGTAGACCGGTACGGTCGGCGTTTCCTCGGTGTAGAGTATCCAGTCGCGGTCCTTCTTCGGCAGGTCCTTCCATGGCCGATCCACGTCATAGCCCATGGTCACCAGGATGTCCCGCAGATTCTGCCCGTGCCAGGCCGGCGGCCATGCGGCGATCGCCCGCTCGCGGATGCTCAAGGACGGGTCCGGGACCATGCTGGCCTCCGTCACCTCGTACACGTACCCCAGGCCATGGCAGGCCGGGCAGGCGCCCTGCGGCGTATTCGGCGAGAAGTCTTCGGCATACAGCATGGGCTGGTCCGCCGGATAGGCGCCCGCCCGTGAATACATCATGCGCACCAGGCTGGACAGCGTGGTCAGGCTCCCCACCGACGATCGCGCATTGCTGGCGCCGCGCTGCTGCTGCAAGGCCACCGCGGGCGGAAGCCCGTCGATGGCATCGACGTCCGGCACGCCAACCTGGTCGATCAGGCGCCGCGCATAGGGGGCAACCGATTCGAAGTAGCGCCGCTGGGCTTCGGCGTAGATGGTGCTGAAAGCCAGCGAAGACTTTCCCGATCCGGACACGCCGGAAAATACCACCAGGGCATTGCGCGGGATCTCGACATCGACGTCCCGCAGATTGTGTTCGCGCGCGCCACGCACTTCGACGAATCCGCCGGGCTGCGCGCCGGGCGCGGCGGAGGAGGAAGGGGCATCCGGCATGCGTACTCCTATGTCAAGTTGCCGTGGGCGCGACGGTCAGGCGCCGTGCCCAGGTGCTAGCTTGCCATAGGGGGCAATCCCCGTGCCGCCTAGCGGCGGCCGATGCGCAGCCCCAGCCTGGCCGGCAGGGCTGCCAGCATGTCGGCCAACATGGGGGGCTGGCGTCCCGCCTCCAGCGCGTCTTCCTGCGCCAGGATGCCCCAGCGGATCGCGCTGGCGCCCAGGTAGCGGAAAGGCTCGGGCGGCAGGGACGGAACGTCGCGCGTGCACAGCGCCAGGCTGGACCATTCGTCTTTTTCCCGCAGCACCAGGGACGCCATGCACTGGCCCGCCAGGCAGGTCGCGTTCACGCCGTGGCCGCTGAAGCCGCCGGCATAGTGCACCCGCGTCCCGGGCAGCGTCTTGAAGAAGGGCATCTGGTCGGCGGACACGTCGATGCCGCCGCCCCAACTGGCGGCCACCCGCGGCGCCGGCGCGGCCTGCGGAAACCATTCGCCCAAGAGGCCGCGCACGCGGTCGCGCGACGCGCCATGTCCATACAGCCTTGAAGAGCGGTGGCCGCTGCCGGCCGCCAGGGGGCCGCCGCCCCAGCCGGCCAGTATGCGCTGGTCAGGCGTCTTGCGCGCGTAGCGGATGAACTGGCGCGAATCGACGATGCCTTCGGCCCCGTTCCAACCGACGCGATCCAGGAATTCGCCGGCCGGCTCGCTCATGGCGACATAGCTGGAAAACATCGAGATATGCCGGCGGATCTCGGGAATTTCGGTCAGCCCGATGTTCGTCGCGAGCACGACTTCGGGCGCGATGGCCTCGCCCTTATCGCAGCGGACGCGATTGGGTGTGCCGCGGTCCAGGCCGACCATCGGTGTATTTTCGTAAATGGCGATGCCCTTGGCCAGGGCGTTGCGCCGCAGCGACCGCGCCAGGCGGGCGGGATGGATCAGCGCCGAGTCGGGGAACAGGGCGCCGCCTCGGAACAATGGCGAAACGCAGAGCCCGGCGACATCCTCCTTGCTCAGTTCGCTGACCGTTTCCGGCACGCCGAAACGCGCCGCGTTTCGCACCCATGTCGCGGCGCGCGTGTCATGCTCCGGATGGACCGACACGAGCAGGGTGCCGCTTTCCCGCCACCAAAGATCTTCACCACAGTCGCGCGCATACTCGCGGATGCGCTGCTGGGCTTTCGAGGCCGCCCGCGCCACCGCCAACGACTGCTCCTTGCCGAACAGGGCTTCCATTTTGGCCAGGCGCGACCAATAGCCCGACGTCATACCGCCGTTCTTGCCACTGGCACCGGAGCCGCAGGTGCGCGCTTCGATCAGCGCGATGGACAGGCCGGGGCGCCGTTCGAGCAGCGTGAGCGCGGTCCAGAGGCCGGCAAAGCCCCCGCCCACGATCACGACGTCGAACCGGTGCCCCCCGATCAGGGGCGGAGCATCCGGCAAATTGCCCTCATAGGCGATGGCATCGCGGTACCACCAGGACACTTCGCTGTGCGAGGACGAGTCAGTCGGGATCATGGAGATGGCAGGCTACGGGGTGATCGGGCGCCAGCAGGCGCATCGATGGAGTCTCGACGCGGCAGCGCGGCATGGCGTGCGGACAGCGGGGGTGGAAATGGCAACCCGCGGGCGGGTTCAGCGGCGAAGGGATCTCGCCACGTATGGCCTGGAAAGCGCGGCGCGTACCGTCCAGCGGCGGCACGGCGGCCATCAGCGCCTGCGTATAGGGATGCGCCGCGTCGGCCGCCAGGGACTTGGCGGGCAGCACTTCCACGATACGGCCCAGGTACATGATGGCGACGCGGTCGCTCATGCGCTCGACCACGGGCAGGTCATGGCTGATGAAGAGATAGGCGCAGCCCGTCCGTTCCCGCAGGTCGGCGAACAGGTTCAGGATCTGCGCCTGTATGGAGACGTCCAGCGCGGATACCGGCTCGTCGCAAACGATCAGCGACGGGCCCAGCGCAAGGGCGCGTGCGATGCCGATGCGCTGGCACTGCCCACCGGATAATTCATGCGGGTAGCGTTTCAGCAGATGCGCGGGTACGCCCGCGCTTTCCAGCAGGCCTCGCGCGGCGGCTTCGGCGTCTGCCTGGCCGGCGCAACGTAGCGGTTCGGCCACGATGTCCAGCACGCGCTGGCGCGGATTCAGGGAACCGCCCGGGTTCTGGAACACCATCTGCACGCCGTCCGCACGCATGCCGGGCATGAATGCGACCGACCCGCTGCTGGGTGGTTCCAGGCCGACGATCAATCGCCCCAGGGTCGACTTGCCGCTGCCGGACTCGCCGACCAGGCCGAGTACCTCGCCAGCCGCGATGTGCAGCGACACGCCGTCCAGCGCCCGCACAACGCGCTTCGGCCCCAGGCCCAGCGGCCCGCGTCGTCCCGCGCCATAATTCTTGCTGACGTCGCGAAGTTGCAGCAGGGGGGCGGAAATCCGATCCATTTATCGCTCCGCCGCCAGCGGCATCGCCGCATTTGCCATTGGATGCACGCAGCGCACGTCCTGGCTCGGCGCGACGGCGCGCATTGCCGGCGCGATCGTGCAGCCTTCTGTGGCGCGGTCGCAGCGAGGCTGGAAACGGCAACCCGGCGCCTCCGCGGCCGATGCGATGCTGCCGGGTATCTGCGGCAGCCTGCGTTCGTCGCGATTGCGCGCGGGGACGGAGGCCAGCAGGCCATGGGTGTAGGGATGCGCCGGCGCCGCAAGGACGTTGCGGGCCTCGCCGTACTCGACGATCGCGCCGGCGTACATGACCGCGATGCTGTCGGCCAGGTTGGCCACCACGCCCAGGTCGTGGGTGATCCAGATCAGCGCAGTGCCCGATTGCGCGACGAGTTTCTGCACTTCAGCCAGGATCTGCGCCTGTATGGTGACGTCCAGCCCGGTCGTCGGCTCGTCGGCGATGATGATGTCGGGGTCGTTCAGCAAGGCGATGGCGATCGCCACCCGCTGGCGCATGCCGCCCGAGAGCTGGTGCGGATAGGCCAGCATGCGGTCCGCGGGCGAAGGAATGCCCACGCGCTCCAGCGCCTGCACGGCCCTGGCGCGGGCTGCGCGACGGGTCAGGGACTGATGGGCATGCAGGGTGTCGGTCATCTGCGTGCCGATGCGCAGCATGGGGTGCAGGGTCGACATCGGATCCTGGAACACCATGGCGATACGTCGTCCACGTATCGACCGCATGGCCTGGGCGTCCAGGGTGCGCAGATCGGCGCCCGCGAACAGGACGCGCCCCGCGGTCACGCGTCCCGGGGGATCGATCAGTCCAAGGATCGAGTAGCCGGTCACGGACTTGCCGCTGCCCGACTCGCCCACCAGGCCCAGGATCTCGCCGCGCCGCAGCGTCAGGTCCACGCCGTCGACGGCACGCACCACGCCGTTGGCGCCGCGGAATTCCGTGCAGAGGTTCTCGACGCGCAGTATTTCCAGCATTTCTCGCGGTGCCGTAGGGTTCATACCGACTCCAACGCCGCGCCGCGCGGGTCGTTCACCTGGCGCAGGCGCTCGCCGATCACGTTGATGGAAAGCAGCAGCACCAGCAACACCGCGCCGGGCAGGATGCTGATCCAGTACTGCCGGGCCAGCATGTAGCTGTACCCGTTGGCGATGAGCAGCCCCAGCGACGGTTCGGTTATCGGCAAACCCACGCCTAGAAAGGACAGCGTGGCCTCCAGGGCTACCGCGCCGGCCAGCTCAACCACGACCAGCACACCCAGCGGGCCGAGCGAATTCGGCAACAGGTGGCGGAACATGATGCGCGCTGCCTTGTACCGGAGGGTCCGGGCGGCCATGATGTATTCCTTGGCGCTTTCCACCTGAGCGGAACTGCGCAGGGTGCGCGCGAAATAGGCCCATTGCGACGCAGCGATGGCGATGACGACCTTGCCCAGGCCAGGCCCCAGCAGGGCCATCAGCACCAGCGCGGTCAGTACGCTGGGCAGGGCCAGCTGCAGATCGGCCAGGCGCATGAAAAAGGCATCGATGCGGCCGCCCGCATACGCGCACAACAGCCCGATCGTCACGCCGATCACCAGCGCGATGCCGGTACCCAAGGCGGCGACGGACAGGCTGACCCGCAAGCCGTAGAGCACGGCGCTGTACAGATCCCGGCCCTGGTCGTCGGTGCCGAACCAAAAGGTGTAGCCATGATCGGATGGCGATCCGGGCGGCAGCAGGGAGCTGAGGATGTCCAGCTGGGACAGGTCATAAGGGTCCTGGTGGACCAGCCAAGGCGCCAGGCAGGCCGACACCACAAGCACGGCGAACACGGCCGCCGCGATGCAGGCGAGCTTGCTGCGGAAGAAGCGGGGCATACGGCGGCTCATGCCTGCACCCCCTGCGCCGCCGCGACCCGCGGATCCAGCAGGGCGCACAGGATGTCGGCCGCGATGTTGACCAGCACGAAGATCGATACGGTGAACAGTAGATAAGAGATCACCACGGGGCGATCCGACGTGCGTATCGCCTCGATGACAAGCTTGCCGGTACCCGGCCAGGCGAAAATGCTTTCGGTCACGACCGAAAACGCCAGCAGCATGCCGAATACCATGCCCATCACCGTCACGATGGGCGTCAGGATATTGCGCAGCACGTAGACGCCCACGATACGCCGCCGGTCCAGCCCCTTGGCGCGGGCGAAACGCGTGAACGGCGCATCCAGCGACTCGATCACGCCTGCGCGGGTCAGCCTGATCAGCAAGGCCATCGGAAAGAGCGACAGGTTGAAGGCGGGCAGCAGCAGGTGGCGCCAGCCATCGATGGTGGCCAGGCTGGTGTGCAGTCCCAGCAGCGAGCCGACCTGGCCACGTCCGCCGGTCGGCAGCCAGTGCTGCTCGATTCCGAAGACGATGATCAGAGCCAGCCCCAGCCAGAACGTAGGCACGCTGACCATCAGCACCGCCAGTCCGCCGACGCCCCTGCCCACGACCGAACGCGGCCGGCAGCCGGCGTACATGCCCAGCGGAATGCCGACCGCCGTGGCGATCAGCATGGCGGCAAGGGCCAATTCCAGGGTGGCCGGAAAACGCTCCAGTATCAGGCCCAGGGCGGGTTGGCCGTTGATATACGAACTGCCCATGTCGCCATGCAGCAGATTGCCCACGAAGCGCAGGTACTGGCGATACATGGGTTGATCCAGCCCCAACTGCGCGGCGGTACGGGCCAGGACCTCCGGCGAGGAGTCCGGATTGACCAGGGTGGCCAGCGGATTGCCCAGCGCGAAAATCCCCAGGAACGCGATGAGGGACATCGCGGCGAGCAGGCCCGCTCCCTGCCCGATGCGCTTCAAGAGAAATGCAGCCATCCGTATGCTAGCCGGGTTCTACGGTTGCACTTTGGATACCGAATCGGCGATCGTCTGCTCGGTGACCCAGGTCTTATAGGTCAATCCCTTGCGCAGGGCCACGACGACGCTCTGCGAATACAGCGGGATGAACCCGTAGTCGTCCATCGCCATGCGCATGGCCTGTTTCATCAATTCGTGGCGGCGCGGCGCATCCATCTGGTTGACGGCCTGCTCCAGGAACCTGTCGACCTGGGGGTTGGAATAGCGCCCCCAATTCCAGGACCCGAAACCGTTCGCCGTATCCGGCGTGTGCACCACGGTATTCAACACCTGCGCCTCTCCCGACGAATCGGACCAGCCCATCATGGCGATGCTGAAGCGTTCGCCGTTCGGATCCATCGCGCGCGGCGTCAGCACAGCGTTCGGCATCGTCTGCACATTCACCTTCAAGCCGATGCGGGAAAACATCTGGCCGATCGCCTGGCACACCCGTGCGTCCTCGATGAAACGGTCGTTGGTGCAGTGGATCGTCATCGAAAACCCCTGCGGAAAACCGGCGTCCGCGAGCAACTTGGTGGCCTTCACCGGATCTGGCGCGCTGACCGCCAGCGTATCGTCATAGCCGCCAAAGCCCTTGGTGGTGATCTGGCTGGCCGGATAGGCCATGCCACCCAGCACGCGGTCCACGATGGCTTTCCGGTCCAGCGCCAGCGACAGGGCCTGGCGCACACGCGGGTCCGCATAGGGATTCTTCGCCAGCGGCCTGCCTTGCGCGTCGAAGGCGAAGGGCGTCTGCGGACGGTTGGTGTCGATGGTCAGGAAGAGCACGCGGCTGGAGGGGCCCATCACCATCGATACCGAAGCATCATCCTTCAGCCGTGCCGCCAGCGCGGGCGGGACGGCGTCGATCATGTCGACGTCCTTGCCCAGCAACGCAGCCACGCGCGCGCCGCCATCGGGAATGAAGCGATACGTGACCTTATCCCATTTGGCGGGCGGGCCGAAGAAGTCTGGGTTGCGCGTCATGACCAGGCTGTCACCGGCCTTGAGCGATACGAGCTTATAGGGGCCGAAACCGATCGCCATCTTGCCATCGGAGAAGTCGGCGGTCGCCGCGGACGCGGCGATCTTCGCGGGAATGATCTGGATCAGCGACACGCGCTGGGGCAGGATGGGGTTGGACTTCGAGGTGACGATATCCACGGTGTGGTCGTCGACCTTGCGGGCTTCCTGCAGCCCCGTGATCGCGCCGGTAAAGGGAGCGCTGGCCTTGAGCGTCTGCATGCGCTTGTAGCTCGCCACCACGTCGTCGGCGGTGACCGGCGTCCCGTCGCTGAACCTGGCGTCCTGTCGCAGCTTGAACCGCCAGGTCTTGCCGCCATCCATCGCGGTCCAGGACTCCGCCAGATAGGGCAGGACCTTGCCGTCGTTGGACTGGGCCGTCAGGCCGCCATAGATCTGCATGTAGTAGCCGACATTGGCGTCGGTCCACATGAAATGCGGATCCAGCGGCGGCTCGCTCGTACGCGTGGCGATGCGCAGGTCGTCCGCCAGGGCGGGCAGCGCGAAAGCGATAGCGAATGCCGCCATCCAGCATCGGACCAATTGCTTCATGATCATCCCCTTATGTGTTCGGCCGCTCGCTACGCCAGTATTGTTGTCGAAACGGCCGGACGATTCAGTATGTTGAACAATATAGGCGAAACAGGGTGAGCCGGGAGAGTTTTTCGTACTACTTTAGTGAAACTACCTAGGCGCCGCGGGCACGCGCCTATTGGCCTGCGGCCCGCGCGCGTCACATCATTTCCGGACGCCTGATCGCCGAGCCATCGCTGAAGCGGTCCAGCCGGTAGGCACGCACGTCGACGAAGGGCGCGGCATCGGTGGCGAGCTCGCACGCCAGGCGTCCCGCGCCGGGACCGATGCCGAAGCCATGGCCGCTGAAGCCTGACGCAATCACCAGGCCGGGCAGGCGATCCACCTTGGATATGATGGGTACGAGATCCGGCGCGGTATCGATCATGGATCCCCAGGCCGCGGCGACCTGCACGTCGCGCAATGCGGGAAATTCGCGGGCGATATTGCGCAGCGCCGTGGCCACGATTTCGCGGTCGGGCGCCGGGTCCAGGATCCGGATCGCCTCGAAGGGGGATGGCCCGTCGTTGCGCCATTTCCCGGCCGCTTCGGGCCCGTTCCAGAAGCTGCTGTTCAAGCGGTACTTCAGTTTCTTGGCCAGCTTCGCCCGGTACATCTGATAGAACTTGGTGGCGTGCCTGAGCCCATGCGGCGTGATGTTGAGCGTGCCGTGCCCCGGCAGCGCCACGGTGTACCCGCCGTCCAGCCGGCGCCTGAGCGCGAAGCCGGGGCCGCTGATATTGCCAACGGTGAGGATGTCGGGCGCCGCATGCGTGCGAAAGGCCGTGCCGCCGATGTTGGCCACCGGCAGTTCGATTCCATGGTGATGGCAGAAGCGGGAATTCCAGGCGCCGCCGGCCGCTACGACACGGGGCGCACGGATCAGCCCGCGCTCGGTCCAGACCCCTTGGACGCGCCCAGCGGCTATCTCCAGCCCGCGAACCGCGCAGTGCTGGTGCACGTGCGCGCCGGTGGCCTTGGCGGCCTCGGCGATCGCCGGTGCCGCCATGCTCGGCTCGGCCCGGCCGTCCGTGGGCGACCAGATCGCGCCCGTCCACTGCGAAGTGCTGCCCGGCGTGCGCGCCCGCGCCTGCGCGGCGGTCAGCAGCTCGTTATGGAATCCTTGCTCGCGTGCCTGCCTGCTCCACGCTTCCCACTTGTCCAGTTCGGCCTGCTCGCGTGCGCAATACAGAATGCCGGTGCGCCGGAAGCCCAGGTCGCGGCCGGTCTCCTGGGCAAGTTCGCCCCAGCGCTTCAGGCTGTACATGGCCAGCCCGAGCTCGTGCAGGTCCCGGTTCTGCTGCCGCACCCAGCCCCAGTTGCGGCTGGACTGCTCCCCCGCGACGACGCCTTTTTCGAGCAGGGCCACCGATACGCCCTTGCGAGCGAGCTCGTAGGCCGTGCAGGTCCCGATGATGCCGGCGCCGATGACGACCACGTCGACCTGTTCGGGGAATACGGAGCTGTCTGTGACGCTATCGACCGCTATCGGCATCGCAAAGCCTGTTCAAATATGTGGGTTGGGCGGGGCGCGCCGATGTCAGCGCGCGGCCTGGTCCGCGCCGATGTCGATCAGCACGGTCTTGTGCCGCAGGTTCTGTTCGACCGCCTGCCGGCCCAGGTCCTTGCCGATGCCCGAACGCTTGTAGCCCCCGGTCGGCAGAATGAAGTCCATGGTACGCGTATATCGGTTGATCCACACCGTGCCGGCCTGTATGGCGCGCATCGCACGCATCGCCCGTCCCAGGTCGCGGGTGTAGACGCCGGCGGCCAGGCCGTATTCCGGATGGTCCGCCAGGGCGTAGGCTTCTTCCTCGGTGTCGAAGGCCTGTATCGTCAGTACGGGGCCGAAGATTTCCTCGCGCACGGCCGCGGTCGCGGCAGTGACGTTGGTGAGCAGGGTAGGCTGGTACCACGCGCCGCCATATCCCTCGATACGCTGCCCGCCCATGACGAATTCGGCGCCCTGGTCCCGGCTCTGCTGCAGGATGCGGTCGATACGCCGGGCCTGGATCTCGGACACGATAGGCGCGTAGTCGGTCGATGCATTCCAGGTGTGGCCTGGAACGATGTTGGACAGTTTCCGCTGCAACAGGCCGACCAGCGCTGCTTCGGCCGACCGCTCGACGATCAGCCGCGACCCGGCCACACAGGCCTGCCCGGCGTTCGCCAACAGCGAGCCGGCGATGCAGTCGGCGGCCCGCTCCAGGTCGGCATCGGCAAACACCACTTGCGGGCTCTTGCCCCCCAATTCCAGGATGACGGGCTTGATGCCGCTTTCGGCGGCGGCCGTCATGATGGCCGTACCGGTGCGTGTGGACCCCGTGAACGAGATCTTGGCGATGCCGGGATGCCGGGTGATGGCGTCGCCGGTGACGGCGCCGGTACCCTGGACGACGTTGAAGATGCCGGGCGGTATGCCGGCCTGTACGGCAAGCTGGGCCAGCCGTACGGTCGAAAAGGGCGTAAGTTCGGAAGGCTTCAATACGATCGCATTGCCGGCGGCCAGCGCAGGGGCCGCCTTCCAGCTGGCCATGCTCAGCGGAAAATTCCACGGGGTGATCGCGCCCACCACGCCATAAGGCTCGGACACGATCATGCCCAGGTCATTCGATCGGGTTGCGGCGACATCGCCGCCCAGCTTGTCGGCCCATTCCGAGAAGAACCGTATGGCTTCCGCCACGCCGGCAACGTCGCTGGCGATCACCTGCGATATGGGGCGGGTCGAGCCCAGGGCTTCCAGCCGGCCGAGCTCTTCCTGATGGCTTTCGACCAGATCCGCCCAACGACGCATCGCACGCACGCGTTCACGCGGCGACTGCGTGGCCCAGCCACTGCTGGACAGCGCCTGCCTGGCGGCGGTCACTGCGCGGTCCACCGTGTCGGCGGTGCCGATGGGCAGGTCGGCGTAAGGGATCAGGTCGGACGGACGTGCGACGCTCAGATGGTCGGTGGCGTCCTCGACGACCTGTCCACCGATGAAGTGGCCGCGCGCGAATTCTACGCTGGCGGGATCGAAGCCGCAGGTCCTGGTCATGGCGGTCATTCGACGATGACGTAGATCTTGCGCAGCGTCTCGATGGTCTTCCACGTACCGATGAATCCGGGTTTCATCACGAAGCTGTCGCCGGCGCGGTAGGTCACCGTCGCGCCGCCTTCTTCGGTGAGTTCGACCGCTCCTTCCAGGAGCAGGCAGAACTCGAACTTGGCGCCCTTGATCGACTTCGTCGTGCCTGGCGTGGCTTGCCATACGCCCGTACGGATCGTGCCATCCTTGGCATCATCCTGGTTCCAGGTGGTGAAGGTGGGAGAGCCTTCCAGCAGGATTTCCGCCGCCGCTGTGGATATCGTTCCCTCTCCGAGGTCGGCCGTACGTATCGTCTTGAGCAGCGACATTTCTTCTCCATTGGAGCGCGCGACGCGCCGCCGCCTGAATGGCGGTGCACGGCAATGCTCGGTTTATTCACTAAACTGAAGTATATGTCCACACTATGTTGAATACAATGCACGGGACGGGTTCTCACGGCTGTCGTTAACCCTAATTGGCGTCCATCGGTGTGGCGTGCCGAGTGGCATTTTCCCTGGTGGCAAGCAGGGGAGCGCGGATGCCGGCAGAATTAAACTGTCGTGCGCCGGCAAGTACTAATATAATGAACCTCCTTCGCCGGCCACCGGCTCCACCGGTCCGGCTCGCGGAAAATCCCGGCAATCGGAAAATTAAAATGGCGCCCCCAACCAACGCTCGTTCTTCATTGGCCAAGGAAATGATCCGAGCAGAAGACGAAAATGCCAAGCGGCTCGGCGACCGGATCAGGTCGCTGCGCGGTGAGCGCGGTTTATCCACGCTGGAGCTCGCGGCCAAGTCCGGCGTGTCCGCCGGGATGATCAGCCAGATCGAACGCGGCAACTCGAATCCATCCATCAAGACGCTGCAAAGACTGCGCAGCGCGCTTGGCATCAGCGTCTGGCAGTTCTTCGATGAGCCCAAGGACGACGCTCCCACCACGCCGCCGTTCGTGCTTCGGCGCGGCCAGCGTCCCATGATGGAACTGAAGGAGTCGGGCCTGGTCAAGGAGCTGCTGTCGCCGCAGTCCGCGGACGCGCTGCGCTTCATGTTCATCGAGATGTCGCCAGGCAGCGCCACGGAAGACGTTTTCGTGGGTGGAGGTCAAAAGGCCGGCTACGTGATCGCCGGCAGCGTGCAGCTGACGGTGGGCGAGGTGACCGCCACGCTGGACGTCGGCGACAGCTTCCAGTTCAACAGCAACGTCGAACATTCGCTGGCCAATCCTTCCGATGTCGAAGCCAGGGTGCTCTGGATCATGAGCGGGCTCGACACGCACCTGTAGACGCCGCCGCAGCCTTTCCCGGCGCGGCGCCCGCACGGGGAAGTGGGCATTGGCGAGCCTCGATCCGCGCGGCCGCCTCGACCGATCAGGCCGCCGACGCTTCACCGATGGCCGGATACTGTGCCCGGATGTCCGCGAAGATGGCGGCCATCTGCGCCGCCAGCGGCTCATCGCCGTGCCTGCCGGCGGCGACGGCATCGAAAACCAGGCCTTTCAGGAAATGGCGCCAGATGACCGGGCTCTCGGCAAGAAATGCCGTAAGAAACTGATAGCGCGCGTCAGTCCATAGCGCTTCGAACTCGGTGCGGGCCATCCCGTGGTCGAAGTGTTCGTCCGGAGCGGATGCCATCGCGGATCGCAGGCGCGCCGTTTCCTGCTGGTCCACGGCCCCGTCCAGGATGGCGACCCCATAGTCGCGGCGGGCCGCGTCGATACTGACGAAGCCGCAGCGCCAATCGCGCAGCACCGCCGCCGGATCGCGTTCGATGGCCGGGCCGTAGCCGCCGGCGCCCGGACCTATCACGCGCACCACGTCGCCGGGCCCGCAGGAAATCACGTCCTTGTTGCCGTGTTCGACTGCCTGCGGCGTATCCGGATTGGTGGTGAAGGTGGACGTGGATCCGGCGCGTCCGCCCAATACGCCGGCGGACGCGAAGTTGGAACGGTTGCGGTTGCGCGCCGTCACGATCGTGTTGGGCGCCGACACGGAAAACTCCATCACCGTCGCCAGGCCGCCGCGATAGCGGCCGGGGCCGCCCGTATCCGGGTGCAGGCCATAGCGACGGATCAGGATGGGCACTTCGACTTCGTTTATTTCCACCGGCGTGTTCTTCAGGAAGGCGGACAGTCCCCCGGAGCCTTCCGACCCGTCGTGGCGCGGCGTGGCGCCGCCGCCGCCGCCGACCGGCCCTATGGAAGCAACGACCAGGCGATTCTTCTCGTCGAAGGTCTTGACGTTCATGATCGCGTTCCCACCCGGCGAGTTCGCCGGCATGCGGTCGGGCACAGCCAGCGAGAAGCAGCCCAGGGTCGCGATCTGCGAAACGGCGCACGTGAGCGAGCGCATGCCGACCGCGGCGGGCGCTTCGCAGTTCATGACCGTGCCTTTGGGCATGATGGCGCGGGTTGGACGCAGGGTGCCGGCGTTGAGCAATAGCGTGGGGTCCAGCGTGGAAAGCGCGTACGTCACCCCGACCAGCCCGAGGGGATGGCGTTCGCGTCCGCCGGTGGGCATGTTCAGGGACGACGTCAGTTGCGGATCGGATCCGGTGTAGTCCAATTCCAGCGTATCGCCTTCGATGCGCATCGTGATGGCGATGCGGCAGGGATTCCCGCCGTCGCCGTCCTCGTCGGCATAGTCGGCATAAAAGTACTCGCCATCAGGAATGGTGCGGATGATGCGCCGCGCCTGGGCTTCCGCGTAGTCCAGTATGCCTTCGATGCCGGCGGAAAAGTCCTCGAAGCCGAAGCGCGCGATGATCTCCTGGATCTTGCGTTCGCCTATCGATACCGACGCGAGCTGGGCATTGAAGTCGCCCCAGTTCTGCTCCGGCGAGCGCACGTTCAAGCGCATGATGCTGGCGACGTTCTCGTCCATTTTCCCGTTGGAAACGATCTTCAGCGGCGGGATGCGTATGCCTTCCTGGACGATCTCCGTCAGCGATCGTGACAGCGATGCCGGCACGGCGCCGCCGACATCCGTGTTGTGAATGTGCCCCACGACGAAGCAGGCGATGCGGCCGTCATGGAAAACGGGCTTCCAGATGTGGATGTCCGGCGAATGCGTCGCGACGTTTCCCGCATAACTGTCATTGGTGATGCAGATGTCGCCTTCCTGGTAGTCGGCGATCAGGTCGAGTACCGGCTTGTAGTCGATACCGCTGTACCAGGGCGCGCCGAAGCTGCGTGGCGATGCGAAGCACAGGCCGTCGGGCGTGACGATCTGGCAGGAGAAGTCCTCGGTTTCCTTGACGAAGGTCGAATGCGCGGTGCGCATCAGCGTGAATGCCATCGCGTCCGCGGCGGCCGCGCAGTAGTTGGCAAGAATCTGTAGATTGCGTCCGTCTATGGCCATGGTCGAGACTCAGTTCGAAGCAGGGGTGATAACAAGGTTGCCGTAGCCGTCCACTTCCACATGCATGCGCGGCGGCACGCAGGTCGTCGTGTCGTCCTGGGTGATGATGGCCGGGCCGGACAGGGACTGCCCAGCCAGGAAGTCGCCCCGTCGATATAACGGCACTTCCCTGGCGCTGCCATCCATATGGCAATTGACGCCGCGCTGCGGCGCGGGCTGGCCGGCGCCCTTGGCCAGCGGAACCAGCCTGGGCTTGGCGGTCGGCGACGAAATGACCAGCCGCAGGTTGATCATCTGCACGGGCGCGGTCGCGTCGGAATGGCCGAACAGGCGTTCGTGATGCGTGTCGAAGGCCTTGCGGATCGCTGCAGGGTCGAAGCGCTCCACCCACGCCATATCCAGGGGAACCTCGATTTCGAAGCTCTGGCCCCGATAGCGCATATCGCTGGACAGCTTGAGCTCAAAGTGCAGGCTTTCGCCGTGTTCGCGGCTCAACCAGTCCTTGGCTTCGTCGGATAGCTGGCGCGCGGCGTCCTTGACCTGGTCCTCGATGGCGGCCGAGACCTCCTGGTACAGCGTCTTGATGAAATCGTTCTTCAGGTCGGCCACCAGGCCGCCCAGCGCCGACAGCACGCCTGGGGTAGGGGGGACGACCACGCCCTTCATATTGAGCTCCCTGGCCAGGAAGCAGGCCATCATGGGGCCGGCGCCACCGAAGGCCAGGAAATAGAACTCGCGCGGGTCTATGCCGAAACGCGATATCAGGCCCGAGACGTCGGTGTACATGGATGAAATCGCGATCTGGATGATCGTTTCCGCGGTCTCCTCGACCGAGATATCCAGCCGGGCGGCCAGTTCGCCGATGGCCTTGCGCGACGCCTCGACGTCCACCTTGACCGCGTTGTAGCCCAGCTCGTCGTGGCCGATCATGCCGCAGGCGACGAAGGCATCGGTCACGGTGGGACGCGTGCCGCCGCGCTGATAGCAGACAGGGCCGGGTAGCGAACCCGCGCTCTCAGGGCCTACCCGCAGCACGCCCAGATCGTCGATCCAGGCGATCGATCCCCCTCCCTGGCCGACCGACGTCACCGAGACAGAGGGAATGAATATGTGGAAGTCGCCGATGATCTCGCCGGTGCCGTATTCGGCGCGTCCGTTCTCGATCACCGCCACGTCCGCGGAAGTGCCGCCGATGTCCAGGCTCAGCAGCTTGGGGTAGCCGCAGGCCTGGGCGATGAAGCCCGCACCGATCACGCCGGATGCCGTGCCGGACAGTATCATCTGCACGCATTCGGCCTTGGCCTGTTCCACGCCCATGACGCCGCCGTTGGACTTGGTGATGCGCGGCGGCACCGGCACGCCCATTTCGGTCAGCGCGGTCTCGAAGGACTCCAGGTAATGGATGACCTTGGGCTGGACATAGGCATTGATGATGGCGGTGATGGTGCGCTCGTATTCGCGGATGATGGGCCAGATCTGCGCGGAGCAGGATGTCAGGAGCCGCGGCGCGATCTCCTTGACGATGTCCCGTACGCGCTGCTCGTGAACCCCGTTGCGATAACTGTGCAGCAGGGAGACCACGATGCCCTCCGCCCCGGCGGCGACCGCGCCTTCGACCGCCGCGACCACGCTGGCGCGGTCGACTTCCTGCAGCACCTTGCCATCCCTGTCGATGCGCTCGCTGATCGGAAACACCATGTCCCGCGAGATGAGCGGGGCGGGGCGGCGCGAGTACAGGTCATGGATGTGCGGGATCTTCAAGCGCGCGAGCTCGAGCACGTCCTCGAAATTCCGCGTGGTGAACAGCGCCAGCTTGACGCCCTTGCGCTGGATGACGGCGTTGATGCCGACCGTCGTGCCATGCGTGAAATAGCTGACATCCTGCGGGGCGATGTCGTACCTGTCCTTCAGCGCAGCCAGGCCGGTGCGGATTTCGCTGCCGGGCTTATCGGGCCGCGACAGGACCTTGAGCGTGCGGATGGAATTGTCGCGCTCGTCCAGGACCGCGAAATCGGTGAATGAGCCGCCGATATCGACGCCAACACGAAAGACCATTTCTCTATTCCTCGTTGCCAGTTTGCTTGCCCGTACCGCCAGGGGCCGGCGTGGCGGGCGGCGCCACGACTTCCATCATCCAATCCGGTTGGGCCACAGGAGACCAGCCCGCGCGCTGGTAGACGGCATGCGCATCGCGCGTTGACAGCAGCCAGCGCGTAACAGCCGTCAGGTCTGGATGCGTGCGTATCGCTTCGGCGATCCATGTGCCCAGCCCATGCCCGCGGTGCTCGTCGTCGATGAAGACGTCCATCAGGTAGGCCAGCCGCACGCAGTCCGTCACCACCCTGGCGAATCCCACTTGCCTGCCGTCCGCATATACGCCGATCGCGATCGAGCCTTCGACGGAGCGGCTGATGGAGTCGCGCGACAGTCCGCGTGCCCAGTACGCCTGCTCGGAAAGAAAGTGGTGGATGCGTTCCATGTCCAGCCGTCCCCGGTCGGTGCTCATGACGTACGGCCCGCGCCGCCATTCGGCGATGCGCGTTTCATTTGGGAGCATGGCGGCTTCCTGCAGGTTGCGAAAGAAAGGGCGGCGCGAGTGGCGACGCAAATGAATAATATATTGAATGAGCAACACGGGGAAGCGCTAAGTTGTCACCACGCACAGGTACGCCGCGGTGCGCCCTGGCACGCCCTGCGTATCCGCACGCCGCATCAGTAAAAACACCTACTAACCCTTTCTTCAATATATTGCTAGAGTGTCGGTAGATCGAGGCCCTGGGCAACACGCGTTTGCCGCGGCCCAGGCCATGGCGACACGCGTTTGCAAGGCAGCGACTTCGCGTCGGGCCGTCGCGTTATGGATCGTCCGCGGCGTTCAATATTTTGGTTGCCGATAGCGAGAGGGTGGGTTCCCAATGTTGTATTTATCTTCCGATGTCGGTGGGACATTCACGGATCTGGTGCTCGTGGACGCCGCCGCAGGCCAGATGGTCATCGACAAAGTCCCTTCGAGTGGCAGAAGCGCGGACGCGATCATCCAGGGCATACAGCGCATGCTGGAGAAGACCGGCCGGCCCATCGGCGATCTGGCGGGTTTCATACACGGATCGACCATCGCCACCAATGCCTGGCTCACGCGCCAGGGCGCGGACGCGGTTCTGCTGGTCACGAAAGGGTTTCGGGACGTGCTGGAGATCGGCACCCAGCGCCGCGAGCACAACTACGCGCTTACCGCGCGCCGCGCCCCCGCGCTGATTTCGCGTTCGCGCATCATCGAAGTCGCGGAGCGCATCGGTGCGTTCGGCGAGGTGGTCGAATCGCTGACCGACACCGAGATCGACCGGGTCGTCGATGTGCTGTGCGAGCTCAAGCCTGACGCCATCGCCATCTCGCTGTTGTTCAGCGTCAGGAACGACGACCACGAAAAGCGGCTGGCCGCGGCGCTGCGGCGGCGCCTCGGCAAGGCGAAGATATACACATCGGTCAGCATCAATCCGGAGTTGGGGGAATACCTGCGGGCAAATACCACGGCGGCGGCGGCCTATGTCGGTCCTGAACTCGATACCTACATCGACTCCTTGGCCGTCAAGCTGAAGGATATCGGCTTTGCCTCGCCGCTGATGCTGATGCGCAGCGACGGAGGCGTGGCCACGCCCGAGGCAATTGCCGAAAATCCCGCGACCATGCTGCTGTCCGGGCCGTCCGGCGGGGTCATCGCCGCCGCTGCGCTGGGCAAGGCGATAGGCCTGCCTGACATGGTGACCTTCGATATGGGCGGCACGTCCGCCGACTTCTCGCTTATCGTGGACGGCGAACCGCGCCTGTCCAGCGAGCGCGTCATCAAGGACCAGGTGCTGCGCCTGCCCATGCTGGACATCGAAACGATCTCCTCGGGTGGTGGCTCCATCGCCACGGTGGATCACGCCGGGGCCCTGCACGTCGGGCCGCTATCGGCGGGCTCGCGCCCCGGCCCCGCCTGCTATGGCAAGGGAGGCACACAGGCCACGCTGACGGATGCGGCGGTCGTGCTGGGCCTCCTGGCTCCCAGCGACTTCGCCAGCGGCGACATCGCGCTGGACCCACAGGCGGCCTACGACGCGGTGCATGCGACCATCGCCGTGCCGCTGGGCATGTCCGCCGAGGACGCTGCCGCGGGCATGATCGCCGTCGCCTGTTCGCAGATGCGCCAGGCCATCCGCGCGCTGACCATCGAGCGTGGACACGACTTGCGCACGTTCTCCCTGCTGGCGTTTGGCGGAGCAGGCTCCATCTTTGCATCGTTCATGGAACGGGACCTGGGTGTCGAACAGCTCGTCATTCCTCCGACACCTGGCGTTTTCGCCGCGTTGGGCATCCTGCTCGCGGATATCCGCCACAATGCCCAGACGCCGTTTTCCGCCGGATTGCAGGACCTGCAGCCACAAGCCATGTCGGACCGTTTTGCCGAGATGCGTGGCCGCCTGGATGCGGCGCTGGCGCGCGACGGCGTCGAGCCGCCGCGCCGCGCGTTCCACTATTACGCCGACCTACGCTACCAGGGCCAGTTCCATGTCATCACGACGGTGCTGGACGCATCGGACAAGGGGTCTTGGGATCTGGCTACGGTCGCCGATCGGTTCCATGCCAAGCACCGGCAGGCATACGGGCATAGCGATCCGGACAGCGCGATAGAAATCGTGAACTTGCGGCTGGAGGCCGTCGGCAGCGTGGACAAGCCCTCGTTCCAGCGCGTCGCCGCCCGCGCCTCTGGCGAGCCGCGGCCCTGGTCCACCCGGAACATCGTGGTCGAAAAAGGCGGCCGGCGGCGCCCGTGCCCCGTGTACCGACGCGCGGATCTGCTGCCGGGCCATGAGCTGCGCGGACCGGCCATCGTCACACAAAGCGATACCACCATACTGCTGCTGCCGGAGCAATCCGCGCAAATCGATGATTACGGCGTGATCCGCATCACGTCCGGAGGAAGAGCGCGATGAGCCAGGAACCCGCCACGATAGACCGCGACATCTTCCAACACCAGTTGGTCGGCATCGCGGAAGAAATGTCGCGCGCCCTGCGGCGCAGCGCCTATTCCTCCATCATCTGGGACATGTACGACTACGCGACCGCCATGTTCACGCCGGATGGCGAGATGCTGGCGCAGTCGGAGACCGTGACGGCGCAGCTGGGCACCATGGCGACGGCGCTCAGCCACCTGCGCCATGCCATTCCCCTCGAAACCTGGAAGCCCGGCGATGTCCTGATCTGCAACGATCCCTACAAGGGCTGCACCCACACGCCGGACATCACCTTGTTCAGCCCGGTTTTCAACGACGGCGAGCTGATCGCGGTGGCGTCCACCATCGCCCACCACATCGACATCGGCGGACGGTTTCCCGGCACCACCGTGGTCGACAACGTCGAAGTGTTCGCGGAAGGCCTGATCTTTCCGCCGGTCCGCTTCATCGAGGAAGGACGCCAGAACCCCATCATCAGCGCCTTCATCGAATCCAATGTGCGCTATCCCAAGGCCTGCTTCGGCGATCTGCGCGCCCAGGTCGCCGGCTGCCGCACTGCCGAGCGACGCCTTGCCGAACTGGCCCAGCAGCACGGCAACGCCGGATTCCGGCGGCTGGCCGCCGCAACGCTGGACTACGGCGAACGCTATACGCGGGCCGTCATCGCCGATCTGCCCGGCGGCACCTACGAGGCCGAAACGCTGGTCGAGAACAATATCTCGTCCGACGAGCTGATACACGTCCGCGCCAGGGTCACAGTCGAAGGCAACGCGATCGCGGTCGATTTTGCGGGATCCAGCGATCAGGTGCGCTGCGCGCTGAACGTTCCATGGTCGTCGACCGTCTCGCTGACCAGCTACGCGCTCAAATGTCTGTTGACGCCGGATATCCCGCAGAACGGCGGGTGCAATCGCCCCGTATCGATCAGCGCGCCGGAAGGCTGCATCCTCAATCCGCGCCGCGCGGCGGCGGTGGGCAGCCGTCACTACATCGCGCAGGCCGTCGCGGATGCGGTCCTGAAGGCGTTGGCGCCCGCCGTGCCCGGGCGCAGCGCGGCGGGCGCGCATATTTCCTTTCCCATCTTCCGCGCCGGCGGCTTGGATGACCGCCCGCAGATGCCGACACCTAAACCCTTCGCCATCCTCGACATCATCGGGGGAGGCATGGGCGGATCCCGGAGTGCCGACGGCCTGAATGCCGTGGACACGCATGGCGGCAATTGCAGCATCCTGTCGGCCGAAGTAATGGAAACCTTCAGTCCCGTGCGCGTCCTGAAATCTGCGCTCATTCCGGGGTCCGGCGGCGATGGCATGCACCGCGGCGGCCTGGGCATCGAGCGCGTCTACGAGATCCTGTGCAGCAGCGCGGTCGGCAGCGCCAAACTGCAGCAGTCGAGCGCTCAGACGGCGCCCTGGGGCGCCGACGGCGGCGCCCGGGGCGCGGAAGGCGTGATCCTCTACAACCCCGGCATGGTGGAGGAACAGGCCGTGACCGCCGTGCAGTCCAAGCCGCAACTGTACAAACGCGGCGATGTGATCGTCATCCGCAGCGCGGGTGGCGGCGGCTACGGGGACCCGGCGAAGCGCAGCGCGGACGACCGCGCTCGCGACATCGAGCAAGGCTATATCTGAACATGGACTGACCCGCCGCCGCGGCGAAATCGCGTGCGGGCAAGCCCACCGTATTCGACGGAAAGGAGAGCAAGATGGTACGCAAATCCGCCCTTGGCAGCCTGGCCTTGGCACTGGCGCTGGGCATGGGCGCCGCCAACGGGGCCGACCTGAAGATCGCTTCCAGGAATGAAGTCGTCATGGATCCGCATTACGCGTGGTCGGCGTCCAACCTGCAGTTCTATTGGCAGTACCTGGGCTTCCTGGTCAAGCAGGGGCCGCACAACGAAGCCTTGCCCGGATTGGCGGCCTCGTTCGCACCTGTATCGGATACGGTGTGGGAATTCAAGCTGCGCCCGGGCCTGCATTTCGACGACGGCAAGCCCGTCACGGCGGCCGACGTCATCGCCTCGTACAAACGAGCGCGCACCCTGCCCAATGCCATCGGCAGCTATGCGGGCCTGTTTTCCGGCGTGACGGAGATGAAGGCGCCGGACGACCTGACCGTGCAGCTCGTCACGGAAAAGCCGTATCCGACGCTTCCCGTCGCCATGACGCAGATTGCGGTGCTGCCCAAGGCCGTCGCGGAATCCGCCACCCAGGCTGACTTCATTTCCGGCAAGGCCGATATCGGCGCGGCCCAATACAAGTTCGCCAGCTACAAGCCCGGCGAAAGCCTGGTGGTGACGCGCAACGACCAGTATTACGGTACCAAGGCCCGTTGGGACAAAGTGACGTTCCGCTTCATCACCGACGATGCCGCCCGCGTCGCGGCGTTGCTTGCCGGCGACGTCGATGTGGCCGACGGAATACCCACGGGCGACGTCGAGCGCATCAAGAAAGACGGCCGCTTCGCCATGCACGTCGGTCCCGCTGATCGCGTGGTGTTCCTGGCCGTCGATTCCGAGCGTGACGTCACGCCGGACGTCACCGGCAACGATGGCAAGCCCTTGGCCAAGAATCCCTTCAAGGACGTACGCGTGCGCAAGGCCATGTCGCTGGCCATCAATCGCGACGCCATTCGCGACCGGATCATGAACGGCCTGTCATTCCCATCGAACCAACTGGTGACCAAGGGCGTTGGCGGCTATTCGGACGACATTCCGGCCGCCCGCTATGACCTGGCCGAGGCCAAGCGGCTGATGAAAGAGGCCGGCTGGGAAGAGGGCTTCAACCTGACTCTTCGCTGCACCAACGGCCGCCTGGTGAACGATGCGCGCATCTGCCAGACCCTGGGCCAGATGTTCGGGCGCATCAACATCAAGACCAATGTCGCGCTGGCGCCCCCCGCGGTGTTCTGGGCCCAGATGACCAAGCACGACGGTCCCCGCGGCAGCGTGGCCATGCTCAGCTGGAGCAGCGCCGGCAGCGGCGAAGCCATCGATCTGCTGCAGAACTGCATCCATAGCTACGATGCGGCCAGGAAGCTGGGCACCTGGAACCTGACCCATTACGCCAATCCCGAGGTGGACAAGCTGATCGACGAGGCCCGCGTCACGGTGGACCGCGACAAGCGCCTGGCGCTGGAACGAAAAGCCACGCAGCTGGCCATGGCCGATGTCGCGGTGATCCCCATGCATGCGCAAAGCGTCGCGGTGGCAACTCGCAAGGACATGGACTTCACGCCTTACTTCAACGAATCCACCATCGCGGATACGGTCCGTCCGGCGGGTAAATAACCGATGCGGTTCCTGATCGGACGCCTGTGCCAGGCGATCGGCGTCGTGCTGGCGACGTCGATCCTGGTGTTTATCGCGGTGTACGCCATCGGCGACCCCGTGGCCATGCTCGTGAATCCGCAGACGCCGGCGGACGTGGTGGCGCGCACGGTCAAGGAGCTCGGGCTGGACAAGCCCTTGATGGAGCAGTACTGGCTATTCCTGGTCCATGCGCTGCGCGGCGAACTCGGCACGTCATACGTATTCGCCGAGCCGGCCTTGAAACTGATCGTCGAGCGTTTTCCCGCCACGCTGGAGCTGGTGGTATGCGCGATGCTCATCGCCATCGTGGTCGGCATGCCGTTGGGCATACTTGCGGGCTATGGCGGCCATCGCGCCGCCCGGAAACTCATCTCCAACGTGTCCATCATCGGCATCAGCGTGCCGTCTTTCTGGCTGGGGCTGGTGCTGATCATGCTGTTGTCGGTCAATTACCAGCTGCTGCCCAGCGGCGGCCGGGGCGCCGTGGGTGAATTCTTCGGGCTGCATGCCAGTTTCCTGACCGCGGATGGATGGTTGCATCTGCTCATGCCCGCGGTCACGCTGTCCGTTTTCCCCATGAGCGTGCTGCTGCGCATGACCGAGACCAGCCTGGAGGAAACCATGCGGCTGGATCACATCCGCTTCGCACGCGCGCTGGGCATTCCGCATCGTGCGCTGGTGCTGCGCTACGCGCTGCGCAGCATGCTGGTGCCCATCGTGACCGTGATGGGCTTGATTTTCAGCGCGCTGGTGGCGTTCTCGGTGGTCACCGAGACCGTATTCGCCTGGCCGGGCATAGGCAAACTGATCATGGACTCCATCCGCAACGCCGACCGTCCCGTCGTGGTGGCCTACATCCTGTTCGTGGTGATCCTGGTGACGCTCACCAACGCGATTGTCGACGTGGTCTGTTCGATGATAGATCCGCGCATCCGGCTATCGGGAGCAGGAGAATGAAGCGCCTGTGGAAGTCCTGGCTAGGCTTGAGCCGCGGCGGCGTGATACCCGCGGTGGCCATGGCTATCCTGGTCCTGACCCTGCTGGCGTGCACGATCGGCCCGTATTTCTGTCCGCAGAATCCCTACGACCTGTCGCAATTGTCGATCACCAACTCGCTGGTGCCGCCGGCCGAGGCCGATATGGATGGCGCCTTCCACCTGCTGGGGACCGACGACCAGGGCAGGGACGTGCTCAGCTCCATCGTCTATGGCCTGCGCACCAGCATGGGGGTGGCGCTTGCGGCCACTGTGGGGGCGCTGCTGATCGGTGTCACCGTCGGCCTGGCGGCCGCCTATTTCGGCGGCGCCATGGATAGCCTGATGATGCGTCTGGTCGATCTGCAGCTCGCCTTTCCTTCCATCCTGATCGCCCTGGTGCTGCTGTCGGTGTTCGGCACGGGCGCGGATAAAGTCGTCATCGCCATTATCGCGGTGCAATGGGCCACTTACGCACGCACCGTGCGCAGCGTGGGCGTGGCCGAACGCAAGAAGGAGTACATCGAGGCCGCGCGCTGCCTGGGCTATTCCGGCTGGCGCATCATGTTCCGGCATCTGCTGCCCAACTGCGTCACGCCGCTCAGCGTTCTCATCATCGTGCAGACCGCCAGCGCGGTGCTGTTGGAAGCGACGCTGTCCTTTCTGGGCCTGGGCGTGCCGGTCACGTCGCCTTCACTGGGCATGCTGATCTCTAACGGTTATGCCTTCATGCTCCGTGGCGATTTCTGGCTGACCGTCTATCCCGGGCTGACCCTGATGTTCGTGATCTTCAGCATGAACGCAGTCGGCAACCGACTGCGTGAAATGCGCGAGCCGGGGGCATCCTGATGCCGATGAACACCCAGGATGCCACGACCGTCCTCGAGGTGCAGGGACTTTCCACCGAGTTCGGCCCGCCTGGAAAGGCACGGCGGGCGATCGACGGGATCTCGTTCATGCTGAAGCGGGGGGAAATCCTTTGCCTGGTGGGCGAGTCCGGATCCGGCAAGTCCGTCACCGGCGCGTCCATCATGGGCCTGATCGACCCGCCGGGCCGTATCGTCGAGGGCAGCGTGCGATTCGCCGGCACCGAGCTGCGCGGCGCATCCGACACGCGGATGCGCGCCTTGCGCGGCGACCGTATCTCGATGGTCTTTCAGGACCCCATGAGCGCCCTGTGCCCGACGATGACGATAGGGGACCAGCTCTGCAACGTGGTGCGCGCGCATGCCCGGAAGTCCCGCGCCGAGGCCGAGAAGCTGGCGATGGAAATGCTCGTCAAGCTGGACGTATCCGGGCCCAAGGAACGCATGCGGGCGTATCCGCACCAGCTTTCCGGCGGCATGCGCCAGCGCATCTGCATCGCGCTGGCCATGATCAATCGGCCCGACGTGGTCATCGGCGACGAACCCACGACGGCGCTCGATGTCACGACCCAGGCGCAGATCCTGTACGAAGTCCGCAAATTGTGCATGCAGGCGGGCACGGCGGCGATCTGGATCACCCACGATATGGCGGTCGTCAGCATGCTGGCCGATCGCGTCGCCGTCATGTATGCCGGCCAGATCGTGGAAGAGGGCCCGACCGCGGAAATCCTCGACCGACCTTTCCATCCCTATACCAAGGCGCTGCTCGGGGCGATCCCCAGCAGCAACCGGGGCATGGCGCGGCTGCCGCAGATCCGCGGCGAGGCCCCGGCCTTGGGCAACTGGCCTACGGGATGCCGCTTCGCACCGCGCTGTCCGCACGCCGAAGCCGCTTGCCATGTCCCCGTGCCGATGAGCGCGCCGTCGGCGGCGCGGCAGGTGCGCTGCGTCAAGCCGCTGCAGATCGAAGAAGAAGCACCCGCCACATGAGGGACGCAAGCAATGGCACCCCGCTACTGTCGCTGCACCAGGTGTCGAAGAAATTCGGCCGCGCCAATTGGCTGCGTGGCCTGATGCCGGCGGCGGTGCCCAGGAGCCGCCGCATCGTGCATGCCGTGAGCCATGTGACCCTGGCCGTCGATCCGGGCGAAGCCGTCGGTATCGTGGGCGAATCCGGTTGCGGCAAGTCGACGCTGGGACGGATTGCGGCGCGGCTGCTGGTGCCGGACGCGGGCGACGTGCGGCTGCACGGAACGCCCATGGCTCAGCTGCAAGGACCCGCGGCCAAGGAAGCGCGGCGGCACGTGCAGATGATCTTCCAGAGCCCCATCGCGTCCCTGAACCCGCGTCAGAGGGTCGGGCAGATCCTGGATGAAGCCTTGACGGTCCATACGGGCCTGTCGGTTCGGGAGCGCCGCGAACAGGTGCTGGCCTTGCTGAGCAAGGTCGGCCTGCCGGCGCAGATGGCGCAACGCTACCCCCGTCAGTTGTCCGGAGGCCAGGCGCAACGCGTCGGGATCGCTCGCGCCTTGACGGTCGGGCCCAGGCTGATCGTTTGCGACGAGCCGGTATCCGCGCTGGACGTTTCGGTGCAGGCCCAGATACTCAATCTGTTCCAGGACCTGCGGGAATCGCTGGGATTGAGCTACATGTTCATCAGCCACGATCTATCCGTGGTCGAACGGGTCAGCGACCGCGTTGCCGTGATGTACCTGGGAGAAGTCGTCGAGGAAGCGCCGACCGCGGAGCTATTTGCACGGCCTGGCCATCCTTACACGATGGCGCTGCTGGAAGCCGCGCCCGCGCTGGGCAAGGCGCGCATTGCGGCGGAACCGGTGCGTGGTGAACGGCCGTCGCCATACGACCGGCCGCAAGGCTGCGGTTTCCATCCGCGCTGCAAATTTGCGATGGACATCTGCCGCAAGACCGCGCCGCCACGCGCTCAGCTCGCGCCAGGGCATTTCGCTACCTGCCATCTGCACACCGGCGGCAGCCACGAATGAAATGCGCCGCTGGCGCGGCGCATGGATGGCCGGGGCGGACGCTGCAGGCCTTGGGCCTGTCCGCGCCGGTCCGGATGGGCGGGCTTAACGGCGCGACGACAGCATGGCACCCAGCAGCAGGCCGGCGCCGACAGCCACCGCCACCGTGGCGATGGGATTACTGGAGGCGCAATCGCGCACCATGTTCAGCGCATCGCCATAGGATTCCTGCGTGCGCCCGGCCAGTTCGCGTGCCTTACCCTTGATCTGGGTGCCGGCGTCGCCGGTGACCTCGCCGATGGCGTCTTGCGCCTTGCCGGCCCATTTTTGCGCGGTACCTTCAGCTTTTTCCAGCATTGTGATTCTCCTTACATAGGGGTTCAGGCAACAACCCTGCGCCGTGCGTGGAAGACGCGGCGTACGGGCGCAGGCCGGTTGTTCAGCAACAGCCGTGCCGGCGTGCGGCAATGTTTCATCTGGACGCGGCTGCCACCGCTCGTGCGACAGCATGGCGCCGCGGTCCTTGGCGGGCCGGCCGCGCGCGCCCCGCAATTAAAGGACTTTGAAACAATTCGCCATTTTTCTCGCCGGGCTTTTACAATCGCCCCCGGCTGATCGACCGCCGGCGCCAGGCTGCACCCGCGCCCGGGACGGGAACCGCCGCATCGTCCAACCTGGCAGTCGCGGGTCGACCCGCGGAATGCCCGCCACGCTCTGCGATATGAAAAATAAAAGCCGGTCCGTAGCCTGTCCCCGTCATTCGCGTTCACATAGTTTTTCTCCGGCGGCGGCATCCGGGCGACGCCATCCTGACGCTTCCACCCGCCTGGCCGCCATGCATCGCCTGGTGCTGGCCGCCGCCATTCTTTCCGCTACGTCACCCGCGATCGTCCGTGCCGCACCCGGCGACATCGCGACGGGCGGCGCGCAAGGCGGCAATGGCGCCGACGCCACTTTCGGCAGTGGCGGCGGCGGAGGGGCCGGTGGGTTGGCCGGCGGTGGCGGCGGTGGCGGAGGCGGGCAGGGCGGAGTCGTGCCGGCACCACTCGTGGATGGCGGCGGCGGCGGCGCCGGCGCAACGCTCACCACGCCCGCCGGGGAAGGCAGCAATGGCGGTAACTCCGGCGCTGCGGCGGGTGGCTTCCGCGGGCTTGTCCTTGGTAGCGACCTGACCTCGGGCGGCGCCGGCGGCGGCGGCGCCGCGTCCCTGGGCGGTCCCGGAGGCGCGGGCGGGAACAGCTTGACCCCGAACAACGTCGGGAATATCAATGGCAGTGCCAGCTCGGTGCTTTCCAGTGCCATATTTGGCGTAGACGGCCAGTCTGGACAAGACGCCGGCTTCAACGCGGGTGGGGGCGGCGGCGGCGGCGGACAAGGCGGGCTCATCATGACCGCGCCCAACGCCGTCCTCGACACGGCCGGCAATCCGGTTATCGGTGGCAATGGCGCCGCCGGAACGCTGACGGGCGGTGGCGGAGGCGGGGGTGGCGCCGCCCTGATCCTGCTATCGGGCGGCACCATCCAGCACGCCGGCGCTCTCATCCTGGGCGGCAGGGGCGGCGACGCCAACGTAGGGATCAGCGGGGGCGGCGGGTCCGGGGGCGCGGGTGTATTTCTGCTCGACGGCGGCGGCCTGTTCAACAACACCGGCGCCATCCAGGGTGGACAAGGCGGCGGCTCCCTGACCGCGGCCGGGGGCAACGGCGGCGCGGGCGTACTCGCCAACCGCGGAACGATCTCGAACAGTGCCGTGATCACCGGCGGCGCGGGCGGCTCGACGGTGAACGGCGTCGCCGCGCTGGGCGGCACCGGCGGCGACGCCATCGTCGCCAATGGCACCGCCATCACGAACGAGGCTGCCGCGCAGATCGCCGGAGGCGCGGGAGGATCCTTGTCCGGTGCCATTGGAAGCGCAGGTCCTGGCGGTGCCGGCGTGCGCTTCATCAACAGCGGCGGATCGCTGGTGAATGCCGGAACCATCGTCGGCGGCAGCGGCGGATCATCGCCGAACTTTCCGCCGCCCAGCGGCGGCGCCGGCGTCATCGGGCAAGGGGGCGTCGCGGTCACCAACAGCGGCACCATCGTCGGCGGCCTGGACAGCTTCGGCCAACGTGCCAATGCCATCGAATTCAGCGGCTCGAACAATCGCTTGACCTTATTGGCCGGTTCCACCGTCGTGGGCAATGTCGTGACCAGCAGCGGCGGCCTGACGCCGTCGTCCGACGTGCTGGCGCTGGGCGGCGACACGACCGATACCAGCACGACCTTCGACATGGGCCAGCTCGGCGCCGTGGGCAGCGGCAAAGCCTACCAGGGCTTCCAGCGCCTGGAGAAGACGGGCGCCAGCCTGTGGACCCTGACCGGCAGCAGTACCGATGCGCTGTCGTGGACGCTGAGGGCCGGCACATTGTCGGCCGCTTCCGACGGCGCGCTGGGCGACCCGGCCGGCTCCGTGGTGTTCGATGGCGGCACACTACGCTACACGGGCGCGGTGGCCTCTACGCGTTCCATGGAAGTGCTGTCCGGCGGCGGTACGCTGGACACGCAACAACCCGTGCTGCTGAACGGGGCACTGCTGGGCAGCGGCGCGTTGACCAAGACGGGCTCGGCCTTGTTGATCCTGAACGGCGTCAGCGCGTATTCCGGCGCGTTCGCCGTACAGGCGGGCGGGCTCGTGGTGGGCGATTCGACGCATGCCGGCGCCGTGCTGCCTGCCGCGGTTACCGTGGCGAACGGCGCCAGGCTGGGCGGGCAGGGCACGATAGGCAGCGTCACGGTCGCTTCGGGCGGCATCATCGCGCCGGGCAACTCCATCGGCACCTTGAATGTCACGGGCAACCTGATCCTGGCGAACGGCTCGGTGTACCAGGTGGAAGTCGATTCGGCCTCGTCGGCCAGCGACCGGATCGCGGTGGGCGGGACGGCAAGCCTGGGCGGCTCGGTCGTGCATATCGGTCCGGACGGCAACTTCAGCACGGCGCGCGACTACGTCATCGTGACGGCGGCGGGTGGCCTGACCGGGAGCTTCCAGAATGTCGCCAGCAACTACGCCTTCCTGGATCCGCAATTGAGCTACGGCGCCAACGCCGTCACGCTGCGCATGCAGCTGAAGCAGGTGCCGGGCAACGGCGGCAATGGCGGTAATGGTGGCAATGGCGGTACCGGCGGCAACGGTGGCAACGCGGGGAATGGTGGCGCCGGCGGCACCGGTGGGAACGGCACCGGCAATGGCGGCGACGGTGGCGGCGATGCCGGCAACGGTGGCACCAGCCCTGGCGACAACGCCAACGGTGGAAATGGCGGCAACGGCAACGGCGGCGGCACCCGGCCGATCCGTTTCGCCGACGCCGCGGCCACCGGCAACCAGCGCGCCGTCGCGAACGCCGTGCAGACACTGCCGCAGGACAACGCGGTCTATACGCGCGTCCTCAATCTGCCGGTGGGCGCGCCGCCCGCCGCCTTCGATGCCCTGTCGGGCGAAGTCCACGCCAGCGCCATCGCGGTGCTGCAAGGCATCGCCGATACGGTGGCGACCCTGCCCATGGATCACCTGCGCGCCAATCTTTACGCGGGGCAGGTCCCGGGAGCGCCCACAGCGCAACGCGACGCCGGCACATCCCCGAGGGCCGATGGCGCCGCCTTGCCGCGCTCGGCCGCCCAACCGCTATGGGCGCAGGTATTCGGCAACTGGCGCACGCTGGCGGGCGGCGGCGGCGCGGGCCGCCTGCGCGATTCCGACGGCGGGCTTTTCGTGGGTGGAGACCTCGCGGTGGGTGGCGGCTGGCGCCTGGGCGGCGCACTCGGCTACACGGACAGCCACGCATCCGTGCACGATCGTTCGTCCACGGCCGACGTCGACAGCTACAGCGCCACGATCTACGGCGGCAAAGCCTTCCAGGCAGGTCCGGGACAGATCGAATGGACCGCCGGCGCCGCCTATACCTGGCACGACATCGATACGCGCCGCGATACGGCCGCGGCCGGGCTCGACCAGGACCTGAAGGCCAGCTATCACGCCGGCACCGCCCAGGTCTTCACCGAACTGGGCTACAGGATCGCCATGACCGACGCGATCGCGCTGCAGCCGTTCGCCGGGGTGAACTACAGCGACCTGCGCACGCGTGGCTTCGCGGAATCCGGCGGCACGGCCGCGCTGGACGGCGAAGGCGAGCGCAGTGCCGTCACCACGACCACGCTCGGCCTGCGCGGCGAGGCCCGCTTCGAGTCCGCCGGCATGCCGGGCCGCGTGCACGCCATGGCGGGCTGGCGCCATGCCTTCGGCGACCTGGACCCGAACACCACCATGGCGTTCGGCGACAGCGTCCCGTTCACCGTGGCGGGCACGCCCATCGCGGAGGATGCGGCGGTTGTGGCACTGGGGATCGATATGCGGGTGACCCGGTCGACCACCGTGGGCGTCGCCTACAACGGACAGTTCGGCGGGGGCAATCGGCAGAACGCGGGCAGTTTGAACGTCGCCTGGCGGTTCTGATTACGCCGACGGAGGCCCGGACGGGCGCCCGGTAATGCTAAATTCCTTGCCCGGGCCAGGCATGGAAAAGGAGATTGCGTGTTTACCAGGCGTACTGCGGCCGTGACGGTTGTCGTGTTGTCGGCCGCGCTCCAGGGCTGTTCGTCTTTCGATTCCACGCAGGAGGCGTACAACGCGTCGTGGAAGGAACAGAAAGCGATCTTGATCAAGCAGGTGCTCGCGCCGACGGGAACCCTGCGGGTGGCGGTGTATCGGGGCAGTCCCACGTCGCTGGTGCAGCCCACCCCCAAGGATCCGCCGCTTGGAGTTGCCTATCAGCTCGGCCAGGATTTCGCCAAGGAACTGGGCGTGCCGTTCACGCCCAAGGTCTACGCCAACGATGCCGAGGCCCTGCAGGCCATCGCCAGCAACCAGGCCGACTTCGCGTTGAGTACCGCCACGCCCGAATGGGCGCAGCGCATGAATTTCTCGCCTCCCTTCCTGGAAATCGAGCAGGGCGTGCTGGTGCTCGCCAATTCGCGGCTGCGCGTGCTGGATGACCTGAAGAAACCCGTCAGGCTGGGCGTGAGCGCCGGCGGTTCCGGCACCGCCGAGTTGCGGTCGCTCTATCCCAAGGCCAGGTTGGTCCCGGTGAATACCGTCGCCGATGCCCTGGACATGCTGCGCGCCAACAAGATAGACGGCTATGCGGCCAGCAAGGCCGTCCTGTTCGAGATGAACGACAAGCTGCCGGGCTCGCGCCTGTTGCCCGGCCATTGGGCCACGGAACGCTATGCGGCCGCCATCCCCTTCGGCCGCGGCGCGGGGCAAGACTGGATCTCGGATTTCCTGCAGAAAGAGCTACAGCAGGGCCGCATCCAGGCGGCCGCCCGGCGCGTGAACCTGCGCGGCATCGTTACGGCGAACTGAACATCGCGTCCATCGCCCGCCGGAAATCGTTCACCACCGTGGACCGCGGTTGATGCGCCGGCAACACCATGGAGAAGGTGTACTCGATGGCCGGCACGATGGGCCGGCACACGACCCGCCTGTCGCGCAACTGCCCGGCGGTAAAGGGATCGGCGATGGTAATGCCCAGGCCGGCCGCCACCATGCTGCAGGCCGAATGGGCGAAGGTCGTTTCGACGGAGCGGTCGAACGAGACGCCCGCGGCGCTCAACGCCAGCTCCACGCGCATTCTCAGGGGGCTGGCGGGCCGCAGCATGATGATGGACTGCCCCTGCAGATCCTTGATGCGCACCGCCTTTTTGCGGGCGAGCGGATGGTCGCGCGGCAGTACGCAGACCGCGTCGACATTGGGATGAGGGTACAGGTCCACGCCGGGATACTCGACTCCCAGGAATCCGATATAGCCGATGTCGACCTGGCCCGCGCCAATCAGTTCGAGCACGCCTTGCGACGGGCATACGTCCAGCGACACCATGACGTCCGGATGCGCGTCCGAAAAGCGCCGGATTCCCTCGCTGATGAAGCCCAGGCCTAGCGCGCTGATGGAGGCGATCCTGAGCGTCCCGATGCGCGCGCTCTTCAGGTCCTGCGCCACCCGTTCCACCGATTCGATGCCCCGGTAAAAGCGCTCGACTTCCTGGAAGAGCCGCCGCGCCTCGGCGCCGGGTATCAGGCGGTTGCCCTCGCGCCGGAACAGCCGCATGGAAACGGTGGCTTCCAGATCCCGGATCAGGCGGCTGACGGCGGGCTGGCTGATCTTCAGCAGCTCCGCCGCGAGTGTCATGCTGCCGGTGAGCATGACCTTGTGGAAGGCTTCGAGCTGGCGCGGATTGAGTTGCATGGCGGACGATCTCCTGGGCCACGCGAGCATAACATTTACTTATCCGCGTCCAATATCCCATGTGGTTGTATGTATGGGCTGCGCCGGCCATGATGAGGTCCAGTCATCCGATCGACATGCGAGGACCAGCAAATGATGGAACCGGGTAAGGACAGCGTCCGGATAGGGATAGATGTGGGCGGCACTTTCACCGACTTCGTGATGGCCGATGTGGAAAGCGGCGCGCTTTCCTACTTCAAGGTACCGTCGACGCCGGAGGACCCGTCCATCGCGATCGCGCGGGGCACCCAGGACATGCTGCGGCATTTCTCGGTGGCGGCGTCGCGGGTGAGCTACTTCGGCCACGGGACCACGGTCGCCACCAATATGGTGATCGAGCGGCGGGGCGTCCGGACGGGACTGATCACCACCAAGGGCTTTCGCGATGTCCTTGCCATCGGCAGGCAGACCCGGCCCGCCCTGTACGACCATGGCGTCGACAAGCCGGCGCCGTTGGTCAGGCGCCGGCACCGCCTCGAAGTGAACGAGCGCATGGATGCCGGCGGCAACCCGGTCAGCGATCTGGACGAAGAAGAACTGGCGTGCCGTGTGCGCGAACTGGTGGACGAAGGTATCGAATCGCTCGCCATCGCGTTCCTGCATGCGTACCGGAATCCCGAGCACGAAGCGCGGGCGCGGCGTATCGTCGAACGCATCGCGCCAGGGTTGCATGTCAGCATCTCGCACGAAGTGCTGCCGGAGTTCCGCGAGTTCGAGCGCACGTCCACGACGGTGCTGAACGCCTATGTCGCGCCGCGCATGCGCACCTACATGGAACGGCTGCGCACGCGGCTGGCGGAAGCCGGCGTCGCGGCGCCGCCGCTTACCTTCCATTCGAACGGCGGACTGATGCCGCTGAGCACGGTCGAGCGCCTGCCCGTGCTCACCTGCCTTTCCGGCCCCGCCGCGGGCGTCGTCGGGTCGGCCGTCATCGGCGCGGCCGCTGGAATTTCCGAGATCATCACCTTCGACGTGGGCGGCACCAGCACCGACGTCTCCCTCATCACAGGGGGCCGCCCGGGCTTTGCATCCGACCGGCTGGTGGCGGGCTATCCCGTGAAAATGCCGATGGTGGACATCCATGTCGTCGGCGCGGGCGGCGGGAGCATCGCCTGCCTGGATGACGTGGGCGCGCTGAAGGTCGGTCCCGAAAGCGCGGGCGCGGTGCCCGGCCCGGTCGCATTCGCCAAGGGCGGAACCCAGCCCACGCTGACCGACGCGAACATCGTCCTTGGCCGGCTCAATCCGCGGGCCTTGCTGGATGGCCGCATGCCGGTGGACCGCGCGCGGGCTGCCGCCGCCATCGAATCGGGCATCGCCCGCCGCATCGGGGTGACGGTGGAAGAGGCGGCACACGGCATCCTGCGCATCGCCACCGCGAACATGAGCCGGGCCATCCGGGCGGTGTCGACCGAACACGGCCATGACCCCGCGGATTTCACGCTGCTCGCGTTCGGCGGCGCCGGTCCTTTGCATGCCGCCGAGGTCGCGCGCGAGTGCGGCATCGGCCACGTGCTCGTGCCGCACGAACCCGGCACCCTGTGCGCGCGGGGCATACTCCTGGCCGACGTGAGCCGGGACTTCGTCCGTACCCAGCTTTGCCCGTTGACGGACGATAGCTGGCGTACCGTCCTGGACGACCTGCGGGAAATGTCACGGCAGGGCGACGAATGGCTGGCCCGCGAACGCGTACCGCAGGCCAACCGGCGCTTCTACCTGCATATCGATGGACGATACCGTGGGCAGACCCACGATATCCGCGTGCGGCTGGAGGCGCTGGACGAAAGCAGGACGCGTTTCGTCGACGCCTTCCACGCGGCGCATCGCGCCCAACATGGCCACGACAATCCGGACCACCCCATCGAGATCGTCAACTGCCGCGTGCAGGCGGCCGGACTGATGCCGAAGCAGACTGCGCCCGGCTCGCCGGTCCCCGCATCGCCTGCCGGCGTGTCCGCCCCCGCGTCGCCGCCCGTGCATGAGGAGCGCCGCGTGTATTTCGGCGCGGATGAAGGATGGATCGCCACGCCCGTGTATCGCCGGGATTCGATGGCGCCGGGCATGGCCTTGCGGGGCCCCTTCATCATCGAGGAAATGAGTTCGACGACGGTGGTCCTCCCAGGGCAGGGCGCCTCCATCGACACCGTCGGCAACATCCACATTCAGGCTTGAACATTTCGCTATGGCTACCGCTACGCATGGATCGGCCGGCACGCCGGCACAAGGCGACTTCGACCCCATCGCCGTCGAAGTCTTCACCAACCGCCTCCTGGCCATCACGGAATCGATGGCGAGCAACATCATGCGCGCGTCCTTTTCGCCGCAGATCAAGGAACGCCGGGATTTTTCGGTCGGCATGTTCGACCATGCGGGCCGCCTGATCGCGCAGGGCACGCATATTCCGGTGCACCTGGGTTCATTGATGGGCTCCGTCGAGGCCGTCCTGGCGCGCTGGCGCGCGGACCAGATCGAGGACGGCGACGTCTATATCTGCAACGACCCCTACGTGGCGGGCGGCACGCACCTGCCCGACATCTCGATCATCACGCCGGTGTTCGTGGACGGCCGCCTGGTCGCCTTCGCCGCCAATATCGGCCACCATTCCGACGTGGGCGGCGCGGTGCCCGGATCGACGTCGGCGGCGGCGCGCAACATGTACGAAGAAGGTCTGCGCATACCGGTGATGCGGGTTGGGCGGGCGCACGCGATCGACGATGACCTGATCGGGCTCGTCGCGCTGAATTCACGGCTGCCGCAGGAACGGTCGCTGGACCTGCGGGTCCAGATCGCCACCAATGCGAAAGGCACCGCCGCCATCCGGGCCTTGATCGAGCGGATGGGGGGCGTGGCGGCGTTCAAGGGCGCCGTCGACGGCGTGCTCGCCTATACCTTGCAGCGGGTCAGGCACCGGATCGCCGCGCTGCCCGACGAACGCGCCACGTTCACGGCCTGGCTGGATGACGACGGCACCGGCGAAGGCGGGCGCGTCCCGCTTACCGCTACCGTCCACAGGCACGATGGCAGACTGGTGGTGGACCTGGCGGGCTCCGGTCCGCAGTCCCGCGGCGGGCTGAATGTCTCGGAGAGCGCCTTGCGCGCCACCGTGTACTACTGCGTCAAGGCCATGCTGGATCCGGACCTGATGGCCAACCATGGCATGGCCGACGCCATCGTCATCAAGGCGCCCGCGGGTTCCATCGTCAATCCCAGGCCGCCGGCCGCCTGCGGCGCGCGCACGATTACCTGCCAGCGGCTGGCCGGCGCGATCATCGGCGCGCTCGTCAGCCTGGTGCCCAGGGACCGGGCCATCGCGTCCAGCTTCGACACCATGCCGACGATTTCCTTCTCGGGCATCCATCCCGCCACGGGCGCCATCTACCTGAGCGGGGAAACGCTGGGCGGCGGCGCGGGCGGCCGCGACGCGGGCGATGGCATGGACGCCGTCCACGTCCACATCACGAACTCACGCAACCTGCCCACCGAAATCCTCGAACATGAATGCCCGCTGTTCGTCGAGCACTACGGCCTGGCCGTCGATTCCGCGGGCGCCGGACGCCATCGCGGCGGACTGGGCATCGTCCGGCAGGTCAGGGCGCTGCGCGACGACACGGTGTTTTCTACGCGGTCGGACAGCCACCTGCAGGGCGCGGCCGGGGCGCAGGGCGGTGGAGAAGGCGGTCGGGGCAAACTCATCTGGAACGCCGGCCGGGATAGCGAGCAGCCATTGCCGTCCAAGGTGAAGCGCCTGGTGCTGGCCAAGGGCGAGAACATCCGCATCGAGACCCCGGGCGGCGCCGGGTTCGGCGATCCGGCGACGCGGGCCTGCGACGCCTTGGCCGACGACCTGATCGACGGCATCATCACAGAAGACGCGGCACGCCGCCTGTATGGCGCGGCGCTGACGGACCTTGCCCTGGCGGCCGCGCGCGGCGAAGCGCCATGACAGCGTCCCTATGAACAGCTGCGGATAACAGCACACAAAATCATCACATCACAAGGGACCCACCATGACGCCTTTCCGTCTCGCACCTTTATGCCGTTATGCCCGCATGCTGCTGATGCTGGCCACCGCCGCCTTCGGCCACGCCACCGCGTATGCCGACGGCGCGTATCCCAACCGGCCGGTGCGCATCATCGTGCCGTTCTCGGCCGGCGGGTCGACCGACCAGGTGGCGCGAACCCTGGCGGAAGGCCTGGGCCGGTTGTGGAACCAGCCGGTGATCATCGAAAACCGGGATGGGGCCAGCGGCATGATAGGGTCGCGCGTGGTCGCGGAGTCGAAGCCGGACGGTTATACGCTGCTGTTCGGCACCCAGACCACACAGTCCGTCGTGCCCGGCTTGTTCCCCAGGATTCCCTACGATGCGCAACGCGATTTCGTGCCCGTGACGGAGCTGGTCTCCATCGCACAGCTGCTTTCGGTTCCGGCGTCGTCTCCCTTCCGGACCCTGCAGGAGTTCATCGCCTATGCGAAAGCCCATCCGGGTGCATTGACCTTCGGCGGCGGCGTCGGCGCCACCCCGCATATGACGATGGAGCTGCTCATGTCCAGGGCGGACATCAAGCTGCTGGGGGTGCCGTACAAAGGGTCGGCGCTGGCCATGAACGATCTGCTCGCCGGGCGCCTGGACGCGATGTTCGACGTCATCATGACGACGCTGCCGCACCTGCGCGCCGGCAAGCTGCGGGCGCTCGCGGTGACCAGCGCGACCCGCCACCCATTGGCGCCGGAGATTCCGACCGTGGCGGAATCGGGCTACCCCGATTTCGTCACGGACGTCTGGTTCGGCTTGTTCGCCGTCGCCGGTACGCCGCCGGAAGTGATCATGAAGATCGCCGACGACAGCCGCAAGGTAATGAACGACCCGCAACGAAGCGCGATGCTGACGGCGTCGGGGTTCCGGATCATCGCCAGCGACCCTGCCGACTTCGCCCGATACGTCGCGGCCGAAGACAGGAAGTGGCGTCAGGTCATACGGGCCGCGAACATCAAGGCGGAATAGCTGGCCGCATGACCGGCGTTCAATTCTCCGCCGCGCCGGACTGCTTCACCAGCTGCTTCCACTTCGTGGACTCGCTGGCCAGGAAGCCGCTCAGCTGCGCGGTGCTCATGTCCATCGGTAGCAGGCCCAGGCCGTTCAGCCTGGCCCGCACCTCCGGCTTGGCGACGATCTTCTGCATTTCCGCGCGCAGCCGGTCGATGATGGGTTGCGGCGTCCCGGCCGGCGCCATCAGGATGATCCACCCTTGCAGGTTGAAGTCCTTCAGCCCTTGTTCCTGCAGAGTGGGAACGTCGGGCAGGGAAGGGATGCGCGTGTTCGCGCTGACGCCCAGCGGCTTGACCACGTCCTTGGCCAGCAGGCCCGCCACCACGGGCACATTGTCCGAGATGAAGTCGATCTGTCCGCCCACCAGGTCCGTGGCGGTCTGCACGCCGCCGCGGTAGGGAATGTGCGCGGCTTCGATGCCCGCCTGCTTCAGCATCGCGGAAATGACCAGGTGCGGCGTGGTGCCTATGCCGGGCGAGCCGTACTTCAAATGCACGCCGGGTTGCCTGGCGTAGGCCAGCATCTCCTGGAAGGTCGATGCCGGGAAGGCTTTGCGCACCACCAGCACCTGCGGCGCCCAGGCCACCGCGCCGACCGGCACGAAGTCCTTGGCCGGGTCGTAGCCCAGCGTGCCGGGATGCAGCCACTGGCCGATGGACATCGGGCCGGTCGATCCCATGGCCAGCGTGTAGCCGTCGGCCGGCGCCTTGGCGGCATAGCCCGTTCCGATGGAGCCGCCCGCGCCGGTGCGGTTTTCCACGACCACGCTTTGATGCAGGCTGCCGGCGAGCTGTTCGGCCACCAGGCGCATCGAAACATCCGACGAATTTCCGGGCGGGAAGGGCACGATGATGCGGATGGGATGATCGGGCCATCCCTGCTGGGCGGTGGCGGCCGATGGCGCGGCGGCGGCAGCGGCGCAGAGCGCCAGTATGCCCAGGCGCCCGATGAATGACGTGTGCGTAGTCTGCATGAGATTCCCCTTGATGCGTGTTGAAGACGGCGGGACGGCGCCGCCGTGCTGGCTGGTCTCCCCGACCCACCCCCGCCGGTCAGACGTCCCGCGCGACGTGGCCGCTGGCCCCTGACAACTGGCCGAGCAAGGCCGCGCCGGCGGCGATCTTTTCCGCATTGGCGCGTTGGCGCGCCTGCTTGGCCCTGGCGATTTCAGCGACCTCGGCGACATCCGCGGGGGGCAGCACCAGCACGCCGTTCTCGTCGGCCAGGATGACGTCGCCCGGGTTCACGACCACGCCGCCGCAGGACACCGGCATATTCAGCATGCCGGCCAGGTCGTAGATGCGCGTGGTGATCGGCGAGATTCCCCGGCACCAGACCGGCATGCCGAAGGCGGCGATCTCCGACGGATCGGTGCACACCCCATCCACCACCGCGCCGGCCGCGCCGGCCTTGCTGGCCTGCTGCGTCACGCCGCCGCCCCAGCAGGCGTGCTTGCGATCGCCCAGCCGGTCTATGACCACCACGTCGCCGGGCCGCAACTGGCCCAGCGCGTGATGGAGCAGGGTGGAATCCTGCGCCGGTAGCGCCAGGGTGATGGCCCGCCCGATGACGCGGGTCGGCGCGCCCAGCGCCTGGATGGCGGGGTCCATGAAGCCCCAGTGGCGGAAATGGCCGACGGTGGCGGTCTCGACTTCGTCGAGCAACTCGAATACCGACGGGTCCAGGGCCGCGGGCGCGGGTCCGATGACGTATTTCTTCATGTTCAGAGCACCTTGTCTTTAGAGCACTTTGTGGCTGGCCAGCGGGATTTGCGTGCGCACGCGGCGCACGAGCGCGGGGTCTATACGCGCGGTAATGAAACCTTCTTCGTCGGAGGCCTTGGCCACGACGTGGCCCCAGGGATCGCACACCAGCGTGTGCCCATAGGTATGGCGGCGCTCGCCGTCCTGCATGAAGGCGCCGATCTGCGCGGGGGCCAGGAAATAGCACTGCGTTTCGATGGCGCGGGCGCGGCACAGCACTTCCCAGTGATCCTTGCCGGTCTGCAGCGTGAACGACGCCGGCAGCAGGATGGCCTGGGCGCCGCGCCGGACCAGCATCTGGAAAAGCTCGGGAAAGCGCAGGTCGTAGCAGATCGCCAGGCCGAAGACGACCCCGTCGATCTCGGCGACGACAGGCTCGCGGCCCGCCATCACCGCATCGGATTCGCCGTAGCGCAAGCCGTCCGGCGCGACGATGTCGAACAGGTGGATCTTGCGGTAGCGGGCGATCTCGCGGCCTTGCGGATCGAACACGACCGACGTGTTGTAGACCTTGGCCGGGTCGGGCGAGCGCTCGTAGAAGCTGCCCGTATGCACATGGATGCCGTGGTCGATCGCGAGCCGCCGGCACATGTCATAGGCCGGGCCGTCGCGTTCGGCTTCGCCCGCGGCGACCTTGTCGGCCACCGTGCCGCCGGCCCAGTCGAAATGCTCGGGAAACGACACCAGGCGGGCGCCGTCCTCTTCGATGGCCTGGCGCGCGAGCCGGCGCGCGGTGTCGATGTTCCGCTGCTTGTCGGCCACGGAACTCATCTGGATGATGCTGGCTTTCACATGTCCTCCTGGACTGCGTCTGTGGATTCGTCTTCCCAGGCCCAGGCGGGATTGGCGGCCTGGCAGTACAGCTTGGCGGCCTGGCGGGCCAGGGCGGCCACCCCGCGCGGCAGGTCGGAATGCTCGCGGTCAGCGAACACCGCCACGTAATTGACCGCCACGAAGGGCTTGGCGACCGGCAGTTCCACCAGCGCGCCCCGGTCGATTTCCTGCTGCACCACCACCCGCGGGACCGCGCATATGCCGATGCCGGAGGCGGCCATCTGCACATTGGTGGGCACCGCCGCGGATGCGTGGATCACTACCGTCTGCTGCGCCTCGTCGGCGAAATAGCTGTCCAGCCGGGCCTGCGACGGCGTGGCGTGGGGATAGCCGATCACCGGGTATCTCGCCAGGTCCTGCGGGGACAGCGGACGATCGAGCGGCACCCCCAGCGATGGGCTCGCCACGAAGCACATCGAGAAACTGAACAGCGGCACGACGACCACGCCGGCATCGGGGGGCGGCGTGATCGACACCAGCACGATGTCGCGCCGCCCGGCATCCAGCTCCGCCAGCAGCAGCTCGGAAAGCTGCGTCGTCACGCTCAGCGAGATATGCGGATACTCCTCGCGTATGGTCTTGACCAGCGGCGGGAACAGGGTAGGGATCAGGGTGCTCACCGCGCCCACGCGGACCTGGCCGCGCATTTCGGCCGGATCCAGCATCATGCGGCGCAGCTTCTGGTAGTCGTCGATGATGATCTGCGCCTGGTCGATGAAGCGGCGCCCCTCGGCGGTCGGCTCGAAGCCCAGTTCCGATCGCACGAAGAGACGCACGCCCAGGTCCGATTCGATGGAAGCGATCCGGTTGGATATCGCGGTATGCGTGATGCACAGCTTCTCCGCGGTGGCCTTGATGCTGCGCAGGCGGGCCAGCCAGAGCACGGTTTCCAGGAAGCGGATATTCATGGCATTTCTCGAGCGACGGGGATACGCCGATCATGCCGAAGATCGCCACGGACGCCATTGGTGACTACCCCGCGCCGCGCCCGGATCACAGCGCCAGCGCCGCGGACGTTTCGGCCATGCGGGGCTCGTCGCCTTCCAGCGTCGTGCGGTGCATGGTGCGGACATAGCGCGTGTCGTCGAAGCCGGTGGCGCAATGCTGGGTGCAGCGGTTGTCCCACAGGATCGCGTCGCCCGCCTGCCACTGCTGGCGAAACAGGAAGCGCGGCTGCTGGGCGAATTCCTGCAGGTAGCGGACCAGCGCCTGCCCCTCGTCCTTGGGCAGGCCTTCGACGTCGCAGGCCCAGCGGCCGATGTACAGCGACGTACGCCCGGTCACCGGGTGGCGGCGGGCCAGCGGATGGCAGACGTCGGGACGCTCGCGCTTCTGCTCTTCCGTCAGCGGGTCCATCAGCGGGTAGTAGACGTGGTGCAGGTCGATGCGGCTGTAGCGCGCGCGCCGCCCGGCCATGGCCTGCTTGACCTTGTCCGGCAGCGCTTCATAGGCCGCGTACATGTCGGCGAACAGGGTGTCGCCGCGCTCGGGCGGCACGCTGCGGGCGTAGAGGAAGGAGCCGGCATTGGGAACGCGCTTGTCCTCGCCGTCGGTGTGAAAGCCTTCGCCCGCGCGCTTCAGGCCGACGTCGCCGGCGCCCTGTTCCTGCGCGATGGGACGGGTGGGGTCGTCCTTGCTGGCGTTGGACACCACGAAGATCTCGGGATGTCCCGCCAGGTTGAATTTCAGCGGCGTCATGACGTGCAGCGGCCCGAAACGCCGGCTGAACGCGACATGCTGTTCCGGGCTCATGTCCAGGCCGCGGAACCGCAGGATGCTGTGGGCCGCCCAGGCGGCCTCGATTTGGCGGAAGTCGTCGTCCGTGACTTGAAGGTCCGGCGGCGCGCCGACGATGTCGGCGCCGAAGTTCCGCTCGAAAGGTTTGACGACGATTGCCATGGCTGCCTGCTCCCAGAGTTGTAGAGGCCTTGCCGGCGTCGGCCCGCTGGCTGGGGTCCGATCGCGCCGTTATCAAGGTGCGGACAGTATCTGGCGCGGCCGGGCGCGGCGTCGAACGCTTTTTTCTTGCGGGAGGGGCAAGGTTTTGTTGCGGCGCCTGGTCAAGCCGGGACGCTGGTCCTTGAACTATTTTCGGTATATGTTCTTAATTTGGAACATAAAACGAATCAGGGGAAACCAGTGTCGTCACGCCGCTTGCTTGCCTATGTGTCGCCGTCAGCGGCGCTTCATGCAGCCCGATCCACAGCCCAGTTCGCGGTTCGAGCGTCGGCGGCGCTCATGGCGTTATGCGTGGCGCTGTTCGCGGCGTTGTTCGCGTTCACGCCAGCCGCGCACGCCGCGAGCGATTATCCCAACCATCCCATCACCCTGGTGCTGGCCTACCCACCCGGCGGCGGCACCGATTTCGTGGCGCGGCTGCTGGCACGGGAGCTGGACAAGACCCTGGGCGTGAACGTCGTGGTCGAAAACCGGCCGGGCGGCGCGAGTGTCATCGGGACGAGCGTGGTGGCCCGGGCGCCGGCGGATGGCTATACGCTGCTGCTCGCGGATCCGGCCTTTGCCACCAATCCCAACCTGATGCGGAACCTGCCGTACGACCCGCGCAGCCTGACGCCGATCGCAACGGTGACCGTATCGCCGCTGGTGCTCTCGGTACCGGCGTCCTCCACGATCAAGAGCCTGGACGAACTGATCGCCACGGGCCGGCAGAGCCGCGACGGCGTGACCTTCGCGTCGGCGGGCCTGGGGTCCAGCCCGCATCTGGCGGGCGAACTGCTGAAGCTGCGCACGAAGTCGAACTTCGTGCACGTGCCGTACAAGGGCAGCGGCCCGGCGATGACCGACCTGATCGGCGGCCGCATCGACTTCGCCTTCGCCACCTTGCCGGCGGCGTCGCAGTACATCATGAAAGGCCAGTTGCGCGGACTGGCGACCACGGGCGACGCGCGCAGCAAATTGCTGCCGGACCTGCCCACCGTAGCCGAAAGCATTCCCGGCTTCCAGGTCAATTTCTGGACCGCGCTGGTCGCGCCGCGCGGCACACCGGCGGACGTCCTGGACAAACTCAACGCGGCCGTGAAGACGGCCCTGCAAAGTCCCGCGATGCTGAACGGCCTGGAACAGGCCGGCGAAAACCCCACCTACATGTCGCAGCCCGATACCGCGGCCTTCATCGCCAACGAAAACAGCAAGTGGGCCAAGGTGATCAGCGAAGGCGACATCCACATTCAGTAGAATTATTCGAACCAACGCGAACCCCGGTCCAGGAGCTGGATCGAAAAACCACCAGGAGATGAGTATGTTCGTCGCCGCGCAGGCTCCAGAGGCACCGGTGTATCTGGAGTGCATAGTCGACAGGCCGAACCGGAAATATCCGTTCAAGGTAACCATCGATGAACAGCACCAGTTCGTCACGTTCGAAGACTCGGGCTCGAATTTTGTTTACCGCCTTCCCGCCACTTTTTCGGCGTCGACCGTGAGTTTCATCTATGAACGGTACGGCAGCGGGCCTGCTTACCAGATCAGCCGGGTGGATTTGTCCGTGAAGGAAACCTTCGCCGCGGTAGGCCAGACATCGCCGGGAAAATGTTCCATGCAGAAGGTAGAGAAGCGGGCGTTCTAGCGCTGTGCCCACGCGGCCGGATTGCCATCCCCGATGAAGGCCGTCGCCGCCAGCGCGGCCAGGACCATGCCGCTTTCGATGGCCCACGGTTGATAATGCCCGGCCTGGTGCAGCAGGTTGATCTGCCCCAGCAGCCGGCCACGTACGATCACGGGCAGGTTGAGGACACTGGCGCAACCCAGCGAAAAGATCGCTTCGGCATCGGCAAAGTTCTCCCGCACCGCGGCGGCATCGGGCGTCAACAGGGGCAGCCCCGTATCGACCATCCTGCGCAGGGCAGGCGCGGTCGCGATCCGCTTGCTGCCGGACGCCGGGTAGACATCCGGCGCGCTGCTGTACAGCCGATGCGCCGTGCCCGCGGCCAGGTCATAGCGCAGGGCGGTGAACAAGCGATGTCCCAGCGCCTCCTGTGCGAGTTCGTCGACCGCGCGCAGCAGGGGATCGGGCGCGCCCGGTTCCGCCGCGAGCGCGACGGCGGACGCGACGCTGCGCAGGTCCCGCGGCGCCAGGACGGCGGCCGGGTCCATGGGGCGGCTCATGCGCAGGCCCGCAATGGCAGCATGATGGAAGAATCGCGCTCGCCACCCGTAGCCAGCGTGAACCTGGGCGGGCGGCCATGCGGCACCTGGCCGCAATGATCGCTGTCGGCGCCGGCGATCGAGACCCGTACGCGGCTGCCGGCGGAAAACCGCCAGGCCGTCGGCAGCAATCCCAGCTCGATGCGTTCGTAGCGTCCCGGCACCAGCGGGGCGGCGTCTTCCTTGCGGAAACTGCGGAACGGCCAGGTGGTGCGGTATTCCGGCGGGCAGTGCGACACCTTGCGATGCAGCAGCCGCAGCAGGCCTTCGGTCACGTAGCGCTCCCGGCCATCGGCCTCGATCTCGCTCAGGTAGACGAACAGCGCGCCGTCGGGCTCGCTGCAGCTCAACCACAGGTCGATCACGGCATGGCCCGCCAATTCCATCGCCTGCGGCAGCGGCGCGGACGTAAAGCTCGCCATGCGGTCCGTGCGGCCCTGCCAGTCCGGGTAGTACTCGGTGCTGTTGATGGCGGCGATACGCTCGTAGCGCGTACCGGCGCCAGTCCCCAGCGAGAAATCGACCTGGTATTCGCGTTCGCTGGTGTCGCGCGAGGCGGCCGGCGCCAGCGCGGCGTCGGGCGCCAGATGCAGGCGCACGGCCTCGTCGCCATGCGGCGGCCAGTGGTCGGCGCCACGCCATTGCTCGGCGTGCAGGGCGTAGTAGTGGATGGGGGCCTCCGCGTCCAGCCCGGTCGCCAGGCCCATCAGGTAATGGTCGAAGAAGCGCAGCACCTCGGCCAGCCACAGGGGCTCGGCCATTTCCTGCGCGCGCCATGGCGAGATATCGATGCGCGCGCCGTGGTCCCACGGTCCCAGCAGCAGATGGCGCGGGTTCTTGTCCAGCGTCAGGTAGCGCGAGATCGCCGCGTTCATATAGCCCGCGCCGTCCATCCAGCCCGACACCGACAGCACCGCCACGTCGTCCGGGATGCGCGCCGCCAGGCTGTAGGGGCTGAAGGTGGCGGAGCTGAACTGCGGATCGTAGGGCAGGGGATCTTCGCGGAAACGGAATTCCGGCATGAACTCGGTCTGGCGGAAATTGCCCAGGTGTTCGTGGACGGCCTGCCGCACCAGGGTGCCGTCGGTATCCTCGTCCACCGGTTGCGGGCCCGCGAAATCAGGATTGGCGTAGTAGACGAAGCGATGCAGCATGTCGCGCTGGTCGTGGTCGAGCGCCACCATCAGATCGTCGTAGCTGCGCGTCAACGCCTTGAGCAGGATGCCGCCGGGATAGTAGTTGTCGGTGTACGTATCCCACACGGAGAACAGCGGCGCGATGGCCTTGACCGCGGGGTGTCCCGTGGCCGCCAGGAAATCCGAGGCCGCGCCTAGGTACGAAATGCCCGTGGCGCCCACGACGCCGTTGCACCAGGGCTGGTCGACGACCCAATCGGTGACCTCGCGGCTGTCCTCGCGTTCGCGCGGCGAGCGGAAACTGTCGCGCGTGCCGAAGCTGGCACCCGTGCCGCGCACGTCGATCACGACGACCGCATAGCCGCGCGGCACGAAATAGTCGCGCAGCTTGGCGGTGTTGGGCGCCGCTTCCCCTTGTCCGCCGGGCTTCAGGGCGAAACGGCGGTAATAGGGCGTGAACAGCAGGATGGCGGGGTGCCGTTGCGCCGTCGCCGCCCGTCCCGCGATGGGCTCGGGCACGTAGACGTCGATGGCCAGGCGGCAGCCGTCGTGCATGGCCAGGTAGCGCGAAGCCGGCTTCGGCACCCGGTAATCGACGGGCCGGGCGGCGGCATAGGCTTGCGGGGTGACCGTCCAGGCCGCTTGTTTCGTTTCTATCGAAGTGGGCATGAATTTCCTTGGAATGGGTGACGGGCGGCTAAGATGCGGGCGGGAAGCCGCCGCGAGCGGCCGCTGGAGGAAGTCCGATGGACCTGCGCCAACTCAAATACTTTGCTCGCATCGTCGAGCTCGAAAGCATCACTGCCGCGGCGGAAACGCTGCATATCGCCCAGCCCTCGCTCAGCCAGCAGGTCGCCAATCTCGAAAGCGAGCTGGGATCGCAATTGCTGGTCAGGGGCCCGGGCGGCGTACGCGCCACCGACGCCGGACAGTTGCTGTATCGCCACGCGAAGATGGTGTTGCGCCAGGTGGATGAAGCCAGGGCGGCACTGAAGAATGGCCGCGATACCCCGGCCGGCCATGTCAAGGTCGGCCTGCCCACCAGCACGTCGAGGGTGCTGGCCGTTCCCCTGATCGAAGCGGTGGCGGAGCGTTTTCCGGAAGTCGTGCTGGAAGTCGTCGAAGGCAGCAGCGCCGACCTGGCGGTCGGAGTCTCGCTGCACCGGCTCGACATTTCCGTGGCCATGGACGTACAGCCGCAACCGGCGCGCATGACCACCCGGCCCATGCTGATCGAAGACCTGTTCCTGGTCGGTCCTCCGCTGGGGCTGGCCGCGGTCACCTTGAAGCAGATGTCGGAAATGCCGCTGCTGCTGCCCAGCTTTCCGAACTCCATCCGCATGCTGGCCGCGCGCACCTTCGCCGAGGAATCGCTGCCGATCAGGCTGGTGGCCGAGACCAGCGCCGTATCCATCCTGCTGTCGCTGGCGCGCGGCGGCAAGGGCTGGACCGTCCTGCCGTCGTCGGCGCTGGTCGGACCCGAGGCGCGTTCGGAAAACGTCGTCGCCACGCGCATTGCCAGTCCGGAGTACCGCCGGCGTGTCTCGGTATGCATGTCGCTGTCGGCCGAAAAAAGCCTGGCGTGCGTGCACGTCCATCAGACCTTGTTCGACGTCGCCGGGGCGCTGGTCGACTCCGGAGCGTGGAGCGGCGTCGAATGGCTGGCCGATGCCGCGACCGGAGCGGCCTGAGCCGCCTGAACGACATGCTTCGCCCGGGCGTTCCCGGCGTCCTGGGCGGCAAGCGCGGGCCACGATTGGCTACTCCGGCTGGATCCGCGCCATTTGGGCAACCTTGCCCCACTGCGCGCGGTCCGCGGCGACGACGGCATCGAAATCCGCCAGCGTGACGCCGCTGGCCGTCGCGCCTTGCGCGGCGAAATAGGCGGCCATGTCCTTCTCCAGGACCACGTCGTGCACCAGCGCCGCGATGCGCCGCGCCACCGGGTCCGGGGTCGCGGCCGGCGTGAACAGCCCGAACCAGCCCACCGCCTCGAATTCCGGGAAGCCTTGCTCGGCCACGGTCGGGAGCTGCGGCAGCACCGCCAGCCGCGCCTTGGACGTCACCGCGACCGCGTTCAGGTCGCCGCGCTCGATGTAGGGCAGGGACGTCATCGCCACATCCAGCATGAAGTCGACGTGGCCGGCCATGGTGTCCGTCAACGCGGGGCCCGAACCCCGGTACGGGACATGGGTCAGCGGGATGTCCAGGGTCGCGCGCAGTGCCTCGGTCGCCAGGTGGTTGGACGAGCCCAGCCCACTGGATCCATAGGTCAGGCCGCCCGGCTTCTGGCGCGCCGCGTCGATCAACTGTTTGAGGTCATGGATCCCCAGCTTCTTGTTGACGACCACGACGTTGGGCACCGAGGCGATCATGGCCAGCCCGCGGAAATCGCGCAGCGGGTCGTAGGGCAGGGTCTTGTAGAGGAACGGCGCCACCGATTGGGTGCTGACCGTGCCCAGGAAAAGCGTGTAGCCGTCCGCGGGCTGGACCTTGGCGTAGGCGGCGCCCAGGGTGCCGCCGGCGCCAGGCTTGTTCTCGACGACGAAGGGCTGGCTGGTCAGCTGTCCCAGGCGCTGCGCCACCTTGCGCGCGACGATGTCGGTCGAGCCGCCCGCGGCGAACGGCACGATGATGCGCACCGGCTTGTCGGGCCATTGCGGGGCGGGCTGGGCGTGGGCGATCGGCATGGCGCACAGGGCGGCGCCAAGCAGCAGTACGAGGCGTCTGTACACGGTGTTCTCCGGATGGCGTGAGGATCAGTCGACCTGGATGCCTGCCTTGGCGATGAAGGCGCCCCAGGACTTCGCGTCGTCTTGGGCGCGTGCCCGCATCTGCTCCGCGCTGCCTTGCAGCGGCACGAAATACAGGCCCTTCAGTTTGGCGTTGACGGCCGGATCGGCGATCGCCGCCTGCACCGCCGCGTTGAGCTTGTCGACCACCGCCTTGTCCATGCCGGCGGGGCCCACGATGGCGAACCAGCCGGGCATCGGCGGCACGTCCAGGCCGGCTTCCTTGACGGTCGGCACGCCGGGCAGATCGGCCGCCCGCTGGTCGGCCAGCACGGCGAGCGGGACCACGTTGCCGGCGCGTATCTGCGGCAGCGCGGAGCCCAGCACGCTGGTCATCAGTTCGACCTGTCCGCCGATGACGGCGTTCAGCGCCGGCCCGGATCCCTTGTAGGGAATGTGCTTCAACTGGATGCCCGCGCCATGGGCGAGCATTTCGGTCGACAGGTGGGTCGAGTTGCCGGCGCCGGCGCTGGCGTAGGTGATGTTGCCCGGCGCGGCCTTGGCGGCGGCGATCAGCTGCGCCAGGGTTTTATAGGGCGCGTCCTTGTTGGCGACCAGCACGAAGGGCGTGTCGACGACCGGCGCGACATAGGTGTAGTCGCGCTCCGCATCATAGGGCAGCTGCTTGTACAGCTTGGGGTTGAAGCTCATCTGCGACACGCCGGCCAGCAGCAGGGTGTAGCCGTCGGCGGGCGCCTTGGCGACATAGGACATCGCCACGATCCCGTTGGCGCCGGCACGGTTCTCCACGACCACCGACGCGCCCAGTTCGCTGCCCATGCGGTCGCCCAGTAGGCGCGCCACGACGTCGCCGCCCGAGCCCGCGGATTGCGGCACGATCAGGCGTACGGTATGCTCGGGAAAGGTGCCGGCACGGGTGGAAGGCGCGACGGCCAGGGCCGAAAGGGCGAATAGGGCGGCGGCGGCCAGGCGGGCGCCGGCCGGATGAAAAGCGGACATTGACTTCCCCTGTATGAATGAACGCCGCGCTGTTTATGACAACCGTATTGCGCGGGCGGACTCCATGCTAGGGATGGGGGCGTGGCGAGACAAATACTGCTTTCCTATGCGCGCATAGGCGATTCCTCTGGGCCCCCGCGGACCTGTCCGGAGGACGGGCCGGACAGTCCCGGGCGAGCCTAGAGAAAGCGCGTGGGCAGGAACGGAGCGGGATCGACGAAAGGTCGCGCGCCCGTCATCATTTCCGCCACCAGGCGTCCGGTGACGGGTCCCAGCGTGTAGCCATGATGGGCGTGGCCGAACGCGAACCAGAGCCCCTCGTGCCGCGGAGCCGGCCCGATGATGGGCATCATGTCCGGCGTGCAGGGCCGGCTTCCCATCCATGGCGCCGTGTCCACGGGCGGCCCGAGCGGAAACAGGCGGCGGGCCAGCGGTTCGACCGCGGCCAGCTGCACCGGCGTGGGCGCCGCGTCGCGCGCGGCGAACTCCGCGCCCGTCGTCACGCGGATACCGTGCGCCATCGGCGCGATCAGGAAACCGTTTTCGGCGTCCAGCACGGGATGGTCGAGCCGCGCGCCGTCGTCGGCGGCATAGTGCATGTGATAACCGCGCTTGACCGCCAGCGGCAGGCGATAACCCAGCGCCTTGGTCACGGCGTCGGACCAGGGGCCCAGGGCCACGACCGCGGCGGGGGCCTGGATCTCGCCCCCGTCACTTTGCAAGCGCCAACCGTCCCGCAGCGTGCCCGCATCGCCCAGCAGTATCGTGCCGCCCAGCGATTCGAAGTGACGCGCATAGGCCGCGACCAGGGCGTGGGGATCGGACACCGAGTGCGCATCGGTATATCGCAGGCCGCCGGCCAGCACCGGCCTGAGCGCGGGTTCGGTGCGTTGCAGGCTCGCGGCGTCCAGCGTTTCGAAACCCACGCCGAATTCTCCGCGCCAACGCTCGGCCACGCGGATTTCGGCGTCGAGCAGCGCCGCGCGATGGTAGACCTTGATCCAGCCGGTCGACCGGATAAGGTCCCGCGCGCCGGCCGCGGCGGCCAGGGCCTGGTGCTCACCGATGCAGTGTTCGATCAGCGCCACGTACTTCGCGGCGATCGCCGCATGCCGCGCGGGATGCGAGTTGCGCCAATAGCGCAGCAGAAAGGGCGCTGACCTGGCGAGCGCGCCAAGGTGATAGCGCACGTCCGGCGCCCGATTGCCGGCGTACCTGAGCAAGGCGCCAAGACCACGGGGGAAGGCGTAGGGATAGACGCCCTCGCGCTGTATCAGTCCGCCATTGCCGAAAGACGTTTCGAGGCCGGGCGGCTTGCGATCCACCAGCGCCACGGCGCGTCCCCGCTGCTGCAGATGGATGGCCGTGCAGACGCCGACGATGCCGGCGCCCAACACGATGACGTCGTATTTCATCGTGCCTACACCGCCGACAGGCTGCTTGCCGCGCCGACGCCCTCGAACAGGGGCGGCGTGGTCACGATGGAACGCAGTTCCGGGTTCGCCGGTCCCAGCGCCGCGAGATCGGGCAAGGGGCGCCGCAAGGACTCGATCTGGTCGAAGGCCGACTCCATGGCCTGCGCCGCGCCCAGCAAGGCATGGTCGCCCCGGAAGCGGCCGACGACCTGCAGGCCGAACGGCATGCCGCGATGGTCGCGCCCGCAGGGCAGGGTGATGGCCGGATGCGTGGTCAGCGTGATCACATAGGTCAGGGCCAGCCAGCGGTAGTAGTTCTCCTGGCGTTCGCCGTTGATGGCTTCCGCGTACAGCTTCGTCCAGGGGAAGGGCGACACCGGCGTGGTCGGCGACAGGATCAGGTCGTAGTCCTGGTACACCTGCTGGAAGCGCTTGATCAGGCGCGTCTGCTCGGCCTGCGCCCAGGCGCTGTCCTTCAGGCTCATCGCCGCGCCGAGTTCGTAGTTGGCGCGCGTGTTCGGTCCCAGGCTGTCCGGGTCGTTCTCGTACGCATCGCCCACGCCGGCGACGAAGGCCTCGGCGCGCAGCACGTCGAAGCAGCGATGCGCCTCGCCCAGGTCGATGTCGACGGGATCGCAGGCGGCGAACAGATGGCGCATGGCGGCGATCTTTTCGCGAAAGACGGCGCGGATTCCATCGTCGACCGCGCACACGCCGAAGTCTTCCGTGTAGGCGACGCGCAGCGTGCCGGGATCGACCAAGCCGGGCGTCAGGAAGGACAGCGGATCCAGCGGATAGCTGAGCGGATCGCCCGCCTGCATGCCGGCCGTCGCCGCGAGCTGCAGGCAGGCATCGGCGACGGTGCGGCCCATGGGGCCGACCACGGAAATCGGCGTCCAGCCCAGCAGCTTGCGCACGCTGGGCACCACGCCCGGCGACGGCCGGAAGCCCACCACGCCGCATTTCGCGGCAGGAATGCGCAGCGATCCGCCGGTATCCGATCCCGTGCAGATCGGCAGCATGTCGGTGGCCAGCGCGGCCGCGGAGCCGCCCGACGATCCGCCCGCGTTCAGGTTGGGATCGAAGGGATTGCCGGTCGCGCCCCACACGGTATTGCGCGAATTGGCGCCCGCGCCCATTTCCGGGACGTTGGTCTTGGCCGTCACGATGGCGCCGGCGCGGCGCAGGCGGGCGACCAGCTCCACGTCCTGTTCCGGCACGTGGCCGCGATAGATCGCCGAGCCGTAGGTCGTCAACAGGCCCGCGGTCGGCTCCAGGTCCTTGACGCCCAGCGGCAGCCCGTGCAGCAGTCCCAGCGGTTCCCCCTGCATGACCGCGCGTTCCGCCGCCCGGGCCTGGATGCGTGCCTGCTCGAAGGCGGTGGCCGTGACGGCATTGACCCAGGGATTGACGGCTTCGATGCGCTCGATGCAAGCCTTCAGCAGCTCGACAGGCGACAACTGGCGCGCGCCGATCAGGCGGCGCAGCGCAACGGCGGAAAGGGAAACGATGGAATCCAGGGAGGTCATAAGGGCGATACTTGTCGAAGGGTGGGGCGATGGGGCAGGGGCGGCGCCCCCGTCGGGCGCCGATGCGTCGGGCGCCGATGCGTCGGGCGCCTGTGCATCGGGCGCCGGTGCGTCAATCCGCCGTGATATGCGCGCGCTCGGCGATCTCGCGCATCTGCGGCAGTTCCTTCTTGATCAGGGCTTCGCCTTGCGCCGCGTCCTCGAAGCCCGGTTCGAAGCCCAGCGCCAGCAGGTTCTTCTGCACCTCGGGGTTGGCCACCACGTCGGCGAGCGCCTTGCCCAGCTTGGTCCGCACGTCGGCGGGCAGGCCGCGCGGCGCGGCCACCATCAGCCACGTATCCATCGCCACCTGCGGAAAGCCGGACTCTGCGAAAGTGGGCACGTCCGGCAGGAAGGTGGACCGTTGCGGGCTCGATACCGCGATGGCCTTGACCTTGCCGGTCTTGAGTTGCGGCAACGCCGCCGCCACCGTGTCGACGGAAAACGGAATCTGGCCGCCGATCAGGTCGGCCATCGCGGGCGCGCTGCCCTTGTACGGCACGTGGGTCAGCTTGATGCCCGCCGCCGACGCGAAGGCCTCGCCGACGAAGTTGGCGGTGGTGCCGCTGCCGAACGAACCGTAGGGCGTGGCGGCGTGCTCGGGATCCTTCACATAGGCCAGGAAGGACTTCATGTCCGTGACCGGCACCTTCGGGTTGGCCAGCAGGATGAGCCCGGTGCGCGCGACGATCCCCACGGGCTCGAAGCTCTTGACGGGGTCGTAGGGCAGCTCTTTGCGCACGGCGGGATTGATGGTGAAGGTCGTCCCCGACGTGACCAGTAAGGTGTAGCCATCGGGCGCCGACCGGGCGACGTAGGCCGCGCCGATGACGGTCCCCGCGCCGGCGCGGTTTTCCACGATCACGCTCTGGCCCAGCTGCTTGGCGAGCGCCTGCGCGATCACGCGGCCGCCGACGTCGGTGGCGCCGCCGGGCGGGAAGGGCACGACCAGGTTGATCGGATGGTTCGGAAAGGCCGTCTGGGCGGCCGCGGGGGCGCCGGCGGCCATCAGGCAGGGCAGGGACAGGCAGGCGGCGAGGGACAGGGAACGGATGTTCATGGTGGGATCCGTGGAAGGACGATAGGTGGATGGAAACGGCAAAACGCCGTTCTAGTTGTCGGCCGCGCTTGACTTGCCGCGGCTCAGGAAACGGTCGAATTCTTCAGGCGGCACGAAACGGCCGCCGGTCGTCCACGCCAGGTGCGTGGCGTGGGACATGAAGGGGGCAAGCTTGCGCGATTGCAGGTAGGCCTGGCCGGCCGCCGATGCGAACAGCTGTCCGGGACCGCTGAATCCCGCCGCCGCGGAAGGCTCGATGCGCAGGCCTTCGCTGTCGTGCAGGCGCGCCAGGTCGGCGAACATCCTGTCGTCCGCGACCGTATACACGCCGTCCAGCCGCGTCGCCATGACGGCGGCCGCCAGCTCGGACGCGCGCGGCACCGCCAGGCCGTCCGCCTCGGTCAGGTTGTCCAAACCGACGTCATAGACGGACGGCGAGTCCGGTGCGTCCGGCAACTGGCCCGCATCGGACATCATGCGCACCAGGAAACAGGGCGACTGCGTCGGCTCGGCGAAAAAGCAATGGACGTCCGGCCCGAAGATTTCCTTCAGCCCGAAGGCGATGCCGCCCGGCGCGCCGCCCACGCCGCAGGGCAGATAGACGAACAGCGGATGCGAGGCGTCCACCACGATGCCCGCGTCGCGCAATTGGTCGCGCAGGTGCAGGGCGGCCGCCGCGTAGCCCAGGAACAGCGAGGGCGAGCGCTCGTCGTCGACGAAATAGCCATTGGGGTCATCGCGCAGGAGCGCCCGGCCGGCCGCCACGGCCTTTTCGTAGTCGCCCGCGTGCTCGACCACCGTCACGCCGCGCGCGCGCAGCCGCGCTTTCTTCCATTCCTTGGCGTCGGCCGACATATGCACCGATGCGCGAAAGCCCAGCGCGGACGCGATGACGCCGATCGCCAGCCCCAGGTTGCCGGTCGAACCGACGGCGACCTGATGGCGTGCGAAGCAGGCTCGCGCCGGCGGTTCGGCGAGCACCCGGTAATCCTGGCCGGGCCGCAGCACGCCTTCGCGCAGGGCCAGCGATTCGGCGAATTCCAGGACTTCGTGGATGCCCCCGCGCGCCTTGATCGACCCCGCCACCGACAGGTCGTGATCGGCCTTGATCCACAGTTCGCCCATCCCCGGCGGCCAGTGCAGCGCCGCCTGCATGGCGCCGGCGCGCAGCAGCGGCGATTCGATCCTGCCGCGTGACGGAACGAGCTCGGGAAACAGCGTTTCCAGCAGGGGAGCAAAGCGCTCGAACCTGGCGGCCGCTTCCTTGGCATGTTCCAGCGTCCAGGCATCCTCGCTGCTCGCCTCGGCCGAGTCGGGGCGAGTCCAGAGCAGGGGAGTCGCGGCCTTCAGCGCTTGCAGGGTCCGGGCGGCGGGCAGGGAACTGTCGGTCATGTGACGCGGGCGGCATTGCCGTCATGTTGCTGGAACACGTCAATGCTAGGGGTTAGTTCTGTGATGCAGCAAGGTCAAGGGTTAGAATTCTTCATTGCCATAAAGGCAATGCATCCCGGAGCTTCCATGAACAGCCAGGTCTTGCAAGGCACCGCGCTACGGTATTTCCTGGAAGTCGTTCGCGCGGGGTCCATTACGGAAGCCGCGGAGCGCCTGGACGTCGCGCCTTCGGCCGTCAGCCGGCAGATCGCCAGGCTGGAGCGGGAACTGAATACGCTGTTGTTCGAACGCCGCGCCCGCGGCATGGCGCTGAACGCCGCCGGCGAGGTCCTGGCCGCGCATGCCCGCCGCATGCAGCAGGACGTGGACCGGGTCGCCAGCGACATTACGGCCCTGCGCGGGCTGCGCCACGGCAAGGTCCGCCTGGTCAGCACCGAAGGCTATGCCTATGACTTCGTGCCTTCGCTGATCGCCAGCTTCCGCGACAATTACGCGGGCATCCGGTTTTCGCTGGACGTCTGTTCCCAGCAGGAGGTCCCGCGCCGCGTCCGCGACGGCGAGGCGGATATCGGATTGACGCTGAGCCTGACGTCGGAACGCGACATCCGCGTCGAACTGCGCACGCCGGCGCCCGTATTGGCGGTGATGAGCCGCGAACATCCGTTCGCCAACAAGCGCAGCCTGTCGTTGTCCCAACTGGCGGCTTATCCGCTGGCGCTCCCGGGCCATGATTCGACGCTAAGGCAACTGTTCGACATCAGCTGCAGCCGCCAGCAACTCAGGTGCGAACCGGTATTCGTCAGCCAGCACATCGACGCGCTGATCAGTTTCGCCCGCGCGGGCGGCGGCGTGGCGTTCTGCGGAGAACTGGCCATCCGTGGACGCCTGAGTGGCGGCGGCATCATCGCCATCCCGCTGCGCGACCGCGAGATGAACGAACGGCACTTCGAAGTCCAGACGCTGGCGGGACGGATATTGCCGGACGCGTGCAAGGCATTCCTGGCTCACGTCCGGGATGGCGTGCGCGTAAAGTGAAGCGCCGCGTACCTGCTCATCCGCAGATTACGGACAACGGGCGCCAAAAGCATGATGACAAGCGATAGGTAAAACCGGTACAACACCGCGACTCGCCAGGGCGGACCCTGGTACGGCGGCCGCGGACCAACGGCGCCGGCGATCCGGGCATGGCGCGCCATCATCCAAGGAGCCGGACATGCAACGCATACTCGTCATAGGCGGCGGCTTCGCCGGCCTCTGGAGCGCCGCCGGTGCCGCCCGCACGGCGGACCGGCTGGGCAAGGCGCCACACATCACCCTGGTAAACCTGGACGATCAGCACAGCATACGCGTGCGCAACTACGAAGATGACCTGGAACCCACCCGGGTGCCGCTGCGGTCGGTGCTGGAACCCATAGGCGTGGATCTGCTGGTGGGCGAAGCCATCCGCATCGATACGGAGCAACGTTCGGTGCAGGTGCGGACAGGCCAGGGCGACCAGCGATGCCCATACCACAAGCTCATCCTGGCCAGCGGCAGCCACTTGGTGCGCCCCTCGATACCCGGCGCGGATGCCTGTTCGTTCGATGTCGACACCTATGCCGGCGCGCTGCGCCTGCAGCGCCACATCGAGTCCCTGGCGGCCATGCCGCCGGGGCCGGGGCGCTATACCGCCGTCGTCGTGGGCTCCGGCGCCACGGGGATAGAACTGGCCTGCGAGCTGCCGCGGCGCTTGCGCCAGGCGGCACGCGCGGGCGGCCATGCGGACGCCGAAGCGCCGGTTCGCGTCATCCTGATGGACCGCGGCGCAAGCATCGGCGGCCATCTGGGCGGCGCGCAGCCGGTCATCGAGCAAGCCTGCCGCGATCTGGGGATAGAACCGCTGACAGGCGTGTCGGTGGCAGGCCTGGACCCCGATGGCGTCACGTTGTCCAACGGCAAGCGCATCGACGCCGCCACGGTCGCCTGGTGCGGCGGCATGCGGGCCAGCGACCTGACCGCCTGCCTCGCGGCCAGGCGCGATGCCCAGGGGCGCGTCCATGTCGATCCTTTCATGCGGGTGCGAGGCGTGCCGGATGTATTCGCCGCCGGCGATGTTGCTCATGCGTTGATCGACGGCGAGCATCCGTCCGTGATGTCCTGCCAGCACGCGCGCCCCATGGGCAGGTACGCCGGACATAACGCCGTCTGCGAGCTCTTCGGGCTGGAGATGCTTGCCCTGGACATCGACTGGTACACGAATATCATCGATCTCGGGCCGGCCGGCGCCGTCTATGCACAGGGCTGGGACCGGCTCGTGGTCGCCAAAGGCGCGCAAGCCAAGGCCACCAAGCAGGTCATCAACCAGCAGCGCATCTATCCGCCGCTCAACGGCAATCGCGCCGACATCCTGGCCGCCGCGGCGCCGGATCTGCAACGTCCACCGGAGTTGAAGCCTTTGTAGGCGATTAAAATGCAGTGGCCCACGGTAGATGACTTTGGGTTTACTCGAATACAAGACGCAGAAAATGGAACGACAGACTGCCTCTCGTCTTCCCCTACCGACAGATGTCGGCGCCCGACAGGCTGCATCGGCTCACCTTGGTGAGATGCTTGATAGCTTGAGCGACGGATTCATGTCGATAGACAGATCGTGGCGCTTCACCTATCTCAACGATACGGCAGAACGATATTTGCGGCGGGAGCGGAAGCACTTGCTCGGCCGCGACATATGGCAGTGTTACCCGGACCTGGTGGGTTCTGGCTACCATCGTATCTACCATCAGACGGCCGAAACCGGACGCCCCGGCCGCCACACCGGCTATTACGCACCGCTCGACGCGTGGTTCGAGGCTCGCTCATTCCGTCACGACGATGGCATTACCGTGCTCTTCCGTGACGTTACTCGCGAATACGAACACGCGGCACAGTTGGAATTCGAAGCCAGTCACGACTATCTGACTGGTCTGGCGAATCGACGCAAGTGCATGGAAGAACTGTCGCACGCGGTCGCCATGCCTGGCTCGCCGGGCCTGACAGAGGGCGGCACCTTGGCTGTGCTGTTCATCGACCTGGACCATTTCAAGGAAGTGAACGACGCGTTCGGCCATGCCGTCGGCGATGAGCTGCTGCGCGGCTTTGCGAAAAGGCTGTCGGCAATCCGGGAACCTTCCTTCTTCGCCGCTCGGGTAGGGGGCGACGAGTTCGTTCTCCTGCTGCGTGACACCACCGCGTGCGCGGCAACAGCGTTCGCGCATGCGGTGCTCAATGTGCTCGCGGCGCCGTTCGAAGCCTGTGGAAGAGCCATCTCCCTGTCGGCCAGCATCGGCATTGCGCTGCTGGGAAAAGCAAGCAAGTCGGCCGAGTCCTTGCTGAGCCATGCCGATAGAGCCATGTATGCAGCGAAATCGTCCGGTGGGCTCCAGGTGCGCACGTACGATGCGGCACTGGACCGGGGCATGCGTGACCGCCTGGCTTTGCGGATCGATCTTCCCGAGGCATTCGCGGCGAACCAGTTCGAGCTTCATTTCCAGCCTCAGATTGCATACGCGGATGGCTCCCTGATCGGTGCCGAGGCGCTTCTGCGCTGGCGTCATCCTGAACGGGGCTTGTTGACGCCTTACGCATTCCTCGATGTATTGCTCGAATCGCCCCACGAAGCCGCTCTGACCGAATGGCTGATCCATGCGGTCTGCCGGCATATCGCTGCATGGCGCGGGATGGGGGTGTCCGTACCTCGGATCAGCCTCAATCTGTCGCCTCGGCAACTGCTCGGTACGGGTCTGATAGACAGGATTCTCCATATCGCGAAGGAGTACGGCGTTTCCCCCGCAATGCTGGACGTCGAGATCACCGAAGACTCCCTGGTGAGCGATATCGAAAAAGCGACCTCGGTTCTTGCGGCGCTGAAGCAGGCCGGCGTCCATACATCGCTGGACGACTTCGGCGCCGGATACTCCAGTCTCAGCTATCTGTTCCGGCTGAATATCGACACGATCAAGATCGACAGGTCCTTCGTTCGAGCGCTGATGGATTCGGAGAGGGCCCTGGCGATCATCCGGGGAATCGTCGTTCTCGCTCGTTCGCTGGGCATGAAAACCATCGCGGAAGGTGTCGAGTGCCAGGGCCAGGCCGATGAGCTGAAGGCCACCGGATGCGACTCGATCCAGGGCTATCTGATCAGTCGTCCGCTGGACTCGGATGCTTTTGCGGAGTTCGTGCGGCGTCGTGAAGGTACGCGGAGCCGGTAGTTTCTGCCACGTGCGGTCGATCGTGTAGGGCGAGAGCAGATTGGAATTTCTGCTCGACGGCGGACAGCCAGCCCTCTTTCACGGCGGATGCGCCACCGGTCCGGGCGGGCAGCTGATGGCGGATTGCTCCGCCAGATAGCTGGCAAGAGAAATGCTGCGCGGCCCGCAGCCGCAACTGCACCCGCAGTTGCGCTACGCGCTTGCCCGACGGCTCAACGACCGGAGAACGCAATGGAAGATCCTTATTCCGAACTTAGGGCCCGCATGCTCAGGCAGCGGGGCAGGGCCATGTCGCCGCTGGAAATGCTTTTTCATGGCGGTCTGCTGGACCAGCTTTTCGACGACACCGCGCCCACCGGCGCGCGCGGCGGTGGCCAGCGCCGCACGCCGTCCGGCGCCGTCCCGCGCCGCGAGGCGCGCTCGCGCGAGGAGGTCGACCTGACCTCGTTCCTGAACGAAAGCGCAAGAAACACGCTGCATGCCGCCGCCGAAAAGGCGGTGAGCTTCGGCAAGGACGAAGTCGACACCGAACACCTGCTGCTTGCGCTGGCCGACGATGAAATCGTCCAGGCCGTCCTGCGCGACCTGAAACTGTCGGTTGAGGACCTGAAGTCCGAAGTCCAGGAGAACGCCCCGCGCGGCGACCTGCGCCAGGAGGATGGCGAAATCCAGGTCGGCGTCTCGCCGCGCGCCAAGGGTGCGCTCCAGCTGGCGTTCGTCGCTTCGCGCGAACTGGGTCACAGCTACATCGGTCCCGAACACCTGCTGATCGGCCTGGTCGAGGAAGAAGACGGCGCCGCCGGCGAAACCCTGCGCAGGCTGGGCCTGACGCCCCAATCGCTGCGCCAGAAAGTCGTCAAGCTGGTGGGGCAGGGCGCGGAAGAGGGCAAGCTCAAGGAGCGTAGCGCCACGCCCGTATTGGACAAGTTCGCACGCGACCTGACCGCGCTGGCGCGGCAAGGCAAGCTGGACCCGGTTATCGGCCGGGCCGAGGAAATCGAAACGACGATCGAAGTCCTGGCCCGGCGCAAGAAGAACAACCCTGTGCTGATAGGAGAGCCCGGCGTGGGCAAGACCGCCATCGTCGAAGGCCTGGCGCAGCGCATCGTGCAGGACCAGGTGCCGGAAGTCCTGCGCGGCAAACGCGTGGTCGAGCTCAACATCAACAGCATGGTGGCGGGCTCGCGCTACCGCGGCGAATTCGAGGAACGCGTGCAGCAGCTGCTGGAAGAGGTCATCGCCAACCAGCAGGACCTGATTCTTTTCATCGACGAACTGCATACCATCATGGGGGCGGGGCAGAGCGGGGGCGAGGGCGGCCTGGACATCGCCAACGTCTTCAAGCCCGCGCTGGCGCGCGGCGAATTGCATCTGATAGGCGCGACCACCTTCAACGAATACCAGAAGCACATCGAAAAGGACGCGGCCCTGGAGCGCCGCTTCCAGCCGGTGACCGTGCCGGAGCCCAGCCTGGATGAAACCATCGAGATCCTGCGCGGGCTGCGCGACCGCTTCGAGGCGCACCACAAGGTGAAGATCCTGGACGAGGCCATCGTCGCCGCGGCCAGGCTGGCCGACCGCTATATCACCAACCGTTTCCAGCCCGACAAGGCCCTGGACCTGATCGACCAGGCCGCGGCGCGAGTGAGAATCGGCGCCAGTTCGCGGCCCACGGCGCTGCAGGAATCGGAGAACGCCATCCGGCGACTGCGTCAGGAGCAGGACGCGGCCGGCACGGCCAAGCAGTACGACAAGGCCAAACAGCTGGGCCAGCGCATCGACGAAGAAGAGAAAAGGCTGAACGACGAAACCGCCAAGTGGAAGAAGCAGCGCGGCACGAGCACGCCGCAAGTGACCGCCGAACATATCGCGCAGATCGTGGCATCGCTGACCGGGATCCCGGTATCGGAACTGACAACCCAGGACCGTGAGAAACTCCTGCAGCTGGAAGACCGCCTGCGCGAGCGCGTGGTCGGCCAGGAAGAGGCGGTGCGCGCCGTCAGCGAAGCCGTACGGCTGGCGCGCGCGGGCCTGAAGGAAGTCGGCAAGCCGACGGCTACCTTTCTTTTCCTGGGTCCTACCGGCGTCGGCAAGACGGAGCTGGCCAAGGCGCTGGCATCCACGGTCTACGGGCGCGAGGAAGCCCTGGTGCGCATCGACATGACCGAATACGGCGAGCGCCATACCGTGGCTCGCCTGGTCGGCGCGCCTCCGGGATATGTCGGCTATGACGAGGGCGGCCAACTGACGGAGCGCGTGCGGCGCCAGCCATACTGCGTCGTGCTGCTGGACGAGATCGAGAAAGCGCATCCGGAGGTGCACAACATCCTGCTGCAACTGTTCGACGAAGGAAGGCTTACCGACGGCAAGGGACGGGTGGTGGACTTCACCAACACCATCATCATCGCCACCAGCAATCTGGGCTCTGAAGTCATCCAGCGCAATCTTGTCGCCAATGAGCGCGAGCAGCTGGATTATCCGGCGCTGCGCGACCGGCTGATGGAGCTGTTGCGCCGCCATTTCAGGCCGGAGTTCCTGAACCGCGTGGACGAAGTCGTGGTCTTCCACGCGCTGGACCGGCAAAACATCCGCGCCATCGTGGAGCTGCAACTGCGCCGCGTTGCCGACATGGCGTCCCTGCAAGGCGTGACGCTGACCTTCGATTCCAGTGTCCTGGAACACCTGGCCGAAGTCGGCTACGACCCCGAATTCGGCGCGCGCATGCTCAAACGCAAAGTGCGGACTGAAGTCGAATCGAAACTGGCGACGGCGCTGCTGTCCGGCACGATCGCAGCCGGCGCCTCCGCCAAGGTCTGGTACGACCCGCAAGCCCGGGAGGTGAAGCTGGAAACCACTGATGGCAAGTCGGGTGACGGCGAAGCCAAGAGCGCATCGATCCCGTCATTATCCGCATAATGTATATTATGTAAAGTCACGGAAACCAGGATACGCATGGTTCGGCCTTGACGGCACATCGGTTATCCTGGCGCCCGCCGGTTTGCGGCATCACATCCCTCAGGCCGTCGCGGCCTTTCCCGCATGATCCGTTTTCAGCAAGTTTCGCTGGCAAGAGGCGTCAAGCCCTTGCTGGACAAAGTCGACCTCATTCTTAACCCCGGCGACAAAATCGGCCTTATCGGCGCCAACGGCGCCGGCAAGTCCAGCCTGTTTGCCCTGCTGCGTGGCGAGCTGCACGCCGACCAGGGCGATCTGAGCTATCCGCCGAACTGGCGTGTTGCCTATGTGGCGCAGGAAACGCCAGCGCTGGCGCGCTCGGCGATCGACTATGCCATCGATGGCGACGTTGCCCTGCGCCGCCTGGAAGCGCAGCTGGCCGATGCGGAAGCCGCGCCCGACACGGCCGAAAACGGCCTGCTGATCGGTGAACTGTATGGTGCCTTGGCGGATGCCGACGCGTACACCGCCCGGTCGCGGGCGGAACAGCTGCTGACCGGCCTGGGTTTTTCGCTCGCGCAGATGGACCAGCCCCTGACCAGTTTTTCGGGCGGCTGGCGGATGCGGCTGAACCTGGCGCAAGCGCTGATGTGCCCGTCCGAATTGCTGCTGCTGGACGAGCCCACCAACCACTTGGACCTGGACGCCATTTTATGGCTGGAAGACTGGCTGAAGCGTTATCCGGGCACCCTGCTCGTCATTTCGCATGACCGGGACTTCCTGGACGAAGTGGTCAACGTGGTGGTCCATGTGGACGAGCGCAAATTGAAGCGCTACGCGGGTAATTATTCCGCCTTCGAACGCCAGCGCGCCGCGCAACTGGAACTGGCGCAGGGCGCCATGGAAAAGCAGCTGCGGCAGCGCGCGCACCTGCAATCGTTCATCAATCGCTTCAAGGCGCAGGCATCGAAGGCACGCCAGGCGCAAAGCCGCATCAAGGCGCTGGCGAAGATGGAAGAACTGGCGCCCCTGCGCGCCGCGGCGGAGTTCTCGTTCGAGTTTCGTGAACCGCAGCGTACGCCCGATCCCCTGCTGCGCATGGATGACGTCAAGGCCGGTTACCCGGCCGCGCACGACGGCGGGGCCGACAAGATCATTATCAACGGCATCAATTTTTCGCTGCAAGGCGGCCAGCGTATCGGGCTGCTGGGCGTCAACGGCGCGGGCAAGTCCACCTTCATCAAGACCATCGCCGGTGAATTGCAGGCGCTGGGCGGCGAGGCGATCTTCGGCAAGGGCCTGTCGATCGGCTATTTCGCCCAGCATCAGGTCGAGATGCTGCGGCACGATGAATCGCCGTTATGGCACATGGTCAAGCTGGCCCCCGGCGTGCGCGAACAGGAGCTGCGCAATTTCCTGGGCGGATTCAACTTCGCGGGTGCGATGGCGACCAGCAGCATCGCGCCGTTCTCCGGCGGAGAGAAAGCCCGCCTGGCCTTGGCGCTTATCGTGTGGCAGCGCCCTAACCTGCTGTTGCTGGACGAACCTACCAACCACCTGGACCTGGAAACCCGCGAAGCGCTCACGCTTGCACTCGCGCAGTTCGAAGGCACACTGGTGCTGGTGTCGCACGACCGCCACCTGCTGCGTGCCACCACCGACCAATTCGTCATCGTGGCCGACGGCAAGGTCGAGCCCTTCGACGGCGACCTGGACGACTACCGTGACTGGCTGTTCAAAACCAAATTGAACGCCAAGGCGAACGCGACCCTGCAATGATCCTCGGCGCCGCGTGTACGGTCCGCCAGACAGCGCGCGTCCCGCTGCAAACTGGTCACGCGGCCGCTCGGGCCTGGTGCCGGGCAACCAGCGCCGCCTCGTCTGCCAGCGCCTTGATGACCGAGCGACGGTCTTCAATGCGCGCCTTGTAGGCCATCAGGTTCTTCAGATGGCCGATCGCCACGCCGCTGCGCTCATGCCAGAACGTCGCCCAGACGTAAGCATCCAGCACGGTGAATCGATCCCCGGTTAGCCAGGAGCGGCCATCCGCCAGCATGTTGTCCAGGCGCGTATACGCCAACACCAGCTTATTGCGCGTCCAGGCGACGCCGTCTTCGGTCAAGAGCTTGCGCATCAGCGGAATGTGCTTCTGCGCGATTTCCGTGGCGGTGAAGTTCAGCAGGGCTTCCATCCGCACACGTTCCAGCGTTCCGCGCGCCGGCACCAGGCCCGACTCCGGATGCTGGTCGGCCAAGTAGCTGGCGATGACGACGGTTTCCGCCAGCAGGTCCCTGCCCGCATTGTCGAGTTGCAGGACCGGCACGTAGCCCAGCGGATTAACTTGGGCGTAGTCATCGCCGCTGGAGGTCGACTTGTTGAATACGTCGTAGTGGATCAATTCCGCCTCCTGATGGATGCCCAGTTCGTTGAGAACGATCTGGACGGCGAGCGAGCACGTGGCCTTGGCGATGTAGAGCTTCATGGTGGTCTTCCGGGGTTGATGCGGACCGTTCCCATAACGTGTCCGCCATGGGTTCACACTTTAATTAGCCCGAAAGTAGAGATAAATATGGCGAACGCGAGAAGAGTGTCTCTGGAACGGAGACAATTGCTCGACGGCCGGTGAGTTGCATTCGCAGACGGGCCTATTTGTCCCGCAATTGGTCAGCCAGGTGATCCAGCACGGCCCGGGTCTTGGACGGCATGCGTCGCCCCAGTGGAATCAGCGCGTGCACCGGAGGGCCATCCACATCGGCGCTGGGGAGTACGTGCACCAGGCGCCCCGCCCGTACATGCGGCCGGGCGACGCGATCCAGGATCTGCGAAATCCCAAGGCCATTGATGGTCGCTTCCACGAGCGCCTGCCCGTCCGCCAACACCATGACGGGCGAAGGCGAGATCTCACGGACGATGTCGCCATCCTGCACCGTCCACGGACGCAATCGCCCGGTCGGGCCACGAAAGATCACCGCATCGTGCGCGCTCAGTTCCGACACGGCGTCGATGGGTGCGCGCTGTATCAGGTAATCCGGCGCGGCATACAGCCCCAGCCGCAAGTCGCATAGCTTGCGTACCGTCATTTCGCTGTCGGCCGGCAGGATGCCGATACGCACGACGATGTCCCACCCCTCGCCCACCGCATCCGACATGCGGTCGGTCAAAGCGATTTCCAGCGTGATCTTCGGATAGCGCTGGCGCAAATCCCGGAAGCTGGGCAGCAACAGACGGCCGAAACCGGCCGGCAAATCAATGCGCACCCGCCCCAGGGGTTCGTCGCGCCGCGCCGCCAGGGCCTGCTCGGCATCGCGCAGGCTGTCCAGCGCCACCTGGGCTGCCTGCAGATAAGTCTCGCCGTCCTCGGTCAGCCGCACCGCGCGGGTCGTGCGCTGAAAAAGCCGGGTGCCCAGACGCGCCTCCAGTCGCTGCACGGCCTTGCCCACGTTCGATTTGCTGGTGCCCAGGTTCTCGGCGGCCTTGGTGAAGCTGCCGGTTTGCGCCACAGCCGCGAAGGCCGTGATCTCCGGGATTGCCGCATCTGCTCGTTCCGCCATTGTCTCCACCTAAGCGACAAAGAAAGTCATTTTCCAGACTTTATCAAATATATGGCGAAAGTCACACTGCGTTCCATCGTTGAGGAGCTCTTGCGAACCGCGAATGCCAAACAGTCCCGCGCGTCGCCTCCCAAACACCGCAAGCAAGACGAGGCCGAAACATGTTGACCAGGAGATTGATCAGTTCGGGTGCGTACCTGGAGCAGTTCTCCACGCTGCCCGACGCGTGGCGCTGGCCCTACGAACGCATACAGCGTTCGCTGGAGGAAACGCTGCGCGTGCGTCCCGACAGCGGCGACGTATGGCTGTTCGGCTACGGCTCCCTGATCTGGAATCCGCTGCTGGACTTCCATTCGCAGCAGGCCGCCGTGCTGGAAGGCTGGCACCGCAGCTTCTGCCTGCGCATGGTGGCTGGCCGCGGCAGCATCGAAATGCCCGGCCGCATGCTGGCTCTGGAGGCCGGCGGCAGCACGCAAGGCGTGGCGTTTCGCATCGCCGCTGACAGGCTCGAGGCAGAACTGCCGGTGCTGTGGGTGCGCGAGATGGTGTCCGGCGCGTATCTGCCGACCTGGTTGCGGGTGAACCTGGCCGACGGCCAGCAGGTACACGCCTTGGTCTTCGTCGCCGATCAGTCGCGTCCGCAATTCGACGCGGATTCCTCCATTGCCACCGTGGCGCCGCTGATCGCGGCGGCGTCCGGGGTCAACGGCAGCAATGCCGACTACGTTTTCCAGCTGTCCTTCGCTCTGGCGGACCGCGGCTACACGGACGACTACGTGGATGCCCTGGCCTGCGAGCTACGGCGCATTTTTTTCGACCTTGAACACGGCGCGGACCGGGACCGCCGGTAACCGCCCTTCCCCTTCCCCAGGAGTTCCCCATGACCATCCGACGCAAACGGCTGTCCCTGCTGCTCGGCGCCCTGTTCATCACGGCCGCCGGAATCGGGAGCGGCCAATACCATCGCAGCATCACCGAAGCCCGCGCCGCCAGCGCGCCCGCACCCGCCACGGCCGTCGACGTCGCCGACGTCGTCAGCCAGCGCATCACCGAATGGCAAGGCTATTCGGGCCGCCTGGAGGCCGTCGACAAGGTCGAGATACGCCCTCTGGCCTCCGGCCGCATCGTCGCCGTGCACTTCAAGGACGGCGCGATCGTGAAAAAGGGCGGCCTGCTTTTCACCATCGACCCGCAGCCCTACACCGCCGAGCTGGAGCGCGCCCAGGCCCAGGTAGCGGCAGCCGAAGCGCGCGTGGCCTACGCATCCTCCGAGTTCGCGCGTAACAGCGCCTGCTGGCGGACAACGCCGTCGCCCGTCGCGACTTCGAGGAGAAGCGCAATGCATCGCTGGAAGCGAATGCCGCTTTGCGCGCCGCCAAGGCCGCAGCCGACACGGCACGCATCAACCTGTCGTACACGCAGGTGACAGCGCCCGTCGCGGGCCGCGTATCGCGGGCGGAGTTGACGGTGGGCAACATCGTCCAGGCTGGGGCAAACGCGCCCCTTCTGACCACCGTGGTGTCGCTGTCGCCCATCTATGCCTCCTTCGACGTCGACGAACAGACCTATCTGCGTTATCTGCGGCTGGGCGGTTCATCGAAAACGCCGGTATCCCTGGGTCTGGCCGACGAAGACGGCTATTCGCGGCAAGGCCGAATCGATTCGGTCGACAATCAACTGAACACGCAATCCGGGACCATCCGCGTCCGTGCCCGCTTCGACAATGACGACAACGTATTGCTGCCGGGCCTGTATGCGCGCATCAAGGTCGGCGCCGGTACGCCGCGACAGGCCGTATTGATCAACGAAGCCGCCATCGGAACCGATCAGGCCAAGCGCTTCGTGCTGGTGGTGAACAAGGACAACCACGTGCAGTACCGCGAGGTCGAGCTTGGCAACCAGCACGACGGCATGCGCATCGTCACCGCCGGGCTGCAGCCCGGCGAACGCGTAATCGTCAATGGCATGCAGCGCGTGCGTCCATCGGAAACCGTCCAGCCCCGCCTGGTCGGCATGGCCGATGGCAAGCCTATGTCGCTACCCGCCAAGCCGACCGCCTGACGAACACGCATCCGGAGCCCATCATGAATATCTCCAAATTCTTTATCGACCGGCCCATCTTCGCCGGCGTGCTGTCGGCGGTCGTCGTGCTGGCCGGCCTGATCGCATTGAAGATGCTGCCCACCGGCGAGTACCCCGAAGTCGTTCCACCATCCGTGATCGTGCGCGCCCAATATCCCGGCGCCAACCCCAAAGTGATCGCCGAAACCGTCGCCGCTCCGATCGAGGAGCAGATCAACGGTGTCGAAAATATGCTGTACATGCAGTCGCAAGCCAACAGCGACGGCAATATGACCACCACCGTGACCTTCAAGCTGGGCACGGACCCCGACAAGGCCCAACAGTTCGTGCAGAACCGCGTGACGCAAGCCATGCCCCGCCTGCCGGAGGACGTGCAGCGCCTGGGTGTCAGCACGGTCAAGTCTTCCCCCACGCTGACGATGGGCGTCAGCCTGTTCTCGCCCAACGACCGCTACGACCTGACTTATCTGCGCAACTATGCGCTGATCAACGTCAAGGACCGGTTGGCGCGCATACCGGGCGTGGGCGAAGTGGTGATCTGGGGCTCGGGCGACTACGCCATGAGGGTCTGGCTGGACCCTGCCAAGGTGGCGGCGCATAACCTGACCGCTACCGATGTGGTGAGCGCGATCCGCGAACAGAACGTGCAGGCCGCCGCCGGCTCCATCGGCGCGTCGCCGATGCCAGGCCATGTCGCGATGCAGTTCAACGTCAACGCCCAAGGCCGGCTGAAGACCGAAGATGACTTCCGCAACATCATCCTGAAGACCTCCGCCGCCGGAGCGGTGACGCATCTTTCCGATGTGGCGCGCGTGGAACTCGGCGCCGCCGAGTATGCGCTGCGGGCGATGCTGGATGACAAGCCTGCCGTGCAGCTGATCATCTTCCAGCAGCCAGGCGCCAATGCATTGCAGATCTCCGACGACGTACGCGTCGCCATGGAGGAATTGAAGACGGACATGCCCCAGGGCGTGGACTACGGCGTGAAGTACGACCCTACGCAGTTCGTGCGTGAAAGCATCGACGCGGTCATCCACACGCTGCTGGAGGCCATCGTGCTGGTGGTCATCGTCGTGATCGTGTTCCTGCAATCCTGGCGCGCTTCGTTGATCCCGCTGCTGGCCGTTCCGGTATCCATCGTCGGTACCTTCTCTTTGCTGCTGGCCTTCGGCTTCACAATCAATGCCCTGTCATTGTTCGGCATGGTGCTCGCGATCGGCATCGTGGTCGACGACGCCATCGTTGTGGTGGAGAACGTCGAACGCAATATCGCCAGCGGCCTCTCGGCTCGCGACGCGACGTACAAGGCGATGCAGGAGGTCTCCGGCCCGATCATCGCGATTGCCTTGACGCTGGTCGCGGTGTTCGTGCCACTGGCCTTCATGTCCGGCCTGACGGGCCAGTTCTACAAGCAGTTCGCCATGACGATCGCGATCTCGACCGTGATCTCCGCCTTCAATTCCCTGACCTTGTCGCCCGCGCTGTCGGCCGTGCTGCTCAAGAGCCATCATGATCCCAAGGACAAGCTGACGCTGCTGATCGATCGGCTGCTGGGCCGCTTCTTCGCCGCCTTCAACAAGCTGTTTCATCGCGGCTCGGAAAACTACGGCCGCGGCGTGGGGGGCGCGATCAATCGCAAGATGGCGATGCTGGCGGTGTATGGCGTGCTGCTGGCCGCGACCGTGCTGGCCGGACGGATCGTACCGGGAGGTTTCGTTCCAGCGCAAGACAAGGACTACCTGGTCAGCATCGTGCAACTGCCCAACGGCGCCTCGCTGGAACGCACGCAGGCAGTGGTTCACGAGATGAACGCGATTGCCATGAAGGTGCCTGGCGTGATCAATGTGCCCGCGTTTCCCGGCCTGTCGGTGAACGGATTGACCAACTCGTCATCCAGCGCACTGGTGTTCTCGGTGCTGAAGCCGTCCAAGGATCGTCCCAAGGAAGAATCCGCCGAAGCCATCGCCGCCACCCTGAACGCCGAGTTCTCGCGCATCAAGGGCGCCGCCATCGCCACCTTCCCGCCACCACCGGTGTCGGGACTGGGCACTGTCGGCGGTTTCAAGCTGCAGATCCAGGATCGTGGCGCGCTGGGTTACGAAGCGCTTAACGACGCCACGCAGGCCTTCATGAAAGCCGCGGCGAAGGACCCCGCGCTGGGCCCGATGTTCACCAGCTACCAGATCAACGTGCCGCAGATCGACGTCGACCTGGACCGTGCCAAGGCCAAGCAGTTGGGCGTGTCGGTGACCGACGTCTTCGACACCATGCAGATCTATCTGGGCTCGCTATACGTGAACGACTTCAACCGCTTCGGCCGTGTCTATCAGGTCCGCGCCCAGGCCGATGCCCCCTTCCGCGCCTCCGCCGACGACATCGGTCTGCTGAAGACCCGCAATACGCATGGGGACATGGTGCCGCTGTCATCGCTGCTGAAAATCAACCAGGCCTATGGTCCGGAAATGGTGGTCCGCTACAACGGCTTCACCGCCGCCGACATCAACGGCGGCCCTGCGCCCGGCTATTCCAGCGGGCAGGCCCAGGCCGCCGTCGAACGCATCGCGGCGGAGACCCTGCCACGCGGCATCAAGTTCGAATGGACCGACCTGACCTATCAGCAGATCCTGGCCGGCAATGCCGCGCTATGGGTATTCCCGATCAGCGTCCTGCTGGTGTTCCTGGTGCTGGCGGCGATGTACGAGAGCCTGACGCTGCCGCTGGCGATCCTGCTGATCGTTCCCATGAGCATCCTGTCCGCCCTGGCCGGCGTGTGGCTGACCCGCGGCGACAACAACATCTTCACGCAGATCGGCCTGATGGTGCTGGTGGGCCTGTCCGCGAAGAACGCCATCCTGATCGTCGAGTTCGCCCGCGAACTGGAGATGCAAGGCCGCACGGCTATCAAGGCGGCGATCGAGGCCAGCCGTCTGCGGCTGCGTCCCATCTTGATGACGTCGATCGCTTTCATCATGGGCGTCGTGCCGCTGGTGGTGTCGACGGGCGCCGGCGCGGAGATGCGCCGCGCCATGGGCATCGCTGTGTTCTTCGGCATGCTTGGCGTGACGCTGTTCGGCCTGCTGCTGACGCCGGTGTTCTACGTGCTGCTGCGGCAGCTGACGGGCAACAAGCCTCTGCATTCAGCCGCACATCACGACGCGTCGATGATGGTCGACCAACAGAAGTTAACTCCGAATCGTGCATCGAAGAATCCACGATTCCAGCAATCGATTGGAGAAAGATCATGAATCAAACTCAAGAAAAGCACGGTACGGCCGGCGTCTTGAGAAAACTGCTACGCCCTGTCCGTATCGGATCAGCCCTATTGGCCGCTCTGATGGTCCTGGCTGGCTGTTCGGTCACGCCGACCTACGAGCACCCCGCAGTGCAGACGCCGCCTGCCTATAAGGAAGCGGGTCCGATGGTCCTGGCTGGAGAGCAATCCAGCAATTGGAAGCCGGCCCAACCTTCCGAAGCAATCGCGCGCGGTGAGTGGTGGCGAGTCTTCAATGACCAGGACCTGGACTCATTGGAGGGGCGCGCACTGCAGGCCAATCAGGAACTGAAAGCCGCCGCCGCCCGGCTTGACCAGGCGCGGGCTCTGGTCAAGAACGCCCGAGCGAGTGTGTATCCCGAAGTGAACGCGGGCCTGGGCGCCACGCGTCAACGTCAGTCGCCCGCTTCGCAAGGCTTGTCCGACGGGGATGCCACGCAGGCGTCGACCTTGTACCGGGCACAAGTAGGTGTTTTGTACGAAGCCGACCTGTTCGGGCGCGTTTCCGCCGCGGTGGATGCCGCCACAGCCGATGAACAGCGCAGTGAAGCATTGTTCCGGTCGGTGCTGCTGGCACTGCAAGCGGACGTCGCGCAGCAATACTTCCAGGTGCGCGAGCTCGACGCGGAAGCAGCGTTGTTCCAACGCACGGTTGTACTGCGCCAGCAGTCCATGGATTTGGTGCAGCGCCGCTTCGATGAAGGCGACATCACCGAGATCGACGTGGCGCGAGCCAAGACCGAACTGGCGTCGGCGCGATCCGAGGCGCTGAGTATTGCCCGCCGGCGCGCCGTCGCTGAACATGCGCTGGCGACTCTCCTGGGCAACACTCCGGCGGAGTTTTCGATTCCGCCTCGTCCCTTGACCCGCATCCGCATCGCGGTGCCCGCTGGCCTGCCTTCGGCGCTGCTGGAGCGCCGTCCCGACATCGCGGCGGCGGAGCGCTCCATGGCCGCCGCCAATGCGCGCGTGGGTATCGCGCGTTCGGCCTTTTTCCCCAGCTTGAGCCTGACGGGCGCGTTGGGATTCGAGTCGGGACAGCTTGGCGATCTATTCAACTGGTCCAGTCGCACCTTCCTGCTGGGGCCCCTGGTGGGCACCGCCTTGAGCCTGCCGCTGTTCGACGGCGGCCGCCGCCAGGCCGGCGTCGATCGCGCCCGCGCCAGCTACGAGGAGCACGTCGCCAACTACCGAGGTACGGTTCTTGACGCCTTCCGTGAAGTGGAAGACAACCTGGCGAATCTGCGCATATTGGCCGATCAAGGCATGGAACAGGATGCGGCGGTGTCCGCATCGGAGCGGGCCGCCCGGCTTTCCCATATGCAATATCGCGAAGGGTCGATCAGCTATCTCGACGTGATTGACGCCGACCGTACCGTCCTGCTGCAGCAGCGTGCCGCCGTACAGCTTGACGGCGAACGGGCACGTTCAACGGTCAATTTGATACGGGCGCTGGGCGGCGGTTGGGCATTCGACCAACCGACGCGGCTCTCGTCAACCCAGTAAAGTCCATGCAGATGAATCCCGTCGGCAACGATGCGGCACGAGGCCGCGGGAAACTGGCGGTCGGGCGGCGTGAATCCCGCTGCAAGCCTTCATTCCTTCCGCCCGCGCGCTTCGCTGGGCGCATAGCCGAACATTGCCTTGAACGCACGGCTGAAAGCTGCGTCCGACGCATAGCCGACGTGCTGCGCGGCTTCGGTCACCTTCAGGCCGCCGCTGCGCAGCAGGTCCGCCGCGATGGTCAGCCGCCATCGCGCCAGGTAATGCAATGGCGGCTCGCCGACGGTTGCCGCGAAGCGCTGCGCGAAGATCGAACGCGACATCAACGCGATTTCCGCCAGGTCGTTCACTGTCCAGCGCCGGGCAGGATCGGCATGCATCGCGGTCAGCGCCCGGCTGATCCGCTCTTCCCCCAGCCCGGCGAGCCAGCCCGTCCGCTGCGTCTGCCCGGCGGCCCAGCTGCGCAATGCACGGACCACCAGCAAGTCGATCAGGCGCGAAATCATCAATGACGAGCCGGGATTCGCCACCCGCGCTTCGTCGACCAGGAAATGCGAAATGGCGGCCAGCCAGGGCGGCGCACCTGCTTCGCCGCGCGGGATATGGACCACGGTGGGCAAGGCCGATGCCACGGCTGGCAGGACACTGCCCTCGAAACTGAAGAAACCACCCACCAACCTGGTCTGCGTACCGGCGCCCCCCGCCCGCAGTGTCAGGTCGTCGCGATTGAAGCCGTTCACGGCAAGTACGTCGATGGCCTCCGGCGGCGTGTCCAGCGTATCGACGATCGTATGGCCGCGGCCATGCGGCAGCAGGACCAGGTCGCCCGCACTGACCCGTAGGGGCTCGCCGTCCGGCGGCACGACCCAGCCGGCGCCCTCTTCCACGAAATGAAAGTGGGACGGGCCGGCCATGTACCGGATGCCCCAGGGCGCGCCCAGATGCGCCGTATAGACCAGCTCGCCGCGCAGGCGTATCAGCTTCAGCACCTCGGACAACACGTCGGTGCGTGCGGCGCTCATCCCATAGCCGCATTTGGATTCGGGTCGCGATTCGGATTTCAGAGCATGTAATTCGGGGTTCTCAACATGGTCAGGCATTGCTGCGACTCCTATCATTTGCCTGCGTTCAATCATCAATTATGGAAGAAACGAGGAAAAAATGAAAACTTCCATCGCAATATTGGCTCTCTCCGCAACAGTTTTCGGAGTTTCTGCAATGGCTGCAGATAAGATGGCCGCTCCCCAGGCCAAGCCGACCATCGCACTGGTTCACGGCGCGTTCGAGGACGCTCAAGTCTGGCAAGGCGTCGAAAAGATGCTGAAGGCGGACGGGTATCCCGTCGTGGCGGTCGAACTGCCGGGTCGGCCCGGCAATCCGGCGGCGCCCGACAAGGTCAGCCTGGACCTCTACCGTGACACGGTCATCAAGGCCCTGGCCAACACCAAACGCCCGGCCGTGCTCGTGGGCCACAGCTTCGGCGGCATCACGATCTCGGCCGTCGCCGAAGCGGCGCCGAAGAAGGTCAAGACGCTCGTCTACGTGGCCGCCTACCTGCCCCGCGACGGCGACTCGCTGGTCTCGATGGCCGGCCAGGACGCCGACGCGAAGATCGGCCCGCAACTGCAGATCAAGAAGGACCAGGGCATCGCGGTCGTGAACTACGCCGCGCGTGCCGACCTGTTCGCCAACGACGGCCCGCCGCAACTTCGCGCCGCCATCCCGGGCTTGATCCTGGATGAGCCCCTGGCGCCGCTGGCGACGCCCGTGCACCTGACCCAGGCCCGCTTCGGCCAGGTCGACAAGGTCTACGTGCACACCGCCAAGGACCAGGTCATCAGCCCGGCATACCAGGCCAGGATGGTGCAGGCCACCCCGGTGCGCAGCGAGACCACCCTGCAGACCGGCCACACGCCCTTCCTGACCGATCCCGACGGCCTGACCAAGGCGATCGAAGACGCGGCCCGCTGATCGATCCCCGACCTGCTGATTCACATTAGACCTGACTGGAGTATCACCATGAACAACCTCAATTTCGTTCCCGCCGCTGAAACCACCGGCCACGCCGCCCAGATCTACGCCGCCATCAAGAGCGCCGTCGGCATGGTCCCCAACGCCTACGTCGGCATCGGCAGCAACAGCCCGCACGCCCTGGAAGCCGCGCTGAATCTGGATGCCGCGCTCAAGAAAGGCAGCCTCAGCGGCCGTGAGATCGAAGCCGTGAAGCTGGTCGTCAGCGACGCCGCCAAGTGCGAATACTGCCTGGCCGCGCACACCATGATCGGCAAGATGAACGGCATCACCCCCGATGCGATGACGGCGCTGCGGCACGGCCAACCGTCGGGCGACGCCAAGCTGGATGCGCTGTCGAAGTTCGCGCGGACCTTGGTCGAAACGCGCGGCGCCGTGCCGGTCGAGGCCGTTCAGGACGTTCGCGGCGCCGGCTACAGCGACGCGCAGATCGTCGACGTGATGCTGGCCATCACCAGCATCACCTTCACCAACCTGTTCAACCGCGTGAACGCCACCACGCTCGATTTCCCGCCAGCCGCCTGAGCGGTCCGGCCACCGCGGCGATCCGGCCTTCTTCGACAGATACGCCGGCGCCCCGATCCACCCATGACCGGGAGCCAGAAAATGACCAATGCCCAATACGCCACGCGCACGATCTCGGTCGAACACGTGACGATCACGTCCGCCAGATCCTTCGATGAAGTCCGCGCCAAGCTCGCGGTCGTGGCGCCGCGCATCGATGACGGCATTTTCACCTTGCTGCGTTACGGCGAAAGCGCCCGCGCGCTGCGCGAACTGGAAGCCTGCCCGCCGCTAAGCATCTTCGCCCAGCGCGACCATGGCGCGCTGCTGGCGATCGCCGGACAACAGCGCCGGTCGATCCAGTACGACATCGGCAATCCCCTGACCGCATCGAAAATGTCGCGCCATGTCCTATCCGCCGGACTGTATGCGCCCATCCGCGTGCTGCTGCGAGAAGACGCCAACGGTGTGGTGGCTTTCGAGTATGACCGCCCTGCCTCGACGTTCGGCCAGTTCGAGAACGGGGATGTGGAGCTTGTGGCTGACAAACTGGACCAGGATCTGCGGGCGTTGCTGGAGTCGGCGGCAAGCTGATTGAAGGCGCCGCTGTAAGCCTAAAGGTTGCATTTTGGATTGATCACTCTAAAATGCCCGAAAGTTTGTATGGACGAGCACGCAAGAATGGCGCGACCCCGGGAATTCGATCATGACGAGGTGCTGACTGCGGCCATGCTGCATTTCTGGCAATTCGGCTTCGAATCGACATCGATCAAGGATCTGGCCGCCGAAATGGGCATGAGCGTCGCCAGCATCTATAACGCCTTCGGCGACAAAAGGGCCCTTTTCCTCCGCGTTCTCGAGCACTACGTCGATAGCAGCTTCGAGGATCGCTTGAGTCGGATCGAGGGAAACCTGGCGCCCAGAGCGGCTATCGAGGCTTTCTTCAAGGAAATCGTCGAACGCTCGCTGCAGGATCACGCGCGCAAGGGTTGCATGTTGATCAACTCGGCCTTGGAACTGGCCCCACATGACGAAGAGTTCCGTCAGGTGGTGAGCCTGGTGCTCGCGCGCGTCGAGTCCTTCTTTCATCGCTGCGTTCAAGCCGGACAGAAAGACGGCACGATAGACCCCACCCTGCCCGCGCGGGATATGGCACGCCTGCTGATTGCCGTGCATATCGGAATACGGGTGATGGCGCGTAGCCGGCCCGAACGTGCGCAGCTCGAAGGCATGCTGCGACCCGCGCTGGCGTTTCTCAAGCCTTCACATGTCAATCCGCTGGTATGAAAGGAAAAACCAATGAACACAAGGGCCAGCCCTGCCGGGCTATCGAATCAAGCAGACCGTCCTGTACAACCCGGCTGGTTGCGGGTCACGCACTGGATCAACCTTCTCGCCGTGGTCGTCATGGTGATGAGCGGTTGGCGTATCTACAACGCTTCGCCGATTTTCGATTTCAGTTTTCCCAATGATTACACGCTGGGCGGCTGGCTGGGCGGCGCGCTGCAGTGGCACTTCGCGTTCATGTGGCTCCTGTTCGCCAACGGCGTGTTCTACCTGGTGATGAACATCGCCACCGGCAGGATGGCGCGTCGATTTTTCCCCCTGTCGCCGCGAGGTGTCGTGCAGGATGCCGTCGCCGCCTTGCGCGGACGGCTCTCGCACGCGGATCCGCGCCACTACAACCACGTGCAGCGTGTCGCCTATCTGTTGATCGTGTTGGACCTGGTGCTGCTGGTGCTCTCCGGGCTTTCGATCTGGAAGCCGGTGCAGTTCGGGCCTCTCCGTGCCTTGCTGGGCGGCTATGACACGGCGCGTGTCATCCACTTCGTCGCCATGGCGCTGCTGGTGGCATTCGTGCTGCTGCACGTCGTCATGGTGGCCCTGGTGCCGCGTACGCTGCGCACCATGATCACCGGACGCTGAGGAGATACGCGATGAGCTTCACACGCGGCATGAACAAAGCGATAGACGGCGAGATCGTCCTGAAGGAAGCCCGCAAGATCATTGCGTCCCGGGTGAAGGAACCGTCCAGGCGCTCATTCCTGACACGGACCCTGACCTTGGGTGGCGTGGCAATGCTTTCGGGCTGCTCGCTGGACGACAACGAATCCGTCGGCAAGGCCCTGACCGCGATCTCGCGCTGGAACGACCGCGTGCAGGCGGCGATCTTCCATCAGACGGCGATGGCGCCGACCTATGCGGAGTCGCAGATCAAGCGGCCCTTTCCGTTCAACGCCTTCTACAGCATGGACCAGGCCCCCGCGGTGGATGAAGACAGCTATCGGCTGGAAGTGACCGGCCTGGTCGCGGATAAACGAACCTGGCGGCTGGAGCAACTGCGGGCGATGGCGCAGTTGGACCAGATCACGCGCCATATCTGCGTCGAGGGTTGGAGCGCCATCGGCCGCTGGGGCGGCGTGCGCTTCTCCGATTTCCTGCACACGGTCGGGGCCGACCTGACGGCGAAGTATGTCGGCTTCAAGTGCGCCGACGACTACTACACCAGCATCGACATGCCGACCGCGCTGCACCCGCAGACCATTCTTGCATTGACCTTCGACGGCAAGACGTTGCCACGCGAATATGGCTTCCCGATGAAGCTGCGCATGCCGACCAAGCTTGGCTACAAGAACCCGAAGCACATCCAGGCCATCTTCGTGACCAATACCAATCCGGGGGGGTATTGGGAAGACCAGGGCTACAACTGGTTCGGAGGCAGTTGAAATTTCATCCCGCGGCGACGCCGCAATTCCACCCCAAGCGACACAGGAGCAACACCATGAACAAACTTTCCAAAGCGGCCCTTGGCATCTGCATGGCCATCGGCGCCCACGCTGCGTTCGCGGCCGATACGACCGGCACCGACACGATGGGCAAAGGCAGTGCGATGAGCCATGATTCCATGAGCAAGAGCGGCGCCATGTCCAAGGACTCCATGGGCAAGGACGCCATGGGCAAGAAGGGCGACGCCATGCAGAAGGACGGCATGAGCAAGAGCGGCGCGATGAGCCACGACTCGATGGGCAAGAGCGGCAGCATGTCCAAGCCCAGCATGGACAAGTCCGGTGCCATGGGCAAGGACTCGATGTCGAAGTAATCGTCACCAGGGACGGCTGCGTTCGTCCCTGGTCACCGCTCCACGATGCGGCGCGCCCCCACGATGCGTTCCGCGAGCACCAGGATCAACACGATCATCAATACCTGCAACGCGGACGCCGCGGCGACGACCAACTGGCTGCCCTGGAATTGCAGATAGCTGAATATCTCGATCGGCAAGGTCACGATACCCGGCCCGGTCAGGAACAGCGCGGCGTTCAGTTCACCGAACGACACGATGAAGGCGAACAGCCAGCCCGACAGCAGCGCGGGCCAGATGATGGGCATGGTGATCAATAGAAACGACTTCACCGGCCCTGCCCCCAGGCTCTGCCCTGCTTCCTCCAGCGCGGTGTCGAAGGACTGCAAGGCCGCCACGATGGTGCGGAACGCGTAAGGCAGGCACACCACGACGTGGGCGATCAGCAAGCCAGGCAATATCGAGACGCCCATCGTCCGATACAGCAGCAACAGCGCCAGGCCCAGGATGATGGTCGGAAATACCAGTGGCGCCATGAACAGCATCTGCAGCACGTTGGCCAGCCAACCGCTGCGCCGCGACGCGTAGACGGCGGCCAGCAAGCCCAGCAGGCCCGCCAAGGTGGCGGACACGAATGCCAGCCACAGGCTCAACACGAAGGCCTGCCGCATCTCGGGTATCGTGAAGAACGCTTCGAACCAGCGCAGCGAGAATCCCGGTGGCGGAAAAACCAGCGAGTCCGCCGAGCTGAAGGCGAACAGCAGGATCACCAGGATCGGGCCCAGGATGAGCACCAGCGCGATCCCGGTCACCAGGCGCAACAGGAAACGGCCCACGCTCATGTCCCCCTCCCCTGCACCCGCTGCGGCCGTATCACCGCCTGGATGACCGCCGCGATGACCAACGCCATCAACAGCAGCACGAAGGACAATGCTGCCGCCCGCGGCCAGCGGAACGTGGACGCGCTATCGAACACCAGGCTCACCAGCAGCTTGAAGCGCGGTCCGCCCAGCAGCGCGATGCTCACATAGGCGCTGAGCATCAGGAAGGTCACCAGCATCAATCCTGACGTCACCCCGGGACTGGACAGCGGCAGCGTGACGCGGAAAAACGTCTGCCATGGTCCCGCGCCCAGCGATTGCGCGGCCTCGGTATAACGCTGGTCGATCGCCGTCAGCGAATTCGTGATCGACACGATCATGAACGGCAGCAGTATCGTCAGCAGGCCGATGACCACGGCCTCGAAGGAATACAGGAACTGGATGGGCCGGTCGGTCAGGCCCGTCTCGCGCAGCGTGACGCTGAGAATGCCCGTACGCCCCAGTATGCTGACCCAGCCGTACGCCCGCACCACGTTGCTGACCATCAGCGGGAACATCATCAACAGCAGCATCACCATGCGGCCGCGCGGCGACAGGCGCGACGCGTACAGCGCCACCGGATAACCCAGCAGCAGGCACGCCAGCAGCACCACGCCCGTGGCGAGCAGCGTGCGCTGGATGATCAGCAGGTAGAACGGATCGGTGGCGATTTCGACGTAGTTGCGCAAGGTCGGCTGCAGATCGTACAAGGACGCCTGCGAATTCGTCATGAAGCTCACGAACAGCAGGTAACCCAGCGGCAGGACGAAGAACACCAGCAGCAGCAATACCGGCGGCGCGGCAACCGCCCACATCAGTCCCGCGCGCGGCACCAATCGCCGCGCCACCGGACGGCCGTGGCCGTCGTCGCCGCCCGGCATGCCGGCGATACGGGCGCCGTTCATGGCTGCCCGCCCCGCGCCGGCTTGCCCGCGACCGACCCCGGAGCCAGGCCCGTGGCATCCTGCGCGCCATCGCTGGCGGCGGAGGCGGACAATGCCACCACGCTGGCATCGTCCCAGGCCAGCCGCACCACGGCTCCCGGCGCCAGGTTCATCGGCGCCACGCTGCTGTTAGGCAGGTGCGCGGCAAGCGGCCCGCCCTCGGTCTCCATGTACAGATGCGTCTGCGCACCGCGATACACCACCTCCTTCAGCGTCGCGGCGAGCTTGCCTTGCGTATCCAGCCGCAGCTTCTCGGGGCGCAGGGCCAGCCTGATCTCGTCGCCCACGGACAGCGCGGGACCTTGCGGCTGTCCGTTCACCGTGGGCGGATCCACCGTCATCACGGTACCGCCCAGGCCGACCACCAGCTTGTCGCCCACCCGATCGCGCACCCGCCCGCGCAGGATATTGCTGGCGCCCAGGAAGGTCGCCACGAACTCCGTTGCCGGCCGCTCGTAGATATCGCGCGGCGCTCCCGCCTGCTGGATGCGCCCGTCCTTCATCACCGCCACGCGGTCCGACATGGTCAGGGCTTCTTCCTGGTCATGCGTGACGAACACCGTCGTGGTGCCCAGGCGGCGCTGCAGCTGCCGCAGTTCCACCTGCATCTGTTCGCGCAGCAGCTTGTCCAAGGCCGACAGCGGCTCGTCCAGCAACAGCACGTCCGGCTCGAACACGATCGCGCGCGCCAGCGCCACGCGCTGCTGCTGTCCGCCGGACAATTGCCGGGGATAGCGTTCGCCGTAGCCGCCCAGGGCCACCAGCTCCAGCGCGCCGTTCACGCGCCGCGCGACGCTGGCCGAGTCGACGCGGCGCATCTTCAGGCCGAACGCCACATTCTGCGCCACGGTCAGGTGCGGGAACAAGGCGAAACTCTGGAACACCATGCCGAAGTTGCGCTTGTGGGCCGGCACGCCCGTCACACGCTTGCCGCGTATGTACACGTCGCCGCTCGTCGGCTGCTCGAAACCCGCGATCAGCCGCAGCGTGGTCGTCTTGCCGCAACCGCTGGGCCCCAGCAAGGAAAAGAAGGTGCCGCGTTCGATGTCCAGGTCCAGGCGATGCAACGCGACCGTCTGTGCGAAGCGCTTCTCCACACCATCGAAACGCACATCCAGGAAGCCGGTATCCGCCGCCGAACTTGCCGCCACAGTCACATCAACTCCTTGACGATGCGGTCGAACCGCACGATACGCGCCGCGGCCGCCACCAGGCGCACGGGCAATTCCAACAGGACAAGCATCTCGACCGCCCGCCGCGGCGGGCCCTTGATCATCGCGACCGCATCATCCAGCACCAGGCCCAGCTCGACCGCGAGCGCGTCGTCGGAGAGCCCCGTGACGTCGGAGGATGCCATCAGGCCCTCCCATTCCGCCGCCAGGTCGCGCAGCATGCCGCCCATCAGGTCGGCCAGCTCGGGTTCTTCCCGTTCCAGCCGGCCGCGCAGGTCTTCCATCCCCGCCAGCCAGCCTTCGTCCGCGCGCAAAAGGTCTTCCGCGAAGGACCGTTCCGGCGCCGGCCGCGTCTCGTCGTCCGCGGCGTCGCGTGCCTCGAACGCGCCCAGCGACAGCGCCGCGTTCAGCACCAGCCTGAAACTCAGGCAGTCTTCCCTGGCATAGAAGCGCAGGGTCTCGTCCATGGTCTTGCGTCCGCGGATCGGCAGGTAATGGCGCACGTAGCCGTCCAGCGCCATCGCCTTGCGCAGGAATTCGCCCATCTCCGGATGCGGTGAAAAGCCCACGACCCGGCCGTCCGGCGCATCGCTCGTCAGGATCGCCACGCGATCCCGCATGACGCGTTCGAAGCGATCGCCGTCCAGCGGGTTATCAATGAACAGGCGCGTCGGCATGATGTGGCTGTCGAACGTTCCGCCGGTGCGGGCGCGCCGTTCGCCGCGTTCATAGACCGGCCCGTGGTAGTAGGCCAGCTCCATGGTCTCGGCCAGGTCGCGGCGCAGCGCCGGGTCGTGCAGCCGCACGTTCAGCAGGCCGGCGCCGGTCAGCAGGTATTCATGCGTGTAGCGCGGCTTCGCGTCGAGCTTGCCCAGCCAGTGCGGCCGTCCTTGCGAAAAATAATAGGCCCCGCCGCAGGACCCGATGCCCGCGCCGCCGCGCGCCAGGAACGCGCGGATCGCCTCGTCCACGCCGGGTTCGTTCTCGATGCGGTCCAGCCCCCAGGTGGCGAACCCGCCCGGCAGGATCAGGACGTCCGCGCTTTCCAGCATGCCGCCCGCGATGTCGGCCGCGGTCGCGCGCCGGTAAGGCAGGCCCAGGCTCCACAGGCAATGCGAGTAGTACGCATAGTAGGGATAGCCGATGGCCGCGCCGCAGTACAGCACGATGCGGGGCACGCGCATGCCGGGCCCGGGCCTTCCGGGCGCCGCGCCCGCGGCCTGGATCGCATCAGGGGGCAAGCCCGCCCGCCGCGCGGCCATGGCCAGGCTGTCGGGCCCCGCATAGCCGTCCGGCGTCAGGCGTATGGCGTGGCCGGCCGCGGCGGCGCGATGCGCCAGCACGGCAATGCCCAGCGCGTCGCCGTGCGGCGACCATGAAAGGTGCGACGCCATGAAAAATCAGGCGCCGTTGATGACGCGGTTCCACTGGTCGGTCCAATCCCCGCGCCGCGCGGAAATGAAGGCCTGGTCCAGGTCGATGATGCGCGACACCTGCGCATCGGTGAACTGCACGCGCTCCTGCAGCTCCGGCGGCAGCAGCTTCAGCATGGCCGGATTGGTGCCGGCGTAGTTGAACACCTTCGCCACCCAGGCCTGGTGCTCGGGATCCAGCGTCATGTTGATGTACTTCTCGGCCAGATCCTTGTGCTTCGTGCCCTTGGCGATGCCGGTGCCCGCCAGGTAGGAGATGGCGCCTTCCGCGGGGAACACCCACTCCGCCTGGCCGCCCTTCTCTCGCACCGTATAGGTCTGCGACTTGTACAGCAGGCCGACCACGGCTTCCCCGGTCTGCAGCGAACTCATGATCGTGTCCGTGTCCTTGGCCCAGATCGGATCCAGCTTGACCATCTTGCGCAGCATGTCGAAGCCGGCCTTCTCGTCCTTCTGGTCCTTGCCCGCCGCCATGGCGCCGATCGGAATGATGTACGGGCCGATCGAATGCGTGATCTCGGGCAGCACGATGCGGCCCTTGAACTCGGGGTTCCACAGATCGGCATAGCTCTTGGGGGGGTTCTTTACTTCCTTCGGGTTGTAGACGATGCCCAGCGCCGAATAGATCATCGCGACCCAGCCCGGGCGCTTGAAGCGGTCCGGAATGGATTTCAGGAAAGGCAAGTTCGGCGACGCGGGATCCAGCGTTTCGAGCACGCCTTGCGATTCCGCCAGGGGCACCACGCCGTCATGCAGCTGCACCAGGTCGTAGGGTTGGTTCGACAGGTTGATCTTCAGCTTGGTCACGCGCTCGATGGGCGTGGGGCCGCGGTCCTGCGTGATCGTCCAGCCCGTCTGCTTGGCGAACGGCCCGTCGATGTACTGCGCCATCCCGTTGCCCCAGAGCCCGCCCCAGGTCATCTCGGCCAGCGTGCCGGTCGACTGCGCCTGCGCCAGCGAAAACCGGCCGACGGCGGACATCCCCATGGCCGCGATGGCGGATGACTTCAAGAATTCACGGCGCTGCATGCTCTACCCCTTGTCGTTTGTAGAAGGCCGACGGGCACGGACGCGCGCTCGCCTGCATCGAGTTCGATACAAACCGCCAAGATATCGTAAATATATTTATTTCTTGAGCAGGGATAACCCTAAGCGCACCACGCCGGGCGATGGCTCCGGCGATCGGTCAACGCCCGGTGTCAACTGACGTTCAGATTTCCGCTGAGCCTGGCGTGGAAAGCGCGGCTGGTTTCGTCCAGGCCCGTGAAGCGCACGACCGTGCCGTGCTGCCGGTACTTCACCTCGACGGCATCGAGCGCCGCCACCGTCGACGCATCCAGGATCTGCGACTTGGAGAAGTCTATCGTCACGTCGCGCGGGTCGGCCGCGTACAGGAAGCGTTCCACCAGGTCGTTGCTGCTGCCGAAGAACAGCGGGCCATGGACTTCGTAGCATACGCTGCCGCCATCCGCGCTGACCGTGCGCGTCGTGCGGATGACGTGCGCCGCGCGCCGCGCGAACAACACGGTCGCCAGCAGCACGCCGCCGACCACCCCCAGCGCCAGATTGCCCGTATACACGGTGAGCACGACGGACAGCACCATCACCGACGTCTCCATCCACGGCATGCGCTTGAGCGTGGCCGGCCGCACGCTGTGCCAGTCCACCGTTTTCACGGCCACCACCATCATGACCGCGGCCAGGGCCACCATCGGGATGCGCGCCATTACGGCGCTCAACACGGTGATCAGCAACAGCAGCGTGCCGGCGGCCGCCAGCGTCGAGAACCGGGTACGCGCGCCGCCGATGCCGACATTGACCACCGTCTGGCCGATCATGGCGCAACCGGCGATACCGCCGAAGGCTCCCGCGCACAGATTGCCCAGCCCCAGCGCCCACGATTCCTTGGACTTGCGCGAACGGGTATCGGTCATTTCGTCGACCAGCTTCGCCGTCAGCAAAGTTTCGAGCAGCCCCACGAAGGCCACGCTGAGCGCGGTCTGCCAGACGATCTTCAAGGTCTGCAGGTCGAAGGGAACCGTCCAGGCCGTCAATCCCGGCAGTCCGCCGCCGGCGGCATCGCCCGCTCCGACCGTGGGGACGCTCCAGTGCAGGGAAATGGCCAGCCCGGTTGCCACGACGATCGCGATCAGCGGCGATGGCACGACACGGCTGAAGCGCGGCGCGACCAGCACGATCAGCACGGTGATGGCAAACAGTATGTAGACCGGACCGGGCTTGTCGATGATATGGGGGACCTGCGCACAGAAGATGAGTATCCCCAATGCATTGACGAAGCCCAGCATCACCGAGCGCGGGATGAAGCGCGCGATCCGCGCCAGCCCCAGCAGGCCAAACGCCACCTGGATCAGCCCCGCCAGCAGGACCGCAGGCAGGATGTAGCCCGTACCATGCGCGTTCACCATCGGACCGACGACCAGCGCGACCGAACCGGCGGCGGCGGTGACCATCGCCGGGCGCCCGCCGAACAGGGACGTGACAACCAGCAGCACCACCGAGGCGAACAAGGCGGCGCGCGGCTCCACGCCGGAGATGAATGAAAACGAGATGACTTCGGGTATCAGCGCAAGGCTCGTGACCACGCCGGCCAGGATCTCCCGCGTGAAACTGCTTGGCGGCGAAGCCACCGGAATGCCGGGCTGGTCCGGCAAGGTATTGCTCCCGTCAACAGGATTTGTCATGGCACAACACTCGTATAGAAGAAAGACTGCACGGCGCACATCGCGGCCAGGGACATTACGCCGCCGCGGCCGATGCGTCTCATGGCCGCAGGATGCAGCGGAAACCGATATGGCTGGTGGACGTGTCCAGCGTCTGGCCCTGGCGCGCCGCCGGCCGGAAGCGCAGGCAATAGCTGGGCGCGCACAGATGGGATCCTCCCTTGACCACCTGGCGGGCGTCGGGGTTGCTCGTGGCGGAAGCCGGTATGCAGCAGGACTTGGTGTCCGCCACGCCCGGCGGGCTGCCGTACGGAGTCGTCGTCCACTCCCACACATTGCCCGCCACATCGAACAGCCCATACCCGTTGGCCGGAAAGGACTTCACCGGCGACGTCCGTTCATAGCCATCGGCGGCCGAATTCTGCCACGGAAACTCCCCCTGCCAGGTATTCGCCATGTGCCGCCCGTCCGGGGCGAACTCGTCTCCCCACGGGTACGCGGCGCCGTCCAGCCCGCCGCGGGCGGCGAATTCCCATTCGATCTCGGTGGGCAACGCCTTGCCCGCCCAAGCCGCATAGGCGCTGGCATCGGCGAAAGACACATGCACCACGGGATGATCCTCCAGGCCCGCCAGGTCGCTGTCCGGCCCCTGTGGATGCCGCCAGTTCGCGCCAGGCACGTAGGCCCACCACAGGCGGTGATCCCGCAGCGGGACCGGGGCGGCCGGTTGCGTGAACACCAGCGAGCCGGCCACCAGCAGGTCAGGGTCCGCGTCCGGATACAGCGCGGGATCGGGCGCCAGTTCGGCCAGCGTGCGGTAGCCCGTGGCGTCGACGAACGCCCGGAACTGCGCGTTCGTCACGGGATGGATGTCCATCCAGAAGTCGGGAGCGGTCACGCGCCGTGCCGGTCGTTCTTCCCGGTAGAAGACGTCGGATCCCATCGTGAAATCGCGTCCGCCTATCCACACCATGCCTTCGGTGGCGGACGGCTGCTCGGCGGGGGACCGCGGCGTGCCCTGCCCCGACGCGCGGCAGCACGCACGTTTCTGGACGGAAGCGTCGGTCATCGGCGCGTTCATGGGCTTAGCTCCGCACTTCTGATTTGGGCACGAAGTCCAGCGGCGAACCCGGCGGGATCAGCTCTTCGCGGTTGACGCTTTCCTCGAACTCCCGGACGACGCGATGGGCATGCTGCATGACCCACCAGCGCACGTAGCGCTGGTTGACCGCCTCGCGTTCCTTCGGGTCTTCCTGCAGGTGGGTGATGCGCGCGAAACCCAGCGGCAGTTCGGGATCATGGAAATGCTGCTGGCGCTTGAAGTTGATCTTGAAATCCTTCCACTTCACGGCGTGCAGTTCGTCCTTCAGCCAGACCATGCAATGATCCCGGTTCGATTCCTGCTGCTCGCCCAGGAAGAACGCCGTCTGGTCCCTGCCATCGACGATGCGGTCCTGGGGAATGTCGCTGCCCGCGAACTTCAGCAGCGTCGTGAACATATCCGTGACGTGCACCATTTCATTGCTTTCGACGCCCGCGGGAATGCGGCCGGGCCAGCGGGCCAGCAGCGGCGTGCGGATGCCGCCTTCGGCCGAACTGAAATAGGAACCGTCGAAGAAGCCGCCGGTCCCGCGGCCGGCCAGGTGGTCCTCGGCGCCGTTGTCGCCGCACAGGATGACGATGGTGTCGTCCGCCACGCCCAGCCGGTCCAGTTCGTCCAGCAGCACGCCGAAGTCGTGATCCAGCATCAGCAGGCAGTCGCCCCAGTCGCCGTTGGTGCTCTTGCCGACGAACTCGTCGCGCGGCGACATCGGGAAGTGCATCAGAGAATGGTTGAAATACAGGAAGAACGGTTCATCGTCGCGCACGCAGCGCTGCATGAAATCGATGCCGCGCCGCTGGTATTCCAGGTCGCAGGTCTTCTTGGTTTCCATCGTCAGCTGCTCGTCCAGCAGTGCGCGGGTGCCCTTGTCCTTGTAGCCTTCGTGCATGTGCGAATAGCCGTCACGCTCGGGAACGTAGTGCGGGTCTTCCAGCCACATGCATTCGTCGTACGTGCGCAGCGGCCCGTACCATTCGTCAAAACCGTGATCGGTGGGAAAGCGGCCCTCTTCCGCGCCGATGTGCCACTTGCCCAGGCACGAGGACTTGTATCCGCCCTTGGCCAGCAATTCCGCGATGGTGACTTCCCAGGTCACCAGGCCGCCGCCATTGCCGCCCAGCGCGATCGTATGGTTGCCGGAGCGGATCGGGTAGCGGCCGGTCATCAGCGCGGAGCGCGTCGGCGTGCACTGCGGCTCCACCACGTAATGGGTCAGTTTGGTGCCCTCCTTGCAGAACGCGTCGATGCGCTTGGTGTCCGCGCCGCGCAGTTTCCCGCCGCCATAGCACCCGAGTTCGCCCATGCCGAGATTATCGACGTGAAAGAACAGGATGTTTGGTTTCTTGCTCATGGTAAAACTCCGTTGAAGTTGAGAGCCTTGCCTTGCTCTCGGTAGGGAAACTGGTTCATTCCGGACGCGCGGCCTACAGCATCTCGTTGACGCCGTTCGGGCCCATCTCCATGCTGAAGCCTTCGATGCCGCCCGCTTTCAGTTCGGGTCCCATCGCGGCCAGCGATTCCTCGCGTATCAAGCCCTTGAGCCGATGCACCAGCCCGACGAACTCGGGCGTGTCGAACATCTCGGCCGTGCGCGGCCGCGGCAGGAGAACGGCGATCTCCGCCTTGATGCGGCCCGGCCGCGCCGTCATCACGTAGATGCGGTCGGACAGGAAGACGGCTTCCTCGATGTCGTGCGTGATGAACAGCACGGACAGGCGGAATCGCTGCCACATATTGGTGAGGATTTCCTGCATGACGGTGCGCGTCTGCGTGTCCAGCGCGCCGAACGGCTCGTCCATGAGCAACACCCGCGGGTTGGCCGCCAGGGCGCGCACGATGCCGATGCGCTGCTTCATGCCGCCCGACAGCTGGTCCGGGTAGTGGTTCTCGAACGCCAGCAAGCCTGCCAGGCCCAGCAGCGTCCGCGCCGTGGCCTCGCGGCGGCTGCGGTGCACGCCGGCCATCTTCAGGCCGAACTCCACGTTCTGGCGCACGCGCAGCCAGGGGAACAGCGAATACTGCTGGAACACCACCCCGCGCTCCGCGCCTGGCTTCCTGATCCTGACGCCGTCCAGCGTGGCGGTGCCGCGGGTGGGCTGGGTAAAGCCGGCGACGATGCTCAGCAACGTGGACTTGCCGCATCCCGAGGGGCCGATCAGCGACACGAACTCGTGCGGGGCGACCGTCAGCGACACATCGCGGACGGCTTCGGTCTGTGCGTCTCCCGATCCGAAGACCACGGCGATGTCGCGGCACTCGATACTGCCCTTGTCCGGCTGGTTCATTTGCGGGCCCCCTTGGCGTATGCAAGCCACGGCATCAAGGCCCGTCCGATCAGCCGGATCGCGCCGCTGCACAGCAGGCCCAGCGCGCCGATGGTGATCATGCCGAGCACGATGGCTGGGTAGTTGACGAGCGAATAGGCTTCCCATGTGTAGTAGCCCACGCCGTACTGGCCGGAGATCATCTCCGCGGCGATCAGCGAGACCCAGGCCACGCCCATGCCCACGGCCAGGCCGGTGAAGATGTTCGGCATGACGCCGGGCAGGATCACGTACCAGAACAGCCTGGCTTCGCTGGCGCCCAGGCACCGGCCGGCGCGCAGCAATACGCCGTCGAGCGACTCCACGCCGTCCACCGTGTTCAGCAGGATCGGGTAGAAAGCGCCGATGAAGGTGATGAACGCGATGGAGGATTCGGTCGTCGGCCACAGCATGATGGACATGGGCACCCAGGCGATCGCCGGGATGGGCCGCAGCACTTCCAGCCCGGGCATGAAGAGCCGCCGGACGGCGCCATAGCGGCCGATCAGCAAGCCCAAGCCGACGCCGAACACCAGCGCGACCACGAATCCCACCAGGATGCGCCGCAGGCTGTTCAGGACGTTGACCGCGTATGCGTTCGTCCCCACCACGTTCGTGGCTTCCCGCAGGACATCCATGGGCGTCGGGACATTCTTGAACCGCACATAGAACTCCACGCGGTAGCGCGTGCCCAGGTACCACACCAGCAGCAGGATCCCGATGGACACGGCCGGCAGCACCAGCCTGACGGCGATCGCGCGCGCCCTGGCCGCGACGGCCGGCGCCGCGCGGCGGCGCTCGCGGGGCCCGGCGGCCGGCGACTGAACGCCGGCCTGGCCGGCAGGTCGCGGCTCCGATGGCCGCGACTCGGATGGCATGCGCGAAGACAGTGCCGGACTGGCCGACGAACCGATGTCGTCGCGGGCGTCGCGGACATTCATGTCGAAGGAGTGCGCCATCTCAGTTCCCCCCCGCGCTTACCGCTTGCAGCGCCTGCTCGTAGCCGATGACCTTGGCGTGCGATTTCCGTGCGCTGGCCTCCGCGTCGCGCTTGAGCAGATAGGCCTCGATGAGCGGCTGGCCCGCATCGTTCGCGCCCTGCGTGTAGAAGGCGTCGTTGGCGAAGACCTTGATCCCCAGCGCCCGGTCGGTCAGGTACACCGCGTCCAGCTTCTTGCCCTGGGCGCGATACTGGTTCACGCCGCGCAAGGTGCACGCGGCCGTACTGAACGAGACGATGGATACGCCCTGCACCCAGATCTGGCCCGCCTGCGATGGGTCGGTGACGTCGGTATCGCACACCGGGTCCCTGCCCCGCACCGCGTAATTGTCGAAACTGGCCAGTTGTTTGTCGTAATCCAGGCCCGACTCCTTGAAGGCCTGCCGCACGAAGGAATCATTGACCCATTTGTCGATGTCCAGGTCCTTCACCATATTCAGCTTCTTGAGCACGGCGTAGTCCTGCTTCAGCGCGTCCACCCATTTCGGCTTGATGGTCGGGTCCAGGGTGTGGATGCCACCGGGGCCGAGGAACATGTAGACCACTTCCTTGTCCACCTTCGTCCACGACTGGATGCGTTCGGCCGCCTGCTCGGGGTTCTGCCGCATCCAATCGTTGGCCGCCATCAAGGCCTTGATGTAGGCGACGACGACTTCCGGATACTTCTGGCCGAAGTCCTTGCGCACGACCACCCCGTGGAACGTCGGCTGGCCCGTCTCCACGCCATCGAAGATCTTGCGCGCATAGCCGCGAAACGGCAGCAATTCCGCGAACGGCACGAAGTCCGCATGGCCGTCGATGCGATGTTCCTGGATGCTGGTGCTGCCGACTTCCGGGGACTGGTTGGCCAGCGCGAAGTAGTCGGGCGGCAGGTGGCGGCTCTGCAGGGCGGCCAGCAGCATGCCGTGCGCGGCCGAGCCGAACGGCACCGAGACGCGCTTGCCTTTCAGGTCCTCGAGATCGTAGTAGGGAGAATCCTTCGGCACGACCAGGCCGTTGCCGCCACCGTGCGCGTTATAGGCGATCACCGCGACCAGTTCGGTATCGTTGCCGGTCGCATGGCCGGTGGCGCCGTTCACCAGCAGCGGGTAGTCCCCCATCATGCCGATCTGTAGGTTGCCGGCGACCATGCCGTTGGTGATGGGCGGTCCGGACGTCGCGTTCTGCCAGGTCACCTTGTAGGTAACGTCCTTGTACTTGCCAGTGCGAGGCAAGAATTTGTCCAGCAGGTTCAGCTGCTTTAGGACGACGCCGCCGGTGACCGTATTGGTCGTCGTGTCCTGCGTTCCGATGCCGATCTCGATGGTTTCCGCATGTGCGGCGCCCGCGCACATCAGCACCGCCGCCGCGGCCAGGGGTAAAGCACTGCGTGACGCATGGTCGATCCAATCTCTGATTCTCATGACGCAACCTTGGTGATTGATCGGCATGAACGGTGCGATGCGCCGCCCATGTCGGACAGGGACAACATCAGTGGATATAACTCGTCAGTACAAGCACTGTTCAGTCATGCAAAACCCGTGCCAATCCGACTTCCCCTTGATCCACCGATGCTGCCCGGCTCAACTTGCTATTTCGCGCTCCACAACGGTGCCGCACGGCGTTGCGTGGTGCATGGTGGTTTCGGCTTGGTGCATCTGGTCAGGCCAACGACCAGATCCATCCGAAGGTGCCGAAACGTATGAGCAGCGCCGCGCCGATGGCTGTCGTCATGACCGGCGCAATGCGGGTTGCCGCGGTCCGCAGTCCGGGCAGCGACATGCGCGACCGCGCCGCGATGAATGCCAGTACGCATGACGATGCCGCCATGACCGCGAAGACGATGGATGCGCTGGCGACGTCGGCCGCGCCATGTCCGACGAACAGCCCCGCATACACCAGCACGTTGTCGATGGCGCCGCAGGTCGCGATGGTGGTGACGAGCGCGAGTCGTTCGACACCGCCGTCGGGCGCGCCTTGCCGCATCGCTTGCGGCGGTGCCTGCGCAGGAGCGCGGTCGCCGAGCCACGCGGCGATGCGCCGAAGCCCCGCTACCAGCGGCACGATCCCGGCCAGCCCGATGAACGGCGCGTCCCTGAGTCCGCCGAGATTCATGACCGCGATGGAGATCGCCAGCTGGATGCCCACGCTGGCAAGCTGGCCCGCGGCGATCTCCGACGCGCGATAGCGTTCGTTGCCAAAGAAGTCCAGCAGCAGCGCGAAGCCATCGATGTTCGTCGACAGATAGGCGGCTGCCGCCGCCGCCGGAAAGGCGAACAAGGTATCCAACGTCATCTCCCAACCGACGCATGTTCCCCTGCCTCGCGCCGGGTCCTCATGTCATCGGACACATGTTATGACGTGTTATGGTGAGTGTCAACGGCACCTGGGCGACTGTTGGCATATCAAGTTATGACATAATCCGGACTCGCCCCGGACCCGTCCGCCCCTGGGACAGGCGCGGGGATACAATTCGCAGTCCAGCCTGCACGCACAGAACCCCGTATGCCCGCCCGCCCATCGAATCCGCAGACCAGCTACGCCGCGCTCGGGGCACATTCCCATGTCCCGCTTTACCAACAGATCAAGGACACCCTGCGCGCGGGTATCCTGAACGGCCAGTACCCGCCGCACAGCCGGGTGCCGTCCGAAAGCGAACTGCAGGAGATGTTCGAGGTCAGCCGCATCACCATCCGGCAGGCCCTGGGCGACTTGCAGAAGGAAGGCCTGATCTTCAAGGTACATGGCAAGGGCTCGTTCGTGTCGCAGCCCAAGGCGGTCCAGAACATTACGTCCCTGCAGGGCTTCGCGGAAGCCATGGGCGACGAACAGGAAATCCTGAACCATGTCGTGTCCTTCGACTTCGTCCCGGCCAACGCCCAGGTGGCGTCCAGGCTGGCGCTGGACGAAGGCAGCACCGTGGCCGAGATCCATCGCGTGCGCCTGCTGAATCGGAAACCCACGTCGTACGAGGTCACGTTCCTGCCCGAGGCATTGGGAAGAAAACTGCAACGCGCGGATCTCGTCACGCGCGACATCTTCCTTATCCTGGAGAACGACTGCGGCGTCGCGCTGGGCAGCGCCGACCTGGGTATCGAGGCGATTCCCGCGCCGGCGGCCATCACCCGCGCGCTCGGCATGAAAAAAGAGCAACCGGCCCTGCGGGTCGAGCGCCTGACGTATGACGACGCCCTGCGGCCCGTCGACTACGAGCATCTTTATTTCAAGGGCGGCGAATTCCAGTATCGCCTGCGCCTGGATCGCAAGCGCCCGGCGAAAACCACGCGCAAGGCCTGAGGCCCCGAGGTCCGCGCCGGCTTCGCGCCGGCTTCAGGCGCAACTTCAATCTACCTTCAGTCGTACGTTCAGTCATCCCTTCAGTCGTACCAGTAAAGACGGGAAGGGTTGGCCACCAGGACGTTTTCCAGCACGGCGGCGTCATCCGTGTACGACGGCAGCAGGTCCACCAGCTTGCCGTCGTCCGGCACTTCGCGCACGTTCGGGTGCGGCCAGTCCGTACCCCAGACGACGCGCCCGGGCGCGGCCCGCAGGATGCGCTGCACGAAGGGCACGGCATCGGCATAGGGTTGCGCCTGCCGGGACAGCAGCGCCGATATGCGTTCCGGGCCGCTGATCTTCACCCACGCACGTTCATGGCCGAGCACATCCAGCAGGCAGGCCAGGGCCGGCTGGTCCAGGCCGTCTTCCACCATGGGACGCCCCATATGGTCGATGACGAACGGCACCGGCAGCGATTCGAGGAAGCCGCGTATCGCCGGCAGGTGAGCCGCCGTGACGTGGACCTGGATGTGCCAACCCAGCGGCGCGATGCGCGCCGCCATCGCCCTCACCTCTTCGGGGTCCGCCGACTTGCCCAGGTGCGGCATGAAGTTGTAGCGCAGGCCGCGCACGCCGCCGGCATGCAGCCTGCGCAGTTCTTCGTCGGATACATCGGGCGCCACCAGCGCCACGCCGCGATACCGCTCCGGCGCTCGTGCGATGGCGTCGAGCATCGCCCCGTTGTCGGTCCCGTGCACGGTTGCCTGCACGATGACCGCGCGCTCGACGCCCAGCAGGCGATGCAGGGCCTGCAAGCGCTCGATGGGGGCCTCCGGCGGGTCGTAGGCGCGATCGGCCGCGTAGGGGAAGCGCGCCACCGGGCCATAGACGTGCACGTGGGTATCGCAACTGCCGGGCGGCAGGACGTAGGCGGGCTTGCTGGGGTCGGGGTGCGGGGGTGGAACGGTCTTCATGTCGCCTCATTTGTTGTCGATATGCGCGGGATACGCGCGCCATCCACCGCCATGGTAACGGCCAGGCGCGATATCTCGTCCAGCAGTTCGCGCGCGCCGGGCGACAGCTGCGCGCCGGTGCGCGTGGTGACGCCGATCTCGCGCCGCATGCCTTCCAGGGCGAAATCCAGTGTGACCAGGCCACCCGCCTCGAACTCGTAGTGCAATTGGTGGACCGACAGCGCCGTCAGCATGTCGGAATGCAGCAGAAGACCGCGCAGCAGCGCCAGGTCCGCCGTTTCCACGGCAGCCACCAGCAGCGGCTGCCCCTTGCGGCGGAAGAAATCGTTGAGCTGGTCGCGCAGCGGCGTGGAAGCGCGCGATAGCACCCAGGGGTAGCGGGCGAGATCGTCGAAAGCGACAGGGCGCCGCGCCAGCGGATGCCCGGCGCGGGCGATCAGCACGATATCCTCGTGCAGCAGCAGGCGGGTGCTCAGGGAAGTATCGTGCAGCGGCCGCAGCGCGCCCAGGATGAAGTCGACCTCGGCGCTCAGCAGCCGGGCGCACAGGTCCCCATACGGGCTTTCCAGCGTGCGGATGCGCAGCCTGGGATGGCGCGCCAGCACGTTGGCGATGGCGGTCGGCAGCACGATCGTGCGGATCATCGGCAGTGCGCCGACGGTCACCACGCCTTCCAGGGCGCCGTTCAGGGCCGCCATATCCGCCTGGATGTTGCGCAGCTCCGCCAATACGCGCTTGAAGCGGATCACCCAGCGCTCGCCCACCGGCGTGGGGACCATGCCGCGCGCCGTGCGCTGGAACAGCCGCTGCGCCAGGTTCTTTTCGAGCTTGGCGAGCGACGCGCTGATGGCGGGCTGCGTCAGCCCGCAGGCGTGCGCGACGGTGGACATGTGATGCACGTCGGCGAGCATGGCCGCGCTGGTCAGTCGCCGTGTATGGAACAGCGCCGCGGTGGCCGCGACGCTGCTCGCGGCGCCCTGCCCGCGCCGCAGCGCCAGGGCTTCGTCCCGCACGGCGTCCAGTTCCGCTTCGATGCGCCGGGCACGCGCCAGCACGGCTTCGCCGGCGGCCGTCAGCAGCATGCCGGTGGCCTTGCGTTCGAACAGCGCCACGCCCAGGCTTTGCTCCAGGTGGCCCACGGCGCGGGTGACGGCCGAAGAAGCCCGGAACAGCGCTTCGGCGGACCGGCGCACGCCGCCGGCCTGGGCCACCGACGTAAACACGTGCAGATGATGCAGGCTCAGCCCGCCATCGGCGCCATTCGGATATTCCATGCTGTGCCGCAACACCAAAATAAAAATATTAGAACGGCGATCGCCGTACAAGGCAACCCGTCCGTTCGCCATGCAGCCGATACTCGACGCAAATAGAACACAACATCGGAGACATCATGGACGCCCCCCATAAAAACCAAAGGCAGCGGTCGATGACCCGGCGCGCGTTCGCGCTGGGCGGCGCCGGCCTGCTGGCCGCCGCGCTCGTGCCGGCTGCCCGCGCGGCCGGCTTTCCGGACCGCCCCCTGCACCTGATCGTCCCTTTCGCACCTGGCGGCAACGTCGACACGACGGCGCGCGTGGTCAGCGCCGGGCTGACCCAGACACTGGGCGTGTCGGCGGTAGTGGAGAACAAGCCGGGCGCCGGCGGCAGCATCGGCGCCGATATGGTCGTTCGCGCCACGCCCGACGGCTACACCCTGCTGGTGGCCTCCAATGGCCCGATGACGGTCAACCCTTTCGTCCAGCTGCATCTGCCCTACGACCCGCTGCGCGACCTGGCGCCCGTGGGCATGGTGGGCTACGTGCCGCACGTGCTGGTCGTCACGCCCAGCCTGCCGGCCCACACGCTGGCCGAGCTCTTTGCGCTATCCAAGACGCGCCGCATCAACACCGGCACCTCGGGCGTCGGCAGCGCGACCCATCTGACCCTGATGCGGCTGGACGCCGCCGCCGGCGTGAACCTGGCGCACGTACCGTATCGAGGCGGCGGCGCCCTGATACCGGATCTGGTGGGCGGCACGCTGGACGCCACGATGACGGAACTCTCCACCGCCCTGCCCCTGCACCGCGCCGGCAAGGTGCGCATCCTCGCGGTGGCGGCGGCGCAGCGCTCGGCGATCGCGCCGGAGATCCCGACGATGATCGAATCCGGCGTCAAGGACTTCACCGCTTCCAGCTACGTCGGATTGCTCGCGCCGGCCAAGACGCCCAAGGACATACTGGATCGCCTGCAGGGCGGGCTGGCGGCAAGCCTGGCCATGCCCGCCGTGGCCGGCAAACTGCGCGATGCGGGCATGGAAGAAGCCACCGCGTCGGAGAGGACGTCCGCCGGCTTCGCCGAGTTCCTGCGCGCGGAATACGCGCGGTCCAAGGCGGCCGCCCAGCTGGCCGGCATCAAGCCGGAATAGCGCAGCCCTGCCACGCCCCATCCCCGGGAGAGCCCGACAGTGAAGACGCTGAAGAAGCTGTACGTGCAGGTCCTTATCGCGATCGCGGTGGCGATCGTGTTCGGGCTGCTGGACCCGCAGCGCGCGGTCCAGATGCGGCCGCTGGGCGAGGCCTTCATCGCCTTGCTGAAGATGATGCTCGGTCCCATCATCTTCTGTACCGTGGTGCATGGCATCGGGCACATCAGGGATTTCCGCAAGCTGGGCCGGCTGGGGATCAAGACCCTGCTCTACTTCGAGGTGGTCAGCACGATCGCCATGCTGGTGGGTTTCACGGTCGTGAACGTCCTGCGGCCCGGCGATGGTTTGCACGCGGCCGCGCTGGACGCGTCCGCGGGGCATGCGGCGGGCCTGATCAAGGCCGCCTCGGCGGATTTCACGCTGACGCACTTCCTGCTGTCCATCATCCCGCACACGCTGGTCTCCGCGTTCGTCAGCGGCGATATCCTGCCGGTGCTGTTCGTCTCGCTGCTGGCCGGGACGGCGTTGAGCCTGACCGCCAAACCCGATTGGATCGCGCTGAAACTGATCGGCGAAGCGCAGACCGTCGTGTTCAAGATGCTGGGCTTCATCATGCGCCTGTCGCCCTTGGGCGCCTTCGGCGCCATGGCTTCGGCCGTGGGCAGCTATGGCGGCAGCACCCTGCTCTATCTGCTGCGCTACATCCTGACCTACTACGCCAGCGCGTTGATCTTCGTTTTCGTGGTGCTGGGACTGGTGGCGGGGCTGGCCGGATTGTCGATCTTCCGCATCCTGGCGTTGATCAAGGACGAAGCCGTGATCGCCATGGGCACGGCCGCCAGCGAGGCCGCCTTTCCCAGGCTGGTCTCCAAGCTCGGGCAGGCCGGCTGCGACGAGGCGGTCGTCGGCTTCGTGCTGCCGGCGGGCTACAGCTTCAACATCGACGGCGCCTGTCTTTACATGGCCTGCGGCATCGGCTTCATCGCACAGGCCACCGACACCCCCTTGCCGCTGTCGCAGCAATTGGCCCTGCTGGCCGTCATGCTGGTCACGTCCAAGGGCGGCGCCGGCGCGGCCGGGGGCGCGCTGGTCAAGCTGACCGCCACGCTGCAATCCACCCGCGCCCTGCCCCTGAGCGGTGTCGGCCTGCTCTTCGGCATCGACCGCATTCTGGCGATCGCCACGTCCACCGTGAACGTCATCGGCAATAGTGTCGCCGTGCTGGTGCTGGCCAAGTGGGAAGGCATGTTCGATCGCAACAAGTTCGACGCCTGCCTGCGCGGCCAACCCATGCGCGAGACCGGCGACGCGCCGCGTCCCGCCGTGCCGGGGCGCGATCCCGCCTGATTTACCCAGACACATCCTTGGGATACGCGGACTCGCGATCCCTCAAGACACAACGGAGCACATCGCATGCAAGAACCCAAGCGCAACAACCCGCCCGCCGTGGCCATCGTAGGCTTCGGCGAAGTCGGCCCCATCTTCGCCAAGGCCCTGTCCGAGCAAGGCTGCCCTGTCGCCATCCATGACATCAAGCTGGAGAATCCTGCCACACGCGAGGCGATCGCCACCCGGGCGAAGAACAGCGGCGCCCGCGTGGCGGCGTCCCTGGCGGACTGCCTGGCGGGCGCCGAGCTGGTGTTCTCGGCCGTGACCGCCAGCCAGGCCGGCGCCGTCGCGGCCAGCGCCGCGCCCCTGATGAAGCCGGGCCAGGTTTTCATCGACCTGAATTCGGTTTCTCCCAAGGTCAAGCAGCAGAACAGCGTGTTGATCCGGCAACACGGCGCCGACTACGTCGAATCCGCGGTCATGGCCCCCGTTCCGCCGCAGGGCGTCCGCGTGCCCATGTTGCTGGGCGGGCCGTCGGCGCGTGCCATCTCGACGCGCCTCAACGCATTGGGCATGCGCAGCGAAGCCGTGGCCGACGACATCGGCCTGGCCTCCGCCATCAAGCTGTGCCGCAGCATCATGATCAAGGGCATGGAGGCCATGTGCGTGCAGTCCATGCTGGCCGCGCGCCACTTCGGCGTGGACGACCGCGTATTGGCGTCGATGGCCGCCAGTTTTCCCAGCGTCGGCTGGGATGACGGCTACGAAGCCTACCTGATCGGCCGCGTCTCGGAACACGGCCAACGCCGCTCGGAGGAAATGCGGGAGGCCGCCGCGATGCTGACGGAAATCGGCATGAATCCGGGCCTGGCCACCTCCATCGCCGATATCCAGGAAGCGCTCGCCCGCAAAGGCGCGTCCCTGCATGCCGAGCTGGATCCCAAGGGGCGACTGCCGCGCTGGCGTGAGCTGCTGGCCGGACCGGACGCCGGCTGACGACGAACGGTCTCGCCACGCGATCGCGTAGCCCGGTCGCGCCCATCGACGGGCCAGGCAGGTAAAGCCTTCAGGACTAACCCCGAGAATTCCCGTCAGGAATCGAATCCTGCACGAGCGGGAATGAACGACGGCGTCTGGGCTCCTATATTCCCGGGTATCCATGGCATCCACGGGAATCATCTTGGCAGCGCCGAATATCGTATTGATCGTGGCCGACAACCTCGGCTGGGGCGAATTGGGCTGCTACGGGGGCGGCGCCCTGCGTGGCGCGCCGACGCCGCGCATCGACGCGCTGGCCCGCCAGGGCCTGCTGTTGCAGAATTTCAATGTCGAAAGCGATTGCGTGCCGACCCGGTCCGCGCTGATGACAGGGCGCCATCCCATCAGGACAGGGAGCCTGCAAAGCGTGCCGCCCGGCCTTCCGCAGGGGCTGACGCGCTGGGAAGTCACTCTGCCGCAGTTGCTGAAAAAGCAGGGCTACGCCACCGCGCACTACGGCAAATGGCACCTGGGCGATATACCCGGACGCTATCCCTCGGATCGTGGTTTCGATGAATGGTTCGGCATACCCCGCACGACCGACGAAAGCCAGTTCACCTCGACGGTCGGGTTCGATCCCGACGTGGCGGACATTCCTTACATCATGGCCGGCCAGGCGGGAAATCCATCGGAGAAGATCAAGGTCTACGACCTGGATTCCCGCCGGGGCATCGATGCCGACCTGGTCGATCGCGCCGTTGCGTTCATGAAGGACAACCACGGCCGCGGCGTCCCGTTCTTCCTGTACCTGCCCCTGATCCACCTGCATTTCCCCACCCTTCCCCATCCCGACTTCGCCGGCAGGTCGGGCAACGGCGACTTCGCCGATTCCATGATGGAAATGGACCATCGCGTCGGGCAGATCATCGACGCGGTGGATAGCCTGGGGGTCGCGGAGGACACGCTGTTCATTTTCTGCAGCGATAACGGGCCCGAGTTCCGGGCGCCTTATCGCGGTACCGCGGGGCCGTGGCGCGGGACATACCACACCGCCATGGAAGGCAGCCTGCGCGTGCCCTTCATCGCACGCTGGCCGGGCAGGATCAGGCCTGGCAGGATCAGCAATGAGATCATGCACGTAACGGATATCTTCACCACCCTGGCGAAGGTGGCGGGCGCAGAAGTCCCGACCGACCGTCCCATCGACGGTGTCGACCAGCTATCGTTCCTGACGAGCGCGGACGGCAACCCCAAGTCGGCGCGCGAGGGTTTTCCGTTCTACATCAAGCAGGAACTGCGCGCCGTCAAATGGCGCGACTGGAAACTCCATTTCTACTGGGAGCCCGAGGTGAACGAAGGCAAAGGAAAGCTGGAGTCGCCTTACCTGTTCAATATCACCCGCGATCCCAAGGAAGAAACCGATGTCCTGGTGTTCAATACCTGGGTCATGGGGCCGATGCTGAGACTGGTCAAGGCGTTCAACGACAGCGTGAAGGCCTTTCCGAATACGCCGCCCGGGCAGGAAGATTGAGCCTGGCGTCACCAAGATACAAATAATCCAAGGGGTCGAAATTGAAGCTTTCCAGAATGCTGATTCATGCCAGCGTGGTCGTGGCCGCCACCACCACGGCGGTGGCGCGCGCCGAGCCGGCGTGGCCGGACGAAAAACCCATCACCTGGCTCGTGGGGTTCAGCGCCGGCGGATCGGTGGACGTCATCACGCGCGCGATCGCCCAGCAGGTCGGCGCGACGCTGAAGCAGAACATCGTCGTCGAAAACAAGGCCGGCGCCGCGGGAGCGATCGCGCTCGCGGCGGTGGCCAGGGCCAAGCCTGACGGCTACACCCTGGTCACTGTTCCCGGGCCCATCCTGCGCGAGGACGATGGCCTGGAAATCGGCGAAAAGCTGGTCGGCGTCGCCACCCTTGCCGAAGGCGCGGTCGTCATGGTGGGGAGCAGGAACGGCCCTGCCGACTTCAAGCTGCTGCGGGCGGCCATCGAAAAGGCGCCCGCCACCTACACCTATGCAAGTTCAGGCGTGGGCACCGGCCAGCACATCGCCGGCGCCATGTTCAACCTGGCGCTGCACGCGCAGATGGTCCATGTCCCCTACAAGGGCGGCACCCAGGCCCTGGCCAACGTCATGGGCGGACAGGTCAACCTGGGCTTCCTGGGCGTGTCCACCGTCCTGCCCCAGGTGCTGGACGGCAAGCTGATCGCCTATGCGGTGACTTCACCCTACCGGGTCGCTTCGCTCCCCGACGTGCCGACTTTCCAGGAAGCGGGCATCGCCGATTTCAAGCTGACCCAGTGGTACGTCGCGGCAATGCCGGCCGGTACGCCGGATGCCGTCACCCTGAAATTCAGGCAGGCGGTCGACGACGCGCTGCGAACGCCGCAGATCCTGACGCTGCTCAAGGCAAGCGGACTGGACGCCCCAGGCAAGGACGCCCAGGATCCCACCGCCTTCGCCCGCGCCAGCATCGAACAATCCCGCATGATCGCCAAAAAAGCGAACATCGTCCTGCAGTAGCTCGGCATGACACCATCCAGACGCCCCAATTTCATTTTCATCCTGGCCGATGACCTGGGCTATGCCGACCTCGGCTGTACCGGCGCCATGGACGAACGCAACAGGCCGGCCAATATTTCGCCGAACCTGGACCGGCTTGCGCAACGCGGCGTGCGCTTCACGCGCGGCTATTCGAATTCCGCCGTCTGCTCGCCCACCCGTTTCGCGCTGATCACCGGCAGGTGGCAGTACCGGCTGCGCGGCGGCGCCGAAGAGCCCCTGCCCACGGTCATGCGGGACGACAAGGTGCTAGGACTGCCGCCGGAGCATCCGACATTCCCTTCCCTGCTGGGCGCGGCGGGATACGACACCGCATTGATCGGTAAATGGCACCTGGGGCCGCCGCCGCTCTTCGGGCCCACGAAATCCGGATACGACTATTTCTTCGGCTTCCACGCAGGCGGATCCGATTACTTCGCCCATTGCGATCCGCGCGGCCGGCCCGACCTGTGGGAGAACGACCAGCCCATCGAACGCGAGGGCTATCTGACCGACCTGCTGAGCCGGCGCGCCTGCGACTACATCGACGCCGCGGATGACGCGCGGCCATTCTGCCTGAGCCTGCACTACAGCGCGCCGCACTGGCCATGGCTGACCCGCGAGGACGCCGACGAATCCCGGCGCATCGCCGGCATAGGCAAGCACCTGGACGGCGGCTCGATACGCACCTATCAGCGCATGATCCATCACATGGACGAAGGCATAGGCTGGATCGTTGCCGCCCTGGAAAAGAAAGGCGTCCTGGACGACACCTTCATCGTCTTCACCAGCGACAACGGGGGCGAACGTTTTTCCAACAACTGGCCCTTCGTGGGCCAGAAGATGGACCTGCTGGAAGGCGGCATACGGGTGCCGGTACTGGCGAGCTGGCCGAATGGCCTGCCCCGTGGCGAGCTCAGCGACCTGCCGCACATGACCATGGACTGGACCGCGACCTTCCTGGATGCCGCCGGCGTGGGCGCGGCGCCAGGCTACCCGCTGGACGGCGTATCGCTGCTGCCAGCGCTACGCGGGCACGCGCCGGCCGTCCAGCGCGATCTTTGCTGGCGAATGAAGCATCGTGACCAACGTGCCCTGATCCGCGGCAACTGGAAGTTTCTCCAGGTGGAAGGGATCCCCTACCTGTTCGACCTGTCCAGGGATGAACGGGAGCGGGCCAACCTGCGCGATCGGGAACCGGGCAAGCTGGCGGAACTGATGGAGGCGTGGCGGGCGTGGGACGCCAGCCTGCCGCCCATTCCGGAGGACGCGCAGGCGCACCTGGTGTTCGACAAGCGGCAATTGCCGCAGGCGACGTTCTAGCCGTCGGATTGCACCAGGCTTCGTATCGTCATGGCGCGTGCGGCGTGACTGGCCCGATCAGGACGCAATAACGCATCCAGCAAGGCGACATGATGTCCGCGCGGCAGCTCGGCGCACTTCCTGCCCACGTCCGCCGCCGTGAGCGGCCGTGCCTGGCTGCCCAGCGGGGCCGGGCAGTCGGCCTGGATCGACGACCCGTCGCGCAGCGTCACCGTCACCCGTGCCGCTCGGTGATGCGGCGGCGGTAGCGCCGGCCGCAGCGGGCGCAGCCGTATGGCATGGCGCAGACGGGCCACGCTCGCATCGCGCAGGAAGCCGGCGCCCAGTGCGTCGGCGTCGGTCCTGCCATGCAGCCAGGCGACGGCAAGCAGATGGGGGATGGAAAAGCGCGCCGCCAGGCTGGTCCGGACGTCGCGCTGGTCCATGCCGACCGCGAAGTCGTGGACCTCGGCGTCGATATGGACCGATTCGTCGCACGCGCCCGATGCGCGCGCCAATACTTTCGCGCGGACTTCCATCAGAGCTTCCAGCGAGGCATGGCTCTGGCCGGCGCAGGGCAGCACCTTGAAATAGTTTTGGCGGATGGCCCAGGCGTCGCCCAGGTCGGCCGTGTATGCCGAGGTATCGGCGTGTACATGCAGCATGTCACCCAGGCGCGCCAGGGCATGATCGGGCGCGGGCAGCCCGCCTTGCGCCCAGGCGACGCACGTGAACGCATGTTCAACCCCGGCACCGACCCAGAGATTGGCGGCGAGGCCGCCATCGGCCACGATGGCGAAGGGCCGTGGCGCGGCCAGCGTGGCGGCATGCAGCAACGCCTGGTGCAGGGTATCGCCGTCCAGCCCGCGCAGGATGCCGACCGTGGCGGTCGCGCCCAGCCCGCTCCACAAGGCATGCGGATGGACGGGGGCGGCGCCGAAGGTCCAGGCGCGGGCCAGGCGGCAGGTCACTTCGTAGCCCAGGGCGATGGCGTGCAGGAAGAGCCCCAGGTCATGGTGGGCGGCTTCGCATTCGGCCAGCGCCGCCGGGACGCAATAGATGCCAGCGTGGCACATCAGGTGATGATGCCCTTCGTCCAGCTGCATCCAGTTGGCGGCGATGGCGTTGCGCGCGGCGGCGCTGGCCGGCGGCAGGCGCAGGTCCGGCTGGCCGAGGACGGTGCAGGCGCGCAGGGAGTAACCAGCCTTGCGCGCATCGCTGGTAGGTACTGCAACGGCGGACATCCCGCCCGTGGACACGCCGCCTCCGGCATCGCGAGTCCAGGCCTGTAGCTCCGCATCGTCCGCCGCGCCCAACGCGCAGGCGATCGTATCGGCGGCGACCATGGCGACGCGCTCTGCCACGTCGGCCGGAACGGCATCCGGCCTGGTGGCGGACGCCCACTGGCAGAGTCGACGCATCGCGCAGCCGGCTTCATCCATGGGACGACCTGCGCCAGTCGGGGGCGATCCCCCTGCCCCATCCCGGCTCGCCGACCACGCGCCGGTCCCACATCACCACGTTCCCGCGCACCAGGGTGTGCACCGGCCGCGCCGTGACGAAACGCCCGTGCCAGGGCGAAATGCGGTTCAGCGAATGCAGCGCGGACTGGTCGATCCGATACGCGCCTTCCATATCGACGATGGCGAAGTCCGCATCGGCGCCGACGCCGATGTGCCCTTTGCGCGGATAAAGCCCCCAGGCAAGCGCCGGGGCCAGCGCGCTCCAGCGCACGTATGCCGGCAAGCTCATCCGGCCGCGCTGCGATTCGGTCAGCATGACGGGCATCTGCGTTTCCAGCCCTATCATGCCGCGGCAGCATTGCCAGATATCCGGGTTGCGTTTTTCTTCCTCGGTATGCGGCGCATGGTCGGTGGCGATCATGCCTATGGTGCCGTCCAGCAGCGCGGCCCACAACGCGTCGGCGTGCGCGCCGCCCCGTATGGGAGGATTGACCCTGACCATCCCGGACAGGCTGTCGATCTCGGGCAGGCCGAACAGCAGGTAGTGCGGACAGGTCTCCGCCGTCATGTCGACGCCCTGCGCCAGTGCATGCCGTATGGCCTGCACGCCGCCGGCGGAGCTCACGTGGGCGATGTGCACAGCCGCGCACGCCGCTTGGGCGAGCGCCGTAACGCGCCCGATCGCCTCGATCTCGCAGACCTCGGGGCGAGACTCCTCGTGCGCGCGGGCGTCGGTGCGCCCCGCTTCGATGAACTGGCGCCGGCGATGCTGCATGATGGCGGCATTCTCGGCGTGGACGGAGCAGCGCACGCCCAGCCGGGCCAGGCGCTCCAGGCCTTCGTAGACCACGCCGTCGTCCGGCGACTCCAGGTCGCCGGTGTTCTCCGTCATGAAGCACTTGAAGCCGGCGATGCCGTCTTCGACCAGGGCCTCCAGATGCGGCAGGCTGCTGCTGTCGAGCACGCCGTACAGGCCCCAATCGACCAGGGACAAGGCCGCCGCCCGCTCGCGCTTGCGCACCAGCGCCTCGCGATTGGCGGTGGGCGGATCCGTATTGGGCATGTCCATCACGGTCGTCACGCCGCCGGCCGCGGCGGCGCTCGACCCCGTCCGCCAGTTTTCCTTGTAGGTCGAGCCCGGGTCGCGGAAATGCACGTGGCAATCGATGGCGCCGGGCAGCACGTGCAGGCCTTCGGCATCGATGACCCTGCGCGCGCCGGGCAGCCCGGTCAATGCGCCGATCGCGACGATGCGCCCCGCGTCGATGGCGATGTCGGCCTGCACGACCGCGTCGCCGATGACAGCATGGCCACCCGCGATGATCAGATCCACCATGGCGCGGTCTCCTGGTGTGAATGTGGATTTACTTTCGACATGGCGTGCTCTATAAGCTTCCGAACTGTTCCTGTCGCATCCGGTGAGACCGGCGCGATCCGGGCATCATCGAGGAAACGTCGCGAAGCATGGATCCGAAGTTGCTGGAAATCGGCATGCGCCTGCGCGCGTACCGCATCGGCGCGGGACTGAGCGCGGATGCGCTGGGTGTACGCCTGAACGTGTCGCGCGCCTCCGTCTACCGCATGGAGGCGCAGGGCATAGGCCGGCTGGACGTGCTGATGCGCGTGGCGCGGCTGCTGGACGTGCCGCTCGAAACCCTGCTGGGCGTCGGCGTCGAGTACGTGGCGTCGGCGCTGGCGTACTTCGAGCGGCTGCGCCAGATCGAGGCGCGCGCCGAACATATCTTCGTGGCTTTCGGCCCCATCGTGTACCTGCTGACGTCCGACGGCTACGACACGCTGCTGCGGCAGGCGCTGTCCACGCGTGCCACGGCCACACGGCGTCCGGCCCGCGCGCGCACCGACATCGACGCGCTCATGTCGATACTCAAATTGCGCAAGGCGCAGTACCTGCAACGCCGTCCCGCCATCACCAACGTGCTGTCGCTGCCGGAACTCGTCCAGTTCAGCGAACAGGGGCTGGAGGACGAGGACGCCAGCCCGGCGCTGCGGGAAGCCCATCGGAACATGGTGCTCCATGAGTTGGAACATGTGGCTCAACTGCTGGAATCCCCGCCGATGGGCGTGCAGATCGGCATACTTTTCGACAGGCTGCCCACGACGAGTTTTTCCGTCATACGCCAGGCGGACACCACGTTTTCGCTGACCAGCCCGTTTCGGGTGGGCCCGCAGCTGAACGTGTGGCGGGGGATCGGCACGATCTCGCAGGATGCCGAAGCCTTGCGCCTGCACCGCCAGCTGGCCAACGATTTGTGGTCCGAGGTCATGACCGGCCAGCGCGCCGCCGATTTCGTCCGGCGCCGCATCCTGGCCCGCGCTTGACCACCCTTCCGACCGCTCTTACTTGGCGCCCGCCTGCAGCAGGTCGGGCGACAACGGCTGCTGCATCCACTTTTCCGAGATCGCGTTCAGGCTGCCGTCCGCCTTGATGCTGGACAGGAAGGCATTCATCTTGTCCAGCAGGCGCTTTTCACCCTTGGGCACGGCGGCGTGCACCGGCGAGTTCAGCAGGATGAGCTTTTCCTCGAATGGCGGCGAACCCTTCTGCCGCAGGGCCACGGCGATGACGTTGCCGATGGCCATGGTGTTGGCCTGGCCGCTGAAAAAAGCGGATATGGTGCTCGCGTTGTCGTCGTATCGCGACAGCCTGGCGTCCTTGGCCTGCTCCGTCAGCAGGCGTTCCTCGATGGCGCCCTTGGTCACCGCCACGGTCATGCCCTTCAGGTCGGCCACGCCATGGATCGGCGCGCTGCCCGGCTTGCCATAGATGCCGATGTAGTACGGGGCATAGGGCTGGGTGAAGTCCACGGCCTTGGCGCGCTCTTCGCTGCGGCCGATGTTCAGCATGACGTCGGCTTTACCCGTCTGCAGGGTCGCCACCCGGTTGGGCGCGGTCACGGGCACGAATTCGACCCGCACGTGCCAGGCCTTTTCGAGCAGCGCCGACATGTCGATGTCGTAGCCGCGCGGCTTCATCTGCTGGTCCACGCTGCCGAAAGGCGGATAGTCGGTCATGATGCCGACCCGCACGACGCCGCGGGCATTGATGTCGTCGAGCAGATCGGCGTGGGCCGGAGCCGCGAAGGCGCACAGGCCGGCCAACAGGGCCGCCGCGCAGGAAGAAGCGGATAGACGCATGGATTTTCCCCAGGATAGAGTCATGGGGCATGTTTATGACAGCCTTGCCCCTGCCTCGCATTCTCCCGGTCGCCGCGGCCTGGCGCCAGATCAGATTTCGCGCATCGTCTCAAAAAATGAGACAAGCTACTGCTTGGGCACCCCCGTGGCGGCGATGATGCCCGTGTACAAATCCATCTCCTTGGCGATGAACTGCCGGAAACCATCGGGCGGCAGATAATGGATGGTCAGGCCGTTGTCCTCCATCGCCTTGACGGTGGCGGGATCCTCGAGCACCGCCGCGACGTCCGCGGCGATCCCGGCCGTCACCTGCTTGTCCATTCCCGCCGGCCCGAACACGCCGAACCAGTTGCTCAGGTGGAAGTCCTTCAGCCCGAGTTCGTCGACGGTCGGCGTGTTGGGCAGCAGCGGCTGGCGCACGGGGCCGGTCACGAGCAGCGGATGCAGCTTGCCGGCCCGGATATTTCCCAGCAAGGGCGGCGTGGTCGCGAAGAAGACGTCGATCTGCCCGCCGACCAGGTCCGCGACGGCCGCGCCCGTGCCCTTGTAGGGCACGTGCAGCATGTCCAGGCCCGTGCGCACCCGCAGCAGTTCTCCCGCCAGATGCTGCTGGCCGCCCGTGCCGGGCGATCCGAACGCGATCGACCGATGCTGTCCCTTCAGCGCGAGCAATTCCTTGAAACTCTTCACAGGAAGCTTGGGGCCGCTGACCAGCACCAGCGGCGCCTCGGCGACCAGCGATATCGCCGTCAGGTCGGCCAAGGGGTCGTACATCATCTTGTTGTAGACCAGCTTGTTGATCGACACCTCGGGCGTGTAGCCCAGCAGCAGCGTATAGCCGTCCGGCTTGGCCTTGACCACGTTGTCCGCGCCTATCATGCCGCCGGCGCCGGGGCGGTTTTCCACCACCACCTGCTGGTTCCACAGCTTGCCCAGCTTTTCGCTCATGATGCGCGCGATCAGGTCGGTGGCGCCGCCAGGGACGTAGGCGACGACCACGCGCACGGGTTGCGTAGGATGGAATTTCGCGGCTGCGGGCTCGGCCGCCGCCGCCCCCACCGCGCAGACGGACAACACGCCCAGCAAGGCGGCGGCATTGCGTTTGAACCACTTCATCTTTTTTTCCCCTTGGAATGTATGAACCGCGCCTGGGCGCGTGATGGACGGGTTATGACCCGATCATGGCCGGATCAGCCGCATGATCTCCCCTGCCCCCTCCCCGCCGTCTTCTATGAGATCGATCGTGTGCGGGCGCGGCGCCAGGCCGCCCAGCAATGCCTCGGCCGCCGGGCGGGGCCCGGAAACCAGGTGATAAGCCTCGTCGCCGATGCGCATATCGATGCGCTTCGCGCCGGCCGCGCCGGTCACGTCGACGGCATGGATGCGACCATGCGGCAGCAGCGCGTTCAGCGCCGCCAGGACGCGCGCCGCGAGACGCGGGTCATAGCGGCGATCGATGAACCCGTTGCGCGGAAAGTAGCCACGATCGACGTCCATGAAGGTGTCGAAGGCGTAATGCACGCCCTGGTCCATGCGGGCGGCGATATACGCATCGGCCACGAGCGCGGCGATCGCCAGGTCGTCCTCGTTCGCACTGGCCAGCTCATGCGCGAGCTTCACCGCGCCCCAGATGACGCAGCCGTCGTCCTGTGCCTGCCGGGACAGCGATCGGTGCGCGGCGTGGACATCCGTGCCCCAATCCAGCCTGACGGTATATCCATCCACCCACCCCGCCGCGACGGACTCCCGCAGCCAGTCGGCGCCGGCGAGTTCGGCCGGGCGCATGCCGGTATTCACGAAATGGCTGTAGTGCTTGCCGTCGAAATGCTTGTCGTCATCGACGCCGCGTATCTTCGCGTAGATCAGCTGCGCGTCGCTGGCGCCACGCAGCGCACGCAAGCGGTCGGCCGACTGCGCCAGCCGCGCCTGCGTCAGGTTCAATTCCAGCGCGTCGATGCGGACCCCCGCCCGCGCGGCGCCTTCGATCAACCGCGGATCGGGGCAGCCCAGGCAGGTGGTGACGAAGCCATGCCCGACGTCGCTCATCATCCTGGCGCGGCGCAGGGTTTCTTCTCCCGCCAGGTCCTGCAGCGGGATTTTCAGCGTGCGCAGGCCCATCTCCCACATGGCCATCAGGGGATAGTCGTTGCGCGCCGGCTTGCGGCCGAACTCCTGTACGCCGCCGGTGCACGGGATCTCAACCACCTCGGCCCAGGGGTGGCGCATTTCCGCGGCGATGCCGCATGCGCTCGCCGTCTTGGTATGCGCCAGGATGTGCGGCACGGCATCGCGCGCGGCGGATGTGGCGTGCTCTTCGACGGACCGGCCGCGCGTGCGCACCAGGTGCGCCGCATGGCCCTGCTCGTAGACGTCGACCACGAAGTAGCCGAACTTGTTGACGTCGCCCCGCCCGTATTCGTCCATGGGCGGCACGCGGTAGAACTCGGAGAAGTCGTGGCGCAGGAAGGCCGTGGAAGGGAGCATGTACAGCTCCGCGTTGCCCACTGTCTCGTACCAGAAATTGTGGACATGGCCGCAGAACACGGCTTCCACCCGTTCGTGCGCCATGCGTTCCAGCAGCCAGCCGCGGCCCGGCTCGTCGATATTGTCGTAGGAGCCCTTTTCGTCGCGCCGATGCAGGAACGGCGGGTAATGCAGCGATATGAATACCCGCCCCGTGGCGGTGGCGAGCTGCTCGTCCAGCCACGCCATCTGATCCGACTCCCCCGCCAACCCCGAGTTGAACAACAAGGCGTTCAGGTAGATGAAGCGCACCGTGCCCTGGTCCACGGCGTAATAGTCTTCGCCGAACGTCGCCCGGTACTTGTCCAGGTATTCGGCGCAGACCACGTCGGCGGGCATCCAGTCCACCCGCTTGTCGCCCACGTCGTGATTGCCGGGCACCACATGCAGCGGCATGGGCAGCACCGCCGCCATCTCCTTGAACCTGCGCGCGGCCTCGTCGAACGCGGGCAAGCCCGGCACGGGGTGGACGATGTCGCCCAGGTGGATAACGAAATCCGGCGCTGTGGCCAACTGGGCGATGTCCTGGAACACATGCCGCGCCCGTGCGTTGGCCCGGGCATTGGTGGCGAATGGCGACGCGCAGGTGTGTTCGTCCTCGTTCACATGCGTGTCCGCCACCACGGCGAAGGAAAACAATCTGGCGCCGCGGGGCTCGCGGGCTGCGCGGCGCTTGCGCTCTTGGTCAATTGAATTCACAATATCGGTATTGGAGATCGTTTATCGTGCGGGCACTTTAAATATCGTGCCCCTGCACTGTCAATCCTCATTTCCCCAGGCATCGATGAACCGTAAAACGCCGCCGCATTACGAGCTCGGCCCACGCGAAGACCTGCTTGCCCATCCGCAGTTCGCGTCCACCCTGTTCAATGGCCTGGAGGTGCTGCGGCAGTTCACGCCCGCCCAACCATCCCTGGGCAACAAGGAAATCGCCGACGCCCTGGGCCTGAGCCGGCCGGCGGTCACCCGCCTGACGTTCACGCTGGTGGGAATGGGCCTGCTGCGGCGTGACGAGCGCACGGGCCGGTATTCGCTCGGCCCCGCCGTCCTGAGCCTGGGCTATCCCTTGCTGGTGGACCTGACGCTGCGGCAGCTCGCCGCGCACGATATGGTCGAACTGGCCCGCTTCGCGCGCGGCCCCGTGTCGCTAGGCGTGCGCGACCGCCTGCAGGTGGTCTATGTGGAAACGGTGGAAGACCGCGATTCCAGCGGCACCCGGCCCGATATCGGTTCGACGCGGCCGCTGCTGCGCACGGCCATGGGCCGTGCCTTGATGTATGCCCACACGCCCCAGGAACGGAAGCTGATCTGCAGCTGCTACGCGCAGGCGCATCCGGCGGACTGGGAGCGCTTTTCGCCGGCGTTGGCGGCGGCCTACGAAGACATCGCCCGGGACGGCTTCGTCGTGGTCAAGCGCGACTGGCAACCGAATATCTGCGGGATCGCCGTTCCCCTGCGCTACCGTGCCAACGGCATGCCGCTGGCGATGAGCGTGACTATCCAGATCGACGCGGCGGATGATGGCTACGTCGGCCAGGTCCTGGGCCCGCGCATCGCATCGCTGGTGCGCAACCTGGACTACCGGCTGGGCATGGTCGACGGCTAGGCGCAAGGGACGCTAAGCTGCGGCGATGAGCCCGACAACGCCAGAGATCGAACACTGCATAGCGGACCTGCTCAAGCGCAGGGCCGAGGCATCGTCCATCTGTCCGTCGGACGCCGCGCGCGCATTGGGCGGCGATGGCGATGCGTGGCGCGACCTGATGCCGGCGATCAGGAACACCGCCGCGCGCATGGCGCGTCAGGGGTACATCGTCATCACCCAGGGCGAAACCACGCTGGACCCCGACGATATCGACCACGGCCCGATCCGCCTGCGGCGCGGGCCATCGTTCGCGGATATCCCGGCGCCCCGCGTGAAAACGCGGGCTCCGGGCTAGACGTTCATTTCTTTTTTTTCGCCTGGTCGCGATGCCATTTGATCGCGAAGAACATGCCCGTGCCGAACACGAGAACCTTGAAGGTGATGAAGACTATCGGTACCCAATCCATGATTTCGAGCGCTTCCAGGCCAGGATTTCTTGTTTTTTATTGGCCGCAATGATAACAGTCCGAGACCGCGTCCATGCCGGCGCGCGGGTCAACCAGCCATCCATGCCTTCCCACGATGAAACCCTTGCTCCTGGTCCTTGTATTCCTGTCCGAAGAACATCGCGCCCTGATGGCGGAAAGTTTCGAGATGATCTACGCGCCCAATGAAAACCTGGGCGCGGATCGTGGCAACGGTGACGCCCAGATCGCCGCGCGCGGGCAGGACATCCGCGTGGTGCTGACGAATGGCACCAATGGGCTGCTGGCGACGGAAATCGCCGCGCTGCCCCGCTTGGAGCTGATCTGCACCCTGGGCGTCGGTTACGAAAACATCGACCTGGCGGCTGCCAGCGCACGCGGCATCCCGGTGTGCAACGCGGCAGGCAGCAATGCCAATGCCGTCGCCGACCACGCCATGGCGATACTGCTGGCAGCCGTGCGCCGCATTCCCTTCCTGAACGCGGGCGTGCGCAAGGGGCTGTGGCGCGACGACATCCCGCGTCCGCCGCAAGTGTCCGGCCGTCGCATGGGCATCTTCGGCCTGGGCGCCATCGGCAAGGCCGTGGCCAGGCGGGCCGCGGGCTTCGATATGGAAATCGGCTATCACAGCCGAACGCGCAACGACGCTACCGGGTATCGCTGGTTCGACGACCTGGCCAGCCTGGCCGCCTGGTGCGACTTCCTGGTCATCGCGGCGCCGGGTGGCCAGGCCACTTACCATGCGGTCGACCGACAGGTCCTGGAAGCGCTGGGGCCCGACGGCGTGCTGGTCAACGTCGCGCGCGGGACGCTGGTGGACACGGATGCCGTGGCCGACGCCCTGCGGCACAAGCGCATCTGGGCGGCCGCGCTGGACGTCTACGAGAACGAGCCCGCGCCGCCCGCGCCCCTGCTCGAATTCGAAAACGCCGTGATCACCCCGCATGTCGGCGGCGCCTCGCCGCAGGCGATCCATGCGTTGGTGGTGCGCTTCCTGGAAAACGCCGAGGCGCACTTCGCCGGCAAGCCGCCGCTCTCCCGGGTGAACTGAGGTGCGATGGCATCCATCGATGCCATCACTGATAACCGACGATATTCATCATTTCTGCCATTCAGGCACAACGTTTAGTCTTCGCTCCGACACCCCCCTGACACGATACGAGAGGTCCTTCAGGCCTCCGCGCGGGAGACAATATGTCGGCGCCGAACCCTTCCACGTCGTCCCTGGACGCACTGCCGCTGGGACGCAGTGCAAGCACGCCCTGGCTGCAACTGGCCCTGGGCATGATCGCGATGCTGGCGATCTCCAGCCCGCAATACGTATGGGCGCTGTTCGTGCAGCCCATGCAGGCCACGCTCAGCGTCTCGCTGTCCGCGCTGCAGGTGACCTTCGCGCTTTTCAGCATTTTCCAGTGCGGCATCGGGCCCCTCCACGGCGAATTGGCGGCCCGCGTGTCCTCGCGCACCATCGTCATGCTGGGCGGGCTGCTGGTCGGACTCAGCTGGGTCAGCTCCGCCTACGTGACCTCGCTGCCGGTGCTGTACGTCACCTATGGCGTCCTGTCGGGGATAGGCACCGGCTGGGTCTACGTGGCCGTCGTCGAACTGATGGTGCAGTGGTTCCCCCGGCGCCGCGGCTTTGCCGTCGGCATGGTGGCGGGCTGCTACGGCCTGGGAGCCATCGTCACCACCTTTCCGATCGCGGCGAGCCTGCGCGATAGCGGCCTGCGCGACACGCTGGTCATGTTCGGCATCGCCCTGGCGGCCATCATCACCCTGTCGGCATTGGGCATGAAGCGCGTCGACGCGTCCTCGCAGCGGCAGCACCCCGAGCTGGTGGCGCCGGCCGCCGGGCCGATCGGCTACACGCCCCGGCAGATGCTGCGCACGCCGCTGTTCTGGCTGATGTTCGCCATCATGGCGATGGTGGCGACCGGCGGCCTGATGGCGATCTCGCAATTGGGCGCCCTGGCCTCCCATTTCGGCATCACGTCCGGCACCCTGGTGCTGGGCATGGCCGCGCTGCCGCTGGCCCTGACGCTGGATCGCGCCGCGAATGGCCTGACCCGCCCCTTCTTCGGCTGGGTATCGGACCGGATCGGCCGCGAACCCACCATGCTGCTGGCCTTCCTGCTGGAAGCGCTTTCCATTTACCTGCTGTTGAAGCTGGGCACCAACCCGGTGGCCTTCGTGGTCCTGTCCGCGGTGGTGTTCTTCGGCTGGGGCGAGATCTATTCGCTGTTTCCTTCGCTGCAGGCGGACGTCTTCGGCACGCGCCACGCGGCGCGCAACTTCGGCTACCTGCTGATCGCCACCGCGGTCGGCTCGGTGCTGGGCGGGCCGATCGCCGCCCTGCTCTTCGAAAAAACCCGCTCCTGGGATATCGTTTTCCACTGCATCATCGCGCTGGACGTCGCCGCCGCCCTGCTCGCCATCCTGGTCCTCAAGCCGATGCGCGTGCGCTGGATCGAGGCCGCGCGGCGCGATGGACATCTATGAACCCGAAACACGCACAGGGAGACCTCATGTCACAGCCCGACCCGCTGCAACTTACCCGCACCGTGCTCGAACGGGTCGCCAAGGCGCCCGATCCGCGCTTTCGGGTGCTGATGACGACGCTGGTCACCAAGCTGCACGAGTTCATCCGCGAGGTCGACCTGACCCCCGAGGAATGGATGGCGGCGATCGAGTTCCTGACGGCCACCGGCAAGACCTGTACCGACAAGCGGCAGGAATTCATCCTGTTGTCGGATACGCTGGGCGCTTCCATGCAGGTGGTCATGCTGGCGCAGGCCAGGGCTTCGGCGGCGGCGCCGGACGGCATGCAGGCCACGCCGGCCACCGAGGCGACCGTGCAAGGCCCGTATTACTGGGAAGGCGCGCCGGAACGCGAACTGGGCAGCAACATCGCCGAGGGCGTGCGCGGCGAACCCGCCTACTACCATGGCCGCGTCACCGATGTCTCGGGCCAGCCCATGGCCGGCGTGCTGCTGGACGTGTGGTCAGGCGACGGTGAAGGCGTCTACGACATGCAGATCGAGGGCCAGGCCGAGATGCTGGCACGCGCGCGCCTGCGCACGGACGCCGAAGGCCGCTATTCCTTCTGGTCCATCCGTCCCAGCTATTACCCCATCCCCATGGATGGGCCGGTCGGCAGGATGGTGTCGGGCATCGGCCAGCATCCCAACCGGCCCGGGCATATCCATTTCAAGGTATCGGCGCCGGGACACGTGGACATCACCACGCACATCTTCGTCGCGAACAGCCCATACATCGAATCCGACGTGGTGTACGGCGTGCGCGACAGCCTGATCGTCGAATTCCAGCCGCACGGGCCAGGGCGGGCGCCGGATGGGCGCGAGATGAAGACGCCCTACTGGACGGCCGAATACGACTTCCGCCTGTCGCCCGCGCGCGCAACCTGAATTCGGCTCAAGTTGGCGGCAAACCGATTTCAAGTTGTATCGCATATAAATCGGGGTCTGCGTTTTCTTCATATTTCGGCATCATTTCCCGGAGTTTCCATGTCCCTGCTGCTTCCCACCACGCTGGTCGGCTCGTATGCCCAGCCCGATTGGCTCATCGACCGCAAGCGCCTCGGCGACCGCTTCCCGCCGCGCGTGCGCGCCAAGGAACTGTGGCGCGTCGCCCCCGAGTGGCTGGAGCAGGCGCAGGACGACGCCACCCTGCTGGCGATCCGCGACCAGGAAGACGCCGGCCTGGACATCATCACCGACGGCGAAATGCGGCGCGAAAGCTATTCGAACCGCTTCGCCACCGCGCTGGAAGGCGTGGACATCGACAACCCCGGCACGGCGCTGGACCGCAGCGGCCACCCCAACCCGGTACCGCGCGTGGTCGGCAAGATCCGCCGCAAGCACGCCGTGCAGGTGCGCGACGTCGAATTCCTGCGCGCCCACACCCGCCGCCAGATCAAGATCACGGTGCCCGGCCCCTTCACCATGGCGCAGCAGGCGCAGAACGACTTCTACGGTTCGGAAGCGGAGCTGGCCCATGACTATGCCGAGGCCGTGAACGCGGAAATCCGCGACCTGTTCGCCGCCGGCGCGGACGTCGTGCAGATCGACGAACCTTATATGCAGGCGCGTCCGGAAAAGGCGCGCGAGTTCGGCGTCGAAGTCCTGAACCACGCCCTGCAAGGCGTCGAAGGCAAGACGGCGGTGCATATCTGCTTCGGCTATGCGGCGGTGATCCATGCGCGCCCGGCCGGCTATTCCTTCCTGCCCGAGCTGTGCGGCTGCTCGGCCCACCAGATCTCGATCGAAACGGCGCAATCCAAGCTGGACTGCGCCGTGCTGGAAACGCTGCCGAACAAGCAGATCATGCTGGGCGTGCTGGATCTGTCGACCAACGAGATCGAAACCCCGGAAGTCGTCGCCGCCCGTATCCGCCGCGCGTTTCCGCACGTGCCGCCCGAACGCATCATCGTGGCGCCCGACTGCGGCTTGAAGTACCTGCCGCGCGAAGTCGCCTTCGGCAAGATGAAGGCCATGGCCGATGGCGCCAGGCTCGTTCGCGAAGAACTGGCGGGTGGCAACTGACATGTTCCGCACCCGCTTGCTCGCGCCCCTGGGGGCGCTTCTCGCCCTGGCCACCGCGCTGACGCCTGCCCACGCCCAGCCCGATTTCCCCAACCATCCCATTACCATCATCGTACCGGTGCCGCCCGGCGGCATCGTCGACCTGGCGGCGCGCCTGACCACGGAGCAGATGGGGACCAGACTGGGTCAACCCGTCATCATCGACAATCGCGCCGGTGCCAGCGGCAACATCGCCTATGCGCTGGTGGCCGCGGCCCGTCCCGACGGCTATACCCTGCTGGCCTCGTATTCCATGTACCACGCCGGCAATCCCTCGATGTTCAATGGCCTGCGCTGGAACGCGGAGTCCTTCAAGCCGGTCGGGATGGTGGCGGTATCGCCGCACGTGGTGACGGTGCATCCCTCGCTGCCCGTGCACAACCTGAAGGAGCTGGTCGCCTACGCCAAGGCGCACCCGGGCGAGATCAACTATGCGTCGCAGGGCAGCGGTTCGGTGCCGCACGTGGGCACCGAGCTGTTCAAGCAGATGACCGGCACCGATATGGTCCATGTGCCCTACAAGGGCTCGGGCCCGGCCATCCAGGACGTACTGTCGGGCCGCGTGCAGTTGTTCATCACCACCCCGCCTTCGGTCATCGGCCATATCCAGAACGGCCGCCTGCGTGCCATCGCGATTGCCGGCGCGGCGCGCCACCCCATGCTGCCCGACGTCCCGACCGCCGCGGAAGAAGGCTTCCCCGGCTTCGAGCTCGATGCATGGGTGGCCCTGTTCGCCCCGGCCGGCACGCCCGACGCGGTGATCGAAAAGATCAGCGCCGCGCTGGGCAAGGGACTGCAGGAGCCTGCCGTCATCAAGACCGCCGAGGAAGCCGGCGTGCGGGTCAATTACCAGAACCCGCAACAACTGGGCGAGACCGTCGCCCGGGACACCGCGCATTGGTCGCAGGTGATCAAGTCGGCGAATATCACGGTGAATTGAGTCCCCGAGATTGATCCCCCGAACCTGGCCGGCGCGATGACCGCGCTGGCCAGGGCATGCTCAGGCATGCGTGTTGCTGTGCCCTGCCATCGCGTTCAATCACATGGCGATGGCACGCATGCTCGATATCAGCAATTCCTGCCCCGATTGCCTGCGCCCCGGCGCGGCCCTGGCGCCGCCGGCCAATCTCGATGCCTTGTGCGAGGCCGCGGGCCGCAGCCGCGGCGCCGCCGACATCGACGGCATCTTCCAGACTCTCGCCTGCGCGCTGACCCATACCGTACCCTTTCCCGGCAGCGGCGACACCTTGGCCCGCTGGCGCATCCTGGCCGACGTCGGGCGCCACAGCCTGCCGCTGGCCAAGCTGGTCGAAGGCCATCTCGACGCGGTGGCCATCCTGCATGAATTGCATCATTGGCACGAAGTCCAGCCGCCGGACGTCTGGGCCACCTGGTGTGCCGAGCCCCCCGGCATGCGGGTGACCGCCGCCGCGGACGATGCCGATGGCCGGCGCGTGCGCCTGTCCGGCATCAAGCCCTGGTGCTCCGGCGCGGCCGCCGTCACGCGCGCCTTGATCAGCGTCTGGAATTCGCAAGGCGAGGCCTGCCTGGCGGCGGTGCGGATGGACGATGCGGGCGTGCGGATCAGCGACCAGGGCTGGCAGGCGGTCGGCATGGGGCCGACGGATAGCGTGGACGTCGAGTTTCGCGACGCCCGCGCGGTGCTGGTCGGCGCGCCGGGCGCCTACGTGGAGCGTCCCGGCTTCATGCATGGCGCGGCCGGCGTGGCGGCCTGCTGGTACGGCGCGGCCGCCGCCTTGGCCGATGCCCTGCGGCGCGGCGTGCGGCGCCGTCCGGACGACGCGCATGCGCTGGCCCACCTGGGCGCGGTCGATGTCATGCTGGCGCAGGCAGGCCTGCAACTGCGCGACTGCGCGCGAGCCATCGACGAGGCACCGCGGCGATCGCACGCGTGCGCCGTGCGGCGCGCCCGGCTGGCCGTCGAACAGGCCGCGTTGGCCGTGCTGGAACGCGCCCCGCGCGCGCTCGGCCCGGCGCCCTTCTGCAAGGACGTGACCCTGGCTGGCCTGCTGGCCGACCTGCCCATCTACCTGCGGCAGAGCCATGCGGAACGCGACCTGGCGGCGCATGGCCTGGCGCTGCTCCAGACGTCGGAGGATGCCACGCCATGGATGCTCTGAGCGACCGTTTGATCCATGGCGCGGGCACGCCGGAAGCGCAATGGCGCGACTGGCTCGATCGCCGTTCGCTGCGGCAGGGTCGCGCGGCGGATCTCGTGCGGTCGGGCGGCACGCTGCATATCGTCGCGCCTCATCCCGACGACGAGATCCTGGGTTGCGGCGGCATTATGCGCGAGGCCTACCTGGATGGCGTACAGCTATGCATCTGGGCGATCACTCATGGCGAGCATAGCCATCCCGGCTCGGCGCTCTGGGACCCGCCCGCCCTGGCGCAGGAGCGCCTGCGCGAAAGCATGCGGGCCCTGGCGCTGATCGCGCCGGGCACCCCCAGGCATCCGCTCGGCATCCCGGATGGCGGCGTGACCGACTTCGAGGATGACATCGCGGCGCGCATCGCCCGGTCCGTCGGGCCGCGCGACACGGTCATCGCGCCTTGGCGGTGGGACGGCCATCCGGATCACGAAGCCGCGTCGCGCGCGGCGCTTCGCGCCGCCAAGTCGCGCGGCGGCCGCTTCCTGGAAGCGCCGATATGGGCGTGGCATTGGATGGCGCCCGAAACCGGCGCATTTCCCACCGATCAGGCCCTGGCCGTGCGCGTGAGCGCGGACGCGATGGTCCTGAGGCGGCGCGCCGTGATGTGCTTTCGCTCCCAGCTGCAGGCGGACCCCTCCACCGGCAAGCCGCCCGTGCTGACCGCCGCCATGCTGGAAAGGCTGGAGCGGCCCTACGAAGTGCTGATCGAATGAACCACTTCGAAGCGCTGTACCGGCAGTCTGCCGATCCCTGGGACGTGCGCACGTCGTGGTACGAGCAGCGCAAGCGTGCCGTGCTGCTGGCCGCGCTGCCGCGGCAACGCTATGGCCGCATCCTGGAACTCGGTTGCGGCAACGGCGAAATGACGCGCCAGCTGGCCCGTCGGACCGGGTCGCTGATCGCGGTCGACGGATCCGAAACGGCCATGGCGCTCTGCATGGAAAGCATGGGGAAAGACGGCCTGGACCATGTGCGCGGTCACGTGGGCCGGCTGCCCGGCGACTGGCCGCTGCAGCCCGATGAGGCCTGCGACCTGATCGTGGTGTCGGAGCTCGCGTACTACATCCCGGCGGACGACATGGACGGGTTCCTGCAACGCTGCCGCGCGGCGCTGGCGCCCGGCGGCGAATGGGTCATGTGCCACTACACCGGGGATTTCGACGACCGCCTGCATCGCACGGACGCACTGCATGCGTGCATCGACGCGCTGGGAGGGCTGGTGCGCGTCCTGCGCCATGAGGACGAACGTTTTCAACTCGATATCTGGCGAAAACCGGAAAAGGATGAGCGATGATCGGCGTCTGCGTACCCGCGCACAACGAGGAGGCGACCGTGAGCGCCTGCCTGGCCTCCATACACGCGGCGGCCCTGCATCCGGAATTGCGCAAGGAGCCGGTGATCGTCGCGCTGGTGCTCGACAGCTGCGCGGATCGCACCGCCGAATACGCCGCATCCTGGCGTGTGGCGCAGTTGCGCGTGGACTGTCGCAACGTCGGCCGGGCGCGCGCCATCGGCGCCGAATTCCTGATCGCGGCGGGCGCCAGGTGGCTGGCCTTCACCGACGCCGACACGACGGTGTCGCCGTCCTGGCTCGTGGACCAGCTCGCGCTGGACGCCGCGGCGGTATGCGGCACGGTGGGCGTGGCGGATTGGTCGGCGCATGGCGCGCAGGCGCTTGCCGCCCGATGGCATTTCCAATCCAACTACCGGGACCGCGATGGCCATCGGCATATCCACGGCGCCAATCTCGGAATCGACAGCGCGGCCTATCTGCGCGCCGGCGGCTTCCGGTCGCTGAGCTGCCATGAGGACCGCGACCTGGTCGAACGGCTCGAACGCGCGGGCGAAGCCATCGCCTGGAGCGCGCGGCCGCGCGTATGGACCAGCGCCCGTCCCTACTCCCGGGTCGATGAAGGTTTCGCCGCCGCCCTGCGTGCGGGCTGGGACAGCACCGAAAAGGCGGCGTAATCCTTTCCGCGATGAATTTCTTCGCGAAGGCGCGCATACTCGATGGCACGCGTCCGGCGTCACGCGCCGGTTGTCCCCGTCGCCGCAGAGGTGGAACAATGAAAACGTCACACCCAGACCGCCAGGACCCAACCAGCCGCGGCCGCCGAGGCTTCATCAAGCGGGCCGGCGCCGGCATCGCGGCCGCCACGCTGCCGCTGCCTGGAGGTCATGCCCGGGCGGCCCCCGCGGGCGCATCGCCCGAGACCGCCGGAGAAGGCCCGATGGCGCATTGGACCAGCACCAGCCCTGCCCTGACCCGCGCCTTCGCGCCGGTTTTCGACGAACGCGACGATGGCGACCTGCCCGTCCAGGGCGAGATCCCGGCCGGGCTGAGCGGCGTATTCATGCGCAATGGGCCCAATCCGGCTTTCGAGCCCGCGGCGCACTACGCCTATCCTTTCGACGGCACCGGCATGGTCCATGCCATCTATCTCGATGGGGGCCGCGCCCGTTATCGCAATCGCTGGGTGGCGACGAAGGAGCTGACCGAAGAGCGAGCGGCCGGACACCGCATCTACAACACGTCCTTCGGCCCGCCGCCGCACGCCAATCTGGCCAATACCAACATCGTGCACCACGCCGGACGTTACCTCGCCTTGTACGAAGGCGGCGCGCCCTACGAGATGGACCGTGAACTGGCCACTGTCGGCGCGTTCGACTATGGCGGGGCGCTGCCGCGCTTCATGTCGGCCCATCCCAAGGCGGACCCTCAGACGGGCGAACTGCTGTCCGTGGAGTACGACCTGCACACCAGCATGATGCGTTATCTGCGCGCCGACCGGAGCGGCCAACTGGACCGACGCGTGGCATTCTCGTCGCCGTGGCCCGCCATCGTCCATGACGTCGCCATCACCGAACGGTATGTCGTCGCCGTGGTGGCGCCGCTGGTTTTCGACATGTCGGGCAAGGGGCCGCCCGCGCAGTGGGAACCGGACCGGGGTACCCGCATCGCGCTGATCCCGCGCGATGCGGTCGACAGCAAGGACATCAAGTGGGTGCCCGGCCCGCCCTTCTTCAACTGGCATACGGTGAACGCATATGAAGAAGGCGGCCGCATCGAGCTGGTCGTGCCCTGGTACGACGCTTTCTCCTTGACCGCCCCGTCCAAGCGCCTGGAGCTGCATCGGTTGACGATAGACGTCGACAGCAAGCAGGTGGACGACCGGGCGCTCGACGACCAGGCCTGCGAATTCGGCCGCATCAATGATGCCTGCGTCGGCCGCCGCGCGCGCTACGGCTACGTGGGACTGCGCGCCGCCTATCCGGCTCACCCGCCGCAGATAGGCGCTTTCGAGGCGTTCGCCCGCTACGACCTGGACACCGGCGAAAAAGTGGTGCACCGCTTCCCGCCAGGCCAGACGGTCTGCGAGCCGGTTTTCGTCGCCGATCCCGCCGGTGGAGGCGAAGCGGACGGCTACATCCTGAGCTTCGTCCATGTCGAAGGCGACGAGCGCGGGCATTTCGTTATCCTGGACGCCCGCAACCTGGCGGCGGAACCGGTTGCCACGGTGATGCTACCCCGGCGCGTCCCGGCCGGGCTGCATGGGAGCTGGACACCGGTGTGAGCCATGGCTCGATTCAGGAAGATGGTGCCCCCAGCCACATGCCCAGCTCCTCGCGCATCGTGTCGATGAAGGCGCGCAGCCGGCGTGGTTGCAGGCGGCTGGCGGGATAGACCAGCGAAAGCGGCAGCGCGCTGGCCCGCCATTGCGGGGCGAGTTGGCGCAGCCGGCCTTCGCGCAGGTCTTCCTCGAATATCCAGGTCGACGCCACGGCGACGCCCAGGCCCAGGATGGCGGCGCTGCGCAGGGCGTAGAGGCTGTCGGTGGACATGCGCGCCTGGAACGGCACGCGCACCGTTTCGCCGGTGACCGTGTGGCTCAGCGCGACTTCATCGCGGTAGAAGGTGCGCAAGGCCAGCCAGGGCAGCCCTGCCAACTGGCGCGGGTCGTCGGGCACGACGCCGTCGGGCAGCAGTCCGGGCGCGGCGACGATGATCCGCGGGACGTCGCCCAGCTTGATCGCCACCACCGACTCGTCGGCGACCTCGCCCACGCGGATCGCGCAATCGACGCCGTCGGCGACGAAATCCGGCATGTGGTCGTGCAGCAGCCATTCCACCCGCATGCCGGGGTAACGCTCCATATACGTGGCCAGCGGCCGCACGAAACGCTGCTGGCCGAAGGCATGGGCGACCACGACGCGCAAGGTGCCGACCGGCTGCTGGCCTGCCCCGCGCACCTCGCTGTCGAACGCCTGCCAGGAGGCGATCAGTTCTTCGGCACGGTCATAGCAGCGGCGGCCGTCTTCGGTCAGCTGCATGCCGTGGGTGGATCGCTGGATCAGCCGTACCCCGACGGCGCGCTCCAGCGCCTGCAGGCGGCGGCTGACCGTCGGCTGCGTGGCGCCCAGTTGTTCGGCGGCGGCGCTGAGGCTGCCGGCGTTGACGATGCGCACGAAGGTATCGATCAAGGTGAGCCGGTCAGAGCCGCCCTTGTCGGCGGCGTCCGGCGTGCGGGTCGGCGGCGGGATCCGGGTCTTGGGTAGACGGGCCATGGGTCGGTGGTCGATGGGGGCGATAGAAGGCGGGCGCAGTTATGCATATGACGTATAACCGATGTACGGTATCGCCGTCTACCAACGGCCTTCCCCGGAGGCCACAATGCCGTACCGCACCATTTACCGGACACCACCATGACTGCCATTCCATCCGCGCATGAAAGCGACACCCGGCCCATGTCGGGCACGCTCCTGCTGCTGCTCGCCGTCGCCGCCGGCCTGAGCGTCGCGTCGCTGTACTACGTCCAGCCCATGCTGGGCGTCCTGGCGCCGGCGATCGGCGCCAGCGACAGGAGCGTGGGCTTCCTGCCGACCCTGACCCAGCTGGGTTACGCCGCCGGCATCCTGTTCCTGGCGCCGCTGGGCGACCGCTACGACAGAAAGAAGATCATCCTGGTCAAGGCCGTCATCCTGAGCCTGGCCCTGTTGTCCAGCGGCGTCGCGCCATCGATCGCCGCGCTGCTGGCCGCGAGCTTCATCATCGGGTTGTCCGCCACCATGGCGCAGGACATCGTCCCCGCGGCCGCCCATCTGGCCCAACCCGCGCAACGGGGCAAGACCGTCGGCACGGTCATGACCGGCCTGCTGCTGGGCATACTGATGTCGCGCGTGATCAGCGGCATCGTCGCCGAGCATTTCGGCTGGCGCGCGATGTTCTACGTGGCCGCCGCGGCCGTGCTGTTGCTCGGCCTGACCTTGTGGCGCGGCCTGCCGGCCTTCGCGCCGACGACGCGCCTGCCCTACGCCGCGCTGCTGCGCTCCGTCGGCGAGCTCTGGCGCAAGCATCCGACCCTGCGCCTGGCCACCTTGTCGCAAGGCCTGCTGTCGCTCGCGTTCAGCGCCTTCTGGTCGACGCTGGCCATCATGCTGCATGGCGAGCCGTTCAATATGGGACCCGGCGTGGCGGGCGCGTTCGGTATCGCGGGCGCCGTGGGTGCGTTGGCCGCGCCCTTGGCGGGACGCATGGCCGATCGCCGCGGCCCGGCCATGGTCAGCCGCGTGGGCGCGGGACTGACCACGCTGTCCTTCGCGGCGATGGCGGTCATGCCGATGCTGCCGCCCACCGGCGCCCTGTGGCTGCTGGGCGCGAGCACCGTCGGCTTCGACCTGGGCATCCAGATCGCGCTGATCTCGCACCAGACCATCGTCTACGGCATCGACCACGCCGCGCGCAGCCGGCTCAACGCGGTGCTGATGGTGGGCGTATTCGTCGGCATGGCGCTGGGGGGCGCGCTCGCCAGCATGGCGCTGGCGAACTTCGGCTGGACCGGCGTCACTTTCGTGGCCACGGCCGCCGCCCTGCTGGCACTGGTGCTCAGGCTGCGGGCGGGCGCCGCGGTCCGGCTCAGTCCTGCTTGACCGAATAGCGTTCCAGCCAATGCGCGTAAGGCGCCGGCAGCGTCCACGAAGGACGGTCGACGCCCAATGCGCGGGCGGCATGGTAAGGCCAATGCGGATTGGCCAGGTGGGCCCGCCCGACCATGACCAGGTCCAGCTGCCCATTCCTGACGGCGCCATCGGCCAGGGCCGGCGTATCGATGCCCCAGGCCGACGAAACGGGAAGATCCGCTTCACGGCGCACACGCTCCGCATACGGCAACAGCAGCCCCGGCGCCCAGGGGATGTTCGCGGTGGGCGTCGAAAAGCCCATCGTGACGCTCAGCATATCCAGGCCTTCGCGCTTGAAGTTGCGCACCAGCTCGATGGACTCCGCGAGGGTTTCCTCGTCGCGGCCGTCGAACTCGATGACGCCGAAGCGCGCGGTCAGCGGCAGGTTTTCCGGCCAGACCTTGCGCACGGCGGCCAGGGTCTCGAGCAGGAAGCGGCTGCGGTTTTCCAGGCTGCCGCCGTATTGGTCGTCGCGCTGGTTCGAATGCGGCGAGAAAAAACTTTGGCCCAGATAGCCATGCGCGAAGTGCAGTTCCAGCCACTCGAAGCCGGCGTCGCGCGCGCGGCGGGCGGCGGCGACGAAGTCCTGGCGCACGCGGGCGATGTCGTCCAGCGTCATGGCGCGCGGCACCTTGGGCAGCCCGCCGCCGAAAGCGATGGCCGACGGCGCGATCGTCTGCCAGCCGCGCGGATCGCCTTCCGGAATGTGATCGTCGCCTTCCCAGGGGCGGTTGGCGCTGGCCTTGCGGCCGGCGTGGGCGATCTGGATGCCGGGAACGGCGCCCGCGGCCTTGATCGAGGCCGCCACCGCCGCGAAGGCCTGGGCCTGCTCGTCGTTCCAGATGCCGGTGCATCCGGGCGTGATGCGGCCTTCCGGCGAGACCGCCGTCGCCTCGACGATGACCAGTCCGGCGCCGCCGCGCGCGATACCCGCCAGGTGCACGCGGTGCCAGTCATTGATCAGGCCGTCTTCGGCGCTGTATTGGCACATGGGCGGGACGGCGACGCGGTTGCGCAGCGTGACGTCTTTGAGCTTGAAGGGAGTGAATAGCGAGGACATTCCGTCGGATTCCGTGGGTGAGCGTGGTCGGATAACGGCGTTATAGTACCGTAGTTCGATAATTATCGAAATTACGTAAAAAGAACATTACAATCCGCAGTATGCGCGCGTACAACCACCCCTCCCCGGAAGACTTCGTGCTGGAGCGTATCTTCCATGCCCTGAGCGATCCGGTGCGGCTGGAGATCGTCCGGCACCTGTCGCGCGTCGAGGAAGCCACCTGCGGCGAGCTCGACGGCGGCCGCCCGAAATCGAGCATGTCCCATCATTTCCGCATCCTGCGCGAAGCCGGCCTGGTGCGCACCAGCGTCGCCGGCACGGTGCACCAGAACACGCTCCGCCGGGCGGAGCTGAACACGCGCTTCCCTGGCCTGGTGGACGCGATACTCAAGCAGGTGGGCTGAGCCACCGCACCCGGCACACCCGCACCGGCACGCCATGCGCGGCGTTGTATGCCATCCAGCGTCGCTGGTTGTCCTGCAGCCGGTCCCCTGGCCCTTTCACTTCCACCAGCTCGTAGGCATGGCGGGCCGGAAAGAAGCGGATCAGGTCCGGCAGGCCCGAAGTATTCGACGCAACGTCCCGCAGGATGCGGGTGAACCAGGCCTTCAGGTGCGCGACCGGGATGCAATCCAGGGCCAGCGCCAGCAAAGCGTGATCGAGCGCGCCCCAGAATACGAAGGGCGACTGTATGCCCATCTTGGCTTCGAAGGTCGCGAGGATGGCGCGCTTGTAGCTGCCGTCGTCCAGTCGCGCCAGCCGCGCGCCGAAGGCATCCCCGCGCCTGGCATGGAAGTCCGGCGCGTGCAGGTCGGCCGGGCCGCGTTGGAACGGATGGAAGAACGCGCCAGGGAGAGGCTGGAATACCGCCTCCCAACACAGCAGGCCGAACAGCGAATTGATCAGCGTGTTCTCGACGTAAAAGGCCGGGGCCTGCGGCGCGTCCAGATGCTCGCGCACGATGTGTTCGACCGCGCGCGGCTGAGCCGGATGCGGTAGCGTCAGCACGTCGACCGGTATGTCCCGCGCGGCCGGCTCCCTGGCGCGCGGCAGGCCCAGCCGGCGCTCCTGGCGGGCAACCAGGCGGGCGAGCGATTGCGCTTCGGTTTCGTTGAGCGGCGCGCGCGTGGCCTGCAGGGCGAACCGCAGCGCTTCCGCGTGGCGCTCTTGCAGCTCCAGCACCCGCGCGTATCGCTGGCGCGCTTCGGGATGGCCGCAGCCGTCGTAGGCCCGGCACGCCAGATCCCAATCGGCCTGCCGTTCCAGCTGCCGTCCGATCAGGAACCGCAGCTTGGCGTGGCGGTGGCGCAGCCAAGGGGATACGAAGGACGCGGGCAGGATTTCCTCCAGCAGCGCCGCGGCGGATTGCGTGCCGTCCTCGAGCCGCTGCCTGCGTTCGTGCAGCCAGAGATAGGCGTCGACGTCCGCGCGCGTGTGGAAGGCACGCGCGGAATCGGGAAAGGCCACGCGCTCGTATTGCACGATCCCCAGGTCCGCCACGATGAACTCCGACCACGCCTGGCGCAGGTTGCCGAAGAACATCAGGCGCAGGCGGTCGATCAGCGGCGCCACGCGGATGCCGATGGCGAAGTCGCCGCTGTCGTCCCATTCCGTCCAGGCGCGCGGCGACGCGGCGTTCAGCCGCAGCCACTCCACCATCCCCGCCTTGCTCAACGCCGGGCGGCGCATGTCGGCCGGCAAAAGCCGCAACAGCTCGGCTCGCCGGAGCAGCCTGGCGGCGTCCTCCAGCGGCAATACGGGTGCATCATTCACCCACCCTTGCGCCACCAGGTCGCGCGAAGCCGCCACGGGGCAGCCTATTTCGTCATAGCGCAGGGTGCTGCCCCGGAACACCGGTCCCCGGCGCATCAGCATGCGGGTCATCAGCGCCTGGGCCGGCCGCGGCATGGCGGCGAAGGCCGCGATGAAACCGCGTTCTTCCTCGCCCAGCACGTCGTCGTAGCGGGCAAGTATCCAGTCCAGCGCGAAGCGGAAATTGCGCAGGTAGTAGTAGCGGATATCGGGAGATCCAGGGTCGAGCCTGGGCAGGATCGCGGCGGGCATGATCGGATGTTGCTGGATATATCCACAGTATAGCCAGCGCCCGTGGCATTGGTCCTAGCCGCCCTGCCCCGCCGTCGGGATCCCGGCGCCGGACGGGTCGAAGATGACACAGTGGATGAAGTGCAGCTTGGCCACGGCCGGCCGCGGCAGCACGAAGGGATAGAAATCTCGCAGGCCCATTGCCCGCGACATTTCGTTCATGACCCAGGTCGTGCCTATCCAGCGCTTCAGCATGTCGAGGAACGCTTCCGCGTTCGGCGCGTCCGGCCACCAGAGGTCCGCCGCGTGAAAGCCGGTGATTTCCTCGTCTGACGTCGCGGACGCGATGCCATAGCTTTCCGCGGTGTCCAGGGTGTCGCGCAGATGCAGGTAGTGCGCCCAGGTTTCGGCCCAGTCCTCGAAGGGATGGATGCTGGCGTACGCGCTGACGTAATGCTGGGGCCAGTCCAGTGGCGGTCCCTGGTCGTAATTGGCCTGGAGCGCGGCGGCATAGTCCTGGCGCTCGTCGCCGAACAGGACGCGGCACGGCGCTTCCCAGGGCGTGCCCACGACCAGGCGCTGCCAGTAGTAGTGGCCGACCTCGTGGCGGAAGTGGCCCAGCAGCGTGCGGTAGGGTTCGCGCATCTGGATGCGGACGCGTTCGCGCACCGCGTCGTCGGCCTCTTCCAGATTGATGGTGATGATGCCGTCGTCATGCCCGGTCAACACGCGCGGCTGGCCCGGGATGCTGGTCAGGAAGTCGAAGGCCAGGCCGCGCGCCGGGTCTTCGGATACCTTGGACGCCACCGGCAGGCCCAGGCCGATCAACTGCGACACCAGCCTGCGCTTGGCGGCCTCCATGCTCTGCCATAGCGGCAGGTTGCGCGCGACGGACAGGTCGGGAATCGTGCGATTCAGCCGGCAGGCGCGGCACAGGTTGCGGTAGGCGCCGTCTTCCGGTTCGACCAACCAGTTGCAGGCGGCCGCCAATCCGAAATTCTCGCAGCGCCGATAGACCGTGCCGATATCGTCCGGGTCGCCGATGATGCGCCAAGTGTCCACCTGCGGGCCAGGCCGCAGCGGGAAAAGGCGCAGCCGGGACGGCACATAGCCCAGCGGCCGCCTGCATGCCAGGCACTGGCTGTTGCGGAAGAAAATCCGGTGCCCGCACGCGCAATGGTAAGCGCGCGGTGTCACGAGACCTTCGTCCGCGGGATTGGATTCCATGGCTAGTTCGTTCACGGATCGAAACATCCTTCATGCATTGGTTGCGGCGACATGGCACTATGTGAACCTCGAGACGGGCGGTCAATCACCGTTGCCAATTAACACCTGATGGCAGAGCGCGGCGCTGGCGCGACTGGCCTTTTGCAGTACGCTGAAACCGACCCGTTAACGCAAAGGAACGCCATGGGTGATAAGAATAGCGTCGACTTTGAAAACGAAGACAGCATGCGGATATCCACCGGCAGCGTGGGCCTGGACGATATCCTGGGCGGCGGCCTGGACCGCTATCGCATGTATCTCTATGAAGGCAATCCCGGCACCGGCAAGACCACCATCGCCATGCAATTCCTGCTGGAAGGTGCCCGCCAGGGCGAGCGTGTGCTCTACATTGCGCTGTCGGAAACCCGGCAGGAGCTCGCACTGGTCGCGAAGCGCCACGGCTGGACGCTGGACGGTATCGATGTCTTCGAGCTCGTGCCCCAGGAAGGCACGCTGGATCCCGAGCGCGAGCTCACCGTCCTGCACCCCGCCGAAGTCGAGCTGAACGAAACCACCAAGCTGATCGTCGACCAGGTCGAGGCCATCAACCCGTCGCGGGTGGTGCTGGACAGCCTCTCCGAGCTGCGCATGCTGGCCCAGACGCCGCTGCGCTACCGCAGGCAGGTGCTGGCGCTGAAGCATTTCTTCTCCAGCCGCCAATGCACGGTCATCCTCCTGGACGACCTATCGTCGGATTCCGTGGACCTGCAGCTGCACTCGATTTCGCACGGCGTGCTGTCGCTGGAGCAGCTTGCCATCGATTACGGCGCCCAGCGGCGGCGGCTGCGCGTGGTCAAGATGCGCGGCATCGATTTCCGCGGCGGCTATCACGATTTCACCATCAAGAAAGGCGGACTGGCCGTTTATCCGCGACTGGTGGCGGCGGAGCACCATACGCCCTATGCGCAGGGACAGATCTCCAGCGGCAACGGCGAGCTGGACGAGCTCCTGGGCGGCGGGCTGGAGCGCGGCACCAACGCCCTGCTGGTGGGCTCGGCCGGCATCGGCAAGTCGTCGGTCGCGCTGTCGTACGCGATTGCCGCGACGCAACGGGGCGAGCATGCGGTCGTCTATGCCTTCGACGAAGGACGCGGCACGCTGGAAGCGCGCGCCAGAAGCCTGGGCATGGGCATCGACAGCGCGTTCGACAGCGGCCTGCTGCGCGTGCAGCAGATCGATCCCGCCGAGCTCTCGCCGGGCGAATTCGCCGCGCTCGTGCGGCATGACGTCGAGGTAGACGGCGCCCGCACCGTGGTGATCGACAGCCTGAACGGCTATCTGAACGCGATGCCGGACGGCCGCTTCCTGATCCTGCAGATGCACGAATTGCTCACCTTCCTGGGGCAGCAAGGCGTGAACACCATCCTGGTCCTGGCGCAGCACGGACTGATGGGCACGGCCGACACGCCGCTGGACATCAGCTATCTGAGCGACTGTGTCCTGATGCTGCGGTACTTCGAACACGCGGGCACCGTGCGCCGCGCCATATCGGTGGTCAAGAAGCGCGCGGGCCGGCATGAGCACACGATACGGGAGTTCCGGCTGGGCGCCGGGGGTATCCATCTGGGCCCGCCCCTGAGCGCGTTCAGCGGCATCTTCGCCGGCACGCCGAGTTACAACGGCGACAGTCTTCCTCTGATGCAAGGCATGCTCGATGGGGCCGATTGACGATCGCGAGGCGCGTGTCGTCGTCTATGCCCCCATCGGGCGGGACGGACCGGCATCGGCCGCGCTGCTGCACCGGTCCGGACTGGATGTCGAAGTGAGCGCCAGCATGGAGAGAGTCCTCTCCAGCGTGTCGCAAGGCGTGGCGGCCGTGTGCGTGACCGAAGAGGCCCTGTTCGGCGCGCACCTCCAGGCCATGTCGGAATGGGTATACGCGCAGCCCGCATGGTCGGACCTGCCCTTCGTCGTGCTGACCAGCCGCGTCCAGCAACCCGCGGTGGCGGCATGGCGGCAGAAGATGGTCGCGGCCTTGCGCAACGTCTCCTTGCTGGAGCGTCCCGTCCAGGCCATCACGCTGACCAGCGCCGTGCACGCGGCGGTGCGCGCGCGCATGCGGCAATACGAGACGCGGGCGCTGCTGCGCGAACAGGAAGAGGCCGCCGCCATACTGGAAGACACCGTGCGTGCCCGCACCATGGAACTGGAGGCCGCCAATGCCCAGCTGCGCCAGCAGATGACGGAACGCGCCCGGGTCGAGGAAACGCTGCGCCACGCGCAGAAGATGGAAGCGCTGGGCCAGCTCACGGGCGGCGTGGCGCACGACTTCAACAACCTGCTGATGGTGATCTCCGGCGGCCTGCAGATGTTCGACCGCCAGGCCGATCCGAACCGCCGCGCGCGCCTGATGCAGGCCATGCAGCAAGCCGTCGAACGGGGCGCGGGACTGACGCGCCAGTTGCTGGCGTTCGCGCGCCGGCAGCCGCTGCAAGCGGAACCGGTCGACCTGGTGCGGCAGATCGACGGGATGCGCGAGATGCTGGATCGCAGCCTGCGGGGCGACATCAAGGTCGGGCTGCGGCTGCCGGCCGGCCTGTGGCCGGTGGAAGTCGATCCTGGCGAACTGGAACTGGTCCTGCTCAATCTGGCGGTCAACGCCCGCGACGCCATGCCCACGGGCGGCACCATTGAAATCCGCGCCGAGAATATGCCCGCGGTGGACGACGGCGTCCTCAAGGGCGATTTCGTCGGCCTGTCCGTCGTCGATACCGGGACCGGGATGACCGAGGAAGTGAAGGCCCGCGTCTTCGAGCCCTTCTTCACCACCAAGGACGTCGGCAAAGGCTCCGGCCTGGGCCTGGCGCAGGCCTACGGGTTCGCGCGCCAATCGGGCGGCGACGTGCGGATATACACGCAGCTGGGCCGGGGCACCACCGTCCGGCTGTTGCTGCCGCGCTGCCTCAAGCCGCTGTCCGATGCGCAACCCGTGGCGGGCAACGCGGTCGACGCGGCACCATCGTGCGCCCACGTGCTCGTCGTCGAGGACGACGACGGAGTCGCGGCGCTGGTGGGCGAGATGATGGCGCAGCTGGGTTTCGAAGCCACCCGCGTCGCCAGTCCCGCCGCGGCGCTGGGCGCGCTGGCGGACGGCCGCCGTATCGACGTGGTGTTTTCCGACATCATGATGCCGGGCGGGATGAGCGGGCTGGAGCTCGTGCGCGAGATACGCGCCCGCCGCTTCGCCCTGCCCATCGTGCTGACCACCGGCTTCATGGGCCAGGAAGCACGCGCGGCGGAAAGCGACGGCATCCCGCTGCTGCCCAAGCCGTATCGGCTCGAGGACCTGGGCAGCGTGCTGCGCACGGTGCTGAGTGGATGCAACGCGCCCGCCAATGCCCTGGCCGGCCGCTCCAGGTCCACCATGTCCTGATCACGGGACCTCGGCCGGCCGCCGGTTGCTGGCGGCCGGGTCGGGCGAGCGGCCGCGCAACAAGGCTTCCGGATTGCTCTGCAGGTAGTCCGACAGGGCGCGCAGCGAGCGTGCCGTGCGGCCCAGTTCATTCAAGGTGCGCTGCAGGTCGGCGACGGGGCCGCCATCCGTGCCCATCAGGGCCGCGATCTGGCTCATGGCGCGCGTGGCCTGGCGCAGGGCCGCCTGGGCCTCGGGCGCGACCTGGCGATCCAGCCTGGTCATCAGGCGGTTCGCACTGGACAGGGTCGCGCGCAGGTCGTCGCCGATGCGGTCGAAGGGAATCTTCTCGATCTTCGCCGCGATGCTGGCAAGCTGCTGCTGGAGCTGGTCCAGGTTGTTCGGCACCGTGGGGATGTCCACCGGTATGGACATGGCGAAAGCAACCGGCGGCGCCCGCGGAAACTCGTCCAGGGCCACGTAGAGCTGCCCGGTCAGGAGATTGCCGGTGCGCAGCTGCGCGCGCACGCCGCGCTCGATCAGTTGGGCAAGCAGCCTGCCGCTGGGATGCCGGGGATCCGGACCGGCGTATTCGTGCACCACCTGGGCGACCGGGCCCAGCCTGTCGGGGAATATCGTCGCGCTGATCACCGGATAGAACTGCGCGCCCGCGCGATCGAACCGCATGTCGATCGCGTCGACCTGGCCCAGCACGATGCCATGGAAATCGATGGGCGCGCCCACGCTCAAGCCGCGCACCGACTGGCTGAACCTCAATCGCACCGCGAGCGGCGTGCCGTCGGGTTTCGCGCGGGCCGCCTGCTCGTTGACGTAGATGGGAAAGCGTCGGTCGGGTGAACCGGCCGCAGTGCCATCCCCGCCGCCGAAGTCTTCGAAGGCCAGGCCGCCCAGCGCGACCGCCAGGATCGACTGCGTGCGCACCTGCAAGCCTTGCGCATCGATGGAAAGATCCACGCCGCTGGCATTCCAGAAGCGTGTCGCCTCATTGACGAAGCGGTCGTTGGGCGCGTCGACGAAGACCTGCACGTCGACGTGCCGGCCATCGCCGTTCAGCTGGTAGCCGATGACCTGGCCGACCGCGATGCGCCGGTAGTACACGGGCGATCCGATGTCCAGCGAGCCCAGCGTCGCCGCCTGCAGGTTGAATCTGCGGCCGGGCCTGTCCTGCAGGACTTCGGGCGGCGTCTCCAGGCCGATGAAGTCGGTCCTGGGATGTCCGGCCACGGGCTTCGCGGGCGCGTCCACGCCGATGTACGCGCCGGAAAACAGCGTGCCCAGTCCCGATACGCCGCTGAATCCAAGGCGCGGGCGCACCACCCAGAAGTTCGTGCCCTGCTGCGCCAGCGACGCCGCTTCTTTCGCGAGCCTGGCCGTGGCGATCACATGCGAACGATCGTCGGCCAGACGGATACCGTCGATCTGGCCGACGTTCACTTCCTTGTAGCGGATCTGCGTCTTGCCGGCCTCCAGCCCGTCGGCCGTCCGGAAGGTGATCGTGATGGTCGGGCCGGTCTCCAGCCAGGCGCGCAACACGAGCCCGGCGCCCGCGAGCAATGCGACGACCGGCACGGCCCATATCCAGGATATCCGGCGCGCTTTCCGCGTGACCGTGGGTGCGCCGATGGCCGGCCCGTCGCCGGTATCGTTTTCCTGCGCCATGCGTGCCCCCTTGCGGGCCGGCATGCACCGCACGCATGCCCGCGGTCATTGCTGGGACGGCAGCGACCTTTCCCACCTGGCGATCGCATCCACGACCGCTGCCGGGCTTTCCGGTACCAGCGCGTGGCCCGCGCCGGGGATGACGACCATGGTTACGCGGTCGCCGAATTCGTCCTTGACTTCAGTGCGCGTGGCGGCCGGTTTGAAGGGATCGTCGCCCGCCTGCAAGTCTAGCATCGGCGCGCTGCCGCCTGACCACCAATCCGATTGCCTGGTCGCCTTGCCGGCCAGGCGTTCGCTTTCATTGACGCGTGGATACCATCCGGTCAGCCAGACGCTGGCGTCATGGCCGGGCGCGAAGAAGGCGTACTGCAGGGACTTCAGGCGCTCGGCGTCGGGCAGCGACAGGTCGCCGCTGCGGTCGACGTGTTCGCTCAGGCCGGGCGGATACTGCTTGGCGGCGGCCGCCAGGATGACCACGCCGCGCACCAGTTCCGGATGGTCGACGCTGGCGGTGCGCGCGACCCAGTTGCCGAAGGCATGGCCGACGATCACCACGGGTTCACGCACCTGGTCCCGGATGACCGCCGCGACGTCGTTGGCGAGGTCGTGCAGGGTGATGTTGTCCATCGGGCCCGTGCTCTGGCCGATGCCGCGTGGTTGCGGGCGCAGGACGCGGTAGCCCTCGCCCGCGAGCCGGCGCGCGACGTCGTCGAAATCCTCCGCGCCGCGGCCGCGCGATGGCAGCAGCACCAGCGGACGGCCGGCGCCTTCCTCGATCACGTCTATACGGACGTCGGGCGCGGCTTGCACCAGCACATGATGGCGCGCGGCGTCCGTGCCGCCGGCATTGCCATTGCCATTGCCGGCAGTGGGCGGCGTGGCGGCGGCAGCGGACGCCGTGCGCCCTGCCCCTTCCACATTGCGGTCTATCCATCCCAGGATCAGGTCGGCGACCTGCAGGTTGTTCCTGTCCTGCATCATCATGTGCGAGTTGCCGTGTATGCCCATGGCCGGCAGGCTCATGAACTCACCCGTGCCGCCCGCGGACGTAAACGCGGCGATGAAGTCCTGGCAGGCCTTGAAGCGCGGCGCCCAGCGGCTGGACTCCTGCACGTGGTCGCCGAAGACGACCAGGATGGGAATGCCCACCAGCGCCCGGGCTTCTTCGACCTTGGGGCACTCGCCGGGCTCGACGGCGACGATGCCCGCCACGCCCGTCTTGTTCAACGCCGCGGTCTGGAACGGATAGATGCCCGACTGTGAGTGGCTCATCAGCACCGTGCCCTTCAGCTTGATCGCCAGCTTGGACAGGTCGGCGACCGTCGGGTTGGGCGTGGGCAAGGCGGTCAGCCAATCGGGCACCATCTGCTGCCAGAGTTCGGCCTGCGCCTGCACGGGAAACTGCGTGTCCGCGTAGGCCTCGGGGTACTTCGGACCGAAGCGGAAAATGGTCCAGGCCGCTTCATGCCCGGCCGCGAACACCGCCGGCAGGCTGTCGGGCGCGGCCTTGCCCAGGTGCACGGCGTTGATGCCCGAGATATCCGTCGCCGACCGGCCGCGGCCGGCCTGGTCGATGGTGTAGGTGGCGTAGCCCTTGCGCACGAAGTACTGGTTCCAGCCCATCCTGCCGTCGGGCGTGGTTTCCCAGGTCTTGCCGGTCAGGCAGCAGCCATGGATCAGCGTGATCGAATAGGGTTTGGCGTTCACGGGGACCTGGTATTGCACGTACATCTGGTCCACCGTGACGGTGCCGCGCGGATCGTATTTCTGCGTCAAGGACAGGGTTTCCGAAGCCCGTTCGCGGCCGCCGACGAAGAAGCTGCCTTCGTCTTCCAGGACCAGCGGGGGCTTGGCGGCGGGCGCGGCACTGGGGACCGCACTGGGCGCGGCATCCGGGGCCGCCATGGCGGGCGACGCGACGGCAGCGGCCAGTGCGGAAAAAACCGACAGGACGAACAGGCCGGCGAGCGGCCTGGCTAGCAATCCACGCAAGGACATGGCGGGGGCTCCACGAAGATCCATCAAGGACGAACGCGCACGGACGGATGACAGGCCGGATGGCACACCGGCTGGCAAACCGGATGTCAAACGGGCTGTCACACTGGCTGGCTTCTGTCGGCCGCTTGGTGTCGCGAATCGCCCCCGCGGACGGATTTCGCCCAATGACCTTAATGGTTCCCGCGATTCGCCGCAAGTGCCCCGCGGCGTACCGCGGTACGGCAGCCTTATGCGGCGGCCGGCAGGTCGACGCGGCTGGACGTGCGGTCCGCGCCGAAGCGGTAGCTGGACACCGCGATGGCGCCCATGAATTCCTCGCTGTAGATGCGCGTGGCCGGATCGTCCCCGGCGGCGCCCAGCACCACCATGAGCGGGATCAGGTGATCCTCGCGGGGATGCGCCTGGCGTGCGCCGGGCGCCTGCTCCCATTGCGTCAGCGCCTGGCGCCGTGCTTGCGGCGTTGCATCAAGCAGCGCATCGCGCAACCATGCATCGAAGGCCGCCGACGGCGCGGCCGCGCCCGGCCCCCAGTTGCGCAGGTTGTGATAGCTCAGGCCGCTGCCCAGGATCAGTACGCCTTCGTCGCGCAGCGGCGCCAGGGCCTGGCCCGCCGCGATGTGGCGCGCGGGGTCCATGTCCGCCATCATGGACAGCTGCACAACGGGAACATCCGCCTGTGGGTACATGGGCGCCAGCATGCTGAAGGTGCCATGGTCGTAGCCCCTGTCCGGATCGCTGTGCGCCGGCCAGCCCGCATCGGTCAACAGCTTGCGCACCCGTTCGGCCAATTCGGGCGAACCGGGGGCGGGATAGCTGATGTGATACAGGTAATCCGGGAAACCGTAGTAGTCGTAGATCATCCCGGGCCGGGGCGAGGACGACACGGTCAGCTCCGGTTCTTCCCAATGGCCCGACACCACCAGGATCGCCTTGGGCGGCGCGGGCAGTTGCGCGGGTATGTCCCGCAGCGATCGCTCCAGCACCGCATAGCGCTCGCGCATCTGGCCTTGCATGTAGGGCCAGGGCCCGCCGCCATGCGACAGGAAATAGACGGGCATGCGGGGGGCGGCCGGGGTGGCGGTGGTCGTCATGTCTTGAACCTGAACGAAGGGGCGGCGCAATCGGCGCCGCCGGCGAATCAGGGCATTGTGTAACGGCCCGGCCCGGCCGCGCAAGTCAGGGATTCGGCGCCGGATAAAGATGGCACGCCACCTGGCGTCCGGGCGCGACCGTGCGCATGGCCGGGTATTCCGCCTTGCAGACGGGCATCGCCTTGGGACAGCGCGGATGGAAGTGGCAGCCGCCGGGCGGCGACAGCGGCGAGGCAATGTCGCCGTCTATCTTGGCGATGGTGATCTTCTGCCGTGGATCGGGCACCGGCGAGGCCGCCCGCAGGGCCTGCGTGTAGGGATGCAGCGGTTCCTCGAACAACGGATCCACGGGGCCTTTTTCCACCACCCGGCCCAGGTACATCACCGCGACGTTGTTGCAGAAGTGGCGCACGACGCCCAGGTCGTGCGAAATGAATACGAAGCTCAGTCCGCGGCTGCGTTGCAGGGCTTCCATCAGCAGCAGCACCTGCGCCTGGATCGAGACGTCCAACGCCGATACCGGTTCGTCCGCCACGATCAGGCGCGGATTCAGCGCCAGCGCGCGCGCGATGCCCACGCGCTGGCGCTGGCCGCCGGAAAACTCATGCGGATACTTGCTCATGGCCTGCGCCGGCAGCCCGACTTCCAGCAAGGCGGCTTCCACCTTGGCGCGGACGTTCGCCCGCGTGGCCACGCCATGCAGCAGCATGGGTTCTTCCAGCGTCGCGCCTATGGTCATGCGCGGGTTCAGCGACGCATAGGGATCCTGGAAGATAATCTGTATTTCGCGGCGCAGGGCCTGCAGGCGCGCGCGGTCGAAGTCGACGATGTTCTCGCCCTTGTAGCGGACTTCGCCCGACGTCGGTTCGATCAGGCGCAGCAGGCTGCGGCCGGCGGTGGATTTGCCGCAGCCGGATTCGCCGACGATGCCGAAGGCCTCGCCTTCGCGCACTTCGAACGATACGTCGTGCACGGCCTGCAGGACGGCCTTCTTGCCGCCCAGGAAGCCCTGCTTGACGACGAACTCCTTGGACAGGTTGCGTACTTCCAGCAATGCGTGCGCGCTCATGCCGAGGCCTCCTGGCGGGTGTCGATGTCGACGTCCGCGTCGACGGCATCGGCGCGGACCCAGCAGCGCGCCAGGTGGCGGACATCGCCGCCGACCGGCGCCAGCGGAGGGACCGCCTGCCGGCAACGCGGCTGCGCCAGCGGACAGCGATCGGCGTAGCGGCAGCCGGGCGTTTCCACCGTGATGGGCGGCACCTGGCCGGGGATGGGCTGCAGGTCCGCGCGCGGACGATCCACGCGCGGCATGGAACGCAGCAGGGCCTCGGTATAGGGATGCGTCGGCCGATCGAACAGCGACTGCACGTCGGTCTGCTCGATGACGCGGCCGCCGTACATCACGGCCACGCGGTCGGCGATGGACGCGACCACGCCCAGGTTGTGCGTGATGAACACCATGCCCATGTCGCGCGTGGCCTTCAGTTCGGCCAACAGCGCCAGGATCTGCACCTGTATCGTCACGTCCAGCGCCGTCGTCGGCTCGTCGGCCAGCAGCAGCCTGGGCTCACAGGCCAGGGCCATGGCGATCATGACGCGCTGGCGCATGCCGCCGCTGAACTGGTGCGGATAATCGTCGTAGCGCCGCGCCGCCGCCGGGATGCGCACCCACTCCAGCAGTTCCAGCGCCCGCGCGCGTGCCTGTTCGCGCGAGGCGCGGCGATGAAAGCGCACGGACTCGGCGATCTGGCTGCCTATGGTCATGACCGGATTCAGCGAGGTCATCGGTTCCTGGAAAATCATCGCCATGGCGTTGCCGCGCACCTTCTCCATCTGCGGCTCCGACAGCGCGAGCAGGTCCTGCCCGTCCAGGCGGATCTGGCCGCCGGCGATCCTGCCCTGCGCCGGATTGATCAGGCGCATGACCGACAGCGCGGTAATGCTCTTGCCGCAACCGGACTCGCCGACGATGGCCAGCGTTTCGTTGCGGCCCACATGAAGGCTGAGGTCGCGGATCGCGGAATGCCACTGCCCCTTGACGCGGAATTCGGTCGTCAGGCGCGTGACGGACAGGACCGGCGCGTCGGCCTCGTGAGTGAAATTATTCATTGCGCAGTTTCGGATCGGTGGCATCGCGCAACCCGTCGCCCAGCAGGTTCAGCGAAATCATGATGATCAGGATGGCGATGCTGGGGAATATCACCAGCCATGGCGCATCCAGCATGTTCTCGAAGCCGTCGCGGATCATCCCGCCCCAGGTCGCGGTGGGCGGCCGCACGCCCAGGCCGATGAAGCTGAGCGACGCCTCGGTACGGATGGCGGTGGCCAACCATAGCGATCCCAGCACCAGGATCTCGTCCAGGATGTTGGGCAGGATGTGCCGCAGCATCAGGCGCAGGTCCGAATACCCCAGCGCCCTGCCCGCCTCGACGAAATCGCGCTGCCGCACGGCCAGCGTCGGGGCGCGGGCGATGCGGGCGAAGGGCGCGATCGCCGTGAACGAGATCGCGATGATCAGGTTGACCATCGACGGCCCCAGCACCGCCACCACCAGCAGTCCCATGACCAGGCTGGGAAAGGACAGCAGCATGTCCATCACCGCCATGATGACGCGGTCGGTGCGCCCGCCCTTGTAGCCCGCGATCAGGCCGAGCAGGCCGCCGACCACCATGGCCACGGCGATCGACGCCACGCCGATGAATAGCGACACCCGCGCGCCGTACAGGATGCGCGCCCAGACGTCGCGTCCGTAGGTATCCGTGCCCAGCATGTGCTCGGCGGACGGGCCCATCAGCTGCGCGGCGATGTCCTGCTCGTTGGGATCCATGTGCGCCAGCCAGGGCGCGAAGACGGCCGCCAGGATGACCAGCAGCGTGACGATGGCGCCCGCGCTGGCGGCCTTGCGGCGCCAGCACAGGCGCAGCAGCCGCGCGGCGCGCGACGGCGAGGAAACGGCGATAGCGCTCATTGGTTGCGCACCTTGGGATCGATGACCCCGTACATCAGGTCGGTCAGCAGATTGGCCAGCACGATGACGAAGGCGTAGATGACCAGCATGGCCTGCAGGGTGGGATAGTCGCGCGAGTTCAGCGCGATGACGATGAGCTTGCCCAGGCCGGGCCGGTTGAAGACGATTTCCGTCAGCACGGAATTGCCGATGAGCACGCCCAGGTAGAGGCCGATGACGGTGACGATGGGAATCAGCGCGTTGCGCAGCGTGTGGCGCCACACCACGAAGCGCGCCGGGACGCCCTTGGCGCGCGCGGTGCGGATGTAGTCCTCGCCGATGACGTTCAGCATGCTGGAGCGCGTCACCCGGGTGATGTAGGCCACCATGATCAGGCCCAGGTTCAGGGCCGGCAGCACCAGCGCGGCGGCGCGCTTGCCGGGATCGGCATAGCTGGCCTCGCCGATCACTGGCAGCCATTTGAGCTGGATGGAAAACAGCAGCAGCAACAGGATGGCGGAGATGAACGCGGGAAAGGACAGCCCCAGCAGCGACACGCAACGGATGATGAAGTCCAGCGCGCGGTTGCGGTAGCGGGCGGCGATCACGCCCAGGGGCAGGCCCACCACGATGCCGATGACGATGGCCGCCAGCGTCAATTCGATGGTGTAAGGCAGCACCCGCGCCACTTCCGACAGCACCGGCCGGTTGGTGATCATGGAGCGGCCCAGGTCGCCGGTAAGCACCGATCCCATGAAATCCAGGTACTGCCGCCACAGCGGCATGTCCAGTCCCAATTGCCGGTGCAATTGCTCGATCGCCTCGCGCGTCGCGTTCTCGCCCAGGATGACGATCGCCGGATCGCCGGGCGCGATGCGGACGATGACGAAGACGATGGTCAGCACGCCCAGCAGCGTGGGCACCGCCATCAACAGCCGTTTCAGCACATACAGCAACACGGGTTTTTTCCTAACGCGGGAGCCGGAACCGGGAATGCGTGAATACTGCCATCCACATGAAGCCATCGTCAATATGAAATTTTCACTTGCGTGATTCCATCACGAATGGAAGAATTCGCCTGTCCCAATACCCTTCGAGCCTCATGCCTCCCACCTCCGCTTCCTATGAAGCCCGTAGCGTCGCCGACCTGTGGCTGGGCCAGCAGATCCGCCGGGCGCGCAAGCAACAGGGCCTGTCCATCTCCAAGCTGTCGGAGATGTGCCAGATCTCGGTGGGCCTGCTCAGCCAGGTGGAACGCGGCATCAGCTCGCCGTCGGTGCGCATGCTCAGGGTGATTTCCGACGCCCTGAACATCCCCAGCACCACCCTGTTGGAATTCGGCAACTCGCCGGCCGCCGACGAAAAAGGCGTGGTGGCGCGCGCCGGCAGCCATCCCGCGCTGAAGGCGCCGGAAAAAGGCATCGAGAAAGTCATCCTCACGCCCCAGCCTTCGGCCGGCATCAACGTGTACCGGGCGTATATCGAACCGGGCGGCTCGACCGGCGAGGAGTTGTTCACCATCGAGCGCGGCGAACAGGTCGGCCTGGTGCTGTCCGGCACGCTGGAACTCTGGATCGAGGACAAAAGCTTCACGCTGCATCCCGGCGACAGCTTCCGGTATCACAGCAAGGCACCGCACCGCTGGCGCAATCCGGGCCAGGAAAAGGCCGAAGTGCTGTGGGTGGTCGCCGCGCTGCCGCTGCAGGAATCCGCGCCGCCCGCGGCGCCGGCCGAATAACCATCGTCATCACCACGCATAAACCAAGGGGAAGCCGTTATGTCGATTGCACGCATCAAGAACGCCGCGCTGTTCGCCGCTCTGCTGGGCGCGGGGTTGGCCACGTTGACACCTGCCCAGGCGCTCGCCGCCCAGGTCCTGAACGTCGGCATGGCGGCGTCCGACCTCGCCACGCTGGACCCGCACCGGGCGTCCGCCACGCAGGAAAAAATCCTCATGCCGTGGCTGTACAACGGCCTGACCCGTTTCAAGCCAGGTTCCGTATCGCTGGAAAGCATCGAGCCCGATCTGGCGGCAAAATGGGATGTCTCGGCCGACAAGAAGGTCTGGACCTTCACCCTGCGCCAGGACGTCCAGTTCCACGCGGGCTTCGGCAAGATGACCGCCGAGGACGTGGTGTTCTCGCTGGACCGGGCGCGCGATCCCAAGACGTCCTCCTTCGCGGCGGACTTCGCCAATATCGAAAAGGTCGAGGCCGCGGACCCGCGCACGGTGCGCATCACGCTGAAGTCGCCGTCCGCGGACCTGCTCTACACGCTCGTCGGCTACCAGGGCGGTTTCATCGTCAGCAAGAAGGCGGTGGAACAGCGCGGCGACAACTTCCGCCTGCAGCCGGTGGGCACCGGGCCGTTCGAGTTCGAGGCCTACCAGGCCAGCCAGTCGGTGACCTTCAAGGCCAACAAGCAGTATTTCCGCGGCGCGCCCAAGCTCGACCAGATCGTCTACCGCTACATCCGTTCCGACGCCAGCCGCGACCTGGCCTATGAGTCCGGCGAGCTGGACCTGGTCTATGGCCGGCAGGACCAGCGCTGGGCCGAACGCATGAAGGACCGCGCCGACACCAAGCTGGACATCATCGAACCGGCCTACCAGGGGCTGGCTTTCCTGAATACGTCGCGCAAGCCTTTCGACGACCTGCGCGTGCGGCAGGCGATCGCCTATGCGATCGACCCCAGCCGGATCGTGCTCTTCAAGGGCAAGCTGGTGGCCGCGGACTCGCCCACCGTCATCCCGACCGCCACGCTGGGCGCGGATCCGAGCGTGCATCTGCCCGGCTACGACCCCGCCAAGGCCACCGCCCTGCTCAAGGAAGCCGGCCACCCCGACGGCCTGAGCTTCAAGGTCATCCAGACGCAGAACGCCGCGACCCTCGGCCCGGCGCAGATCATCCAGGCGCAGCTGAAGAAAGTGAACGTGCTGATGGACATGGACGTCGTCGAGCACGCGACCTACCACCAGCAGATCCGCAAGGACCTCAGCGACCTGGTGATCTACGCGTCGTCGCGCTTTCCCATCGCGGACAACTACCTGAAAGAGTTCTATCTTTCCAGCAGCGCCATCGGGCAGCCCACCGCCGCCGCCAACTTCTCGCATTGCAACGCCGCCGACGCCGAGATCACCGCGGCCAGCAAGGAATTGGACCTGGAAAAGCGCAAGGCGCTGTGGAAACAGGCGCAGCAGAAGATCGTCGACGCGGTGTGCGCCATTCCGCTGTTCGAGCAGAAGATCGTCTGGGCCAGCCGCAAATCACTGGACTATGGCTATGACCTGCAAGGGTCCCTGTCCTACGGTCCGCTGATCACCGAGAAAACGTCCCTGAACAAATAACCGCGCGTCTCCATCATCATGCGTCCAGCATTGCAGGCCCTGGAGGGCCGGGATTTCGACATCGCGGTCATCGGCGCGGGCATCAACGGCGCGGCGACCGCCCATGCGGCCGCGCAGGCCGGCTACCGCGTCCTGCTCGTCGACAAGGCGGATTACGGCTCCGGGTCCAGCGCCCGCTCCAGCCGCCTGCTGCATTGCGGGTTGCGCTACCTGATGCCGGGCGGCCCGGTGACCACCTTCCTGCGCCATCCGGGCCGCTTCCTGGACGCGGTGCGCACCATCAAGCGCTCGATGGCCGTGCGCAGCGAACTGGTGCGATCCGGCAAGGCCGGCCTGAAGCCCTTGCGGATGCACTATCCCCTGTTCAAGGATGGGCCCTATGCGCCCTGGATGGTGGACGTGGCCTTCGGCATCCTGGGCGCGGTCTCCGACGGCAAGGTGCCGCTGGACTATCGCCGCAGCTCCGCCGCGCAGGCCCGTGCCGAAAATCCCTTCCTGGCTTTCCTCGCGCAACCCGAACGCATCGCCAGCATCGCGTCCTACACCGAGTACCAGTTCGACTGGCCCGAACGCGCCGTGGTGGACCTGGCGATGCAGGCCCAGGCCATGGGCGCGGTGGTCCGCAACTACACCGCGGCGACGTCCCTGCGCCAGCAGGACGGCCAGTGGATCGTCGGGCTGCGCGACGCGGTCGATGGCGGCGAGGCGACCGTCGGCGCGCGCGCCGTGATGAACCTGGGCGGCGTGTGGGTGGACCAGGTCAATGCGCTCGCCGGCAAACCCGTGACGCGCAAGATCACCGGCACCAAGGGCGCGCATCTGGTGTTCCGCCTGCCGGCTTCCTGCCGTGGCCAGGGCTTCGCCGCGATGTCCACGCGCAATCGGCCGTTCTATTGCATGCCCTGGCGCGACCTGCACTTCTTCGGGCCGACCGAGACCCTGTACGAAGGCGATCTGGACGACGTCCATTGCGACCGCGACGACGTCGACTTCATCCTCGGCGAAGTGAATCACCTGTTCCCGGCATTGAAGCTGGGACGGCGGGATATCGTCTCGACGTGGGCCGGCATCCGGCCGTTGACCTTCGACCCCGCGCTGCCCATGGGGCATCGCTCGCGCCGCATCTACGATCTGGCCGACGACGGCCTGCCGGGCGCCTACGCCTTGAGCAACGGCTCGCTGGGCGCGCATCGCCGCACGGGCGCGGATCTGCTGCAGACCTTGCAGGCGCGCCTCGGTCCGCCGGCGGCCGCCGCCGCCACGGCCTTGCCGGACAACTGGTCGCGCACACCGGCCGACGAGCACGTGGTGACGCTGGAAGATTACCTGGCGCGCCGCCGCGGCCGTCTCTGGGATGCCGACCTGGGCCTGGCGGATATCGCCACCGACGCCGCCGAACTCGGCCGGGCGCTGGGCTGGCCGGCGGCGCGCGTCGATGAAGAAATGGCCGAATACCAGCGGCAGGCGCAGCGCCTGTATGGCGTGCGATGACGTCCGCGACCCAAGCCGCGAGCGAACCCGCTATCAAATCCGCCCCATGAACGAGCGATTGCCATGAGCCTCGTATTGATACGCAAGACCGCCCCCACCGCGCAATGGGTCGAAGCCCTGCGGCACGCCTGTCCCGATCTTGAGGTGCGCGTCTGGCCGGATACGGGACCGGCCGAGGACGTGGAGTTCGTGCTGAGCTGGGCCGCCGACCCCGGCGTGATCGCGGGCTTTCCGAATCTGCGCGCCGTGTTTTCGCTGGGCGCCGGCGTAGACCACATCCTGAAGGATCCCACCGTGCCCGCGCACCTGCCGGTGGCGCGCATGGTCGATCCCTCGCTCACCACCGGGATGGTCCAGTACGTCTGCATGGCGGTGCTGCAGCGGCATCGCGGCTGGGACGACATGCGGTCATTCCAGCGGGAACATGCATGGCGTCGGCCGGAAGCGCGCGTAAGCCGCGTCGGCATCATGGGCCTGGGCGAGCTGGGCACTGCCTGCGCGCTTGCCTTGCAGGGACTGGGTTTCGAGGTGGACGGCTGGAGCCGGCGGGCCAAGACGCTGCCGGGCGTGCACGCGCACGCGGGCGAAGAAGGCCTGGAAGCGTTCCTCGCGCGGACGGACATCCTGGTGAACCTGCTGCCGTTGACCGCGGAGCTTGAAAACATACTCTGCGCGGAGACGTTTGCCCGCCTGCCGCGCGGCGCGTACCTGATCAACGTAGGCCGTGGCGAGCATCTGGTCGAAGCCGACCTGCTGGCCGCGCTGGACGCGGGCCAGTTGTCGGGCGCCACGCTGGATGTATTCCGCGTCGAACCGCTGCCGGCCGAGCATCCGTTCTGGGCCCGCGCGGATATCGCCATCACGCCGCATAACGCGAGCATGACGCACCCCGGCACGGCCGCCGCGCACGTAGCCGCCAATATCGCCCGGGCGCGCGCGGGACAGGCGCTGCTCGGGCAGGTGGACCGGCAACGCGGGTATTGATGCACAGGGCACCTGGCACAGGGCTCCCGGCGCGGCCACGCCATCGATGCCGCAATGCCCCCGCGGCCTAGCGCAGTTGGCCTTGGCGCACGCCCATCATCGCGCGGGACAGCTTGCTGGCCGCGGACAGGATGTGGTCCTTGTTGTCCAGCAGCACCTGCTCGGTCAACCGCGATAGCGGGCCCGAAATGCAGATCGCGCCCACCAGGCTCCAATTGATGCCATAAACCGGCGCGGAGATGCTGGAGACTTCCGCATCGCGCTCGCCCAGCGACATCATGTAGCCCGTGCGCCGTATCGATTCATAAGGCTCGTCGGGCTCGCCCGAAAACGCCAGCAGCACGCGCCCCGGACTGCCCAGGTGCAGGGGCAAGGCCGCGCCCACGCGTACGTGATGGCGTATCGACCTGGGACCCTCCACACGGGCCAGGCAAATCCGCTGCTTGCCTTCGCGCACGTAGAACGTGGCGCTTTCGCCCGTGGCGTCGGACAGCTCGCGCAATACCGGCTGCACCACTTCGAGCACATTGAACGTGGCCTGGTAGCAGGCGCCCAACCAACCCGCTGCTTTGGCCAGGCGCCAGTTGCCGTCGGGCCGCTGTGCCAGGTAGTCGTCCATCGCCAACGTGCGCGCCAGACGCAGCACCGTCGATCGGTGGCAGCCGGTGCGCCGGCTCAACTCCGCCAGGGACAGGGAAGCGTCTTCCACACCGAAGGCTTCCAGGATGCGCATCGCGCGCCGTACGGCGATCACGCCATCTTCAGGGCCGGCGCCTTCCTCATCAGGTAAATCGGGTTGCTTCATACCGTGATACATGTCTCGTTCCATGAAACGTCATTGTATTACGTGGAACAACGCACCACAATGCGCCGCATAGATAAAACATAGGAGACAACGATGAAATCCATGCGTCGTATTTGCGCGGCTATCTTCGTGGGCGTCTGCGCCCTGCATGCCACGGCCGCCCTGGCCTATCCCGACAAGCCCATCCGCCTGATCGTGCCCTTCCCACCGGGCGGCGGCACCGACGCGCTCGCGCGCCAGGTCGCCAACGAAATGGGAACCATGAAGGGTTGGACCTTCGTCATCGAAAACCGGCCCGGCGCGGGCGGCAACCTGGGCGTGGACCTGGTCGCCAAGTCGGCGCCCGACGGCTACACCCTGGTGATCGGCCAGACCAGCAACCTGGCGATCAACCCGACGCTCTATGCGAAGCTGCCCTACGACCCGGAACGCGACCTGACACCCGTGGGCCTGGTCGCCGACGCGCCGCTGGTCCTCGTGGTGGCCAGCAACTCGCCCTACAAGACGCTGGCCGACGTGGTCGCGGCGTCCAAGGCCAAGCCGGGCTCGCTGGACGTGGCGACTTCCGGCAATGGCACGGTGGCCCACCTGGCGACCGTCATGTTCCAGAAAGACGCGGGCATCAGCTTGACGCACGTGCCCTACAAGGGCGCGGCCCAGGGCTCCACTGACCTGATCGGCGGCCAGATCGCCATGTATATGTCGTCGGTCCCGACCCTGATCGGCCACATACGCAGCGGCGCCATGCGCGCGCTGGCCGTGACGTCCCTGCAGCGCACGGACGACCTGCCCGACGTGCCGACCTTCGCGGAATCGGGATTCAAGGACTTCGACGCGGTGACCTGGTTCGGTCTTGCCGGGCCCAGGGGGCTGCCCGCCGACGTGGTCGCCACGCTCAACAAGGCGCTCAACGCCGCGCTGGAAGCGCCGTCGACGCGCAAGTTGTTCCAGGCGCAGGGCGCTGCCGTGCGCAGCAGCACGCCGGAAGCGTTCGGCAAGCTGATCCATGACGACCGCGTCCGCTGGGGCCGGATCGTCAAGGAATCCGGTGCGCGTATCGATTGAGGACGTGTCCCGGCCCGCCGGGACCTGGCCCGACAGGCAAAACAAATAGAACGGAGAGACATCATGACGACATCGACGACTTCCCCGCAGAACGGCCGCAGGCGCTTTCTGGCGTCCGCGGCGATGCTGGCCGCTGGCGCGGTCGGCGCCCGCGCCGCGGCCGCCGCGCAGGACGCGTGGCCGGCGGGCAAGCCCATCACCTGGGTCGTGCCCTATCCCCCGGGCGGCAGCACCGACGTATTGGGCCGCAGCATCGCGCAGCAGCTGAACGGCTCGCTGGCGACGACCGTCATCGTCGAGAACAAGCCTGGGGCGACCGGCACCATCGGCGCGGCGCTGGTCGCGCGCGCGGCGCCCGATGGCCTGACCCTGCTGGGCACCTCCATCGGACCGCAGGCCATCGCGCCGCACATGATGGACAAGCTTCCCTACGATCCGATCGCGTCGTTCGTGCCCGTCATCACGATCGGCACCATTCCGCACATCCTGGTGGTGGGCGCCAAGCAACCCTATGCCACGCTGAAGGATCTGGTGCAGGCGGCCCTGGCATCGCCGGGCAAGCTGGCCTTCGCCTCGGGCGGCACGGGGACCATCCTGCAGATGCAGGGCGAACTGCTGCAGCAGCAGACCGGCGCGAAGTTCCTGCACGTTCCCTACAAAGGCGACACGCCCGCGCTGCAGGACACGCTGGGCGGACAGGTGCAGTTCATGTTCGCGCCGGCCGCCGCCGCCCTGCCCCACGTCAAGAGCGGCGCGTTGCGCGCCCTGGCGGTGACGTCCGCCAAGCGCCTGGCCGCCCTGCCCGATACGCCCACCATGACCGAGGAAGGCTACAAGGACTTCGTCGTGGAGCAGTGGCAGGCGGTGTTCGCCCCCGCCGGCACGCCCGCGCCGATCGTCACGCGCCTGAACGCCGCGATCGGCGACGCCTTGCGCCAGCCCGCGGTCGTCGAACTGGCCAACCAGCTCGGCATCACGCTGGCCGGCGGTTCGCCCGCCGACCTGGACGCGCTGCGCCGCGCCGATTTCGAAAAGTGGGGCCGCCTGATCCGCGCCGCCCACATCAAGGCCTGAACCCCTGCGAGGCCTGAACCCCTATACGCCATCCACGGGCGCCGACCCGTTCTCAAGCCACGAGGTATCACCATGAGCACCCCCGACATCGTCAAGGACTTCCCCCGCGTTTCCGCCGCCATCGTCGAGCAGGCCGCGCGCTTCCAACCCGCCATCCTGGCCGACGTGAACGGACGCCGCGGCGCCATGCATGGCCGCATCCGGCCGCTGCATCCGTCCATGAAGCTGGCCGGCCCGGCCTTCACGGTCGAGGTGCGTCCAGGCGACAACCTGATGATCCACGCGGCGATGTCGCTGGCCAAGCCTGGCGACGTGCTGGTCATCGACGGCAAGGGCGACCTGAGCTCCGCCTTGATGGGCACCATCATGATGACGGCCTGCAAGCAGCTGGGCCTGGCAGGCGTGGTGATCGACGGCGCGGCGCGCGACAGCCTGGAAATCGTCGAGATGGATTACCCCGTCTTCGCCGCCGGCACGAATCCGAACGGTCCCACCAAGAACATCGGCGGCCGCATCGGCCATCCCGTCACGGTGGGCGGCGTCACTGTGCACCCTGGCGATTTCGTGATCGGCGATAACGACGGCGTGGTGGTGATCGAACGCGACCAGATCGAAGGCCTGCTGCCGTCAGCCGACAAGAAGGTGAAGGACGAAGCCGCGCGTATCGCCGCGATCAAGGGCGGCGATACGGCTGCCAAGTGGCTCGCCTCCGCGCTGCGCACGGCCGGCGTGCTGAAGGAAGGAGAAACGCTTTGAGCAGCGCCGCGCAAACTCATACGGGGCGCCCGGCGATCCTCGTGACCGCGGCCGACCTGGCGCCACAGGCGGTGGCGTTGCTGGACGGCTACGACGTCGTCTACGCCGGCAAGACGCCGACCGAAGACGACATCGTGGCCCTGTGCCGGCAACACGATCCCGTCGCCATCATCGTGCGCTACAGCAAGGTCGGTGCGGCCGCCATGGAAGCCGCGCCGTCGCTGAAGGTGATCTCCAAGCATGGCAGCGGCACCGATACCATCGACAAGGCCGCGGCCCAGTCGCGCGGTATCGCCGTACTGGCCGCTGCGGGCGCCAACGCGGCGGCGGTCGCCGAGCAGAGTGTGGCCCTGCTGCTGGCCTGCGCGAAGTCGGTGGTCTCGCTCGACAGCCGCATGCGGGCAGGCCATTGGGACAAGGCCACCCACAAGAGCGCGGAGCTGGCCGGCAAGACGCTGGGCCTGATCGGCCTGGGCGCCATCGGCCGCCGGGTCGCCCGCATCGCGGCCAGCATGGACATGCGCGTGATCGGCTTCGATCCGTATGCCAAGGACCTGCCCGCCGACATCGCCAACGTGGACCTGGCGACGATCTGGCGCGAGTCGGACGCGATTTCCCTGCACTGCCCGTTGACCGAGGAAAACCGCGGCATGGTGAACGCGCAGACGCTGGCCCTGTGCAAGCCCGGCGTGCTCGTCGTCAACACGGCGCGCGGCGGGCTGATCGACGAGCAGGCCCTGCTGCAGGCCGTGCGCGACGGCAAGGTGCGCGCCGCCGGGCTGGACAGCTTCGCCACCGAACCCATGCGCGCCGGCCACCCGTTCCAGGCCGAGCCCAACATCATCCTCAGCCCGCATATCGGCGGCGTGACGCAGGAAGCCTACGTCAAGATGGGCGTGGGCGCGGCGGAAAACGCGTTGGCCGTCCTGCGGCAGCAGGCCGCGCACGCCTGACCTGGAAACCAAGCCATGGCCAAACGATGGAAACAGGCGCCGCCCGGCAGTTCCTGGGGCGAATTCGGCGATGACGACCAACGCGGGCGCATGAATCTGGTCGACCGCGCCAAGGTGCTGCAAGGCATCGCCGAGGTGCGGGCAGGACAGACCTTCTGCCTGTCGCTTCCCCTGGACCTGCCCGGCGGCATGGCGCTGAATCCGCGCCGTCTGCCGCCGCGACGCTACGCCACGCTGCGCGACGGCAAGAGCGCCGGTGCGCAGGGCTTTTGCTGGTCCTATGCCAGCGAAGATCCCGCGCTGACCGACGTGGTCTGCGACGACGTGCTGCTGATGAACACGCAGTACTCCACGCAGTGGGACAGCCTGGCGCACATGGGCAGCCGCTTCGACGCCGATGCCGACGGCGTCGACGAGGCGGTGTTCTACAACGGCTTTCGCGCGGGCGTGGACCTGCACGCCGCGCCGGAGGATCCGAAGGCGGTCACGGACTGGGCGAGATTTCCCGGACCGACCGCGAACGCGCTCGGCATCGAGCAGCTCGCGGAACACGGCGCGCAGGGTCGGGGTGTGCTGATCGACCTCGAGCACCACGTAGGACGCAAGCGGGAGGCGGTCGGCTACGACGCGCTGATGCGCATGCTGGACGCGGACGGCATCGCGATCGAGCCCGGCGATATGGTCTGCCTGCATACCGGCTTCGGCGACATGCTGATGTCGATGCGCGGCAAGCCGGACGTCGCCCATCTGCACGCGACAGGCAGCGGCCTGGACGGCAATGACGCGAAGCTGCTGCAGTGGATCGTCGACAGCCGGCTGGCCTGCCTGATTTCCGACAACCCGGCGGTCGAACTGGTGCAGCCGGTCAAGTTCGGCCAGCAGGGACAGCCCATGCGCGGTCCCCGCCTGCCGCTGCACGAACACTGCCTGTTCAAGCACGGGATCCACCTGGGCGAACTGTGGTGGCTGACGCCGCTCGCGCGCTGGCTGCGCGCCAACGGCCGCAGCCGCTTCCTGTTGACCGCACCCCCCTTACGCTTACCCGGCGCCGCAGGATCGCCGGCAACCCCCATCGCCACGGTATAGCCGAACGGCAAACCGTTGAGGAGACAACATGAAACTCGCCCGCCCTTTCCTGGCCGCGGCGCTGCTGCTCGTCGCTGGGAGCGCGACCGCACAGGCTGCTTATCCGGATAAGCCCGTCCGCATCATCGTCGGTTTCTCTCCCGGCGGCCCCACGGACGTGGTGGCACGATCCTTCGCTTCCTACGCCGGTCAGGCACTGGGCCAGACCTTCGTCGTGGAAAACAGGCCCGGCGCCAATACCATCCTGGCGGCGGAGGCCGTCGCCAAGGCGCCTGCCGATGGCTATACGCTGCTGTTCGGTGCGACCAATCACACCATGATTCCGGCGCTCTACAGCGACCGCGTGAAGTTCGACGCGTTGCGCTCGTTCACGCCCATCTGCGCCGTGGCCGTCAGCCCGACCGTACTGGTCGTCGGGCCGTCAATGCCCGTGAAGACGCTGGACGGATTCGTGGCCCGGCTCAAGGCCGAACCCGGCAAGCACACGTTCGCCACGCCCGGCACCGGCAGCTCCGGCCATTTCTACACCGAACAATTCCTGCGGCTGACCGGCACGTCGATGAATCACATCCCATACAAGGGTGCGGCGCAGGCGGTGTCGGACCTGATGGGCGGACAGGTCGATAGCTCGTTCGCCACCCTGGGTTCGGTGCTGCCGCAGGTCGAGGCCGGCAAGCTGACCGCGCTGGCCGTCGCCGCCCCGCAACGCCTGCCGCAATTGCCCGACGTGCCGACCTTCGCCCAGGCCGGCGTGAAAGACTACGCCGCCGAAGCCTGGTATGGCGTGCTCGCCCCCGCCGGCATCCCGGCCGATGCGCGGCAGAAGCTCGAGCAGGTCGCGGCCGCCTATGCGTCCGCGGCGGGCACCGCGAAAAGCCTGGACGCGCTGGGCATGCAGCCGCGCAGCACCTGCGGCGACGCCTTCCAGTCGCAGATGGCGCACGAGATAGACGAATACAGCACCCTGGCCAAAGACCTGGGCCTGAAGGCGGAGTAACGCCCTCCGCGCGCTGGCCCGCCGGCGCGCGCGCACAGCTACGGAGAAGCACCATGTTCCTGATCAACCCGCCCGAAGTCGTCGACTTCGAGGTATGGACCGCCATGCCCGACGCATACCGCAAGGCGCGCCGCAGCGCCTGGGCCGATGCCAATCGCGGCGGCGCCGTGACGGATTCCTTCCTGGAAGGGCCGGTGTTCGACGACGCCGGCAACCTGTACGTGACCGACATCCCCTGGGGCCGGATCTTCAGGATCGACGCGGCCGGCGCATGGACCCTGATCGTCGAGTACGACGGCGAGCCCAACGGCATGAAGTTCCTGGATGCCGGCCGCCTGCTGATCACCGATTACAAGAACGGTCTGATGCTGCTGGACATCGCGGCCGGCAAGGTCGCGCCTTACCTGGAACGCCGCAACAGCGAACGCTTTCGCGGCGTGAACGATCTCATCTTCGACGCGCAGGGCAACCTGTACTTCACCGACCAGGGCCAGAGCGGACTGCACGATCCCGGCGGACGCCTGTATCGCCTGCGCCCGAACGGCCAGCTCGACCTGCTGCTGGACAATGTGCCCAGCCCGAATGGCGTGGCCCTGTCGCCGGACGGCCGCGTGCTGTACCTGGCGGTGACGCGCGGCAATTGCGTGTGGCGCGTGCCGCTGATGGCCGATGGCAGCGTCAGCAAGGTCAGCCAGTTCTTCACGTCCTATGGTCCCAGCGGTCCGGACGGCCTTGCCGTCGACGGCGCGGGCAACCTGCTGGTCTGCAATCCGGGCCTGGGCTACGTCTGGCTACTCAATCATCGTGCCGAGCCGATCACCATCTGGCGCAGCCCCAAGGGCATGTCGACCACCAATATCGCATTCGGCGGGCCGGAGCGCCGCACGCTTTACTGCACCGAATCGGTGTCCGGTTCCATTCTTACCGCGTCGGCGCCCAACGCGGGGTTGCCGCTGTCGCGGCTGCAAGGCTTGCCCGGCAGGTAAGCCCCACACATCAAAAAGGAGACACTCATGTCAGCCATCCGAACCAAACTTTCATCGTCCATCCTGCACGCGGCCCGCGCTGTCGCCGTGGCGGCGGCACTGGGAGCCGCCGCGACCGCCCATGCGGCATACCCCGAGCGTCCCATCACCATGGTGGTTTCCTACGCCCCCGGCGGTTCGGCGGACGCGCTCGCGCGCCTGCTCGCCCAGCGCATGGGAGCCAGGCTGAATACCAGCGTCGTGGTGGAAAACCGTCCCGGCGCCAGCGGCACCATAGGCGCGGCGTATGTGGCCAAGGCCGCGCCCGATGGCTATACGGTGCTGTACGACGCCACGCCCTACTCCATCAACCCGCATCTGTTTCCGCAGATGCCCTACACCAGCACCGCACTGCAGCCCGTGTCGCTGGTGTCGCTGGCGCCCAACATCCTGATCGTCAAGGCGGACTCCAAGTACAAGGATGTCAACGACCTGGTCGCGCAGGCCAAGGCGCATCCGGGCAAGATCAACTTCGCCTCCGGCGGCAGCGGCACCGTCCAGCGCCTGGCGTCCGAGCTGTTCCGCCAGAAGCTGAACCTGGACATGGTGCACGTGCCGTACAAGAGCGGCGGCCCGGCCATCACCGACGTGATGACCGGCCAGGTGGACTTCATGTTCAGCACGGTGGCGGCATCCTTTCCCCTGGTCGAAGCCGGCCGGGTGCGCGCGCTGGTGATTTCCTCGCCGCAGCGCTCGCCGCGGCTGCCCGACGTGCCGACCGTGGCCGAAACGGTCATCCCGGGCTACGAGGTCTACGAGTGGAACGGCGTGTTCGTGCCGGCCGGCGTGCCGAATGACGTCGCGGCGAAGCTGCACGACACCCTGGTGCAGGTCTTGAAGGAAGATGACGTCCGCAAGCGCTTCAATGACCTGGGCGTACAGCCGGTGGGCTCGACGCCGGCCGAATTCGCCGAGTACCTGAAGAAAGAAGACGCCAAATGGGCGGACGTCATCCGCAGGGGCAACATCCGCCAGGACTGAGCAAGGCCCGGGGTGCGGCTGTCCGCGCCCGCGGGCCCTAGCATTTCCTGCTGGGCCACCAGATGGGCGCGACGCCGTTCAACGCCGGCCGGGCGAACAGATAGCCCTGGAACCTTTCTATACCCGCCGCCTGCAGCCAGCACCAGTCTTCCGCGGTTTCCACCCCTTCGGCCACGATCGTGATACCGAGCGAAACACAGAACTGGACGATCGAGCGCACGATGGCCTGGCGCGGTCCGTCGGCGTGCACGCCGTGGATAAGCTTGCGATCGATCTTCAGCTTCTCGGGCTGGAATTCGACCAGCAGCGACAGGCCGGCGAACCCGGCGCCGAAGTCGTCGATGGCCAGGCCGATCCCGGCGCGGCGCAATTGCGTGATGGCGGTGGTGAAACCGTCCAGGCGCGAGATGAACTCCTGTTCCGTCACCTCGACCACGAGCTGCTCGGGCGCCAGGTTGTTGCGTGCCAGCTGCTCCAGCAGGATATCGACCGCGCCAGGCACCGCCACCAGCGACATGGGCAGCAGGTTCACGGACACCTTGCAGTCGCCGATGCCTATGCTGTTGACCAGCGCGAAGGCGTAGGCCTTCGCGTCCAGGTCCGCCTGGTGAAGCTTGTTCTTGGGGATGGAGGCGAAATAGGCTTCGGGCGAACCGCCGGATGCGCTGCGGATCAGTGCTTCCAGCGAGCTGACCTCTCGGCGCAGCGGATCGACGATGGGCTGCAAAGCGAACTGGCAGGGCTGGCCGGCGATCGGTACGCCGCCCGCCGCGCCGAAAACGTCGCCGCCCGGCGCGAACGTCCATTCCGATGCATCGCTGCCTTCGACGAAATGGTCTTTCCATTCGCCTGCGGCACAGGCCTTGATGATCTTCAGCACCCTGTCGTCGTAGGTCTGCCTGGTGCGCGCCGTCACGCGGGCGAGCAGCGCGTCCAGGACGGTACCGGCGGGATAAAGGCGCAGGTCGAAGAGCTCCATGGCATGTCCGCCGAAACGGCGCGACGGCGCGTGGTCACGCAGCAGGCGGACGACCTGGGTGTGGCGCGGATCGCGCAGGATCGATTTGTAGAGCGCATCCACCTGATCGTCCGGGCCTTCCAGCACCTGGAAGAAGTGTTCGCCATCGAACAGCAGGATGCCGGTCACCTGCAGGGACTGATTACGTCGGCCCGCCGCATCGGCCAGCTTATGCAGCTCTTCCGCGGACAGGCTTCCGCGTATGCGGCTGCGGTAGATGAGCGTCGATAGCATGTGATCCCCTCCCGCAAACGCCAAGATTGCTCCCTGCACCGCCCCTGCTCGAGCAGGTTTTGTGAGTGTGCTTCATATTACCTTGACCAGCTTGAGTATGACTTACTTCGCGTTGTAGTGAGGATATCCCGCAACCTTCGAACAGGCAGCGGCTTCACGTTGGGCATGCCGGCTGCGTCGAGGGGCGGCCACATCCGCGCGCCCAAGCGCCCCGTCCGTGGACCGCGGCCAGCATCCTGCTTCTCATTCGCACGGCATTTCCCATCCGTCATCACCTCGAGGCGATCATGAATCCCCAAGCTCCCCAGCGTGTCGACGACGACACCGCACGGCCCTGGACGCTCGCGACCGGCCCCGCACCGCAACAGCCCGCGCGTCCCGATCTGATCTGCTTCTCGCATCTGCGTTGGCATTTCGTCTACCAGCGCCCGCAGCATCTGCTGTCGCGGTTTGCGCGATCGCATCGGGTGTACTACTTCGAGGAGCCCCTGGCCGCCGATGGCGGCGAGGCATGGCTGGAGCGGCGCATCGTCGATGGCGGCATTGCGGTGCTGGTGCCCCGGCTGCCCGCCGGCATGGACGCGCAGCAAACCGAGACGACGCTGCAGCGCCTGCTCGATACCGTCATCGCGGATGACGCCATCAGGCCCGCGCTGCTCTGGTACTACACGCCCATGGCGCTCGGCTACTCCGGCCACCTGACGGCCGGCACGGTGGTGTACGACTGCATGGATGAGCTTTCCGCATTTCGGGGCGCGCCGCCGGAACTTACGGCGCGTGAAGCCGAACTGCTGGCGCGCGCCGACATCGTGTTCACGGGCGGGCACAGCTTGTACGAGGCCAAGCGTGGGAAACACCGTAACGTCCACGCCTTTCCCAGCAGCGTCGACGTGGAGCATTTCCGCCGCGCCCGCACGTGCGGCGACGAGCCTGCCGACCAGGCCGCGATACCGCACCCGCGGCTGGGCTTCTACGGGGTCCTGGACGAGCGTTTCGACTGCGAACTGGTGGCGCGCGTCGCCGCGGCGCGTCCCGGCTGGCAGTTGGTCTTGATCGGTCCGGTCGTCAAGATCGATCCGGCGACGCTGCCGCGCGCCGCCAACATCCATTACCTGGGGCCCAAGGACTACAACGACCTGCCCGCCTACCTGTCGGGATGGGATGCGGCGTTGATGCCGTTCGCCCTGAACGAGTCCACGCGATACATCAGCCCGACCAAGACACCCGAGTTCATCGCCGCCGGGCGGCCGGTGGTCAGCACGCGCATCGCCGACGTCGAGCGCGGCTATGGCGCTTGCCCACTGGTGCGCATCGCCGATGACGCCGAAAGCTTCGTACAGGCCGCCGAAGCGGCGCTGCGCGATGCGCTGGCGCCCGCCGTGGTGGCCGCCCAGGCGGACCGTGCGCTCGCGGGCATGTCGTGGGACCGCACCTGGCGGGACATGTCCGAAAGGCTTGCCGGGAGGCTTGCCGGGAGGCTTGCCGGGAGGCTCGCCGAAGCGCAGGCCGGGGCATCCCCCGCGAACGCGGCGCCGGTGGTGCCGATGCACGGCAGGAGCGCCGGCAGAGAAGGCGCGCCGCAGCCGACGCAGCCGATGCAGCCCACCCGGACGCCGCGCACGTCCCGCTCGCCCACGGCGCGTTACGACTATCTGGTCGTCGGCGCCGGGTTCGCCGGCTGCGTGCTGGCCGAACGGCTGGCCGCGGGCCTGGGCCAGCGCGTGCTGGTGATCGATCGCCGCCCGCACATAGGCGGCAATGCCTACGACTTCGTCAACGATGCCGGCGTGCTCGTCCACCGCTACGGCCCGCACATCTTCCATACCAATGCCGACCAGGTCGTGAAGTATCTGTCGCGGTTCACCGGCTGGCGTCCCTACGAACACCGCGTGCTCGCCAGCGTCGATGGCATGCTCCTGCCCATGCCCATCAATCTGACGACGCTGTCCACGCTGTACAGACGGCCCTTCACCAGCGAAACCGCCCAGGCCTTCCTGGCCGCGCGCGCCGAAACGCATGTGCAGATCCGCACCGCCGAAGACGTTGTGGTGTCGCAGGTCGGCAGGGATCTGTACGAGCGCTTCTTTCGCGGCTACACCCGCAAGCAATGGGGCCTGGACCCGTCGCAGCTGGACAAGAGCGTCACCGCGCGCGTGCCCACCCGTACGTCTCATGACGACCGCTATTTCACGGATCGCTTCCAGGCCATGCCGGACCAGGGGTATACCCGCATGTTCGAGCAGATGCTGGACCACCCGAACGTCGACATATGCCTGGGAACGGACTACCGCGAACTGCGCGGCGCCGTGCCGGCGCGGCGGCTGGTCTATACCGGCCCCATCGACGAGTACTTCGATTACTGCCACGGCGCGTTGCCGTATCGCTCGCTGGTCTTCCGGCACGAAACCTACGATCAGGAGCAGTTCCAGCCGGTCGGCGTGGTCAACTATCCGGCGGAAGAAGTGCCCTATACGCGCATCACCGAATACAAGCATCTGACCGGGCAACGCCATCCCCGCACCAGCGTCACCTACGAATACCCGAGCGCCGAAGGCGACCCCTACTATCCGGTCCCGCGGCCGGAGAATGCCGAACTTTACCGCCGCTACCAGGCCCTGGCCGACGAGCGTCCGCACGTGCTGTTCGTCGGCAGGCTCGCTACCTATCGCTACTACAACATGGACCAGGTGGTCGCGCAGGCTTTGGCGGCGTATGGGCGCATCGAGGCCGAACATCGCGCCGGGCCGGCGCTGGCGGCCCAGGCGGTAGCATGACGGGGGCGGACCGATGACGGCTGTTTTTCGCAGTTTCCTGCAAGGCGGATTCGAGTGCTCGACGCTGAAGTTTCCGGACGGCCGGCGCCTGGACCTGCTGGAAAGTACCGGTCATGCGCGCCACGCGCTGGCCGACTTCCAGGCGCTGTCCGCCTGCGGCATCCGGACCGTGCGCGACGGCCTGCGCTGGCACCGCATCGAACGGGAGGACGGCAGCTTCGACTGGACCAGCGCTGTCGGCCAGATCGATGCCGCCGTGCGCGGCGGAACGCAGGTCATATGGGACCTGTGCCATTACGGTTGGCCCGAACACCTCGATATCTGGAGCCCGGGGTTTCCGCAGCGTTTCGCCCGCTATGCCGCGCGGGCCGCCGCCCTGATACGCGAACGCTGCCCGGGCACGCCCTTCTACTGCCCGGTGAACGAGTTGTCCTACTGGGCCTGGGCAGGCGGCGAAATGAACCACTTCGCGCCTTGCGGAACGGGCCGCGGCGATGAGCTCAAACGCCAACTCGCGGCCTGCACCGTGGCGGCGATCGAAGCCATCCGGCAGGTCGATGTCCGCGCCCGCTTCGTCCTGGCGGACCCCATGATCCGCGTCGCGACGGCCACGCCGGAGGATCGCGCCGCCGCCCACCACTGTACGCTGGCCCAGTACCAGGGATGGGACATGGTGCGCGGCAGCATGGCGCCGGAGCTCGGCGGCGCGACCGAGTACCTGGACATCATCGGCGTCAACTTCTATCCGCACAACCAGTGGTATCTGAACGGGCCGACCATCCATCGCGACACGCCGGGCTACCTGCCCCTGCGCGACATGCTGGCGCGGGTCCACGCACGCTACGAACGACCCATCCTGATCGCCGAAACCGGCGCCGAAGGCGAACGGCGCGCGGGCTGGCTGCGCTATGTCTGCGACGAAACGGCGGCCGCGATGGCGCAGGGTCTGCCCATCCTGGGCATCTGCCTGTATCCGATCACCGACTATCCCGGCTGGGAGGACGACAGGCACTGTCCGACCGGGTTGCTCGGCTTCGCCGATGCCGAGGGACGCCGCCCCGTCGATATGGCGACGGCCACCGAGCTGTTCCGGCAACAGCGCCGCTTCCGCGAGCTATCCGAAGCGCCCGTCCCCGTCCCTGTCGAGGCCTCCAAGCGCGCGCATTGATCGATGCCCTTCGCCATGTCCGCCCGGCCCATTCCCTCCCGTCCGCTTCCCTTCCTGTTCCATTACGTCAAGGCCAGGCCGGGCAGCTTCGCCTGTCTCGCGTTGCTGATCGTCAGCGCGGCGAGCTGCGCCGTCGCCGTTCAATACGGCATGAAGCTGATCGTCGACGCCATGGCCGAACCCGACCGGGCTCGCGCGGATATCTGGCATCCGCTGGTTTTCTTCCTGGTGCTGATCGGCGTGGAAAGCACCTTGTGGCGGTCGGCCGGTTGGCTGGGTTGCCGCACCATCGTGGCGTCCTGCGCCGACATGCGCATCGATCTATTCGATCACCTGACCGGACACTCCCTGCCCTTCTTCAGGCGCCACTTGACGGGCGCGCTGGGCAATCGCATATCGGCCACGGCGACGGCCAGCGCCTCCATCTACGGAACCATGACCTGGAACGTGACGCCGCCCTGCGTGGAGTTCATCGGCGCGACGGTGGTGCTGCTGACCATAGACTGGAAACTGGCCATGGCGCTGACGCTATTCGTGGCGACCGTGGCCCTGGTGATCGTGCTGTTCGGCATACGCGGCCGCAAGTTGCACGAAACCTATGGCATGCACGCGTCGCGGGTGGGCGGCGAAATCATCGATACGGTATCGAATATCTGGACGGTGCAGGCATTCACCGCGCACCGGCAGGAACATGACCGCCTGAAGTGGCAGGTCGAGCAGGAGGCCCACGCGCAGCGCCGCAGCTGGATGTACCTGGAGAAGGCCCGCGTGCTGCACGATATCTGCCTGTGGGTCATGGCCGGGTCGATGCTGTTCTGGGCCTTGTACGCCTGGCGCCGCGACGTCATGACGACGGGCGACGTGGTGGTCGTCAGCGCCCTGGCCTTTCGCATCCTGCACGGTTCGCGCGACCTGGCCCTGGCCCTGGTGGGCACCGCGCAACAGTTCGGCGTGATCGGCGAGATGCTGGGCGTAGTGGCGCAGCCGCACGGCATGAAGGACCTGCCAGACGCGCGCGTCTACCAACCGCGCGGCGGCCGGATCGAACTGCATGATGTCCACTACGCCTACCCGGACGGCCACCAGGTTTTCCACGGCCTGGACCTGTGCATTCCCGGCGGGCAGAAGGTCGGCGTGGTCGGCGCATCCGGCGCCGGCAAGTCCACCCTGCTGAACCTCTTGCAGCGCCTGGACGACGTCAGCCGCGGCAGCATCCGGCTGGACGGCCAGCCCGTGGACGGGCTGACGCGTGACAGCCTGCGCGGGGCCATCGCGGTGGTGCCGCAGGATCTGCCCTTGTTTCGCCGCACCATTATGGAGAACATCCGCTATGGCCGGCCGGATGCGACCGACGAAGAGGTCTACGAAGCGGCCCGGCTGGCGCACTGCGACGAATTCATCGACCGGTTGCCGGATGGCTACCAGACGCTGCTGGTCGAACGCGGCGCCTCGCTATCGGGCGGACAGCGCCAGCGCCTGTCCATGGCGCGGGCCTTCCTGAAAGACGCGCCCATCCTGCTGCTGGACGAAGCCACGTCGGCGCTGGACAGCCGGTCGGAGGTGCGCGTGCAGCAGGCCTTGAACGGCCTGATGCGCAACCGCACGGTGCTGGCTGTCGCGCACCGCCTGTCGACGCTGTCGTCCTTCGACCGCATCATCGTGCTGGACGAGGGCCGCCTGGTGGAAGACGGCCCGCCCGACGTGCTGCGCGAGCGTGGCGGATTGTTCGCCACGCTCTGGCATATGCAGAGCCGTCAGGAACCGCTGGAGGAAAACCTGTCGATGCAGTAGGCCGGCGTCGCAGGGGCGCGTTTCCCCGCCCCCGGCGTCAGGCGCTCCGGCGTCCATTCAGGTCGACGCCCTGACCCGCCCGGTCACGCGCCGGCGTCGCGCCGCACCGCCTCGAACAGCGGCGCCAGCAGGTAGGCGAACGGCGTGGCGATGGGCACGTGCCGGTCCTCGTACCATCCGGCCTGGTGCAGCAGGTTCAAGGTGCCCAGCGTCCGGCCCTCGATCACCACGGGCACGTTCAGCACCGAGTCGCAACCCAGCGATTTGATCAGTTCGTGGTCGAAGAACGCCCACTTGATGTCGTCCTCGGTATTGCCGATATACGGCTGGCCGCGCGTGATGACCAGGTCGCCCCATGGCGTGGGCCCCATCTTCTTTGCCCCGCTGACCGGATAGGCCTCCGGTTGATTGCTGTACAGGCGGATCACCTGCTGCGCGTCCGGCGAGGTGTACAGGATAGTGAACAGCTTGTGCCCCACCAGTTCGCCCAGCGCCTGGTCGATGCCGCGAAACAACCCTTCGCGCCCGCCTCGCACCGCGGCCGCGGTGCACGATTGATGCAGTAATTCCAATGCTCTCGATTCCATTCCGGACTCCATATGGTTACCTATGAGTGCTTGGGACGATGGCCGTCGGCGCCCGCCGGCCGTATGCGTTCGGGCAGGATGCCCTGCGGGCGCACCTGCAGGATGGCGACCAGCGCGGCGGCGATGATGAAATCGCGCAGGGCCGCGGCCTGCACCGCCGACAACGCCGACGTGAACGCCGCCAGCATGCGCGTGCCTTCGAGCAAGGCCATGACCAGCAGCGCGCCCACCACCGCGCCCATGGGCCGGGCGTTCCCGCCGGCCGTCGCTGCCAGGAACACGTAGATGGTCAGCAAGGGCGCGACGAGGTCGGGCGCGATGTAGGAAGTGAAATGCGCATACAAGGCGCCGGCCAGGCCGGCCAGCGCGGTGCCGATGGCGAACGCCGCCACCTTGTAGCGCGGCACGTTCTTGCCGGCGACCAGCGCGACCACGTCATCGTCGCGGATGGCGCGCAGCACGCGGCCGTAGGGACTCGCGGCGATCCGCGCCAGCAGCCAGGCGGCCAGCGCGGCGATCAGCCAGGCCACCAGCAGATACGCGGTGTTGAACCATGGCCCCAGTTCGGCCTTCATCGGGCCCGGTATGCCGGGAATACCTTCCGCCCCCTTGGTCAGCCAGTTCTCGTTCAGCGCCACCAGGCGCACCGTTTCGGCGAAGCCCAGCGTCACGATGGCCAGGTAATCGCCGCGCAGCCCGCGCGTCGCGTACGTCATCACCACGCCCGCCGCGCCGGCGGCCAGCGCGCCCAGGATCCAGCCCGCCAGGATGGGCCAGCCCAGCTGCGTGGTGACGATGGCCGACGCATACGCGCCCACGGCGAAAAAGCCGACGATGCCCAGGTTGACCATGCCGGTGTAGCCCCAGATCACCGTCAGGCCCAGGGCCAGCAGGCAGTACACGGCCGCCAATGTAAGAGAGAACGCCAGATAGGAAAGCATGGCTGTGCCTCAGCGCCGGCCCATCAGGCCCTGCGGTCGGAAAGTCAGGAAGACGAAGATGGCCACGAAGCCCACCGCGCTGCGATAGGTCGGTGGCAGCCAGATCAGCGCGACCTCCTCGGCCACGCCTATCGCCACCGCGCCGATCACCGCGCCCGCCGGACTGGCCAGGCCGCCCAGCACGCTGGCCGCGAAGAAGGTCAGCAGGAAGCGGCTGCCCGTCAGCGGGTCGATGCTGGTGTCGATGCCCAGCAAGGCGCCTCCCACGCCAGCCAGTCCCATGCCCAGGAAGATGGTCAGCCCCGCGATGATGTCCGGGTCGATGCCCTTCAGGCGGGCCAGCGTCGGATTGTCGGCCACGGCGCGCATTGCCTTGCCCATGCGCGTATAGCGGAAGTACAGGAACAGGCAGGCCGTCACGGCCACGGCAATTCCCAGGTTGGCGAACTGCTGCGGACTGACCCGGATGCCGCCGACGCTCACGTCGCGCATGATGGGCACGTCGAAGCTGCGCAGGTCATTGCCGAAGGCGAAGCGCAGAATCGCCTCGAGCGCCAGCATGATGGCGATCGACACGATGGCCACGGTCAGGCCGCCATCGGACGACGGCACGCGCCGCAGGCGCCGCATGCCTATCCAGTCGCATGCCAGGCCTACCAGGCCGGCGCCGGCGAAGGCCACCGGTATGGTCGCGACCGGCGGCAGCCCGGCGCGCACGTTGGCCAGGTAGGCCAGGTAGGCGCCGACGCTGGCCACCCCGGCCACCGCGAAATTGGGAAACCGCAGCACCGCGTACATCATGGACAGGCCTACCGCGGGCAAGGCGATGGTGGCGCCGGCGATGATCCCATTCGCCAGCGCTTGCAACAGCTCCGTCACGGGTGGTCCTTCAAGCGATCTTCAGCAGCACGGGTTTGCCGTCCTTGACCTGCTCGTAGCGGAAGCTGGCCTCGGCGACGTCGCCGATATCGGTGAAACGGCAAGGGCCGCTGGCGCCGACGTAGTCGATGCTGCCGCCGCCAGCCAGGATCTTGATGCCGGCCGCCGCGTTGTCCACCCGCTGGCCGCCATCGGCCGTCAGCTTGCGTATCGCGTCCTTGATGGCCGCGCCGGACGCCGCCCTGGCCTGCGCCATCGCCATGATGACCAGGTTCGCATGGTCATAGGACTGCGCGGTGTAGGGATCGGGGCTGTCGGAATTCACGATCTTCTTCAGGCGCGCGTACGCGGTGCCGTCCGCCGCCGGCGAAGGCGCGATGGTGAAGATGCCTTCCACCGTGTCCTTGGGCACCGATTCGATCAGCTGTTTGTTGACCGTATAGGCGTACGACAGCATCTTGCCCTGATAACCGGCGCGGTACAGGTCCTTCACCAGCACCGAGGTGTCGGCCACGTAGCCGCCCAGCACCAGCATGTCGGGTTTGCTGGCCAGCGCCTTGTCCACTTCGGTGCGGTAGCTGGCCTTCTTGTCTTCGTACACGACGGTCGTGACCGTGCCGCCGGCGGCGGCCATCGCCTTGGCCATGTTCTCCGTCATGGACTGCACGAAAGGCGTCTGCGGCGACAGGTAGACCACCTTGCGGGCGCCCTGCGCCAGCGCGAACTCGCCGAACTTGCGGCCCTGCAGCGTCGTCGTCGGCTGGGTGCGGAACAGGTAGCCCTGGTGCGGCAGGTGCGTCAGGTTGTCGGCGCCCGACGCGCAGGCGATCACCGTCCTGCTTTCCCAGCACAAGGGCGCCACGGCCTGCGTGACGGGCGACGACCAGACGCCGATGATGGCCACGACCTTGTCGACGTCGATCAGCTTGCGCGCCGCGCGCACCGCGGCCTCGGGGTTGGTCTGGCAGTCCTCGCGCACCAGCTTGATCTGCCGCCCCAGCACGCCGCCGGCGGCATTCACTTCGTCGACCACGGCGGCGATGGCCTGCTGCATCGGCGGCCCGTATTGCGCGCCCGAGCCCGACAGCGGCGAGAGCGCGCCCAGCATGATGGGGTCCGTGGCCTGCGCGTAGGCGCCGCGCAGGATATAGGGCTGCGCGCCCAGCGCGGCGCCGGCGGCGGCCAGTTTCAGGAAACGGCGGCGGTACGGAAGGTTGGACATGGCGGAGATCCTCGAAGCTCTGAATGTCAGCGATCTGACGGGTGATGTTGGTCGGCGCCGCCCAGGAACATGCGGCGGGTTTCCGGGTCAGCGGCCAGGTCGCGCGCGGCGCGGTCGGCGCGCTTGGCGCCGCTGACCATGACGATGCCGCGATCGGCGATATCCAGCGCGGCCAGCGCGTTCTGTTCGATCATCAGGATGGTCAGCCCGCCGTCGGCCAGTTCGCGCACGGTGTCGAACAGGACCTCGCAGGCGGCGGGCGACAGGCCCGCGGACGGTTCGTCCAGCAGCAGCATGCGGGGCTCGCCCATCAGCGCCATGGCCATGGCGACGACCTGCCGCTGGCCGCCGGACAGCGTGCCGGCCGCCGCGCGCCGCTTGTCGCGCAGCACGGGAAAGCGCTGGTACATGGCGTCGATGCGGGCTTCTTCGCCGCCGCCGTGCAGGTAGGCGCCCATTTCCAGGTTTTCGCGCACCGTCAGGCCGCCGAAGACATTGTTTTCCTGTGGCACGAAGCCGATGCCGGCGCGCGCGCGGGCCAGCGGCGTCTGCACCGCCAGGGGACGGTCTTCCAGCTCGATGCTGCCTTCGGCCATGTGGTGCAGGCCGGCGATCAGTTTCAGCAAGGTGGACTTGCCGGCGCCGTTGGGTCCCACCACCACGACCAGCTCGCCCGGCGCGATATCCAGGTCCACGCCCTTGACCACGCGATCGGTGGGCGTGTAGCCGCCGGCCAGGCCGCGCACGCGCAGCAAGGGGGCCGCCGCCGCGTTCGTCGTCGCCGTGTTGGTCGTCACCGTGTTCGCCGCCGTCATTGCGCCGCCCTCGCCGCGTGCCGGCGGCCCAGATAGGCGTCCTGTACCGCGGGATTGGCGATCACGTCGTCATAGCCTCCGCGCGTCAGGAAAGCGCCTTCGGCCATGACCACGACGTCGTCGCACAGCAGCCGCACCAGCTCCAGGTCATGCTCGATCAGCAGCACGGTCAGGCCGTCCTCGCGCAGGCGGGCAAGCTGCTCGGCGATCTCGCGGGCCAGCGTGGGATTGACCCCCGCCATGGGTTCGTCCAGCAACAGCATGCGCGGCTCGGCCATCAGCGCGCGGCCGATCTCCAGCAGCTTCTTCTGGCCGCCGGATATGTCGACCACCAGGTGGTCCAGCACGTGATCGAGCTTCAGCCGCCGGGCGACCTGGAAGGCCTGTTCGCGCAGCGCCGCCTCGCGGCCGCGGGCGTCGGCGCTGCCCAGGCAGGCGGCCAGCAGGCTTTCGCCCGGCTGGTGCTTGCCATAGAGCATCAGGTGTTCGAACACCGACATGCGCGGAAAGCCGCGCGCCAGCTGGAAGGTGCGCACCAGCCCGGCGCGCGCGATGCGGTCGGGCCGCCATCCCAGGATGGGATCGCCGTGGAATTCCACCGATCCGCGCGCGGCGGGCAGCAGGCCGGTGATGCAATTGAACAGCGTGGTCTTGCCGGCGCCATTGGGGCCGATCAGGCCCGTGATGGCGTTTTCACGGACCGTGAAGGTCGCGTCGTTCAGCACCCGCAGACCGCCGAAGCGGACATTCAACTGCCTGATATTCAGCACCGGCCGGTTCCTGCGACAGGCGGGCGGCGACAGGACCCTGCCGCGCTCGCCAAGGATTGGATCCAATATCCTGGATATACTAGTCGCGTTTTCGGCGGTGCCGCAATCAGTCGATCATTAGGGATTTCCCCCTGGCGCGGCGCACCGCCGCATCAGTTCCCTGAGATCCGGTTGTCGGTCGAAGGACGCCATCCGCGCCAGGACCTCGGCGACGCCGGCCTCTCCCAGCGCGGGTTGCGCGACGGCGCGGAACTTGGCGAAAACCTTCTCCGACTGCGCCGCCTTGTCGTCGATCGGCACGCCGCAGTCGTAGGTCAGCGTGGACGACATGTCGGCGCCGTGCAGGATCGTGACGGTGGAATCGCTCAGGCTCATCCCCGGCACCAGCCTGACCGCGACCTTCGCCAGCATGGCGGCGACGGACGGATCGCTGAACCGCTCCCAGGTCCGCAGGCTGCCCGTGTCGATGCCCAACATGGCGAAGGCCGCGGTCGCGCGCAGGCTGAACTTGGCCTCCAGCGCGGTGGCCGGCGCCTGGATATTGCAGATGGAGCAGCCCTCGCCCGCCACGACCTCGATACGGGCAACCTGATCCGCCGCGATGCCATGCGCGGAACGCAGCGCGGCGATGGCCTCGATCGTCGAGTGCGTGCTGTAGCAGGCCGCATGGAACTTGAACAGGTTGTTCAGGATATGGAAGCCGCTGGCGGGCGGCGACGTCGCCAGGCCGACGTGGAAATCCTGGCCGTGCACGGCGGCATACCCCTGGCGGCATTCCAGGATGTCGGTCCTGCTGACGAAGCCTTTTTCAGCCAGCAGCGCCGCGCGCAATCCGCCCTGCGACGCCAGGCCGGCGTGCAGGGGCTTGGCCATGCTGCCGAACATGGCCTTCAGGCCGGCGGCCTGCGTGGCGGCCACGCCGACCGCATGGCTGGCCTGGACGGGTGACAGCCCGATCAAATGGGCGCATGCCACCGCGGCGCCCAGGCAGCCGATGGTGCCGGTCGCATGGAAGCCGTTCGCATAGTGCGCGGGTTCCACCAGGGTGCCGATGGCGCAGGCGAACTCATAGCCCGCCACGAAGGCGGCGATCACGTCGGCCGGCGCGCGGCCGCGCTGTTCCGCCAGGGCCAGCAGCGCCGGCAGGATGGCCGCCGACATATGGCCCGGCACCGACAGGTTGACGTCGTCGTAGTCCAGCGCGTGCGACATCGTGCCATTGACCAGCGCGGCCTGCGCCGTCGTGCCGCGCCAGGCGCGGCCCAGGACGGTCGCCTGCCCATGGCCGCCCTCTTCCCGGGCCAAGGCGTCGACGATGCCGCTGACCGGCTCGTCCAGCGCGGCGAACGCGCAACCCAGCCAGTCCACCAGGCAGTCGCGGGCGACGATACGCACGTCGGCGGGCAGCGCATCGTGGCGCAGCGCCAGCGCGCGTTCGACGAGCAGGCGCGTCAGCGATGCATCCTTGCCGCTATTGGCGTCCATGAGGCCTTATTCCTCCAGGTTGATGCCGGCGTCCTTCAGCCGCGTGCCCAGCTTCGCGATGTCGGTCTTGAGCATGCCGGCCACCTGGGGCGGCGTCATATAGGTGACGACGTTGCCCTGCGCGGCCTGCTGCTTCTGGTACGCCGCATCGCTTGCCATCGCCTTCAACGCCGCATTCAATTTTTCGACCACATTGTCGGGCGTCCCCTTGGGGGCGAACATCGCGTACCAGATCGGAAAGACCATGTCGGGATAGCCCTGCTCCGCCAGTGTCGGCACATTGGGCAGGAAAGGCAGGCGCTTGGCGGACGTCGTCGCCAGCGCCACCAGCGTGCCATTGTCGATGGCGGCCTTTACCGCGTCCGTATAACCCGGGCCGGAAATGGAGACCACGCCCGCCATGGTGTCGGACATCGCCGGCGCGGCGCCCTTGTACGGCACGTGCAGGAGCTTGATGCCGGCGCGGTGCGCGAACAAGGCGATGGGCAGGTGTGTGGTGCCGCCTATGCCGGCCGAACCGAAGCTGTAGACGTCGGGTTTCTTCTTGGCGGCGGCGACCAGGTCGGCGATGGTCTTGATGCCCAGGTTCTTGTTGGCGACGATGACGTGCGCCGACTCGGCAACGCTGCCGATGGGCGCGAAGCCGTTGGGATCGAATGGCAAGGGATTTTTAGCCGAGCGCGTATACGGGAAGATCGCCATCGAATTCACGGCGAACAGCAAGGTGTAGCCATCCGGCTTGGCGCGGTTGACGGCATCCGTGCCGATCACGCCGCCGGCCCCCGGCATGGACATGACGACGATGTTCTGTCCGATGCGCTGCGACAGCGCCTGCGCCATGACGCGCGCCGCCACGTCGGTGGGACCGCCCGCGGAATACGGCACGATCAGCTGTATCGGCTTGTCAGGATAATTGCCCTGGGGCTGCGCGTGCGCCGCCGTCGATACGGCGATGGCGGCCATGGCGAGTACGCCGCCCAGGCCCAGTGCGGCCCGGCGTTTGTAGTGTCGGTTCAACATGCTTGTCTCCGTTGTTTTTGAATTGATTTTTGTTGCGCGCCGCGCTGCCGCTATGTGGCATGCGTGGCGGCGTGCTCCCCTGCCCGTCGGCCGAACACCGCGCCCCGCAGCACGGACGTGGCCCCCGGATAACGCCCGTAGTACAGGCCCATCGTCTCGCCGGCGGCGTACAGGCCCGGCAGTATGCACCCTTCGTTCTTGACCACCTGCGCGTTGGCGTTCACCTTCAATCCTCCCAGCGTGAAGGTGTTGGCCGAAATGATCGGATAGACGTGGAAAGGCGGCGTATCCAGCGGCACGGCATAGTTGGACTTGCGCGGCGACAGGCCGCTGGTGGCCAGGCCGTCCAGGATTTCCGGATTGAAGGTGCCCGCGCCGCAGGCGCGGTTGTATTCGTCGATGGTGCGCTGCGCGGCCTCGCCGTCGAAGCCCAGCTTCCTGCCCAGCGACGCGATGTCCGGCGCCGTTTCCGGCGGCTGGTCGCTGCGCACGCAGCGCTTCCAATTGGGGATGCGGTTGATCTTGTCGTCCAGGATGCAGTAGGCGATGCCCTTCTTCTGCTCGGCGATCAGGCGGATGGTTTCTTCGTAGTGCGCATCGATGGTGCCGGGGGCTTCATCGATGAAGCGCTTGCCGTCGCGATTGATCAGCACGCCATAGGGATACACCATGACCAGCGCTTCGGACGCGCTTGATCGCGGATCGATGGGCTGGCCGTGGTATTCCGCGAAGTCGCCCGACGGCGCCGCGCCGATACGCAGCGCCATCTTGATGCCCTCGCCCTTGTTGTAATAGCCGCCCGGGGCGACCGGGCGCAGATAACGTCCCTTCGCGCCGATATAGCGGATGACCATTTCCGAATTGCCCTGGAAGCCGCCGCAGGCCAGGATGACGGCATTGCAATGGAAGCGGTGCGGCACGTTGGCCGTATCCGTGGCCTTCAGGCCGCGGACCTTGCCGTCTTCCGACTGCAGCAGCTCGTAGGCGGTCATCTCGTAGAAGAAGCGCACGCCGGCCTTTTCGGCGCAGGCCGTCATGGTTTCCACCAGCTGCAGGCCGCCGCCGTTGACCGCGATACGCGGCGACGGACGCGGCGTCAGGCCGTAGAAGCCGGCTTCGCCGAAGCTGATGCCGTGGGCCTTCAGCCACGCGATGGCGTCGGGCACGGACTCGGTGAAGGTGGAGATCAGCTCCGGATCCGTGAACGGCAGCGCCTTCACGACCGGCGACCAGTTCTCATAGTCGCGCACGGTGGATTCGGCGAAGTCCGGCTGGATGTAATAGCCGCTGTTGTCGATCAGGAGCGATTCGAAGTCGTGCGCGAGCTCCGTTTCGCTCTTCATGCGCAGGTAGGCCTCCGTATATCGGGTGTTGCCGCCTCGCTCTTCGTAGGTCGACCTTTCCAGCAGGGCGACCTTGGCGCCGGCTTCGGCGGCGGCCACCGCCGCGCTCAGGCCCGCCACCCCGCAACCCACCACCACCACATCGAAGCGGGATTCTTCTTGCGCAACCATATGCGTTTTCCTGGTCATGAAATATGCGGCTAGTGTTGGTGATTTCGGCGGGGGCCTCAATCGATATTTTTGCCGGTTTGCATGAGTGGGAGTTATGCGAAGCGTGCGTAGATATCGTGCTGGGACAGGCGTAGTTGCTGTGTATAGTCAGCGCTGGATCGGATCAAAATCGCATCAAGAACGCATCAAGCGGAAGACAGGAGACAGCGATGCAGCATGAGTTTCTGGAGCTGGGCGCCTCGGTCGCGCACGCCGACATCCACGACGAAACGCCGGCGGCCAGGACCGCGATCGACCAGGGCATCCGGGCTTCCCTGCTGTGCACGCTGTTCGGTATCGAGCGGGAGCGCTGGGTCTGGCCTTTCCGGGCCAGGGGCGATGCGGCCGATACCGCCGGCCGCATCGACGGCATGCTCGGCGGCTTGCTCGAACCGCTGGATCGCATCGGCCATCTCGGGACGCTGGCGGGGGCTTCCGACCTGGACCCCATGGATCCGGGGCCGTCGCATACGGTGCTGCCCGCCACCCTGGCAGCCTGCGCGGCGCACAAGCTGGTTCGCGCGCAGGCCGGCCGGCTTTCCGCGGGCACCGCCCAGGCCGCGGCGCACGATGCCGATGCCGATGCCGATGCCCAGATCGGTTCCGCCGTCCTGGCGGGCGTCGACGCGGCATGGCGCTTCCGGGGCGCCATCACGGGAACGCGGCCGGGCGTGGGTTTCCACAGCCCCGGCGTCTTCGGCACGCTCGCCGCCGCGGCCAGCGCGGCGCGCATGCTGGGCCTGCCGCCGCAGGCCTGCGTCAACGCGCTGGCCATCGCCTTGACCCGCGCGTCCGGACTCGCGGTCAACAGCGCGGCGTCGATGATAGGCATGACGCACTTCGGCTGGGGCGCGCTGCATGGGCTGGAAGCGGCGCTGCTGGCCGCGCGGGGCTGGGAAGCATCGCGCGATTTCCAGCGCGGCCTGGGCACGCTGTTCGGCCAGGACCACGTCGATGCCGCGCGCCTGGCGGCCGCCGGCCCGAAGGCGGCCGAAGCGCTGGTTTTCAAGCGCTATCCCTGCAACATCTACCTGAACCTGCTGGTGGCGATCCTGGAAGAAGTCGTCGACGGCGGCCCGGTCGAGCGCATCGAGATCGACATGCCCTGGGTGCCTCACCTGGATTGCCCGGCTCCCAGGGACCTGCGCCAGGCGCGCAACAGCGCGCAGGCCGTGGCCGCGATCGCCGGCGCCGGCGACATCTCCTACGCGGCGTTTTCCGGGCCTGCGGGCCCGTGGGCGCCCGCGCCGGCGGTGGCCGCGCTGTTCCCGCGGATCGAGCTGCGCATGGATCGCGACGCGCCCACGGGGCTCAGGAACGCCGTGATCGGCGCGCGCATCTGGCGCGGCGGCGCGATGATCCATGAAGCCAGGCGCTCGATGCAGGACCTGCGCGGTTGGGGTATCGAGCATGCGCGCAGGCTGATGGGCGCCGACGATCCGCATGGCGGCGTGGCCGCGCTCTACCAGGGTTCGTATGGCGGCGCCTATGCGCACGTGCAGGCGCGGCTGGCGAGCGTCTCCGCCTGAAGCTTTCCGCCCGCTGACCCCTACGCGGCCGCCGGCTGCGCGGTGGCCGCGGCGATCTCGTCCAGCAGCCAGCCGCGGAAAAGCTCCAGCGCCGGATCGCCGCAATGCCGTGGCGAGCTCATCAGGTAGTAGGTGCGTTCCGACGCCACTTCGTGCGGGAATATCCGCCGCAGCGTCCCATTGGCCAGTTCCCCCTGCACCAGGAAACTCTGCGCCAGCGCCACGCCCAGGCCCTGCTCCGCCGCGCGGTATGCCATCGCCGAGGACTCGAACTTCATGCCGCCTTCCAGCGGCACGTCCTCCGCGCCGACCGCGCGCAGCCATACGCCCCAGTCTTCCGGGCGGGCCAGCGAGTGCAGCAGCGTCGCATTCTTCAGGTCGCCCGGCGCGCGCAAGGGCCAGGCCGCCGCCATCGACGGCGCGCCCACGGCGATCAGCCGGTAATCGAACAGCCTGTCGCTGCGGATGCCGTCGTCCACGCGCCCGGCCACCGCGCGTATCGACGCATGGATGTCGCTATGTTCGAAATCCAGCGGCGCCACCGACGCCGTCAGCCGCACCTCGATTTCCGGATTGATTTCCTGGAAGCGCCCCAGCCTGGGGATCAGCCAATACATCGCGAAGGTGGAGAAGGCCTGCAGGTTCAACACGTTCTGCCGGCCAGAAAATTTCAGCCGCCGCGTCGCCAGATCGATGCGCGCGAAGGCATCGACGACGTCGCGCATATAGGCCTCGCCATCCGGGGTTAGCGTCACCGCGCGATGGTTGCGATAGAACAGCGGAATGCCGAACAGTTCTTCCAGGTTGCGCACGTGGCGGCTGATGGCCGACTGGGTCAGGAAAAGCTCCTGCGCCGCCTTGGTGAAACTGCGGTTGCGCGCCGCCGATTCGAAGGCCCGCAACGCGGTCAGCGGCGGCAGCCGCGACATGGATGGATGTTCCACGATGCCTGGGCTTCCATGAGTCAGAGTCATGCAGCGTAGCACAAGAAGTCGTTTGAGCTTATCGGTGCCAACCCAGAGAATGGACGGCTGCACATCCGGAGACACCCCCATGAAACGCTACCAGCTCTTCATCGATAACGAGTGGCGCGACCCGCGGTCCAATGCGTGGTTCGAAACGCATGACCCCTACTCCGGAGCGGCCTGGGCCGAGATTCCACGCTGCAACGCGGACGACGTCGACCTCGCGGTGACCGCCGCGGCGCGCGCCTTCGAAGGCCCCTGGTCGACCATGTCCGCCAGCGATCGCGGCATGCTGCTGCACAGGCTGGGCGCGCTGATCGAACGCGACGCCGAGCATCTGGCGGCCGTCGAATGCCGCGACAACGGCAAGCTGACGCGCGACGTGCTGGGCCAGATGAAGTACATGGCCAAGTACTACTACTACTTCGGCGGCCTGGCCGACAAGATCCAGGGCGCGGTCGTGCCCATCGACCGGCCCAAGGTCTACAACTTCATCCGCTACGAGCCCATGGGCGTGGTGGCCTGCATCACGCCATGGAATTCGTCGCTGCCGCTGACCACCTGGAAGATGGCGCCCGCGCTGTGCGCCGGCAACACCGTGGTCTGCAAGCCGTCCGAGTACACGTCGGCGTCGCTGTTCGAACTGGCCCGGCTGTTCGAGGAAGCCGGCTTTCCGCCGGGCGTCTTCAACACCCTAACGGGCTTCGGCGCGGAAGTCGGCGAACCGTTGGTCCGCCATCCCGACGTGCACCGCATCGCCTTCACGGGCGGCGACGAAGCAGGACGCCGGATCTACGCCACCGCCGCGCAAAGCCTCAAGCGCGTGTCGCTGGAGCTGGGCGGCAAGTCGCCCAATATCGTGTTCGACGACGCCGACCTGGACCAAGCCGTCAAGGGCGTGATCGCCGGGATATTCTCCGCCACGGGCCAGACCTGCGTGGCCGGCTCGCGCGTGCTGCTGCAGGAATCCATCCACGACGCATTCGTCGAGCGCCTGGCCGGGATCACCCGGACGGCGAAAATCGGCGACCCCGCCGATCCCGCCAGCGAGATCGGGCCCATCACCACCAAGCCGCAGTTCGACAAGATCCGCGACTATATCGAGGTCGCGAAGCAGGAAGGCGCGCGCTGCGTGGCGGGCGGGCGCACCTTGTCCGGGCCGGGTTACGGGGCCGGGCAATTCATCGAACCGACCATCTTCGTCGACGTCACCAACGACATGCGCATCGCCCAGGAAGAGGTATTCGGTCCGGTGCTGTCGGTGTTGAAATTCAAGGACGAGGAAGACGCCATCCGCATCGGCAACGACATCCGCTTCGGGCTGGCGGCCGGCGTCTGGACCACCAGCCTGCATCGCGCCATGCTGATGTCCGAACGCCTGAAGGCCGGCACGGTGTGGATCAACAACTACCGCTCCAGCAGCTACACCACGCCCTTCGGCGGCGTGAAGCACAGCGGGATCGGCCGCGAAGGCGGCATCGACTCGGTCAAGGAATTCATGGAAGCGAAAAGCGTCTGGATATCCACCGACCTCAAGATGCCGAATATCTTCGCGGGCGAATAAGATAAGGGCTGACCAAGCCCGCGCTCCGCCGGGCGCCCGTGCACGCTGCAAAGCGCGCCGGCGCCGGACGGGTAGCCGCAACGCCCGCCTGGAAGGCATATGGAAAACACACCGGCTGTTCCCCTGCTCTTCACGCCGCTGACGCTGCGGTCCGTCACGCTGCGCAATCGCATCGTGGCGTCGCCCATGTGCCAGTACCATTCCGTCGATGGCGGGCCGGGCGCGTGGCAGACGATCAACTTCGGCAAGTTCGCCGTGGGCGGCGCGGCGGTGGTCTTCGGCGAGGAAACCGCGATCGAGCCCCACGGCCGCAAGACCTACGAGTGCGCGGGCCTGTGGAACGACGACCACGTGGCGGCGTATCGCCGCATCAACGAATTCATCCTGGAACAGGGCGCGGTGCCCGCGGTGCAGCTGGGCCATTCGGGCGGCAAGGGGTCCTGCCATGGCGCGCTGCAGGACTGGGCGCCGCTGACCGACGCCAGCGCGGATGCCGGCACGCCGCCCTGGACCTGCATGGTGCCCAGTTTGCGCGAGCCGCCGCCCGCCTGGCCCCGCATGCGCGAAATGGACGCCTCCGACATACGGCGCCACCTGCGGGACTGGCAAGAAGCGGCGGCGCGCGCGCTGGATGCCGGCTACCAGATCCTGGAAATCCACGGCGCGCATGGCTACATCATCCACCAGTTCCTGTCGCCGCTGACCAACCGCAGGCAGGACGGCTACGGCGGGTCGCGCGAAAACCGCATGCGCTTCGCGCTTGAAGTCGCGGAGACGGTACGCGCCGCCTGGCCGGATCACCTGCCCCTGTTCTTCCGCGTATCGGCGGTGGATGGCCGTGGCGGCATATGGGATATCGACGATACGGTGGCGCTGGCCGCCGCACTGCGCGATCGCGGTGTCGACGTCATCGACTGCTCGTCCGGCGGTCTGTCCGGCAATACCGCCATGCCGGTGGTACGGCGGGTGCCGGGCTACCAGGTGCCTTTCGCCGAAGCGGTGCGCGGCCGCACCGGCTGTCCCACGATGGCGGTGGGCCTGATCACCGAGGCCGAACAGGCCGAAGCCATCCTGCGGGCCGGCCAGGCCGACCTGATCGCGCTGGCGCGCGAGCTGATCTGGAATCCGAACTGGCCCGTGCATGCGGCGGTGCGCATGATGGGCCAGGACGCCTATCGGCTGCTGCCGCCGGAACAATCGGTGCGGCTGATCCGGCGGGAAGTCATCGCCGCCATGCCGCTGAACCGCACCGGCGCGCCCGCGTCGCCCGGCGACGAGGCCCTGAGCGAAAGGATCTAGCGCCGGTCACCTTTCAATAACCTGTCCGCGGACGCCGCTGTTGTATTCCACGCAGACGGCGGTCTCATCACGCAACGGATCGCGCGGCAAGCCTCGCATTTATCCGTATCCTCGCATCTCCGACGCGGGCGCTGACGCGCACCGCATAACGAAAAACACATCGGAGACAGAGCATGAAATCCCGTCGCGCCTTCCTGAAAACCGCCACCGGCCTGGGCATGGGCTTCTGCTCGTGCGGCCTGCTGGATGCAGCCCGCGCGCAGGCGCCCGCCGCGCCCAGGCATCTTCCCGTCACCGTCAACGGCAAGCGCGTACGCACCGTCGATACGCACGCGCACTGCTACTTCCAGGACGCCGTCGACCTGATGGGCGCCGACGCGAAGGGCGTGCTGCCGCCGGTGAAGGGCGTGCCGGAGCACTTCATCGCCGCGTCCAACCAGGACGCCATCCGGAAACGCCTGGCCGCCATGGATGCGATGGGTATCGACATGGAAGTGCTGTCCATCAATCCCTTCTGGTATCGCAAGGACCGCGATACCTCTGCCGCCATCGTCAAGATCCACAACACGCGATTCGCCGAGCTGTGCGCGGCCTATCCCCAGCGCTTCGCGGCCTTCGCCTCGCTATCGCTGCAGTACCCCGACCTGGCGGTGCAGGAGCTGGAAACGGCCATCAAGACGCAGGGCCTGCGCGGCGCGGCCATCGGCGGCAGCGTGAATGGCGAGGAATTCTCCGATCCGAAATTCCATCCCGTCTGGGCCAAGGCCGAGGAACTGGGCGCCGTGCTGTTCATCCATCCGCAGAGCACGCCCGAACTGGCCAAGCGGTTCAAGGGCAACGGCTGGATGTCGAATGTGATCGGCAATCCGCTGGACACCACCATTGCGCTGCAGCACCTGATCTACGAAGGCGTGCTGGACAAGTACCCGCGCCTGAAGATCCTGGCCGCGCACGGCGGCGGCTACCTGGGATCGTATGCGCCCCGCATGGATCACTCGTGCTTCGTTTCGCCGCAGAACTGCAATCCCGACATCGTCTTGAAGAAGAAGCCGACCGAATACCTGAACCAGCTTTACTTCGACAACCTGGTGTTCACGCCGGAAGCCTTGCGGCACCTCGTGGCCCAGGTGGGCGCCAGCCAGGTCGTGCTGGGCACCGACCACCCCATCCCCTGGGAGGATCATCCCGTGGACCAGGTGTTCGCCACGAAGACGCTCAGTGACGCGCAGCGCGTGGCGATCCTGGGCGGCAATGCCCAGCGCCTGCTGGGATTGCGGTTGACGTGATCGGCTGGGTCAGCGCGCGGCCTGGCGGGCGCGGCCGCGCGGCGCTGGAGCGGCGGCTATCGCGGTCTTGCGCTTGCGCGCGGCCGGCCGTTGGGCCGGCCGCGTGCCGCGCGACATGGCCTCGCGCCGCAGCAAGGCGGCAAAGGCCAGGCTGGCGCGCGATTGCGGCAGCGCGTTGTTGAACAGCAGGCCGGGCGTGCGCATGGGCGTGGGGTTTTCCAGCGGAATCACCCGCAGCGCCGGGTTCAGCGCGGCCGCGCCGGCCACGACGATCGTGCCGACCTGCATGCGTCCGGCCAGCCCGACCATCGCGGCGATCGAATTCATTTCCGCGATCACGACGGGCTCGGCGCCCGCGGCCGCGAAGCACTCATCCAGCATGCGCCGGGTCGAAAACCCGGGCGGCAGCAGCACCAGCGGCTCCCGATGCAGCTCGATCATGCGGATGCGCCGGCGATCGGCCAGCGGATGCTGCTCACCCACGACCAGCACGAGCTCTTCGTTGAACCAGGGTTCGAACTGCAGCGCGCTGGACGCCGCCGGCCGGTAGGCCACCCCGAAATCCAGCTTGCCGCCTTCCAGCTGCGCCGCGATGGCATCGGCGGGCAGCTCCTCGATCACGATCCTGACGGCCGGACTCTGCAGCAGGAAGCGCGCCACGCAATCCGGGATGAATTCCAGGTTGAAGGTGTGGGTGGTGCCGACGCGCACTTCACCCATCATGGAAGCCGTATCGCGCTTGAGCTCGCCCAGGCCCATGTCCACTTCCTTGAGCGCGCGCGCCGCGTAGGCCACGAAGGACTCGCCGGCGGGCGTCATCACGACGCGCTTGCCGATCCGCTCGAACAGCCGCTGGCCGACTTCCTCTTCCAGCTGCCGGATCTGGTGCGACAGCGTGGACTGCGTGACGTGCACGCGTTCCGCCGCCCGCGTGAAATTCAGGGAGCCCGCCAGGGCGATGAAATACCGAAGGTGCCGCAGTTCCACGCCGTCTCCCCACGCGCTTGCTGTTGTCTGTTCGAATGATCGATGACGTCAATAATAAATCGTCAAATTAATCATTTCCATCTTTCACCGGCGCCGGATAGTCTGCCGACCTGTCAGGATTGGAGGCGAACACGCACATGGCCAAGGTACTGGACGGCATCACCGTCATCGAACAAGGGACCTTCATCACCGGCCCGGCGGCAGGCATGCTGCTGGGCGACCTGGGCGCCGATGTGATCAAGGTCGAGCAACCGGAAACCGGCGATCCTTTCCGCGCCTTCAAGGGCGGGCTGTACAGCCCGCACTACCAGACCTACAACCGCAACAAGCGCAGCATCGAGCTGAACGTCAAGAATGCCGAGGACGCCGCGCTGTTCGACGAGCTGATCCGCGGCGCCGACGTCTATATCCAGAATTTCCGCCCTGGCGCGGCCGAACGCATGGGCGCCGGGCCGGAACGCCTGCGCGAACTCAATCCCCGCCTGGTGTACTGCGCGATCAGCGGTTTCGGCCAGACCGGGCCGGCCGCCGGGCGTCCCGCCTACGACACGGTCGCGCAGGCCGCCAGCGGCTTCCTGAACCTGCTGGTGAATCCGGCCAATCCACGCGTGGTGGGGCCGGCCATCGCCGATGCGCTGACGGGTTTCTACGCCGCCTACGGCATCCTGGGCGCGCTGGTCGAACGCGCACGCACCGGCGTCGGCCGCGTCGTCGAGGTGTCGATGCTGGAAGCCATGTGCCACTTCAACCTGGACGCCTTCACGCATTTCTTCGCGCAAGGCGAGATCATGGACCCCTACAGCCGGCCGCGGGTATCGCAGTCCTATGCGCTGGCCTGCGCCGACGGCAAAAAGATCGCGCTGCACATGTCGTCGCCGGAAAAGTTCTGGCGCGGGCTGGCCGAAGCCATGGAGCGGCCCGACATCCTGGCCGATGCGCGCTTCGCCACGCGTGAAGGCCGCATCGCCAACCAGGAAGCGCTGATCGAGATCCTGGGCGGCGTCTTCGCCGGGCGCACCCGCGACGAATGGTGCCGCCGCCTGGCGGCGCACGACGTGCCGCACGCGCCCATGTACGACACGGCGGAAGCCCTGCAGGACCCGCAGGCCTTGCACATGCAGCTGGAAGTGCAGGCCGACCACCCCACGCTGGGACCCTGGCGCACCGTGCGATCGCCCGTCAGCTTCGACGGCGAGCGCCCCGTCGACGTGACGCCGCCGCCGCTGCTGGGCGAACACAATACGCAGATCCGCGCCGCACTCGAACAGGCGCGGGCCACGACCTCCGAGAAGGACGCATCATGAAGATCGGCAAGGCCACCATTCCCACTACCGCCATCTGCACGTCCGACGAGCACACCATCGTCGTGCGCGGCGAAGACCTGTGCAAAGACCTGATCGGCCAGATCTCCTTCACCGACTACTTCCATCTGCTGGTCACCGGACGGCGTCCCGACGCCGCCGCGACCACGGTGCTGAACGCGACGCTGGTCGCCATCGCCGAACACGGCTTCGTGCCCAGCGTGCAGGCGGCGCGCATGACGCTGGCCGCCGCGCCCGACGCCTTGCAGGGCGCGGTGGCGGCCGGGCTGCTGGGCTGCGGCTCGGTCATCCTGGGCGCTTCCGAAACCGCCGGGCGCCTGTTCACGGAAATCCGCGAGACGGCGGCGGCCCAGGGCGTGGACATCGACGCCGCCGCGCAGGCCGTCCTGAAGCGCTATGCCGCCGAAGGCAAGGCCATCCCCGGCTACGGCCATCCGCTGCACAAGGAACGCGATCCGCGCGTGGCCCGCCTGTTCGAAGTCGCGCGCGGCTGCGGCGCGGGCATGGAATACGTCGATATCGCCGAGGCGGTGGAACGCCAGATTCCGGGCGTGATCAACAAAGCACTGAAGCTGAATGTCTCCGCCGCCATCCCGGCGGTGCTGCTGGGCGTGGGCTTCCCCTTGCAGGCGCTGCGCGGCGTGCCGCTGCTGGCGCGGGCCGCGGGCCTGATCGCCCATCTGAACGAAGAATTCCAGCAGCCGGCAGGGTTCGCCTTGTCGTATCAGGCGACGCGCGAACTGCGGTATGAAGGCGAAGTTCCGGCTGGGTTCGGCAAGTCGGAACACTGAACGCATCACGGGGGCGATCGACGCGATCAAACGCATCAAACGCGATCAATGCGATCAATGCGATCAATGCGATCGAGCACGTTCGCAGGAACAACCATACCAACAACCACAAGAACGGAGACAAGCATGATGAAAGCATCGGTACATCCCGCCGGCCGGCGCGCCTTCGCGGCGCTCGCACTGGCAGCAGGCGCCCTGCTGCTCGCCACGCCGCCGCGCGCCCTGGCGGCCGACTATCCGGACCATCCGATCAAAATGATCGTTCCCTTCGGCGCCGGCACCACCACCGACAGCGTGGCGCGCATCGTCGGCGACGCCATGGCGAAAGCGCTGGGCCAGCCGGTCATCGTCGAGAACCGCGCGGGCGCCGGCGGCTCCATCGGCACGGAATTCGTCGCCCGCGCCGCGCCCGACGGCTACACGCTGGTGATGGGCACCGTGGGCACGCACGCCATCAACAAGGCGCTGTACCACCGCCTGGGCTATGACCCGATCCGCGATTTCGCGCCCATCGCCATGCCGGGGTCGACGCCGACGCTGCTGGTGGTCAGCGCGTCCTCGCCCTACAAATCGCTGAAGGACCTGGCGGCGGCCGCGGCGCAGCCCGCCGGCATCAGCTTCGCATCCGCCGGCACGGGCACGTCGGGCCATCTGGCGGGCGAGCTGCTGAAGTCCCGCCTGGGCGGCACCATGGTGCACGTGCCCTACAAGGAAGGCAGCCAGGCCCTGACCGACGTCATGTCGGGCCAGGTGCAATTCATGTTCTACCACCCGATCGCCGTCCTGCCGCAGATCAAGGCCGGCAAGCTGCGCGCGCTGGGCACTTCGGGCGCGCAACGCAGCGCCGCCGCGCCGGACGTGCCCACCATCGCCGAACAGACCGGCAGCGACTTCAACCTGGTCGCATGGTTCATGGTCTATGCGCCGGCCGGGACGCCTCCGGCGGTGCTGCAAAAGCTGCGCGACGCGACCAACGGCGTGCTGGCCGACGCGGGCGTGGCCGCCAAGCTGCAGGGCCAGGGCGTGGAGAAAAGCAACATCCCGGCCTCGGGGCTGGACGCCTTCGGCCGCGACGAACTCGCCAAGTGGTCGAACCTGGTCAAGCAGTCCGGCGCGCAGGTGGATTAAGCGGATCCGGCAGGTCGCCCGGCCTGGAATTCCGGCCGGGCCCTCCTCATCCATGGTCGTGGGTATGCCGATTGCTCTACGCGGCGCACGTTTCAACGTCGTGAGCGAGGTCTACCATGGAAGGCACCAATCTTCATACCGGGGTAACGCCGGCATCCCTGGGCAAGCGCGAGTCGTACGGCTCGGCGGTATCGTGGGGGGCAGTCCTGGCGGGCGCGTTCGTCACGGCCGCCACCTACCTGATGCTGCTGCTGGCCGGCGCCGGCTTCGGCTTCGCGTCCATGTCGCCCTGGGGCGGCGAAGGCGCTTCCGCCAAGACGCTGGGCATCGGCGTCATCATCTGGCTGGTGATCATCCAGATCATTTCGGCCGGGCTGGGCGGCTATATCGCCGGCCGCATGCGCACCAAGTGGGTCGACGTCCATACCGATGAAGTCTATTTCCGCGATACCGCGCACGGTTTCCTGGTGTGGGCGGTCGCGGCCGTGGCCAGCGCCTTCCTGCTGGGCTCGGGCATATCGTCGGCGGTCAGCGGCGCGGCCAAGGTCGGCGCGGACGCGGTGTCCGGCGTCGGCGCCGCCGCGGTATCGACGGCGGCCTCGACGGCGGGCAACGGCGGCGGCGCGGGCGGCATGCAGGGCCAGTCGATGCAGTACTTCGTCGACAGCCTGTTCCGTTCCGACCGTCCCGATGCGTCGCAGGGTGACGCCGCGAAGGCCGAGGTCGGCCGCATCGTCGCGGTGAGCATCGCGCGCGGCTCCATCACGCCCGAAGACAAGACCTACGTTGCGCGCGTGATTGCCACGCAGACCGGCGTCGACCAGCCCACCGCGGAAAAGCGCATCGACGATGCGATGAACCGCGCGAAGCAGACGGCCGACGAGGCGGCGCAGAAGGCCCGCGAGGCCGCCGACCAGGCGCGCAAGGCCGCGGTGGGATTCGCGCTGTGGGCCTTCCTCTCGATGTTGATCGGCGCGTTCGCGTCCACCTATGCCGCCACGCGCGGCGGCCGCACGCGCGATTCGGTGTTGTGACCGCAAGGAAAACGGGACGCCGCGGCGTCCCGTTTTCCTTGCCCCGCCCGTTCCCGCCCGTTCCCGCCCGGTGTCCGCGCCCCGGCAAAGCGCCGCGTCCGGTCGCCAGCCCTGGATCCGGCCGAACTGCTGGCGTCCCGTCACCGGCCCGCGACGCGGGCGAAATGCCGCATCAGGGCGGCATCGAAGGCGGCGCGGTTTTCGATATTGGGCAAATGGCCCGCGGCGGGAATCATCTCCAGCACGGCGCCCGGAATGCGTTGGGCCAGGCTGGCCATCTCCGCCGGCAGCACGCCGTCGTCCTCGCCGCAGATCAGGGTTACAGGCAGATCGACGCCGTCCAGTCCATCGCGGAAATCGAAATCCTTCAACGCGGCCGCCGTGCCGGCAAAGCCTTCAACCGGCGTCTCGCAGATCAATCGATAGACCGCGCGCGCCGCATCCGTTTCCCGCCCCGCTGCCCCGAACCACCGCGCGATCGTGGGCGCCGCCAGCGACTGCATGCCTTGCGCGCGCGCCAGTGCGATACGCTCATCCCAGGGCGCGGCGAACGACGCCGGCGAATCGGCGCGGGCGTCGCAGATGACGGCGCTGGCCAGCCGCCGCGGATGCCGCCCGGCCAGATCGAAGCCGATCATGCCGCCCAGCGACAGGCCGACCAGGTGCACCATATCGATCCGCATCGCGTCCATCAGCGCGATCACGTCATCGCCCAGCTGGCGCATGCTGTACGGCGCGGGTGTCACCGTACTGGCGCCATGCCCGCGCGCATCGTAGGCGATGACGCGATAGCCGGCCTGGCGCAGCAGTTCGAACTGGCCTTGCCACATCGCATGCGAGGTCATGACGGAATGGCTGAACAGCACGCACGGCGCGTCGGGCGGACCGTCCTCCACGATGGCGAAGCCGGCGCCGCCGGCCTGGATGAAATGGGTATCAGGCGTGGTCATTGGGTGAGTATCCTGTAGGTACGGCGGCACCACGCTGTTGGAAGCGCGGCGCGCCCGCGTGTGGCGGGCACCGGGTCAGATAGTAAAAGAGCCGGACCGGCGCCGGGCATTGACGACACCCCCAGGCCCATGCTTATAATTTTTAGAAATTTGCTTATTTCCCAAAGGAATTAGCTAGCCACGGGAATGAGCCAAACCCCGTCCGCATTTCCGGAGGCCCGCCATGCTCCTGCGCCAATTCTTCGACGCCGCGTCGTCCACCTACACCTATCTGATCGCCACCGGCACGGGCGGCGAGGCGTTGATCATCGATCCGGTCAAGGAACGTCTGCCGGACTATGCCAGCCTGCTGCGCCAGCTCGACGTGCGCCTGCTGCATGCCATCGACACGCATACGCATGCCGACCACATCACGGCGCTGGCGGATCTGTCGGACGCGACCGGCTGCGCCACGGTGATGGGCGAATACACCAAGGCCGACTGCGTGGCGCGGCGCGTGGTGGACGGGGAAATCCTGCGGGTCGGCGATATCGCGCTGCAAGGCATCTACACGCCGGGCCATACCGAGGAATCCTTCAGCTTCGTGCTGAATCCCGACCGGCCGATGGCGGTCTTTACGGGTGACGTCCTGCTGATACGCGGCACGGGGCGCACCGACTTCCAGGGCGGCGACCCGCGCCGTTCGTGGGATTCGATCGTCAACCGGCTGTTCCGGCTGCCCGACGACACCATCGTCTATCCGGCCCACGACTACCGCGGCTGCACGGCGTCGACGATAGGCGAGGAAAAGCATCACAACCCGCGCCTGGCCGGCAAGACCGAAGCGGAATACGTCGCCATCATGAATGGCCTGAACCTGCCCCGCCCCCAGCTGATGGATATCGCGGTGCCGGCCAACCTGGCCTGCGGCCGCGTCTGAACGCTCAATCCGGCGCGTTCTTGTCCGGCATGATGCGCATGATCAGTTCCACCCGCCGGTTGGCGGCGCGGCCGGCCTGCGTATCGTTGCTTTCCAGCGGCTTGGTATCGGCGTAGCCCACGGCGCGCAGGCGCTGTCCGTCGACGCCATCGTGCACCAGTTCGCGCAGCACCGACGTCGCGCGGCTGGTCGACAGGTCCCAGTTCGACGCGAACTGCCGCGTCAGGATGGGTACGTTGTCGCTATGGCCTTCCACGGAAACCGGGTACTTGCTGCGATTGATCACATCGGCCAGCTTCTTGATCAGCGGTCCGCCTTCCTTGCTCAAGGTCGCCTGTCCCGAGGTGAACAGCAGTTCGTTGCTGATGCGAAAGCTGACCGTCTGGCGGTTGATCTGCACGTCCACCGATTTGCCCAGGTCGGCCAGGCCCAGTTCCGCGGCGGTCGGCATCTTGATGGGCGCGGCGGGCGGTTCCAGCGGTTCGGCCGGCGCGGTGGCGACCGGTGCGGGCGGCGGGTCGGGCAGCCGCGACCATTCTTCCGGTATCCGCGGCAGATCCGCGGCCCAGGGCTCGACCGGGCCGGGCGGCAACTTGGCCAGGCTGACGCCGGCGGCGACCTGCGGCGGCTTGGCGCCGGGGCCCGGGCCGATGCGCGTCAAGGCCAGCATCACCACGAACAGCGCCAGCAGCAGCGTGATCAGGTCCAGGTAGGTCATCAGCCAGTTGTCGGGTTCCCGGTCCAGGGTCTCCGGCACGTGCCAGCGCTCGTAGCGGTTGCGCCGTACGGTCTTGGTGCGCTCGCGGCGCTGGCGTTCTTCTTCTTCAGCCTTGCGCCGTATGGCGATGTCTATCCACGACGCGCGGGTCGGATTCGAGCTCATGGCCGTTGCGACGTTGCCCGGCTACGCAGGGAGGCGGCATCCACCATCGAAGGTGCGCCCATGCTCGGCGCGGTGCGGGCCGGCGCCTGGCGGGCCGCGCCGCGACTGCTGGCCGCGGGGACAGCGGCGGCGGCGCCGGCCGCGGCCTTGGCCGGGGCTTTCTTCCTGGGCGGCTGTTCGCGGATCTCGTCCTCCAGGTTCTGCATGAAGGAATTCAGGGTCTCGCGCACCACCGCCGGGCCGCGCCGCTCGGACATCATGGATATGCCCTGCAGGATCATGTTCATCAGCACCAGGCGCTGTTCGGTGCGGCGTTCCAGCTTGATCGCGATGGGCTTGCAGATCAGGTTGGCCAGCAGGATGCCGTAGAAGGTCGCGATCAGGGCGATGCCCATCTGCTTGCCGATGACGTCCATGCCTTGCGAACCCAGCACCGTCATCAGGTTGACCAGGCCGATCAGGGTGGCCAGCATGCCGAAGGCGGGCGCGAAGCTGGCCATCGTGCGGAACATCTGCGCTTCGGCCTGCTCGCGCGCGCGCATGCGGGCGATGCGCCACTGCAGCAGTTCGATGATCTGCTCTTCGGGCGTGTTGTCGATGATCAACTGCACGCCGGTGCGCAGGAAGGGATTGGTGACCTTCTGCAGTTCGCGTTCGACGTTGTGCACGTCCGAGCTGGCCCAGCTGTGCGCCAGGGCGACCAGTTCGTCGATGTCGCGCTGCATATCCAGCTTTTCATTGCGGAACACCAGCCGCAGCAGCGGCGCGATCCGGCGCACTTCCGTCATCGGATAGCCGATGAACAGCGCGGCGGCGGTGCCGCCCAGCACGATGCCCAGGCCGGGCAGATTGACGAAGGCGATCGCGTCGGGCGACGACGTGAATATGGCGGCCGCCAGGGTCACGAGGGCGACCGCGATACCGATCAGGGTTGAAGCATTCATTGTGGGGCCCATGAAGGCAGCCGGCCCGGGCATCCGGCCGGCCAGGTCCCGCGCGACGGGCGAGACAGGGCAATTCTAGTAAGCCCGCCCCGGACCCAACGGGCGCAAAAACGGCCTAAAACCCCCCGAAACCGGCCGATCGCCCCTGGCCGCTGATACTGCCCCCATTTACCTCGATGGTGATTCTGGCCGCCGCCCCGGGCGCCAATGAAAAAAATCCTGCGCCGATGGAAGGATTCGGCCCCGGCATCCGTCTACCCCCGTAACGACCCACACTTTCGAGACGAGGACGCGATGACCATACGCATTGCCCGCACCCGGCGCGGGGCCGCCCTGGCCCTGGCCCTGGCGGCTGGACTGGCGCTGGGGACCGCCGCCAGCGCCGCCGGCGGCGACGAAGCCGCCTTCCTGGCGGAGAACAATGCCGCCATGGACCGCATGATGGCCGGCATGGAAGCGAAACCCAGCGGCGACGTCGACCAGGATTTCGTCGCCATGATGATTCCGCACCACCAGGGCGCGATCGAGATGGCGCAGGCGGAACTGCGCTACGGCCGCAACGAACAATTGCGGCGCATCGCCCAGGAAATCATCGTCGACCAGCAGCAGGAGATCGCCGCGATGCGCCTGGCGCTCGGCCAGCCGCTGCCGCCTTCGGCACCCGCGCCGACGCAGCCTGCCGCGCCCGCGCACCCCCAGGGCGCCTCTCCCGCGTCCGCGCCCCCGGCCAGCGCGGCGCCCGGCCAGACAGCCAACCAGACCCCCACCCAGGCCGCCACCCCGGCGGCGGCTTCCGAGCCCATGTCCATGTCCCACCACCATCACACGATGTCCGCAGGAGTATCCACGCAATGAAACGCACCTTTGTCCTGAATATGGTGAGCGCCGCCCTGCTCTGCGCGGCCGCGACCTCGCATGCCGGCCAGGCGCCCGGCGCCGCCGCCGCCGCCGACGTGCCGGCCAGCCACCGCGACCGGGTCTACGCCGCCGAGCAGTTCTCCAACACCGTGTCCGTGACCGACCCGGTGGACAACCGGCTGCTGGGCGTCATCCGCCTGGGCGACCCCGCGCCGGGCAACTTCAGCCCCCTGTATCGCGGACAAGTGCTGGTGCACGGGATGGGCTATTCGCCGGACCACCGCACGCTGGCCGTCGTCTCCATCGGTTCGAATTCGGTGACCTTCATCGACACGGCCACCAACAGCGTCAAGCACGTGACCTACGTCGGCCGCTCGCCGCACGAGGCTTTCTACACGCCCGACGGCAAGGAAGTCTGGGTGACCGTGCGCGGCGAGAACTACGTGTCGGTGATCGACGCCAGGACCTACCAGGAAAAGACCCGCATCACCACGGCCGCCGGCCCGGGAATGCAGATTTTCTCGCCGGACGGCAAGTACGGCTACGTCTGTTCGTCCTTCAACCCTGAAACCGTGGTCGTGCAGGTCTCCAACCACAAGATCGTCGGCAAGGTCCCGCAGGCCAGCCCCTTCTGCCCCAACATCGCCGCCACCGCGGACGGCAAGCAGGTCTGGTTCACGCTGAAGGACGTGGGCAAGACGCAGGTCTTCGACGCGCGGCCGCCTTTCAAGCTGCTGAAGACGATAGATACCGGCCCCATCACCAACCACGTGAATTTCGCGCGCAACGACAAGGGCAGTTTTGCCTATGTGACCATCGGCGGCCTGAACCAGGTCAAGGTCTTCCGCACCGACGATTTCAGCCAGGTCGCCACCATACCGGTGGGCAAGCTGCCCCATGGCGTCTGGCCGTCCGGCGACGGCAAGCGCGTCTACGTGGGCCTGGAAAACGGCGATGCGCTCGCCGCCATCGACACGGCCACCAATACGGTGATCGGCAATGTGCCAATCGGCCAGGCCCCGCAGGCCATCGCCTACGTGCCCGACGCGGTGCCCGAGGGCGACGGCATGCAGAACCTGCAGCCGCTGGGCGTCGCCGGCCAGGCCGCCCATCTGGCCCTGCATGCGATCCGCGACGGCCAACCGCAGGCCAGCGACATGCCGCCCACTTCCGTCACCTTGTTCGACCAGGGCCTGCTGCAGGTGCTGCAGGCCTCCGCGACCGGCCTGGAGCCCCGCCATCCCTACGTGCTGGCGCTGGCCGAACATGCCGACGGCGGCGGCGCCCTGCAGCCCCTGGCGAACTTCACCACCAACCCTGCCGGATCGGCTATCGTCAACGCCATCGGCCCGATCCGCCAGGTTGTGCAGTCGGATGCCGGCGCCACGGACACCAAGCGCTACCTGGTGATCGCGCCGCAGGTCGACGGCAAGCCCGGCGCGCCGGTGCAGGTGCAGGCGCTCTGACCCGGTTCGACGCAACGAGGACTTGAAGTGGACGATATGATGCGGCTCGTCGAGCCGCTGATACCTTCGCTGCGCCGCTATGCCAGGGCGCTGCTGCACGACCCGGCGGTTGCCGATGACGTGGTACAGGACTGCCTGGAACGCGTCATCGCGCGCTGGCGCCAGCGGCGCGAGGACGGCGACACCCGCAAGTGGGTGTTCGCCATCCTGCACAACATGGCGATGGATCATCTGCGACGAGTTCGTCCGCGCGCGGCCGACATGCCGCTGCACGACGTGGACGAAGCCGTGCTGGCCGTGCGGCCCGCACAGGACGATGCCTTGCATTACAAGGACGTCGTGCGCGCCCTGGAACAATTACCGGACGAACAGCGCAGCGTGCTGTTGCTGGTCTCGGTGGAAGACATGTCATATGAAGAAGCGGCCAGGGTCCTGGACATCCCGACCGGTACGGTCACATCGCGGCTGGCGCGGGCGCGGGAGAAACTGCTGCGCATCATGCGCGTGGCCGACAGCGCCGGCCCGCGGCATGACGCGGACAATGAAAACGGCGCGCGCGACCGCCGGCGCCCGCTGCTGCGGAGAGTGAAATGAAGCGGGACGAATCACCCATCCGCGAAGAAGACCTGCACGCCTATGTGGACGGCGCGCTGCATGGCGCCCGGCGCGCCCAGGTCGAGGCCTACCTGGCCGGCCACCCCGAGGTCGCCGACCGCATGCGCCAGCACGCCGGCCTGCGCCGGCGCCTGCGCGACGAGCTGGCGCCCGTCATGGAAGAACCCATCCCGCCCGAACTCGACCTGGCGCGCATGGTGGAAGCGTACCGGCAGCGCCGCCGCATCCCCTGGCGCATCGCCGCATCCATCGTGCTGGCCCTGGGCATCGGCGGCGTCGGCGGCTGGAACCTGCGCGGCGGCGCCGCGGGCCCGGGCATCGGCGCGCCCGTCGCCACGCAGGAGCTTGCCTCGGCGGGCGGTATCGCCGCGCTGGCCCGTGAAGCCGCCGCCAGCTACCAGGTCTACGCCGCCGACCCCACGCGGCCCGTCGAAATGCCCGCCACCGACAGCGCCCAGCTGGTGGCGTGGATCTCGCAACGGCTGGACCGCCGCATCGCCCTGCCCGACCTGGACGCCGCCGGCTATCGCTTCATGGGCGGCCGGCTCGTCGCGACCGAACACGGCCCTGCCGGGCTTTTCCTGTACAACGACACGCACGGCACGCGCATCGCCATGATGGTCCGCCCCATGGCGGTGGAAGGCGACACGCCGATGTCGGCCCACAAGCAGGGCGACGTGTCCGGCTATGCGTGGTCCGACCAGGGATTGGGCTACAGCCTGATGGCGCCGGCCTCCGTGCCGGACATCCACCCGGTGGCCGACGAAGTGCGGCGCCAGGTGGACGGCGCGCCCCGGCGAGGATAGGCGGCGATTAAGCTGCGAAGGGGCGGCGCGCCTCAGAACTGGAAATAGATGAACTCGGTCCTGCCGAAGACGCCGAACAGCAGCACGTAATAGGCAAGGCCGACCCCCGCCACGGTGTTCAGGGGCGCGATCGCCGCCAGGCGCCGCAGGCGCTCCGGGCGATAGACCAGCTGGTAGTCGACGACGAACAGCAAGGCGAGCGACAGCGCCAGCACCGCGCTCTGGAAGGCGGAGAGCCCCAGCGTATTGAACACGCCGTAGGACATCGTCCCCGGCGCGCCCAGATGGCGGAAGACGTTGGCCGCATCCGACAGCGAGCCGGCGCGGAAGAACACCCAGCCCGCCAGCACCAGGAACAGCATCCACACGCGTCCGGCCATCGACGACAGGCCAGGCAGCGCGTCGGCCAGCCAGCGCTTCAGGGTGGTGTCGCGGAACCAGCGCTCCAGCACCAGGCCCAGGCCATGCAGCGCGCCCCACGCCACGAAGGTCCACGCGGCGCCGTGCCATATGCCGCTCACCACGAACACGATGACGATGTTGCGCACGGCCGCGCCTTCGCCGTTCCGGTTGCCGCCCAGCGGCATATACAGGTAATCGCGGAACCAGGACGACAGGGAGATATGCCAGCGCCGCCAGAATTCGGTCAGGCTGGCCGAGAAGTACGGCTGCCTGAAATTGATCATCAGCTCGTAATCCATGATGCGCGCGGCGCCGCGGGCGATGTCCGAATATCCCGAGAAATCGCAATAGATCTGCACCGCGAACAGGAGCGCGGCCAGCACGTGATAGCCGCCGGAATACGCGTCGGGGGTCGCGTAGATGCCGGCGACGAAAGGCGATATCGCGTCGGCGATACACATCTTCTTGAACAGTCCGTAGCCAATCAGCCAGCCGCCGCTGACCAGGTTGTCGTAACGGAATACGTGGCGGCGGCGGAACTGCGGCAGCATGTGCCCGCCCCGCTCGATGGGCCCGGCCACCAGCTGCGGGAAGAACGACACGTACTGCGCGTAGGTCACGAAGTTGCGCTCGGCCGGAATACGGCGGTTGTAGACGTCCAGCGTGTAGCCCACCGACTGGAAGGTGTAGAAGGAAATCCCGACCGGCAGAATCAGGCCCAGGGCATAGGCCGGGATCTCGATGCCGAAGAATCCCGTGATCCCCACGATGTTGGAGATCAGGAAGTCCAGGTACTTGACCGTACCCAGGATGCCCAGGTTGATGCCCAGGGCGGCCAGCATCGCCAGGCGCCGCGCCGCCTGCGTGCGCGCCCTTTCCATGGCCAGCGCGGTGGTGTAGTCCACCACCGTGGTGAAGGCCAGCAGGATGGCGAACGACGGACGCCAGCCCATGTAGAACAGGTAGCTGGCCACCAGCAGCACGAGCGGCTGGCGCTTCGCCGGGACCGCGAAGAAAACGGCCAGGAAAACGGCGAAGAAGGCGAAGAATTCGAACGAGTTGAATAGCATCAGTTCAACAGCCCGGTGTCGGCGACCAGGCGCGCCAGATCGCTCGTATACGCCGTCGCGCCCAGGGGATTCAGGTGCACGGCATCCGAGTAATCCTTGGGCGGGTAGATCCAGTAGTCGGGTCCGACGATGCGCATGCCGGGGTGACCGGCGACGGCCAGGTCGCGGCCGGCATCGGCCGCCGGCGGCGCGGCCTGCGCGTGCATGCGCATATTGCCGGGCACCAGGATCACCTTGAAGCCGTGCTGGCGCGACAGGCGCTCCAGTTCGTCCAGCACGAACGAAGACTCGGGAATGTCGCGCGGCAGGATTTCCGCCGGATGATCGGTCGGGATGGCATAGTCATCGGGCAGCTCGCCGCTGGGGAAGAAGCTCTGCCCCTTGATGAAATACCAGCCGCGCTGCGACAGCATGTGATCCCGCTCGTGGCGCCCTTCCTCGTAGCGCTGGCGGAATTCGAAATGGCTGGTGGCGACGAAGGCCACCAGGTCGCGCGGCAGGTCGCGGAACGGGATCAGCGTGTACAGGATGGTTTCGTCGTCGCGCAGCCTGTCCAGCAGCGTCGGCCGCGGCTTGCTGTCCCAGGGGATGGTCAGGAAGACGTGCGTGGGGATGTTCCCCGCCGTGATCGCCGCATTCAGTATCGGCAGGATGCGGCCGTCGCCGGGCAGGCCCAGGTTGTACGAATGCACGCCCGGCTTGAAGGCCGCGTCGAACTGTTCCGGCCGGAAGCCGGCCAGCGTCTTGCTGTTGCCGAACACCAGGATCCGCGCCCGGTCTTCCGAAGAAAACATGCGCGCCTTGACCAGCGACTCGAACTTGGCTTCCAGCACCACGTCGGCGCCGGGACGGATCAGCGGCAGGGCCTGGTAGCAGGCATCCAGCAGCACCCACACCGCCGCCGCCATCAGCAGGAAGCGCGTCAGCGCCCTGGCCGGCGTGGCGGCGCGCGCAGCCGCCGCCTGTCCCTCCAGCGCCATGCTCATGGCGCTCAGGGACTCCACGTTTTCGTCTTGCATGATGAACGCGCTTCCTTTCGACCTGAGCCAGGGAGGTCGCCGTTCCTCCCCGGCCGCCGCAAAAACGGCCAAGTCGTATCGAGCGCTACCCAAGCCGGTCGCTTTACATTTTGTCAGGTACAGCGATTTGGCTGCATCCTGGCATGCCGCGGCTCATCCTTTCCATCCGGCATTCGCATGAGCCGCCTGCCTGGCTTTCTCACGGCAGAGGCGCACGAAGGTCTCCACCGCGGCATTGGGAGACCGGGACTTCAGGGTCGTCGCCGATATGCGCCTGCGCGGCCGCACGCGCGCCGAGAACGGCAGCAGCACCAGACCGTCCATGTTGAAGGACGCGGTGGTCGAGCGCGGAAACACGCCATAGCCCAGGCCCGCGACGATCAGGCCGATCATGGTGGCCACGTGCTCGACCTCGTAGGCGGGCACGAAGGACAGTCCCCGCTTCAGGTATTCCCTGTCGATGATGTGGCGCACGCCGCTGCCGCCCTTCTTGGCAATCTGCGGGTACGCGACCAGGTCTTCCCAGGTGATGCCGCGACGCGCCGCCAGCGCATGGCGGTCGGCGCACAGCACCACCAGATCATCCATGAGCACGTCGCGCTGCAACAGGTCGCTGGCGTCGTCCCGACGCGGCGTCAGGGCCAGGTCCACCGCGCGCGTGCGCACGAGTTCCACGGCCTCGTCAGACAGCACGTCGTACAGCCGCAGGTCGACCTGAGGATAGGCGGCCGCGTAGGCGCCGATGATGCCTGGCAGGAAGCTGGCGGCCAGCGACGGCGCCATTGCCAGCGACAGGCTGCCGCGCTCACCGGCGGCATGACGGCGGATGTGGGCCAGCCCATGCTCGACGTTATCCAGCAGGCCGCGCGCGATGGCGGCGAATTCGGTGCCCACCGCCGTCAACGCCACCGTGCGCGTATCACGGTCGAACAGCCGCGCGCCTATCGTCTCCTCGAGCCGCCGTATGTTCGAACTCAGCGCCGGTTGCGAAAGATGCACGATGGCGGCCGCCTTGCTGAAGCTCAGCGTGTTGGTGACGGCCACGAATGCCTCGAGCTGCTTGATCGTGATACTCATAAATTTAATGAATAGATATATAGAAAAATGAAAATTCACGAATCAACCCGACTTTACTACAGTGGCTCCATGGCACACGCAAGGAGACACCCCATGAGCGCGCAGGCAAACGCTTTACCGCAAGGCAGCAAAATAACCGTGGTCCCCACCGGCGCCGCGCTGGGCGCCGACATCGTCGGCTACGACATGCGGCGCGCCCCAACCGCGGAAGCGCTCGCGGTGATCGAGCAGGCCTGGGCCGATCACCTGGTGCTGCGCTTTCGCGGCAACCCCGGCCTGGCCGCCGAACACCTGATCGCCTTCTCCAGCGCCCTGGGGCCGCTGGACAAGCGGCCGGTCAAGGGTTCGATACGCGGCGGCACCAATGACCTGCCGCTGGAAATCAACGTGATTTCCAATATCATCGTCGACGGCAAGCCCATCGGCGGGCTGGGCGCGGGCGAGGCGGAATGGCATTCCGACATGACCTACAAGGACGTGCCGCCCAAGGCCAGCTGCCTGTACTCGCTGGAAATCCCGCCGGCCGGCGGCGGCACCAGTTTCGTCAATATGTACAAGGCCTACGAAGACCTGCCGCCCGCGCTGAAACAGCGCGTCGAAAACCTGAAATGCGTGCATGACGCCAGCATCAACAGCACCGGAGAGCTGCGCGAAGGCTATGCGCGCGTCACCGATCCCCGCGATACGGTGGGCGCCATTCATCCCGTGGTCAAGGTGCACCCGGTCACGGGACGCAAGTGCCTGTTCCTGGGGCGCCGCCGCAACGCCTACCTGGTGGGCCTGCCGCTGGAAGAAAGCGAAGCCCTGCTCGATGAGCTGTGGGCGCGCTCCACGCGGCCGGAGGCCAAGTGGACGCAGATCTGGCAGGTCGGCGATGCCATCCTGTGGGACAACCGCTGCACCATGCACCAGCGCGACGCCTTCGACGCGTCGAGCCGGCGCCTGATGTATCGCACGCAGATCGGCGAACGCCTGGCGGCGTGATCCGCCGTGCGGCGGCGCGCCCCGCAGAGGGCGCCCGCGATGACATCCCCGCCCTCGCGGCGGCGAAACGAGAGGAGACAGCAGCATGGACAAGAAAGCGGCATTGCCCGGCCGCGGGCCGTGCGCACACCTACCAGTGCCCCTGACCGCGCGCCTTCTGGCGCACGCCGTCCTGGCCGTGTGCCTGGGCGTCGCGGCCGCATCGGCCCGGGCCGACGCCTACCCGCAGCACACGATCAACATGATCGTTCCCTTCGCGCCGGGCGGCCCGACGGACGTCTTCGCCCGCGTGCTGGCCGACAAGCTCGGCCGCCAGCTCGGCCAGTCGGTGATCGTCCTGAACCGAGGCGGCGCCGCGGGCAATATCGGCGTGGCGCAGGCCGCGCGGGAAACGCCGGACGGATACACCATCCTGTTCGGCACCGCGTCCATCGCGGTCGCCCCGTCCGTGTACCGGAAACTGGCGTACGACGCCATCAAGGACCTGCAGCCGGTCGCGCTGGTGGGGTCCTGTCCCGCGCTCGTGCTGGTGGCGCCCGATGGACCCGCCACCATCCAGCAACTGGTATCGACCTTGAAGGCGGCGCCGGGCAAGTACAGCTACGCGACGTCGGGCTACGCCAGCGCCACCCACCTGGTGACGGAGTTCTTCAACCGCCAGGCGGGCGTGGACGCGTTCGTGGTGCCGTATACCGGCTCCGGCCCGGCGCACCAGAACATGATCGCCAAGCGCCACCTCTACACCTTCGAAACGGCGAGTTCGGCGATGTCGCTGGTGCGCAATGGTTCGCTGAAAGCCATCGGCATCGCGGCCAATCACCGGTCGCCGGAATTGCCCGACGTGCCGACCATCGCCGAAGCAGGCATTCCCGGCGTGGACGCATCGACGTGGAACATGGTGTTCGTGCCGGCGAACACGCCCATGCCCATTGTGGACAAGCTGAACAAGGCCATCAATGCGGCCCTGTCCGATCCGGCGACCGCCGACAAGCTGAAAAGCCTGGTCATCGAGGTCACGGCGGACTCCACGCCCGCGTCTTCCGCCGCATACCTGAAGAGCGAGATCGACCGCTGGGCCGGCATCGTGCGCACGTCCGGCATCAAAACAATGGAGTAGCGTCCGCATGAAAGTGGAATACGCCGCGGTGCGGCAGGTCGCCTTCCCCCTGACCGTGCCCTACAAGCTGTCGACGGGCGACAAAGTGATGTTCGACCCGTACGTCGTCGAGATCCACGCCGGCGGCGGCGTGGGCTGGGGCGAATGCATGGTGTCCGTGGGATACACCACGGAATCGCGCGCCGATTCATGGCAGGCCCTGCTCGACATGGGGCGCCGCATACCCGGCATGACGCTGGCGCAGGCACGCACGGTGGTCGACGGCCATGCCGCGCGCCTGCCTGGCGTCTGCAGCGCGATGTATGGCGCGCTGGACATGCTGGCCGGGCACGCCCTGCTGCAGGTGCGCGAGGATGCGTCCGTGCCCCTGCTCGCCCCCTGCCAGGAGGACGAGGAACACGCGTTGCGCGACGAGATCGGGCAACTGGTCGAACAAGGCTTCCGTACCTTGAAGGTGAAGGTGGGCTTCGACTGGCGCCGGGACCTGGAACGCGTGCAACGCATCCAGCGCGTCGCCGCCGGGCGCGCGACCCTGCGGCTGGACGCCAATCGCGGCTACGACAGCGCGGACGGCATCCGTTTCGCGTCGCGCCTCGATCCGGCCGGGATAGAACTGTTCGAACAGCCGTGCGCCTCGGACGACTGGACCGGCAATGCCGCGGTGGCGGAACGTTCCACGGTCCCGGTCATGCTGGACGAGTCCATCTACGGGGTCGACGATATCGACCGGGCCGGCGCCATTCCCAATGTCGGCTACGTCAAGCTCAAGCTGAAGAAGATCGGCCGCCTGGACGATCTGTGCGCCGCGCTGGGGCGCATCCGCGCCCTGGGCATGGTGCCGGTGCTCGGCGACGGGGTGTCGCTGGAAATCGCCTGCTGGATGGAAGCCTGCGTCGCGGTCGCGGCGATCGACAACGCCGGCGAAATGAACGGCTTCCTGAAAGCCCGCGAACGGCTGCTGGAAAACCCGTTGCGCTTCCAGGACGGCGGCATCCTGCTGCCGGCCGGATACCATCCAACGGTGGACCGTGCCGCGCTGCGCGACCACCTGGTGCAGGAGCAGGCCTTTCACACGCCACCGCGGTAACTTCGTTGTCATTCGAGCGTCATAGCATCCCTTGCAGCAAACAGGGAGCAGGACGTGAACGGGATAGACGAGGAACTGGTACGGCGCATACACCGTGACCTGGCGGACCACTACGACGAAGAGCTCGAGCTGGAGCTGGAAGACCGCACCTTCGAGGAGCTGCAGGGCGAACCGGCCCACATGCCCACGGACGAGGAGAAAGCCTGGCGGCGCACCTACTTCCGCGAGCTGTTCCGCCTGCAGGGCGAACTGGTCAAGCTGCAGAACTGGGTCGTCGCCACCGGGCACAAGGTGGTGATCCTTTTCGAAGGCCGCGATGCCGCCGGCAAGGGCGGCGTGATCAAGCGGATCACCCAGCGCCTGAACCCCCGCGTCTGCCGCGTGGCCGCCCTGCCCGCGCCCAACGACCGCGAACGCACGCAGTGGTATTTCCAGCGCTACGTGTCGCACCTGCCGGCCGCCGGCGAAGTCGTCCTGTTCGACCGCAGCTGGTACAACCGCGCGGGCGTCGAGCACGTCATGGGCTTCTGCAACGACGAACAGTACGAAGAGTTCTTCCGCACCGTGCCGGAATTCGAAAAGATGCTGGTCCGCTCCGGCATCCAGTTGATCAAGTACTGGTTCTCGATCACCGACGAAGAGCAGCACCTGCGCTTCCTGGGGCGCATCAACGATCCGCTGAAACAGTGGAAGCTCAGCCCCATGGACCTGGAATCGCGGCGCCGTTGGGAAGCCTACACGCGCGCCAAGGAAACCATGCTGGAACGCACCCACATCGATGAAGCGCCCTGGTGGGTGGTGCAGGCGGTGGACAAGAAGCGCGCCCGCCTGAACTGCATCGCGCACCTGCTGACGCAGATGCAATACCACGAGGTCGAACGTCCCGGCATCGTCCTGCCGCCGCGCGAACGCCACGCCGACTACGTCCGTCATCCAGTCCCGCCCGAGATGATGGTCCCCGAACGCTATTGACCGTCCCGCGCCGCCCGCCCCGCCCATACGCGGCAGGTGCCGGCGCGCCGCGCGGGTTCTTCCCCGCCTGAAAAGGTACATCCATGAATACCGCATCCGACACCGCGGCGCTGCCGTCCTCGCAGGGCGCCGCGCACCGCCAGGCCGCGCGGCCGCGCTTCGACCAGCGGACCGGCCCGGTCACGGCGACCGTGGCCGGCACCATGGCCGCCAACCGGTCGGGGCTGCAACTGGCCACGCTGCGCAACCTGGCGCTGGCCTGGGTGCTGACCCTGCCGGCCGCGATGCTGCTGTCGGGCCTGCTGTACTGGGCGCTGCGGCACCTGTTCTGAGCCTGTTCCGGGCGTCAGAACAGCCGCAGTTTCTTCAGCAGCAACAGCATCCCGGCGCCCAGCGCCCCCATCAGGCCCAGGACCCACCAGAACGCGCCGGGGGTCTGCAGCCCAGGCACGTCGGCCATGTTCATGCCGAAGATGCCGGACAGCAGGGTGCCGGGCATCAGCAAGGCGGTCAGGACGGACAGCACCATCAGGTTGCGGTTCATCTCCTCGGCCATCTGCGAGGCGATCTCTTCCTGCAGCAGCTTGGCGCGTTCGTACAGGGCGTCGATGGTGCCGGCCAGGCCGTGCAAGCCGTCGATGACCTGCGCCAGGTGGTCGCGCGCATCGCTGTCGGCCCAATCGTGGCCCAGGGTGCACAGGCGTCCGAGGATGTTCCGCTCGGGATTGATGTAGCGGCGAAACTCCGCCAGTTGGCGGCGCACGGCGCTGAGCGCGCTGCGGTCGGCCTCGCGCCGGTCCGACAGCACGGACGCCTCGATATCGTCGACCTCGTCGGTCAAGGCCTCCAGCTTTTCCTGGAAGCCTTCGTGCAGGCACTGCAGCAGACCGGCCAGCAGATTCAGCGTGCAATCGTAGTCGGCGCCCTCCTCGATCAGGCGGCGCAGCTTGTCGGTGGATCGCAGCGCGCGGGTGCGCACGGTGATCAGGCGCGTGCCGTCCATGAAGAAATGCAGCACGCCTTTTTCATCGTCCTGCGCGTCGGCGTCCATCTTCAGGTCCACCAGCAGGCCGTGCACGCCGTAGTCGGTGACGTGCAGGCGCGGACGGCTGTCGCGGCCCGCCAGGAAATGACGGGCGGCCTCCGGAATATCCTGCGCGTGCTCCAGCCAGTCATGGATGCGGCTGTCGGCGATCTTCAGGTGGATCCAGGTGAATTCCCCGGGCCCGGCGGGCGCGCCGTCCTGGATGTCGGCCCAGTTCAGCCGCACGGGCTGTCCGCCACCGAAACGAAAGGCGCAGATCAGGCCCCCGGGTCCGGCCGAAAGGGTAAGCAAGCGCTTGCGGCTGGCGAGCGGATCCGTGCGGACGGTAGTATCCATGGGGCGGCGTACCGGTGGGAGTCGGTGAAACAGGCGCCATCAATACCGTTGCCCCATGACGCCAGTATGACAACGCATCCGCCCTAAGTGTGTTGTCAGCCGGCGACTGTACCCTTGCGGGTACCGACGGCGCCGCAGGCGCCGCGGATAACGAAAACAACAACGGAGACAGGACCATGACGTTTGGAGAGACGTTCGGTATTCAATGGAAGGACGCCGTGCGCGGCGTCGCGTGGAAAGCCGCCGCGCGCGGGATCGTGGCACGGGTCGCCACGGCGGCGCTCGCCATGGTGGCCATGGCCGGCGCCATGGCCGCCCCGCCCGCGAGCACAAGCACGGGCAAGCCGCTGACCCTGCAAGCCCAGGGCAGCTTCTTCGTCGGCGGCCGCGAGGTGCGCTCGGACACCTTGTCGACGGCGCCCGGACGCGGCGCCGAAGGCACCATCACCGTCGACCAGATGTACGTCAGCTACCAGATACCGCCGCGCGCCAGGCGCTATTCCATCACGCTGATCCATGGCTGCTGCCTGACCGGCAAGACCTGGGAAACCACGCCGGACGGCCGCATGGGTTGGCAGGAATACTTCGTCCGCAAAGGCTACGCGACGTACACCATCGACCAGGTCGCGCGCGGGCGCTCGGCCTTCGATCCATCCGCCATCAATAGCGTGAAGATGGGCAAGACGGCGCCCGACACCCTGCCCGCCCTGTTCGCGGCCGGGCATGAGGAAGCCTGGACCGTGTTCCGCTTCGGTCCGGAGTATCCCAAGCCCTACCCCAACCTGGCCTTTCCCCTGGAAGCCCAGGCCGAACTGTGGAAGCAGCTGGTGCCCGACTGGTTCGCGGCCCTGCCGTCGCCCAATCCCACCGTGCCCAATCTGTCGACCCTGGCCCGGCAACTGCGCGGCACGATCCTGATGAGCCATTCGCAGGGCGGCGTCTACCCCTTCCAGACGGCTGCGATCAGTGCCGAGGGGATAGCCGGCATCGTCGCGATCGAGCCGACGGTATGCCCCGCGGCGACCGGCGATCTCAAGCCCTACACGCGGCTGCCCATCCTGGTGGTCTATGGCGACAACGTCGAAATCGCCCCGCGCTGGGCGCCCCGGCTGCAGAAATGCCGCGAATTCATCGATGCGGTCGCCAAGGCCGGCGGCAACGCGCGGCTCGTGGAACTGCCGCAGGTCGGCTTCCGCGGCAACTCCCACATGCTGATGCAGGACCGCAACAGCCTGAAGGTCGCCGACTGGTTGCTGGATTGGATCGACCGCAATATCGAAAAACAGCCGCGCCCACGCACCGCGGGTTCCGCCGGTTGAGCAGGAGACGACGATGCAAAGACGCCAATTACTGGGTCTGCTGGCGACGGCCCCGCTGTGGTCGGCGGCGCGCGCCGACGATGGCCTGATGCCGGTCGCGGTCAACCAGACCACGATAGAAAGCGGCCCCCTGCTGATCGGCAATCCGCCCGGCATCCGCGTGGTGCGCCTGCCGAACGGGCGCGCGGCGTCGGCGCAGCTGGTGGGTGGCCAGGCCGACGCCGCCACCGGCAGCGAAACCCAGGCGACGCTCAGCGCGGTGCTGCAGCCGCAGCTGCGGATAATCCTGACGCTGGCCGAATGCCATTACCGGATGGTTGGCCGCCGCAGCGCCGGCGTACACCGCATCGCCGACCTGCGCGGCAAGCGCGTCGCCTATACGCCGGCGACGTCTTCCGAGTACTTCCTGCGCGTCATGCTGCAATCGGCCGGCTTGACGCTGGCCGACGTCACGCCGGTCAAGCTCGAACCGGAAGCCATGCCGCCCGCCCTGGTCCAGGGCCAGGCCGACGCGATGGCGATGTGGGAGCCTCACCCGCAGAACGCCATCGACCAGCTCGGCAAGGATGCGATCGTCATGACGGATCCGCGCAAGCCGCCCCACGCCTACTTCGAGCGGTTCAACCTGAATACGACCACGGCGGTACTGAATGACCCGCGGCGGCGCGAGGCGCTGGTGCGGTCGGTGAAGACGATCGCCGACGTGTCCGGGGAATTGAGCGCCCATCCGCGCAAGTATTGGCCGGCCCTGTCCAAGGCCGTCAACGCGCCCGTGCCCGTGATCGAAAAGGCATGGCCGCAATTCCGCTTTCCGGCCCGGCTGGATACGGAATCGCTGATGACGGTGCTGACCGACATGGAGCCCTGGGCGGCGGGCGTACAGCAGCGCGCGCCGCGCACGCGGCAGGAACTGGCGCGGATGCTCGATACCAGCGTGGCCCGCGACGCCGGGCGATAAGGGCCGGCATGCCCACAGGCGTTCTCGTGCATCACGTGCCATCCGGACGCGCTTTGCACGCCGTGCGCACCTCGCCCGGTGCGGCCGCCGTCCCCAAAAGCGACCGGCGTCGGGGCGGTTGGCTACCTTTTACTTATAAAAGCATGAATTTTCCGGAGGTCGCAACCGGGCGCGTCGGCGTAGGGATGTGCCATAAGGGATGGCCTCGCACGGTCGCCACGGCCCGCTGTCAGGGCCCACTGAGCGAAGTCGCAATTGTTCCCGGCCGGGACGCGCTGTGTAATCGGCGCCGGCCTGGCGTGCCGTCGCTGCTTATGCGCCAGCGCCGCGACACAACGCGGCCGGTCGCCCTATTCGCGCCGCTGCCGCACCCCGTAGGTCCATCGCTGGATACATCGAGGTCCACATCATGCGCAGCCATTTGCACCGCCCCGTGGCGCTTGCCTTCGCCTTGTCCATTTCTTGCGCGGCCAACGCGCAGACCGCCGCGGCGGTCGTGCCCAGCCTCTCCGTGACGTCCGAGCAGATATACCTGACAAACACGACCGAGCAGGAGATCGTGCTGTTCGTGGAATCGGAGAACACGCAACGCACCGAGTACCACCTGCTCCCCGGCACGGCCCGAACGCTCAGCGGCGAGCCGGGAGACCGGTGGCTGAACATCGAGATGCAGCCCGGGGCCATGCCGGCGGGCGCCCCCACCGCAGCCGCCGGATCGGCCACGGCCACCCGGCCTTAGCCGTCGCGGGGTCATGGGGCTGTGCTATATAGACGCACCGCCACTGAAACCCTGCAACGATGCCCGCCTGGATCGACGTTTTCCTGCTGTTTCTGCGCCTTGGATTGACGTCCTTCGGCGGCCCGGTTGCCCATCTGGGGTACTTTCGCGGCGAATTCGTCGAACGCCGCAAATGGCTGGACGAACACACGTATTCCGATATCGTCGCGTTGAGCCAATTCCTGCCCGGCCCCGCCAGCAGCAAGGTCGGCATGACCATCGGCCTGATGCGGGCCGGCTGGGCCGGCATGCTGGCCGCCTGGGTGGCGTTCACCCTGCCTTCGGCGCTGCTGCTGATCGTGTTCGGCCTGGGCCTGTCCCGTTACGGCGGGCTCGCCGGTTCAGGCGCCGTCCATGGCCTGAAGATCGTCGCCGTGGCGATCGTGGCGCAGGCGGTATGGGGCATGGCCCGCTCGCTGTGCCCGGATCGGCCCCGCGCCATGCTGGCCGTCGCGGCGACATTGCTGACGCTGTTGCTGCCTACCGCGTGGAGCCAGGTGGGCGCCATCGTAGCCTGCGGCCTGGTGGGCGCGGCGCTGTTGCGCGTCCCGCCACGGCCCTTGCCCGCGGCCATGGCCTTGAACATCGGCACGCGGACCGGCGCCGTCGCCCTCGTGTTGTTCTTCGTGCTGCTGGCCGGCCTGCCCGTGCTGGCGGAGCTGACGGGACAGGCGTGGCTGACGCAGTTCGCCGGCTTCTATCGTTCCGGCGCGCTGGTGTTCGGCGGCGGCCACGTGGTGCTTCCCCTGCTGCAGTCCACCGCGGTCAGCGGCGGCATGGTGTCGAACGCCGACTTCCTGGCGGGGTATGGCGCGGCGCAGGCGGTGCCGGGACCGCTGTTCACGTTCGCGGCCTTTCTCGGCACGGTGTCCAACGGGCCCTTGTCCGGGTGGGCCGGCGGGTTCGCCATGCTGGTGGCGATCTTCCTGCCCGCCGCGCTGCTGGTGGTGGCGGCCTTGCCCTTCTGGCATTTGCTGCGCTCGCGGCCAGGCATACAGAACGCGGTCGCCGGCATCAATGCCGGCGTGGTGGGGATACTGCTGTCCGCGCTGTACAACCCGGTCTGGACCAGCGCCATCGGATCGCCGGCGGATTTCGGCCTGGCGTTGCTGTGCTTCGCGCTATTGACGGTCATGCGCTGGCCGCCGCTGCTGATCGTCGCCCTCGCCGCGGCGGGCGGCTGGTTGATGGCGGCGGTCGGCTGATGCTGGCCCGTACCGCCGCTGCCGGCGTCGCTCCCACGCTGAGCGTACAGGCCAATCACCAACCCCTACCAAAATACATCAAGTACACGCCTCAACTTACTGATTAAATTCGGTTGTTCACCCTTCTCCGAGTTAAGAAATCACTTTAAAGAAACTACTTTAAATAATTTTCTTTAACTCGGGCGAAGGGGCAGGCTCACGTGAAGTCGGCGGCTCAAGGATGATCCAGCGGGCTCGGCGCCGCATGGATCTGCAGCCGGTAGATCCACACCGGGTACTGCACCTCCATACGGCCGCTATTGAACGCCGGCGTACGGCTGAGCTGCGAAGCCGGAATCCACAGGAAACCCTGGCGGTCGATCCACAGCGCATCGCCCCAGACCAGGCGATCGTCCTGGATCACCGTGGAGATCTTGCCCTCGGGGCTGATCCGCAGGATGCGATGCTTGTCGGTATCCGTGGTGTACAGATTGCCCTGGGCGTCGATGGCCGTGCCGCCCGTGCTGGGCGTGTCAGCCCAGGCCAGCTCGACCCGAGACTCGATTTCCTTTTCGGACACCGCCGGATCGTTCAGCCAGCGCGTGGCGATCCGCGCCATGGGACCGGAAGCCGGCTGGAAGTACAGCCATTGCCCGTCCGGCGACACTTCCAGCTGGTCGGCATGGACGCGCACCGGCTGGCCCTTGGTATCCAGCACCGCATGGCCATCCGCCCGCAACTGCCGCATGGCGGTGGTGGCGTTATTGTTGTCCAGCACCCGGCGCACTGCCCCGGTCTGCAGATCGAGCACGATCAACCCGGGCGCGCCGGCGTCGGTCAGATAGGCGTAGCGGCCGTTGAAGCGGACGTCGTCGATAAAGCTGTACGGATAGACGGCGGCCGCCAGGTCGTAGGTCTGCAGCAGCTGCCGGGTCTGCGGATCGAAGCGGAACAGCCGCGCGCCGCCCTTGACCGCCTGCTGGCCCATGCCCGGCGCCCCGGCATCCAGGATCCACAGCTTGCCGTCCGGACCGGTGCGCAGCGAATTCACTTGCACATAGCCCGATCCCACCGTGCCGGGCGCCCAGCTCTGCGGGCTGTTCCAGCTGGCGTCGGGGAACGGATAAGGCTGGCCTTGCGCGTCCAGTTCGGCAACCTGCATGCCTTTGCCGTCAGCCTGCGGATAGCTGACGAACACCCGGCCTTCCGGCGTGGTGGTGACGCCGTTCAGCACCCTCTGGCTCTGGAAGGTGGGGACCAGCGGTTCATTGCTTTCGGGACGGCTCGCGCAACCCTGGATGATGGCAAGCGCGAGGCAGGCCGTGGCGAGACGGCCCATGACGGTCAGGGATTTGGCCAATGGCATGCGGATTCTCCTTGAATCGACGCGCTGGCGACGCGCCGAATTGAAAGATGACGGGGCCGCACGACGGGCGCGCCGGCCTTGCCGGTGGCTGCTCTAGCAAACAGCGGACCGCGATGGCCGAATGGCGTAACTACTTATGACTAGCCAGAAGGACTAGCCCGGGGATCGAGGGCCGCGGGAGGCTTTCCGGGCACCGCCTCTGGCCCGGTCCTTGTCGGTCAGGAGATCGACGCTGGTGGCCTGCTCCACCCATGCCAACGCGTCGACGTAGGAAAGAAATTGATGCAGGTATTCGGGAGAAACCTCGCGCATAAGCGACAGGGTGCGGTGCACCAGCAGGCTGGAGTTCAGCGGCCCGGCGTTTTCCGGGACGCGCTCTTCGGATTGCTTCAACTGCCGGCGGGTCTTGTAGCGGCCCCAGGTGTCGCGGAAGAAGTCCAGCAATGCGAGGTCGGGATAGCTGGCGGCGGCCATGCTCGGCGCGGCGTCTTCGGCCGAAGCAGCCGAAGCAGCCGAGGCGGCCGGCCTGGCGGCGGTTGCCTGCAATTCCCGGATAAAGGCGGAAAGCGGACTTTCCGGCCCCGGCGTCGCCGCCGGCTGCCCGCCGTCCGGATGGCCTTCGACGGGTTGCACGCGGGCCGCGTCGACATCGCGCTGATAGGCCTGCACCCGTTGCGCCAGCCTTTGTTCCAGCACGCCGCGCGCGGCATCGCCTTGGGCGGCGGCGGCGCGGCGCGCCAGCGCCTCGATGATGCGGAACCGGGTCGGGTCCAGCCGATCGGCGCCCTGTTCGCGCCAGGCCGCCAGCGTATCGAGCACGCTGGGCGCCGTGGCGCCGTCTGGTGGCGCCTTACTCACCGCCCGGCCTCTGGGCGCCCGTGCCGGCCGGCGGCGCCGTTTGCGGCACCATCTGCGGCGCGCGCTCCTGCCCCGCCTGCCGTGGCACCGGCGCGATTTCCACGCGGCGGTTCTTGGCGCGGCCATCCGCGTCGGCGTTCGACGCCACCGGATGCTCCGCCCCGAAGGCCGCCGCAAACACCGACTCCGGCGCCACCCCGGCGTCGATCAGCGCCCGCGTCACCGTCAGCGCCCGTTGCGCGGACAGCTCCCAATTGTCGGCAAATCCGCGATTGTTGCCGCGCACCTGCTGGTTGTCGGTGAAGCCGCTCACCATCAGCACCTCATCGCGGGTACGCAGGTAATCGGTCAGCGGTTGCGCCAGGCTCTTCAGCACCTCGCGCCCCTCGGGCTGCAACTGGTCGGAATTCAAGGCGAACAGCACATTCCCGCTGATGCCGATGCGGCCGTTGACCAGGGTGATGCGCCCCGTCGCCAGCGGCACGGCCAGCGCCTGCTCCAGCGTCTGGCGCCGCTGCGTCTCGGCCTGCCGCTGCTTGACTTCCTCGTCGAGCTTGGCCGACAACTGCAGTTGCAGGCCCACCACACCGACCAGGATGAGAACGAAGGCGCCCAGGGCGGCCGACATCAGGTCGCCAAACACGGCCCAGGTCGGGACCGTGGTCTCGATGCCGCCATCGATATCGTCGTTCATGCCGCTTCGCTACCCGCCGACGTGCGCTGCTCGGCCAGTTGCTGCAGCTCCTCGATGATCTGCTTCTGCGACATCACGCTCAGGTCGATCGCCTCGCGCGCCTGCGCCACGTAATACGCGAGCTGCTCGTCGCTGCGGGCGATGGATTTTTCCAGGGCCCCTTCGATGCGCTGCAGATGCTCCATCAGCTTTTCGTTGGACTGGCCATAGGCCTGCACGGCCGCGCCAAAGGCGTCGCCCATGCTCGCCACCTCGACCACGCTGCCGGAAACCAGGCCCGCGGCTTCCGCCAGTTTGGCGGTTTCCGCTTCCAGCGTATCGGTGAACTGGCTGCCGACGCGCGCCAGCAGATCGGCGGATGTGCCGACCAGGGCTTCCACGGCCTCGCGCTGTTCGGTGGACGCGCGATTGACCGCGTCCAGCAAGGTGCCCAGGGTGTCGAGCAGCCGGCTGCGTTCTTCCAGCATGGCGTTGTCGCGGACCATGCTGTCGGACAGCTTCTGGCGCAGCTCGGCGACCACGTCGGCGGCCGCGCGCGGCGCTTCCGCGGCGGCTTGCACCAGGCGTTCGATCTCGGCGATGGTCTCGCGGGCATGCGATTGCGTATGTTCGGTGATCTCGCGCGCGGTGCGCGACAGCGTGTCGCAGATTTCCTGCTGACGCGCCGTCGTCTGTTCGCCGGTCTCGCGCCATTGCGCGCGCATGTCGCCCGCGATGGCGGACAGCGAGCCGGTCCAGGCATCCAGCCTTTCGCGGTCGCGCGCTTCCAGAGCCAGCCGCTGGCTGTCGTGGGTCTGCTCGACCGCCTGCAGCAAGGCCACGGATTGTTGTTCGAAGCTCGCCAGCAATTGGGCCAGCAGCGCGGCGGAATGCTGCTCGAAGGCCGCGGCGGCCGCGGTCAGCGCCTGCTGGTTGCGCGTCGCCAGTTCGCCGCCGACATCCTGCTGCAAGGCCAGTGCGTCCGTCCAGGCGCGCGACATGTCCGCGGTGACGGTATCCAGACGGCCGGCGACCGCGTCCACCAGGCTGGCCGAGCGCTGCTCGAACGTGCCGGCATAGCGATCCAGCGTCCCGCGCAGGTCGTCGGCCAAGGCGGCATTGCTTTGCCTGTGCTGGTTCAGCGCCTGGTTCCAGAGCTGTTCCAGCGCGGCCGCGGTGGCCTCGAAACGGGTGGACACGCCGTCCAGCTGCTTCTGCACGGCATCGGCCACCGTATCCTGCTGCCGCTGCAGCGCCAGGGCGATGGTTTCCCGCTGCGCCAGCGTGGCCTGGGCCACGGCGTCGTGCTGTTGCCGGGCGGCCTGGGTGATGGCGTCGTGCTGCCGTTCGACCGCCTGGGTAATCGATGCATGTTGCCGTTCCACCGTCTCGGTAATGGACGCATGCTGCCGTTCCACCGCCTCGGTGATGGAGGCATGCTGCCGATCCACCGCCTGGGTGAAGGATACGTGCTGCCGCTGCACGGCCTGTTCGATCGCTTCGTGCTGCTGCCTGACCGCCTGCGCGACGGATTCGCGCAAGGCCGCGGTTTCGCGCGCCAGGCCGGCCATGGTCGCTTCGACGACCGGCTGCAGGGCCGCGCCCGCCAGGCGAGCGCCCTCGGCCGCGCTTTCCTTCAGCGTGTGCTCCACCGACGCGGCCAGCCGCGCGTAGGCGGCCTCCGTCTTCTCGTGGAAGGCTTCCTGGCCAGCGCCCAATCGGGTGTTCAGGGCATCCTGCCCGGAAGCCAGCCGCTGGTCGAGCGCCGCCTGTCCGGTGGCCAGGCGTTCGCCCATGGCGGCATGCTGCCGCTCCATCGCCGCCATGCCGCTGGCCAGTTGCTCGTTCAGCGACTGATTGCGCTGCTCCATGCCCGTCATCATGGTCTGTAGACGGTCCACCAGGACGGGCATCGCCTCGGCCTGGCGTTGCAGCAGACGGAAGGTCTCGTCGCGCCGATGGGCGGCCGTGTGCTCGCGCAGCACCGTGGCGACGCCCATGTCCAGCCGCTGTCCGGCCAGGATGCGCTCGCGCCGGCACAGCGCCGACAGCAAGCCCAGCGCGGCCGAGGCCGCCACGCCCGCGACGGACGTGCCGAAGGCGAAGCCCAGTCCCTTCACGGGAGCCGCCAGCGACGCCCGGATGGCTTGCAGATCCGTCGCGCTTTCCAGCGCGATGCCGGTGCCGCGCAGGGTGGCCACCATGCCGAGGAAGGTACCCAGCATGCCCAGCAACACCAGCAGGCCCACCAGGTAAGGCGTGAGCGCCGGTCCGGGCAGCGCCACGCGGTCGCCTTCGACCCGCAGGCGCACCGGCCCGCGCAAGGCGGGGTGCAGCGTGTCCAGCCAGCCCGCCAGGGTGGCCGGCGGCGTCGACAGGCCGGCCAGCGCGCGCGATAGCGTGCCCGTCGCCACCTGGTAGCGGCGCAGCTCCCAGCAACCGCCCAGGAAAACCACCGCGATCATGGCGGTCATCGCCAGCGCCAGGGGATTCGAACCGATATAGCCCGCGCCCACCCAGCCCACGACGGCCAGGCCCAAGACGAAAGCAGCGATAGAGAGAATTCTGGTCATGACATCCCGGGTTCAGCGCGGCCGCCGCGCGGAACGCGCAACGCCGCCAGCAGGCCTTCGACAGGCTTGAAACGAATATCCAGTTCGGCGAGCAGGATTGCACGCATGTCCTGGCGAAATACATCCAGCCACGCGCCGGCGGCGGCCGGCGGCGGATGGCCGGCGTCCTCGGCCTCGGCCAGGGCGGCGGCCTCGGCGCGGCGCAGGCGGTGGAAATAGCCTTCCAGCAGGCCCGGCACCGCCGCCAGGGCATTGTGTTCCCGCGCGCCCAGGGCTTTTTCCATGATGGCGTCGACGGCCGCCAGCTGCGTCATGGCCGGCGTGCGGCCGGCCATCATGCCGCGCAGGCGCGTGCGCAGGTTGCCGATGCCGGTTTCCATGGCTTGTTGCAGGGAAAGATAGCGCTGCCGGTAAAGGCCGTAGTCGACCGGCGCCGCGGGCGCCCGCCCACGCTCGGCCGCGGCGGCGCGCGTCCTGGGATGGCTGTCCGCCGCCCTGGGCGCGCGGTTCTTTTCCGTGATGGCGTTGGTCAACGCGTTGCGCACCCGGGCACACTCCTCTTCTTCCGCGCTGTCGGGCTGGCGATCCGCCGTCGGCGGATTGCTGTTCAGCACCGCGGACAGGGCAATCGCGTCCGTCCAGCCCAGCCACAGGCTGAGCCGGTCGGCCAGGGACTGTCTGGGTTCCGAAACATCGATGTCCGTCAGGCGGGCAAGCAGGCGAACCAGGGTCGGGCCGCTCAGGCCTGCGCGCCGGTGTGCTGAATCCATACCGCCGAATCAAAAATCCGGCAGTTTACACGGCGCCTACACGCCAGCTCCGGAAATACATCGTACTACGATATACTTGCGCCATCCTCCATCGTGGCTTTCCGGAATGACGCGCGCATGACCCTGCACCCCGACAAGAACAAGGGCGATTTCGCCGCCAGCGCGCGCTTGCTGCGCATCGCGGCGATCGCCGCCGTGATCGGCATACTCAGCACCCTCACCGCCTATGCCCTGCTGCGGCTGATCGGCTTCTTCACCAACCTGTTCTTCTTCCAGCGGCTGTCCTTCGACGCGCGTTCTCCCGCGGACAACGCCCTGGGCCTGTGGGTCATCGTCGTCCCCGCCATCGGCGGCCTGATCATCGGGCTGATCGCGCGCTATGGCACGGAAAAGATCCGCGGCCACGGCATTCCGGAAGCGATCGAAGCCATCCTGTTCGGCAAGAGCCGCATGTCGCCCAAGGTGGCCGTGCTCAAGCCCTTGTCCTCGGCGATCGCGATCGGCAGCGGCGGCCCGTTCGGCGCGGAAGGCCCCATCATCATGACCGGCGGCGCCATCGGCTCGCTCATCGCCCAGCATTTCCACCTGAGCGGCGCCGAACGCAAGACCCTGCTGGTGGCCGGCGCGACGGCCGGCATGACGGCCGTCTTCGGCACGCCGATCGCGGCGGTCATGCTGGCGGTGGAGCTCCTGCTGTTCGAACTGCGGCCGCGCAGCTTCCTGCCGGTCGCGGTCGCGTGCGCGGTGGCCGGCTTCTTCCGGCCCCTGGTCCTGGAAGGCGGCGCGCTGTTTCCCCTGCAGACCGACGTGCTGGGGCCGACGGGCCTGGTCGCCTGCGCCGTCGCGGGCGTGGTCGCGGGCGCCTTGTCCTGGGGCCTGTCGACGTCGCTCTACAAGATGGAAGACCTGTTCATGAAGCTGCCGCTGCACTGGATGTGGTGGCCGGCGCTGGGCGGCCTGGCGATCGGCATCGGGGGGTACTTCCAGCCGCGCGCGCTCGGCGTGGGCTACGACGTCATCGGCGACCTGCTGCACAACCACCTGGCGCTGGGCGCCGTGGCGGGCCTGATCCTGGTCAAGGCCGTCATCTGGGTCATCTCGCTGGCGTCGGGCACCTCGGGCGGCGTCCTGGCGCCCCTGCTCATGATGGGCGCGGCGGCCGGCGCCATACTCGGCCCGTACATGCCGGGCGGCCAGCCCGGGCTCTGGCCCATGGTATCCATGGCGGCGACGCTGGGCGGCATGATGCGCGCGCCCATCATGGCGGTGCTGTTCGCCTTCGAGCTGACGCACGACGTCAACGCCCTGCTGCCGCTGCTGACCGCATCCGCCTGCGCCTATGGCTTCACGGTGCTGGTCATGCGCCGTTCCATCCTGACGGAAAAAATCGCCCGGCGCGGCTACCACATCTACCGGGAATACGGCATCGATCCGCTGGAACGTCACTTTGTTCACGAGGTCATGACGGCCGCCGTGCGCACCATCGATGCCGACGTGGCGCCGCGCGTCGCGCTGGACGGCTATTTCGGCGAAGGACAGACCCACCGTGCCTATCCCGTGGTGCGCGCGGGCGCCCTGCTCGGCATGATCGACCGCGACGCGCTGCTGCAGGGCCTGGCCGATCCGGCGGCGCACAGGATGGCTGACCTGTTCGGCGCCAACGTGCCCATCATGGCGCTGCCCGGCGAAACCTGCCGCACCGTGGCCAATCGCCTGGCCGTCCATGGCCTGGAACGCGTGCCGGTCGTCGCCGACGCCGCATCGCGCCGCCTGGTCGGCCTGATCAGCCGCAGCGACCTGGTCAAGCCGTCGCTGGCGTTTTCCGAAGAAGAAGAGCGCTTCGAGACCTTCCGCCGCACGCCCCTGCATGCGCTGTTGCGCCAGCGGCCGGCGCAGCCGCCCGGGCCTTGACCATGCTGTGTCGCAACATCGGGCTGGGCGCAATCCGGACGGCGATCGTTTGCGAGGCGATCGTTCGAGGCGATCCCCGGCCGCGCCTTTGAGCCGGCGCGGACTGAGCCGGCGCGGGGATTCCCGCGCGTCCGCATCGCGCGGATAATAGCCACGCTGCACCCACAGCGCGGGCGACGCAGGCGGCACATCCGCACCGCACGGCGCCACGCATAACAACGACCGACCGGAGACAGAACATGGATATCGTGCGACGCCGCCTGAACGCGGCCGCGCTCGGCCTTGCCAGCATCGCCGTTGCGCCCAGGATCGCTTTCGCGGACGACAAGTGGCCGTCCAAGCCCATCCGCATCATCGTCCCCTTCGCCGCGGGCGGCGCCAACGACCTGCTCGGGCGTGCCGCGGCCGAAGGCATCGCGCAATACCTGAAGGCCAGCGTCGTCGTCGAGAACAAGCCCGGCGCCGGCGCCGTCATCGGCACCGACTACGTCGCGCGTGCCGACAACGATGGCTATACCTTCCTGATCAGCGGCGCCGGCGTGATCTCCAACAGCATGATCCGCAAGGTGCAATACCAGGACAGCGACCTGGTGCCCGTCGCCATGATCGGCCTGGCGCCGTCGGTCATCATCACGCCGGCCAGCTCGCCGTACGCCAACCTGAAGGACTTCGTCGAGGCGTCGAAGAAAAGCCACGGCGGCCTGCATTTTTCGACGGCGGGCACCGGCAGCACGCCGCACTTCGTCGAAGGCATCCTGACCACCGACTACGGCGCCAAGCTCGATCTGGTGCCGTACAAGAGCGGATCGGAATCCGTGTCGGCGGTGATAGGCGGCCAGGTGGACGCCACGTCCGAAGCCAGCATCGTCGTGCTGCCCATGATCCGCGCCGGCAAGCTCAAGGCCCTGGCCTGCACCTGGTCCGAACGCATCCAGGCCTATCCGGAGCTGTCCACCGCCGCCGAACAGGGCTTTCCGAAAATCAAGATCGCGCACTGGGCCGGCGTGCATGCGCCCAAGGGCACGCCCGACGCCATCCTGGACAAGATCGCCGCCGGCGTGGATCAGGCCATGAAGGACCCGGCCAACGTCAAGCGCCTGACGGAACTGGGCATCGAGCCGGTGGGCGGCACGCGCGCGGACTTCGTCAAATTCTGCGACGAAGAGCGCGCCAGATTGGGCGCCGTGGTCAAGGCGACGGGCATGCGGCAGGACTCCTGATCCTATCGCCTGGGCGCCTTGCTGACAGGTTCACGACAGCATCTTCGATAATGCATCGCGCCGCGGCTGCGAAGCCGCGACGCGGCGCGTAAGCGCCGTTGAATCGGTTAAATTACACGTCCCCACCAAGTCCCACGAACCAAGTCCACAAACCATAACTACTAAAAAGCATTACCCCCGGAGCACAGCAATGAACATCTCTCGTCGCCGTTTCAGTACGGCCGCCTTTGGCATGGCCGCCGTCGCCGCGACCCCGAAAATCGCCTTCGCGGACGACAAGTGGCCGTCCAAGCCCATCCGCGTCATCGTGCCGTTCGCGCCGGGCGGCGCCAACGACCTGCTGGGCCGCGCCGCGGCCGAAGGCATCGCCAAGAACCTGAACGCCCAGGTCGTCGTCGAGAACAAGCCGGGCGCCGGCGCGGTCATCGGCACCGACTATGTCGCGCGCGCCGACAACGACGGCTATACCTTCCTGATCAGCGCCGCCGGCGTGATCTCCAACAGCATGATCCGCAAGGTCCACTACAAGGACAGCGATCTGGTGCCGGTCGCCATGGTGGGCCTGGCGCCGTCCGTCGTGGTGGCGCCCGCGAACTCGCCCTACTCGACCCTGAAGGAATTCGTCGAAGCGTCCAAGCAAGGCCATGGCCTGCATTTCGCCACCGCCGGCACCGGCAGCACGCCGCATTTCGTGGAAGGCATCCTGGCCACCACCTACGGCGCCAAGCTGGACCTGATCCCGTACAAGAGCGGCTCCGAATCGGTCACCGCCGTGATCGGCAACCAGGTCGACGCGACGTCCGAGGCCAGCATCGTCGTGCTGCCCATGATCCGTTCCGGCAAGCTCAAGGCGCTGGCCTGCACGTGGTCCGAACGCATCAAGGCCTATCCGGAACTGAGCACCGCCGCCGAACAGGGCTTCCCCGAAATCAAGATCGCGCACTGGGCCGGCGTGCACGCGCCCAAGGGCACGCCTGACGCCATCCTGGACAAGGTCGCCAGCGCGGTGGACGCCGCGATGAAGGATCCGGCCAACGTCAAGCGCCTGACCGAACTGGGCATCGAACCCGTCGGCGGCACGCGCGCCGACTTCGTCAAGTTCTGCGACGAAGAGCGCGCGCGCCTGGGCGCGGTGGTCAAGGCCACCGGCATGCGCCAGGAAGACTGACGCGGCGTGAAGCCCGCGATCACACGCCTGTCCAGGCGTATCGACCCAGGCCCCGGCCTGGGTTTTTTGTTGCGCCGCGGCTGCGCGATTTATTCGATTTCGATATGGAATCGCTCGGAAATATATATTTGACGCACAGGCTGCGCGGGTCGCACCATAGATCGCCCATGTTCGCGGCGCCACCCGCGGCGCCCCAGGGTGAGACAGCTCCGCACGATTCACGAGCCCGCCGCAGCGCGGGCGCTACACCGGATGAGCCATGATCATCGATTGCCACGGACACTTCACCACCGCCCCGCCCGCCCTGGAAGCATGGCGCAAGCGCCAGATCGCTTCGATCAACGACGGCACGCCGGCGCCCAAGGCGTCGGAGCTGCACATCAGCGATGACGAATTGCGCGAGGCGATCGAGACCAATCAGCTGCGCATCATGAAGGAACGCGGCCACGACCTGACTGTGTTCAGCCCGCGCGCCAGCTTCATGGCGCATCACATCGGCGACTTCCAGGTGTCCTCGACCTGGACGGCGATCTGCAACGAGATGTGCTTCCGCGTCGCCTCGCTGTTCCCCGACCATTTCGTGCCGGCCGCCATGCTGCCGCAGAGCCCGGGCGTGGATGTCGCCACCTGCCTGCCCGAACTGAAGCGCTGCGTGGAGGAGTACGGCAACGTCGCCGTCAACCTGAACCCGGATCCTTCGGGCGGCCATTGGACCAGCCCGCCGCTCAGCGACCGCTACTGGTATCCGCTTTACGAAAAGCTGGTCGAGTACGACGTGCCCGCCATGGTGCACGTCAGCCAGAGCTGCAACGCCTGCTTCCACACGACGGGCGCGCATTACCTGAACGCCGACACGACGGCCTTCATGCAATGCCTGGACTCCGATTTGTTCAGCGACTTCCCGACGCTCAAGCTGGTCATCCCGCACGGCGGCGGCGCGGTGCCCTATCACTGGGGCCGTTTCCGCGGCCTGGCGCAGGCATTGAAGAAGCCCCTGCTGCAGGATCACCTGCTGAACAATATCTTTTTCGATACCTGCGTCTACCATCAGCCCGGCATCGATCTGCTGACGCGGGTCATTCCCATCGACAACATCCTCTTCGCCAGCGAGATGATCGGCGCGGTGCGCGGTATCGATCCGGAAACCGGGCACTATTTCGATGACACGCGCCGCTACGTATCGGCGGCCGACATCACGCCCGAAGCGCGCTACAAGATCTTCGAAGGCAACGCCCGCCGCGTCTATACGCGCCTGGATGCGCAACTGAAGGCGCGCGGACACTGAGCGCGCGGGTGGCGGTGGTTTGCAACGCGTCACGGCAAGGCGCGTCCGATTGGGTTACGCTGTCGAGTTCACCACGCCCACAGGAGATCGATCACATGGCCCAAGCCACCGCCCGCCACATTCTGGTTCCCACGGAACAGCAATGCAATGAACTGAAGACCGCCATCGAAGGCGGCGCCGATTTCGCGCAAGTCGCGCGTGAACATTCCCAGTGCCCTTCGGGCCGCGACGGCGGCAACCTGGGCACTTTCGGTCCCGGCCAGATGGTGCGTGAATTCGACGAAGTCGTGTTCAGCGCGCCCGTCAATGCCGTGCAAGGCCCGGTCAAGACCCAGTTCGGCTACCACCTGGTCGAAGTCACCGACCGCCGCTAGGCGCCGTGCAACCGCTGGCCGCCGTCACACAACGGCCAGCGGAACAGTCTTTGCTGGTTGATGCGACCTATCGACAGGGAGCATCCATGAACGACACCACGAATTCCAGACGCGCCGCCGCGCATGGCCGATTGGCCAATGGCCTCGGATGGTTCAGCATCGGATTGGGCATCGCCGAACTGGCCATGCCCCGAACCATCGCCCGCCTCTGCGGCGTCAAGCAGCATCCCACATTGGTGCGCCTTTACGGCGTGCGCGAAATCGCCACCGGCCTGGGTATCCTGAAATCGCAGGACGCCGCGCCCTGGCTCTGGGCACGGGTCGGCGGCGACGTGCTGGATATGGCCACCGTCACCGGCGACCGGAGCCGCCGCGCGACGATGTTGCGCACCGGCGCCACACTGGCCAACCTGGCCACGGTCGCCGCCGTCGATGTCTACGCCGCCAATGCATATCGCCGGCCGCCCCGCCACCGCGGCGTCGATTACCCGGACTACACGGATCGCAGCGGCTTCCCGCGGCCGGCCGACGAGATGCGCGGCAAGGCCAGGACGACGCCCGCCTGATCACTTGCCCGGCGTCAGCACCACCCTGAAGCGCGCCTTGCCGCTCATCATCCGATCGTAGGCTTCCGCCGCCCGCGACAGGGGATATTCCTCGATCATCGGCTTGACGCCCGACATGGCTGAAGGCCAGCGTTTCCTGCGAATCCGCCGCCGTGCCCGATGGCCAGCCCTGGACCGAATTGCGGCCCGAGATGAACTGCGTCACCGGCACTTCCACGGGTTCCTGGGAGATGCCGACCATGATCAGCTTGCCATTGCGCCCCAGGCCGCCCATCACGGCGCTCATGGCCTTGCCGCTGGTGACCGTCGCCAGCACGACCTTGGCGCCGCCCAGGCCGCGCAGCGTCTCGGCGACGTCCTGTGCCTCGCTGTCGATGTAGTGATGCGCCCCGAGCTGCAGCGCCAGCGGCGCCTTGTCCTGGCCGCGGGCGATCGCGACGGTCACGAAGCCCATCTGCCGCGCGAACTGCACGCCCAGATGGCCCAGCCCGCCGATGCCCAGGATGGCCACCACGTCGCCGGCGCGCGCGCCGCTGTTGCGCAAGGCGTTGAAGGTGGTGATGCCCGCGCAGAGCAGCGGCGCGGCGTCGACGTCCGACAGATCGTCGGGCATGCGCGCCAGGGCCTCCTGCGGCGCCACCATGTAGTCCGCATAGCCGCCGTCGTAGCTGATGCCCGGCACCAGCGCGGTCTGGCAGAGCACGAAATCGCCATGCCGGCAGCTGTCGCAATGGCCGCAATGCCCGCCATGCCAACCCACGCCCACGCGCTGCCCGACCCGCCAATCCTGGACGCCGCTGCCCAGCGTATCGATCACGCCCGCGATCTCGTGTCCCGGCACGCGCGGAAACTGCAAGCCGGGCCACAGCCCTTCTTTCGTGAAGGAATCGCTATGGCAGATCCCGCACGCCTGCACCTTGATCAGCACATGGCCCGCAGGCGGCTCCGGCACGTCGCGCTCGACGATTTCCAGAGGACCATGGGCTTTCGCTACCTGCACCGCCTGCATCTTGCGCATCGTTTTCTCCTGACGTTGAAGGAACGCTCCATCGCGAACAATAGCGTCATTCGCCCCCTACCCGTGTTAAAAACGTCCGCGAATCCAGCCTGCCTACTGCTTTCGTCGCCATACCCCATGATTGAAACACTTCGATTTGAACGATCCGGTGCACGCCGCAGGGCCGGGCATCGCAACAGGTGCAATGGGTCGATGACCCGCCGCTTGCGCATTTTGCCAAGTATGGGCTTGGCTTTGGCTTTGGCTTTGGCATCCAGTTTCCAGGCCCACGCCGCCCCAGCCGCTGCCACTGTGACGTCCAGCACGATGCTGGCCGCCGGCGTGCGCTATCAATTCCTGCAGCGCTGGGATATCGAGCGCCTGAATCGCATCCTCCAGGTCGATACGCCCGAGTTCGCCGCCATCCCGGCCACCTATACCCCCGCCCGCAACGCAGTGCTGCTCTACCGGGTCAGCTATCCATCGGTGATTCCGGAAAAAGGCAATCTGCCTACCATGGCATCGGGCCTGATCGCCGTGCCGGATATCCCGGCGGCCAGCCTGCCCATGGTGTCGTACCAGCACGGCACGGTGTACGGCAAGCAGCAGGTGCCGTCATATCCGGAACAATCGCCCGAAACCCAGCTGATGATCGCCCAGTTCGCCGGCCAGGGCTATGCGGTAATCGGCGCCGACTATTTTGGCCTGGGAGATTCGCCGGAGCCGGAGGGCTATATGGTCAAGGCCAGCCACCAGCAGGCCACCTACGACATGCTGGTGGCCTCGCGCGCGGTACTGGCCGACCTTAAACGGGACAGCGGCAAACTGTATCTGGCCGGATGGTCGCAGGGCGGCTTCGTCACCATGGCCTTGCTGGAAAGGCTGGAACACGCCGGCATTCCGGTGAGCGCCGCCGCCACGGCAAGCGCGCCCTTGGACGTATTCGTCGCGCTCAACGGCTTCCTGGATTTTCCGCGCAAGAACGACGCCGACTGGGTGAGCAGCCTGTTCATCCTTTCGTCCTTTTCCTTCGAGAATTATTACGGCGTGCCGGGCCTGGCCCGATCCGTCATCAATCCCGAGTATTACGAGGTATCGCGCAAGGCATACGCGCGCGAGCCCTTCGATCCCGCCGACATCCCGGCCGACCTGCACAAGCTGATACGCAAGGAATACTTCGACCCCCGGTTCTTCGCCGACTCCGCCTACGGCCGCCTGGTGGCGACTACGCAGGCATACCGCTGGGTGATCCGGACGCCGGTGCGCAACTACTACGGCGATACGGACGAGGCCATCAGCACGGGCCTGGGACAACTCGCCGCCACGTATCAGCACGCCATGGGCAGCGGCAATACGCGCGTCGAGGCCGTTTCCACTGGCGCCACTACCCACCGCGGAACCTTCGCGCGAGCCGTCCCGCGGTGGAAGACCTGGTTCGACAGCCTGCCAGAATGAGGCGTCGATCGAAACAAGGCCCGCGTCCGGATGGCCGTTTCTCCGACGGGGCCGGATGCTTCCCCGAAATCAATCCGTCTTGATATGCCGTTCACGGGCGATCCTGGTGTAGCGCTCGCGCTCGGACGCCAGGAAGGCGGCGAACTGCGCCGGCGTGCCGCCGACCGGTTCGACCCCCTGCTTGAGCAATAGATCCCGCGTGTCGGCCTGCTTCAATACCGCGTCGATATCGGCGGCCATCCTGTCGACCAGGGCCTTGGGCGTACCGGCGGGTACGTAGACGCCCATCCAGTTGGTGAAGCGATACCCTTTGAATCCAGGCAGCTCCGCCATCGCCGGTACGTTCGGCATGGCACCGGACCGCTTGTCACTGGTCACCGCCAGCACGCGCAACTGCCCGTTTTTTTCGTAGGGCACGGTGGGCGGCATGCCGACGATGCCGATGGGAATGTGGTTGCCCAGCAGGTCCGACACGGCCGGTGCGGCGCCTTTGTAGGGCACGTGCTGGATCGACGTCCCCGCCACCAGGTTGATGGACTCGCCGGCGAAGTTCATCGAACTGCCATTGCCGGGCGTTCCATATGACAGCGTCGTGCCGCCGCCCCTGGCTTGCTCGAGCAGCTCCTGCATGCTTTTCGCCTTGACCGCCGGGTTCACCGCGATGACCAGCGGCGTCTCGCCCGCCAGGGTGACGGGTTCCAGGTCGCGTTGCGGGTCGTAAGGCATCTTCTGCCCCGCGATCGGGCCGACCAGTACTTCGGCGGGCGACGCCACCAGCATCGTGTATCCGTCCGGCGCGCTTTTTACCACCGCATCCGCGCCGATCAGGCCGGAAGCGCCCGCGCGATTCTCCACCACGAAGGTCTGGCCGGTCTTCTTGGTCAACTGCTGCGCCAGCACCCGGGTCACGAAGTCCAGCCCGCCGCCGGCGGGATAGGCGACGATTACACGCACCGGGCGGTTGGGCCAGGCATCGGCCGCCTGCGCCGGCGCCGCCATCAGGCATGACAAGGCCGCGGCGAACAGAGCGCGGCTGAGCGACAGTCCGGCCTTATGGTGTATCCACTTCATGGTTTGTCTCCTTATCGTTATGTGGAAAACCGGCGTCGACGTGGCGAGTTCGCCGGAGGCGAAACCGGCCGCCATCCCTCGGCGCGAACCGCCTACTGGAAGTCCGCCGCCGTTCCTGGCGCCGGGGTAAAGCCGAGGTCGCCGCGCGCGATGACGGCATCCCGCCCACCGTTCTGCGCCAACAACTGCGCCTGGCGCTCCTTGGCGCGGCGATCGACCTGCTCCGGATCACACACCGCGTACAGCCGACGGCGGCACTCCTCCAACACCTGGGCATGGTGCGGGTCCCCCGCGAGATCCGTCAGTTCATCCGGGTCGCTTTCCAAGTCGAACAGCTGAGCGGGATACAGCGCGTAATGGATGTATTTGTAGCGTCCGTGCCTGATCGCGAAGGCACCGGACGTGGACCCCATCCCGTGGTACTCCGACAGGACGGTGCGGTCGGGACGGCTGCCGGCGGCGATGTCGCGCATGTCCACGCCCGGATGCGTGTCCCGCACCGTGGCGAAATCCACGCCGACACTGTTGACGATGGTGGGATAGCAATCGACATGGCTCACCGGGGTATCGATCACCTGGCCAGCCGGCACGTCCGAGCCGCGCATGATCAGGGGCACGCCGGCGATCTCGTCGAACATGGTGGACTTTCCCCACAATCCCCGTGCGCCCAGGTTGTCGCCGTGGTCGCTGGTGTACATGACGCGCGTATTCCCCGCCAGCCCGGATTCGTCAAGGGCCCGCAAGACCTTGCCGATGTTTTCGTCCAGGAAGGACACCAGCCCGAAATAGCCGGACAAGGCGCGCTTGACGTCCTTTTCCGATTCGAAGTAATCGTCGTAGCAGAAACTTGCGGCGTAATCCCGCAAGTAGGGATGGCCGGGCCGCTGCTCCCGCGCGTACAGCTTGGGCATCGGCAGGTCCTGGTCCCAATAGCGGTAATAATGCTCCGGCGGCGCCGTGAGAGGAAAATGCGGGGCGACGAACGACACGAACAGCACCCACGGCTTGTCGTGCGCGCGCGTCGCCTGCTCGCGCAGCCAGACCTGGGCCCGAGCGCAAATTTCCCGGTCATAGAAGGTGTAGGAGGTTTCGCCAGGGCCCGCCATGGCGGCCATCTTCTTGGCGCCGCCGCGGCGCGGCAGGTCTTCCCGGATCAGGCCCATCAGGTCGCCCTTGCCTTCCAGGATGTGCATGGGAATCTGTTCCTGGGTGAATCCATGGTCCTCGCCCGGCTGCCGGAAATGCAGCTTCCCTATCGACACCACCTCATGGCCGCGCTCGCGCAGGACATGATGCCAGCTCGGCACACTGCCGTCATAGGCGTCGGCGTTGTCCCAGAAGCCGATCTGGTGGATGTACTTGCCGCAGGCGAAGCCGGCACGCGCGGGAATGCAGACCGGGCTGGTCGTATAGGCGCCCGTGAACCGGGTTCCCGAAGCCGCCAGCGCGTCCAGATTCGGTGTCTGCACGACCGGATGTCCCGAACATCCCATTACCTTCGGGTTGTGTTCATCGGACATAATGACAAGCAGGTTTTCCACGCTCATGTGTTGCTCCACCCAATTGATGTTTAATTACTCTATTACTATATAGTATTAAAGCAATGGACCAAGATCAAGCCTCGATCGGCGCGGACCTTCAACGCCGGCTCGACCACTATGTCCGTCCTGGGATTCCCAAGTACATGGCGATGCGGGATGCGATCGCCCATGCGGTCGCCGAAGGCGCGTGGTCGCCCGGCCTGCGCCTGCCCACCGAGATCGAATGGGCGGCCACGCTGCCCCTGAGCATCGGCACGATCCAGCGCGCCCTGCGCATGCTCGTGGACGAAGGCATCATCGTGCGGCAACAAGGCAATGGCACATTCGTCTCGGGCCAGCCGGACGAATCCATGCACGCGCCCCTGCACTGCCGCTTCATCGACGACAGCGGTGCGGGATACCTGCCTGTGTACCCGAAGATCAGCGGCCGCTACGATGTCGAGCAGGCCGGCCCATGGAGCGAACACCTGCGCTGCCCCCGGACGCTGTGCATAGAACGCGTGCTGGCGATCGGCGACGAGTTCTCGGTGTTTTCTCGTTTCTATGCCGATCCGCAACGGCTGTCGGCCTTCCACGCCCTGCCCTTGAAGAAACTGGCGACGGAAAACTTCAAGGAACTGATCATGCGGGAAACGGCCCAGGCGATAGGACGCATGGACCAATACCTGTCGACCCGGCGGTTCGAGCCCGCGATCTGCAAGATGATCGGCGTGCGGGCCGGCGTCACGGGGCAGCGCCTGGATATCCGCGCCTATGTCGGCAAAGGCAGCCCGGTCTATTACCAGGAGCTCTTCATCCCCCCCAACGAGCGCGTATTGCATCTCGCCCGCGATGGCCGCGACCACGGCCTGGCGGAACGCTGAGGCGGCCGCCGGCGGCCAGCGCCTGGCCCGGCGGACGCGCACAGGGAACGTTCAGCGGGACGGCGCCTGCCTTTGCAGCACCGTGGTATAGCTGAATCGGTCGGCCGGATGCAGGCTGACGGCGACTTCGAACAGCTTGTCCGACTGGTCGTAGTATTGGCGCACGAATTCCAGCGCATGGGCATCGGGCGCCGTGCCCAGGGACTGCGCGATCGCGGCGGGCACGCCCACCGCGCGCACCGTCTGGCGGATTTCCTTGACCACGCGGCCGGTGGCCTGGCAGATCAGGTCGCAGACCAGCGCCTGATGATTGTCTTCCATGGCGCGGCGTATGCGCGGCCCGAGGTCCTGCGGCACGTACAGGTGCGACCACGCCAATGGATAATCCGGCGACAGCGGATTGGTCCGCGAGGTCTGGATGTGCGTCCACCGGCTGCCCGGCGGCAGGCCCAGGCGGTCCGCCAGCGCCATGTCGACCACGATGCCGCGCGCGCTGTGCACCACGCGTTCCGTATCGGCGCCGTACTGCACCAGTTCTTCGACGGTGGAAATGGTGGGGCCGTATTCGGTGGCACGCGGCGCGGAGGCTTCCACGCGGGTACCGGCGCGCTTGCGCCGCGTAATCAGGCCCAGGGTCTGGATGCGTTCCAGCGCCACCCGTACGGTGCCGCGGCTGACGCCGTACTTGCCCGCCAGGTCGATTTCCGACGGCAGGCTGCCCCCAACGGGATAGACACCGTCGGCGATGTCCTTGATCAGCGTCCTGGTCAGTTCAGCGTAACGCGGCTCCATCGGACGTCGCGACCCTTTCATGCGTTTCGGACCCGGCATTGTATATCGCGAACCTGTGCACCGAGCCCCCGTGCGCGTCCAGCGCCACGGTCACCGGCATGTCGCGCACCTGGAATTCGTAGATGGCCTCCATGCCCAGGTCGGCGAAGGCCACCACGCGCGCCGCGCGCACCGCCTGCGAAACCAGATAGGCGGCGCCGCCCACCGCGATCAGGTAGGCGCCGCCCGCCCGCGCGATGGCCGCGGCCGCCTGTTCGCCCCGCTCCGCCTTGCCTATCGACACCAGCAGCCCGGTGCTTGCCATCAGTGCCGGCATGAACTTGTCCATGCGGTTCGACGTGGTGGGCCCGGCCGGCCCCACGGCTTCGCCCGCCACCGGGTCCACCGGCCCGACGTAGTAGATGGCGCGGTTGCGCAGATCCACCGGCAAGGGTTCGCCGCGTTCCAGCATGTCCGCCAGCCGTTTGTGGGCGGCGTCGCGTCCGGTCAGCAAGGTGCCGGACAGCAGCAGCGTTTCGCCCGCGCGCCATTGCGCCACGTCGTCGCGCGTCAGGCTGTCGAGATCGACGCGGCGGCCCTCGTCCAGCGGCAAGGCGTCGGGCAGGCCGTCCCACAGCGCAGGATCGGGCGGCTCCAGCCGCGCCGGTCCCGAGCCGTCCAGGTCGAACGAGACGAAGCGCGTGGCCGCGCAGTTGGGGACCATCGCCACCGCCTGCAGCGCGGCATGCGTGGGTGCCTCCGCGACCTTCACGTCCAGCACGGTCAGGTCGCCGCCCAGTCCCTGCGCGCCGATGCCGAGCGCATTGATGCGCTCGTACAGCGCCAGGCGCAGCGATTCGGCCGGCGTACAGGCGCCGCGCGCGCGCAGCATGTCGATATCGATAGGCTCGAACAGCGCGCGCTTGGCGATGAACATGGCCTGCTCCGGCGTGCCGCCCACGCCTATGCCCAGGCTGCCGGGCGGGCACCATCCCGCGCCCATGCCGGGCAGTTGCCCGACCACCCAATCGGCCACGGAATCGCTGGGATTCAGCATCGTGTAGCGCGCCTTGACGTCGCCGCCGCCGCCCTTGGCCGCGACCGTCAGCCGCAGTCCATCGCCTTCGACCAGCTCCACGTGCAGCACGGCCGGCGTGTTGTCGCGGGTGTTGATGCGTTTGCCCAAGGGTTCGCGTATGACCGACGCCCGCAAGGGATTGTCCGGCCAGCCATAGGCGCGCGCGACGGCACGATCGGCCAGCGCCTGCAGCGTGGGCGTCGGCTTGCCCGGCTCGCCGCGGATGCGGGCATCCATGCCCAGGCGCGCATACACGTGCACCACGCCCGTATCCTGGCAGATGGGCCGGTGCGCGCGCGCGCTCAGGCGGCTGTTGATCAGGATCTGCAGCATGGCGTTGCGCGCGGCGGGCCGGGTCTCGGCCTCATAGGCGCGGCGCAGGGCCACGACGAAATCCGCCGGATGGTAATAGCTGACGAACTGCAGCGCATCGGCGATGCTGGTGACGATGTCTTCGGCGTGGATGTCGCGCATGTGTGCTGAAGGGCGGAACGTGGAATGGCGGGACGTGGCCGCCGCGATGGTCGTTCCGGGACGCGCGGCGGCGCCCCGAAAGCCGGCCTACTGCTTCGGTATCCCGGCCTGTTCGATGACACCGGTCCAGCGTTTCACCTCATCGGCGGTGTAGGCCTGGAATGCCGCCGGCGCGTACTGGCCCGCATCCAGCAACTGGATCCCCTGCTCCGTCATCTTGCCGGTGAAGTCCTTGTCCTTCAAGGCCTGCTGCCAGGCGGCGTACAGCGTATCGATGGCCTGGCGCGGCGTACCCTTGGGCGCGTACAGGCCATACCAGGTCGACGCCTCGAAGCCCGGCACCGCGCTGGACGCCAGGGTCGGCACGCCGGGAAACTGCGGCATCTGCGCGGTCGACGTCAAGGCCAGCGCGCGTATCTTGCCGCCACGGGTTTGCGGCAGGGCCGTGTTGGTCTGGTCGAACATGGCGTCCACCTGCCCGCCCATCAGGTCGTTCATCGCCGGTCCCGCCCCTTTGTACGCAATGGGCGTGATCTGGATGCCCGCCTGCGCGGCGAACATGGCGGCCACCAGATGCGAGGTCGACCCGACTCCGGCATTGCCGAAGTTCAGCTTGCCGGGATTCGCGCGGGCGTAGTCCACCAGCGACTTCACGTCCTTCTGCGGGGATCCTGCGCCCACCAGCAGCACCAGCGGCGTATCCGGGAAGCGGAACACCGCCTCGAAATCCTTGACCGGGTCGTACTGCAGGCGCTGGTACAGCGAAGGCGCCGCCGCCATGTAGCCGACGTGCCCGACCAGGAAGGTGTAGCCGTCGGGCGTCGACTTGGCCGCCTTGGCCGCGCCTATGGTGCCGCCCGCGCCGGCGACGTTCTCGATCAGGATGGTCTGCTTGAGCTCCTGCCCGACCCGGTTGGCGATATTGCGCGCCATGGCGTCGGTCGGACCGCCCGCCGCGAAAGGCACGATCCAGGTGATGGCATGCGATGGATAGTCGGCGGCGGCAGCGCTGCCGCTGATGCCGGCGTACAGGGCGCAGGCCGCGGCGATAACCTTGAATTTCATGTCTCCTCCAGGTTTTATATGTCTGTATAAATATTAATGTATATACATACTAGCCATGCCGGGATTTGCCTGTCAACGCCGCGCCGCCCTCCACAGCGGCCCGGCCGGTGGCACCCACGGGCGGCCGGCGCTGCTTAATCCGTGCAGCCACATCCGCTGTATGCCCCGCCAGGACCGCTTTGCGTAGAACCCCCTTTTCCCCTGGCGCTCGCGGTCCGCTTTCCGCTAAAAAACAAAATCCTTCGGGCTAGTCCGTTTCTCCGGCGCATGGCGGATCCACCCGCCGCCGCGCGCGATTTCCAAGGTGTTCCAGATGCACTATCGCCATCCGCATATCGGCCTCGCCTTCGACATGCCGGACGAATGGGAACTGGACGACGCGGACATGTCCCGCGCCGGTTTCGTGCTTGCCCTGCGCCTGGGCGATACGCGCCTGATGCTCCAGATAGAGCCCTCGCAGGGCAGCGCGCCGGCGCGTCTGGCGGCCATGCAGCAGCAACTGGAAGCGGCGCGGGCGGCCTACATCGGCCCCTGCCCCGCGCCGTCCTTCGGCAGGTCGCGCGATATCGTGGCGCTGCGGTTTTTCATCGGCGGCAGCCAGCAGCGCTGGCTATCGATCAGCCACGAAGGCCACGACTACACGATCAGCCATACCGACGACTGGCAGGACGTCGCGGCGGCGGTCGACCGGATGTGCGCGTCCTTCGTGTTTCCGCCGGCGGATCGCCTGCGCCATGCGCTGCGTGTCACCCAGGGCGCGTCCCCGCGCACGGCGCCGCCGGCCATGCTGTTTCAGCCCCGGCAGCGCGAGGCCGCCCCGTGGACGGCCTGGCTGCAACGCGTCGGCGAGCGGCTGCGCCGCGCCCACTTGACCCGGACTCAGGGATAACCGCAGTACGTCCGGCGCCCGGATGACGACGATAGGCGATCTCTTCGGTGTTATAAGAAACGCGCTTGCCCGCATACCTGCCGCACGATCCAGACGCACAGGCAGAGGCGGCGCAGGCGCATAAACATCTGACCGTGGACATTGCCTTGGATCAGGCGTCTCCGCGGCCAGTACATAAACGACACGGAGACAGCACCATGAAGTTCCTTACTTCCATCGCGGTGGTCTTATCGGGCCTGACATTGGCCGCCGGTTGCGCGCGGGCGCAAGGTTCCGGCACGGCCAACTATCCGGACCATCCGATCAAACTGGTCGTGGGCTATGCGCCAGGAGGCGGCAACGACGTCGCGGCGCGGCTGATCGCCAAGGAGCTCAGCCCCATTCTGGGCCAGCCCATCGTGGTGGAAAACCGGCCCGGCGCGGGCACCAATATCGGCGCGTCCTACGTGGCGCGCTCGGCGCCGGACGGCTATACGCTGACCCTGTCGTCGACGGCGCTCGCGGTGAACGTGACGCTATACCCCAAGCTCGACTACGACGCGGTCAAGGACTTCGAGCCCATCGCGATCTTCGCGGAAGCCCCCAACCTGCTGCTCGTCAATCCCAAGCTGCCGGTCAATTCGGTGGCCGAGCTGATCGCCTATGGCAAGAAGCATCCCGGCAAGCTGAACTTCTCGTCGGCGGGCAGCGGCAGCACCCAGCACCTGGCCGGCGAGCTGTTCAAGACGAAGGCGGGCATCACCGCCACGCACGTGCCCTACAAGGGATCCGCGCCGTCGTTGACGGCGGTCATCAGCGGCGAAGCCGACTTCACGTTCGTCAATATCCCGAGCAGCAAGCAGCTGATCGAAAGCGGCCAGGTCAAGGCGCTGGCCATCACCAGCGCCAAGCGCTTCCCCGCCGTGCCCAACATCCCCACCATGGCGGAAGCGGGCGTCCAGGGCATGGAAGTCGCCACCTGGTATTCGATCCTGGCGCCGGCCCGTACGCCCCGCCCCATCATCGACAAGCTGAACAAGGCAGTGAACCAGGCCGTCTCCAAGCCGGAATTCCGCAAGCAGCTGGAAGATCTGGGCACCGCCCCCATGACGGAGTCGCCGGAATTCTTCAAGAAATTCCTGGCCGACGAGATCGACCGCTGGCGCGTGATCGTGCAGCAATCCCACGCCACGGTGAACTGATTACTTCTTGGTATTGCCGCCCAGGGCGCCCAGTCCCGGCGGCGCGGCGGCGGCGCCGGACTGCGAGCTGGCGCCGCTGCTGGACGAAGGCGGCGGCGTATCCGAGGATTTGTTGCAGGCGGTCAGCGCGACCGCCATCATCAAGGCTGCGATTGTCGTTTTCATGGTCGAGGTCTCCTTGCAGAAAACCGCCCGCGGGCGGCGTACCCCCCTCGACCTGCAAGGTATATGCCGCGTGCTTACATTTGCCTGGAAGCCGGGGTCGCATCGACGTCCAGGACCAGCGTGGGGCGGAAGCCTTCCTGCTCGCCCTTGGATGCATATCCCAGCGGGTTGGATACGATCCGGCAGCCATCCTGCACGTAATCGACAGCATGGTGCAGATGGCCATGCAGCCACATCCGCGCCTGCGGGATCAACTCGTCCAGGCTGTTGCAGAAGCCCGCGGTGCCCGGCGTCAGTCCATAGCGGGGATCGGCGCTCGCCAGCGTCGGGGCAAAGTGGGTCACCGCCACCGTCGGGCCATCGAAGGGCTCGGCCAGCGCGGCGCGGAGCCAGGCCTGGCAGACCAGCGAATGTTCGCGCAGTTCTTCCGCCATGAAAGGCAGCCCGCCGCGCGTCGTCCGCGCTTTTTCCAGGTAGAAGTTCGCCGCGCGGAAAGCCTTGCCGCGCTTGCTCAGGACCTGGGTCAGCGTATCGCCCGGCCTGGCCATGGCGTCGAAATCGGTCCATAGCGTCGTGCCCACCAGGCGCACGCCATCGATCACCCGCGTTTCGCGCTCCAGCCAGGCGATGCCCAGGCGGTCGCAGACCGCGCGCAGGCGATCGTGTGCGGCGTCGAAATCATGCGCGTCGTATTCGTGGTTGCCGGGCAGGTAGACGACCGGCACCGGCCAACGGTCGCGTGGCGCAAACCGTTCCAGCCCGAAATCGTCGCCGGTCAGCCTGGAGCCCGCCTGGTAGGAGCCGATGTCGCCCGCCAGGATCAGGAGATCGGCATCGGGCGCCGGCGTCGGCGTGAAGTCCGCATTCGTTTCAAGGTGCAGGTCGGAGAGCAGTTGAATCTTCATGCGACTAGCGTACCGCAAGGCGCGTAGACGCCATTTGCCGGCCTGGCCCGGCCGGCTCGCGGGGGCCTGGCACGCGCAGGGCCGGCGCGGCTCAGGCGCGCCCCATGACCGGCAGGCGGAAGCCGCCGTGCAGGCGCTGCGTCAACGTCAGCAGCAGCACCAGGTTCAGCACGTTCGCCGCCAGGCCCAGCGTGAAGGCGGGGTCGTAGCTGCCGTAGCGGTCGTACAGGAAGCCCGCCACCCAGCCGCCGGTGGCCATGCCGGAACCGGTCATCAGCAGCATCGAGGGCACGCGCCAATACGCCTCCCGCGACGGGAATATCGCGCGGACGGACAGGACGTAGGCCGGGATCAAGGCGCTGAATCCCAGGCCGTAGACGAGCGAAACGGTGAACAGCCCGAATTGCTGGGTCACGTACAGATAGCCCGACACCGACACCATCTGCATCACGGAACTGATCAGGGCCGTGCGCACGCCGCCTATCCGGTCGGAGATCAGGCCCCAGGCCTGGCGGCTCAGGAAGGCCACCGCCAGCAACATCGACAGCATGGCCGCGCCCACCGTGGCCGGCAGGCCGCGATCGGTGCACAGCGCCACCAGATGGCCCTGCGGCATGGCCATGGGCACGCAACACAGGAAGCCCGCGGCGCCCAGCAGGACGAACACCGTGTTGGGCCGCATGCCGGCGATCCGGCCGGTGTGGCCCGCGGCGGCCGGCCCGGCCGCGGCGCCAGGCGCCGGCGGCGGCCGCAGGAAGATCAATGCCAGCGTCGTCACCAGCGCCACCTGGACCAGCCCATAGCCGACCATGGCGGCACGCCAGCCGTAGCGATCGATGACGGATTCGAAGATGACCGGCCATACGATGCCGGCGACGTAATTGCCGCTGGACAGCAGCGCGAGCGCGGAGCCGCGCCGCCGCTCGAACCAATGGCTGACGTAAACGTAGAGCGGCGCATTCAGGCCGGCCAGTCCCAGCAGGCCGATGAACAGGCCGTGGCCCAGGTACAAGGCCCAGGATTCGCCGATGCTCGAGATCGCCAGTCCCGTGAAGACCGATAGCGACCCGCCTATCACCGTCCAGCGCACGCCGAAACGATTGGCCACCCGCCCCATGACGATGCCGCCCACCGCGGACCCCAGCCACGCCAGCGAACTGCCCAATGCCGGCACCGATCGCGCGCCGCCCATATCGGCGGCGATGGCCTTCAGCCCCACCACGGAAATCAAGGGCCCGCCAAAGGACATGCCCAGGCAGATCAGCGCCATGGTGGCGACGATCCACGATCGTCGCGAGTCCAACAGTCCATCCGACTGCGAGCCGCCATCGGGCGTTCGTTTGTCCGGCGCGGTCTTCGACTGCCCGGTCTGGGGCTGTTGCCGCCCCTGGTCTTGTGTCTCCATGGACGGGACTATAAAGCAAGGCCCCCGGGCCCGAAACTTGCTGACGAAACACCCCTCATTCTTCCTGTCCCCGAGACACGGCAAGCCGCGCGCGACAGGGCCGGCGCGATGGCGAAAACGACACGCCGCGAGTGCTATCCTAGCGCCCTGCCAACCGGCACCGAGTCACCCAACGCAACGGAGCGATCTGGTGCCGCAAGAAGAATCGCAAGCCTCCTCCACGCAGTGGGATCTGGACCGCTGCGCCCAGGAACCCATACGTATTCCCGGCGCCGTGCAGCCGTACGCCGCGCTCCTGCTCCTGTCGGCCGATACCCTGGAAGTGCTCACCCGCAGCGCCAATGTCGTGGACGTACTCGGCACGGACGTGCCGCCGGGGCGGCCCCTGCAACAGGTCATCAACAAGACTGCCCTGAACGAACTCATGCAGGCGCTGCAGACATGGAAAGGCGATGAAGACGCCACCCTGTCGGCCGCGATGTACCTCGGCGATCGCTGCATCCACGTTTCCGGGGCGCGCACGCCGCAGGGACTGCTGGTGGAATTGGAGCCCGACAGGATCGAACAGAGCGTCACCCTGGACGCGCTGTATCCGCGCCTGCGCACGCTGCTGGACGAAATCCAGCCGGCCGGGCAGCCTGAACCGATCCTGCAGCGCGCCGTGGAGGAAGTACGCCGGCTGACCGGCTTCGACCGAGCGCTGGCCTACCGTTTCGATAGCGACGGCCACGGCACCGTGGTGGCGGAAGACGGCAACGGCGCCCTGCCTTCCTATCTGGGGCATCGCTTCCCGGCCTCGGATATTCCTCCGCAGGCCCGCGCGCTTTACTGCCAGAACCGGGTGCGCCTGATTCCCGACGCCAACTACCAGCCGGTCGCGCTGGAACCGGCCCTGCTGGGGCCCACGCGCGAGCCGGTCGACCTGACCGCGGCCAATTGGCGCAGCGTTTCGCCTGTCCACCTGGAATATATGCGCAACATGGGCACGGGCTCGTCGATGTCCGTGTCGGTGGTCATCGACGGCGACCTGTGGGGCCTGATTTCCTGCCACGGCAAGGAAGCCCGCCTGGTGGGGCCGCAGATACGCGCGGCCTGCGAATTCCTGGGCCGCATCGTCGCGCACCACATCGGTTCGCATGAGCGCATCGCCGAACACGCGCACCGCATCGAACTCAAGAAAATCGAGATCGAGCTGGTCGAACTGCTGTCCCGCACGGATACGCTGCTGGACGGCTATCTCGAACGTTCGCCGGCCTGGACCCGCTTGCTGGGCGCCCATGGCGCGGCACTGGTGTGGCAAGACGAGGTCCACACCATGGGCAATACCCCGTCCAAGGCGCAGATCCTGAAGATCGCCGACTGGCTGCACGCCAACGACGTCGAGCAGTCCTATCACACGGACCGCCTGCCGCTGGTCTGGCCGGAGGCCGTCGCATTCGCGGAAGTCGCCAGCGGCCTGGCGGCCGCCTCGATCTCCAGCCTGCGCACCGGCTACCTGATGTGGTTCCGCCCGGAAGTCATACGCACCGTGCAGTGGCGCGGCGATCCCCGCAAGCCGGTGGATCCGGCCTCCGGGCGGCTGCATCCACGCAAGTCCTTCGAGTTGTGGCAGGAAGAACTGCGGGGACGCGCGACGCCCTGGCGCCAATCCGAAATCGACGCGCTGTCGGATTTCCGGACCGTGGTGGTCAACCTCATCCTCAAGCGGGCGGAGGAACGCGCCGAGCTCAGCGAACAACTCGAACGCAGCAACGTCGAGCTGGAATCCTTTTCCTATTCGGTATCGCATGACCTGCGGGCGCCCTTCCGCCATATCGCCGGCTTCGCCGAACTGCTGAAACAGCGCGAGACCGGCCTGGACGCCACGTCCAGCCGCTATATCGAGAACATCATGCGCGCCGCCGTCATGGCCGGCAGACTGGTGGACGACCTGCTGCGCTTCTCGCACCTGGGCCGGGCGGCGTTGAACAGCTCCGAGCTGAACATGAACAAGCTGGTGGCGGAAGTCCGCCAAGCGGTTGAATTGACGCTGCCGGACAGGAAAGTACAGTGGCGCATCGACGACCTGCCCAAGTCCTGGGGCGACCCGCAATACATCCGCCAGGTCTGGTACAACCTGCTGGAAAACGCGGTCAAATATTCGAGCAACCAGCCCGAGTCCATCGTCACGGTCGGCGGGCAGAATTGCGGTACATTCACCCTATTCACCGTTGCCGACAACGGCGTGGGTTTCGACATGGCGTACGCCGGCAAGCTCTTCGGGGTTTTTCAGCGTCTGCACAGGTTGGAAGACTTCGACGGCACCGGCATCGGATTGGCCCTGTGCAAACGCATCATCGAAAAGCATGGCGGTTGGATCAAGGGCGAAGGCGTCGTCGACCAGGGCGCAAAGTTTTCCTTCGCGTTGCCCAATGCGTGAACGTGCAGGGCTTTAGAAAATTGAAATGAACGATCTGCGGCCTATCCTGCTGGTAGAAGACAATCCCAACGATATCGAGCTGACGCTGACGGCGCTCAGGCAGTGCAATATCGCCAACGAGGTGGTCGTGCTGCGCGACGGCGCCGAAGCCCTCGATTACGTGTATCGCCGTGGCGCCCATGCCGGGCGTCCCCCGGGCGATCCCTCGGTCATCCTGCTCGACCTGAAGCTGCCCAAGGTGGATGGGCTGGAAGTGCTGGAACGCATCAAGTCCGACAACGACCACAAGCAGATCCCCGTCGTGATGCTGACCTCGTCCAGGGAAGAAAAAGACCTGGTGCACAGTTACCAGTCGGGCGTCAATTCCTTCGTCGTCAAGCCGGTCGAATTCTCGGAGTTCTTCGAGGCGATCCGCAATCTCGGCATGTTCTGGGCCATCCTGAATCAACCGCCTCCGCCGCGCCGCAACGGCAAATCGCGCGCCGACGGCCGGGAACTGCCTTGATCCTGCTGCTCGAGGATAACGACCTGGACGCCGAGTTGATGATGCATCATCTGGCGGACGCGTTGCGCGACAGGCCCCTGCGGCGGGTGCACGACAGGCGGACCTACGCCCAGGCCCTGGAAGAAGGCGGAATCTCGCTGGTCATCTCCGACTTCTCGCTGCCGGACATCGACGGCTGGGAAGCCTTGTCCATGGCGTCGCGCAAGCTGCCGGAAGTGCCCTTCATCTTCGTGTCCGGCGTCATCGGCGAAGACCTCGCGGTCAAGGCGCTGAAGACCGGCGCCACCGACTACGTGCTCAAGCAGCGGCTGGACAGGCTGGGCGGCGCCGCGCGCCGCGCCCTCTCGGAAGCCGAGGACCGGCGCGAACGGCGCCGCGTCGAAGTCGCGCTGCGCGATAGCGAAGTGCGCTTCCGCGCGCTGTCCGACTCCGCGCCCGCCCTGATCTGGGAAACGGACGCCAGCGGCAAGGTGGTCTTCGTCAACCGGCACTACGAAGTCATGTTCGGCCTGCCCTCCAGCGAACTGCTGGGCCAGGGCTGGTATCGCGTCGTGTATGAACCGGACATGTCCGCGCTGATCAAGGCTTTCGACGAAGCCGTGCGCGAACAGAAGCCTTTGCACATCGAACTTCGCGTGATCGACGCACAGCGTCGCCTGCGCTGGCTCGATTGCCGCGGGGTGCCGCGCTTCGACGGCATGGGACGCTTCCTGGGCCTGACCGGCACCAATATCGACGTCACGGACGCCAAGCTGGCGCGCGACGAACTGGAACAGATCGTGCAGAGCCGCACGGCCGAACTGCTGCGGACCAACGAACGCCTGCTGCAGGAAATGCGCCAGCGGGCCGATTCGGACGCCGCGCGGGCCCAGGCCGAGGAACAGCTGCGCCAGGCCCAGAAGATGGAAGCCTTCGGACAGTTGACCGGCGGCGTCGCGCACGACTTCAACAACTTCCTGACGGTCATCCTCGGCAACCTGGAAACGCTCGAGCGGCAGTTGCTGGGCACCGCCGGCAAGCTGGACCTGCGACGCATCGAAACCGCGCTCGGCCACGCCAAGCAGGGCGCGCAGCGCGCGGCCGTGCTGACGCAGCGCCTGCTGGCCTTCGCGCGGCGCCAACCGCTGCAGCCCAGCAGCGTGAACGTCAACGAGCTGATCTCCGCGACGGCGGAAATGCTGACCCGCATGCTGGGCGAAGCAATCGACCTGCGCAACGACCTGCAAGACGATATCTGGCCTGCCCATATCGACCCGCACATGCTGGAAAGCGCGCTGCTGAACCTGGCGGTGAACGCGCGCGACGCCATGCCGGACGGCGGCCAGATCGTCATTCGAACCTGCAACACCAAGCTGGACGAAAGCACGCCCGGCCTGGACGCCGAGCCTGGCGATTACGTCCGCATCAGCCTGTCGGATACCGGCACGGGCATACCCGAAGACCTGATCGAAAAGGTGTTCGAACCCTTCTTCACCACCAAGGACATCGGCGTCGGCACGGGCCTGGGACTGAGCCAGGTCTACGGCTTCGTCAAGCAATCGGGCGGCTATGTCACGATCGACAGTGCCGTCGGCGTCGGCACCACCGTCCATATCTATCTGCCGCGCCAGGTCGGCGCGCAGGTCAGCGCCGGCGAACGGGTCCACGACGGTGCCCTGCCCCTGTCGACGCATGGCGAGGCCATCCTCGTCGTGGAAGACGACGAGGCGGTGCGCGCGCATTCGGCCGCGGCCCTGACCGAGCTCGGGTACGAGGTGCTTCAGGCCGGCGATGCCATGGCCGCCCTGGAACGGCTGGGCGCACGCGACGATATCGCGCTGCTGTTCACGGACATCGGCCTGCCCCGCGGCATGAACGGCCGCGACCTGGCCGAGGCCGCGCGCGCCATCCGGCCGGGCCTGCGTGTGCTGTATACGTCCGCCTACGCGGAAGGCACGCTGACCCATGACGGCAAGCTGCCGCCCGACGTCGCGCTCTTGCCCAAACCCTTCACTTTCAACGCCCTGGCGCAGCGCGTGCGTGAAATCCTCGACCAGCCCGCGCCGCGGCCGCCGCGCCCGGATTCCGCCGACGTCGCGCCTGGGGGCGTATCGCAACCGGGCACGGCGACCGGGGCACGAACTGCCCGGGTGTTGATCGTGGAAGACGACGAGCTGGTGCGCGAACTGGCGACGGAAGCGCTGATGGAATTCGGCTATGAGGTCGCCGAGGCCGCCACGGCCGCGCAGGCCCTGTCGGCCATGGAAAGCGGCGCCGCTGACGTGGGCGCCGCCATCGTGGACCTCGGCCTGCCCGATATGCCGGGCAAGGAGCTCATACGCCGGCTGGCCGAACGGCATCCGGGGCTGCCCATCATCGTGGCCAGCGGCTACGGGCAGGTCGAACTGGACGCCGCCATGCCCGCCGCGACGCGCGTGGCCTTCGTGCAGAAGCCTTACGAACTGGACGGGCTGTACAAGGCGCTGAAGAACCTGGGCGTCACGCCTGCCTGATCAATCCCTGCCGGCTTGGCCCTGGCGCCGCAGCCAGTCCGCCAGGCTGTCGAAGGCGTCCCGGGCGCCGGCGACGGCCTCGTCCAGGTCCGCCTGGCTGCGCAGCGCTTCGGGCAGGAAGGCCGTGAAATCCTTCCATAAGGCGCCCAGCTCCGCGCCATAGCCCTCCATGTAGTGGAACTCGCGATCCGGCCACGCCTGCCGCAGCTGCTTGGCCATCATCCGGCCGCCCAGTTGCGAACCTTCGATGACGTACATGACGCCCGCGTCGTAGGCGCGTGAGCGGCCGACCGACGGCAAGCGGTCGCAGGCGGCGGCAACGGGTACATGTTCCCCCAGGGCGCGCGCCGCCGCCAGGTCCCGGTCGATGCGCGCCGACTTGTCGCGGCGCGCCTGGGGCTGCAACGATGCGGGCCAGTCCCTTGCCCATAGCGCATCTTCCACCGGCCGCAGCCAGCCGCCCAGCGCGGCGATATAGGCCACGTAGTCCGCATAACCGGCATCGGCCGCGCCGATGCGCAGCGAACCGTCCAGGCGTTCGTGGCGCTCGCGCGTGGCGTCTTTCAGGGTGGCGTGCACATCCATGAAGCAGATTTCCCGACCGCAGTATCGACAGCGGCCATGATAGCGGAGCCGCGCCGTCCCCGCTTGACTGATATTGGCATATGCAACTAAATTGCCGTCATGCATCGCCGTACTGGCGTGCGCGAGCCGCGCATCGCATGGATCGCCGGCGGATGAGTTGGAGAACAGCATGAAGATACTGGTTGTCGGCGCCGGCGCCATCGGCGGCTACTACGGCGCGCGCCTGCTCGAAGCAGGCGCGGACGTGACCTTCCTGGTGCGGCCGCGGCGCGCGGCGTTGCTGGGCGAACATGGGCTGCGCGTGCACAGCGCGCTGGGCGATTACGCCGGCCCGGTGCGCGCCGTGACCCGCGACGCGCTGACCGCGGCCTACGACCTGGTCCTGCTCAGCTGCAAGTCTTATGACCTGGACGACGCCGTCGCCGATATCGCGCCCGCCATGGGCGGGTCCGCCGCCATCCTGCCTTTCCTGAACGGCATGTCGGTCTACGACGCGCTGGACGAACGCTACGGACGCGAGCGGGTGCTGGGCGGCGTGGCCTACATCGCCACCATGCTGGACGCGGATGGCGCGATCCGCCATTTCGGCGCCAATGACGTGGTGCAGATCGGCCCCCGCGCACCGGCCGCGCGCGGCGTGGCGGAAGCGGCGTACGCCTTGTTCGCCCGTTCGCCCGGCAACCGCGCGCTGGCTGGCGATATCGAACAGGCCTTGTGGAACAAGTGGGTGATGCTGGCCTCGGGCGCGCTGATGAACTGCCTGATGCGCGGGACCATTGCCGACATACTCGCGACCCGGGATGGCCGCGAGTTGATGGTGCAGGCCATGCGGGAATGTAGCGCGGTCGCCGTGGCGGAAGGCCACGCGCTGTCCGACGACGAAATGCAGCGCCTGGGCGCGCGCTTGCTGGACGACAAGTCCACCTGGGCGGCGTCGATGATGCGCGACATCGCCCAGCGCGCGCCCAGGCTGGAGGCCGACGCCATCGTCGGCGACATGATCGTGCGCGCCGAACGCCATGGCATCGCGGTGCCGCTCGTGCGGACGGCGTATTGCGCGCTGCAGGTCTACGCCGGACAGCGCGAGACGGGCGACGTGGCGGCGGGCCTGACGCGGTAAGGCGTGCGCGGGACCATGCGGCAAGCCTGACGCACTGAGCGATGCGCAGGCAGAGGCGGCGGCCGGTCGATGTGATCGGCACGACCACGCCTGCCGCAACGACGGCGCGGTCGATGCGACAATGGCGGCATGGCTGCTCTCATCTGGTTTCGTACCGATCTACGCGCACAGGACAATCCCGCCTTGGCGGCGGCAATGGAAGCGGGCCCGGCGGTCGCGCTCTTCATGCCGGCTCCGGGACAGTGGCGCATGCATGGCGACGCGCCCGCCAAGATCGACTTCTGGCACCGCAACCTGGAAGACCTGGGCCGGCGCCTGGCCGCATTGAACATTCCGCTGAAATTCCGCGCGGTCGATGACTGGTCGCGTGCGCCAGCCGCCCTGGCGGACTTCTGCCAGCGGCACGATATCCGCGCCGTGCACGCCAATGCCGAATGGGGCGTGAACGAGCGGCGGCGCGACGCCAGCGCCGCCGAGCGCCTGGACCGCAATGGCGTGCAGTGGAACCTGCACCACGGCGGCACGCTGCTGCGGCCCGGCACCGTCACGACCGGCAAAGGCGAGTGCTACAAGGTCTTCACGCCCTATGCCAGGGTATGCCGGGAACGGCTCACGGCCGCCCCGCCCCGGCCGGCACCGACACCCAAGGCGCAGCCGCGCATGCCTGTGCAGCCCGACGCCATCCCGCCGGTGCGGGACTGGCTGGGCGACGCCGCCGGACCCGACGACGCCTTGCGCCGCCTGTGGCCGGCCGGCGAAGACGCCGCCATGCGCCGGCTCGATGATTTCATCGAGACGTCCATCGACCGATACGTGGAAAGCCGAGATCTGCCCGGCGTGGACGGCACCAGCCGCCTCTCGCCCTATCTGGCGGCCGGCGTCATTTCGCCGGGCGCGTGCCTGCGCGCCGCGCTGGCCGCCAATCATGGCGAGATGGACAGCGGACGCGCCGGCATACGCACGTGGATCACCGAACTGCTCTGGCGCGAGTTCTACCAGCACCTGCTCGCCGCCCATCCTCCGCTGTCCATGCATCGCCCCATGCGTCCGGAGACGGACGCGATTGCCTGGCGCGACTCGGATGACGACATGCGCGCCTGGTGCGATGGCCGCACCGGCTTTCCCATCATCGACGCGGCGATGCGGCAGCTCGCCGCCATGGGATGGATGCACAATCGCCTGCGCATGATGACCGCCATGTTCCTGAGCAAGAACCTGCTGCTGGACTGGCGCAAGGGCGAAGCCTGGTTCATGGCCCACCTGATCGACGGCGAACTGGCGTCCAACAACGGCGGCTGGCAATGGAGCGCGTCGACGGGTACCGACGCGGTGCCCTACTTCCGCGTATTCAATCCCGAAACGCAGTCGAAGAAGTTCGATCCGAACGGCCGCTTCCTGCGCCATTGGCTGCCCGAGCTGGCCGGGCTGGACGACCGCGACATCCATTCGCCTTCGGACGCGCAACGGGCCGCCTGCGGCTATCCGGCACGCATCGTGGACCTGCGGGAAAGCCGCATGCGCGCCATCGAGACCTACGCCGCCGCGTCGAAGAAGTCCGCGCGGTAGCAACGACGCGCGCAACCAAGAGCGCAACGACGAGTGGCGCGCCGGCGCCGCGGCGGCCACGCCGTCGCCTTGCCCGCGGCATCACCGATCCTGCGATTCGCCGGTGGCGCGCCGGGGACGCCCTGGCTTGCCTTGCACCGGGATACCCAGGCGCGCGGCGCGGCGCCGCAGGTTGGCCCGATCGACGCCGAGCTCGCGCGCGGCCGCGCTCCAGTTGTGGCCATGGCGCGCCAGGCAGGATTCGATGGCGGCCTGCTCCACCGATTGCAGGATCTGTTGCAGGGACGGCGCCGCGGCATCGGGTCCGCCATCGCGCGTCTGCCCGCCCGCCGCCATCGATACCTGCACGCCGGGCAAGGGCATCAACGCGCCCGGCCAGGCGCCGCCGCGCAAGCCGCCCGGCTGCTCGATGTCCATGTCGTCGGCCGTCACCGTCAGGATGCGCGGGCGCTCGGGCTGGCGCCCCAAGGCCTTGAGCACGCCGCGGCTGACGACGTGCTCCAGCTCCCGCACATTGCCGGGCCAGCCGTAGCCTTGCAGCACCGCATGCGCCTCCGGTTGCAGCCTGACCCCGCCCAGGCCCAGGCGCGCGCGGTTCTCTTCCAGGAAAGTCCCGGCCAGCAGCAGCACGTCGCGGCCGCGTTCGCGCAAGGGCGGAACGCGCAACGGATACACGGTGATCCGATGGTAGAAGTCGGCGCGCATGCGGCGGGCGCGCACCTCTTCGGCCAGGTCGCGATTGGTGGCGGCGATCAGCCGCACGTCCACCAGGTGTTCGCGATCCGATCCGACGCGCTGCAGCTGTCCGCTCTGCAGCACGCGCAGCAGCTTGGCCTGCGCGCTCAGCGGCAGCTCGCCGATTTCGTCCAGGAACAGGGTGCCGCCGTGGGCCAGTTCGAACTTGCCGCGACGGTCCTGCACGGCGCCCGAGAACGCGCCGCGCACGTGGCCGAACAGTTCGCTTTCGATCAGGTTGTCGGGCAAGGCCGCGCAGTTCACGCTGATCATCGGCTTGGCGGCGCGCGGAGAACCGGCGTGCAGGGCCTGCGCCACCAGCTCCTTGCCGACGCCGGTTTCGCCGGTCACGAGCACCGTCAGGTCGCTGGCGGCGACCATCTCCACGTCCTTCATCAGGCGGCGGAACGTGGCGCTCTGTCCGGTCAGGCGCCGCGCCGGCTGGCTCGCGGCCAGCCGATAGCTTTCCGCGCGCTGGCGCTCGTCCTCGACCGTGACGGCCAGTTGTTCGATGCGCGCCGCCACGGTGACGGTGGCCGCCGCCAGTCCGGCGAAGACGTCCAGCACCGCCAGGTCATGCCGCGAAAAGCGTCCGGCCTTCAGCGCGTCCAGCGTCAACAGCCCCCACTTGCGCTGGCCGACGGTGATGGCGCAGCCCATGCAATCGTGCACGTGCAGGTCGCCGCCGTCCTGCACCAGGCCGTCGTAGGGATCGGGCAGATCGCTGTCGGGCGGGAAGCGCATGGCGCCGCCGGCGTGCAGCAAGGCCCGCAGCCGCGGGTGTTGATCGAGGCGGAATCGCCGGCCCATGGCGTCCGGGCTCAGGCCCTGCATGGCCAGCGGGATCAACGCGTCGCCATCCAGGCGCAGCAGGCCGATCGCGTCGCAGGGCAGCAAGGCGCGCAAGGCTTCCAGCAGGCGGCGATAGCGTTCGGCGGGCGCCAGCTCGCGCGCCAGGTCGGACACGAGCGGAATAACGGCGCCCAGCAAGGGGCTAGTGGATCGGATGGATTCCGGCATGCCGCCAGCATATCGCATGGACCTGAATAATGGGTCATTACGACCCTCAATTGTCTTTATGGAGTCTTTAAAACTCTATTTATTACATCTATTCTTGGCTGTTCTCCCAGGGAAAGGAATTGGCATGGGTGTTGCATAGGTGGAGAGCGGCCGCACGGCGGCCGTCCGCCGCCCGCGTGGAAACCATCCGGCGGCCAACCAGGAGTCCATACCATGCTCGATTCGAACCAGCTCGCCATCATCCGCGCCACCGTGCCCTTGCTGGAAACAGGCGGCGAGGCGCTGACCACCCACTTTTACAAGATCATGCTGGCCGAGTATCCCGAGGTTCGCCCCCTGTTCAACCAGGCGCATCAGGCCAGCGGCGCGCAGCCGCGCGCGCTGGCCAATGGCGTGCTGATGTACGCGCGCAATATCGACCGCTTGCAGGCGCTGGCGCCCCTGGCCAGCCAGATCGTCAACAAGCACGTGTCGCTGCAGGTGCTGCCCGAACACTACCCCATCGTCGGAACCTGCCTGCTGCGCGCCATACGCGAAGTGCTGGGCGCCGACGTCGCGACGGACGAGGTGATCGCCGCCTGGGCGGCCGCCTACCAGCAGTTGGCCGATATGCTGATCCAGGCGGAAAGCGCCGTCTACGATGCGCGCGAACAGGAAGCCGGCGGCTGGCGCGGCGCGCGCCCCTTCGTGGTGGCGCGCAAGGTCGCGGAAAGCGCGGAAATCACGTCCTTTCATTTGCGGCCGGCCGATGGCGGCGCATTGCTGGCGCATCGTCCGGGTCAGTACCTGGGACTGCGCCTGAATATCGATGGCCAGGAAATCCGCCGCAACTACTCGTTGTCGCGCGCCTCGGACGGCGATGCGTACCGCATCAGCGTCAAGCGCGAACCGGGCGGCGCGGCGTCGAATTTCCTGCACGACCGCATACGCGAAGGCGACACGCTGGATGTGTACCCGCCTGCCGGCGACTTCGTGCTGGAAGACAACCAGCGGCCCTTGGCGCTGATCAGCGCGGGCGTCGGCGTGACGCCGGTGCTGGCCATGCTGGAAGCGGCCTTGAACAGCGGCGACCGTCCCGTGCATTTCATCCACTACGCGCGCAATGGCGACGTCCATGCGTTCGGCGACTACATCGACCAGCTTGCCGCGCGGCATCCCAGGCTGCGCCACTATGTGTGCTACGAAGATGCCGCGGGCGCGGCGCGCAAGCCGGATGGCGTGGGGCGCGCGCAGGTCGACCAACTGCGGGCATGGCTGCCCGCCACGGACGAGCTGGAAGCCTATTTCGTCGGTCCGAAGCCGTTCATGGCTTTCATGAAGAAGACGCTGGCCGCACTGGGCGTGCCGGACGCGCGCAGCCGTTACGAGTTCTTCGGGCCGGCGGCGGCGCTGTAGGGCGCCGCGGCGGCCGGATCAGGAGCCACTGGCGCAGGCGCAGCCGGCTGGGACGCGGCACGCTCCAGAGCGTGCGGGCTCAGGCGCGGCCGGCTCAGGGGCGGCCCGCGACGCGACAGCCGCGACCGCGCGCGCCCTGCGCTTCCTTGTTCCAGAGCCGCAACAGGGTGCGCGTCTGCTCGCGCACCGTCTCCTTCACAAGCGCCGCCCGCTCCGCAGTGATTTCCTCCCATCCCAATAGCGACAGCGCCCCGCGCTTGGCCGTGTGGAAGATCGCCAACTGCCCATGCAGCGTGAACACGCGCACCATGGTCTTGGGATCGTCCACGTCGGTGCCGCTGATACGCGCGATCAAGGCCACGCAGACGTCGCCCAGGGGCTTGCGCACCCGTTCACGCATGATGTCGGTCGCGATGGGCGGTTCGTGCCCCGCGTGTTCGCGGGCGAAGAACAGCCGCTGGTCCGGGCCGCAGGAGGCGCGCAGCGCGCGGTCGGCCATCTGGTCCTGGATATGTATGAAGGCGTCGATCAGGACCTCCGCATCGGCACCGGCATCCAGCGCCGCCCAGGCCTCATCGATCGCCGGGTCGAAGCCCACGCGCAGGTTGTCGGCAATGTGCTCGGCACAGGCCCGGTAAAGCCCTTCCTTGCTTTCGAAGTAGTACTGCAGCGCTGGCGCGTTGACGCCCGCGTGCGCCGCGATATCGCGCGTGGACGCCCCGTCGAAACCCAATTCGCCGAACCGCTCGATCGCCGCTTCGATGATGCGCAGGCGAGTCTCGTCGCCACGGGCATACCCGCTGCCGGACGGACGCCGGCCGCGCTTGCTGTCGTTCATGTTGGTCTCCGCAGTGTCATCCGCGGTGCGTGGGCCGCCGCCTGCACGGGTGTGTCACGGACAAAATATAGCACTTGATAAATTTCTTCCAAACGATAAAAATATTCCATTCGCTCCAAATTCAACGATCAACGCATCTTCGCTTCTCCTTCCCCGCATCTCATGTCTGCTACCGCCGGATCGCCCACTTTACCCGCTCAGTCCGCCCCGGGCGCGGATCCCGCCAAGCCACGGCCGCGCCGCCGTCGCGGCGTCCTGCTGGGCGTGGGCGCCGTGGCGCTCGTCGCCGCCCTTGCCTGGGGCACGCACTGGTGGCTGGTGGGACGCTTCATCGAAAGCACCGACGACGCCTATCTGCAGGCCGACAGCGTCACCATCGCGCCCAAGGTCAGCGGCTACGTCACGCAGGTCTATGTCGGCGACAACCAGGCCGTTCACGCCGGCGACCCGTTGGTGCGGCTGGACGACCGCCAATACCGCGCCGCGCTCGACCAGGCCCAGGCCACCATCGACGCCCGCCAGGCCGACATCGATCGTGCGCAGGCGGAAATCCGCCAGCAGAACGCCAACGTCGCGCAGGCCGAGGCGCAGGAACGCGTGGCGCGGCTGAACGCCCGACATGCGGACGACGAGGTGCGCCGCTACCGGCCCCTGGCGGCCACCGGCGCGGAAACCACCGAGCGGCTGTCCAACCTGGCCAACGAACGCGACCAGGCGGCCGCCACGCTGGCGGCCAACCAGGCCGCCGTGCAGGCTGCCCAGGCGCAGATCGCCGTCAGCACCGCGCAGATATCCCAGGCCCGCGCGCAACTGGAAGCCGCGCAGGCCAGCGCCCGCCAGGCCAGTCTGGATCTGCAGGACACCGTGGTGCGCGCGACCCTGTCGGGAAATGTCGGCGACCGCAGCGTGCGCGTCGGCCAGTATGTCCAGCCCGGCACGCGCATGATGACCGTGGTGCCCGTGCAGGACGTCTACCTGCAAGCGAATTTCAAGGAAACGCAGATCGGCCGGATGCGGGCGGGCCAGGCGGTGACGCTGCATGTCGACGCCCTGCCCGACCAGGAACTGCGCGGCGTGGTCGAGAGCTTCGCCCCCCGGGACGGGTGCGCAGTTCGCCTTGCTGCCGCCGGAGAACGCGACGGGCAACTTCACCAAGATCGTCCAGCGCGTGCCTGTACGCATCCGCGTGGATGCGGACGCGGATACGCGCAGGCTGCTGGTGCCCGGCCTGTCGGTGACGGCCGACGTCGATACCCGCGCGGACAGCGCGGGCCAGAACGACGCCGGCCAGGCGCGGCAACATGGCTGACGCGACGCAACCGTCCGGCGCCGCCGAACCGCGCGCCACGGCGGCGGACTGGGTGGCCGTGGCCGGCGGCGCGCTGGGGGCCTTGATGGCGACGCTGGACATCTCCATCACCAACTCGGCCCTGCCGCAGATACAGGGATCCATCGGCGCGACCGGCACCGAAGGCACGTGGATATCCACCGGCTACCTGATGTCGGAAATCGTCATGATCCCGCTGGCGGCCTGGCTGACGCGCGTCTTCGGCCTGCGCAATTTCCTGCTGGGCAATGCCGTGCTGTTCGCCCTGTTCTCGGTCATGTGCGGCCTGTCGCACAGCCTGCCGCAGATGGTCGCGGGGCGTCTCGGCCAGGGCTTCACCGGCGGCGCGATGATCCCCACCGCGCAGACCATCATCCGTACCCGCCTGCCGCGTTCGCAGATGCCGGCGGGCATGACGCTGTTCGGCCTGATCGTGCTGCTGGGTCCGCTGCTCGGCCCCGTGGTGGGCGGCTGGCTCGCCGAAAACATCAGTTGGTCCTGGTGCTTCCTGGTGAACCTGCCGGTCTGCGTCGCCCTGGTGGTCCTGCTGCTGGGCGGCCTGCCCGCCGAGCGCCCGCGCTGGCCGGAATTCTTCAAGGCCGACTGGCTGGGCATCGTCGGCCTGGCCATCGGCCTGAGCAGCCTGACGGTGGTCCTGGAAGAAGGCCAGCGCGAGCGCTGGTTCGACTCCAACATGATCGTCACGCTGACCATCGTGACCCTGGTCGGCTTCGTGCTGATCGGCGTGTCGCAGCTGACGGCCGCCAAGCCCATCCTGCGCCTGAGCCTGCTGCGCAATCCGCACTATGCCAGCGTGATCATCATCGTGGTGGCGATCGGCGCCGGGCTGTATGGGGTCGCCTATCTGGTGCCGCAGTTCCTGAGCCTGATCGCGGGCTACAACGCGGAGCAGTCCGGCGGAGTCATGCTGCTGGCGGGGCTGCCTTCCTTCCTGATGCTGCCCCTGCTGCCCCGGCTGCTGGCCAAGGTCGACTTTCGCATCCTGGTCATCGCCGGGCTGCTCATGTTCACCGGCAGTTGCCTGATGGACATCGGCCTGACGGCGCAGAGCGTGGGCCACGACTTCTACGGTTCGCAACTGCTGCGCGGCATCGCGCAGGTGCTGGCGATGTTCCCGCTGAACCAGGCGTCGATGGCGGCGGTTTCCCGCGAGGAATCCGGCGAAGCCGCCGGGCTGTACAACATGGCCCGCAATCTGGGCGGTTCGGTGGGACTGGCCCTGATCGGCATCGTCATCGATCGCCGCAACACCTTCCATGACCATATCCTGCGCGAATCGCTGACCGCCAATTCGGTGCTGGGCCAGGACCGCATCGCCGCCAACACGGCCAACTGGTTCACGCAGACCGGCGATATGGCGTATTCGCATATGCGGGCCCTGGGCCAGCTTGCCGCGCAGATCCAGCAGCAGGCCGCCGTCATGACCTATTCCGAAACCTTTTTCCTGCTGGCGCTGGCCCTGTTGGCCTGCGTGCCGCTGGCCTTGCTGCTGCGTACGCCGCGCGGGCCCGGTACGCCCGGCGCCGGCCATTGAACCTATGTCGAAGCACGACGCCATGCAATCAGAAACGCGGACCCATCGGGCGCTGGCCAGCGCCGTCGTTACCAGGCTGGCGCTGGCCAGCGCCGTCCTGGCCGGGCTGACGCTCGCCGGCTGCACCGTCGGCCCTGACTACCGCGGCGCGCCCGACGCCGCGCCGGATGCGCTTACCCAGACGGCTTTCGTGCGCGCGCCGCGCGACGCGGTAAAGACCGGTCCGGCGCCCAGCACATGGTGGCTGGCGCTGAACGATCCGCAATTGAATGCCCTGGTCGAGCAGGCCCTGGCGCACAACCCCGACGTGCATGCCGCGCAAGCCCGCCTCAGGGCGTCGCGCGCCCAGCTGCAGCAGGCGACGGCCAACGGCATGCCCACGGTCAGCGCATTGGGCGCGGCGGTGCGCACCCGCGCGCCCGATACGTCGGCATTGACGCAGGGATCGCAGGGCGGCGGCGGTTCGGACAACGGTTCCGGCGGTTCGTCCGGGCGGGGCCCGGTCCAGTTCTATACCGCGGGCTTCGATGCCTCATGGGAACTGGACCTGTTCGGCGGCACCCGGCGCGCCGTCGAGGCCGCGTCCGCCGAGGCCGACGCCGTCCAGGCGGATCTTGCCGACACCCAGGTATCGCTGGCGGCCGAAGTCGCGCAGGCCTACATCAGCCTGCGCGACCAGCAGCAACGGCTGGCACTGGCGCGCGACTCCGCCGACCTGCAGCAGCGCATGCTGGACTTGACGGAACAGCGGCGCGCGCGCGGCACGGCGGCCGACGTCGACGTCCAGCGCCTGTCCACCCAGGTGTCGACGACCCGCGCGACGCTAGTGCCGCTGGAGGCCCAGATCGATGAATCGCTCGACCGTCTCGCGGTGCTGACCGGCCGCGAGCCCGGCGCCCTCGACCAGGAACTGACCGCCCGCGCCCCGCTGCCCGCCCTGCCCGACCGCGTGACGGTCAGCGATCCCGCCGCGATGCTGCGGCAGCGCCCCGACATCCGCGGCGCCGAACGGCGACTGGCGTCGGCGAACGCCCAGATCGGCGAACACGTGGCCGACCTGTTCCCCAAGGTGACCCTGTTCGGGGACATCAGCTTCAGCGCCACGACGCTGGGCCACCTGGCGCGCAAGGAAAACTTCAGCTGGGTGGGCGTGCCCTACCTGCAATGGAACATCCTGGACTTCGGCCGCACGCAAGGCGCCATCCATGCCGCCGAAGCGTCGCGCGACGAAGCCGAAGCGCGCTACGCCCATACGGTGCTGGCCGCGCTGCAGGACGCGAACACCGCGCTGTCGCGCTATGGCCACCAGCGCGAACATCTGGTGCGGCTGCGCCAGGTGCAGGACTACGCGCAGCGTTCGGCCGACCTGACGCGCCAGCGCTACGGCGCCGGCGTGGCCACGCTGATCGACCTGCTGGATACCGAACGCACCGAGTTCGCCGCGCAGCAGGATGTGGTGGCCGGCCAGGCGGAGCTGCTGCAGGACTACGTATCGTTGCAGAAAAGCCTCGGGCTGGGTTGGCAGGCGGGTTGAGGCACGCGGTTGATGCACGGTCCTCGGCTCGCGTAGTATCGCAAGGCTCGGTGCCCGGCCTCCGCCACATAGGCGCGGCCTGAAAAGCACCGCGTTGCCACGGACCGACAATGACGCTTTCTTTCCACCGCGCGCTGGGCCGCATCTGCATCGCCACCGCTCTGCTCTGGCTGGCCGGCTGCGCCACCAGGCCGACCGGGACGGCTCCCACCAACCCCGACCAGATCCGCGCGGAAGTGACCCATCGCCTGCCGGCGGGCGTCAACGACGCCGCGGGCTGGGCGCGCGATATCCAGGTGGCCCTGACCGTGCAGGACATTCCCGCCACGCCCGCCAACCAGTGCGCCATCATCGCCGTCATCGGCCAGGAATCCAGCTTCCGAGCCGATCCCGCCGTGCCGGGCCTGCCGAAGATCGCGCGCGGGGAAATCAACCGGCGCGCCGCCGGCTTGCATATCCCGGACATGCTGCTCAATGCCGCCCTGGGCCTGACCTCGCCCAACGGCAAGACCTACAGCCAGCGCCTGGACAGCGTGCGCACCGAGCGCGACCTGAGCGAGATGTACGAGGACTTCATCGGCATGGTGCCCATGGGCCGCCAGCTGTTCGGCGGCCTGAACCCGGTGCACACGGCCGGCCCCATGCAGGTCAGCGTCGACTTCGCCCAGGCCCACGCGCAGGGCTATCCCTATCCGCTGGACCAGGGCGTACGCAAGGAAGTCTTCACCCGCCGTGGCGGCGTCTACTTCGGCACGCTGCATCTGCTGGGCTATCCGGCGAACTACGACGCCATGGTCTATCGTTTCGCCGACTACAACGCCGGCTGGTACGCCAGCCGCAACGCGGCCTTCCAGAACGCGGTCAGCCGCGCCACGGGCATCGCGCTGGCGCTGGACGGCGACGTGCTGCGCGAGAATTCCGTCGAACCCGGCGAAACCGAGCGCGCCCTTCGCGCGCTGCGCGGCCGCCTGGACATGAGCGAAGACGCGATCCGCCGCGACCTGCGCGCGGGCGACCGCCAGGACTTCGAAAAAACCCTGCTGTACCGGCGCGTGTTCGACATCGCCGATAAGTCGGCGGGCGCCCCGCTGCCGCGCGCGGTGCTGCCGCGCATCACCTTGCAGAGCCCGAAGATCACGCGCCAGCTGACCACCGCGTGGTTCGCCGAGCGCGTCAATACGCGCTGGAAGGATTGCATGGCGCGCGACGCCTGATCCACGCGGCAGTTTCGGCATCGCGTGGCGGAACACTGGCCGCCGCCCCGCCCCGAGCGCGCGCGGGATCGCTCCCGGTATTGACTGTATCGACGCATCACTCCGGCAAGCCCGCCCTGCGCAGGCCGTCCGCAAGCATCCGCAGATCGTCGGTCCGGTGTATCGGCAGCCAGCCGGTCAGGTTGGAAATACGCAGCGCCGGACCGGCCAGCCGCAGTTGCTCCAGATCCCGACGCGCCGCGGCATCCTGGCCCAGCCACGCGCGGCCCGCGGCCATCACGGCCAGCGCCAGCATGAAGCCGGACAGCTCGCGCAGGGCTTTTTCCGCCCACGCCACGGCTTCTTCGTGACGGCCGGCGAACAGGTGGGCGATGGCCGTGCCGGCCTGCATGCGATACGTCTCGGGGTCCAGCGGACTCAGCCGCATGGCGCGCGTGAAGGCGGCGATGGCGTCGTCGGTATGGCCGCGCCACAGGCGCAGATACGCGCCCAGGAACCAGGCCGACGCCAGGTTGGGATTCAGGACCAGTGCCCGGTCTATCAGGGCGATGCCGCCGTCCAGGTCGCCGGCCAGATGCGCCAGCGCGTGGCCGGCTCGCGTCAGGGCCACCGCGTCGCCCTTGCCCAGTTCGACGGCGCGGCGGGCCAGCCGCACGCCCTCCGCCACGTCGCGCGCCGGGTCCGGCATCCAGCCGTTGACCTTGCGCCAGCAATGGCACCAGGCCGCCATGGCGTGGGCCGAGGCGAAGCCGGCGTCCGCATCCAGGGCCTGCTGGAACAGGCCCAGCGCCTGGGCGATGGTGTCGCGCGTTCCCCGATGCAGCATGGCCATGCCGCGCAGGTAATAGTCGTAGGCATCCAGGCTGCCGGTGGGCTTGTGCGAGGCCCGCTCGATCTCGACCTGTTCCAGTTGCGGCGCCAACGCGCCCACCACGCTGGCGCTGATGTCGTCGTACAGGGCGAAGATATCGTCCAGCACGCCCTCGAAGCGCCCCGCCCAATGGTGCGCGCCGGTCGCGGCGTCCACCAGTTGCCCGGTGATGCGTACGCGGGCCCCGGCGCGACGGAAGCTGCCTTCCAGCACATAGCGCACGCCAAGCTCGCGGCCGACCTGCTTGACGTCCACCGCGCGGGCCTTGTAGGTGAAGCTGGAATTGCGCGAGACCACGAACAGCCATCGATGCCGCGACAAGGCGGCGATGATGTCTTCCACGACACCGTCGGCCAGGTATTCCTGGTCGGCCTGGCCGCTCAGGTTCACGAACGGGAGCACCGCGATGGACGGCCGGTCGGGCAAGGCGGGAGTTTGCGGCGCGGTGGGCGGCGCGACCGGCGCCACGCCGACGGCGCCGGCATCCACCAATGGCGCGGCGGGCGTCATGCCCGCGTCGCGCACGTCGGCGACGAAACGGAATCCCTTGCGCGGGACGGTCTTGATCACCCGTTGCAGCTGACCGCTGTCGCCCACGGCCTTGCGCGCCGCGTTGATGTGGCTGGCCAGCGTCGATTCCGACACGACGCGTCCGCCCCAGACCACGTCCAGCAAGTCATCGCGCGTGACCACCCGCTGGCAGTTCCGCGCCAGGTAAACCAGCAGATCGAAAACCTGCGGCGTGGTGGCAACCACCCGGGATGCACGGTGAAGCTCCCGCCGGTCGATATCCAGCATGCAATCCTCGAACGCCAGCGGCATCCAGTCTCCTTTCCAAGGGAAATCCAAGGTTTCGGCAAAGTATTCCACAGCGGCCCCGCGCATAGTTCATACAACGGTCGCCATATCGACGGCCGAACAACCACGGAGTCGCCACACCATGAAAATCGTCGTTATCGGGGCCAGCGGATTGATCGGGTCCAATGTCGTCAAGCGCCTGCGGCTGCAGGGCCACGAGGTGGGGGCCGCGTCGCTCAGCACCGGGGTGAACCTGTTGACCGGCGCCGGCATCGCCGCCGCGATCCAGGGCGCGGACACCGTGGTGGACGTCTCCAACTCGCCGTCCTTCGAGGACCAGGCCGTCATGGCCTTCTTCCAGACGGCCGGCCGCAACCTGCTCGCCGCGGAAGCGGACGCCGGCGTCCGGCATCACGTCGCCCTGTCGGTGGTGGGCGCGGATCGCCTGCCCGATAACGGCTACATGCGCGCCAAGGTGGCGCAGGAAGCCTTGATCAAGGACTCGGGCATCCCCTACACCATCCTGCGCTCCACCCAGTTCTTCGAATTCGTCGACGGCATCATCAAGTCCAGCGGGGGCGACGACGCCGTGCACCTGTCGCCCGCCCTGCTGCAACCGGTGGCGTCCGACGACACCTCGGCGCGGCTGGCCGAAGTCGCCGTGCTGCCGCCGGCCAACGGCATGCTGGAAGTTGCCGGCCCCGACCTGATCCCGCTGGACGAACTCGCCCGCCAATACCTCGCGGCGCGGCATGACGCCACGCCGCAGATCGTCGCCGACGTGCGCGCCCGCTATTTCGGCTCGGTGCTGGACGACCGCTCGCTGACCGCCGGCAAGGACGCCCACATCGGCGCCACCCGCTACCAGGACTGGCTGGCCGGCGTCGCGGGCCGGGCATGATCAAGGAGCGCACCATGACATATGCCAGACTCCCCGCCGCGCTGCTGCTCTGCGCCGCCTTTGCGGCGCCCGCCCACGCGCGGCACCCGGCCCACGCCGCGACCGATACGGCGCCCATGGCGCCCATGGCGCAGGTCACCGAACTGATGGGCAAGGCCCTGGCCGACTACCCTGGCAAGGAGGCCGTGCTGATCCAGGTCGACTATCCGCCCGGCGCGGTGGACCCGGTGCACCGCCATGACGCCCACGCCTTCGTCTATGTACTTGAGGGCTCGATCGTCATGGGCCTGGAAGGCGGCACGCCGGTCACTCTTGGCCCCGGAGAAACCTTCTACGAAGGTCCGACGGACGTGCATACCATCGGGCGCAATGCCAGCGCGACGCAGCCGGCCAGATTCATCGTGCTGCTGCTGAAGAACAAAGGCGAGCCCATTCTTACGCCCATTCAATAGCCACGCTCGCCCGGGAAAACCCTTCCCCCTTATTCCCGGCAGGGGTATTTCCCCGCGAACAAACTAAGCTGCAGGCATATGCTTAGGGTAATTTCTTAGTTAGCCTTTACCCCGGTCATCCCTAGAATGGTGGTGTTGTAGACCTATTTCACGCTCGCTGTGAGCTGCTCACAGCGTGGATGAAGCCCCGCCACCATGCCCGTTTCAGCCCTGCAGGCCGCCCGCCCCGCCGCCGCCCGCTCCGATGTGAGCTCCGGCGACGATGCCTATGCGCGCATCCGGCGCGACGTGCTGTCTTGCCGGCTGGCGCCCGGCGCCTTCGTGACCGAGCCTGAACTGATGCAGGCCTACGGCATCCGCAAGACCAGTTGCCGCATCGCGCTGGTGCGCCTGGCGCAGGAAGGCTTCGTCCGATCCAAGCCACGCAAGGGATACCAGATTTCCCCGATCACGCTGCGCGACGTCGAAGAAGTCTTCACGCTGCGCGTGCAGGTCGAACCGTTGGCGGCGCGCCTGGCCGCGGGACGCGTCGACGTCGAGCAGCTGCGCCGCCTGGAAGCCGCATGCCGCGTCCAGCACCCGGTCCTGCAATTGAGCGACCAGATCGACGCCTTCATGGATGCCAACAAGGCTTTCCACCTGGCCATCGCGGCCGCCTGCGGCAACGACCGCCTTTACAAGCTGCTCAGCCAGTTGATGGACGAGATGTCGCGGCTGGTGGCGCTGGGCTTCGGCGTGCAACGCACCAAGCCGGAAATCAAGCACGACCACAATGCCATGATCGATGCGCTGGCCGAAGGCGACGGCAAGCGAGCGGAGACCATCGCCCGACGCCATATCGAAACCTTCCAGGTCATGACCCTGGAGAAACTCTATGCCAGCCTCACGCAGACCGGGGCGATCATCCCCGTTCCGGCGGGGCTGAACGGGAGCGGACGATGAGTGGCAATGCCTTGGATGTACGGCACCTGTCCAAGCACTTCGGCGCGCTGGAAGTCCTGCGCGATATTTCCTTCAGCGTCGGCCAGGGCGAGATCGTCGCCCTGCTCGGCCCTTCCGGCTGCGGCAAGAGCACGCTGCTGAACATGGTCGCGGGCCTGGAGCCCTACGATGGCGGCGACATCCTGCTGGGCGGCCAGCCGCAGGCGTCCTATCGCGAATGGCGGCGCATGGCCTACCTGTTCCAGGAAGACCGCCTGCTGCCCTGGCGCAGCGTGCGCGACAACGTCGGCTTCGGCCTGGAAGCGACCAATGTCGCCAAGGCCGAGCGGCATCGCCGGGCCGACGCGGTGCTGGACCTGGTCGGCCTGGCGGGATTCGCCGACGCCTGGCCGCACCAGCTGTCCGGCGGCATGCGCAGCCGCGTCGCGCTGGCACGCAGCCTGGTGGTGGAGCCCAACGTCCTGCTGATGGACGAACCGTTTTCCAAGCTGGACCCGCAGACGCGCACCCAGATGCACCACGAAGTGCTGCGCATCCATGGCATCAAGAACATGACCGTGCTGTTCGTCACGCACGACGTCGAAGAGGCCGTGATCCTGGCGGACCGCATCGTGCTGATGGCGCCGCGGCCGGGCCGCATCCGCGAGATCGACCCCGTCATGCTGGCGCGCCCGCGTCACCCCACGGATCGCGACGTCGCCGAACAGACGCGCCAATTGCGCATGAAGGTGCAGGAATGAGCGACGGGATCAACGGCAGTACCGACAGCACCGCCGTGCGCGGCGTCGCCGCCGGCAAAGGCCTGGGTGCGAGCGCGACGGACATCGGCGCGTCCACGATCAGCCTGTCGCGCACCCAGGCATCGGACAGGCCCTGGCGCCGCCTGGGCTGGCTGTTCGCGCAGCGCGCCGCGCTGGCCATCGTATTCCTGCTGCTGTGGACGATGGCCGCCTCGCACGTGCCCGCTTTCGTGCTGCCGGGTCCGGAAAAGGTCTTGCAGGCGCTGGTCAACCTGGCGCAGTCCGCGACCTTCACGCACGACGTGCTGACCACGCTCACGCGCATCGTCATCGGCTTCGCGCTGGCCACCGTGGTGGGCACGCCGCTGGGGCTGGCATTGGGCTCCAGCCGCGTGCTGGCGACCTTTTTCGATCCCCTGCTGGCCGTCATGAATACCGTGTCGTCGGCGATCTGGGCGGTCTTCGCCATCATCTGGTTCGGCATCTCCAACGCCACCACCATTTTCGTGGTGTTCATGACGGCCATGCCGCTGATTCTCACCAATGTCTGGCAAGGCTCGCAGAACGTCGATAAGCTGCACGTGGACCTGGCGCGCAGCTTCCGCATGTCGCGGGCACAGATCCTGCGGAAAATCTATCTGCCCACCATCCTGCCCTACTTCTTTTCGGGCGCCAGGCTGGCCTTTGGTTTCGGCTGGCGGGTGTCGCTGGTGGCCGAAACGCTGGGCTCCTCCGACGGCATCGGTTATCGCCTGCGCCAGGCGGCCGATCTGGTGCAGACCGATCAGGTCTTCGCCTGGACATTGCTGCTGGTGGTGCTGATGCTGATCTTCGAAGGCGGCTTGCTCAAGCCGCTGGAACGCCGGCTCTTCCGCTGGAAGCCGCTCTGACGAGTTGCCCACGCCCCATTCACCGACCCAACCCGCCGACACACTGGAGCCACATCATGCAATGGAGAAAACCCCTTTTCGCCGCGCTGCTCGCGCTTGCCGCGGCCACCGGCGCGACCGGCGCGCAGGCTGCCGACAAGGTGCGTATCGGCTATTGGAGCAGCGGCGTCAGCCTGGGTTTCGGCGCGGTGCTGGAAGCCACGCCTTTCCTCAAGCAGCAGAACCTGGACGTCGAGTTCCTGCGCTTTCCCGACGTCAACGCGCCGCTGCGCGCGCTGGCGTCCAACTCCATCGACCTGGCCTACGGTGCGCCGGCCGCCGGCGTGTTCAGCAGCGCGGCCGAAGGCGTGCCCTTGAAGGTGTTCGCCGCGACCCAGCCGGCCGACGTGCAATTCGTGGTGCCGGAAGGCTCGCCGATCAAATCGCTGGACCAGTTGCGCGGCAAGAAGGTGGGCATGTCGCCCGCCGGCAGTTCGGTGGCGGTAATCGCGGGGGCCATCCTGGCCGGCAACTACGGCATCAAGCCCAATGACTTCTCGCTGGTCGGCGGCAACGAATCCAGGCTGGCGCAATTCCTGGTGCAGAAACAGGTCGATGCGTCGGCGCTGCGTTCCGTGACGGTGGCGCAGCTCACCGATTTGAAGGTGACCAAGCTGGGCAGCTTCGCCGACGAATGGCGCAAGCTGACCAAGAGCGATTCGGTGCCCTACATCGGGATCGGCACCGTGCGCAGCGAATACGTGCAGGCCCATCCGGAAGTCGTCGCCCGCGTGCTTGCCGGCATGCGCAACGCCCTGGCCTGGGCGCAGACCCACCAGCCCGAGGTCATCGCCATCCTGCAGAAATCGGCCAACCTGCCGGAAAACGACGCCAAGGTCTACGCCGGACTGTGGAACGACATGTACCGCATTTCGTTCGAGCAATCCGACATCGACACGCTCAAGCGCGAACACCAGGTCTTTACCGAGACCGGTGTCATCAAGGGCGCCCTGAAGGACGACCTGTTCGTCACGGGCCCTTGGCAGCAATCGAAATCCATCAAGTAATCCAAGTTATCCCGGCCATTTTCGCCGGCACCAAAGGAAAAGCATCCATGAACAAAACCATGAAAGCCCTGGTCCTGGACCAGCACGGCGGACTCGACCAACTCCACGTCGTGACGGACAAGCCGGTGCCCGCCGTCACGGCGGGCCACGTCGTCATCCGCGTGCGCGCGTCGTCGTTCAACTATCACGACGTGTTCACGGTACAGGGCATGCCCGGTATCAAGGTGCCGCTGCCGGTGGTGATCGGCCTGGACATGGCCGGTGAAATCGCCGAAGTCGGCGAAGGCGTGGAAGGCTGGAAGGTTGGCGACCGCGTGCTGGTCAACCCGCTGAACAAGGGCAAGGGCCTGATGGGCGAGATGCTGGACGGCGGCATGGCCGAATACTGCCTGGTGTCGGCCGGGCAGCTGATCGCCATGCCGGACAACGTCAGCTTCGACGATGCCGCGGCCCTGCCGGTGGCCTACGGCACCGCGCACCGCATGCTGATCACGCACAACACGGTCAAGGCCGGCGACAAGGTGGTGGTGCTGGGCGCCAGCGGCGGCGTGGGCACCGCCTGCGTCATCCTGGCCAAGCAGCTGGGCGCGGAAGTCATCGCCTGCGCCGGCAGCGATTCCAAGCTGCAGGGCTTGAAGTCGCTGGGCGCCGACCACCTGATCAACTACCGCGAAACGGATTTCAGCAAGTGGGCCATCGGCCAGTACGGCAAGCCCCAACGCCGCAACTACGAGGGCGGCGTGGACGTGGTCATCAACTTTACGGGCGGCGATACCTGGCTGCCTTCGCTGAAGTGCCTGAAGCGCGGCGGCACGCTGCTGGTGTGCGGCGCGACGGCCGGCCATGATCCCAAGGAAGACCTGCGCTACGTGTGGAGCTTCGAGCTGAACATCAAGGGTTCGAACAGCTTCTACGACGAGAACCTGAAGGCCTTGCTGGACATGGTGTCGGAAGGCACCGTCGATCCGCTGATCGACCGCGCCGTGCCGCTGGAACAGGCCGCCGAAGGCCTGGCCCTGATCCGCGACCGCGAAGTGCTGGGCAAGGTGATCGTCAATCCCTGACGCGCGCCGTGGCCACGTCCGGGGCGGGTGCCCCGGCGGCATGGAGAGCCATGCGGAAGGCCATGCGGAAAGCCATACGGAAGATCACACAGACAACCGAATACCAGAGATACGGAAATAACCATGACCGAAAAAACGCTCCCCACCAAGGAAGACATCCAGGCGAAACTGCTGCGCGGGCCTTACCACCAGTGGCTGGGCATCGAGGTCCTGTCCGTCGGGACGGGCGAGATCGAACTCAAGGCCAAGTGGCGCGAGGAGTGGGTGGTCAATGCCGAAAAGGGCTACACCCACGGCGGGATCCTGGCCGCGCTGGTGGACCTGACGGCCGACTGGGCGCTGGTCTCCAGCACCGGCCGGGGCGTGCCGACCATCGACCTGCGCGTGGATTACCACCGCGCCGCCTTCCAGGGCGACCTGACCGCCAAGGGCAAGGTCATCAAGTTCGGATCGCAGGTGTCGGTCGCCGAAGCGCAGGTCTTCGACAAGGACGGAAAACTCGTGGCCAGCGGCCGCGGCGTCTACTCCACGGCTGTGTAGTAAAGCCCACCCCCCGAAGCGCTGCGCGCTTCCCCCCTCCAAGGGGGGCGACGCCGGCGGACCGGGGGACCCGGATCCGCGGCGTCCCCGATCGGCGGCACCATCGCGGCACGGGTGAAACGCACAGTTTTAGGCGATTGATATGCATACACCGTACAACCTTGGCGACCTGATCGATCCGTCGGCCGATCCGGCGCGGATCGCCATGATAGGCGTGGACGCCGAACTGCATGAGGCGCGGTACACCTACGCCGAGCTCGATGCATTGGCGGAAGGCGTGGCGCAGGCGCTGCGCGCGCGCGGCTACGCCACGGGCGACCGCATCGCGCTGCTGTCCGCCAATTCGGTGCGTTACGTGGCGGCGGTGATGGGCATCATGCGCGCCGGGCTAGTGGCCGTGCCGGTGAACTTCAAGTTCCCGGCCTCCACCATCGCCTTCGTCCTGGAAGACAGCGGCGCCCGCCTCGTCCTGTTCGACGAAGCCCGCCGCCCCAGCCTTCCCGCCGGCCTCGAAGCGATACCCATGGAAGCCTCGGCGCACGCCGATCCCTTCCAGGACTTCCTGCGGCCCGGCAAGCAGCCCGCCTACCGTCCCAAGCCGGACGACGTGGCGCTGATGCTGTACACCTCCGGCTCCACCGGACGGCCCAAGGGCGTGCTGCTGTCGCACGCCAGCCATCTGTGGACGGTGCAGACGCGCCGCAAGGCCACCCCGCTGAACGACGAGCGGGCGCTGATCGCCGCGCCGCTGTACCACATGAACGCGCTGGCCCTGGCCTTCCTGTCGGTGGGCAGCCATGCCACCACGGTGCTGCTGCCGCAGTTCACGGCGCAGGCCTATATCCGCTGCATCGAACGCTACCGCTGTACCTGGCTGACCGCCGTGCCGCCGATGATCGCCATGATGCTGCGCGAGCGCGACCTGCTGTCCCGCACCGACCTGTCGTCGGTCAAGGTGATCCGCATGGGATCGGCGCCGGTCAGCGCCAGCCTGCTGGCGCAGATCCACGCCATGCTGCCCAACGCGCGCGTCATCAACGCCTTCGGCACCACGGAAGGCGGTCCGGTCGTCTTCGGCCCGCATCCGCAAGGCCTGCCGACGCCGACGACCTCCGTGGGCCACGCGCATCCGGAAGTCTCGCTGCGCCTGGCGCCCGGACCGGGCGACGGCCCCGACCAGGGCATCCTGGAAATGAAAAGCCCCGGCCTGATGCTGGGCTATCACCAGCGCCCCGACCTGGCCAACCCGTTCACGCCTGACGGCTACTATTCGACCGGCGACGTATTCCGCCGCGACGCGGACGGCTTCTACACCTTCGTCGGCCGGCGCGACGACATGTTCGTCAGCGGCGGCGAAAACATCTACCCGGGCGAAGTGGAGAAGATGCTGGAACAGCATCCCGCCGTGCAGCAGGCCGCCGTCGTCCCGGTGGAAGACGACATCAAGGGCCAGAAACCGGTGGCCTACATCGTCCTGCGCGCCGGCCACCACGCCGACGCCGAAGAGATCAAGCGCTACGCGCTGGAACACGCGCCGGCCTACCAGCATCCGCGGCAGGTCTGGTTCGTCGACCACCTGCCGCTGGCGTCCACCAACAAGATCGACCGCAATCAACTGCTGCGCGACGCGGCATCCCGCCTGGGCCAGGGCGACCACTGAAAAAAGGACTTTCCATGCGTTTCCCCTCCGTAATCGCGCTGGGCGGGCTAGTCGCCGCCCTGGCCGCGGCGCCTGCCCATGCCGTCGACGAAGTCACCGTCGCGCTGGCCATCCCGCCCGCCGTGCATGACGGCGCGCCCTACGCCGCCGCCGACGAGCTCGGCTATTTCAAGCAGGAAAACCTGTCGGTCAAGACCATCGTCTTCCAGGGCGCGGGCGCCCTGCTGCCGCAGGTCGCGAGCAAGCGCGTCACCTTCGGCTATCCGACATCCGAACCGGTCATCTCCAGCTATTTCAGCGGCAAGGACATCCTGCCGTTACGCTACTTCTATAACGGCGTACCGGGCAACACCATGGAATTCGCCGTGCTGGCCAATTCGCCCGTCAAGACGCTGGCCGACTTCAAGGGCAAGCAGATCGGCGTCGGCGCGCTGACCTGGGGCACCATACCCGGCGGCCGCGCCGCGCTGCGCACCGCCGGCCTGACGCCCGGCAAGGACGTGGACTACGTGGCCGTGGGCGCGCTCGCCGCCGGCTTCCAGGCATTGAAGACCGGGAAGGTGGAGGCGCTGAACTTCAATAGCAGCTGGAACGACATGCTGGAGATGTCCGGCACGCCGATCCGCCGCATCGCCTATCCGTCCGTCTTCGCCGAAACCGCGGGCAACGGCTTCATCGCCCATGTGGACACCTTCCGCGACCATCCCGACCTGATGGTGCGCTTCGCCCGCGCCTACACCAAGGCGCAGGTCGCCTGCGTCGCCAACCCGGAATTCTGCGTGCGGGCCTTCTGGCGCGCCAATCCGCAGTCCAAGCCGGCTGGCGACGAGGCCCAGGCGCTGAAGGACCAGGCCACGCTGCTCAGCCGGCGCCTGCAGCGCGTGCTCTACACCCCGTCCGGCCAGCCGCGCGTGCCCGGCTATTACGACCTGAAGGCCATCACCGCCGGCATCCAGGCCATGGCGGCCGCGGGCGAATATCCGTCGGCGAACGTGCCGGTGGACAAGATCTTTTCCAACGAGTTCATCAAGCAGATCAACGATTTCGATGCCGATGCCGTGCGCGCGCAGGCAAAGGCGGCCAAATGAGCGGCGACCATGGTAACCGCGCCGTGCTGCGGGTCGAGCCGGCGGACGCGGCCGTCGACGTCGCGCGCCGCATCGTCCTGGCCGGCTTTCCGCCAGGGCCGGCGCGCCTGCGCGCCGAACTGCGCCACCCGGACGGCAGCGTCTGGCGCAGCGCGGCGACGTTCACGGTCGGCGCCGACGGCACGGTCGACCTGGACAAGCAGGCGCCCGCCAGCGGCGACTGGGACGGCGCCGACGCCATGGCCGCGGTCTGGGCCATGAAACGCATCGAGCCCCCGACCGACCCCGCGCGCAGCGACGAAGTGGACACGCTGGCCATCGCCATCGACGCCGAGAGCGCCGATGGCCAGGCCGCCCATGCGACGCTGGTGCAGCGTTATGTCGTGGAAGGCGTCACGCGCCGCGAGATCCAGGAAGACGGCCTGGTGGGGACCGTGTTCCGCCCCGCCGGCACCGAGCCCCGCCCCGTCATCATCGTGCTGAACGGCTCCGGCGGCGGCATCCCGCGCCAGCGCGCCGCGCTGTACGCCGCGCATGGCTACACGGCATTCGCCCTGGGATACTTCAAGGCACCCGGCCTGCCCGCGCATATCTCCCGCACGCCGTTGGAGTACTTCGAAAAAGCCCTGCGCTGGACGCGCGCCAACCTGGCCCCCGCCAACGGCTTCGTCGCCGTGACGGGCCAGTCGCGCGGCGGCGAGCTGACGCTGATGCTGGCTTCGCGCTTCCCCGACCTGGTCAACGCCGCCATCGCCTATGTGCCCAGCGCGGTGGTGCACGGCACGCTGCGCGCCGGCGCGCCCGGCGAAGCGCCGGATTCGCCGACCTGGACCTGGCAGGGACAGCCGCTGCGCAATGTCTGGCAGGACAATCCCCAGGTCGATTGGGCGGCCTTCAACCAGACGCCCACCGACGGCCAGCCGGTACGGCAGGCGCCGGCCTTCCACACGCCGCTGCGCGACGCCGCATCCGTGGCCGCCGCCCGCATCGCCGTGGAAAAGATACAGGGCCCCGTCATGCTGGTTTCCGGCACCGACGACGGCTTCTGGCCTTCCACCCTGTTCAGCGAACAGATCGCCGCCACGCTCAAGGACCACGGCCACCGCTGGCCGGTCGAACACGTATGCGGCCAGGGCGCCGGCCATGCCATCGGCGTGCCCAACGTGCCCACCACGCTGATCGCCAAGCCCCATCCCGTCGCGGGCGTGGTGCTGACCGGCGGCGGCACGCCGCTGGCCAACGCCCAGGCGAACCGGCAATCCTGGGACGCCGTGCAGCGCTTCCTGGCGACCGCCGCGGCCGCGCACGGAGCGGGTGCATGAGCGCGGCATTGAGCTTCAAGCGCGTCGGGCTGACCTATCCGACGCGGCGCGGCAGGATACAGGCGCTGGCGGACATCGACCTGGATATCGCGCCGGGCGAATTCGTGGCGGTGCTGGGGCCTTCCGGCTGCGGCAAGTCCACGCTGCTGAAACTGGCGGCCGGACTGCTGCATCCCACCGAGGGCGACGTCAGCCTGGGGGGAGAAACCGTGACGCGGCCCAGCCGCCGCGCCGGCGTGGTGTTCCAGAAGCCCAATCTGCTGCCCTGGAAGACGGTGCTGGACAACGTATTGCTGCCGGCCCGCACCATGGACCTGCCGGCGGGACCGGCGCGCGAACGCGCGCGGTCGCTGCTGGAGCTGGTGTCGCTGGGCGGCTTCGCCGGCAACTATCCGGGCGAACTGTCCGGCGGCATGCAGCAACGCGTGGGCATCGCCCGCATGCTGCTGGCCGATCCCGACCTGCTGCTGATGGACGAGCCCTTCGCCGCCCTGGACGCCCTGACGCGCGAGGCCCTGACGCTCGAATTGCAGCGTATCTGGAGCACCCAGCGCAAATCGGTGCTGTTCATCACCCACAGCATTCCGGAAGCGGTGTTCCTGGCCGACCGCGTGCTGGTCATGTCGCCCCGGCCCGGACGCATCATCGAAGACTATCGCCCCGACCTGCCGCGCCCGCGCACCCTGGAAACGCTGGGCGACGCGGCTTTCAATGCCGCCTGCCAGCATCTGCGCCGCCACTTCACCCATGCGCAGGCCGCCTGATCGCGCCCTGCCGCCGCCTCCCCCGCCATGCTGAAACGCCTAGACATCACCTCTTTCCTTTATCCGCTGATCAGCGTCGCCGTGCTCATCGCGATCTGGCATTGGTCCATCCAGGCCTTCGCCATCCCCGACTACCTGCTGCCGCCGCCCGGCGCGGTGTTCCACGCGCTGTACGGCGGCTTCGCCGATGGCACGCTGTGGCCGCACATCTGGGCCACGCTGGCGGAATCGCTGGCCGGCTATGTCATCGGCTGCGGCCTGGCCGTGCTGCTGGGCGCGCTGCTGGCCGAATCCCGCACCTTCGAACGATTCCTGTATCCGCTGCTGGTCGGCCTGCAGGCCATGCCCAAGGTGGCCCTGGGGCCCATCATCCTGGTGTGGTTCGGCTTCGGCATGTCGTCCAAGGTGGTGCTGGTCGCGCTGGTGTGCTTCTTTCCCTTGTTCGTCAACACCATCAACGGCATCAAGCGCACGGATACCGAGCTGCTCGACGCCTGCCGCGCGTTTTCCGCCAGCCGGGCCTATCTGCTGCTGCACGTGAAGCTGCCTGCCGCGGCGGGCGATATCTTCTCGGGCCTGCAGATAGGCGTGGCGATGGCGCTGATCGGCGCGGTCGTGGGCGAATTCCTGTCCGCGCAACAGGGCCTGGGCTACCTGATCGCGTCGGCCTCGGTCAGCATGAGCCTGGCCACCATGTTCGCCGGCGTGCTGCTGCTGGCCGTCATCGGCCTGGCCGGATCCATGCTGATGCGCCGGATCCATCAACGCGTGGTGTTCTGGGAATCGCGCGGCGACCGCGACGCGGCCTGACGCTGATGGATGGCCGTTCCGGCCTGCCCGGGCGCGATGTCGGGCCTTAGCGTCAGCTCGGGTATCAGGTAATCGCCGCCGTTTTGCTTGCGGAACGGGATGGGTTCCGTGGTCGCCAGCGCGTCCAGGCGCTGGCCCAGGGTGTCACGGATCCCGGCAAAGCCGGCCGCGTCCACGCGGTTCGTGCGGTAGATCACATAAGGCGGCAGCACGTCGAAGCCTGGAAAGAACAGGATGCCGTGCTGGATGGGGAACAGGATGTCGTCGATCGCCCCATTGATGCCGCGCGGCGCGTAGTGCGACGCCCAGCCGCCCGCCGTCACTACGAGCATGGCCCGCTTGCCGGTCAGGATGCCTTCGCCATATCGGTCGCCCCAATGCGTGTCCGAGTGTTCGCCCACGCCATACGCGTATCCACAGGCATACACGCGATCGACCCAGCCCTTGAGTATGGCCGGCATCGAAAACCACCAGAGCGGGAACTGCAGGATGACAGCATCGGCCCATTTCAACTTCTCCTGTTCGCCGGCGATGTCGGCGCTCTGCGTGCCGTTCGCATAAGCCTGCTCCGAATCCGCGGATACGTCGAAGCGTGCATCGGTCCGCGCCGCGGTATTGTCGGCACGATCCACCACCGCCTTCCAGCGCATGGCGTACAGGTCCGATACCTGTACGGCATGTCCCGCCTGGCGCAGGCGTTCGACGGAGAAGTCCCTGATGGCCCCGTTCAGGGAACGAGGCTCGGGATGGGCGTAGACGATCAGGACATTCATGAGGCGGTGCTCCATAGGCTCGCAAGTGCGTATGGGCATACGATAGGCACGCCTCAGGTATATTCAAAATGAATTTCTGCAATCCCTGGTATTGCCATGAACAATTCATTGCGTCGCCTCGACCTGAACCTGCTGGTCACGCTGGATGCCCTGCTGGCCGAACACAACGTGACCCGCGCGGCCCGACGGCTGCATTTGGCGCAACCCACGGTGAGCGTGCAGCTGGCCCGGTTGAGGGAAGTGCTCGGCGACCCGCTGCTGCTGCCCGGCCCACGCGGCATGCGGCCCACGGCGCGCGCGGACGAACTGCGCGAACCGCTGCGCCTGGCCCTGGAAGCCCTGGAACAGGCCGTCGCGCCCAGCCGTCCATTCGATCCCGCGCGGGCCGAACAGACCTGGCGGGCGGCGGCATCCGACTACGGCGAATCGACCATATTGCTGCCGGCCATGGCGGCCTTGCGCGCGGCGGCGCCGCGCTCGCGCCTGGCGATACTCGAACTGAATCCTCCCATGCTGGCGCGGCAGGCGGACCAGGGCGACGTGGACCTTGCCTTCCACATCGGTGCCGAAGCACCGCCCGGGCTAAGACAGCGCTCACTGTTCATCGAGCGCTACGTGCTGGCCGGACGCAAGGGGCATCCTGGGCTGAAGCGCCGGCCAACCCTGGCGCAGTTCTGCAAACTCGACCACGCCATCGTATCGGCGGATGGCGGCGGCTTCCACGGCGTGACGGACGTAGCGCTGGCGCGGCTGGGCATGACGCGCCGGGTGGCGCTATCGGTGCCCCATTTCCTGTTCCTGGCGGCCGTATTGGCCAGCACCGACCTGGTGGCCCTGGTGCCGTCGCGGCTGGTGCTCGGCAACCATGCGCTGCAGGTGGTCGAGCCGCCCCTGGAAGTGGCGGGTTTCGAGATGCTCATGCTGTGGCATGAAAGGCTGCACCGCGATCCCGCGCATCAGTGGCTGCGCGACCTTGTCGCGCGGTCTGTCTGATCGCCGCGCGCCGGGACGGACTACTTCTTGGCCGGGGGATTGGCGACCGCGTCGAAGGCCCGGTCCAGGTTGTCCTGCGCGGTGGTCAGGCGGTCGCGCGTGCTCTGCACCCAGGTCATGTCCACCGACAGGCGCTGCTTGGCGTCGGCGAGCATGCGCGCGACTTCGGCGGGCTGCGGACCGCCCTGGCCCTTGCTGGAAGCGATCATGTTCTGCGCGGTCAGCACCTGGCGGAAGCGCGCTTCGTCCAGCGGCAGCTTGGCGTTGTCCACGCCGTTCGCCTTGCCGGACGCCGCATAGATGCGCTGCGCTTCCGCGTACGGGATGTCGGCCGGCTTCAGGTTGTTCTGGCGGCCGTAGCTGACCAGTTCGGAAGCGAAATGATGGCCGATGCGGAACGGCACGTTGGCGTCGCGCTGCAGGACGTCGGCCAGCTCGGTGGTGGTCGAATAATCGGCGTCCACTTCGGCCAGGGCGCGTTCGCGGTTCAGCACCAGGCCGCCCAGCATCTCGTCCAGCTTCAGGTACATATCCGTGGCGGAGTCCACCGCGTCCTGCGCCTGCCCGCGCTTGTAGTCGGGCATGCCGGGCGTCACGTTGTGCGCCACCACCAGCGCGGCCATCGCGTCGCCGACGGTTTCGCTGGCGGCCAGCCGCACGTCGTTCAGCGCATAGGGATTGCGCTTCTGCGGCATGATGCTGCTGGTGCCCGTCAGCTTGCCTTCGGTGAGCATCAGCCAGGGCTTGGGCTGGTGATACTGGGTGTGGATGTCCTGCACGAAGGCGCCCACGCTGAGCGCCATGGTGCTGGCCAGGCTGGCGGCTTCCGCGCCGATATCGATCTGCGAAAACTGCGCGGCGTCGTAGGAATTGTCCACCACGCCGTCGAAGCCCAGCAGGTCGGCCAGGCGCTTGCGGTCGATCGGGAAACTGGACGTGCCCAGGGCCGCCGCGCCCATGGGGCTGAGGTTCACGCGTGCATAGACCTGGCGCAGGCGCGCCGCGTCACGGTCCAGCACGTTGGAAAACGCCAGCAGGTAATGGCCGTAGGTGGTGGGTTGCGCCTGTACGCCATTGGTATAGGCCGGCACGATGGCGTCGGCGTACTTCTCGGCCAGCGCATTGACCGACGCGTGGGCCTGATTCAGCGCCTCGTAAAGATCGAGCAGGCGGTCGCGCAGCATGACGCGCCGGGTGGTGGCCAGGATGTCCTGGCGGCTGCGGCCGGAGTGCATGCGGGTGGCGTCGGCGCCCGCGATCTTGGTGATCAGCGGTTCCAGCTGCAGGTAGTCGCCGGGCCGTTTGCCGCCGGGCTTGTCGCCTTCCGCGATCACCTGGGCGACGGCGCGCGCGGTTTTCTGCGCGATGTCCGGCGGCAGGATGCCCTGCTCCGTCGTCATCACGATCGACGCCTTGTTGAACTGGCCGAGCCAGAAGAAATTGTCATGCAGGCCGCTGGCGCCGCCGTTCGCGGCATCGGCGCGGACGCACGCCAGGCCTAGCGCGAGCAGGCCGGCGGCAGCGAGACGGCGCGAGCCGCGGCCCGCTCGGCGGGCCTGGTGTGTGGCAACGGTCATGGGGTCTCCTTGCTTTGCATCCATCGGTCCGGAGCGTGCCCGCCCGGAAAACCACGATGATACCGTTGCCGCGCCCCTGGATCACCCGGCTTGCCGCATGACCGGCTTTCGCATTGCTCCCCTTGCCGTCGTTGGGGGTCATCCGCCGCGATGTTCGTCCAGCTGTTCCCGGATGGCCGCGGATATCCCCGCCAGGCCGTCGCGCAGTTGCTGTTCGGTCACCCAGGCGTAACCGATGCGCATGTAATGGCGGGGCATGTCGAACCAGTTGCCGGGACCGACGTAGGTGCCGTGGCGTTCCAGCAGGCTGCGGTAGAAGCGGTCCAGGTCGAAGGACGCCGGCACCTTCAGCCGGGGAAAGCACACCACGCCGCCGGCCGGCTCCACCCACTCCATATAGGGCTCGTCCCGCATCCAGGCCCGCAGGATGTCGCGGTGGCGCTGGTTGCGTTGATTGCTGGTCTTCAGCCAGGTTTCGCGCTGCGCCAATACCGCCGCGCCCACCGCCTCGTCCAGGACCGAGCCGCAGATGCCGATCTGCTCCTTGGCCGCCAGGAACAGCTCGTACAGCGGCCGGTTGCGGGTGATCAGCCAGCCGACGCGTATGCCTGGCGTGCCGTAGGCCTTGGACAACGACGATACGGCGATGAAACGATCGCTGATGCTGGCCGCCGTCGGGTAAGGCTCGCCATGGCTGAGGTCGCGGTAGGTTTCGTCCACCAGCACCACGCAGCCGTTGCGCCGTGCGATGTCGTCCAGGCGCAGCAGGTCGTCCCAGGACATCATCGAACCGGTCGGGTTGTGCGGGCAGGTCACGCTGATGCAGGCGGTGCCGGGCCGCACGGCGCGCTCGATGGCGTCGATATCCGTCTTGTAGCCGGCCTCGAAGGACAGATCGACGTAGCTGATCTCGCAGCCGATCGCTTTCGGCGTTTCGATATTGGTGGCGTAGTTCGGCCGCACCACGACCAGATGCGAATCCGGCTTCAGCATTGCGCTGGCGACGATGAACAAGGCGCCGGCCGCGCCGGCGCACACCAGCACGTCGTCCACGTGTATTGCCGGACTGCCGGCCTGGCGCGCGATCTGTTCGCGCAACGCCCGGTCGCCGCGGTGCTCGCCGTACAGCAGGGTGAGGTCGGACAGGTCCACGCCCAGTTCGCCCAGTTTGCGATCGGCGATGGAGCTTTCAGACAGATTGTTCCGGATGCGGCCATAGCCGACTTCTTCCGGCGCCTGCGCCTCGATCGGCATGCGTGTGTATTTCAAGACAGCCCCTCGTTGTGCTGGGAAAGGGGCAATGATGTGCCCTAGTCCCTGGTCGCGACATCCTCCCCGGGGAGGAGGCGGGCCGTCTTCAGGAACAGCGACAGCAGCTCGGACTGGGTGGAAATGCCGAGCTTGGCATAGGCGTTCTTTCGATGCGTCTTGACCGTGGTGATGGAGATGCCCAGGTGCAAGCCTATCGATTCCGACGAATGGCCTTGCAGCACCATGCGGACGACCTGGCCTTCCCGGGTGCTCAACCGTGGTTTGCCGAAGTCGTCGAAGGCGGTGTCGATGCGGGTATCCGCCGGCGCGCGGCTGCCGGCATCCGCCGCGGCATCGCGGTGCTCGCGCCAATACCGGGCGATGACCGCGGCCATGACAGGATGCAACTGGCGCAGGCAATACAGGTCCTGCTCGCTGAATCCGCCGGCCGCGTGCGGCCGCAGCAATCCGATCTCGGCGGCGGCGTCGCCGGGCAGCGGGACCAGGGCCAGCACTTCCACGCGATTCGGCGGCCAGCCCAACGTGACGTAGCCGATTTCCTCTTCGTCGGAGATTGCCACCGGGGCGGCATCCACCGCACCCGCCCTGGCACCGCCCGCCCCCGCGGCGGCGGTCGCGGCCGTGGCGGTGCCGCCGGAAAGCAGGTCGCGGATCCGCATCACCCCGCTCCGCAAGCCACCCAGATAGGCTTGGTAGCAGGGGTTCAACACATAGGAAAACCGCAGGTAATTGTCCAGGCCCTGCCGATACGCCGGCTCGGCGAAGCTGTCATACAGCAAAACCGGCCGCCCCCTGCCCCGGTACACCAGCACCGACACCATCTCGAACGGCACCACGCCCGCCAGCGCATCGAACAAAACGTCCAGCGACCGCCGTGTGCCGGCCTCGTCGATCAATTGACCGATGATCGCCTGCGGCAAGTGGCGATCTGGAGCGCTGACGGAATGGTTGGGCATAAGCAATGGCGGACTCGGTCTAGCCGCAGTTTATTCCTGGCGCGGCCGCCTGCCCTCCCGTCAGGCCTTTCTACGCATACTTGCCCACCAAGCCGCCGTCCACCACCAGTTCCGTGCCGGTGATATAGGATGCTTCGTCGGAGGCCAGGAAGGCGACGGCGTTGGCGACTTCCCATGGGGTGCCCATGCGGCCCATGGGTACCTGGCGATCGCGGGCGCGGCTGGCGGCCTGGGCATCGGTCGGGTCGAACATGCGGCCCACCGTGTGGCGCACGCGCGGCGTGTCGATCAGGCCGGGAATGACGGTGTTGGCGCGGATGCCGTCGGCGGCGTACTGCTGCGCCAGCATGCGGGCGAAATGGATGACGGCGGCCTTGGTCACGCTGTAGGCCAGGTGCGGATAGCCGGTGTAGCGGATGCCGGCGATGGAAGACACGGTGACAATGGCGCCGCCCCCCTGCGCCTTCATGATGGGCGCCACCAGGCTGCTGGCGATCAGCAGGCTGGTCACGTTGACGCGCTGGATGCGCTCCCAGTCCTCGACGCTAATGTCGCCCGGGCCGCCCACCTTGCCTATGCCGGCATTGGCCTGCAGGATGTCGATGCGGCCAAATTCCGCCATGGCGCTGGTCACGGCCTGGCGCATCGCCGCTTCGTCGCCGACGTCGGCACACAGGGGCAAGGCGATGCCGCCGGCATGGGCCACTTCCCGCGCGGCATCCTCCGCCGCCGCCGCGTCGCGATCCAGCGCGATAATGCGGGCGCCCTGCCGCGCCAGGGTGACGCAACTGGCCTTGCCTATGCTCCAGCCCGGCCCGCTGGCCCCCGCACCCGCCACCAGCGCCACCTTGCCCGCCAGGCGCGCCGTCATGCCGCCTGCCCCAGGCCGACCGTCATGCCGCCGCAGACATAAAGCACCTGCCCCGTAATGAAGCCGGCGCGGTCGTCCAGCAGCGTAGCCACCGCATGCGCGACATCCTCGGGTTGCCCCATGCGCCGCACCGGGATGTTGTCGATGATGCGTTGCGTGGACGGCGCACCCGGCGGATTGACGCGCGTGAACAGCTCGGTGGCGATCGGTCCCGGACCGATGGCATTGACCGTCACGCCATACGCGCCCGTCTCCAGCGCCCACGTGCGCGTCATCCCCAACAGCCCAGCCTTGGTCGCCGCGTAGACGCTGCGCTCGGCCTTGCCCAGCGCGGCGCGGCTGGCGATATTCACCACCCGGCCGAAACGCGCCGCGCGCATGCCCGGCAACAGCCCCTGCAGCAACAGCAGGGGCGCCTGCAGATTCAGGGCGCTGACCGCCGCCAGGTCTTCCGGCGTGGCGTCCTGCAAGGGCGCCGGCCGCACGATGCCGGCGTTATTCACCAGGCGCAGCACCGGCGTCACGGCCGCCAGTTCCGCCGCGGCCTGGCGGGTCGCCGCCGCATCGCTCAGGTCGACCGCCACATGCGTCTCGCCCGGCAGCGTTTCCGCCGGCGCGCGCATATCGAAATTGATCACCCGCGCGCCGTCCGCCAACAGACGCCGCACCACCGCGCGCCCTATTCCGTTGCTGCCGCCCGTGACCAGGACGTCGCGCACCGTTTCCTTGCCTTGGTTCATCGCCATGGCCCGTCACTCCTGCGTCTGATGGCTCTTGCCCTTGCCCACATAGGGAATGGCATGGTCGATGGTGTCCCAGATGAAACGGCCGGAAGGGCTTTCCTGCTCCTCCGCCACGTGCGCCACCAAGCCGGCGGCACGCGAGATCACGGCGAAACCGCGCATCAGCGCGGTGGGGATGCCCAGCTCGCCCAGCAGGGCCGCCACCGCGCCGGTCGCGTTGATGGTGATGTGGCGCCCCGCCACCTCGTCCACCGCGGCGGCCAGCGTGCGCAGGGCGCGCACCGAGGTGCCGGCCAGTTCCGGCTCCGCTTCGGCCATGTCCAGCAACTTGATCGCGCGCGGGTCGTCGGGCTTGTGCAGATGATGGCCGAAGCCCGGCATGGCACGCTTCTCCGCGCGATGGGCCCGGGCGATGTCCAGCGCCTCGGCGCGCGGATCGGCGGCATCCTTGATGCGGTCCAGCAGGCGCGAGCAGTTCTCCATGGTGCCGACGAAGGAACTGCCCACGGCCATCAGGCCGGCTGCCACCGCCCCCTGCAGGTTCTCCGGCGCGCTCATATAGATCAACCGCGTGGCGATGGCGCTGGGAGTCAGGCCATGCTCCATCAAGGTCACCAGCACCGCATCGACGATGCGCAGGTCGACCGGACGCGCCTTGCGTCCCGTGATCTGCATGAACAGCACCTCGGTGAACGTGGTCTTGCCGATCAGGTCCTCGACCAGGTCGGCGTCGCGATAGGACATGCCGGTGAGATGATGCGCGCACAGCCGGGTGACGGGGCCGGTGCCCTTGCCATGGTCCGTGCCGTTCGTGCGACCTGCTTGATTCGTGCCGTTCGATGATCCAGTCATGCGATTTCCTTGAGAGCGGCGTCGCGCACCGCGTTCTTGAGTACCTTGCCCACCGACGATCGGGGCAGGCTCTCGTAGATATGAATCTGCTTGGGGGCATGGACCGGTCCCAGCAGCCCGCGCACATGCCGCTTGAGCGCTTCGGCATCGATGACGGCGCCGGCGCGCGGTTGCACGGCGGCATGCACGGCTTCGCCCCATTTGTCGTCGGGCACGCCGAACACCGAGCACTCGTGCACGTCGGGATGCGAGATCAGGGCGTTTTCCACGTCGACCGGATACACGTTGAAGCCGCCCGTGATGACGACGTCGCGCAAGCGATCCTTGAGGAACAGGTAGCCCCGCTCATCCACCAGGCCCGTATCGCCGGTGCGCAGCCAGCCGTCGACCAGGGTCTCGGCGGTTTTCTCCGGCAGGCGCCAATAGCCCGTCATGACCAGGTCGCCGCGCACGGCCACCTCGCCGATCTCGCCCGTGGCGACGGGCTGGCCATCCGGCCCCAGGATCGCCAGGTCCGACAGCCACGTGACGCGGCCGACCGAACCCAGGTTGGCGGCGTCCTCGAAGTCGGCCGGGCGCATCAGGGTGACGATCTGCGGGGCCTCGGTCTGGCCGTAGGTGGTGCCGAGCACGGGGCCGAAGAATGCGCGCGCCTGCTCGAACTTGCCCACGGGCATGGGGGCGCCGCCGTAGATGAGGTTGCGCAGATGCGGGAAGTCGGCGCGGGACACGCCGTCCTGCGCCATGATCATGTAGATCAGGGTCGGCGGCATGAAGCTGAGCGTGCCGCCGCGCTCGCGGAAGGCCGCGGTGATGGTGGCGGGGCTGGCCGCGTCGACCAGCAGCAAGGCGCCGCCCTGGGCCAGCAGCGGCAGCAGGTAGGTGCCCGTCCCATGGGTAATGGGCGCGGCCACCACGTAACGGTCCTGCGGGCCCAGGCCCCAGCCGTTGATCTGGTTGATGATGCCGGCGTTCCACGCACGCGCCGGCTGCATCACGCCCTTGGGCAGGCCGGTGGTGCCGCCGGTGAACTTGATGGCTTGCACCGCGTCGCGGTCCATGGGATAGACAACGGGCGCCGCGCCGGCATGACGCGCCAGCAAGGCGGACAGTGCGTATTCCGTCGCGTGCGCGCCGGCCGCCCCATCCAGCCGGATGCGGTGCGCGGAGATCGACGTGCCGACCAGGGGCGCGCCAACGGCATCGAGCGCGATGATGGACGGTTCCGTCGCCTCCAGGATGCGGCCGATCTCGGTGGGGGTGCTGCGGTAGTTCAGCGGCACCCAGATCTTGCCCGCCGCCAGCGTGGCCAGCAGCGCAAGGATATGTTCGGCCGTATTGCCGGCACAGATGGCGACGCGGGTCTGCGGTGCGGGATCGAAGGCCTGCATCGCCGCGGCCAGGGCACGCACGCGATCCGCCAGGTCGGCGTACGAAATGCTTCCGTCCGGACCATCCAGCGCCGTATTGCCGGGATAGCGCTGCGCCGCACGGAAAAAGAAATCGATGGGGTACACCAGAAACTCCTTGAATACAGGCCGATCACTCATACGGGCCGATCACTCAGCCTTCAGATTCGCCGTCTTCACCACCTTGGCCCACTTCGCCGTCTCCGCGGCAATAAACCTGCCAAACGCCTTGGGCGAATTGTCCTCGGGCGGCAGCACGAACCCGCTCTTGTCGTACACCGCCCGCAGGTCGGCAGACTTCAAGGCCTCGTTCAACGCCGTATTCAGCCGCTCGATCACCGCCGGCGGCGTTCCGGCCGGCGCCATCAGCCCGAACCACGACTCCACCGAGAACCCGGGCAAGCCCGACTCCGCCAACGTCGGCACATCCGGCGCGAATGGCACGCGCTGTTGCGAAGTCACCCCCAGCGCGCGCAGCTTCCCGGCCCGCACGTGAGGCAAGGAAGACGGCATGTTGTCGAACATCGAATCGACCTGCCCGCCCAGCAGATCCGCCACCGCCGGGCCGCTGCCCCGATACGGCACGTGCAGGATGTCCGTGCCCGTCTCTATCTTGAACAGCTCGCAGGAAAGATGGATGGACGACCCGCTGCCCGACGACGCGCAGGTCAGCTTGCCCGGATTGGCCTTGGCGTAGGCGATGTATTCCTTGACGGTCTTGATCGGCACTTTGGGATTGACCACCAGGATGTTGGGCACGGAGGCCATCATGCCCACCGGCGCGAAATCCTTGTTCACGTCGTAATTGAGCTTGCTATACAGCGTCATGTTGATCGTGTTGGCGATCGAACCGACGTAGAGCGTATAGCCGTCCGGCGCGGCGCGCGTCACGGTTTCCGCGCCGATATTGCTGTTGGCGCCGGTGCGGTTTTCCACCACGAAGGTCTGCCCCAATTCCTGCGTCAGGGATTTGGCCAGCAGGCGCGCCACGATGTCGGTGGCACCGCCGGCGGCATAGCCGACGATCATGGTCACGGGATGGCTGGGGTATCTGGACGGGGTCGGAGTCTGGGTCTGGGCATGGGCCGGCATGGCAAGGCCCAGGCTCATCCCGCCGCCCAGCAGGGCGGCCGTCAGCACACGCGCGCAGCGTCTTGGCATCATTTTTTCTGTCTCCGTCTGTTTGTTCAAATTTTGGACAAATCTGTGTTTGCCTGCGCGTATGATGCTTCTACGCAAGGAGCGCGCAAAGACCGTTTGTCCAAATAATGAACAAGCCATCCACTGAGGCTACGCCGCCGCGGGGCCGCCGCAAGCATGAGACCCCCAACGCCCCTGACCGCGACGGCGGGCCGCGCACCTTGCGACGCGGCCTGCATATCCTTGGCGCGTTGCGTCGCGCGGGCGACAGCGGCCTGCACGTGACCGAAATCGCCGCGCAGACCGGCATGCAACGCTCGACCGTGTATCGCTTCCTCGACGTCCTGGTGGACGAAGGCTATGCCCTGCGCGATGGCGACAAGCCGCGCTATCGCGTGCTGCAGACCGACGCCGACAGTGGCGATCCGCATGAACAGGCGATACGGCGCTGGCGCCCCGCGATGCGCCGCATCAGCGACGCCATCGGCGACTCGGCTTTCCTGATCTGCCGTGCGGGCGACGACTCGCTGTGCCTGCATCGTGAGCTGGGCAATTACCCGGTGCAGGTGCTGACCGTCACCGTGGGGCATCGCCAGCCTTTGGGCGTGGGCGCCGCGGGCCTGGCGCTGCTGGCCGCGCTGCCTCCCGCCGAAGCCGCCGCCGTGATCGCCCGCAACGAAACAGCGCTACGCGGCTATGGCGGCCTGACGGCGGCGCATATCCGTCGCCTGGCGGAGAGCACGCGCGACCGCGGCTGGTCGGTCATCGGCAACACCGCGGTGCCAGGCGCGCTCGGCGTGGGAATGGCCTGGTGCGATGCGGAAGGCTATCCCCGGCTGGCCATCAGCGTGTCCACGCTTATTGATCGCATGCCCGCCGCGCGCCAGCGCACGATCGCCGAAGTCCTGCGCGGCGAACTGGCGCGGCGTTAGCCATGGGCGGCACTGCGAAAGGCGGTTGCAACAGCGTGGCAGGCCTGGCGGCCAGAGACGATCGCTACTGCCCGTCCGCCGTGTCCGGCCGTGGCGTCAGGGTCACGACCAGCTTGCCGCGGTTGTGGCCCTGTTGCAGTTGGCGCTGGGCGCGCTCCATCTGGGCGAAGTCGAAGACGCCGGTCACGTGCACGCGGACCTTTTCGCGATCGATCAGGTCGGCGATCCGGCCCAGTTGGCGGCCGTCCGGGCGGGCGGTGTAGCGGGCGGCGCGGGCGTTTTTCTGGCGCGCGCGTTCCTGTGACGGCTCATTAAGCGTCGAGATCAGCGCGCCGCCGTCCTTCAGCACGTTCCAGGAACGCTCCTGGGTGTCGCCGCCGATCAGGTCGAATACCACGTCGACGTCGCTGACTTCCCGCTCGAAATCCTGGGTCTTGTAGTCGATGACGCGATCCGCGCCCAGGCCGCGCAGGAAGTTCGCGCTGTCGCCGGAAGCCGTCACGAAGACCTCGGCGCCCTTGGCCTTGGCGAACTGCAGGGCAAGATGCCCGACGCCGCCGGCCGCGCCATGGATGAGCAGGCGCTGGCCACCCTTCAGCCCGCCGTGATCGAAGATGCCCTGCCAGGCGGTCAGCCCGGCCAGTGGCACGGCCGCGGCGGTGGCGAAGTCCAGCGACAAGGGCTTGCGGGCGATGCCTTCCAAGGGAGTCGTCACGAACTGCGCGTACGCCCCCTGCCCCTGGCCGACGAAGGCATAGACGGCGTCGCCCGGTTCGATGCCCGGCAGGCGCTGCCGGGTTTCCTCCAGGATGCCGGCGCAGTCGCGGCCCAGGATGTAAGGCAGGCGATCGGCCCGCACCAGCGGATATTTGCCTTCCCGCGTCTTGAGATCCACCGGATTCAGGCTGGCCGCCAGGATGCGTATCAGGCCTTCGCCCTGGGCGGGCTCCGGTATATCCACCCATTCTTCCTGGAGGACCTCGGGTCCTCCGAAACGGTGAATACGATAGGCTTGCATCCGGCTCATGGCGGCCTCCTCACGGCAGTGCGACGCTGCCCGGCCGCAATTGCTATGCCGCCCGCGTCACGCCGCCCGCTGGTAATACAGATTCTGCGGGTGCCGGGCCTCGGCGAAGAAGAACCAGCGCTCGGCCAGCAATCCCAGGTATTGGATCACGAAGGCGACCGCCAGCATCGCGATGGACGCCGCCGCCGTGGAGCCCAGCATCACCAGGATGAACGGGATGACGAAGGCACCCAGCACGAAGGCCGTCTTCACCGTCGCCAGCATGGCGGCGCTCTTGCCGTGGAAGAACTCCCGCATATTGAAGGAGCTGGAGGTGAACCCCTGCGACTTCTGGACCAGCTTGTCCGACCGGATCCCCGTGGCGCTCTGCAGGGTCGACTTGGGGTGCAGGCGGGCGTTGCGCGCCAGCGAGGCCATGCGCGACATGCAGCTCGCGGCGATCAGGATGCAGGCGCAGGGTCCCAGCACCACCACCAGCGGCGCGGCCCAGACCGCCGCGATCAGCGTGGCCAGGGTGAAACCCGACGCGCAACCCAAGAGCACGAAGTTCACCAGGGTAAAGGGGCTGGCCCATTCCTGCAGGAAGCGCAGGCAGGCGTAGATCATGGCTGTGCACACGAACAGCACGGCTGCGGCCACGACACCGACGATCCCGACGGCCAGGCTGTAGGGAAACGCCAGCGCGTGGGCCAGGCCGTAAAGAAAGGCCAGCAGCAGAAAGGTAGGGACAGCCAGGCATTCCCGCGACAACCACGAGGTCCGCCACATGGCGACGGCCCGCCATGCCCGTTCCGGATGGCCCAGATGGAAAAAGGACGCGAACAGGCCCAGGGCCCCCAGCACGCAGGCCGCCCCGGCGCCCGCCACGAAAAATCCCTGCGACGGCAGGGTCAGCGAGCCCGCGGCCGCCGCCAGCTCCATCGCGACCAGCGCGATCAGCAAGCCCTGCGCGGCGCCGCACAACGTAGTCAGAAAAACGACCGAAAAGGGTGGCCGCATGGATACTCCTTGGTTCTTGCGCTTGCCGCGATGCCGGCAAACCGATGGCTATGGCGATGTCGGTGGCGACGTCAGTGGGAGGCCGCGACGGCGGCCAGGTCCAGCTGGCCGCTTTCCAGTTGCCCCTGGATGTCCGTGGCCGGCTTCGTCGCGCATGAGCAGGCGCCCGACCCGCAGCCCTGCCCAGCGCTCGTGGCCGACTCCGTCTTGCGGCGCGGCAGATAGTGATTGGCCGGCTGGGTGCCCCACTCCGGCATCAACTGGTAGCCGCCGCGGTCGCGTATCGCCTGCGACACTTCCGAGTCCGGATCATGGATGTCGCCGAACAGGCGCGCCGAGGTCGGACAGGCCAGCACGCAGGCCGGCTTGCGGTCCCGCTCCGGCAACGCGGTATTGCCGATCCGATCCGAGCACAGCGTGCACTTGGTCATTTCCTTGCGCTGCGGATCCAGTTCGCGGGCGCCGTAGGGACAGGCCCATGCGCAGTAATTGCAGCCGATGCACTTGTCGTAGTCGACCAGCACGAGGCCGTCGGCTTCCCGCTTGTAGCTCGCGCCCGTCGGGCACACCGGCACACAGGGCGGGTCTTCGCAATGCAGGCAGGACTTGGGGAAATGGATCGTATCCGTCAGCGGGAATTCCCCCGCCTCGTAGGTCTGCACGCGGTTGAAGAAATTGCCGCTGGGATCGGCATCGTAGGCGCGCTCGTCGGCCAGGCTGCCCGCTTCGCCGGAGGTATTCCACTCCTTGCAGCTGGTCACGCAGGCATGGCACCCCACGCATACATTCAGGTCTATCACCAAAGCCATCTGGGTCATGTCGTGTCCTTGCTTACTTGTTCGAGCCGGCGCGGCGCAGGCGGGCCAGGAACTCGCCCTTGCCGGCGAAATAGGTCTGCACCACCCGCGTGACCACATTGAGCGAACCCGGCAAGGGCTGCATCGGTGCGAACTGCGGCAGCGTGAAGTCGGCATCCGCCTCGGCGGGATAGATGCGCACCCGCAGGTCATACCAGCCTGCCTGCCCGGTGATGGGGTCGGAGTTGGATATCCTGCCCGGCACGCCATCCCTGCCCGCCGGCAGTTCGTCGGTGATCAGGTGGTTCAGCAGGAAACCGCGGCGCGACTCGTTGGCGTCCGGCCCCAGGTTCCATGCGCCGGCGGCCTTGCCGATGGCATTCCAGGTCCACACGGTGCCGGGCTCGACGGCCTCGCTGTAGCGCGCCATGCAGCGCACCTTGCCCCAGGGCGACTCGACGTAGATCCAGCCGCCGTCCTCGATGCCCTGGGCGCCCGCGGTGCGCGGGTTCACCATCAGATAGTTCTCGCCGTGGATCTGCCGCAGCCAGGCGTTCTGCGAGTCCCAGGAGTGATACATGGCCATGGGACGCTGGGTCACCGCGGCCAGCGGAAAGGCCTCGGTATCGGTGACTTCGCGCTCGATCGGTTCGTACCAGAACGGCACGGGGTCGAAGTAGCGTTCGATGCGCGCGCGCAGGTGGTCGGGCGGCTGGCGACCGCTGGTCTTGCCCTGCGCCGCCAGGCGGAATTTCTGCATCACGTCCGAATACAGCTGGATCACGATGGGCGTGCCGAACTTGCGCATGCCGTTCTCGACCGACCACTTCAGGTAGGGACCGTTGCAGTTGCGCATGTACTGCATGCCTTCGGGCAGCACGTAGTGGTAGTGGCAATTGTTCTCGGCGTACTGCTCCCATTGGCGCGGATTCGGCTCGCCCACCAGCGCCTTGTCGCCGTCCTTGCCGCGCCAGCCCATCAGGAAGCCCACGCCCGAGTCGGGAGCGGTCTGGAAGTTGACGACGAAGTCCTTGTAGTCGCTGAATTTGCGCCCGCCGTCCGGCCGGGTGAAGGCGGGAAACTTCAGGCGGCCGGCCAGCTCGACCAGCACGTCCTGGAAAGGCCGGCAGTCGCCGGTCGGCGGCACCACCGGGATGCGCACCGAATCCACCGGCCCGTCGAATTCCGAAATGGGCCGGTCCAGCATCGACATGGCGTCGTGCCGTTCCAGATAGGTGGTATCCGGCAGGATCAGGTCGGCGAAGGCCGTCATCTCCGACTGGAAAGCGTCGCACACGACCAGGAAGGGGATCTTGTATTCGCCGTCCTCGCGCCGGTCGGTGAGCATGCGGCGCGTTTCCACGGTGTTCATCGACGAATTCCACGCCATATTGGCCATGAAAATCAGCAGCGTGTCGATGGGATAGGGATCGCCGCGCCAGGCATTGGTGATGACGCTGTGCATGATGCCGTGCACGGCCAGCGGATACTCCCAGGAAAACGCCTTATCGATGCGCACGGGGCCGCCCTGTTCGTCGATGAACAGGTCTTCCGGCGCCGCCGGCCAGCCCAGCGGGCCGTTGGGCAGCGGCGTATTGGGCTGCACGTCGCTGGCCTTGTTGGGCGGCTTGGCCGAAGGCGGCACGGCGCGGGGATACGGGGCCTTGTGGCGGAAGCCGCCCGGGGTGTCGATGGTGCCCAGCAGCGACATCAGGATGGACAGCGCGCGGATGCTCTGGAAACCGTTCGAATGCGCGGCCAGCCCCCGCATGGCGTGAAACGCGATCGGCGCGCCGCGCACGGATTCATGCTCGACGCCCCAGGCGTCGGTCCAGCGGATGGGCAACTCGATCTTCTGGTCGCGCGCCACCTGGATCAATTCGTCGGCCAGCCGGCGTATCGTCCCGGCGTCGATACCGGTGATGCCCGCCGCCCATTCGGGCGTACAGGATGCCACGCGCTCGCGCAGGCGGGTGAAGGACGGCGTCACCGGCGTGCCGTCGTCCAGCGTGTATTGGCCGTCCAGCACCGGTTCGGCGCCCGGCGCGTGGTTCACCACGGCGCGATCGGTATGCTTGTCCCACCACATGCGGTTCTGCGGGAACAGCGCATTGATTTCCGGGCTGGACGGATCCCGCACGAACAGCCCATGGGTGTCGCTGTCCTCGCGCAGGTCGATCAGCTCGCCGGCATTGGTATAGCGCGAGACGAATTCATGGTCGTAGGCGTTTCTTTCGATCAGCTCGTGGATCAGGGCCATGAACAGCGCGCCGTCGGTGCCGGGACGGATGGGTATCCATTCGTCGGCCACGGCGGCGTAGCCGGTGCGCACCGGGTTGATGGCGATGAAACGCCCGCCCGCGCGCTTGAACTTGGAAATGGCGATCTTCAGCGGATTGGAATGGTGGTCTTCCGCCGTGCCTATCATCAGGAAAAGACGGGCATTGTCCAGGTCCGGGCCGCCGAATTCCCAGAACGATCCGCCCATCGTATAGATCATGCCGGCCGCCATATTGACCGAACAGAAGCCGCCGTGCGCCGCGTAGTTGGGCGTGCCGAACTGCTTGGCGAACAGGCCGGTCAGCGCCTGCATCTGGTCGCGCCCGGTGAACAGCGCGAAGCGGCGCGGGTCGGTGGCGCGCAGATGGGCCAGCCGCGTTTCCAGCAGGGACAGCGCCTCTTCCCAGGAGATGGGCTCGAACTGCGCGGTGCCGCGCTCCGCGTCGGGCTTGCGCCGCAGCGGCTGGGTCAGGCGCGCCGGCGAATACTGCTTCATGATGCCGGACGAACCCTTGGCGCAGATGACTCCCTGGTTCAGCGGATGGTCGGGGTTGCCATCGATATAGCGCACCTCGCCATCGCGCAGATGCACGCGGATGCCGCAGCGGCAGGCGCACATATAACAGGTCGTGTTCTTGACCTCCAGGTTCTCGCGCTGAGTGCGATGTCCGTGTTCCATGCGGCGGTTCCTTCCCATTCCGACGGCGACCGGGGCGGGCCGCCTTTCGGGGACCGATGATACGGAGGGGCTGCACGAAACGAAAGTTGTGATTTCGTATTCCGGTTATAAGCAAATCCGATAAAGTAATAAAGAAGCGAGGCCGACCCAGGGTTTTCCCTGAGTCGGCCTCGCTCTTTCAACGCTTTTTCCGACTGGCTATTTGAAGACCGCGCCGGCGTCGCCGGAATCGTTGCCGTAGACGCTGCCGCCGTAGCCGCCCTGCACGTCTATCTTCACCGACGCCGGATCGACCTGCGACACGTCGCCCTTGTAATGCATGACCATCGCGGGCACCAGCATCACCGTCGCCACCATCAGCAGCTGGATCACGATGAACGGCACCGAGCCCCAGTAGATCTGCCCGGTGGTCACCGGTGCGATCGTGCGGCCCGTGACCTTGTCGCGGTACGGATCCTTGGGCGCGACCGAGCGCAGGTAGAACAGCGCGAAACCGAACGGCGGATGCATGAAGGACGTCTGCATGTTCACCGCCAGGATCACGCCGAACCAGATCAGGTCGATGCCCATCTTCTCGGCCACCGGTCCCAGCAGCGGCACGATGATGAAGGCCAGTTCGAAGAAGTCCAGGAAGAACGCCAGCACGAAGGTCAGCACGCTGACCACGATCAGGAAGCCCCACTGCCCGCCCGGCAGGCCGGTCAGCAGGTGCTCCACCCACAGGTCGCCGTTCACGCCTCGGAAGGTCAGCCCGAACACCGTCGATCCCACCAGGATGAACACCACGAAGCAGGACAGCTTGGTAGTCGTGTCCATGGCCTGCTTCATCAGGTCCAGGGTCAGGCGCTTGCGCGCCAGCGCCATGGCGATGGCGCCGACCGCGCCCATGGCGCCGCCCTCGGTGGGCGTGGCCACGCCGATGAAGATGGTGCCCAGCACCAGGAAGATCAGGAACAGCGGCGGGATCATCACGAAGGTGACGCGTTCGGCCAGCGCCGACAGCAGGCCCAGCCTGAGCACCTTGTTGACGATGGCGATGACGAAGGCGGTCAACCCCCACAACAGCAGGCTGAGCACGATGCGCTCGTCGGCGGGCGCCGTGTCGTTCTCCATCCACTGGCCCAGCGCCCAGGCCACCGTCACCGAGATCGCCATCAGCACCAGCAGCGAGCGGCCGCCGCGCGTGCCGTTGTCTTCGCGGAAACGCCGGGCCTCTTCCGGCAGGGCCGGCGCCGACGCGGGCTTGATCACGCACATGATGGCCACGTAGACGATGTACAGCCCCGCCAGCACGAAGCCCGGCACCATCGCCGCGCGGTACATGTCGCCGATGGAGCGGCCCAGCTGGTCGGCCAGGATGATCAGCACCAGCGACGGCGGAATGATCTGCGATAGTGTGCCCGATGCGGCGATCACGCCGCTGGCCAGGCGCCGGTCGTAGCCGTAACGCAGCATGATGGGCAGCGAGATCAGGCCCATCGAGATCACCGATGCGGACACCACGCCGGTGGTCGCCGCCAGCATGGCGCCGACGAACACCACGGCAAAGGCCAGGCCGCCGCGCACGGTGCCGAACAGCTGGCCGATGGTCTCCAGCAGGTCTTCGGCCATGCCGGATCGCTCCAGCACCAGGCCCATCAGGGTGAAGAACGGCACCGCCAGCAGCGTGTCGTTGGAGATGATGCCGAAGATGCGCTGCGGCAGGGCCTGGAACAGCGCGGGCGTGAGCAGCCCCAGCTCGATGCCGATCAGGCCGTACAGGATGCCGTTGGCCGCCAGCGCGAAGGCGACGGGAAAGCCCAGCAGCAGGAACACCACCAGGGTGGCGAACATGATGGGCGCGAGGTTGGCGATGAGGAAATCCATCTCAGCGCCCTCCGTCGCGGGAATCGGCCGGGCCGGCCGGCGCCGCGGCCTGCGCCAGCGCGGCGGCTTCGCGGGCCTGCGCCTCGCGGGCGATCTCCTCGGCCAGTTCCTCTTCGGCCGAACGGGCGCCGTCGCGTTTGCCCGGATCCTCGCAGCGGCCCCGCAGGAAGCCCACGCACTTGATCAGGTGCGACACCCCCGCCAGCACCAGCAGCGCGAAACCCGCCGGGATCAGCAGCTTGACCGGCCAGCGCACCAGCCCGCCGGAGTTCGAAGACTGTTCATTCGTGACGAAGGAATCGACGAACACCGGCCAGGACAGCACCAGGATCAGTACGCACGCCGGCAGCAGGAAGAACACCACGCCGAAGATCTCGATCCAGATCTGCTTGCGCCGCGGCAGGCGCGAGGACAGGATGTCCACGCGCACGTGCTCGTTCTTCAGCAGCGTATAGCCCGAGGCCAGCAGGAACATCGCCCCGAACATGTACCACTGCAGCTCCAGCCAGGCGTTCGAGCTGGTGTGCAGCACCTTGCGCACCACCGCGTTGCCGGCGCTGACCAGCACCACCAGCAGAGTCACCCAGGTGACCGCGCGGCCCACGCGCAGGTTGATCGCGTCGATCAGACGCGACAGGGCCATCAAGGACTGCATCGTTTTCCCCTTTTCATTGATGTTTTTTCCCGCGCCCGGGCGGCCTGCGTCGTCAGTGCTCGTCCTGGCGCTGCCGCCAGGGCGTCGCCTTGCGTTCCAGCCATGCCAGCGCGCCGAACAGCGCCAGGCCGATGAAGGCCAGCACGAACAGCGCGGCGAATACCCGCACCGTATCGAAGGTGCCTTGCGCGGTCATGATCACGTAGCCCAGGCCGCTCTGCGACGACACGAATTCGCCGACGATGGCGCCCACCAGCGCCAGCGATATCGCCACCTTCATGCCCGCCAGGATGGACGGCAGCGCGCACGGCAGCCGGACCTTGAAGAAAAAGTCGCGCCTGGAACCCTTCAACACCCGCCCCAGGTCCAGGATGTCCTTGGGCACCGAACGCAGGCCGTGCACGGTATCGACGATGATCGCGAAAATGGCGATCAGGAAGGCGATGGCGATCTTGGGCTCGGCGCCCGTGCCCAGCCAGATCACGAACAAGGGCGCCACGGCGACCTTGGGCACGCTGTTCAGCGCGACGATCAGGGGCTGCAGCACGCTTTCGAACCAGCGCGATCCCACCAGCAGGACCGCGACGCCCACGCCGGCCAGCACCGACAGCGCGAAGCCGGCCAGCGTGGTCATCAGGGTGTAGCCCGCCTGGCCGGCATACCACGCGGCGTCGTTGTACAGCTCCACGCCTATGCTGGACGGCAGCGGCAGCATGATGGGCTTGACGTGCAGCAGCCGCACGGCCGCTTCCCATATCAGCAGGAACAGGACCAGCGAAGCGGCGCCGGCCGCGCCATGCGCCCATCGGAGGTACGACGCCTTCATGCGTGGCTCCTCTCGTCGATCAGGCCCATGTCCTCGAACAAGCCGCGTATGTGCCGCACGTAGGCGCCGAACTCGGGCGACTCGCGCACCGACAGCGGCCGCGGACGCGGCAGGTCGATCTCCAGCGTTTCGACGATGCGCCCGGGACGCGGCGAAAACACGATGACCGTGTCGCCCAGGAACACGGCCTCGGCGATGCCGTGGGTGACGAACAGCACGGTATTGCGGGTTTCCAGCCAGATGCGTTGCAGCTCCACGTTCATCTGGTCGCGTGTCAGCGCGTCCAGCGCGCCGAACGGCTCGTCCATCAGCAGCAGCCTGGGGTCGTCGATCAGGGCGCGGCAGATGGCGGCGCGTTGCCGCATGCCGCCCGACAGTTCGTGCGGATAGCAGTCGGCGAAGTCCTGCAGCCCGGTCAGCTCCAGCAGCTGCCGCGCCTTGGCGGCATAGCTGGCCAGCGGCTTGTGGGCGAATTCGATGGGCAGCAGCACGTTGCGGCGGATCGTGCGCCAGTCCAGCAAGGCATCGCGCTGGAACACCATGCCGATGCCGTCGGGCGGCCCCTTCACCGGCCAGCCTTCCACGCGAAGTTCGCCTTCGCTGATGCTTTCCAGGCCGGCGACGCAGCGCAGGAAGGTGCTCTTGCCGCAGCCGCTGGGGCCCAGGATGCTGACGAAGCGGCCCGGCGGCAATTCCACCGAGACCGCATCCAGCGCGCGCACGCCGCGCTCGCCGGGATAGCGCTTGCCGACGTCGCGAGCCGACACCGCCGCGGTGTTCATTTTCCCACCATGGCGTCGTAGCGCTCCGGATGCACCAGGCCCGTGACGTAGAAGCCGGCGGGATCCGCCTGCGCGCCTGGGCCGGCCGCGCCTGCGCCGGCCGCGCCTATCAAGCCGACCGATGACAAGGTCTTGACCGCCTGCACCCAGTCGTCCGGCACGGGCGGACCGATGCGCGCGCCCGCCGACAGATCGCCGAAATAGGGCTTGAGCGCATCGATCTGGCCGCGCAGCACCTTGCGGTCCAGCCGCGCCTGCGGCCGCTGCGCCATCACGGCATCCACGGCTTCGTCCTCATGCCCGGCATAGATGTATTCCCAGGCCCGCGCCGTGACGCTGGCGAAGCGTCCGATCGCCGCGCCGCGCGCCTGCAGTTTCTCCTCGCTGGCGAACAAGCCGAAGCTGGGCATGTTCAAGCCGTAGTCGGCGAAGCGCACCGCCGCCGAAGGCCGCGTCTGCGACACCACGGGAAGGAAGAACGGGATCGTCGAAAACGCCGCGTCGGCACGGCCGACCGCATAGGTCGAGGCCTTGCTGGCGGCATCCACATTGACCAGCTCGACGTCGCCGCGCTTGAGCTTGCCCGCCGCCAGGAATGCATCGACGAAGGGCGCTTCCAGCGAGCCCGCGGTGTAGGCGATCTTGCGGCCCTTCAGCCCGGCGGGTCCGGTAATGCCCGAATCGGCGGGCACCAGCAGGCCGATATCGCTCTGCCGCGCGAAGACCGCCACGGCCTTGACCGGCAGGCCCTTGTCCCGCGCGATCATCATGGACGCCAGCGCCGCATGTCCCACGTCGAAAGTGCCGCTGGACCCGACGATCTGCACCGTGGTGACGGAACCGTTGCCGTCCTCCAGCGTGACGTCCAGGCCCGCCTGCTTGTACCAGCCCTTCTGCTGCGCCAGGTGGAAAGGCGCCTGCACGCCCCACGGCGTCCAGTCCAGGCGCACCTTCAAAGGTTCTGTGGCCTGCGCGCCCGCCGCCGTGGCGGTGACGCCCAGCGCCAGGCCGGCCAGGCCCTTCGAAACGCGGCGCCATGCAACTGCCAAGCTCGCTCGCATGTACTTCCCCTTGTCTTTCGTATGGGCTCATCCGCGCGCGACGGCGCGCGGCTGGCTTTCGTTATCACGCCCGTCGCGGCCTGCGCGGCCGCGCGGACCCATCATGTCCGAGGCCGCGTCAGCCCCGGCCGAACCAACGCTTGATACGCGCCCGGACGATCTGCCAGAACATGCCGGACGCGTTGAAAGAGGCCTGCGCGGGTTCGGCCGACGCATTGCCGCCCAGCCGCGCCGCGACGTTGGCGCCGAAGTCGGCGATCATCCTGCACACGAAGTCCTGCACCAGCCCCGAGCGCGAGAACTGCGCCAGCGGGCCTTGCAGGGAATAGGCGAGATTGACGTCGACGCGCGCGCCGCCATTGCCGGCGTCCCGCACCTGGTAGGTGATGTCGCCGTTGGCGCGCGAACGGCTGACCGTGTCCTGGCCCGCGCCTCGAAAGACGGCGCGCATGGCGGCGTCGTCGCGGTCCAGGCGCGCGGCGCCGTTGAAGGCGGCGCGCATGGGGCCGAACTTCACGGCGATCGTGCCCTTGACCCGCTCGCCCTGCTGTTCCTGGATGGACGCGCCGGGCAGGCAGGCGGCCACGGCCGGCAGGTCGGTCATGAAAGCCCAGACCCGCTCCGGCGGAAACGGCACGTCGAAGCCGCCGTCGATTTCGTTGGTCTTGCCGGCGGAGGACGTCGGTTCAGAATTGCTTGCGGCCGGCGTCGCTGACGCTGTTGACGTTGCGGACGCTGTTGACGTTGCTGACGCTGCTGACGCAGCGGTCGTGGCAGACGTGGCGGGCGCTACGCGCGCCGGCTGCGCGCCTGGCGCGGTCGTGGCCGCTGCGGCCGGCGCGGCGCTGAACGCCTCGAACGCCGCGGGCGGTGCCGCCGCGGGCGCGGCGCCCTCCCCGGCCCGCAGCGCCGCCCGCAGGCGATCCACGTCCGCATCCGGCGCCTCTCGCAGCCCGGCCAGCACCGACATCACCGCCGCCACGATGCCCATATATCCCGTGCAGCGGCACAGATTCCCCGACAGCTCCACCCGCACCCGCGCTTCGTCGGCGTCCGGCAGGCGCATCACGATGTCGCGCGCCGTCGCCAGCATGCCGGGCGTGCAATACCCGCATTGCAAGGCATGATGCCGCGTGAAGGCTTCCCGCAGCCGCCGCATGACCGGATCGGCGTCATAGCCTTCGATCGTCGTCACCCGGCGCCCTTCGCAGGCGACCGCGTACGAGATGCACGAGCGCACCGGCTCGCCATCCAGCAGCACGGTACACGCGCCGCACACGCCATGTTCGCAGCCCAGGTGCGTGCCCGTCAGGCGCAGCTTGTCGCGCAGGAAATCGCCGAGGTGCATGCGCGCCGGCGCGTCGTCGGCCACCTGGCGGCCGTTCACTTCCATCGTGACCTGGGTCATGTCCGCGATCCTTTGCCTGTCGCCTGCGCCAGGCAGCGGCCGACCGCCGCGGCATGCAACTGGCGATGCGCTTCATCCTTGCCGGGCATGGCGTCCGCCACTTCCCTGGCGATTTCCACCTGGTCCAGCGCCGCCGCGCCGCCCTGCGCCACGCGCGCGGCCAGGGAATGAAGCAGGCGCGGCGCCCCGTCCAGCGCGCCCAGCGCGATGCGCGCCTGGCCCCGGGCCGGGTCGAACCACGCGGCACAGCTGGCTTCGGCGAACTCGCCCGTCTTGCGGCAGAACTTGTAGTAGCCCCAGCGCGCCCGCGCCTCGCCGGCCGGAACGTGGACGGCCTGTATCAGTTCGTCTTCCCCTATCGCGGTCGTGTAGGCGCCCTGCATCAGGCCGTCCGCTTCGATATGGCGCACGCCGCCCGGGCCAGCCAGCTCGATGCGCGCGCCCAGCGCCACCATCGCCACCACCCAGTCCGCGGCAGGGTCCGCATGCGCCAGGCTGCCGCCCAGCGTGCCGCGGTTGCGCACCGCGCGATAGGCGATCCCGGCGGCCACGGCGCGCATGGGCGAATCGCGCAGCGCCGGGTGCACGCCGTCCTCGATCTCCGCATGCGTGACCGCGGCGCCGATGCGCACCATGTCGCCGTCGCGGCGCACGCCGCGCAGGTCTTCCAGGCCCGAGATATCGACGACCACGGCGGGCCGCGCCAGCCGCAGGTTCAACATCGGCCCCAGCGATTGGCCGCCGGCCATCAGCTTGGCCGCGCCGCCGTGTTCCCCCAACGCATCCAGCGCCTGGGCCACCGACGTGGCGCGTATGTAATCGAATTTCGCCGCTTTCATGGGTGTCTCAGGCCGCCTTGGGCTGGCTGGTTTGCGCCTGGCCGCTGCCTTGCGCGATGGCCTGCAGGACGCGGATCGGCGTCAGGGGCGTGTGCGCCAGTTCGGCGGCGCCGAGCGCGCGCAGCGCGTCGTTGACCGCGTTGAACAGCACCGCTGGCGGCGCGATGGCGCCGCCTTCGCCCATGCCCTTGGCGCCGAACTCGGTATGCGGCGACGGCGTTTCGAAGTGATGCATGCGCAGGTGCGGGACCTCCGTGGGGCCCGGCAGCATGTAGTCGGCCAGCGTCGACGCCAGCGGCTGGCCGTTGGCGTCGTACGGCGTTTCTTCATACAGCGCCGTGCCTATGCCCTGGGCGATGCCGCCCATGGTCTGGCCTTCGACCACCATCGGATTGATCATCGTTCCGCAGTCTTCCACCACCACGTAGTCGAGAATCTCGACGCCGCCGGTCGCCGGATCGACGGCCACCGTGGCCGCCTGGCTGGCGTAGGTGAAGCAGCCGGTGTCCACCTTGGGCTTGTAGCCGACCGTGACCTCCAGGCCCAGCGGGTCGACGTCGGGCGGCAGCAGCTGCGGCTTGAGGTACCAGGCATCGGCGACGTCGCCCATGGACACCGCGCGGTCGGGGGCGCTGCCCACCACGAAGCGGCCCTCGCCCACGCTCAATTGCTCTTCCGGCGTCTGCAGCAGGTGCGCCGCGATGTGCATCACGCGCGGCAACAGCCGCTTGCAGGCCTGCGACACCGCGCCGCCCGACATCACCAGCGAGCGCGACGCATAGGTGCCCGTGGAATAAGGCGTCTGGCCGGTATCCCCGTGCAGCACCTTGATGCGCGCCACCGGAATGCCCAGGATTTCGTTGGCGATCTGGGCGAAGGTGGTTTCCATTCCCTGGCCATGGGAATGCACGCCCACCCTGACTTCCAGCCCGCCGTCCGGCGTAATGCGGGCGGTGGCCTGGTCGAAGCCCGGTATCACGGGCGTCCCCCAGGTGGCGAACACGGACGTGCCGTGCGCGGCCTGCTCCGTATAGGTGGCCACCCCCAGGCCGATCAGGCGGCCGTCGGCCTCGCCGCGCGCCTGGCGCGCGCGCACGCCGGGCGCGTCTATCATTTCCAGCGCCTTGCGCAGGCTGGCCGGGTAGTCACCGCTGTCCAGGTGCTTGTTGGCGACGTTCACATAGGGCATCTGCTCGGCCTGCACCAGATTGTCCAGGCGTACTTCCCAGGGCTCGCGGCCGACCTCGCGGGCGATCGCGTCCATCATCAGTTCGATGGCGAAGCACACGCCCGTGCGCGCAACGCCGCGATACGGCACGAAGCCGGGCTTGTTGGTGGCGACCGCGCGCGTCACGCAGCGATAGCCGCGAAAGGCATACGGTCCCGGCAGATTGCCCACCGCCTGGCCCGGCTCCAGCCCGATGGTGAACGGCCACACGGAATAGGCCCCGCCGTCGACGGTGATCCGCGCATCCAGGGCCAGCAGCTTGCCGCGCCGGTCGGTGTAGGCGGTCATTTCATAATGGTGCTCGCGCGAATTCGCGCCGGCGGTCAGGTGCTCGCGCCGGTCCTCGATGAAGCGGAACGGACGCTTATAGGTCTTGGCGAGCCAGGCGATGCAGAGCTCTTCCTGCTGCAGCACGCACTTGTAGCCGAAGGCGCCGCCCACGTCCGGCGAAATCACCCGCACGCGGCCCTGCTCCAGGCCCAGGCATTCCGCCAGCACCGTCCGTATCATGTGCGGCACCTGCGTGGCGCTGTAGACCACCAGCTGGTCGGCCTGGTGGTCCCAATAGGCCAGCACGGCCTTGCCTTCCATCGGCACCATGCACTGGCGCGCCAGCCGCATGCGCCGGCTCACCTTGACGTCGGCCTGCGCCGCCAGCGTGTCGAAATCGCGATCCGCCGTCAGCGTGACGAAGACGTTGTCCTTCCATTCCCCGTGCAGGAAATCGCCGGTGGCCGCCTGGGCCGAGAACACGTCGGCATAGACCGGCAGGTCCTCGTAGTCGACATCGATCAGTTCGATGTGATCCTCGGCCTCGGCGCGCGTGGGCGCGAAGGCCATGGCGACCGGTTCACCGACGAACCTGACTTTGCCGCTGGCCAGCGGCGCCTGGGCCGAGGCCTGGTAGGTGGGCAGCGTCGAATCCGCCACGATGTCCCGGCAATCGGGCATGTCGGGCCGCAATACCACGCAGCCCGCTACGCTGTCGTCCACCCGCGCGCCGGCGATGCGCGCGTGCGCCAGCGGACTGCGCAGAAAAGCCACTTCGCACAAGCCTGGCATCGCCATATCGGCGACGAAGTTGCCCTTGCCATGGAGATGGCGCGCGTCCTCCTTGCGGGGCACGCGCGCGCCCACGCCTTCGGGCTTGACGGACCTGCCGTGTTCCACCGTCATTCTGTTCCCCTGTACTGCTTACTTGGACTGCGTCTTTGCCACCTCGGCGAAGGTGTAGTTGTCCAGCGCGTTTTCCGCCACGCGGAACCAACCCGCCTCGTCCTGCTGGAATTTCTTCCAGCCGGGATACAAGGCCTTGAAGTCCGGATTGTTGGCGGACAACTCTTCCCACAGTTCCTGCGATGCCTTGTAGACGGCATCCATCACTTCCTTGGGAAAATAGCGCACCTTGGCGCCGTTGGCGATCAGGCCACGCAGCGCCTGCGGGTTGCGGGCGTCGTAGTTGGCCAGCATGCGCATCGTCTGTTCGCCGGCCGCGCATTCGAACGCCGCCTTGTACGACGCGGGCAGCGCTTCCCAGGCCTTGTCGTGCACCATGCTGGTAATCGACGCGCTGCCTTCGAACCAACCCGGCGAGTAATAGAAAGGCGCCACCTTGTTGAAACCGAGCTTGGCGTCGTCGTACGGGCCTATCCATTCCGCGGCGTCGATGGTGCCCTTCTCCAGCGCCGGATAGATATCGCCCGGCGGGATCTGCTGGGGTACCGCGCCCAGCTTGGACAGCACCATGCCGCCGATGCCGCCGATACGCATGTTCAGGCCTTTCAGGTCGGCCACCGACTTGATTTCCTTGCGGTACCAGCCGCCCATCTGCACGCCGACGTTGCCGCAGACGTGGTTGACGATGTTGTACTTCTTGTACAGCGTGCGGAGCTGCTCCAGCCCGCCGCCATAGTGGATCCACGCATTGTGCTGGCGGGCGTTCAGGCCGAACGACAGTCCGGTGTCGAATGTCAAGGCGGTGTTCTTGCCGATGTACGCGGTGCTCAGGACGTGGTTGCATTCCACCGTGCCGTTGCTGACGGCGTCCATGTTCTGCGCGGGCGGCACGAGTTCGCCGCCCGGAAACGCGCGGATCTCGAATTTGTTGTCGGTCAATTGCGCGACGCGCTTGCACATCTCATCGGCGGAACCATAGATGGTGTCCAGGCTCTTGGGCCAGCTGGTGGACATGCGCCAGCGCACGGAAGGATTCGCCTGCGCCACGGCGGGCGCGGCGACCGCCGCCAGACCCGCGCCCGCGGCCCCCGCGGCCTGCGTAAGAAAACGGCGTCGTTGCATCACTCTGACTCCTGGACATGGACCGTGGGCGCATCGCGTTGGACGTGCGCGACGATGTTGAAAAAAGGTAAGTACACTGACTTGTTAGTCAGCATACTGAGAGAGTTTTGGAGTGTCAACGATGATTACCCGAGTATGCCGCGCAGATCGCCACGCCAGGGAAATCCCTAGGAACGCGCGGCTTTTTATGAGCAGTACACTGACCACAATTACTCAGCATACTGACGAGAATCTCATGAACTGGACGAAAATCGCATCGACGGACGCATTGGCAGACGACGAGGTCATGGCGGTCGAGGCCGGCGGCAAGCAGCTGGCGCTGTACCGCAGCGAAGGCGAGTTCTTCGTGTCGGACAACGTATGCACGCACGCGTATGCGCTGTTGTCGGACGGCTATCTGGAAGACGGCTGTATCGAATGCCCGTTGCACCAGGCGCGCTTCGACGTCCGCACCGGCAAGGCGATGTGCGCGCCCGCCACGCGCGATATCCAGGTCTACCCCGTCAAGGTGGAAGGCAGCGACGTTCTTGCCGACGTTTCCAGGTGAGCGCATGGCGCACCCCGACTCCATCGTGATCGTCGGCGCCGGCCAGGGCGGCGCCATGGCCGCGGCGGCTTTGCGCGCGCAGGGCTATGCGGGAAAGCTGACGCTGGTCGGCCGCGAATTCCATCCGCCTTATGAACGCCCGCCCCTGTCCAAGGCCGTGCTGCGCGACGCGGCGGCGGAAACGGCCGCGGCCATCCATGCCGAGGCCTACTACGCCGAACAGGACATCGCGCTGCTGCGCGGCGTCGAAGCGCTGGCGCTGGACCGCGCGGCGCGCCGGATCAGCCTGTCGAACGGGACTTGGCTGGCCTACGACCGTTGCCTGCTGGCGACCGGGGGCCAGGCGCGTACGCTGCCTTCCCTGCCGCCCGGCATGCCCGGCGTGCATTACGTGCGCACGCTGGACGACGCGCGCGGCCTGCGTGCCTGCCTGAGCGGCGGCGCCCGGGCCGCGCGCGTCGCCGTGGTCGGCGGCGGCTTCCTGGGCCTGGAAATCGCGTCCACCGCGCTGGAAAGCGGCGCCGACGTGGCGGTGGTCGAAAGCGCCGACCGGCTGTTGCCCAACGCCCTGCCCGCTCCGCTCTCCACCTGGCTGGCGGCGCGCGCCACCGCATTGGGCGCGCGGCTGCACCTGGGCGCGCGGATCGCATCGATACTGCCCGCCACGACCGATGCGACCGCCGGCGGACTGGCGCTGGACAGCGGCGTCGTGCTGCCGGCCGACGCCATCGTGGTCGCGATCGGCCTGCAACCCGACGTCGCGTTGGCGCGCGCGGCGGGCCTGGAGATCGATGCCGACAACGGCGGCATACGCGTCGACGCCCATTGCCGCACCGCGGATCCGCACGTCCTGGCCATCGGCGATTGCGCCAGCCAGCATCGCGACCTGCTGGGGCGCCATGCGCGGCTGGAGTCCTGGCAGAACGCCAATGAACAGGCCCGCGTCGCCGCCGCCGCCATGCTGGACGCCGACCCGCCGGCCGCGCCCTACCCCTGGTTCTGGACCGATCAGTTCGGCTGCAACATCCAGATGCTGGGCATGCCGGTGGCCGGCCTGTCCTACGTATGCCGCGGAACGGCCGCGCCCGGCGACGCCGCGCCCAGGCTCATCTGGCTGGGCCATCGCGACGGCGTGCCGGTGCACGGCGTCGCGATCAACGCCGCGGCGGACCTGCGCCAGATGCGGCTGCTGTTCGAACGCGGCATCCGCGTCGACCCTGCCGGCTTCGCCGACACGGACGTCCCCCTGAAACCCTGGATCAAGGCCTGCCAGCAGGCCGCCACGCCGGCCTGAACCAGGCCGGCGTCACGCATCGCGCAAGGAGCTGATATGTACCAATCCCAAACCGTGATCGGCCGCACGGATCCCGCCAAGGACGCCGAACTGGCGCAATGCAGCTGGCCCGAGGACGCGCTGCACGCCATCCCCGACTGGGTCTACACCAGCAACGCCATCTACGAACGCGAGATGGAGCGGATTTTCCGCGGCCGCAGCTGGAACTATGTCGCGCTGGAAGCGGAAATCCCCAATCCCGGCGACTACAAGCGTTCCTACGTCGGGCCCACGCCCGTGGTGGTTTCGCGCGCCGACGACGGCTCCATCCACGTCTTCGAGAATCGCTGCGCCCATCGCGGCGCCGAGTTCTGCCGCAACACGCAGGGCAACACCAAGGAGTTCGTGTGTCCCTACCACCAATGGTCCTATGACCTGAAAGGCAACCTGCAGGGCATCCCCTTCAAGCGCGGAGTCAACAAGGAAGGCGGCATGCCCAAGGACTTCCGCAACGACGACCACGGGCTGCGGCGCCTGCACGTGACCACGCGCCACGGAGTGGTCTTCGCGTCGTACGTGGCCGACGTCGAGCCGATCGACGAATACCTGACGCCGGAGATCCTGGCCGACTTCGATACCGTCTTTCCGGGCAAGCCGCTGAAGATACTGGGCTACTACCGCAACGAGCTGCCCTGCAACTGGAAGATGTATCACGAGAACCTGAAGGATCCCTATCACGCCACCCTGCTGCATTCCTTCCTGGTGGTGTTCGGACTGCTGGTCGCGGGCAACAAGTCCGCCATGCTGGTCGACGGCAAGCACGGCCGCCACGGCACCATGGCGTCGGCCAAGAGCGAAGACAAATACGCCAGCGTCAGCGAGGAAAACAAGAAGGAAATGCGCTCCTTCCACGACGGGCTGCGCCTGCAGGACGACCGCTTCCTGGAGTTCGTCAAGGAATTCGACTCGCCGTGGTCGGTCACCATGCAGACCATCTGGCCCAACCTGATCGTGCAGCGCGAGATGAATACGCTGGGCGTGCGCCACATCATCCCCAACGGCCCGGACAGCATGATCATGCAGTGGACCATGTTCGGCTACGAGGACGACACGCCGGAGATGACCCGCCACCGCCTGCGCCAGGGCAACCTGATGGGGCCGGCGGGCTTCCTGGGACTGGAGGACAACGAGGCGATGAAGTTCGTGCAGGAAGGCGTGCGCCGCTCCACCACCGATACCAACGTGCTGAAGCTCGAATCGAACAAGCTGGGCACGTCCAACACCTTGATATCGGAAGCCGCGATCCGGTCCATGTACGCCTACTACCGGTCGGTGATGGGACTTTGACAGACGAATCAACAGAGATCCGCAGAATGAAAACGAATTTCGCCCATGCCGCCCGCCGCATCGACCTGGCGCGCGCCATCGAACTGCGCCAGCATATCGAGGAATTCCACGCCGACTATTGCGCCGCGCTGGACGCCAACCAGATCGAAAGCTGGCCCGACTTCTTCACCGAGGACGGCCTGTATCGCGTGACCGCGCGCGAGAACGCCGACCGCGGACTGCTGGTCGGCCTGGTCTACGCCGAAGGCCGCGGCATGATGCAGGACCGCGCCGTCGCCATATCGCGCACGCAGATGTTCGCGCCGCGCTACATGCGGCACCTGGTGACCAATACGCGGGTGCTGGAGGAAACGCCGGCGGGCATCGAGGCGCAGTCGTCCTTCCTGCTGATGCAGACGCTGGTGGAAGGCCCCACCACCCTGCACCTGGCCGGCTTCTATCACGACGTGTTCACCCACGTCGATGGCGTGCTCAAGCTGAAGGAGCGCCAGGTGATCTACGACACCGAGATCCTGGCCAACGACCTGGTGTATCCCGTCTAGCCTGGCCGGCCGCGCCTGGCCGGCCGCGCCTGGCCGGCCACGCCTAATTGGCGGCGATGGCCGCCAGTGCCTGGTCGCGCGTCATCACCGTCGCGTACTTCTGTTCCATATCGAACAGGTTGGCGTCGTGGGGGCCGAGCGCGCGGTCGCCCACGCAATCGGCCACCACCAGCGGCCGGAAACCGTATTGCATGGCGTCCACCACGCTGGCGCGCACGCAGCCGCTGGTGACCGCTCCCGCGACCAGCAGGGTCTGCACGCCGCGCTGCGCGAGCCAGGCGGACAGGCCGGTGCCGAAGAACGCCGACGGCACGGTCTTGCGCACCACCAGCTCGCCGTTGCGCGGCGCCAGCTCCGGCACGATGGCGCTGCGCGGATCGTGTTCCTTCAGCGTCAGCATGCCGGGCACCTTGATGCTGAAGACGTTCGCGTCCGCGCCGTCGTCGGCGTAGACGATGCGGGTGTGGGCGATGGCCCAGCCCTGGCGCCGCGCATGCTCCAGCAGCGGCACGGTGTTGGCGATGGCCTGCGGGATATTGCCGCCGCCGAACACGGCCGGATCGGCGAACCCGTTCACGAGGTCGACGATCAGCAGGCCGTAGGGCGGACGCGGCTGCAGCGCCGCGCCGAAGCCCTGCCGTTGATACGTTTGCTCTTTGCTTTCCATGCTCCGCTCCCCTGTCTCAGGCCTCGTTCACGACCTTGCCGTCCCGCACCACTTCCCTGCCGTCCAGGCTGACCGTGCAGCGGCGCAGCGGGATATCGATGTGGCACGCCGTGGTGCGCGAGCCGCCCGCCTCGTTGTTGGGTCCCAGCGAGAACAGGAAATTGCCTTCGTAGGCGCGCGCGTCCATGCCGAGCGTGGCTTCGCGATCGTACATCGCCAGCGTGCTCCAGTGCGCGCGCGGCTGCAGGCCCCAGCCGATATGCGAAATCGCATAGGCTTCGGGGTCGTTGAAGGTCTCCATATAGGTGCGCAGCAGTTCCGCGTCGACCCCGCCTTCGATGCGGGTGGCGTAGCCGTTTTCGACCGTCAGGACGATGGGGTCGGCCACATAGGACTTCTGCGGCAGCACGATGTCGCCGCGATCGATGACGATGGTGCCGTTGGCGCCGCCCTCGTCCGGGAAGGTCAGGACGAAGCCGCTGGGCCAGTGGTCCCAGCGGCCGGGCTCGTCGACGAAGCCATATTCGCTGATCGCGGGAAACTCGCCCAGGGGGCACACCAGCGACGTGCCGGCCGCGGACGTCACCGTCATCTGCTTCGCTTCACGCACCCGGCGTGCGGCGGCCTGCACCCGCGCGCGGTCGTTTTCGGTCGGCACCAGCCGCGCCAGCACCTCGGGCGGCTCGACCGCCAGCAGGATCTTGGTGCCGCCCTGCAGGATCTCGTGCTGCTCCGGCGAAAACAGCAGCGTCATAAGGTCCAGCACCAGGTCGCTGGCCTTGAGCGCCGCCATCGCCGCCTTGTTGCCGGTCAGGGGCGTGGTGCCCAGGTAGGCCAGCGCATCGCGGCTCAAGGCCTTTTCCCCGTTGACCGGCGGCAGGTCCAGGCGGTTCACCACCGCGCCCATATCCTGGCAGGCGATCAGGGCCGTGGCCAGGGTCTGCGGGTGCGTGGCCGCGCCGGTCAGTATCGTGACCGCCTGGCCGGCACGCAGATTCGATAGGGTCAGCACCTGTTTCCAGGCGCGGATCATTTCGTAGTCGGCTACTGGCATTTTCGTTCCTCGATCCACTGCCACTTTACTGAACGGCACCCGGCAGCGCGAGAACGCCGCCGCGCCGCCTAGCCCGGCAGGCGGGCGCCCAGGAAATCGCCGAACGCGGCGTAGAAGCCCGGCTCGTTGTCCCAGGGAATCATGTGGCCGGCATCCGGCACGCGCGCGTGCAAGGTGCCGGGCTTCAACTGCTGGATCTCCGCGACGTCCTCGTCCTTGACGACGTCGCCGCGCGCGGCGGTGACCAGCATCAGCGGCACCGCGACCGCCGGCAGGTTGCCGTGCACGTCCTGGGTATGGAATTCGTCGAAGCTCTGGCGTATCGCCCGCTCGTCGCAAGTATGCAGCCATTCGGCGCGCAGGCGCAGCTGTTCTTCCGTCCAGGTGGGACAGAACTTCCGCATCTCGTCCACGCCCATGCCGGCGCGCGCCTGGGCGATCGAATCGACGTACCACGGCAGTTGCGCCGGATAGGCGCGGCGGCCGGGACCGGATACCGGCGGATCGACGGCGACGACGCGCGCCAGCCCGGCCGGCGCGCGGCTGGCCGCGCGGATGGCGATGCGTCCGCCCATCGAATGGCCGACCAGGCTGTAGCGGGCCAGGCCCAGCGCCTGGGCGAACGCGTTCACGTCATCGGCCTGCGCATCCAGGCCATAGTCCAGTTCATCGCCCGCCTGCGACAGGCCGCGTCCGCGCACGTCCAGGACATAGGTGTCGAAGACCTGGCCGAAGCGTTCGCCGACGAAGCCCCAGGTGATGGCCGGGCTGGTGATGCCGGGGATGATGATGACCGGATCGAGCCCGCCGGCCGGCGTCGCGCCGGTGGCAGCGGCGGCAGCGCCTGCCGCGCGGGGCGCGTAGCGCAGGTAATGCTGGCGGATGCCGTTGGCGTGGATGTTGGCGCCATATCGAAAAGTGCTGGACATATCGCGGGGCTCCCGTAGTGGCGGCAGTCAGTATGCGCCCGACAACAACGCGCCGGCGCCCGGCACGATGCGTTCCAGGTCCAGGGACTTCAGCATGGCGTAGGTGGTGGCGATGGCCGCGGTGATGACCGGCTTGCCGGTCATGGCTTCCACCTGGGCGACGACCGGCAGGGATGGCATCTGCACGCAGGCCGACAGCACGACCGCGTCGGCGCGCGACAGGTCCATGCCGGCGACGATGCCCGGCAGCCGCGACGGATCGTGCCGCCCGACTTCCAGGTTGTCCGGGATTTCCAGCGCGCGGTGATCGACGACTTCATAGCCTTCGTTGGCGATGTAGTCGATGACCAGCTGCGTCAGCGGCTTCATGTACGGCGCCACCACGGCGATGCGGCGCGCGCCGATCACGTCCAGCGCGTCGATCAAGGCGCCGGCGCTGGTGATGACCGGTGCGTCCGCGCCATTGGCCGCGGTGTGCGCCTTCAGGCGCTGCTCCGACTGGCGGTGATAGCCTGGCCCCATCGCCATGATGGCGACCAGGCAGGCATAGCCCAGCACGTCCACGCGGGCGTCGCTCAGTTCGACGGCGCAGCGGTCGGATTCGGCATCCATGGCCGCCAGCTCTTCCTTCACCACCTTTTTCATGCGCATGCGGCTCGAATGGAAGGTGAAGCGTTCCGGCCGTATCTGCTGGCGCGCCAGCAGCATGGCGGGAATCTCGGTTTCCATCGTGGTATTGGAGCTGGGAACGATCTGGCCGATGCGATAGGTGCGCTGCATGGCGGTCTCCTGTATCAGAGCTTGAACAGCCGGCGGGCGTTGCCGCTGCAGATTTTTTCGCGCACGGCTTCGTCCATCGGCGCTTCTTCGATGAACCGCGCGGCGATGCGTGTCGATTCGTAGGGATAGTCCACCGAAAACATGACGGCGTCTTCGCCCATTTCGGCGATCGCTGCCGTCAGGGCGGGCGGCGAGCACACCCCGGACGTGGTGATGACGATATTGCTGCCGATGTATTCCGACGGCGCCCGCTGCAGCGTGATGCCATGCGAGTACACCGAAAAGCGGCTGTCGAAGCGCCAGCGCTGGAACGGCAGCCCTTCGCCCATATGGCCCAGGATCAGTTTCAGGCGGGGAAAGCGGTCGAACACGCCGCCGAACAGCAGCCGCAGCGCATGCGTGGCCGTTTCCACTCCCCAGCCCCAGGTCGCGCCGACCAGCTCGGGATGGCCCTGGTAGGCCTGCGGCGTCACGTAGGGATCGACGGGATGCAGGTAGAGCGGCACGTCCAGCGCCTGCATGCATTCCCAGAATGCGTCATAGGCAGGGTCGTCGTAGTAACGCCCGTTGGTGTGTCCGTTGACCAGCGAGCCCTTGAAACCGTACTGGCCCACACAGCGTTCCAGCTCGCGCGCCGCCGTCGCGGGGTCATGCATGGGCAGCACCGCGAAGCCGCCGTAGCGGTCCGGATGCCGCGCGACCTGCTCGGCCAGGAAATCGTTGTTCTGCCGTGCCCGGCTCAAGGCCAGCGCGGCATCAGGCTCCGCCTGCACGCCGGGACCGGTCTGCGACAGGATGACGTAGTCGATGCCGGCCTCGTCCATCTCGCGCAGGCGCACGCCGTCGAAGTCTTCCAGCCTGGCGCCGATGTCGGCGAACACCGCCGGATCGATGTGCTGGGAAAAGCTTTTCGTGTAGTCCTTGAAGCCCACCGCGGTGTAGTGCTCTTCGAAGGCGATCTTGCGCACCCTGGCCATGCATGTCCCCTGACGATCAATCTGGTCAGTATACTGACTTTATAGTCAGCGTACTGACAAATTAGGGAAATCCTGGATACGCTGGCGCAGGCCTGGAAATGGGGTGCGTCAGAAGGCGCGCAGCTGGGCGCGCCCGTACTGGTTATTGGCTTCGACCAGGGTGGACAGCAGTTTCATGAAGAGCTGCTGGTTGCGCGGCGACAGCGGTTCCAGCAGGCGCTGCTGTGCCCGCGCCATGCCGGCCTGCAGCAGGCCCATGATGCGCAGGCCTTCCTCGGTGATCATCGCCTGGCGCGAACGCTTGTCGTTGGGATTGACGCGCCGCTGCGCCAGGCCGCGCTCCTGCAGGCGCTTGATGACGTCCGCGGTGGTGGTGCGGTCCAGCCCCAGTTCCATGCCGAGGGCGGTCTGGTCCATCCACGGGCTGAGCGAGAGCGCGGTCAGCACGCCGTACTGCACCGGCGTGATGTTCTGCGTCCTGCACTCCTCGAAGAACATGGCGTAGTGGATCTGGTTCAGCCGCCGGACCAGATAGCCCGGCCTTGCGAAGAGCACCTGCTTGGCAGGCGCGAATACCGTATCGTCAGGCCCGTCCAGCGCCGGCGAGGCGCTTGGCCGCCCCCGCCGCCGGGCTGTTGCCTTGGGTCGAATATCCGCGTCTGCCATGAGAGGACTGCGAGTGGCCGCAAAGTTGTTAGTGTACTGAATATTACACCATCGCCTCCGCCGTGCTTCGCGGCTGAGGACGCGGGGAACCCGCGGCCGCGCGCACGGCGCCGGGACGGCCGCCCTGCTCTCTACTGCCCCATCGGCGCCTTGCCGTTGCTGATGTCCATGATCATCCGCGTCGCCAGGTACATGCGCGGCACGATGGTTTTCACTTCGATGTACTCGGCGGCGTTGGAGTGCGCGCCGAAGCCGTTGACGCCGAAGCCTTCGATGACGGGCCCGCGCGCCTTCAGCGCGGCGAACGCCGCATCGGTGCCGCCGCCGGCCGCGCGGTCCACCACCTTGATCGACATGTCCAGTTCACGCTGGTAGATGTCCTTGCCGTAGTTGGCCAGCGCGCGCGATGCCGGGGTGGCTTCCAGCGGCGGACGGCGCACTTCGAACTTCATGCTGACCTTGGATTCCGGCAGCAGCTTGTTCTTGATGCGCTCCTGCAAGGCCTGCTGCAGCGCATCGAAGTCGGCCACGCGCAGCGCGCGCGCATCGGCCTGCGCGCTGGCGCTGCCGGGAATCACATTGCGGTTGGTGCCGGCCTGCGCCACCGTCCAGTTCAGTTTCAGGCCTTCGTCCGGCTTGGACAGGTCGTCCAGCTGCAGGATCTGGTGCGACAGTTCGTACAGGGCGTTCACCCCGCCTTCCGGACGCGAACCCGCATGCGAGGTGCGCCCTTCCACCGTCAGGTAGGCGGCGCCGATGCCGCTGGTGGCCAGCCGCAGGTCGCCGTGCGTGCCGCCGCCTTCGAACGAGAACACCGCATCCTGCTCGGCACCCAGCCGCGTGATCGTGCTGCGCGCGCCGGGCGAGCTGATTTCCTCATCGCCGTTGAACAGCACCGTCAGGGTGCCGAAGTCGTCGAAGTTCAGCTTCTGCAGCAGCGCGACGGTATGGATCACCAGCGCCACGCCCTGCTTGTCGTCGGCGATGCCCAGGCCGTAGGCGCGATCGCCGTCGACGCGGAAAGGCTGGTCCTTCAGCATGCCGTTGCGATAGACCGTATCCATATGGGCGATCAGCATGATCTTCTTGCTGCCCTTGCCCTTGAACTCGGCATGCACCATCGGGCCGATGCTCTCTGGCGTATCGCCCATGCGGAAAACGTCGGTCGGCTTGATGATCTGCACCGAACCGCCCATGGCCTTGAGCTTGTCGGCCACCAGCGCCGCGATCCGTTCGACGCCTTCGACGTCGCGGCTGCCGGACTCGATGCCGACCAGGTCGCGCAGCGTGTCCAGCATGGGCTGCTGCTGCGCCTTGGCCGCGTCCATGATGTCGGCGACGGGCTCGGCCCCGGCCGCGCCGGCGCCCAGTGCGGCGAGGATGAGCACCCCACCCGCGGCGGCACGGCGGAACTTCGGCGATTTGAACTGCATGTCGACTCTCCCTTCCCTTGTGATGGTCCGACGATGATAGACCGAGGCCACCATCCGGGAAAACCGCCGCCGCCCGCGCGCGCGTGGGCCGGCCCGGCGACAGTGGACGCATGGCCGGCGCTAGTGCTACGCTGACGGAAATTCCAAATATCGTTTGTTCAATCCTAAATATTAGGAAATAAGCATATGCCTGATTCGATGGTTGCGCCGCTGTCCGGGATCACCGTCATCGAGATCTGCAACGTCGCCGCGGGTCCGTTCTGCGGCATGCTGCTGGCCGACATGGGCGCCGATCTGATCAAGATCGAACATCCCGAAGGCGGCGATACGCTGCGCAGCTGGCCGCCGATCACCCAGGGCTACAGCGAGAACTTCGCTTCGCTGAACCGCAACAAGCGTTCGGTGACGCTGAACCTGAAGGACGCCCGCGACATCGAAACGGCGCGCGACCTGATCGCCGGCGCCGACGTGCTGCTGGAGAACAACCGCCCGGGGGTCATGGAGCGTCTCGGGCTCGGCTATGCCGCCCTGCGCGAACGCAATCCACGCCTGCTGTACTGCTCGATTTCGGCCTACGGCCAGTCGGGGCCGCGCGCGCATGAAGGCGGCTTCGACCTGACCATCCAGGCGATGAGCGGCATCATGAGCGTCACCGGCGAAGCGGGCGGCGCGCCGGTCAAGTGCGGTGTGCCGGTCGCGGATTTTTCCGCCGGGCTGTACGCGGCCTTCAGCATCGCCAGCGCGCTGCGCCAGGTGCAGGTCACCGGCCAGGGCGCGCATATCGATGTCTCCATGCTCGGCGCGACGCTGGGCATCGCCGCCTTGCAGACGTCGGAATTCTTCGGCAGCGGGCGCGACCCGGCCAAGCTGGGGTCCGCGCATCCGCGCAACGCGCCGTACCAGGCTTTCCGCTGCCGCGATGGATACTTCGGCATGGCGGCGGGCAACAATGCGCTGTGGAAGAACGTCTGCGCGGTCGTGGGCCAGGCGGACTGGTACGCCGATCCGCGCTTCGCGGACACCAGCCTGCGCGCCCGCAACCAGGACGTCCTGCGCGAAATGCTGGAAGCGATCTTCGCGCGCGAGGACGCCGCCCATTGGCTGGCGCGCTTTCGCGAAGCCGGCGTGCCCTGCGCGCCGATCAATTCGTACTCGCAGGTGCTCGACGACCCGCAAGTCGCGCACATGGGCTGGGTGCAGCCGGTGGAATTGCCCAATGGCGTGCAGACGCGCACCTTCGGCATGCCGGTGCGCTTCGATGGCCAGGGCGGCGCCATCCGCCAGCGCCCGCCGGGCCTGGGCGAGCACAACGAGGAAATCCTGGGGCCCCTGCGCGCGCGGCAGCTGGCCGCCGAGGGGGCGAAATGAACGGCGAAACGAGCGCCCTGGTGCAGCGCCGGCGCGAAGGCGGGACGGTACGCATCCGCTTGAATCGCCCCGAAAAAATGAACGCGCTGTCGGCGGACATGGTGGAGGCCCTGATCGACGCGGTCGAGCAGTCCCACGAAGAAGCCCGCCGGGCGGACACCCGCGTGATCGTGCTGGAAGGCGAAGGCCGCAACTTCAGCGCGGGCTTCGACTTTTCCGATGTGGAAACGCAATCGGAAGGCGACCTGCTGCTGCGCTTCGTGCGCATCGAGACCTTGCTGCAGCTGCTGCATGCCTCGCCCTGCCTGACGGTGGCGCTCGCGCATGGCCGGAACTTCGGGGCCGGCGTCGACCTGATCGCCGTGTGCCGCCAGCGCTACGCCACTGGGGACGCCAGCTTCCGCATGCCGGGCCTGAAGTTCGGGCTGGTGCTGGGCACGCGGCGGTTCGCGTCCCTGGTCGGCACGCGGACGGCTCGCGCGCTGCTGGAAACCGCCGCGACCTTCGATGCGGGGCATGCCCGTGACATCGGATTCGTCACCGCGATTGCCGCGCGTGACGAATGGCCGGCGCTGTGCGAGGCCGCCGCCGCGCGCGCGGCCGAACTGCCGGACGCCAGCCGGGGCGCGCTCTACGACGCATTGGCCGACCGCTCGGACGACGAGGACCTGGCGCGGCTGGTGCGGTCGGCCGCCACGCCCGGGTTGAAGCAGCGCATCTCGGCTTACCTGCACGCCGCGCGCGCGCCTTAGAACAACACGCCACCACCACGGCAAGCACCCTTTCACGGACGCAGATCCAGGGAGACACGGCATCATGGGATCCGGCTTCAATCAACCGAACAAGCAACGCACGCTGGCCGAACTGGCCAGCCTGATTCCCGACGGCGCTTCCGTCGCGTTGGGCGGCAGCTTCCTGCACCGCGGCCCATTCGCGCTGGTGCGCGAGCTGATCCGCCAGGGCCGCCGCGACCTGGAACTGATCAAGCAGTCGCCCGGCTACGACGTCGATATCCTGTGCCGCGCCGGCACGCTGCGGCGCGTGCGCGCCGGCATCGTCGCCATGGAAGGCAACTTCGGCCTGGCGCCGGGCTACCGCAAGGCCATCGAACAGGGCAAGGTGGAACTGGAAGAGCACGCCTGCGCCAGCCTGACGGCGGGCCTGCGGGCGGCCGCCTATGGCGTGCCGTTCATGCCCTGCGGCGGACTGCACGGCAGCGAACTGCCCGCGCTGAATCGCTGGGCCTGCCTGGACGATCCCTACGGCAGCGGCGGCAAGACCTGGGTGATTCCGGCGATCCGGCCGGACTTCGCCGTCATCCATGCCAGCGAGGTCGACGCCAAGGGCAATGTGCGCGTGCGCGGCACCTATCACTGGGACCGCATCATGAGCCGCGCGGCCGGCAGCGTGCTGGTGGTGGCCGAACGCATGGTGGACAGCGCGGTGTTCGAGCGCGAGCCGGAAGCGACCGTGGTGCCGTATTTCATGGTGCAGGCGCTGGCGGTGGTGCCGCACGGCGCGTGGCCGGGATCATGCTGGCCGGACTACGCCATCGATTACCCGGCGGTGGAACGCTACATGGACGCCGCGCGGCCGCTGGATGCCCACATGGCCGAAGCGCCCGAAATCCGGGAGACCGCCCATGCATGAATCCTGGTCGCCCTTCTCCTACATCGTGATCAACCTGGCGCGCTTCATCCGGCCGGACGAGATCACCTTCAGCGGCGTGAACTCCACGTTCCCCATGCTGGCCTGCCTGCTGGCCAAGCAGGCCTACGATTGGGACTTCGTCTATATCAACGTGGCCGGCGGCGTGGACCCGCGGCCATCGCACGTGCCGCTGTCCAGTTCGGATCCGGTGCTGGCCGAGCATTCCGCGTCGATCTTCGCCAACGAGGATTTCTACGACCTGTGCACGCGCGGCCGCATGGACCTGACTTTCCTGGGCGCGGCGCAGATAGACGGCGAAGGCTGCGCCAACAATTCCAGCATCGGCGACTGGCACCGGCCCAAGGTACGGCTGCCGGGCGGCGGCGGCGGCGCCGTCATGCTGCCGACCGCGCGCCGCGCCTGCACCTGGCGCACGGAGCATTCGACCCGCACCTTCGTGCGCAAGCTGGACTTCACGACCTCCTGGGGCGGCTTCCATGGCGTGGTGACGCCCATCGCGGTATTCGTCAAGCGTGACGGCCGCCTGGCCCTGCGGTCCTGGCATCCGCAGGCCAGCCTGGACGAGGTCCGCGCGCGCACCGGCTTCGAGTTCGACGCGAGCGGCGCCGGGCCCACCGAGCCCCCGACCGCCGGCGAACTGCGCGCCCTGCGCGCGCTGGATCCCGACGGCCAGTTCGAACGCGACGCCGCCGTCAGCCTGCGCTGACGGCCGGCGGCAACCACGGGAGGCCCACATGCGCGACGATCATCAGCAGGCGACGGAACATAACCTGCCCGCGGCGCTGTGGCGGCGCTGGCGCGACCCGGACTGGGTGGGCCGCCCGGCCCTCATCCACGAAGACGCCACGCTGTCCTATGGCGAGCTGGCGGCACGCGTCCAGGCGGTCGCGGCCTGGCTGCGCGAACGCGGCGTGGGCCGCGGCGACTTCGTCGGGTTGGCGATGGAGCGCTCGCCCGCCCAGGTATGGGCGCTGCTCGGCGCCTTGATGGCGGGCGCATGCCCTTGCCCGTTGGAGCCGCGCATCTCGGCCGACGAAACCCGGCGCCGCGTGGACACGGTCGGGCTGGCCTGGATGATCGCCGACGCCGCGCATGGCGCGTCGGCGGCGGATTGCGGCTTGCCGGCGGCGCGGCAACTGGACTGGGATGCCGGACCGGCGGGCCTTGGCTACCGGAACACCGGCCGCCGGGACGCCCCGGCGCCGATCGACGAGGACCCGCCCGACTGGCTGGCGCCCGACGATCCCGCCCTGCTGCTCTTCACCTCCGGCAGCACCGGCAAGCCCAAGGGCGTGCTGCTGAACCATCGCGGCTTGTCGTGCAATGCGCGCGGAGTGGCGGCCCACACGGGCTTGCGGCCCGACGACCGGCTGCTGCACGTCATGCCGCTGCATCACACCAATGCGATCAACAACCAGCTGCTGGCGCCCTTCTACGCCGGCGCGGCGGTGATCCTGGGCGGCCGCTTCCGCGCCGAGGACATGCCGGCGCTGCTGGCACGCCACCGGCCCACCATCATTACCGGCGTGCCCACCATGTACGCGCGCATGCTGGACCTGCCGTTCGATCCCGTCGACCTGGCCCGCCTGCGTTTCGCGCGCTGCGGCTCGGCGCCCATCACCGAAGCCCTGCACCGGCGCATCGAGGACTTCCTGGGCTGCCCGCTGATCGTTTCCTACGGCCTGTCGGAAGCCACCTGCACGTCGACGATGAACCCGCCGCACGACCGCCGCATCGGCACCGTGGGCACCGTCCTGCCCGGCCAGCGCGTATTCCTGCGCCGCGCCGACGGCGGCATCGCGCCCCAGGGCGGCGAAGGCGAAATCTGCATCGCCGGCGACAGCCTGATGACCGGCTATATCGGCGCGCCGGACCCCGGCATCGCCGAAGGCGTGCTGCGCACGGGCGACCTGGGACGTTTCGACACCGACGGCTACCTGAGCATCACCGGCCGCATCAAGGACGTGATCATCCGCGGCGGCGAAAACATATCGCCTTCGCTGATCGAACGCGCCCTGGCGGCCCTGCCGGCGGTCGCCGCCTGCGCGGTGGTCGGCGGCCCGCACGAGGACCTGGGCGAAGTCCCGGTCGCCTTCGTGGTCGGCCGCGACGGCCAGGGCATCGACGAAACGGCGCTGCGCGGCGAGATGCTGCGCGCGCTGGGCCGCATCTACGTACCCGAACGCTTCATCGCCATCGATCGCCTGCCGGAGAACGCGATCGGCAAGGTGGACCGCAACGCGCTCGCCGCGCGCCTGCGCACGGCTTGAAACAGGCAGTCGTCGTGCCGCATCGAAGAATGCGGCGCATACGCAAACCCCCAAGGGGTATAAGAGGAGACACACCATGCATCACCACTGGCGTACCCTTGCGAGCGCATTCACGCTCGCCCTGTGCGCGGCCGCCGCGCCCGCGCAGGCGCAGTCCGGCGATTGGCCCGCGCGGCCCATCAAGCTGGTCGTTCCCTTCCCGCCCGGCGGCGCCAGCGATGCCGCCGGCCGCATCTACGCGCAGTACCTGACGGAGAAACTCGGCCAGACCGTCGTGGTGGAAAACCGCGCCGGCGCCGGCGGCGAAATCGGCGCGGACCACGTCGCAAAATCCGACCCCGATGGCTACACCCTGCTGCTGGGCGCGCTGGGCAGCCACTCCATCCATGCCGCGCTGGGCGAAAGCCCCTACGACCTGGGCAAGGCCTTCGTCGGCGTGTCCATGGCCGCCACGGTGCCCATGGTCGTGGCCGTGAACAGCAAGGTGCCGGTCAACTCCATCGCCGACCTGATCGCGCTGGCGAAGCAGAAGCCCGGCCAGCTGACCTTCGGGTCCGCGGGCCCGGGCACGCCGCAGCAGATGGCGGTCGAACTGTTCAAGGCCGACACCCACACCAACCTGATGCACGTGCCCTACAAGGGCAGCGGCCCGTCGGTGGCGGCGCTGCTGGGCGGACAGGTCGACCTGGTGTTCGAAACGCTGCCCGCCTTGCAGGGCAACGTCAACACCGGGCGCATCCGCGTATTGGCGGTCACCAGCGCGCAGCGCTCGCCCAGCATGCCGGACCTGCCCACGCTGCAGGAAGCGGGCGTGCGCGGCTACGACGTCACCAATGCCTATGCCGTGCTGGCGCCCGCGCGTACGCCGCGCGCCGTCATCGACAAGCTGGCCCTGGCGATGAAGGCCGTCGGCGCCATGCCGGACGTGCAGCAGAAGTTCCGCCAGCAAGGCGCGCAGGCCGTGACGTCCACGCCCGACGAGACGACGCACATGCTGCAGGCGGAACTCAAGAAGTGGACCGCCGTGGTGCACGCCGCGGGCGGGAAGGAGATCGCGAAGAAGTAGGCGGGACGCCGGCGGCGGGGAATTCGCTGGTTTCGCGCGCCAGCTCGGCGATGGCGCCGACCAGCGGATCGAGCACGTCGCGCTTGTAGACGGCGACGAATTCCACGGGCGGCAAGGCGGGACGCGTATCGATCCGCCGCAGCTGCCCGCTTTCCAGTTCCTTGCCGCAGGAACGCAGCGGCAGCAGGCTCACGCCCAGCCCCGCCATGGTCAGGTCCGCCAGAACGCGCACGTTGCTGCACGACACCACGGGCTGGTAGGACGCCCTGCCCGCGCTGAACCACTGCTCGATCACCGGATAGTGATGCGAGGCTTCCGACAGGCCCAGCACCGGCCAGGCGGCCAGCTCGGCCGGCGACAAGGCATGGCGCGGCAGGCGCATGGCCGGCGGCGCCATCCACACGAACTCGTCGTAGCCCAGCGACAGGCAATGCAGCCGGGGCGCCTGTACCGGCCCGGTGGCGATCGCCAGGTCCAGCTCGCCGCTGGCCAGGCGGTCCACCAGCGGCGTGGTGAGCGCGATTTCCAGTTGCACCGTGACGGTGGGAAACCGCTCGCGCAGCGCCGCCATCAGGCGCGGCAGCCAGGTCATCGCAACCAGCCCCGCCACGCCCAGGCGGACGATGCCGCTGGCCGAGCGCGCGTCGCCGATGTCGCGGGCGACGTCGGCGGCCAGCCCGACCATCTGCCGGGCGCGCGGCAACAGCGCCCGTCCACGCGGCGTCAGCACCGCCCGATGTCCGCTGCGGTCGAACAAGGCCACGCCCAGGGTGGCTTCCAGCTCGCGCATGCGGGCGGAAATGGTCGATTGCGTGGCATGCAGCGCCTGCGCGGCCGCCGCGAAACTGCCGGTATCGACGATGCGGATGAAGGTTTCCAGCTGCCGTATCTGCATGCGCGTGCGGTCCGATGCGTGGGAAGCCTGCGGCCGGCACCGCCGAAGGCGCCGGGACTTGATCGAAGTATCCGATGAATCAAGTCAAAAATAAATCGCTTTCTTCGATAAAGGCGTACGCCTAGACTGTTTTCGAACCCACGGCGACAGCCGCGCGACCGCGGGGCACAACGGAGGAAGACATGGGCGCCATCGAACGCATCCTTGCAGAACACCACGACGAATCCGCGCGCTTTCGCGAAACGCCCTTCACCGGGCCCGTGGTCTGGAGCCGCGAAACACTGGCGCCCGACGACGGCATCATCGCCCTGGACGCCGCCAGCCGCGCGGAACTCGACGAACTGGTCGAGACCCTGCGGCGCAATCCCCTGCCCACGCCGCTGCTGCAGCTGGAAGACTTCGACCTGCCCGCCTGCCGCGCGATGATGGCGCGGGCCGGACAGGAACTGGCGGACGGCGTGGGTTTCGTCATCATCGACAAGCTGCCCATGGACGACTACAGCGTCGACGAGGCGCGCGCCGTGTACTGGCTGCTGTCCCAGATGGTGTCGCGCCCGGTGGCGCAAAGCTGGGACGGCAAGGTGATCTACGACGTGCGCGACCTGGGCAAGCCGCCGGGCAACGGCGTGCGCCCGGACATCACCAACGCCGAACAGAATTTCCACACCGACAACAGCTATAACCTGTATCCGCCCGACTACGTGGCCTTGCTATGCCTGCGCCCCGCCATGGAAGGCGGCGTCAGCAGCATCGTCAGTTTCTACTCGGTCTACAACGAGATGCTGGCCGCGCATCCCGATCTGGTCGAACGCCTGTACCAGCCCTATCTGTTCGACCGCCAGCGCGAACACGCGCCGGACGACGCCCGGCTGATCAGCCACCCGTTGTTCCAGGAGCGCGACGGCGCCACCCTGTGCCGGCTGTCGCACCGCCATGTGGTGACGGGCTATGCCATGGCCGGACAGGAAATGGACGAGCTGACCCGGACCGCGCTCTACACCCTGGAATCCACCATGATGGAGCCGCGCTTCGCGCGCGAGTTCTTCTTCGAGGCAGGCCAGATACAGATCGTCGACAACACCCGGCTGGGCCACCGCCGGACCGGGTTCGTCGACTATCCGGAGGAGCACCGCAAACGCCATCTGGTGCGCCTGTGGCTGCGCAACCATGGGCGCCGGTTCTACAACGGTTGAGCGTCACGCCGCCGGGACGACGATGATCCGGGCGGCGGCAACCCGCTATCGGCTTCAGGCGTCGCCGCGGTATCCCAGCAGCTCGGAGACCTCGCCGGCGCACTCGGCGACGGCCGGCGCCAGCTCCTTCATGCGGGCCGCCGTCAGCCGCTCCAGCGGTCCCGATATGCCCAAGGCCGCGACGGCCTGGCCCAGGCCGTTGAAGATGGCGACCGCCACGCCGCCCACCGTGGCGCGCCATTCGCCGCGGTTCATCGCGTAGCCCTGGCGCCTGATCCTGCGGATTTCCTCTTCCAGGGCCGCCATGGTGGCGATCGTCCTGGGCGTATGCGCCTGCAGGGCGTCCGCGCAGCGCGCGACATAACCGTCGGGCTGATGCGCCAGCAACACCTTGCCGGTGGCGACGGCATAGGCCGGCGCGCGGCCGCCGATGTACGAATACGCGCGTACCGGTTGCGGGCTGTCGATCTTGTCGACGTATACGACTTCGATGCCATCCAGCACCGACAGGTGCACCGTTTCGCCGGAGCGCTCGGCCAGGCGATGCATGGCCGGCTGCGCCAGCTTGCGGACATCCAGTTGCGCCAACTGGCGCGCGCCGAGTTCGAACAGCCGCACGGTCGCGCGGTATTCGCCGCTGGCTTCATCCTTCACGATATAGCCGGCGTGCGCCAGGGTCTGCAGGGTGCGGTGGGTGTTGCTGCGCGTCAGGCCGACCCGGTTGGCCAGCTCTTCTATCGTGCGCGGCCGATGGCCGACCTCGGTGACGGCCTCCAGCACCATCAGCCCCTTCAATAACGTCTTGTCCATAAGGGATCCTGTGTCGCCGCAAAGATACCACGGCGCGCGCACGGAACCTGGCCGGCGGCGGCGCTACGAAGCGCACTTCTGAATCCATGGAAAGGAAGGGAAGATGATCGTGATCAGCCCGATACAAGCAGGCAAGGCGCGCCCGGTCGACACGCAGCGCCAGGAAACCCACGTCAGTATCACGCACGGCGCCCTGGCGCGCGCCACGGCGGCGATGGAATCGGTTCCCAAGGCCGGCGATACGGTGCTGCTGGCCAGCGGCGTCAAGGTGGACCCGCGCATCGCCAAGGCGCTGGACCTGTACGTCGCCGACGCACGGCCCGGCGAAGACCGCATCACCGCACGCCAGCGCATCGAAGCCGCGATCGCCCAGGGCCACAACGCCAAGCTGTCGCTGAAGGGACTCGGCCTGCTGGAGCCGCCGCCCATCATCCCCGCCGTATTCAGCCTGGACCTGTCCGATAACCAGCTGACGAGCGTGCCCCCGCTCCCCTGCGATATCCAGTTTCTGCTTTTGGCGCGCAATTCGATCAAGGCGCTCACGCACCCATTGCCCTCGCAACTGGTCGTGCTGGATCTATCGCACAATGGGCTGACCGGCCTGCCGGACAACCTGCCGGAGCGGCTCACCCGCCTGGATGCGCAGGGCAACCAGCTTTGGGCGCTGCCTTCCCGCCTGCCCCGCGACCTGCGGATATTCAACGTCGCCAACAATCCCGGCAAGCTGAAAAAGGCGGCGCGCCAGCGCCTTTCGACGGAATCGGCGCGCCGCATCTACGACGTGGCGATGGGCGGGCCCGGCGTATCGGCCGCGCGCGCGCGCAAGAATCTGGACAATACGCGATGCGAAGCCAACTTCGATGCGCAGATGACGCGCATCGGCCCGCACCGGGCTTAACGGTACCGCGGGCCGGCGCTTACAGGTACGCAGCCTGCTCCAGGCTCAAGGATGCCTTGACCTGCCGGCTGGTGTCGTCGATCAGCAGTTCCGCCTGGCCGTCGCGGATCGCCGCCACGATCTTTTCCGCGGCCACGGCGGGCGCGGTCTTCGGCGCATCCAGCGCCCGGACCATGTCGGTGTCCATATAGCCCACGTGCACCCCGGTCACCTGGATGTTCCGCTCCTTCAGTTCGGCGCGCATGCCATTGGTCAGGGCCCACGCGGCGGCCTTGGAGGCGCTGTACATCGTCGAATTCGGGATCACCAGCCAGCTCAGCACCGACAGCACATTGGCGAAGGCGCCGCCGCCATTGCCCGCCACCACCGGGGCGAATGCGCTGCTGACGTTCAGGATGCCGAAGAAATTCGCGTCCAGCAGCTGGCGGGCGCGTGCCGGCGCATCGGCGCTCAGGGCCGCCCCGGGCACGCTGATCCCGGCGTTGTTGACGACGATCTGGACGTCCGCGCAGCGCTCGGCCGCCGCGCGCACGCTCTGGGGGTCCGTCACGTCCAGCGCGACGGGGATGGCGCCCGGCAGATCCACGCTGTCGGGATTGCGCGCGCCCGCATACACCTTGGCGCCGGCTTGCAGCAGCGCCTGCGCGATGGCCTTGCCCAGGCCCCGGTTGGCGCCCGTCACCAATGCAACGCTTCCTTTGATTTCCATGATGTCACTCCGTCAGGTTGCGGCCGACGACAGGTCCGCCGTCTTGCCGTATGATTAGATGTCAATCGACATCTAATTAGATGTCAGGTATCATCTAAATGTCAACCACAATTTTTCAGGGAGTGCTGCCATGCGGAAATCCCGCGAAGAAGCCGCCCGTACCCGCGAGCGCATCATCGCCGCGGCGGGCCAGGAGTTCCGCCGCAACGGCATCGCAGCCACCGGGCTGGCCGGCCTGATGAGCGCCGCCGGCCTGACGCACGGCGGCTTCTACAAACACTTCACGTCGAAAGACGAACTGGTGGCCGAAGCCTGCGGCAAGTCCATCAACGGCGTGCTCGACGACCTGGTGGAGCGCGTCGCGCAGGAACCGCCCGAACGGCGCCTGGCCGCTTTCCTGGCGTCCTATCTGTCGGTCGCCCATCGCGACACGCCGGAAAACGGCTGCGGCCTGGCGGCGCTGGGCAGCGAGCTGGGACGGGCCGGCGATGCCACGCGCGCCGCCACCACGCGCGCCTTCGAGCGCATGGCGGACATCATCGTCCGCTACCTGCCCGACCCGCAGGCGCCGGACGCGCGGGCCCGCGCGCGGACGATCATGGCGGCCCTGGTCGGCACGGTGGCCATGGCGCGCGCCATCGATGACCCGGCCCTGTCGGATCGCCTGTTGGAAGACGCCAGGAAGTCGCTGGCCGATATGGCGGCGGCCGCCCATCAAGCTGGCACGAACGAAGCTGGCGCGAACCAGGCCGGCAAGAACGGATAAAGATGGGCATGGCGCGTGCTGTGGGGCGCCAGCGCCTCCCACGGCCGCCCATGGCCGCCGGGATGGCCCGATAAAAACGGGGAATATCCATCCATGATCGAAGCTGTCTGGTACCTGCTGGTCGGCGCCCTGCTGATCGCCATGGCCCTGGCCCGCAACCTGATCGCGCGGCTTCCGATGACCGGCGCCATGGTGTATCTGCTGGTCGGTTTCGCCATCGGCCCGGCGGGGGTCGGCCTGCTCAAGGTGGATATCTTCCAGGACACGCATGTCCTGCGCATCATCACCGAGACCGGCCTGATCGTGTCGCTGTTCGCCATCGGCCTGCACCTGCGGGCTCCCCTGGGGCACCGGCTGTGGTCGCCGCCCTTCCGCCTGGCGCTGCCGGCCATGGTCATCACGATCGCCATCATGGCCGCGGCGGCCTATTACGGCCTGCATCTGGACATCGGCCCCGCCCTGGTCCTGGGCGCCGCGATGGCGCCGACGGATCCGGTGCTGGCCAGCGAGTTGCGCCCCCGCGAGGCGGGCGACGACGATTCCCTGCGCTTTTCGCTATCGGGCGAAGGCGGCGCCAATGACGGCGCCGCCTATCCTTTCGCCCTGCTGGGCATGATGCTGTGCGGTATGCCCGACAGCAAGCTGGACCAACCGTGGCTGCTGGCCGGCGAGCTGGCCTGGGGCATCGTCTCGGCGGTCGCCATCGGCCTGGCCATGGGCACCCTGACGGAAGCCCTGGTGGCGCGCCTGCGCATACGCTACGCCAAGGCGCTGGGCTTCGAAGGTTTCCTGGCCCTGGGATTGATGACGACCTGCTATGGCCTGACGCTGATGGCGCACGGCTATGGCTTCCTGGCGGTGTTCTGCGCCGGCGTGGCCCTGCGCCGGCGCGAGATGCGGGAAACCGGCGAGTCGACGCCACGCGCCGCGCTGCACGACGTCACGCACGGCGAGCGCAAGGAGGCCGCCAAGGATCCGGAACTCGCCCACGCCTATCTGGCGGAATCCATGATGGCCTTCTCCATCGAGATGGAACGCATCGTGGAGCTGGCCCTGATGCTGATCATCGGCAGCGTCATCTCCGCGCACTGGCGGGACCTGATGTCATGGCCGCTGCTTGCCATGGTCGCCCTGCTTTTCTTCGTGGCGCGGCCGGTGGCCGTGCAGGCCGCCATGGCGGGCACCGCCGCGGCCTGGCGCGAACGCCTGGTGGCGTCATGGCTGGGTTTCCGCGGCGTGGGGACGTTCTTCTATCTGCTGTTCGCGCTGGAGCAGGTGCCGCAGCAGGTCAAGCCGCTGATGCCTTACCTGCTGGGCACCATCACGCTGTCGGTCTTCATCCATGGCTGCTCGGCCCTGCCGACGCTGACCTGGTACTACCGCAAGAAGCCGGTCGAGGAATAAGGCCGGGACGACGTGGCCTGGACGACCAGCCCGCATCACCCGGCCCGCATCGCCCGGCCCACATCGCCCGGCAAAAAAAACCGCGCCATGGCGCGGTTTTTTCCTTCAATCGGAGCCCAACTGCAGAGAATTGGGCTGCCGTTTCTCGATATTCCACTTCAGCAAGGCCGCGCTGCGGTAGATGCCGTGGGCGAACTTGCCGTACGGCAGCGTCAGGAACAGCGCCATCACCGTGCCCAGGTGGATGGCCAGCAACAGGCCCATCGCGCCGGTATCGCGCCCCGCCAGCAGCGCCAGGCCGGTGGCCGAGATCAGCAGCAGCAAGGCGATGAAGCCACGATCCATCGGACGCTGGTTCACGTCGCCCTGCTCCGGCAGGCGCCGCAGGTTCAGCCACAGCAAGCCAGCCGGGCCGATCAGCAGGCCGATGCCGCCCACCGTGCCCAGCAGGACCGGCGCGCTGAAGAAAGGATACGGCGCGTGGTAGTCCAGCAGATAGTGGTACAGCGTGGCCACGCAGGTGGCGGCGAAACACAGCATGAAGCCATAGAAGGTGAAGTGATGGAAACGGCGGCGCGCCAGCGTGAAGGCGTCGTCGTTTTCGTTGCACCCCTTGCCGTGTCCGCCGTCCAGGTAGCGCAGCCGCAAGGCGTCGTGCGCGGCTTCGGCCACCGCGGGACCGCTGGCCTTGCCGGGCGAGACATTGCGCCAGAAACGCGTCACGCCTATGCCCAGCGCCAGGATGGCGAACAGGAACACCACGCCGAACATCAGCGCCAGCGTGTTGTGCGGGAAGATGGCGTAGAAGTTGCCGGCCAGCGGCGCGTGGATCAGCGAACCGGCCGACATCATGGCCAGCACCAGGAACAGGGCCAGCATGGCGGCGGTCGCCAGCGACACCGTGAGTCCGTTGCGCTTGTACAGCGAACCCAGCGCGGCCGGCCAGGCGTAATCGGTGTACGTCTGCACGCGCACCTTGGCCATGGCCTGCGGCACGTTGACGCCGAATTCATGCGGCGGCGCGTACTGGCAGGCGTACAGACAGGCGCCGCAGTTGTGGCACAGGTTGGCCAGGTAATTGACGTCCGCCTTGCCGAACTCCAGGCGCCGCGTCATGGCGGGGAAAACCGCGCAGAAGCCTTCGCAGTAGCGGCAGGCGTTGCAGATCTGCATGACGCGCGCGACTTCGGCTTCGTTCTCGGTGGTCGGCGCGTGCTTGGACACGAACTTGACCGGGGTTTCCTTCATGGCGCTATGGCCCTCGGCCGTGCGGGCCGGGGTGATGGAAGCGTCGGGCGTGACGACGTGCATGGCGCTCGCCTGTTTGACGAGGGCTTCAAGCTGTTTCAAGGGCGGCTCCCATGGATGATTTCTTGCCGGCGGCCTGCGCGGCCTGCGTCCCGGCGATGCGGCCGAATGCGGTACCGATCGACATGCCGACCCCGGCGGTGTACCCCTTGCCCAAGACGTTGCCGGCCATCATTTCGCCGGCCACGAACAGGTTGTCGCTGGGCACGCCGTTGAAATGCACGGCGGACTGGTCGTTCACCTTCAGGCCCAGGTAGGTAAAGGTGATGCCGGGACGAAGCGGATAGCCGAAGAAAGGCGCGCGGTCGATGGGACGGGCCCAGTGCGTCTTGGCCGGGGCGATGCCTTCGGTATGGCAGTCGTCCAGCTTGGTGTGGTCGAAGGTGCCGACGCGGCAGGCGGCGTTGTATTCGCGCATGGTCTGCATGAAGCGCGCTTCATCCAGCCCGAGCTTGCGCGCCAGCTCTTCCAGCGTATCGGCCTGCGTCCCCGGAAACACCGGCGGCATGAAGCGGCCGACGGCCTTGGCATCGATGATGGAATAGCCGATCTGGCCCGGCTGCCCGGCCACCAGGCGGCCCCAGATCGCATAGCGCTTGGGCCAGAAATCCTCGCCTTCGTCGTAGAAGCGCTCGGCGTCGCGGTTGACGACCACGCCCAGCGACACGCAGTCGATGCGGGTGCAGATGCCGCCGTCGTACAGCGGCGCGCGCGCGTCGATGGCCACGCAATGCGACTGCGACGGATCGCCGATGATGTCGGCGCCGGCATCCATCATGAACTTCAGCAGCACGCCCTTGTTGAAGCGGGTGCCGCGAATCAGGAAGTTGTCGGCCGGCCATTCGCCGCGCTCGTTCTGGCCCCAGGCCTCGCGCAGCCACTCGCGGTTCGATTCGAAACCGCCCGCCGCCAGCACGCAGGCCTTGGCCTCGATGCGCTCCTGGCCGACGAAGGCCGCGACGAAGCGGCCGTCGCGCAGTTCCAGGCGTTCCACCGGCGCGTTGTAGCGCACCTGCACGCCCAGCGATTCGGCGCTGCGGTAATAGGCATTGACCAGCGCCTTGCCGCCACCCATGAAGAAGGCGTTGGTGCGCGCCACGTGCAGCGCCCCGGACAGCGGCGGCTGGAAGTTCACGCCGTGCTTGCGCATCCACGGGCGACAGGTGGAAGACGCGCGTATCGCCAGGCGCGCCAGATGTTCGTTCGTGATGCCGCCGGTGACCTTCAGCAGATCCTGCCAGAACTCTTCTTCCGGGTAGGCTTCCACCAGCACGTCCTGCGGCTCGTCATGCATGCAGCGCAGGTTGCGCGTGTGCTGCGAGTTGCCGCCTCGCCATTCCTTGGGAGCGGACTCCAGCATCAGCACGCTGGCGCCGGCCTCCCGCGCCATCAGCGCAGCGCAAAGGGCGGCATTGCCGCCGCCGATAACCAATACATCCCACATGGCTTTCTAGCCCTCCTTGGACAGGTGCGGACTGTAGACGAGAAGCCACTCCGCCGTAAGGGGCAAGTCTTCAATAGGTCTTCACAAATTCTGAAGACTTGCGCCGGGCCAGCCCCCTTCCTTGACCAGCTCGCGGGCGACGTCCCCCAGGACGATACGGGCGGCCAGGCCCGCCGGCGACAGTTCGTCTTCAGGCAAACTGACGAGCAGGTTCTTGCGATGCAGGTCGGCGCCGGTCAGCCAGATACGCCCCAGGGTGGGGTCCGCCGCCAGCGCGGCGCCCGGCTGGATGGTCGCCACGTGGCCGACCCGGACCATCGCCATGAGCGTGGCCAGGCCGTCGACTTCGGCGACGACATTGGGCTCCGCGCCCAGGCGTGCGAAGGCCGCGTCCACCAGGTTGCGCAAGCCGTGCGCGGCGCTGGGCAGCACCAGGGGTACGCCGGCCAGGTCGCCCAGGCTGGCCGTGTCGGCGGCGGGCCAGCAGGGGGTGGTGGGCTGACCGATCAGGGCCAGTTGCTCATCCAGCAGCGGCAGCACGGTCCAGCGCTGGGCGGCGTCGGTATTGAACACGATGGCCAGGTCCACCTGGCGGGCATTGAGCATGGCCGCCAGATGGCCGGACAGGCTCTCCGTCATGCGCAGCCGGACGTCGGGATAGCGCTGCTGCATGGCATGGATGAAGCGCGGGGCGAGCACGGTGGCCGTGGTCGAAGCCAGGCCCACGCTGACCTGCCCGGCCAGCCGGGCCTCGCGGGCGGCCATGGCGGCGGCGTCGGCATGGCGGATGGCCAGTTGCGCCTGGCGCAGGAAGGCACGGCCGGCGTCGGTGGGAATCACGCCGGTGGCCGTGCGCTGCAACAGCCGGGTCGCCAGTTCGCTTTCCAGCCGGCTGATCTGCTGGCTGAGCGCGGACGTGACCACGCCCAGTTCCGCCGCCGCGCGGCCCATGCTGCCCAGTTCGACGATGCGCGCGAAGGCGCGCAGCTGCCGCAATTCCATGTCGCCGCTACCCGTTGCCGTTATCGTTGGCCAGCTCGCCGTAGCCGGTCACGGTGACGGTCACCACGCGGCGATGCGGGCGCACGCGATGCTCCCAGAGATAGATACCCTGCCACGTGCCCAGCGCCAGATCGGACCGGGTGACCGGTACGGTCAGGCTCACGCCGGTCAGCGCGGCACGCACATGGGCCGGCATATCGTCGGCCCCTTCGTCGTCATGCAGGAACAGGGGATCCCCATCGGGCACGATGCGGGCAAAATAGCGTTCCAGGTCGGCGCGGACCTGGGGATCCGCGTTTTCGGTGATCAGCAGCGAACAGCTGGTGTGCTGGGTGAACACATGGACCAGGCCGTATTGCACGCCGCTGTCCGCCACCATCGCGCGGACGTCCTGCGTCAATTCGACGAAACCCCGCCCGGACGTGGCGATCTCCATTTCGTCCTGCAGCATGGCGCGCATGGGCAGGACCCTGGCCCTGGATTTTCTCATCATGACTCCGGTGTCTTGGGGCGGTATGGCTGGCGTGATAAAAGTTTAGCGCGCGCCCTGCCCGAGCGATGTCGAATCAGCCGTGTCCCGTTCGTCGTAAGACAGGCCCGTATCCGCGGCCCGGCCCGCCGCCCAAGCTGAGAGGAACCTTACCATGCCCACGCCATCGTCCCGCCCCATCCCGCCCGGCATGCATACCCTGACGCCGCACCTGATCTGCGCCAATCCCCTGGCGGCCATCGACTTCTATGAAAAGGCGTTCGGCGCGACGCTGGAAACCAAGCTCATGTCGCCGGATGGCAAGATGCTGATGCACGCCATGCTGCGCATCGGCGACTCGGCCATGATGATGGCCGGGGAATGCCCGCAATGGGGCTCGCTGGGGCCGCAGGCCGGCCAGCCCAAGTCCATGGTGCTGCACCTGTACGTCGAGGACGCCGACGGCGTCATCGAACGCGCGGTCGCCGCCGGCGCCACGCTGGTGATGCCCGCCACCGATATGTTCTGGGGCGACCGCTACGGCCAGATCGACGATCCCCACGGCCACCGCTGGTCGATCGCCACGCACAAGGTCGACCTGACGCCGGAGGAAATAAAGGAAGCGATGGCGAAGATGCCGCCGGGACAGTGACGGCGGCGCCTGGAAGCCTCAGCGCCCCATCGCGACGAAGCCCGGCACGGCCAGCAGGCCGGCCAGGCGCGCGAAGGCGACCTGGCCGCCATCGATGCGCTCGGTGGGCATCAGCAGGTTCAGGGTGCCTAGGCAGACGTCGTTCGCCACCACCGGCACATTGATCACCGACTTCAAGCCCAGCGCCAGGATGGCCTGGTGGTCGTCGAACGCTTCGCGGATCGCGTCCACGCCCTCTCCCACATAGACGCGCCGGTCCAGCAGGACATGCTGGCCCCAGCGCGTCCCCGCCTTTTCCTTGGACCCGCCCACCGGATACGCCGCGGTGTCGGAACTGTACAGGCGGACCACGGCGACGCGCTTGGCATCGAAACGGTTCACGGTGCACAAGGTCTGCCGCAGGACCGGCTTGGCGTAGGCGTCGATGGCGGCGAACAAGGCCACCGGATCGGTGCCCGCGCAGGCCGCGGCGACCGCCTCCACGCCGTCCAGCACCGCGCGATGCAGCGGGACGCCATTGATGGAAAAAGCGGTGTCGGTCATTACTCGTCTGCCTTGATACCCAGTTCGCGGACCAGCTTGCCGTACTTGTCGGCGTCCTGTTCCAGGGTCTTCTGGAAGCCGGCGGGCGTGGTCTGCAGGACCTGCACGCCGATGTCGCCCATCTGCTTCTGGACGTCCGGCAGTGCCAGGATGCGGTTGATCTCGGTGTTCAGCTTCTGCACCAGCGCGGGGTCCATGCCGGCCGGGCCGAAGGCGCCGTACCACACGGCCAGCTCATAGCCGGGCACGGTCTCGGCAACCGTGGGCACGTCGGGCAGCAGCGGCGAGCGCTTGTCTTCCGTCACGGCCAGCAGGCGCAGCTTGCCGGACTTGACGTGCGGCAGCGTCTGCGTGCCGGCGCTGAACAACAGCTGGGTGCGGCCGGCGACCGTGTCCAGCACGGCGGGCGCGCCGCCACGGTACGGGATGTGGACCATCTGCACGCCCGTCGCCTTCTGGAACAGCGCGGCGCTCAGGTGGTTGGTCGAGCCGGCGCCGGCGGAGGCGTAAGCCACCGCGCCCGGATGGGCCTTGGCATAGGCGATGAACTCCGCGACGTTCTTGGCGGGCACTTCCGGATTGATCACCATGGTGTTGGTCACCAGGGCCAGTTCGGCGATCGGGCTGAAATCCTTCACGCCGTCGAACGGCATGGTGGCGTACAGCGCCTGGTTCATCGTATGGGTGCTCATCGAGCCGATCAGCAGCGTGTAGCCGTCCGGCTTGGAACGCGCGACGAAGGCCGAGCCGATGTTGCCGGACGCGCCGGAACGGTTTTCGACGACCACGGACTGGCCGAAGCTCGTGCTCATATGCTGCGCCAGCAGACGGGCCAGGATGTCGGTGGAGCCGCCGGCGGCCCACGGCACGATCAGCGTGATGGGCTTCTCGGGATAGGCCGACAGGGCCAGGCCTGGCAGGACCGCCAGCGCGACGGCCGCCGCGCTCAGGAAACGTCGTATCGATTTCATAAGGGAATCCCCGGAATATGCCGCGCGATCCGGTTGTCGCGCGGCGGGTTGCAATAACAAGCCCTGGCCCGCGTGCCTGGGCTTGCGAGAAAAAAGTTGTCAGCGGCCCAGCGCGTACCCCTGCATGCCGCGCGGATTTGCGCCGGCGCGCAGCAGCCGGCCGCCGCCCGCCTCGGGTTCGCGGGTGCAGGCGCTGATGCGGCCTTCCGACCAGTCGCCGCCCACCTTGACCTCATGCCCGGCCGCGCGCAGCGCTTCCAGCGTGGCGATGGGAAAGCGCGATTCGGCGGTGATGCGGTTGAGCGTGGTCGTACGGGGCCAGAACGAGCCGGGAAAGTGGTCGATGTGCCAGGACGGACATTCGATGGATTCCTGCAGGTTCATGCCAAACAGCGCGTGGCGCAGGAAGAAGGCCACGGCCCACTGGTCCTGCTGGTCGCCGCCGGGCGTGCCGAAAGCCATATAGGGTTCGCCGTCGCGCAGCGCCATGCCGGGCGACAGCGTGGTGCAGGGACGCATGCCGGGACGCAAGGTGCCGGGCAGCCCTTCGTCCAGCCAGGTCATCTGCAGGCGGGTCGTGATGGAAAAGCCCAGTTCCGGCACGGCGGGACTGGAAGACAGCCAACCGCCCGAGGGCGTGGCCGCCACCATATTGCCGTCGCGATCGATCACGTCGATATGGCAGGTGTCGCCGACGAAGATTTCGCGCTCCAGCCATTCCTGCACGGGCGGCAGTTGCGCGAAGGTCGGTTCGCCCACGCCGAAGCGCGTGTCCGACGCCGCCAGCGTGCGTACCGCCGCTTCCAGGTCGGGCAGGCGCGGCGAGCGGCCGTCGGGACTACCCGGGCGCAGCTCCTTGGAAGCGCGATCGCCGATCAGCGCCGCGCGAGCGCGGGCGTACTCGTCGGACAGCAGTGCCTGCATGGGCACGTCCACCGCATCGGGGTCGCCATACCACGCCAGCTTGTCGGCGAAGGCCAGCTTGGCGGCTTCCGCGACCTTGTGCACGAACTCGGGCGAATCCGGCGAGGTCTTCTCGATGCCCAGGTGCCGCAGTATCGACAGCTGCTGCAGGAAGATCGGGCCCTGCGACCAGGGACCGCACTTGGCGACGGTATAACGGCCCAACTGGGTCGTCACGGGATCCTCGTAGCGCGGCTTCCAGGCGGCCATGTCGTCCAGCCGCAGCAAGCCGGTGTTGCGCTCGCCGGTGGTGTCGCGGATGGCCTCGGTACGGTAGAACTTGTCGATGGCCTGCGCGACGAAGCCGCGGTACCAGACGTCGATGGCCGCATCGATGCGCGCGCGGCGATCGCCCTTGCCGCCGGATTCTTCCAGGATGCGCGTATAGGTGTTGGCGATGCCGGGCGAACGGAACAGCTTGTCGGGATGCGGCACGCGGCCGTCCGGCATCCATACCGCCGCGGACGACGTCCATTCGTCACGGAACAGGGACTGGACCGCGTAGATGGCCTGCACGATACGCGGCACCAGCGGGAAGCCGTTGCGGGCGTACTCGATGGTCGGGCGCAGGACGTCGGCCAGCTCCCAGGTGCCGTGATCGCGCAGCAGCGCCAGCCAGGCGCCGAAGGCGGCCGGCACCGTGGCCGGCAGCAGGCCGATCCCGGGCACCATGTCCACGCCCAGCCCCTTGAAATAGGCCGGCGTGGCGAGCGCGGGCGCATTGCCCTGGCCGCACAGGGCCTGCATGCGGCGCTCCTTTTCGCTCCAGAACAGCATGGGGACTTCGCCGCCCGGGCCGTTCAGGTGCGGTTCCAGGATCTGCAGCATGAAGCCGCCGGCGACGGCCGCGTCGAAGGCATTGCCGCCGCGTTCCAGCACGCTCATCGCGACCTGCGAGGCCAGCCAGTGCGTTGACGAGACGACGCCGAAGGTGCCGCGGATCTCCGGGCGGGTAGTGAATGCGGAAGTGGCCATGACCGACGCCTTATCCCTGAAAGTTGAAAGTATATGTAGCAGGCAATAACGGAAGCGATGTTTTTTATGATGGATCCATAACCATATGGTTATTATCGTGCTTCACGAAAATTGCCCCGGGATCACCGTGCAACCTGTCTCCGCCCGCCTGCTCTCGCGCCTGAAGCTGCGCCACCTGACCTTGCTCACCCGCATATCGCCTGGCGATTCGCTGACGCGGGTCGCGGAGTCCCTGGGCGTGAGCCAGCCGGCGGCGACCAAGTCGCTGGCCGAAATCGAGGATCTGTTCGGCGGGCCGCTGTTCCTGCGCACCGCGCGCGGGCTGCACCCCACGCCCCTGGGCGAGCTGGCCGTCGTGCGCGCGCGGCACATGCTGCAGGACATCGATCATTGGGCGCTGGAAATGGACGCACTACGCGGCGGGCATTCGGCGCACCTGCACGTCGGCGCGATCCCCTTCATCTCGGCGCGCGTACTCGTGCCGACCATAGAGCGGCTGTACGACGGCCATCGCATCACCGTGCGGCTGGAGCGCGCCACCACCGACCAGCTGCTGCAAGGCCTGCGGGCGCATGAACTCGACTGCGTCATCGGCCGGGCCTCGGTGATGATAGGCATGGACGAGCTGCATCATGAAGTCCTCTACCCCCAGCGGCCCGCGCTGGTCGCCAACCCGCAGTTGGCCCGGCGCATCGCGCGGCGCAGGCCCGACTGGCGCGAGCTGGCCGAGATGAACTGGATACTGCCCGCGCCGGCCACCCCGATCGGCAACATGATCAGCGAGCTTTTCACCCGCGCCGGCGTGCGGCCGCCGTCGCCACGCATACAGACCTATTCCATGGACGTCATCGCCTTGCTGATGCGCCATGACGACAGCCTGGTATCCATCGTTCCCGAGGACATCGCGGACGACCTGGCGCGCAGCGGCGACGTGATCCGCGTGGCCTGGGATTTTGACTGGTCGCTGCCGCCGATCAGCCTGATACGCCGCCGGCGCGATGTCGCCCTGGAAGCGGAAGAACGCTTCGTCGAAATCCTGCGCGAGGCCTGCCGCGAGACGGTGGGCGACCCGTCCGCCAGCGACGCGCGTCCCGGGCCGCTGGCGTCCTGAACACGCGTCCCGCCACGCGACGAGCGCCCACAATCTGGCGCAGTCGTAAGCAATGGCAAACCATCGCCTCGCGTCCGGCCGGGCGGCGGCGGCACGCGCGAGCCGTCATCCCTGGGACCGTGCGTGTCGCGCCCGCGAAGCTGACAGTACGATTCATCACCAAACAAGGGCGACGGCACAAATTCGCGCTCGGGCAAATGCGTATGCTGGGCACCGCTTCCGCCATGGCCCGAACCCGGGTCATGGCGCGGCGTTCAATCGCATCTATTCAGGAGAACAGGATGAAACTGCGCATCACCGTGTTGGCCGCATCGCTGCTATTCGGCAGCGCGGCCCTGGCGCAAAACTCCGCCGTGACCGCCACCGGCGCCGCCGCGACGACGCAGGCCAACGCGCGCGTCGAACAGCACATCAAGCAGCTGCACGACCAATTGAAAATCACCTCGGCCGAAGAGCCGCAATGGACGGTGGTCGCGCAGACCATGCGCGACAACGCCGCCCAGATCGACCAGTTGATTTCCAAGCGCGAAGATCACGACTCCATGTCCGCGCTCGAGGACCTGGACTCCTATGCCCAGATCACGCAGGCCAACTCCGACGGCGTGAAGAAACTGGCCGCCGTCTTCGCCCCGCTGTACAACGCCATGCCGGACGACCAGAAGAAGAACGCCGACAAGGTGTTCGCCGAATCGCATGAGCGCCACGCGGCGCGCAAGCAGCAGCACAAGGCTGCACCCGCCCCGAGCCAGGGCTGACCGTTGCCGGAGGACCGTCCAATGAAACGCGCTATCCTGGCCACGCTGGCGGGCCTGGCCGCGGCAGCCGCGCTGCCGGCGGCCCAGGCCCAGGTCAGCATCAACCTGGGCATAGGCACGCCTGTCTATACCGCGCCGCCGCCGGTCGTGGTCGCCCCGCGCCCGGTGTACGTCGCCCCGCCGCCCGTGGTCTATCGCGGCCACAACGAATGGGGACATTACCGTCGCCCGGTCGTGGTGGTGCGCCATGACGATCATCACGATCACCATGACGACCACGGGCACCACGACGATCATCACCACTGACGACACCCGCCGGTCGCGGGCGGCGGCGGCCCCGCCGCTGCTGCCCGCGCAGGTTTACTCCAGCGAGATATTCATCTCTTCGCCGAGCTTGCGTATCGACGTCACGTAGTCCTTGAGCATCGTGTCGAATTGCTCGGGCGTGCTGGACACGGGCTCGGCGCCCAGATCGTTCAGCCGCTTGCGCACGTCCGGCAAGGCCAGGATCCGGGCGATTTCGGCACTGAGCTTCTGCCGTACATCCATCGGCGTCTTGCCGGGCACCAGGGCGCCGAACCAGTCGTCGGCGTTGACGCCGTCCATGCCAGGTTTGTTGACCACGGCCACGCCCGGCAGGAACTTCTGCCCCGCTGCGGACGTCGCGCCCAGGACCACCAGGCGACCGTCGCGCGCCAGCGGCAAGGCATTCGGACCCGGCGCGAAGGCATACTGCACCCGGTTCTGCATGACGTCCGTCACCGCTTCCGGGGTGCCGCGATACGGCACGTGCACACCCGAGAACCCGTACACCGCCGCGAATTGCGCCGCGTGCAGGTGCCCGGTGCTGCCGGCCCCGGCGGAACCGTAGGCGACGCCATCCGGCCGCGCCTTCGCATAGGCCGCCAGCTCGGCCAGCGACTTCACGCCCAGGCTGGTCGATACCACCAGGAAGCTGGGCGAGCGCGCCATCAGGCCCACCCCGGCAAGATCCTTCAAGGGATCATAGGGCAGCCGCCTGTCCAGCGCGGACCGCACGCCGAAGGCGCTGGGCGCGATCAGCACGGTCTGGCCGTCGGGCTTGCTGGAGATGACGTACGAGGCGCCGATGACCCCACCGGCCCCGGCGCGGTTTTCCACGATCACGGGAACGCCCCACGATTGCGTCATGTGCTGCGCCACCACGCGCGCCAGCACATCGGTGGTGCCGCCGGCCGTGGCCGGCACCACGAACCGGATGGGACCATTGGGGTAAGTATCCGCCGCCCGCACCAGGGTGGACGACGCGCAGAGGACGGCACAAGCCAGCGCTCCGCGCAGGAAACGCGATCGAGATATGGACATGATGGCAAAAAGGCGCGCACCGGCAAGGCACGACGCCACTCCTGTGACGATTGAACACAGTACCGCCGCGCGATCTGCCTGAGCGCGCGGTGGTCCCCCGCATCGGTCCGTGCCTGCTTGTCCGCCGGTACCTATGCTTATGTCGTCTCCACCTTCTTTCCGGTGGACTGTCCGCGCCTGCAGGCGCGGATCCTTGTACATGCTGGTGACCCATCCGCCGGCTGGCGTGGATCACGGAATCGATACTGTCGCTAGCGCTGCCCCGCGGCGGCGGCGGGCGCGTCCTGCCGCGTCGTCCACCAATGCTTGAGCCAGCCTTCGTTACCTCCGCAGGCCAGCAGCTCGCGCAGGGCCTCGGGCACCGGCGGCAGCTGGCGGGTCAGCGACTGCGTGTGGTTGCTGAACGTCCCGTTCAGGAAATCCACTTCCAGATCGTCGCCGGTCTCGCAATACGCCGTGATGTCGGTGCAATGGTTCAGCACGCGCAGGCCGGTGCTGATCGCCGCGCGGTACGCCTGCACCGACATCGATGCGCAGACCAGGCCCAGGCCCAGGGCCTGCATCGCGACATAGCCATTGCCCTTGGGACCCATGCCGAAATTGCGGCCGGTGACGATGATGTCGCCCGGACGGCATCGCTCCACGAAACCCGGATCCGTTTCCGCGAACAGGTGCGGCGTCAGCACCGCCGGATCCATCTCGCGCGCAGTGATGAAGCGCGCGGGGATGACCCCGCCGGGGTGCGGCACATCGTCGCCCAACTTGTAGCAGCGGCCTCGCAGGACCCATTGATAGTCATTCATAGGCGGCCTCGCTACGGCGATACAGGTCGGCATCGGCATCCAGCCCGCGCGGATCGGCGATACAGCCGGCCACCGCCGACGCCGCCACCGTGGCCGGATTGCCCAGGTACAGGCGCGCGTCGGTCGGCCCGAAGCGCCCCGCGTTGTTGTTCGTGGCGGTCGAAATGGAAGCTTCGCCCGACGCCAGCGGCCCGACCACCGCGTCGTTGCAGGGGCCACAGCCGGCCGGCAGCAGCATCGCGCCGGCGTCCAGCAACACTTGCATGACGCCCTCTTCCGCCAGCCGGCGGGTGGACTTTTCGGTGCCGGGCACGATGAACAGCCTGACGTGATCGGCGATACGCCGGCCCTTCAGTACGCTGGCCGCGCGCAGCATGTCTTCGTAGGTGCCGGAGCCACAGGAACCGATGAAGGCGTGGTCGATGCGCGTGCCCGCGGCTTCGCCCACGTCCACCGCATTGCCGACGTTGCCCGGCAGGGAGACCTGGGGCGCGATATGCGCCAGTTCGATCAGGTGCCGCGATTCATATTCCGCGTCGGGATCGCTGTACACGGGCTCGAAGTCGCGCTGCGCATGGCGCCGGCAGTAGGCCAGCATGGCCTCCGACGGCGGCACGAAAACGCCGGCCGCGCGCATTTCCGTGGGCGTGCTGCACAGGGCCACGCGCGCGCCGAAGCCGAAGGCATCGAGGTCGCCGGCATATTCGACCACGCGGTAATCCAGGTCGATGTCCAGCACCTTGCGCTTGACCTGGCGCGCCAGGAAGAAACCGATATCGCGCGCCATGACGCCGTCGGCCAGCCGGCCGCGCAGTTCCAGCAACACCGTGCGCGGCACTTCCACCCAGGTCGTCCCGGTGGCCAGCACGCGCGAGATCTCATTGCCCACCCGCATGCCGAAGGCGCCGACGGCGCCGGCATTGGTGGCGTGGGTGTCGTTGTCGAAATAGAACATGCCGGGCAGGACCTTGCCGTCTTCCATCGGGAAGATATGGCCGTGGCCGCCGCGTCCCGCGTCATAGAAGTTGCCCACGCCCCATTGCGCCGCCGCCTTGCGATTGAAGGCGCCGCGCTCGGCGGCGCGGTCGCTGCCGTAGACCGTGTCATGGTCGCTGACCATCATGACCTTCTGCGGCTGCATGACGCGGCCGATGCCGATGCGGTCCAGTTCGACCTTGGCTTCCTTCACCAGGCCGTCGTGGATCATCACCATGTCGGGCTCCGGGTAAACCAGATCGCCCGCACGAACGCCGGGTTTACCCGAAGTCCGTGCCAGCACCTTTTCGATAGCGGTGTAACCCATGTCCTTGGCCCTGCACGTGGAAGCGATGCGACAGTGTCATGCGCCGTGGTTGATAAGTAAAATAACAGTCAACTATCCACTCATTGCAGAACTTTATGAATCTGAACCTGCGCCAATTGGAAGCCTTCGTGCTGCTCGCGCGCCTGGGCGGGTTTTCGCGGGCCGCGGATCAGCTGCATCTGACGCAGGCCGGATTGAGCATCCTGATCAGGCGGCTGGAAGAACGTCTCGATACGCGGCTGGTCGAGCGCACCACGCGCAGCGTCGCGCTGACGCCGGCCGGCAGCCAGGTATTGCCCATCGCCGAACGCATGCTGGCGGATGCGCAGGCCGTGCTGGCGTGCGGGCGCGGCCTGGCCGCGGACCAGGCGGGCCGGATCTCACTGGGCCTGGCGCCGCAGTTGGCGGGAACGGTGCTGCCGGAAGTACTGAAAGCCTTCCGCGACGACTACCCGCGCGTGTCGGTGGTGTTCCGCGAATGCGTGAACGAGGAAATCATCGGCCGGATCTACGCGCGCGAAATCGACTTCGGGCTGGGGTTCGGCATACAGAAGAACAGCGAACTGGATAGCCAGGCCTTGACCGAGGACACGCTGGCGGTGGCCTTTCCGCCGGGACATGCGCTGGCGCGCAAACGCATCGTGCGCTGGAAGGACATCCTGTCCGAACCCATCATCACCCTGACCGTGGGCAGCACGGTGCGCACGCTGACCGAGAACGTATTCATGGGCGCGGGCCAGGCGCTGCGGCCGGCATACGAAGCGACCAACACGATCACCGCGCTGGCGCTGGCGCGCGAGGACCTGGGCGTGGCCATCGTGCCGACCAGCATACGGCCGGCCGCCGCGGCGCACGACATGCTGCTCACGCCGCTGCGCGACCCGGTGGTGCGGCGTTCGCTGAACCTGATCACGCGGCGGGGATCGGTGCTGTCGGATCCGAGCCAGCGCTTCATCGACCTGTTCAGCGCCGCTGTGGCGCAGATCGACACCCATGCCGGGGGGACGGGACGAACGTCGCGCAGGAAGAAGTGAACGCAACGGCGGCGCGCGCCGCCCGGTCCCTGGCCCTGCCCTGGGCTCAGGCTCAGGCTCAGGCTCAGGCTCAGGCGGAGGGTAAACCCGGGTCCTGACTGAGCAGCGAGGTCAATTCCCGTATCTGGTCCTTGCACGCGTCCTGGGCCCGCGTCTCGATGCCCCGGTACAAGGCAATGATGCGTGCGCCCACCGACGTCAAGGTGCTGCCGCCGCCGCTGGCGCCCCCCGGGCCGGACTCCGTCGCCGGTTCGGCCAGGGCGCGGTTCAATTCGTCGATCAGCAGCCACGCCCGGCGATACGACATGCCCAGGCTGCGCGCCGCCGCGGATATCGATCCATGCTCGGCGATGGCTTCCAGCAGCGCGACCTTGCCGGGCCCGATCGCCAGCAGCTCGCCCTTGCGGATGCGCAGGCGAAAGCGCGCATCGGCCCGGCCGGCAGACACGGCGGCGTTCGGCATTTTGGAGGTCGATGAAGTTGCCATCGCCGCAGGATACTTCATCGGCGATAGCGTGCGACGGTCAGATAGCAGCGGGCCAGGCGGCGGCGTTGCCTGAGACCGCTGGCGCCCCGCCACAGCGCGCGCCAGATCTTCATCTCATGCAGCCGGCGGGCCACATCGCGGCGCAAGGGCCCGCCATGCATTTCCTTGCGCAGGATGCTTTCCAGATGCGTGCATTCCACATTGGCGTGCCGCAACAGCGCACGCCGCAGCGCCGGATCGCCGCGCACGGCGCCCGCGCAGTCGACCAGGGTCTTCAGTATGTGGACGTAGCTCTGCGCCCGACGCGCCAGCGACGCCTGGGATGGGGAACGAACGATGGAATCCGGGTTGAGGCGGTAGGCATACGCGGGCCGGCGCGCGAAGCCCACGCGCCGGGCCGCCAGCGCCAGATGCAGCGTCCAGAGTATGTCCTCGTGCAGCAGGGCCGGCGTGAAACGCAATCCATGCTGCTCGATCAAAGAACGCCGGATCAGCTGCAACCAGACATAATGAGGCCATTCCCCCTGGCTGGTGCAATGGACGATCCAGTCGGGGCCGGACATGACTTCGCCCCAGCGTTGGCGCTGCAGCAGTGGCCCCTTGGTGGGCGCCAGCGGCTCGGTGGCGAAGCGGTAGCCGTTGCCGATCAGGACGTCCACGTCGCCGGAGCGCGCCAGGTCATGCCATTCCCGCAAGGTATCCGGGGTGACCCAGTCGTCGGCATCGGCGAACACGATCCACTCGCCGCGCGCCGCCTGCAATCCGGCATTGCGGGCCACCGACGGCCCCTGGTTCGCCTGGTCGATGACGCGCAGGCGCGCATCCGCCCGCGCCCGTTCGCGCAGCACGGCAAGGCTGTCGTCGGAAGAACCGTCATTGACCGCGATGATTTCCAGTGACAACCCGCGCTGGCCCAGCAGGGAATCCAGCGATGCCGGCAGGAACGCGGCGCAGTTGTACACCGGCATAACGATGCTGACCTGGATGAGATCCACGAACCCGGGGGCATGACGCCGAAAGTATTAATCCGGGCGGATTTTAGCGTCCCTTCAAACCAGCAGCGAAACGGCCTTGATCTGCGCCCACAGCCGCAAGCCCGGAGTGAGCTCCAGGCGGTCATGCGAATAGCGGGTGACGCGGGCCAGCAAGGGCGTGCCGTCCGCGTCCAGGCGCACCATCACGTGGGCGGGATTGTCCGCCGGCGTGCTGCCCTGTACGGTGACCGGCAGGATGTTGAGCATGCTGCCGTCGTCCTGCCGGGTCAGCGCCAGGCTGACGTCGCGCGCCTTGACCACCAGACGCATGCGCCGCCCCGCCGGCGCGGCGGCGTGCACCACCCGCAGGGTGGAACGGCTGCCGGGCAAGCCCACCGACAGCAGCCGGTAGCTTTCGTCGTACCCCGCGGCGACGCCCTGCACCACGACCGAGGCATCGTCGCCGCGCGCCGGTGGCAGGCCGAGGTCGGCCAGCGTTTCCGCGATCGGCCCGCTGGACACCACGCGGCCGTTGTCCATCAGGACCACGTGATCCGCCAGGCGCGCGACCTCGTGGGCCGCGTGGCTGACGTAGATCACCGGGATATCGAGCTCATCGTGCAGCCGTTCCAGGTAAGGCACGATCTCCTGCTTGCGGCGGTCGTCCAGCGCGGCCAGGGGCTCGTCCATCAGCAACAGGCGGGGGCTGGTCAATAGCGCCCGGGCGATGCCCACCCGCTGGCGTTCGCCGCCCGACAACCTGGCCGGCATGCGCGCCAACAGGTGCCCGATGCCCAGCAAGGCGATCGCGTCGTCGGGCTGTATGCGGCGCTCCGCCGGCGCCACGCGCTTGTAGCCGTAGTGCAGGTTGGCGCGCACGTCCAGGTGCGGGAACAGGTTCGCGTCCTGGAAAACGTAGCCCAGCGGCCGCCGGTGCGGCGGCAATACGTAGCCACGCGAGGTATCCAGCCAGACCTCGCCATTGACGCTCAGATAGCCGGGGTCGGCGGTTTCCAGCCCGGCGATGCAACGCAGCAGCGTGGTCTTGCCCGACCCCGAGGGCCCGAACAGCGCCGTCACACCGCCGCCCGGCAGGTTCAGCCCCACGTCCAGGCCGAAATCGCCGTAGCGCAGGCGGAATCGGGCTTCTATCGTCCGCCCGCCGCCCGCTTCGATGACCGCCGGCGTCGCGTCCGCCGGCCGCGGCCCCTGCCCCGCCAGCGCGCTCACGCCTTGCTCCAGGGATCGCGGCGCCGTGCGTAAAGCAACAGCAGGATCAGGAAGGAAAGCACCACCATCCCGGCCGCCAGGATGTGCGCGCGGCTGTATTCCAGGGCTTCGACGTGGTCGTAGATCTGTACCGAGACCACGCGGGTGCGGCCAGGAATATTGCCGCCTATCATCAGCACCACGCCGAATTCGCCCACGGTGTGGGCGAAGCCCAGCACGGCGGCCGTCAGGTAGCCCGGACGCGCCAGCGGCAGCGCCACCGTCACGAAACGGTCCCAGGCGCTCGCCCGCAGCGTGGCGGCGGCTTCCAGGGGCCAACGGCCGACCGCGGCGTAGGCATTGTGCAGGGGCTGGACCACGAACGGCAGCGAATACACCAGCGAGCCCACCACCAGACCGGCGAAACTGAACGGCAGCGTACCGATGCCCAGGGCCTGGGTCAGCTTGCCGACATAGCCGTTCGGCCCCATCGCGAGCAACAGATAGAAACCGATCACCGTGGGCGGCAGGACGAGCGGCAGCGCCACCACCGCGCTGACCGGGCCGCGCCAGCGCGACGAGGTACGCGCCAGCCACCAGGCGATGGGCGTGCCGATGACCAGCAGCAGGCAGGTGGTCAGCGCCGCCAGCTTCAGCGTAAGCCAGATGGCGGCCGCGTCCTCGCTCGTCAGCATGGTTGTATCGTCTTAGCGTTTGTAGCCGAAGGAAAGGATGATTTTCTCAGCCTCCGGGCCTTTCAGGAAATCCACGAAAGCCCGCGCCGCGGGGTTGTCCTTGCCCTTTTCCAGGATGACCGCGTCCTGGCGGATCGGCTCGTGCAGCGATTCCGGGACGATCCAGGCGGAACCGCTGGTCAGCTTGCCGTCCTTGTAGACCTGGGACAGGGCGACGAAGCCCAATTCCGCATTGCCGCTGGCGATGAACTGCTGCGCCTGGCTGATGTTCTGGCCTTCGACGATTCTGGGCCGCAGCGTGTCCATCAATCCCAGCTTTTCCAGCGTCTGGATGGCCGCCAGGCCATAGGGCGCCGCCTTGGGGTTGGCGATCGACAGGTGGGCGAAGCCGCCCCGCTTCAGGACCTTGCCATCCTTGTCGACGTAGCCTTCCCTGGCCGACCAGAGCGCCAGCGCGCCGATGGCGTAGGTGAAGCGAGTCCCGGGCACGGTGGCCTTTTCCTGGTCCAGCCTGGCGGGCGTGCTGTCGTCGGCCGCCAGGAACACTTCGAAGGGCGCGCCGTTCTTCATCTGGGCGTAGAACTGGCCGGTGGCGCCATAGGCCGCGACGACCGTATCGCCGGTCTTTTTCTGGAAGGCGTCGGCGATCGCCTTCATCGGCGCGGTGAAGTTGGCCGCCACGGCCACCTGGACGTCGGCGGCGCGCGCCATCGTGGCGGCCAGCGCGGCGCACAGCCCCAGGGCCAGGAGGATCATTCGCAGCTTCATCGGAACTCCCATCGTTATGTTCAGCGGTATACGACGGGCGATATAGTACGCCAGATTCAACGCCGCCGGCCCGGGGTTTGCGCTGGCGGCGCCGCTGCCGTCTTTTAGAATCGACTTCGCTGCCGATGTGGCGTCGCGCGCGTGTATCCCCCGCTCGCCGCCACCCGCCCACGCCGAACCAGGTCATCCACCATGCCGATCGCCCGTCCGCCCGCTCCGCCGCCCAGCCGCCCGCATCCGCGCGCGCGGGCCTGGCCGCGGTTCGCCTGCGTGCTGGCCACGCTGGCGCTGGCGGCCTGCAGCACCAGCTTCCAGCCCATGGGCCCGGCCAGCGTCACGCCGGCGATCGACGGCAATACCCTGGTGTCCGTCGACGGGGCGCACCTGCCCCTGCGCAACTGGCAGCCGGCCCAGCCGCCCTGGGCGGCCATCGTCGCGCTGCACGGGATGAACGATTATTCCAATGCGTTCGACCAGGCCGCCCGCTACTGGGCGGGACAGGGCATCGTGACCTATGCCTATGATCAACGCGGCTTCGGCGCCGGGCCCAGGCCGGGGATCTGGGCGGATACCGCCACCATGGTCGCCGACCTGAACGCCGCCGTCGCCGCGGTGTCCGCCGCGCATCCCGGCGTGCCGGTCTACGTGCTGGGCGAAAGCATGGGCGGCGCCGTGGTGGCGTCCGCGCTGGGCGGTCCGCCGGGCATGGGACAGCATGCACCGCTGTCCACGCATATCGCCGGCGCCATCCTGTCGGCCCCCGCCATGTGGGGCCGGGAGGTCATGAACCCGTTCTACCGCTTCACCCTATGGCTGGGCTACAACACCGTCCCCGGCATGGAAGTCGAGCCGCCGCGCGGCCTGAAGATCATGCCGTCCGACAACATCGAAATGCTGCGCGCGCTGGGCAAGGACCCGCTGGTCATCAAGCGCACGCGCATCGACGCCTTGAAAGGGCTGGTGGACCTGATGAGCAACGCCGAAGACGCCCTGCCCGCCATCCCGCCGAACGTTCCGCTGCTGGTGCTGTTCGGGCGCCACGAACAGGTGCTGCCCGACAAGGTGGTCACCGAAACCCTGCGCCGTATCGAGATCGCCCCCGTCGACGCGCGCCCGCGCGTCGCGCTGTACAGCGACGGCTACCACATGCTGCTCCGGGACCTGCAGGCCGAGATCGTCTGGCGCGACATCGCGGCATGGATGCGCGCCCCCATGGTGGCCGCCCTGCCCAGCGGCGCGGAACAACACTACCCCACCGCGCAAGCCCCCGCCCCCGGGCCGCGCGCCACGCAGGCCTACGCGGGCGGCGCACGACCCTGAACCCGTACGCCCCGGTTCAAGGGCGATCCCGCTCGTCCGCTAGGCGAACCGTGGCGGACGCTTTTCGGCGAATGCGCGGGCGGCTTCGTGGTGGTCGGGGGTTTCCATGCAGCGGAGCTGCCGCCAGCATTCACGGTCCAGGACTTCGTCCAGGCGCAGATGGGCGGCTTCGTTCAGGTTGTCCTTGATGTGGGCGATCGCGGCGCGCGGGCCTCGTGCGAGTCGGGTAGCGGTGTCCATGACGGCGGTTTCCAATGCGTCCGGTTCGAAGACGCCATTGAGCAGCCCCAGCGCCGCAGCGGCCGGCGCGTCCAGCATGGGTGAGGTCAGGAAAAGCTCGCGGGCCTTGGCGGCGCCGACGAGGCGCGGCAGGAAGTAATGCGCGCCGAAGTCGCCCGACAGCCCGACGTCGACGAAGCCGGTCCGCAGGCGGGCGGTCGTGTCCGCGTAGCGCATGTCGCAGGCCAGGGCCAGGCTCAGGCCCGCGCCTATCGCGTGGCCGCGGATCATGGAGATGGTCGGCTTGGGCATGGCATGGAGCAATTCGCTGATGCCGGTGCGGCGCCGCAGATCGCGCAAGCGGCTCTCGAAAGGCGCGGGCGTCGTTCCCGCATTGTTGGCCATGCGCACGACGTCGCCGCCGGCGCAGAACGACGGACCCGCGCCCGTCAGCACGACGGCGCCGATTTCGTCATCGCGGGCGGCGGCCTGCAGGGCCGCCAGCAGGCTTTCATACAGCGGCAGGCTGAGCGCGTTGCGGCGCTCGGGCCGGTCCAGCGTCAATACCAGCACGCCGCCGTGGCGTGCCTGCCGCAGGCATGGATCGGCGGCGGGCGCCGGGTGGGCGCCGGCGGTTTCGAATGGCGTCACGTCATCTCCTTGGGTAGCGTGTGGCGAGCGCTTGGGTTGCCGCTGGCGCTTTATGGTTGCGTTCCCCGCGGCTGCATCCCCGCGGTTGCATGGTTCGTCGCGCTCAGCCCATCAACCCGCACAAACGGTCTCGCACCAGGCGCTCGGCGTCGGCCATGATGCGATCTATGAGCGCCGCGCAGGTGGGAATGTCGTCGATCAGGCCCTGCACCATGCCGACGGTCCAGATGCCGGCCTCGGTATCGCCTTCTTCATAGACGCGCCGGCCCTTGGCGCCCGCGATCCTGGGCCCGATCTGGTCGATGCCCGCGCCGGCCCTTTCCATGTCGAGCACGCTCTGTGCGAGTTCGGACCGCGCCACGCGGCTGCTGTTGCGCAGGCTGCGCAGAATCAGGCAGGTATCGGCTTCGCTGTTTTCCACGATGGCCCGCTTGATGTTTTCGTGCACCGGCGATTCCTGCGTGCACATGAAGCGCGTGCCCATATTGATGCCTTCGGCGCCCAGCGCCAGGGCGGCCACCAGGCCGCGCGCATCGCCGAAGCCGCCGGACGCGATGACGGGTATGCGCAGCCGCGCCACGGTGGCGGGGATGAGGATGAGCCCCGGCAGGTCCGACTCGCCCACGTGCCCCGCACATTCGAAACCATCGATGCTGACCGCGTCCGCGCCGATCTGTTCCGCCTTGACCGCATGGCGCGGCGTGGTGCACTTGTGGATGACCTTGATGCCGGCCGCCTTGAAGGCCGGCATGTGGGCCGCCGGATTGTTGCCGGCGGTCTCGACGATTTTGATGCCGCTGTCGATGATGACGTCCCGGTAGGCCTCGTAAGGCACCGGCTTGAGCGTGGGCAGAAAGGTCAGGTTCACCGCGAACGGCCGGTCCGTCATGGACCGCGTCCGGCGTATTTCGTCATGCAGGGCCTCGGGCGTGGGCTGGGTCAGTGCGGTCAGCACGCCGAGCGCGCCGGCATTGGCCACGGCCGACACCAGTTCGGCGCGGCCGACCCACTGCATGCCGCCCTGCACGATGGGATGCTCGATGCCGAGCAAGCGGGTAATCGCGGTCCGCACGTCAGCTTTTCCTTTTGAGTCCGCACAGCACGCCCGGGATCAGCGCGGGCAGGTCTTCCGCGATCAGGCCGGGACCATGCGCGGTGGCCGCCGCGCCGTGTATCCAGGCGGCCGCGCAGGCGGCATCGAAGGCTTCCATTCCCTGCGCGAGCAGGCCGGTGATCATTCCCGTGAGGACGTCGCCGCTACCGCCGGTGGCCAGGTCAGGCGGCGCATTGGCGTTGATGGCGGCGCGTCCGTCCGGCGCCGCGATGACGGTGTCGGCGCCCTTCAGCAGCACCACCGCGCCGCTGCGCTGCGCCGCGCGCCTGGCGCTGGCCAGCTTGTCGCCGGCCCGATCGAACAGACGGCCGAATTCGCCTTCGTGCGGCGTCAACACGCAGGGCCCGCGTATGGCGTGGAACAGCGTGGCGGACTTGTCGGTGAAGGCCGTCAGCGCGTCCGCGTCCAGCACCACGGCGCGCCGCGTTGCCAGCGCGGCCTGCACGTGCGCGCGCGTGGCGTCCGATATGCCCGCGCCGGGACCGATGGCGATGGCGTTCTTGCGGCTGTCCGTCAATAACTCCTGGAAGGCGGCATCGTCCGCCACGGGCTGCACCATGATGCTGGTCAGCGCCGACGCATAGACCGTCCAGGCGGCGGCGGGCGCCGCAACCGTCACCAGGCCCGCGCCGATGCGGGCCGCCGCCAGCGCGGACAGCCGCGCCGCGCCGGTCATCACTTCCCCGCCCATGACGACGGCATGGCCGCGCGCATATTTGTGGCCGTCCATGCGCGGCCAGGGAAAACGCCGCAGCCAGTCCTCCGGCGCATTCTCGTGGGCCTGCGGTCCTATCGTTTCCAGCACCGACGGCGGAATGCCGATGTCGGCCACGATCAGCTCGCCGCACAGCGCGCGCCCCGGCAGCAGCAGATGGCCGGGCTTCTTGCGGAAGAAGGTGACGGTGCAGGCCGCCGGCACGGCCGTGCCCCGTACGGCGCCGGTGCCGCCGTCCACGCCGCTGGGCGTATCGACCGCGCAGACAGGCAGCCCGCGCTCCTGCGCCGCCTGCAGGGTGGCCGCCGCCAGGCCGTCGACCGGCCGCGCCAGCCCGGCGCCGAATATCGCGTCGATGACCAGTTCCGCGCCTTCCAGCACCGAGGGCGACAGGGGAAGCACGTCGCCCGGCCACAACGCGGCATGATGGGCGGCGTCGCCCTTCAAGGCCTGCACGGTGCCCAGCAAGGAGACGGTGACCGGCCAGCCCGCGGCCGCCAGGTAACGGGCGGCCACGAAACCATCGCCGCCGTTGTTGCCCGGCCCGCACAGCACGGCCACCGGTCGGGGCGCCCAGCGGGCGCGCACCGCCCGCGCCACCGCCGCGCCGGCGTTTTCCATCAGCATGATCCCGGCATGCCCGGCCAGCATCGCCGCCTGGTCGGCGGCCGCCATTTCCTGGGGAGTCAGCAGCGCGTAATCGTCGTTCATCCGGGCCTCCGTCGTGATGCGGCGCCGCGGCCCGCGCCGCGACGTCCTCAGACTTTAGCCTACCGATGGCGTCGCGCGGCTAGGCAAGCAGCAAATGCAGGCCCAAGGCACCGACGCCGGCGAAGAAGCAGCGGCGGAAAACCGTGGCGCTGACGCGCTGCCGCAGCCATTGGCCGGCCAGCATGCCCAGCAGCGCCGGCACCAGGGCCAGCAGCGACGCCCAGGCTTCGCGTCCGCCGAACTGGCCGCCGTGGATCAGGTCGCCCGCCAGCGCGATGGTCGATGCGGTGAAGGCCAGGCCCATGGCCTGCACCAGCGCGTCGCGATCCAGTCCCAGGGCCTGCAGGTAAGGCACGGCGGGGATCACGAAGATGCCGGTCACCGACGTGATCGCGCCGGTGGTGGCGCCGACGACCGGCCCGGCCCAGCGCTGCGCATCGAGCGGCACGTGCAGGCGGACCGCGCTCAGGCCGATGGCGGCATACAGCAGCAGCGCCGCGCCCAACGCGTGGCCCGCCCAGGCGGTTTCCCGCCCGGCCAGCCAGACGCCCGCCAGCCAGGTTCCCACGAATACCCCCGCCAGCATGGTCCAGAGACGCCGCAGCAGGTACAGGAAGCGTCCGCCGGCGGCCAGTTGCCAGACATTGGTCACCATGGACGGGATGATCAGCAGGGCCGCAGCCTGCGGCGGCGCCATAGCCACGCTCAGCATCGCGATGGACACCGTGGGCAGGCCCAGGCCGATCACGCCCTTGACCAGGCCGGCCACCGCAAAGCTGGCCATCACCAGCAGAATCAATGCAGTCCCGCCATCGCGGTAGAAATCGAACAAGGTAGACATGCCCGGCATGATGCCCGCCGGCGCGGCGCGCGGAAAGCGGTATTACACTGAGGCAGCCTTCGGCCTTGCCGTAGGCTGGATCCGCCGCCGGGGCAGACCGGCCAGGCGGAGGCCCGCCGAGGCCCGTGCAAACCGCCGAAGGCTCCGGGGCGGCCCGCGCGTGGCCGCATCCGGCCATGCGCCCGACCTGACCGAGACCCCGATGCGCTTCGACCTGACCGACCTCAGGCTGTTCCTGAATACCACCGAAAGCGGCAGCATCACGGCCGGCGCCACGCGCACGCACCTGGCGCTGGCTTCGGCCAGCGCCCGCCTGCGCGGACTGGAAGCATCGCTGGGCACCCCCTTGCTGACCCGCGGCAGGCGCGGCGTCCAGGCCACGGCGGCGGGCCAGGCCCTGGCCTACCATGCACGCAGCCTGCTGCAGCACGTGGACCGCATGCAGGAAGACCTGGGCGACTACGCCAGCGGTTTCAAGGGCCGCGTGCGGCTGCTGTGCAATACGTCCGCCGTGACGGAACATCTGCCGGAGCCCCTGGGTGCCTTCCTGCTGCGGCATCCCAGCATCGACGTGGACCTGCAGGAACACCCCAGCCACCGCATCCTGCCCGAACTGCGCGAAGGCACGGCGGACGTGGGCATCGTCTCCGACGCGCTCGACCTGGGCGGCCTGTACGCCACGCCATTCCGGCGCGACCGGCTGATGCTGCTGGCGCCGCGCGGCCATGCGCTGGGCCGCCGCGCGCGCGCCCGCTTCCACGAAACGCTGGACCATGACCACGTCGGCCTGCCGGCCGCCAGCGCGCTCGGCATCTACCTGGACGATCATGCCGCACGCATCGGCCGGTCGTTGCGGGCCCGCGTGCGCGTGCACGGCTTCGACGCGGTGGCGCGCCTGGTGATCCAGGGCGCGGGACTGGGGATCATGCCGGAATCGGCGGCCCGTCGCTGGACGCGCCGAGGCCAGACGCGGCTGCTTATACTGGACGAACCCTGGGCCGACCGGCGCCTGATGCTGTGCGCGCGCACGCTGGAAGCCCTGCCCAACTACGCGCGCGCGCTGATCCAGGCGCTGCAGCCGCAAGCCGGAGATCCCATATGACCCTCACCGCCACCGCCGCCCCTGCCCACGCCCCCGCCAGAGTGGCCATCACCTACTGCACCCAATGCCATTGGCTGCTGCGCGCGGGCTGGATGGCGCAGGAGCTTTTGTCCACCTTCGGCACGGATCTCGGCGAAGTCTCGCTGATCCCCGGCACCGGGGGCGTGTTCCAGGTGCATTGCGACGGCGCGTTGATCTGGGACCGGAAAGCACAGGGTGGCTTTCCGGACGCCAAGGTGCTGAAGCAGCTGGTACGCGACCGGATCGACCCCGCCCGCGACCTGGGACATATCGACCGCGTCCACGGCCCGTCGTAGGCGCTACTTCATATACAGCTTGCGCAGCTGCCGCACGTCCTTCACCTTGTCGATATTCCACAAGGTATCCAGCAGCGTCGCCGCCCTGCCCTTGCCCAGCACCGGCGCCAGCAGGTCCATGGCTTTTTCGTTCTCCTCCGCCGGGGTCAGCGGGTTCTCGAAACTGCCCTTGGCCGCCATCGTCTGGCCGTGCAGCACGCGGCCGTCCTTCAGGTGCACCTCCATCACGCAGCGCCAGCGGCGCTGGACGTCGGTCAGCGACGGATCGCCGACGGCGTGCACGCGGTCGCGCATTTTCAGCACCCGCGGATCCTTCATCCGATCGAAATCGTGCGCCGACTTGAAGGTCAGCTTGCGATCCAGCAGCATGACGGCCAGCAGGTGCTGCACTGAAATGTCCGGCATGGGCCGGTTGTTGACGATCTCCAGTTCCTTGTCCGGCATGTTGGCCACCACCTTCTCGACGTCGGCCGCGCCGAAGCCGTGCTCCGCCATCAGGTCGTTCAGCACGTGCATGGGACCCTGGATGGGCCCGCCGATCGGCCAGCGCTTGATCGACGCGCGCAGCATCTCGTAGGTCTTGCCCAGGTCGCGCGACAGATCCTCGCGATCGAAGGCCTCGGGCGCGAAGGTATGGAAGAAATCCCGTTCGCCGGAGAAGATGTCCTCCACCCCGGTCCACCCGGCCGCCGCCATCATCGCCGCCTGCAGGCCGTTGTGGGCCGGCATGCCGCCCATCGCATAGGCTTTCTCGATATGTTCGGGATCGCGGAACATGGTGTACAGGCCCGCGGTCTGCTGGCCGGTGTACGACAGCATGTAGCGCACCTGCAGCGGCGTGAGCGCCAGCAGCGTGCCGGCCGCGGCGGCCGCGCCGAACAGCTGGCCCGTCGCGCCCGCGTGGTGGCCCGAGCGCAGATAGGGCATGGGCTTCAGCGTCAGCAGCATGCGCGCGCAGACGTCGTAACCCAGCACCACGGCGCGCAGCAGCTGCTCGCCGCTCAGGCGGCCGCGTTCCGCGATCGCCAGCGCGGCCGGAACCACGCTGGTGCCGGGATGCGTCAGCGATGGCGGATGCGTGTCGTCGGTTTCGTCGGCATGGCCGAACATGCCGTTGGCCAGCGCGGCGTTCTGTACCGTCGTGACGATGCGCGTGCCGATCACGCCGGCTTCTTCACGGCCGCCCAGCTGCTTGACGTACTCGATGGCCTTTTTGCCGGGCAGCAGCCGCGATCCGGAAATCATCGCGGCGAAGGTATCGACCAGATGCAGCCTGGCACGGTCCGCCACCTTGGCCGGCACCTTGCGCGATGCCGCGCCCGAGATGTAGCGGCTGAGCTTCTGCATGACGGCGGAGACTTCGTTGTTCTTCATCGAACTATCCTATGTGGGATTGCATGAAAGGCCAGGCGTACGCCCTACTCCGCCTTGATGTTCATCTTGTGGATCAGGTCCGCCCAGGTCGCGGTTTCGGTCTTGATGGTCTGCGCGAATTCCTGTGGGGTGTCGATGCTGAGTTCCAGGCCCTGCTTGGCCATCGCGTCGCGCACGTCGGGTTGCTGGATGACTTTCTGCGCCGCCGCCGCCAGTTTCGCCACGATGGCGTCCGGCGTCTTCGCCGGCACCAGCAGCCCGTACCACGACGTCACGTTGAAGCCCGGCAGCCCGGACTGGTCCAGCGTCGGCAGATCCGGCGCGACGTCGGAACGCTTCATGCCCGTTACCGCGAGCGCGCGCAGCTTGCCTTCCTTGACGTGCGGCATGACGGCGGAAACGCTGCCGAACATCAGCTGCGCCTGGCCGCCCAGCAAGCCGATGGTGGCCGGGCCGCCGCCCTTGTAGGGGATGTGGGCGATGTCGGTGCCCGTGCGCGCCTTGAACAGTTCACCCGCCAGATGCAGGGGGCTGCCCGGCCCGCTGGACGAGTAGTTGAGCTGCCCGGGCCTGGACTTGGCCAGCGCGATCAGTTCCTGCACCGTATGCACGGGCAGCGCCGGGTTGACCACCAGCACGTATTGCGCGGCCGCCAGCATGGTGACCGGCTTGAAGTCGCGCTGCACGTCGAACGGCAGGTTCTTGAACAGCGACGGGTTCATGGTCAGCGCGGTATTGAATCCCATCAGCACCGTATAGCCGTCGGGATCGGCCTTGGCGACGATGTCGGTGGCGATGTTGCCCGATGCGCCCGCACGGTTGTCGACCACGATGGGCTGGCCCAGGATGTCGCTCAGCTTGGGGGCCATGATGCGCGCCAGGGTATCGGTGCCGCCGCCCGGCGGGAATGGCAGCACCAGGCGGATGGGCCGCACGGGCCACTTGGACTCGTCGGCGCGGGCCGGCGCGGCCTGGGCCAGGCCGCCGATCAAGGCCATGGCGGCCATGGCGGGCGCCAGTGCCCGCACAACGCGAGCAGGGGCGCCTTTCGCCCGGATTGCGAAATTCATGGTTGTCTCCTTGCACCCGTCGGGTTGTTATGAATTCGGTCCCGCCGCCAGCTCGCGCGTGATCTCCCGCACGTCCTTGACGTTTTCCAGGCCGCGCACCAGCGCGATCGCCCGTTCGGCCCGTGCGGCGTCCCAGTGGCTGAATTCCGCGCACTCGCGGAATTTATCGGCCACTTCGTCCTCCGACATGGGATTGGCCTTGTTGCCCTTGCCCGCGTCGACGCGTTCGCCGTGGCGCGTGCCGTCGTTCAGCTCGATCTCCACATACGACGTCACGATGTTGTGATGCTCGCGGGCGGCTTCCTCCGGCGTGAACGTGGTGTATTCGACCTTGGCGATGGCGGCCTGGACGTCCGGCCGCATGACGTACTCGTCATGGAACTGGTTCAGTCCGCACTTGCGCTCCAGCAGCAGCGCCGCCAGGCAGAACTCCAGGCTGAACTTGGCCTGCAGTTCGGTGGTGGGACGATGGTGCAGCAGCGTGTGGTGGATGTTCTGGCTGGTCTTGACCCGGACGCGCCTGACGTCCGCCGGACGTACGTCATGGCGCTTGACCAATTCCAGCATCTTGGTCATGGCCGGATGTCCCAGGCTGCCCGTGGGGAACGCCTTCAGCCAGATGCCGCGATCGACGAAAGACCAGGGCTGCCCCAGCTTGTCCATCAGCCGCGGCGCTTCGTAACCGCCGCCCAGCGCCTGGAAAAAGCCGCGCTTGGCCTCCAGGATGATGGGCGAGGCGGTAAAGCCGCGCTGCTGCAGGTCGGCGGCGAAGATGCCGACTTCCGCCGAGCGTCCCGCGTGGAAGGGCTTGACCGACTGGCCGAAGTTTTCCTGCAGCCCGCCCGCCTGGCTGGCCGCGATGCCCAGCGTGGTGGCGATGCCGTCGGCGTCCATGCCGTAAAGGCGTCCGACGGCCGCCGCCGCGCCCAGCATGCCGCAGGTGGCGGTGGCATGAAAGCCGTGCAGGATGTGGTTGACGTGCGTGGCGTCGAACAGGCGGCAGGCCACTTCCACGCCGATCTGGTAGGCCAGCGACAGCGCACGGCCCGTGGCGCCGCGCGCCTCGCCGGCGGCCAGCACGGCGGACAGCACCGGCGCGGTCGGATGCACACCCTGGAAGCGGCCGGTCTCGGCCTGCAGGGTGTCGTCGTAGTCGTCGGCGTGCATGGCGGTGCCGTTGGCCAGCGCCGCGAAGCGCGGCGACAGCTTCAGCGCGGTGCCCAGCACCGTGGCCGGGCCCGCGCATCCCAGATCCCGCAGATAGCCGGCCAGCACGCGCCCGGGCTGGGATATAGCCCCCGGAAGCGCCACGCCCAGGGCGTCGAGGATGGCTTTCTTGCCCAGTTGCTGGACTTCGTCAGGGATGTCCTGTTCGCGCGTGCCGACCACGAATTCCGCCACATGGCGGGTCAATGGCGGCACGCCGGCGGCGCCGGTCGTCGTCATGCTTTGCTCCTTCCTTATCCGGCCGTCCGCGCGGGATCGCGCGGCGGCGCATTTTTGAATATGTGCGGAGAATGAAGAAGCCGGACAATCGTGTAAAGTGCAAAGATTATTAGGATTATTGCGCTTCACGCATTGATGAACTTCGATCTGGCAGATCTGCGCGCCTTCGTCGCCGCCAGCGACCACGGCAGTTTCCGCGCCGCGGCGGAAGTGCTGTGCATTTCCCAATCCGCCCTGAGCCGGCGCATCGAAAAGCTGGAAACCGCGCTCGGCCTGAGGCTGTTCGAACGCACCACGCGCCGGCTGGAGCTGACCACCGCCGGCCGTGGCTTCGTCCACAAGGCCCGCCACGTCCTGAACGAACTGGAAAGCGCGCTGCTGGGCACGCGCGACCTGGCCGACCGCATGTCGGGCGAAGTCACCATCGCCTGCGTGCCATCGGCCGTGGCGTACTTCCTGCCGCGCGTGATCAAGGCCTACCACGACGAGTACCCGCGCATACGGCTGCGCATACGCGACGAAACCTCGGCCGAGATCCTGACCACGGTGGCGCGCAGCGAAGCCGATTTCGGCCTGACCTACATCGGCACGCAGGAGCCCGACGTCGAATTCGAACCGCTGATCGAAGATCCCTTCGTCCTGGCGTGTTCGCGTGAACACCCCCTGGCGCGCAAGCGCCGGGTGCGCTGGGCCGAGCTGGCCGCGCACGACTACGTCACCGTCGCGCAGGGCAGCGGCAACCGCATGCTGATCGATCAGGCGCTGGCCAATACCGCGGCGCTGCCGCGCTGGTTCTGCGAAGTGCAGCACGTGCCCGCGCTGGTCAGCCTGGTGGAAGCCGGGGTGGGCGTGGGCGTGGTGCCCAAGCTGGGCATGCCGCACCTGGGGCACGCCACCCTGGTCAGCGTGCCGCTGGTCGAACCGTCGATCTCACGTACGCTGGGCCTGATCCGGCGCCGCGGACGCGCGCTGTCGGCGGCGGCCCAGCGGCTGTACGACTTTATCGTGCAGTCTCATCTCTAGACTGGCTGCCCGGGTAGGTCCCGGGCATCAGGATGCCGCGATCGATGTCGTGGATGTCGCGGTGCCCGCACAGGGCCATGGTGACATCCAGTTCGTTCGCCAGGATCTGCAGCGCCTTGGTCACGCCTTCGCGTCCGCCGGCGCCCAGGCCATACAGGAAGGAGCGGCCGATCAAGGTGCCGCGCGCGCCCAGCGCCACCGCCCGCAGGATGTCCTGGCCCGAACGGACGCCGCCGTCCATCCACACTTCCATCGCGCCGCCCACGGCATCGATGATGGACGGCAGCATGCTGATCGACGACATCGCGCCGTCCAGCTGCCGCCCGCCGTGGTTGCTGACGATCAGCGCATCGGCGCCGCTGTCCACAGCCAGGCGCGCGTCTTCCGCGTCCAGGATGCCTTTCAGGATCAGCTTGCCGCCCCAGCGCCGCTTGACCCAGGCCACGTCGTCCCAGTTCAGGGTCGGATCGAACTGTTCGGCGGTCCATGACGCCAGCGACGCCATGTCCGCCACGCCCTCGGCATGGCCGACGATATTGCGGAAGGCGCGCCGCTTGGTGCCCAGCATGTGATAGCACCAGGCCGGCTTGCCCGCCATATTCAGGATATTGCGCAGCGTCAGGCGCGGCGGCGCGGTCAGGCCGTTGCGCAGGTCCTTGTGGCGCTGGCCCATGATCTGCAGGTCCAGCGTCAGCATGAGCGCCGAGCAGTTGGCGGCCTTGGCGCGGTCGATCAGGCGTTCGATGAAGGCGCGATCGCGCAACATGTAGACCTGGAACCAGAAGGGCTTCGTGGTGTTCTCGGCCACGTCCTCGATGGAACAGATGCTCATCGTCGACAGCGTGAACGGCACGCCGAAGGCCTCGGCCGCCTGCGCGGCCAGGATCTCGCCGTCCGCGTGCTGCATGCCGGTCAATCCGGTCGGCGCCAGGGCCACCGGCATCGCGACGGGAATGCCGGCCATCGTCGTGGCGATGTTGCGGTTTTCCATATTGCGCGCGACGCGCTGGCGGAAGCGGATTTTCTGCAGATCGGCCTCGTTGGCGCGATAGGTCGATTCAGTCCAGGAGCCGGAATCCGCGTAGTCGTAGAACATGCGCGGCACGCGTCTTTCGGCGATCTTGCGCAGGTCTTCAATTGTGGCGATAAAGGATCGTGGCGGCAGGGGCATGGTCGGGTCGGGCAGTGTCTGGTAAGCAGCGGTTCAGGGTATCCAGCGAGGCGAGAGCTTAACCCACCGTCGCCTCGGCCACGGCCGTCCAGGCGGCGGGCCCGTATCGCGGCCACCCCAAAAAGGGGGATATCAGGGCAAACCCCGCGTTTATCCGCCTTGCGCTTTGGTCCGGTATGCCTAAGAATACCTGTTACTTTTCGTAGTCATATCGTCCGATCCGTTGGGGGCCCGCAGTGTCGGTAGTGCAATTGGCCTTGCGGCGCCCCTATACGTTCATCGTGATGGCGCTGCTCATCCTGCTCGCCACGCCATTCACGCTCATGCGCATGGCGACGGATATCTTCCCGGAAATCAACATTCCGGTCATCAGCATCATCTGGAACTACAACGGCCTGTCCGCCCAGGAAATGGGCCAGCGCATCGCCGCCCAGAACGAGCGCAGCCTGACCACCACCGTCAGCGACATCGAGCACATCGAATCGACGTCGCTCGCCGGCATCAGCGTCATCAAGATCTTCTTCCAGCCCACGGCCAACATCCAGACCGCCATCGCCCAGGTCGTGGCGGCCGAGCAGACCCAGGTGCGGCAACTGCCGCCCGGCATCACGCCGCCGCTGGTGATCAAGTATTCGGCGTCGAGCATCCCGGTCATCCAGCTGGGGCTGTCCAGCCCGACAATGCCCGAGCAGGCGCTGTTCGACGCGGCGCTCAACACGCTGCGGCCGCGCCTGATCACCATCCCGGGCGTGGCGGTGCCCTTCCCCTACGGCGGCAAGAACCGGGTGGTGTCGGTCGACCTGGACCTGCAGGCCCTGCAGGCGCGCGGGCTGTCGCCGTCGGACGTCGTCAACGCGATCAACGCGCAGAACCTGATCCTGCCGTCGGGCACCGCCAAATTCGGCGAAACCGAATACAACGTGAAGATGAACAGCTCGCCGGACACCATCGCCGGGCTGAACAACCTGCCGGTGCGCGCGGTGCCGGGCGGCGCCACGACCTATGTGCGCGACGTGGCCTACGTGCGCGACGGCTACAACCCGCAGACCAACATCGTCCGCCAGGACGGCGTGCGCGGCGTGCTGCTGTCGGTGCTGAAGAACGGCGGCGCCTCGACGCTGGACATCGTGTCCAACCTGTACGACCTGCTGCCCAGCGTGGTGGCCACCCTGCCGCCGGAGATCAAGCTGACGCCGCTGTTCGACCAGTCGGTGTTCGTGAAGGCCGCCGTCAAGGGCGTGGTTCTCGAAGCCCTGATCGCAGCCCTGCTGACGGCCACCATGGTGCTGCTGTTCCTGGGCAACTGGCGCAGCACGCTGATCATCGCCCTGACCATCCCGCTGTCCATCCTGGCTTCCATCCTGGTGCTCAAGGCGCTGGGCGAGACCTTGAACCTGATGACGCTGGGCGGCCTGGCCCTGTCGGTCGGGATCCTGGTGGACCAGGCCATCGTGACGATCGAGAACATCGAGCGGCACATGCATCTTGGAAAAGATCTGAATTCAGCGATCCTGGATGGGGCCAATGAGATAGGTGTGGCGGCCTTCGTCTCGACGCTCTGTATCTGCATCGTCTTCGTGCCGATGTTCTTCCTGTCCGGCGTGGCGCGCTTCCTGTTCGTGCCCCTGGCCGAGGCGGTCGTGTTCGCCATGCTGGCGTCCTATATCCTGTCGCGGACCCTGGTGCCCACGCTGGTGATGCTGCTGATGCGCAACCACGGCAAGGAAGACTCCAACGCCCGCCCCAGTGCGCTGCAGCGCGTCTACCGCGCCTTCGACCAGCGCTTCGAGCGCATGCGCCGCGCCTATACCCTGGTGCTGTCGTCGCAACTGGCGCGGCGCAAGGTGTTCGCCTCGGTATTCCTGGGCTTCTGCCTGCTGTCCTGCCTGCTCTATCCCTTCCTGGGCCGCGATTTCTTTCCGACGGTCGACGCCGGCCAGATCCGCCTGCACGTGCGCATGCCCACCGGCACGCGCATCGAGGAAACCGCGCGCCTGGCCGACGAGGTCGAGAACCACATCCGCGAGCTGATACCGCCCAAGGATCTGGAAACCATCCTGGACAACCTCGGGGTGCCCAACAGCGGCATCAACCTGTCCTACAGCAACGCCGGCACCTTCGGTTCGCTGGACGGCGAAATCCTGATGTCCCTGCGCGACGGCCATGCGCCGACCGACGATTACATCGCCCTGCTGCGCGCCGAACTGCCCAAGCGCTTCCCCGGCCTGGAGTTCTTCTTCCAGCCGGCGGATATCGTCACGCAGATCCTGAACTTCGGCCTGCCGGCCGCCATCAACGTCAAATTCACCGGCGCCGACATGCAGGCCAATGCCCGCCTGGCGAGCGAACTGGTCAATGGAATCCGGCAGATACCCGGCGCGGTCGACGCCCATATCCACCAGCGCCTGGACTTGCCCACGCTGGATATGGTGATGGACCGGACCCGCCTGCAGCAGGTCGGCCTGAGCGCGGCCAACGTCGGCCAGAGCGTCCTGATCGCATTGTCGGGCAGTACGCAGACGTCGCCGGCGTTCTGGCTGAACCCGCGCAACGGCATCGTCTACAACGTGGCGGTACAGGCGCCGCAATACCAGATCGACGGCATGGACCAGTTGCTGGCGCTGCCGGTCGGCGCGCCCGGCGCCGCCGGCGGCAGCAATACGCAATTGCTGGGCAACCTGGTGGACATCCGCCCGTCGCGCCAACCCGCGGTGGTATCGCGCTACAACATCCAGAATGCCATCGACGTCTACGTCGGCGTGCAGGGCAAGGACCTGGCCAGCGTCGCGTCGCAGGTGTCGCGGCAGGTCGACGAGATCCGCCACAAGCTGCCGCGCGGCAGCCAGGTGCGGATCCTGGGCCAGGTGGAAACCATGCAGAGCTCCTTCCTGGGCCTGGGGGTCGGCCTGCTGATGGCCATCGTGCTGGTCTACCTGCTGATCGTGGTGAATTTCCAGTCCTGGATCGATGCGTTCATCATCATCACCGCCCTGCCCGCGGCCCTGGCCGGTATCGCCTGGATGCTGTTCATCACCGGCACGACGCTGAGCGTGCCCGCGCTGACCGGCGCCATCATGACCATGGGCGTGGCCACCGCCAACAGCATCCTGCTGGTGTCCTTCGCCCGCCAGCGACGCGAGGAAGGCGCACCCGTGCTGTCGGCCGCGCTGGAAGCGGGCGCGACGCGCCTGCGCCCCGTGCTGATGACCGCGTTGGCCATGATCATCGGCATGATCCCCATGGCGCTGGGCCTGGGCGAAGGCGCCGAGCAGAACGCGCCGCTCGGCCGCGCCGTGATCGGCGGGCTCCTGTTCGCCACGATATCCACGCTTTTCTTCGTGCCGGTGGTCTATGCCGGCGTACATCATCGACTGGGACGCCGCAAAGCCGGCGCCGCCGACGCGGGCAGCACCCCGCCGCTGGCGCCCGATACCGCGCGGCGGGAGATCTGAGCATGTCGGAGCAACGACACAACGAATTGGGCATCCATCCCCTGGATCCGGGCGCGGCCGGCGCGGGGGAGTTGCTCAAGCGCGACCAGATCGTGCGGCGCACCCGCCTGCTGGTGCTGGTCGTCCTGCTGCTGCTGGCCCTGGGCGCGGCGCGCACGGTGGTCAGCCGCATCCAGAGTTCCAACGAGCTGGCGACGGGCACGCAGGAACGCGCGAAGCAGTACGTGCAGACCACGCAGGCCACCACGCCGGAAAGCGGCCAGTCGCTGGCCCTGCCCGGCACCCTGCAGGGCTACGTGCAGGCGCCCCTGTCGGCGCGCGCCAGCGGCTACCTGAAACGCTGGACCAAGGACATCGGCAGCCGCGTGGAAAAAGGCGACGTGCTGGCCGAGATCGAAACGCCCGAAATCGACCAGCAGCTGTCGCAGGCCGTCGCCGCGCGCGAACAGGCCAAGGCCGCCCTGGCGCTGGCCAACAGCACGCTGGCGCGCTGGGAAGCCCTGCGCCGCAAGGACGTGGTTTCGCAGCAGGACCTGGAAGAAAAGCGCGGCAGCGCGGCGCAGGCGGCCGCCAACCTGGCGGCGGCGCAGGCCAACGAGCAGCGGCTGCGCCAGCTGGAAGGATTCAAGCGCATCGTCGCGCCCTTCTCGGGCATCATCACGCGCCGCAATGTCGACGTCGGCGACCTGATCGACGCGGGCAGCGGCCGCCCCTTGTTCCTGATGTCGCAGACCGATCCCCTGCGCGTGTACATCAACGTGCCGCAGCGCTACGCGCAGCTGGTCAAGCCGGGCGAACACGTGACCGTCACCCAGGCGGAGCTGGGCGGCCAGAAATTCACCGGCACCATCGCCCGCACCGCGGCATCCATCGACCTGGCCACGCGCACCATGCAGGTGGAAATCAGCCTGCGCAATCCGGAAAGCAAGCTGCTGCCGGGCGCCTACGTGTCGGTGGCGCTGGACCTGCCCGCCGGCGACACGCTGGCGGTGCCGACCAATACGCTGCTGTTCCGCCGCGAAGGCACCATGGTGGCCGTGGTCGGCGCCGATGGCCGCATCGAGCTGCGCCGCATCACGCTGGGCCGCAACTTCGGGCAGGCCATCGAAGTCGCCGACGGCCTGCAGGCCACCGACCGCATCGTGCTGAACCCGGCGGACTCCCTGGCGACAGGCGATATCGTGCAGGTGGCGCAGACCCAGACCAAGGCGCCCACGCCGGTCCCCACGCCCGCCATCAGCACCAGCGGCCGCGCGCCGGGAAGCGAGCAATGAGGGCCTGGATCGGTACGCTGGCGGCGCCGCTGCTGCTGTCGGCCTGCGCCGTCGGGCCGGACTACGCCACGCCCAAGGTGGATGTTCCCGTGACCTGGAAGCTGGAGTCGCCCTGGCGCCAGGCCACGCCGGCCGATGCGCTGGACAAGGGCGAATGGTGGCTGCGCTACAACGACCCCACGCTGAACCGCCTGCAGGCGCAGGCCCTGACAGCCAACCCCACGCTGGCGATTTCCGCGGCGCGCCTGGCGCAGGCCCGCGCCAATGCCGACGTCAGCCGCTCCGGGCTGTTTCCCGCGCTGAGCGCCGGCACGCGCGTGTCGCGCTTCAAGATATCGGGCAATCGTCCGCTGACGAATTACGCGTCGCCGCAGTACTCCACGGTGCAGAACGACTACAACTTCTCGTTCAACGCCAGCTACGAAGTGGATCTGTTCGGCCGCGTGTCGCGTTCGGTCGAAGCGACGTCGGCCACCGCGCGGCAGGCCGAAGCCGACCTGGCGAACGCGCGGCTGGTGCTGACCGCCGAACTGGCGGCCAACTACGTCAACCTGCGGGCGCTCGATACCGAAATCGACGTGGTCAACCGCTCCGTCGCCCTGCAGCGCCGCGCGCTGGAGCTGATCACCGCGCGCTATGACGGCGGCGCCGCGTCCGGACTGGAAGTCGCCCAGCAACAGGCCCTGCTGGACAACACGCTGACGCAGGTGGAAGTCCTGGCGCGGCAGCGCGCGCAGTTCGAACATGCGATCGCATCCCTGACCGGCACGCCGGCGCCCAATTTCGAATTGCCGCCCCAACCGCTGACGGCGGCCATGATGCCGCCGGCGATCCCGCTGGGCCTGCCTTCCGACCTGCTGGAGCGCCGGCCCGACATCGCCGCCGCCGAGCGCGCCATGGCCGCGGCCAATGCGCAGATCGGCGTCGCCACCGCGGCCTTCTATCCCAGCATCATGCTCAACCCCAGCATAGGCGCGGACAGCCGCGAGATCGGCGCGCTGCTGGATGCCCCCAGCCTGCTGTGGTCGGTGGGCGTGTCCGCCGTGCAGACCCTGTTCGACGCCGGCCGCACCCGCGCCAACGTCAATTTCGCGCGCGCCGGGTACGACGCCACCGTGGCGAACTACCGCCGCGTGGTGCTGGGCGCGATGCAGGAAGTGGAAGACGGCATCACCGGGCTCGCCGCCCTGGACCGCGCGACGGCGCAGTCGCAAAGGGCCGTGGCCGATGCGCGCAAGGTGCTGGACATGGCCGCCGACCGCTACAGCGGCGGCGCCACGACCTATCTGGATGTGATCACCGCCCAGCAGTCGGTGCTGAATACCGAGCGGCAGGCCGCGCAGCTGAAGGGCCAGCATCTGCTGGTGTCGGTCTTTCTGGTGAAAGCCTTGGGCGGCGACTGGCACAAGGGGCAGCAGCCGGCCGCGGCGGCGGTCTCCAGCACGGCCCCGGCCCGGGGCTCGGATGCCGGTGCGCTCGACCCCGGCACCGTCGCGCGGCGCGACTCAGGCACCTCCGCTCAATAACGCGACATAGGCGGCCAACGATTCGGCGTGCCGGCTCGTCGCGCGCAGGCCGATATGCCCGTCCGCGCGCACCGCCAGCAGCATCATGTCGGCGACGCCCACTTGCCGCGCCGCATCGGGCTCCAGATAGGCGTCCACGTCGGACACCCCCGAATTGGCCGCCAGCACCACCATGTTTTCGATGACGAAGCCGTCAAACAGCGGCCGTAACTGGCGCCGCATGCGCGTCAGCGACTGCGGGCCGGTCTCCAGGCCGCCGATCAGGAACACCGTGTGGCCCTGGCCGGTGACGTAGCGATGCAGCAGGCCGGTGCCGCCTTCCGGCAACAGGATTTCTATCCGGTCCGACAGGCGCTGCCCGGGGCCCAACACGGCCGCGGGCTCACCCATCACGATGGGAGAAGCCGCATAGTCGATGTTCATTTCCGCCTCGGCCACGGCCTCTTGATGCCGTGTTTCGCCATCCTCGAACGCGCGGCGGATGGCGGCATCGCGCGCGTCGCGCTCCCCGCGGGCGACCATCTGCGCATTTTCGGCTGCGTCGCCGGACGCCAGCACCCTATCCGCGACGGGACGCCGTTCGGCGTGATAACTGTCCAGCAAAGCCTCGCCGCAATGGCCATGCGCCACCAGGGCAAGCTTCCAGGCCAGGTTATAGGCGTCCTGCAAACCGGTATTCATGCCATGGCCCTGCGCCGGACTGCAGGTGTGCGCGGCGTCGCCCGCCAGCAGTATCCTGCCCGCGCGGAACTGTTTTGCCACCTTGGCGTGGCAGTTGAAGCGTGTCGGGTGCGATACGTCGTGAAAACGGGCGTCCGGCAAATAGCCGCGCAAGGTCGCCAGCGCATCGGCCACCAGGTCGGAATCGGCCGTCGGGGGCCGCAGATAGACGCGCCAGCGCCGGTCCGGCAGCGCGGTCAGGATGACCGGAATGTCGTCCAGGTAAGCGTAGTTGCTCTCGAAGGCATCCGGCCAGTCGCTGATGCCGGCATCGAAAACCGCCCATGGTTCGGCGATATCGTGGCCCTCCTGTTCGATGCCCGCCAGGGTGCGCACGGCGCTGTGGTGGCCATCGCATCCCACCACCCATTGCGCCAACACCTCGCTCGCGCCGCCCGCGTGTTCGATGGTCGCGCGCAAGCCGCCGGCCTCCTGGCGCAGGGCGACCAGCCAGGTACCACGCTGAACGCCACCTCCCTGCCGAGCGAGATAGCCGGCCAGCAGGGCCTCGGTAACTTCCTCGGAAACGCCGATGTTGAAGGGATAGCGGGAGCCGCACAGGTGCAGGTCGATGACGCCCAGCACCGCGCCGTTGGCGTGCAGGCGCGCGCGCCGCTGCTTGACCCCGGCCGTCAGCAGCGGCTCGAGTATGCCCAGGGACTCGAATATTTCGAGTGAACGAGGATGGACGACCGTCGCGCGATCCCACTCCATCGGCCGGTCATGCGCGTCGATCAGCAGGCATTGCACGCCGCGGCGCTGCAATTCGGCCGTCATAAGCAGGCCGGTGGGACCCGCGCCAACCATCAGGACCGCCGCCGTCATCGTCATAGCCTCTCCCCGGGAGCACCCGCCACGCCGCGCGGTACGGCCTAGTATCCCGGCCGGGCGTCGCGAAAGGCAACAAAAAAAGGCGCCGTCCATCCATGGGAACGGCGCCTTTTTCGGTATACGAGCCAGGGGACCGCCTGAATCCCCCTGCGGAGATCCCGGGATACGGCCTGGTACCCCAGGGGCGTTTCGGCGCGGCTTACTTATCCGTGTACTTCTTTTCCAGTTCGTCGTACAGCGGCTTCTGCACCAGGCGCTGGCGCTCCAGGAAAGGCGCGACCAGCGTCGGGTCTTCCTTCAGCAGGCCGTCTTTCCTGAGCAGGCCCAGGGCGCGCTGCATGCCGGCAACCGCGCTCTGCAGCGCCGCGTTGGCGTACAGGATGATGCCGTAGCCCATCTCGCCCAGTTCCTGCGCGGTCAGGGCGGGCGTCTTGCCGCCGATCACGATGTTGATCAATTGCGGCTTGTCCAGCAGCTTGGGCAGCGCGCGGACTTCTTCGAGGCTTTCGGTGGCCTCGACGAACAGGATGTCGGCGCCGGCATCGGCAAAGGCCTGGGCGCGTTCCACGGCGGCCTCGAAACCCAGCACCGCGCGCGAATCGGTGCGGGCGATGATCAGGAAATCCTGGTCACGGCGGGCATCGGCGGCGGCGCGGATCTTGGAAAGCATCTCGGGCAGCGGCGCGACTTCCTTGCCGGAGAAATGGCCGCAACGCTTGGGAAACAACTGGTCTTCCAGCTGGATGGCATCGGCGCCGGCGTGCTCGAGCGCGCGCACCGTGTGCCATACGTTCACGGCGTTGCCGAAACCCGTATCGCCGTCGACGATGATGGGCACGTCGACCGCCTCGCGCAGGCGCGCCGTGGCGTCGGCGACGTCGCGCAGGCCGATGATGCCCAGGTCCGGCACGCCGTAGTGCATATTGGTCAGGCCGGCGCCGGTCAGGTAGACGGCCTCGAAGCCCTGGTCCTGCACGACACGGGCGCTCATGGCATTGAAGGCGCCGGGAACGAGCAGCCCATTGCGCTGCTCCACCCGGCGGCGCAGGCGCTGTTTCGTTGTTTCGCTCATGATGATGTCTCTTTACGCGTTGATGGCGGGGCCGGGGCGGCCCTCGGCACGCGGGCCGTGGCGGGACAAGTCCCGCGCGGCCGCGGCCGTTGCAGTCTAGTCAGACCGCTGCGGCAGGTCAAACGCGCATGGCGTCCGTTCAGTAATGAAAGGTATTCATCAATGATACGGATCGCGCCTCAGCCCAGTCGCTTGACCCAGGCGGCGCCCGTTTCGCGGGTGCCCAGGGTGCCGCCCACGTCCTTGGTGCATTCGCGGGCCGCGACCGCGTCGGCCAGCGCCTGCTCGATGGCCGATGCGGCCTGCACGAAGGCCTGCTTGCCCTTGCGCTGCCCGTACCAGTTCAGCAGCATGGCGGCCGACAGCACCTGCGACGCCGGGTTGGCGACGTTCTGGCCGGCGATATCCGGCGCCGAACCGTGCGCGGCCTGGCCCATGGCGTGTTCGCGGCCGGCATTGAGCGACCCGCCCAGGCCCAGGCTGCCCGACATTTCCGCCGTCAGGTCCGACAGGATGTCGCCGAACATATTGGTGGTGACCACGACGTCGTAGCGGTCCGGCGCGCGCACCACGTGCGCCATCATGGCGTCCACGATCACGTCGTCGACCCGCACTTCCGGGAATTCCTTGCCGACCTTATGGCACTCGTCAATGAACATGCCGTCGCCCATCTTCAGCACGTTCGCCTTGTGGACGATGGTGACGTGCTTCTTGCGCGTCATCGCCAGTTCGAAGGCCGAGCGCGCGATGCGCTCGCAGCACAGGCGGGTGATCCGGCGCAGAGATACGACCACGTCGGGCGTGATCAGCATTTCGCTGCCGCCGGACTCGATGTTGCGATCGGCGTAGAAGCCTTCGGTGTTTTCACGCACGACGACCAGATCGAATTCGCCCAGGCGTACCGGCACGCCCTTGTAGGTGCGCGCCGGCCGGATGTTGGCGTAGAGGTCCAGCTTCTTGCGAAAGTACATCGACGGATTGATTTCGCCCTTGGCCTCGTCCTTGAAGTCGTACGTCGACATCGGGCCCAGCATCAGCCCGTCGGCGGCGCGCACCTTCTCCAGCAGGGCCGGCGTGACCGTCGCGCCATGGCGCTTCAGGCTCTCGTGGCCGGCAATGTCGTGATCCAGTTGCAGGCCCAGACCGAAACGCCGGTCGACGGCTTGCAATACGTCGACGGCAACCGCCATGGTTTCCGGACCGATCCCGTCGCCGGGCAACACTACGATTTTCATGTGATTTCCTCGATAGGGATGGATGCAAGGCCGCGGGACTGGCCCGCCGCCGCGCCACGCCGGCGCGGCCGGCGCTTCAATCCAGCTTCATGCCCGACTGCTTGACCACGCCCTTCCACAGGGCCAGTTCGCTATGCAGGACGCCGCCGAAATCCGCCGGGGAGCCCTTGAACGATTGCGCGCCTTCGTCGGTCAGGCGCTGGCTGACCAGCTTGGCCGCCGCCGCATCGTTCACGGCGGCGTTCAGCCTGGCGATCACTTCCGGCGGCGTGCCGGCCGGCGCGAGCACGCCCCACCACGTGCTGACGTCGAAATCCGGAATGCCGGCCTCGGCCATCGTGGGCGTATCGGGGAACAGCGGCGAACGCGCCTTGCTCGTCACGGCCAGCAGCTTGACGCGGCCGTCCTTGACCTGCGGCAGGATGGTCGGCACGGTGGCGAAGAACACCTGCACGCGCCCGGCCAGCAGATCCAGCGTGGCGGGACCGCTGCCCTTGTAAGGCACGTGGATCATCTGCACGCCGGCGCGCTGCTTGAACAGCTCGCCCGACATATGGTTGATGCTGCCGTTGCCGGCCGAGCAGAAATTGATCTCGTTGGGCTTCTTCAGCGCCAGTTCGCGCAATTGCGCGACGTTGTCGACCGGCACGTCCTTGTTGGTGACGACCAGCAGCGGCCCGCGGCCGATCATGGCGATGGGCTGGAAGGATTTCTCCACGTCGTACAGGGTGGTGCCTTCCGCCGCGGCGTTGGTCACGAAGGTCGACGTGGCGAACAACAGCGTATAGCCGTCCGGCGCCGCATGCGCCACCAGGTTGGCGCCGATCGCGCCGCCGCCGCCGCCGCGGTTCTCGACCACGATCGCCTGGCCCAGTTTTTCGCCCAGGGTGCGCGCCATGTCGCGCGCGATGCTGTCCGTGCCGCCGCCGGGCGCGAACGGGACGATCAGCCGTATCGGCTTGTCCGGATAGCCGCCGGCGGCGCCTTGGGCCGTGGCCAGGGCCGGAAGCATGGCGGCAATCGCCGCCATCAGGCAAAGGCGCCGGGATAGAAACCGCGTCTTGAACACTTGCTGTGTCTCCTGTCGTTGGACGTCCGGCGCTGACCGGGTAGCGGCGCGCCATCGATATGGTTAATGCATATCTTTGCATACAAAAATGGCGGAAGCAAGGCTAAAACGGGGACGACCTTTCGGCGAGACGGCGCCGCAGGGCTTACCATAGAACTGGATTCGCAACGCGAGACCCTCTCGAACCCACGCGACGGCACGGCCGCCGGCGCCAATACCAGGAGACCATCCGTGAATGCATTGACCCAACGACTCGCCCGCCCCGACCTGCTGCGCAGCGCCTGCTACATCGACGGCAAATGGCATGAGGCTGGCAAGGGCCCGACCATTCCCGTGAACAATCCTTCCACGGGCGACATCATCGTGGCGGTCCCCAAACTGGGCCGTGCGGAAACCGAACACGCCATCGAACGCGCGGCGGCCGCCCTGCCGGCCTGGGCCGCCCGCCCGGCCAAGGAGCGCGCGATCATCCTGCAGCGCTGGGCCCAGTTGATGATGCAGCACCAGCAGGACCTGGCGGCCATCATGACCGCCGAACAAGGCAAGCCGATCACGGAAGCCGCCGGCGAAATCGGCTATGCCGCCTCCTTCCTGGAATGGTTCGCCGAAGAAGCCAAGCGCATGGACGGCGAAGTCCTGCAAAGCCCCAAGGCCGGCCAGCGCATGATGGTGCTGAAGCAGCCGGTCGGGGTTACCGCCGCCATCACGCCGTGGAATTTCCCGGCGGCCATGATCACGCGCAAGCTGGGCCCGGCCCTGGCGGCCGGCTGCACCATGATCGTCAAGCCCGCGCAGCAGACGCCGCTGACCGCGCTGGCGCTGGCGGTGCTGGCCGAGGAAGCCGGCGTGCCGGCGGGCGTCATGCACGTCATCACCGGCAGCTCCAGCGATATCGGCGCCGCGCTCTGCGAAAGCGAGATCGTGCGCAAGCTCAGCTTCACGGGCTCCACCGAAGTCGGCCGCAAGCTGATGGCGCAATGCGCGCCCACCATCAAGAAACTGTCGCTGGAGCTGGGCGGCAACGCGCCTTTCATCGTGTTCGACGATGCCGACCTGGACAAGGCCGTGGAAGGCATACTCGCCTCCAAGTTCCGCAATGCGGGCCAGACCTGCGTCTGCGCGAACCGCATCTACGTGCAGTCCGGCATCTACGATCAGGTCGCCCGGCGGCTGGCCGAAAAAGTGGCCGCGATGAAGGTCGGCGACGGCTTCGAAAAAGGCGTCACGCAAGGACCGCTGATCGACGAAAACGCGGTGAAGAAAGTCCGCGAACATATCGACGACGCGACCCGCGCCGGCGCGAAAGTCGTCACCGGCGGCAAGGCCCATGCGCTGGGCGGCACGTTCTTCGAACCGACCGTGGTGCGCGACGTGACCCAATCCATGCTGTTCGCGCGCGAGGAAACCTTCGGCCCGGTCGCGCCCCTGTTCAGGTTCGATACCGAGGAAGAAGCCCTGAAGCTCGCGAACGACACCATCTTCGGCCTGGCGGCGTACTTCTACACCCGCGACAACGCGCGCGTGTGGCGGGTATCGGAAGGACTCGAATACGGCATCGTCGGCATCAACACCGGACTGATCTCCAACGAGGTCGGCCCCTTCGGCGGCGTCAAGCAGTCCGGCCTGGGCCGCGAAGGTTCGCGCCATGGCCTGGACGAGTATGTGGAGCTGAAATACCTGTGCGTCGACATCGGCGCGTAACGCCGCTGGCGTCAAAAGCGCTGGAACATGCGGTCGATCCAGTATCGGACCGGCCCCGTCGGCGCGGGAGCCGCCCGGCGCGCGGGCGGTCCCGGTTCCGCTACCGCGCCGGCGCCCGCCGCGGTAGCGGCCGGCCCCAGCGCCGCCGCATGCTGGCGCAATCGGGCGCGGATGATCGTGGCGTCGCGCGGCAGCGCGGCCAGCACGCGCGGGAACACCCGCGGATGCGCGGCCAACATGACACAGTCCGCGTAACCGGGCAGCCTGGGATTGAACAGCAGCTCCAGCGACACGCGCCGTTCCGCCCACCAGATGCCGGTGTTCGGCGCGCCCAGGATGAAGCGCGGCATCGACTCGACGACGTGCGGCAGTATCGCGGGGTGCGTCAGCACCGCGCCGTACTCCTGGATGGCGGCGACCGCGCCGTTCCTGGAGGCCTGCAACAGGCCGTGGTAGCGGCCGGGCGCCGCCGTGGTGTCCACGTTCGGCATGAGCAGCCTGGGCAGTTGCGCGGCGATTTTCGGCTCCGCGGCCACGACGTCGGCCAGCAAGGCGCCATAAGCCTTGATGATCCCGGCCTTGCCGGCGCACAAGGCATGCCATATCAGCTTCTCGCTGCCGGGATGCGTGCCCGCCAGGATCGCCAGCATGCAATGCCGGATCGCCGGCTGGATCGCTTCGTCGACCAGCATGCGATGCAGCGCCGCCATCGTCGACGCATCGCGCTTCAGGGCGATTTCCGTCACGTCTGAACGAAACGCGCCCGGATCGTGGAACAGGCCGGGCAGGCCCTGGGCGACCATCTCGCGCAAGCCGGGCATCGCCAGCAGATGACGCAGCAGCCGGTGCAGCGCGCCCGCGCCGGCGCTACCCGTCGCGCGGGCCAGGGATCTGAGCAGATGGTTGCCGTCGTAGCCCCTGAAGGTGTGGGCAATCGCATTGCCCAGCCGGCTCCGGTCGGCGTGGATGGTCCAGTCTTCCGTCATGAGTTCCCGCACCGCGTCGATGGCGGCGGCATTGTTGCTCTCCAGCCAATGCTGCAGCCGGGTCCGCGCGGTTTCGGGATTCTTCTCGGCCAGCAAGGTCCAGGGATCGGGGTACCACGCGCGCGCCAGGACCTTCGCGGGCTCGCCCAGGTGCATGACTTCGTCCATCCAGCGCCGGCGCTGGTTGACCGGCAGCTCGATCGCATGGGGCAGCCGCTCCTGCAGGGCTTGCACGGCCTGGTCGCGAGGCAGGAGGTTGATCAGGCCGGTCTCGGCATACCAGGCGCTGGCGATCGCCTTGCCCTGCTCCCAGCGTCGCACGGCCTCGCGCGCGAAGCGCTCTCGTTCGGCTGGCGGCAGCTCGGTCCGCAGGTAGTGGCTATCCCGCAGCAGGTATTGGTTCGCCTGCTCCGGGTCCAGGCGCCGCAGCAGGGCCAGGATGTCCTGCGCTGTCCCCAGCCAGCGGGCCTGCACCCGCATCAGGTCGGCGGGATCGTCGCTGGCCAGCAGCCGACGCACCGCCGCGGCGGGCGGCAGCACGAGGTCGGACCATTCCCCCAAGTCGGTGATGTCGATGGCTTCGACGTCATCGTGGTCGCGCCATGACATCGCGCCCTCGCCCGCCGACGCGCGCCACAGCCGCCACGACACCAGCGTGCCGTAGCGATAACGCGCCAGATACCGGCCATCGTGCTCCACGGGCTCGCCCACCGGCACGGGCACGCCCGCCAACAGGCCCTGGCTGGCCATGGCCTTCAGCAGATCCACCGCGATGAGCGAAGGATCGTCCAGCACGTCGTAGCGCTCGCCATCGGCATCGAGCCGTACGAAGGCGTGCAGGCTCAGTTGTTCATCGGCCAGGCCAAGCTCCTGCCTGATCCCCCGGAAGACCGCGCCGAAGGACTCCGTTCGCGCGCTCGTACAGGCGCCGGAAGACGCCGCCGCATCTTCCAGCACCGCGCTGCGGAACCCGGACAGCAGATCCTGGGCGATCGTCGACGCGATACGGTCTGGCGTCAGGGCCGCCAGGACCTTGGCGCGGCAGCTCGCCAGGAATTCCGAGCCCATCCACGGCGCGAGCGGATCGCCGACGCGCGCCAGCCCCACCGCGTCGGCGAGGTGGTCCCATGCCTTGTTCACGTAATGCTGCTGGTTGCCGCGGAAATTGGGTTCTGTCCTATATCGTTCCGTGACGGCTTCCTGCAGGACCGCGCGGACCACGCGATGCTTGGCCTGCCACAGGCGGCTGCGCAGGCCGCCCAGGGTCAGCGACAGATCGGCTTCGACCTCGATCACATTGCCGGCCACGCCCGGCGCGCACACGCCGATGCCCAACGATAGATTGCGTATCGCCGCCACCAGGTGTTCCGGGCGCATGCGCGGATCCGCGAGCATCGCGCAGATCGTGTCGAACGAGCGCTTGACGGCGCCGTCCAGGATCTCGGCATGGGCCACGAAATAGGCCTGTTCGAAACGGCGCTCATAGAACTGGCGAAAGCGCATATCCATGACGACCGCGTCGTCCATCTTCAGCCTCCGGCAGGTGGCGGCGATGTACTCCATGTTCCGGCGCACTTCCCCACGGTATTGGGCGAACCGCGGGCCATTGCAGAACGCCTGATGCGATCCGTCGCGGCTCGGCTCATAACTGGTGTGCGATGCACTCCGGCCGGGTTCGCGCGCGACATCGTCCGGTGCGGCCGTTTGCCGGGGTTCGAAGAAGGCCGGCAGAAAGCCATACGCGGGCGTCGCGGCGGCGGGCGAAAAGGAAAGTGGCATGGGGACTCCTGGACCAAGAGCGCTGAGTAACTCCGCCGGCTTCCGGTTCCGGCTGCCGCCGTGCCGCGATCCTGCGATCCCCCCATAGACGCGGCCTCGGAATGGCCGGCAAGAACTTTCGATGGGGGACTGCTACTCAACGCCATTTCGATAGTCCGCCCCGACATCGCCGCCTGACATCGCCACCGTACTTCGCCGCCCGACGTCGCTTCCCGACATCCCCTCCGTCACGCCGCCTTCGCGGCGGCGGCGACCGCCCAGCAGGAGCCCGACTTGAACATCCCCCCGCGCGGAAACGCACCTTCCCCTTTGACGCCGCCGCTTGCCGACCCGCCCGCCCAGGGGACCGGCGACCAGGCCCGCGTGGTCTGTTTCGCGGACCTGCTGCACGCGGTGGTGATAGGCGATCCCGCCGCGCCGCTGTTGATGGCAGCGGAAGCGCACCTGCGCGAGCTGCATGCCACCGACTACGGCGCCGCCGCGTTGCGCCAGCTGCGCGCGGTGACGGAACAACTGGGCTGCCATCCCATGCTGGACTTCGGCGCCGGTGTGGCGGCCGTTCCCGTCATTTCCATGCCGCCGCCGGCGGGCGCCGCGGCGCAGGCCATGCAATCGCCCGCCGCCGGTTCGCAGAACCTTGACGCATTGCGCGCGGCGGTCGCCGCCGGCGCGCGCGCACAACTGCGCCTGCTATGCCAGCACTACTTCGGCACGCCATCGGGCGCCGCTGCCACCTCATCGTCGGCCCCACCCACGGCCGGCGGGCCGATACGCCAGCCCCGCCTGCATCCGCGTCAGGCCAGCAATCGCGTCATCCGCTACGCGCCGCCAGGGCCGCCTCCCCATGCCGTGGGCCAACGGGCCGACCCGCCACGGTCGCTGTGCGCGATCGTAGAACAATGGATAGGCCAGGCCAATCCCGAATTGACGGCGCGCTGGCGCGACATCGCGCGGACCGCCGCCGGCGATCGGTCAGCGGTCGCCGTCTTCGACAGCTTCCTGCGCACCCTGACGTTTTCGCACATCTACGCGGCGCCGGCCACGCGCGTCGAGGTCGCCCGCTGGCTGGAACAGGCCGCGCAGCCCGGCCGCGAGAACCTGCGCGCGGAGGCCTTCCGGATCTGCGAAGAAGGCACGAACATGTGCCGCGACAACGCCCTGCTGACATGGAACCGGCTGAAAATGCTGATGCTCAAGGAAGACGTCCTGGCCGGCAAGTTTGCGGGCGAGCTGTCCGTCATCGTCAAGCTGGGCCTGGACACCCTGCGCATGGACATGATCGAAGCGATCGCGCAGGACAAGATCATCGCGCTGCACAAGCTGAACCGCGATCGGCTGCAACAGCGCCGTGTGCTGATGCCGCGCCAGCCCTGGCCAGCGCAACCGGCCCGGCCGGGCCAACCGGGACAACCGGGACAACCGGGCCAACCGGGACAATCCGCGCAAGCCGCCGCGAGCGTGCAGATCCCATTCGATCCGATTGAAATCATGCTCGACTATCACGTCAGCCTGCTCAAGGAACTGGACCTGCCGCTCAGCGTCCAGGAGATAAACTTCCCGAGCCTGAGTCCCGTCACGCGCGAAGACATCTCAAGGGCACGCGACGCCATCCTCAACGTCGAGCAGCAGTGGTTCCATGAATACCTGATGCTGGATTTCGCGCCCTTCCTGCTGGAAGTGCGGCGGCAGATGGGCCCGCAGCAATGCGCCGAGGCTGAAGCCGAACTCCACGCCGGCCTCGATGGGCTGGAGGAACGCCTGGCCGAGCGCCTGGATGCGGTCGGGGCATCCGGCAGCGAACAGGCGCGGCTGAACATGGGCGTCAGGCTGGGACTGGAGCTGCGCTACAACACCTGGCTGCCGCATGCCAATGCCGCGCTGGCCAGGGCGGGTCTGGCGCCGTTGCCGCCCATGAATACGTCGTCTGTCGAATTACGTCCTTGGGGAACGCACACCCGTTGACGGCCGATGAGCGTCCACCTCGACCTTCACGCCGCGTCCTTCCAGGCGGGCACGGATGATGATCGCGGTGAGCGGCACGGCATCCACGATGTGCGGCAGGATGGCCGGGTCCCTGACCAGGTCGCGATACGCGGGGTAGCCGGGCGCGCTCATGTTGAACAGCCTGTCCAGGATCTCGTACCGCGCCTCCGGCCACCGTCGATGCCCCGTCTTGGGATCGATGGGCGGCGCGGCCAGCACGAGTTCAGGCAGGACGTGCCGGACATGCGGCAGGATGGCGGGGTGCGCCAGGACCTGGTGATAGGCCTCGATGGCCTGCGTCGCACCCGCGATGCAGGCATCGAGCAAGGCATGGCAGCCCGGCCGATCGCCATGCGGTGACGCCACCCGGCCGCGGCCAGGCGCCGGTTCAGGTTCGGGCAGCCATTTGGGCATCAGCAGCCGCGCGATCCAGCGCGCGCCATCGGGCGTGTTCGCCATATCGGCCAGGAAGGTCCCATACGCAACGATGAAATCCTTCTTGCCTGTGGCCAGGACGTAGGACATCGGATAGCCAGGATAAGCGCCGCTGCCGTACAGGATGGACGGCAAGTCCGGCCCGATCCGCGGGAGCAGTTGCGGGTCCAGCAACAAGCCCCGAAAAGCCCGGGACCTCGCCGCCTCCCCTGCTTCGAGCACGTACAGCACATTGCTGGGGAACAGGTCCGACAAGCGGCGGCCATATCGTTCGCTGGCCGGCGAACCGAACGACAGCTGGCGCAGCAGGCGCCGGGCCGCATCGATGGTGGCGGGGTCCCTGGATACCGCGACCCTGCCTGCTTCGTCCAGGCACCAGCCGCAGGCGCGGCCCTGCGGCGTGGATACCGAAGACCCGGCGACCCGATCGGGCGTCCTGGACACGCTGCCGGCGCCCCAGCCTTCCGCGGCCATCTGGCACACGGCATCCAGCGCACGCACGTTGTCGCTTCCCACCCAGTACTCCAGCCGCGTGCCCTGCAAGGCGTGCGTCGATTGCGTCAGCAGGGTCCAGGGATCTGGGCACCACAGACGCGCCAGATCGCGCGCCGGCTCGCCCAGATGCATGATCCGGTCCAGCCACTGGCCGCGGCCTTGCATGGGAACATGGTCCGCCAGGTACGTCAGGTTGTCCCGGAGATACCGGATCGCCGTATTGTGGGCAAGCTGCAGCACCAACCAGAGTTCGGACTGCCAGGCACGCGCCAGCACGTAGCCGGGTTCGCCCAGCTGTATGGCCTTGGCCAGCAGCGCATCACGTTCCCCGGTCGGAAAGTCGGTCAACAGATAGGGCAGATTGTGGCCCAGGTACTCGACACCCTGCTGCGTCGACAGGCGATTCAGCAAGCCCAGCAGGGGCCGCGCCGAACCCAGCCATTCCGCCGGAATACTCATCAGCGCATCCAGGCTGGTCGCCTGCAAGGTGGTCGCGGGCGCGCCGGGCCATAGCTCCGGACCCGCGTGGCCGTCGTCCGCCAGCCACGCGCGCAGCGCGTGCAGGTTCACCGGTTCGGCGCCGACGTGGGCTTCCCATGGCAGGGATACGCCCGATATGTCGGGCGGCGCGGCCGGCGCCCCGGCCGTCGTCCGCGCCGAGGCGTCGTTGGAGACCGGGGCGTCGCGCTGCAAGCGCCATCCCAACAGGGCGCCGTACATGAACACCTCGCCATGGCGTCCGTCGCCCGCCACGAAATCCGCCAGGCGCAGCGGCATATCGGCCAGCAGGCCGTCGGCGCTCATCGCCTTCAGCAAGGCCAGCGCGATCAGCGCGGGATCGTCCCGCACGCGGTAGCGCCGGCCGTCGTCATGCAGCTGCAGGAAGGACTCGAGCCCGAGCTGGCTGACGGTCAGGCCCAGGTCGCGACGGATATCCTCGACGATGTCGCACAAGCGGCTCCATTGCTCCGCGGTGCATGCACCATAAGGCGCGTCCGCATCGGAAATGGCACGGCCGCGAAACATGGACAGGCATTCCTCCGCCATCCTGCAGGCGATGCGGTCCGGCGCCAGCGCCGCCGTGGCCTTGGCGCGGCAGGCAGCGATGTAACCCGCGTCGTAGCCGCATTCGTCGGCGTCCTCGGGGTTGCCTTCGACGGATGGCAGGCCCAGGTCGCCGGCGATCGCGTTCCACAGCTCGTTGACGTAGTAGAGCTCGTTTTCCTCGGCCAGTTCGAAGCTGCCGTATATCCGGTCGACCTCCTGCCGCAGGACTTCGCGCACGATCTGCTCCTTGACCATCCAGAGCTTGCCGCACAGCCCTTCCAGCGACTGCGCCAGCTCGCGGTCCGCGGCGATCAGGTTGGCGACGATGCCCGACGCGCAGACCACGACACCCAGCGACAGTTCGCGTATGGCGGTCATCTGCCGATCCGGGCGCGCCGCCGCCCGCGCCAGCGTGTCGCAGAAGCCGTCCAACGCCCGTTTGCCGGCGCTGTCCATCAAGGGGAGCTCGTGCTCCGTGTCGAAGTAGTCCGCTTCGAAGCGATGCCTGTACAAGGTGCGGAAGCGCGCTTCGATGGCGCCGGCGTCCGGCATGCGCCGCTGCCGGCACAGGTCAATGATGAACTCCAGCCGGTCCAGGAATTCGCGCCGGTACGCCGTGAACTGGCCGCCGTCGCGGAACGCCTGGTGCGGGCCGTCGCGGTCGGCGTCGTAGCGGATACCGGATCGACGCCCCGCGGCGTCGACGTCGGTTTCGTTATTGTCCGCGTTGCCCGGGGCGGCTGCGTGTCGCGTGTGGAAAACCGGCAGGAAACCCTGCGCCGGCGCCATGGGCAATGGCGTGGAAAGCGGATATGGCATGACGGACCTCGGCGAAATACCGCGCTGAGTAACCGTGACATGCGGCGGTTCCGCGCCGCGCCGCCAGGAACCTATCGATAAGCCCGGAAACGTACCTGCGTCGCCGCGTTCGCGGCGTACTTACCAGGAGATCGACGTATGTCCATCAACTTCCCTCTGGTCTCGTCCCTGGGCGCCGTGCTGGTCAGTACCGCCGCCAACGACGCCTTGCCGCAAGACGACGGAACGAACGGCATGAGCATTGCCTTCGCCAGCCATTCCAGGCCTCTGCACGTCGCCGTCGCCAACGAAGTGCTGAATCCCGGCTGGAACGCCGGCACCACGGAGCAGATCTGCGACAGGCTGGCGCAGGCCAAGCGCGTCGTCTCGTCCCAGCTCAAGGAATCCGCGTGGGACCAGGAATTCAACAAGCTCAAGCTGGACATGCAGGGCGCCTTGAGCAAGACCTTCCTGATCAAGCCCCACGAAGAACGGATGAAGCATCGGGACGGCCTGAAAGCCGCGCTGACCCAGCTTGCCGATCACATGAAGGCCGGTCCGGATAAATACGTGGGCGACTTCGCGCCCTTCATGCCCGACAAGGAAAGCTGCATGGCAGCCTACAAGCCGTCCAGCCCGGACGACCTGATACCCGCCTGATAGCGGCGGTCGCGGCCGCCTTCCGATTCAGATGACCGGCGCCAGGCCGCCGGTCATCGGCACCACGGCACCTATCACGTAGCTGGCCCGTTCGCTGGCCAGGAACACCGCGACGTCGGCGATCTCTTCCGGCTCCGCATAGCGTCCCAGCGGAATACGCCCTTCTCCCTGGCGACGCGCCTCATCCACGCTGACACCCATGGTCCTGGCTTCGACAGCCAGGCCTTCCTGTACGCGCTCGGTCACCGTGGCGCCGGGGTTGATGGCATTGATGCGGATGCCGTACTGCGCGTAGTGGAAGGCCGAGCCCACCGTGGCCAGCATCAGCGCCGCGTTCGCGGATCCGCCCGCCAGATGGGTCGCGGTGGGCGTCTTGCCGCCGGAACCGATGATATTGACGATGGCGCCCTTGGCGCCGCGCGCGCGCAGCCGGCGCAGCACCTCGTCCTGCGTGTGGACGTAGGTGAAGAACTTGGCGTCCATGGCGGCGCGCCACTTCGTGGCGTCCAGCGTTTCGGGATCGTGCCGCCGCGCGGCGCCGGCGCTGTTCACCAGAATGTCGATGGGGCCGAGTTCGGCTTCGATGCGGGCGACGGCCTGCGCCGCCTGGGCCGGGTCGATCAGGTCCGCCGGCACCGCGCACACATGCCCGCCTTGCCGCGTCAGCTGGGTGCGCGCCGCTTCCAGCGCTTCGGCGTTGCGCGCCACGATGCCCACCCGCACGCCTTCCTTGACCAGGGCCTTGGCGACCGCCAGGCCGATCCCCTTGCTGCCGCCTGTCACGACGGCCGTCTTGCCATGCAAACCCAGATCCATATGCCTGCTCCGTTGACCGGCCCCAAGGCCGTGCGGCGATCGTACTGCGATCGTGGCATGGGGCCAATCGGCGGCGGCCGGGCCGCATCCTTGCCGTGGGCCGGGCGGCTAGGCCGTGTCCTTGCCATTGGCGCGGCGGCGCGCCGGCGGCCGCGACACGGCGGCGGATGCGCCGGCCTTGGACGGCGCGGCATCGCGCGCCTCTTTCAGGCTGGCTTCGATCAAGGCCTCCACCATCCAGAAGACGATGGATTCCACCTCCTTGTTCCTGGCGCCCCAGATGTCCTTGAGGATGATGTGGGGTTCGATCCCATAGATGATGGACAGGGCTTTCTGCAGGCGATCGATCGCCTTGGCCGGCACGCGGGTACGGAAGGGCTCGACGGCGTGCGCCAGGATACGGATGCGGTGTCCCCGCCGGTAGGGTTCTTCTTCGAGGATGCCGGCGCGTTCCAGCGCCTGGTGCTCCAGCGCCAGTTGCGCGGCCGCGCGCATGTGCGGTTCGAATTCCTTGAAACGGATGAAGGTCGATTCGAACAGCTCGGTGATGCGCGCGCGTCCGTCGCTCTGCGACGATGACCAGGACCGTACCGGACCGAGCGCCGTATCCACCATGGCCGTGATCAGGCGGCTGCGCGTGGGGAAATAGCGGTAGGCGGTGGCGCGCGACACCTGCGCGCGCTTGGCGACTTCCGCGACTGTCGGGGTATGCCCTTCCTCGATCAGGCTGCTGGCGGCTTCCATCAACAGCTTCCAGGTGCGCGCGCGCGGCCCCCGGGTCGGTGCCTGCGGCACGGCGGTCATTGCGTTAGGGGTATATCCCATGCTCGGGTGTCCAGATTTTTATTGACAGCTAAAAGACCGTCTTCTAGCATGATTTGGAAAACGAGACACGTATCTTAAATCGGATCGTGAGTCTCACCAGCTGTATCGCTGACTATTCCAAGAAAAAATCCTCGTCGAGGAGACAAACGTGACGACCGTTATCCAACGGCCAGCCGGCGCCTGTCCGGCTGACGCGATGCCCGCGCTCGCCTGTGTCATCGTGCTCGCCGCGAGCGACGCGCCATGAGTACCGAGTTCGTCAGCCGCATCGCGGTGGAAGTCGACGGCCAGGGCGATGCGGCGGTGTGCGTCCACGGCCTGGGGGGATCGTCGAACAACTGGACGCCCGTCATGGAAGCGCTGAACCGCTTCCGCGTCCTGCGCATCGACATGCCCGGCAGCGCGCGATCGCATGCCGTACAAGGCCCGCTCACCATCGATAGCCTGGCGCAGGCGGTGCGCGATGTCTGCGCGCGCCTGGGGGTGACGCGCGCCCACCTGCTTGGACATTCGCTGGGCACCATCGTCTGCTTCAAGCTGGCGACCGAATCGCCGGAGCTGGTGCGCAGCCTGGCGCTGTTCGGCCCCATGCTCTGCCCACCCGATGCCGCGCGCCCCAACATACGGGCCCGCGCCCAGCGCGCCCGCGACGAGGGTGTGGCCGGCATGCAGGCGATCGCCGACGCCATCGTGGCGGGCGCGACGTCCGCCGACACCCGGCAGCACCAGCCGGCGGCGGTGGCACTGGTGCGCGAGAGCGTGATGCGCCAGGATCCGGAGGGCTACGCGCGCAGTTGCGAGGCCCTGGCCGATGCCCAGCCCGCGCCCGTCGAGCGCATCGCCTGCCCGACCTTGCTGGTGACGGGCGATGAAGACGGCGTCGCGCCGCCGCAGTCCGTGCGCGCCATCGGCGACAGGATCGCCAACAGCCGCGTGGTCGTCTATCCGCGTTGCGGACACTGGACCACCTTCGAGCGGCCGGCCGAATGCCTGCGTGAATTGAAAGACTTCTATTCGGCACACGCGCGCTGATCCGCGCGCGTGCTGGTCGCCACACCCTATCGCCAGGAGACCGCCATGGCAGAGGTGCTATTCACCAACGTACGGGTATTCGATGGAACCGGCACGCTTCCGTATACCGGGGAAGTGCTGGTGCAGGGCAACCGCATCGCGCGCGTGTCGCGATCCACGCGTTCATTGCCCGTCGGCGGCGTGACGGTGGTGGACGGCGCCGGCGCCTTCCTGATGCCGGGGATGACCGAAGCGCATACGCATTTTTCCTGGAATGACCAGCCTTCGCTGGACGCCATCCAGCGCATGCCGGTGGAAGAGCACGTGGTGTGGTGCATCAACGTCGCGCGCCGCTACCTGGATATGGGCTGGACGTCATGCGTCGGCGCGGCCACCGCGAAACCACGGCTGGACGTGGTGACGCGCAACGCCATCCGCGACGGCCAGATCGTCGGCCCGCGCTACCTGGCGGCCAGCCAGGAAATTACCACCACCGGGGGCCTGGGCGATTCGACGCCGCCCCACCTGCCCTATCCGGAACTGAGCTTCGGCGCCATCGTCAACGGCCCGGAAGAGATGCGCAAGATGGTGCGCCTGTTCGTGAAGTATGGCGTCGACCAGTTGAAGATCAATCTTTCGGGCGAGTACATCGCCGGCCTGCCGGCCGAGATGACGCAGTTTTCCGAAGAGGAAGTCGCCATGTGCGTGACCGAGGCCAAGCGCTTCGGCAAGCGGGTGGCCGCGCATGCCCGGTCCTGCGAGTCCATCAAGCAGTGCGTCCGCCATGGCATCGACATCATCTACCACGCCAGCTTCACCGACGAGGAATCGCTGGACATGCTGGAGTCGAAGAAGGATCAGGTGTTCGTGGCGCCGGGTCTGGCCTGGCTGGTGAACACCTCGTACCACGCCAGCGAGTGGGGCCTGACGCCGGAGATCACCGCAAAGATGGGCTACCACCGCGAACTGGAAGTGGCGGTGGAGTCCATGAAGAAAATGCATCGACGCGGGATCCGCATCCTGCCCGGCGGCGATTACGGCTTTGCCTGGACGCCGCACGGTACCAACGCGACCGACCTGGAGTACTTCGTCAAGTACGTCGGCATGTCGCCGCAGGACGCCCTGCTGTCGGCCACCACGCTGGGCGGCCAGATCATGATGCAGGGTAACGAGCTGGGCCAGATTCGCGACGGCTACCTTGCCGACCTGCTGCTGATCGACGGCGATCCCCTGGCCGATATCCGCATCCTGCAGGACAGGAAGCGCATCCTGGCCGTGATGAAGGATGGCGAGTTCCATCGCGCCCCGCAGATCGTCAGCGCGCGCAGCACGCGCTGGGCGGCCTGAACCGGCGGATGGGCAGCGACGTGAAACGCTACGCGACCTGGACGCTGGCCATTGCCGCCGCGGCCATCCTGCTGGCGCTGGCGGGGACCGCCATCGCGGACAACGCGCGCCTGTTCGGGCTGTCGCTGTTGAACGGACTGACGCTGGCCGCCCTGTATTTCCTGGTGGCCAGCGGCTTCACGCTGGTGTTCGGCCTGATGCGCAACGTCAACCTGGCGCACGGATCGCTGTTCCTGCTGGGCGGCTACGTGGGCTACACGGTCGGCGATGCGTCGGGGTCCTGGTTCCTGGCCTTGGCGGCCGGTTTCCTGGCGACGGCGCTGGCGGGGCTGCTGCTGCAGCTGCTGGTCTTCCAGTACATGGAAGGACAGGACCTGCGGCAGACGCTGGTGACGCTGGGCCTGTCCATCGTCCTTGCCGACGTCTTCCTGTGGATCTGGGGCGGCGAGGCCTATCAATTCGACCCGCCGGGCTGGCTGATGGGCACGGTGGGCGTGCCGGGCGTCGGCAAGTACTCGGGATTCCGGCTGGTGGTGCTGTTGTCGGCGGTCGTCATCGGCCTGGCGCTGTGGCTGTTCCTCAACCGCACGCGCATCGGCATGATGATACGCGCCGGCGTCGACAACAAACGCATGCTGTCGGCCAGCGGCGTGAACGTGCAAAAGGTGTTCGCGATTACCTTCGCGGTGGGCGCGGGCCTGGCCGGCTTCGCCGGCGTCATGGGCGGCACCGCCTTGTCCATCGCGCCGGGCGAGGACGTGCGCTACCTGCTCGCGTCGCTGATCGTGGTGATCGTCGGCGGCATGGGCAGCATCACCGGCGCGGCCGTCGGCGCGCTGCTGATCGGGCTGGCGGAGACTTTCGGGCTGGCCTACGCGCCGACCTATGGGGTGGTGTTCACCTTCCTGATCATGGTCGCCGTGCTCGCCTTCCGCCCGCAGGGGCTGATGGGCAGGCGGGCCTGAACGCGCGCATGGAAGCAACAGGAAAAGCAACAGCGGGAGCAACAGGACGATGAGTGCGGCGAAATGGCGGCGCGTCATGTCAGAGGGTCCGGCGGCGTATCCCGCGGCGGGCGCGGATTTCAATGGTGCCGCCGGCCTGAAGCGTTCCGCGGACGGGGCAGGCGCCGCGGCCGCGCCGCACACCGCCGCCCGCCGCGCGGGCGTACGTCCGCGCCAGGCGATCGCGCATATCGCCATTATCGCCGCCCTGCTGCTGTACCCGCTGGTGGCCACGCCGTTCTTCACCTTCCAGGTGGGCGCTCAATCGCTGGTACTGGGGCTGATCGCCCTGTCGCTGGCCCTGCTGGCCGGCTACGGCGGCATGGTGACGCTGTCGCAGATGACGGTGGCCGGCATCGCGGGTTATGCGGTGGCCCTGCTGGGCACCAACGCCGATCCCGCGCACAGCCTGGGGTGGCCCTGGTGGCTGGCGGTGCTCGCGGCGCTGGCGATCGGCACGCTGGCCGCCACGCTGATCGGCGTGCTCGCCGTGCGTACCGAAGGCATCTACACCATCATGATCACGTTGGCGATCGGCGTGGCGTTCTTCTACCTGGTGCAGCAGAACTACACGGTGTTCAACGGCTTCCAGGGGTTGGCGCGCATCCTGCCGCCGCCGATCCATGGCGCCGACCTGCGCGGCCCGGCAGCCTTCTACTACACCAGCCTCGCCTGCGCCGCGCTGGGCTACGCGGGCGTGGCCTACATCGCCCGCGCGCCCTTCGGCATGGCGCTGCAAGGCATACGCGACAACCCGCGCCGCATGCGGGCGCTGGGCTTCGACGTCACCGCCCATCGCATCGCCGCGCACGCGCTGGCCGGCCTGATCGCCAGCGTGGGGGGCGTGCTGCTGGTCTGGTACAACTCGCAGATCTCCCCCGGCTCGGTCAACACCACGGCGATGATCAACATCCTGATCGTCGCCGTGCTGGGCGGCATGCGCCATCCGGCCGGCGCCTTCCTGGGCGCCCTGCTCTTCGTCCTGCTGCAGAACTTCGCCATCGATCTGGTGGACCGCGAACGGTTCAACCTGGTGATCGGCGGCGTGTTCCTCCTGGTTCTGATGGTTTCGCCGGATGGCCTGATGGGCCTCCTGCGGCGCTTGCGCGGGCCGGCTCGCCCCGCCGTGCAGGTCGATTCGAAAGGCGCAAGCCTCGCGCCTCTATCCAGTGGCATAACGACTAGAACCAGGAGACACACATGAACCACGCGATCATCGCATTCCGCGCCCGGCCATCCAGGCGGCGCGCCGTCCTGGCCGCCGGCACGCTGGCGCTGGCGCTCGCCGCCGCGCTGGGCGCGCATCCCGCGCGGGCCCAGGAAGTCATCAAGATCGGCGCGCTGGCCACGCTGGAAGGTCCGTTCGCCGTGCCCGGCCAGGACGGCATGCGCGGCGTGGACCTGGCGGTCGCGCAGCACAAGGGCATGGTGGCCGGCAAGAAGATCGAAATCATCAAGGCCTCGTCCAACGGCAATCCGGATACGGCGGTCAACGCCGCGCGCAAGCTGGTGGAGCAGGACGGCGTGCAGATCCTGATCGGACCGCTTTCCGGCTCGGAAGGCATCGCGGTGAAGAACTATGCCAAGACCCACCCCGAGGTGACCTTCGTCAACGGGTCGTCCGCCGCGCAGGGCACGACGCTGCAGGACCCCGCGCCGAACTTCTTCCGCTTTTCCACCGACGGCGCGCAGTGGCAGGCCGGCCTGGGCAGCTACGCCTACAAGGACAAGGGCTACAAGCGGATCGTCTCGGTGGCCGAGGACTATTCCTTTCCCTATTCGCTGCTGCAGGGCTTCATGATCGAGTTCTGCAAGGCCGGCGGCAAGGTGGTGGACAAGCATTGGGTGCCCCTGGGGACCAAGGACTATTCGTCGGTGATCGCGCGGCTGCCCGACAACATCGACGCGATTTACGTCGCCCTGGGCGGTTCGGATGCCGTGAACTTCTTTTCGCAATACGAACAGGCCGGCGGCGACAAGCCCTTGATCGCCGGATCCATCACCATCGATCAATCGGTGCTGGGCTACAAGGGCAAGCGGCGCGACGCGCTGATCGGCACGCCTTCGGCCGGGCCCATCGCCGACAACTACGACGACCCCGCCTGGAAGAAATTCGTCGCCGACTATCGCGCCGCCTACAAGGACGGCCTGCCCAGTCCCAGCCTGTTCGCGCACGCCTACTATGTCAATACCAAGGCCGTGCTGGATGCGCTGGAGCAGGACAAGGCCGACCTGTCCAACAACCAGGCCAAGCTCAGGCAGACGCTGTCGACCATGACGGTGTCCACGCCGACCGGCAACGTCAAGCTCGACGAGAACCGCAATGCGGTGGCCAACATCTTCCTGACGGAAGTGGCGAAGAACAGCGACGGCACGCTGTACAACAAGTTCGTCAAGGTCATCCCCGACGTCAACCAGCGGCTGGGACTGTCGAAGGCCGAATTCGACAAGATGGGCCTGGGCTCGCGTACCAATCCGGAGTGCAAGTGAACGGCGTGCACGCGGCGACGGGGTTTTCTTCCGGCAACGCGCTGGAACTGCACGGGATTACCCGGGCGTTCGGCGCGCTCAAGGCCATCGACGGCGTGTCCTTCAACGTCGAGGCGGGCCGGCGCCATGCCGTACTGGGTTCCAACGGCGCGGGCAAGACCACCCTGTTCAACATGATCACCGGCGACTTTCCGGTGACGGCCGGCCGCGTGCTGCTGTTCGGCGAGGACGTGACCGCCCTGCCGCCCTGGGAACGCATCCGGCGCGGCCTGCGCCGCACCTATCAATCGTCGCTGCTGTTCCGCGACCTGAGCGTGCGCGACAACCTGTACCTGGCGGTGCGCGGCGTGGCGCGCGGACGCTTCAGCCTGCGGCGCACGGGGCGCGCGTCGGCGTCCGACGCGGCGGCGGACGAGCTGCTGGAGCACGCCCGCCTGTCGCGGCTGGCGGATACGCCGGTCGCGCTGCTGTCGCATGGCCAGCAGCGCCAGCTGGAGATCGGCATGGCGTTGGCCGGCGCGCCGCGCCTGATCCTGTTCGACGAGCCGGCGGCGGGCCTGTCGCCCGCCGAGCGCCGCGAACTGGTGGCGCTGCTGCAGGCGCTGCCGCGCCACATCGGCTACGTGATCATCGAACACGACCTGGAAATCGCGCTGTCGGTGGCGACCCGGGTCACCGTCATGCACAACGGCCGCGTGCTGCGGCATGGCACGCCCGCCGAGATCGAAAGCGATCCCGACGTGCAGGCGATCTACATGGGGGAGCGCCAGCATGGCCATTGACGCGCACGGAGCGAACGCCGGCGGAGCCGCGCCGGGCCGGCACGCGCCCGGCGCGGCGGCGGGGGCAGCGGCCAGCGCAGCGGCCGGAAAGGATGCGCCGGTGCTGGACATCGTCAACCTGAACGTGTTCTACGGCAGCGCGCACGCGCTGCACGACGTGTCGTTGACGCTGCCGCACGGCGTGCTGGCGGTGGTGGGCCGCAACGGCATGGGCAAGACGACGCTGTGCAACGCCGTCACCGGCCTGGTGCCGGCGCGCGGCGCGATCCGGCTGCACGGCCGCGACATCCTGAGCAAGCCGCCGCACGTCATCGCCGAAATGGGCATCGGCTATGTGCCGCAAGGCCGCCACGTCTGGCCGTCGTTGACGGTGGACGAGCATTTCCGGCTGGCGTCGCGCAGCGCGCGGCGTGGCGACTGGACAGTGGATCGCGTATATGCGACCTTCCCGCGGCTGGCGGAACGGCGCCACAACGGCGGCGCGCAGCTGTCCGGCGGCGAGCAGCAGATGCTGGCGATCGGTCGCGCGCTGCTGTTCAACCCCAGCCTGCTGGTGATGGACGAACCGACGGAAGGCCTGGCCCCGGTCATCGTGGACCAGGTCGCCGCGATGCTCAAGACCCTGGCGGGCGAAGGCAGGATCGCGGTACTGCTGATCGAACAGAACCTGGGCGTGGCGATCGACGTCGCCGATACGGTGGCGGTATTGGTCAATGGCCAGGTGGCGCGCGTCATGCCGGCCGCGCAATTGGCGGCGGATCGGGCCTTGCAGCAACGGCTGCTGGGCGTGGCGTCGGGGACGGGCGGCGGCGTGGAGGGACGCGTTGATGGAGGCGCTGAAGGAGGCGCTGAAGGAGGCGCTGATGGCGCCGTTGATGGCGCCGGTCCATTGCCGCGCGGCGAGGCGCCGCATGCGGGCGTGGTGGAAGTCCTGACGATACGCCGCGAGCACGGCGGCACGGCGCCGGCCCTGCCGCGGGCGCCAGATGGCTATAACCGCTGGCAGGCCGCCGGAACTGCCTCGCCATCCGGGACATCCGGGACATCCGGGACATACGGGACATTCGGGACACCCGGGACACCCGGGACCCCCGGGCCCCCCGGGACATCCGGGACATCCGGGACATCCGGGACATCCGGGACATCCGGGACATCCGGGACATCTGGGACATCGGGAACACCGGGAACGCCGGGAACGCCGGGGATATCCGGCGCAACCACCGGGCCCGGCGACCACCCCGCCCCCTACAACCACTCCCCCATCCTGCCCCCCGCCGGCGCGTTGGCCGACCGCGCGGCCTACATCGTCGGCACCTTCGACACCAAGGCACGTGAACTGATGCTGCTGCGCGACTGCCTGCAACGCCTGGGCCTGCGCACCGTCACCGTCGACGTGTCGACGTCCGGACAGGCTTCACCCGCGTCGATCCATCCCCGCGACGTCGCGCGGCACCATCCGGGCGGCGAGCAGGCGGTCTTCACCGGCGATCGCGGCAGCGCCGTCTCGTCCATGGCGCAGGCGCTGGCGCGTTTCCTGCCGGGCCGCCGCGACCTGGGCGGCGTCATCGGCGCCGGCGGCTCCGGCGGCACGGCGCTCATCAGCGCGGGCATGCGCGCCCTGGCGGTCGGCGTCCCGAAGGTGCTGGTGTCGACCGTCGCGTCCGGCGACGTCCGCCCCTACGTCGGCCCCAGCGATATCTGCATGATGTATTCCGTGACGGACGTCGCCGGCATCCATCCCATCAGCAGCCAGGTTCTCGGCAACGCCGCGCACGCGCTGGCCGGCATGGTGCTGCATCGCCGGCCGCCGCCACCCGCCCAAAGGCCTGCCGTCGGCCTGACCATGTTCGGCGTCACGACGCCCTGCGTACAGGCGGTGACGGCGGCATTGGGCACCGATTATGACTGCATGGTGTTCCACGCCACCGGCATCGGCGGCAACTCCATGGAAAAGCTGGTGGAATCGCATCTGCTGCAAGGCGTGATCGACGTCTCCACCACCGAAATCGCCGACGAAATCGTGGGCGGCGTGTTTTCCGCCGGACCCGGCCGCCTGGATGCCATCATCGAAACCGGCATCCCCTATGTCGGCTCATGCGGCGCGCTGGACATGGTGAACTTCATGGCCATGGCGACCGTGCCGGAACGCTTCCGCTCGCGCAAGCTGTACCGCCACAACGACAACGTCACGCTGATGCGCACCACCGCGGAAGAAAACCGCCGCATCGGCGCCTTCCTGGCCGACAAGTTGAATCGCATGCCGGGTCCCGTGCGCTTCCTGCTGCCCGAAGGCGGCGTGTCCGCCATCGATATTCCCGGCCAGCCATTCTGGGATCCCGACGCGGACCGCGCCCTGTTTTCCGCCATCGAGGAAGCCTTCCGCCCCACGGCCACGCGCCGATTGCAGCGGCTGCCCTATCACATCAACGATCCGCGCTTCGCCGATGCGCTGGTGCGTGCCTTCCATGAGATCCATGCGCCGCCCCGCGCTTTCCCGTCCGCCGCTTTTTCATCCACAGGCCAGGAGAACGATCATGCCACGCATCGCGCGTGAAACCATACTCGAACGCCTGCGCGGCATGATCGCCCGCGGCGAGCCCATCATCGGCGCGGGCGCCGGCACGGGACTTTCCGCGCGTTGCGAGGAAGCCGGCGGCGTGGACCTGATCGTGATCTACAACTCGGGCCGCTACCGCATGGCGGGCCGCGGCTCGCTGGCCGGCCTGATGGCCTACGGCAACGCCAACGAGGTCGTCCTGGAGATGGCGCGCGAAGTGCTGCCCGTGGTCGACCGTACCCCAGTTCTGGCCGGCGTCAACGGCACGGATCCCTTCATGCTGGCCGAACCCTTCCTGCGCCAGTTGCAGGCACTGGGCTTCTCCGGCGTGCAGAACTTCCCCACCGTCGGCCTGATCGACGGCGTGTTCCGCGCCAACCTGGAAGAAACAGGCATGAGCTACGCCATGGAAATCGACATGATCGCGCGCGCCCATGCGCTGGACATGCTGACCACCCCATACGTATTCAGCGAAGCGAACGCCGCCGATATGGCGCGGGCCGGCGCCGACGTCGTCGTGTGCCATCTGGGCCTGACCACCGGCGGCGACATCGGCGCGCGCACCGCGCTGACGCTAGACGACTGCGTGCCACGCATCCAGGCCTGGGCGGAGGCGGCCCGGGCCGCCCGCGACGACGTGATCGTGCTGTGCCACGGCGGCCCGATCTCCGCGCCGGAGGATGCCGCCTACATCCTGTCCGCCTGCCCGCAATGCCACGGCTTCTTCGGCGCCTCCAGCATGGAGCGCCTGCCGGCCGAAACCGCGCTGACGGAAACCGCGCGCCAGTTCAAGCAAATCACCCGATAAAAGAGGCTCATCATGTCAGGCTCACAATTCGGCACTTTCCTGCTGATCGTGCTCGCGATCGCGATCGTGGCCGCCATCGTCGTCGGACTGCTGCACTGGCTGTACCTGCGGGCATCCAAGGAACGCGCCTTCGTCCGCACCGGACTGGGGGGGCAGCGCGTGGTGCTGGACGGCGGCGCCCTGGTGCTGCCCATCGTCCATGATGTCATCCCGGTCAACATGAGCACGCTGCGCCTCGAGGTCTCGCGCGGCCGCGACAAGGCCCTGATCACCAAGGACCGCATGCGCGTGGACGTCATCGCCGAGTTCTACGTGCGCGTGCAGGCGAGCGCGCAGGCGGTGGCCGACGCCGCGCAGACGCTGGGACAACGCACCATGGCGCCGGAGCAGTTGAAGGAATTGCTGGAAGGCAAGTTCGTCGACGCACTGCGCACGGTGGCGGCCGAACTGACCATGGAAGAGCTGCACGAGCGGCGCGGCGACTACGTGCGGCGCGTGCGCGAGGCCGTCGCCGAGAACCTGATCAAGAACGGCCTTGAGCTGGAAGCCGCTTCGCTGACCCAGCTGGACCAGACGTCGATGGAGTTCTTCAACCCCAGCAACGCCTTCGATGCCGAAGGCCTGACCCGCCTGACCGAACAGATCGAGCGGCGTAAAAAGCAGCGCAACGACATCGAGCAGGACACGCTGATCGCGATCCGCAACAAGAACCTGGAGGCGGAAAAGCTGTCCCTGGACATCGATCGCGAATCGGAAGGCGCGCGCCTGGCGCAGGAACGCGACCTGGAGATCGCCCGCGCCGAACAGCGCGCGACGCTGGCGCGCGAACGGGCCGAGCGCGACAAGGAAGGCCAGCGCGCGCAGATCGCCGCGCAGCAGGCGGTGGAAGAAGCCCGCCTGCGCGCGGAACAGATCGTCGAATCCAACCGCATCAACAAGGACCGCGAACTGCAGGCGGCGGAAATCGAACGCCGCAAGGCCGTCGAACTGGCCGAACAGCAGCGTTCCATCGCCGTGGCCATGCAATCGAAATCCCAGTCCGAAGCCCAGGCCGCGGCCGACACGGCGCGGGCGCTGGCCGTCGCCGCCGAGGAAAAAATCTTCACCGCGCGCGAACTGGAGATGGCCGAGCGGCGCAAGCGCATCGAACTCGTCGCCGCCGCGCAGGCGGCCGAACGTGAAGCCCTGGGCGTGCGCGTCGCCGCGGAGGCCGAGCGCGCCGCCAGCGAAGACCGCGGTTACGCGATGCGCGCCCAGGCCGAAGCGGAAGCCGACGCCGATCGCATCCGCCTGGCCGCCGCCCGCATCCGCCACGAGGTCGAAGCCGAAGGGCTGCGCATGATGAACGAGTCCTCCAACATCCTGACGCCCGAAGCGCGCGCGTCCGCCCTGCGCATGCGCCTGCTCGAAAAAGTGGAAGGCATCATCCGCGAATCGGTCAAGCCGATGGAGAAGATAGACAGCATACGCATCATGCACGTCGACGGCATGGGCGGCGGCGGCGCGGGCGGCCACGACCACGGCGGCACGTTTTCCGACGGCGTCGTCAACTCCGCCCTGCGCTTCCGCGCCCAGGCGCCCATCGTCGACCAATTGCTGAAGGAAATCGGCCTGGACAGCGCCGACATCAACCGGATGGCGGGCGCGACCACGCTGGCCGGGCCCGCCGGGGAGAAGAAAGCATGACCACGGTCTTCGTCTCCAGCGTCATCGACGCCCCGGCCGGCGACGTCTGGGCCGCCGTGCGGGACTTCGACGCCATGCCGCAGTGGCATCCGGTGATCGCCGATTCCATGATAGAGAACGGACTGACCGCCGATCGCGTGGGCTGCGTGCGCCGCTTCCACACACGCGACGGCGGGCTGATCCGCGAACAGTTGCTGGCCCTGTCCGACTACGACTACACCTTCACCTACGCCATCCTGGAAAGCCCCATGGGCGTTTCCGACTACGTTGCGACGCTGAAGCTGACGCCCGTCACCGACGGCGATCGCTGCTTCGGCGAGTGGAGCGCCGAATTCACCGCGCCGCCCGAGCGCGAAGCCGAGCTGAAGCGCTTCGTCGGCCAGGAAGTCTTCCTGGCGGGCTTTCACGCGCTGCAGGCGCGCCTGTCGACACGGCGCTGACCGTGCCTGCCGCCCGCGGTCAGTCAGTAATGCGGCGGCAGCTCGTCCCGCGGGCCGCCGGCGCCCCCCTTGGCGTCGCCCGCGTCGTCGATCTGCCGGCGCAACTGGCCGATGGTCTGCGCCAGCCGTTCTATCTGGGACTGCTGCCGGTGCACCACCTGATTCAGTTGCTCCAGCAGATCCTCGGCGAAGCCGGATTTGATTTCCAGCTCCTTGACGCTCCGCGCCAGGTCTTCTTCGGTCGTCATCAATACCCCAGAGCCGCCCCGGCGGGCCGGCGTTCGTCGTTCGCGCCATAGAGATAGCCCGGCCGCACCGCGCCCGATACCGACGCGTCATTGCCCGAGCTGGCCGCGCCCGGGCCTGCGGCTTCGTCGGGCAGCCCGACCAGCACCAGCTCGGCGGCGCCCCAAGGCGTCTGTTCGACCATCTTGTAGCCCATGCCGCGCAGGATGTTCAGCGTGTCGGGCGACAGGCCATATTTCTCGTAATAGACCTCGTCCGGCAGCCATTGGTGATGGACGCGCGGCGCATCCACCGCCTCCTGCGGCGCCATGCCGTGGTCGATGACGTTGATGGCGGTTTCCAGCGTAATGGTGATGATGCGCGAGCCCCCCGGCGAACCCAGCACCATGAAGGTCTTGCCGCCGCGCGTCACCAGCGTCGGCGCCATGGACGACAGCGGCCGCTTGCCCGGGGCGATCGCGTTGGTGGCGCCCTGCACCAGGCCGAACAGGTTCTGCGCCCCTATCTTCGTGGTGAAGTCGTCCATTTCGTCGTTCAGGAAGAAGCCGGTGCCGGGCGCGATGACGCCGGCGCCGAAGCGGCCGTTCACCGTGTACGTGGTGGACACCGCGTTGCCGTCCTTGTCGACGATGGAGTAATGCGTGGTCTCGGTCTTCTCATGCGGCGCCATGCCGGGCTGCACCTCTTTCGAAGGCGTGGCGCGGTCGCCGGCGATCTTTTCGCGTATCGACGCCGCGTACGACTTGCTCAGCAGGCGGCCCAGCGGGTTGTCGACGAAGGCGGGATCGCCCAGGTAGGTGTTGCGATCCATGTAGGCATGCCGCATGGCTTCGGTCATGACGTGCACGGATTGCGCCGATCCGTATCCCATGGCGCGCAGGTCGTAGCCCGACAGGATGTTCAGGATCTGGCACAGGGTGGCGCCGCCCGAGCTGGGCGGCGGCGCCGACACGAACACATAGCCTCGGTAATTGCAGGTGATAGGCGCGTTCTCCGTGATGGTGTAGGCGGCGAAGTCGGCGGCGCGGATCACGCCGCCGCCCTGCATCGAGGCCTGCTCGACGGCGGCCGGTATGCGGCCCTTGTAGAACGCATCGGGGCCATGGTCGGCGATGGCCTGCAGCGTGCGCGCCAGGTCGGCCTGCACCAGCCGGTCGCCCGGCTGCAGCGGCGTGCCGTCGGCACGCAGGAATATCCTGGCCGCGTCCGGATCGCGGCGGAACATATCCGTACTGGTATCCAGGATGTCCGTGTCGGCGCGTGTCAGGACGAAGCCTTCGCGCGCGAGCTTGATGGCCGGCGCCATGACGGCCTGGCGCGACAGCTTGCCGTACTTGCGCAGCGCCGTATCCATGCCCAGCACGGTGCCCGGCGTGCCTACCGCGCGATAGCCGTACAGGCTGGCGCCCTTGATCAACTGGCCCTTGCCGTCCAGGTACATATCGCGCGACGCGCCCGCCGGCGCGGTTTCGCGGAAATTGATGAAGGTATCCCGGCCGTCGGCCAGATGGATGGTCATGAAGCCGCCGCCGCCGATGTTGCCGCAGCAGGGATTGACGACGGCCTGGGCATAGCCCACCGCGACCGCCGCGTCGACGGCGTTGCCGCCCATCTTGAGGATATCGACGCCGACTTGCGAGGCCAGGTATTGCGAGGTCACCACCATGCCATTCCTGGCTTCGACGGCGGGACGCGATGCCGCCTGTGCGTGCGCGATGCATGAGGCCCAGAGCACGGTCGCGGCAAGCGATGCCGCCAAACGGCGAAAGCGCTGAATGTCCATCATTTCTTCCCTTGCGAACGGTGTGTTGTCCCCCGGATCAGCATTGTAAGATGCGTCCGATGTCCGATCCCCATTCCTCTCCTGACGCCATGACGCGACACCGCGTACTGTGCCTGCTGGGATACACCTTGGGCTATGCCTGCCTGGCCGCCGTCAGCATGCGCGAGCGCGACTCGGTCACGCTGTCCACGCTGTTCTGGCCGCCCGCGGGCCTGTTGATGGCGGCGCTCATGCTCAGTCCGCCGCGCCGCTGGATCGGCTGGATGGCCCTGGCCGCCGCGCTGCACGTCGCGATCGGCGTCGAGGTGGGAGACCGATCGGTGCCGGTCGCGCTGGTCTTCGCCTTGACCGACCTGGCGTTCTGCGGCGCCGTCGCGGCGCTGTGGCGCTGGCGCACCTACGCGCCCGCCATGCTGACGACCCTGCGCGCCACCCTGTGGTTCATCGTGGTGCTGGCCGTGGGCAGCATCGGCGGCGGAGTCCTGGCCGCGCTGGGCCTGCGCGCCGTGGACGCGTCGGCATCCGCCGCGCACTGGTATGTCTGGAGCCTGGCCGGCTTCGTCGGCTGCATCATCACGACACCGGCCATACTGGCCTGGTCGCGCTTCCGCCCCCGCGCGCTGGCCGAGCAGAATGTGCTGCATCTCTGGATAGGCCTGATCGCCGCCTTCGCCCTGCTGGCCGGGACGACGCTGGTTTTCAACAATCCGCCCAGCGGCGCGCACTTCATCTGGCATGACGGCTTCGGCGTGAGCTACGGCCCTTTGCTGTTCGTGGCCATCGTGGCGCTGGCGTGGGGCGCGGCCGGCAGCACCCTGACCGTCGCGGGACTCGCGCTGGTCGCCGGCTCCTACACCCTGAGCGGCATGGGTCCCTACGCCAATATCGACCATTTCACCGGCGAACCGCTGCTGGCGGTGCAAGGCTTCCTGGGCTGCGCGTCGCTGTTGAGCCTGGTCACCACCGCGCTTTCGGCCGACCGCGAACAGGCCCTGAAACGCACCGCCGCGCTGACCCGCCAACTGGAGGCCGCCCTGCGCGTGAGCGGCCAGGTTGCCTGGGAATACCGCCGCACGGAAGAACGCCTGTACTGGCTGGGCCGCCTGCCCTACGGCATCGACGTGGCGAACGAACCCATGCCGCTGGGGGATTGGCTGCGCCACGTGCACGAGGACGACCGCGACCAGGTGCGCGCCTGGTTAAACACCGGCACCGAATCGTACGCCTTGCGGCGCCTGCGCCTGCGGCTGCGCGGTTCGGACGGCGGCTACCATCCCATGGAAATGACGGGGTCCGCGCTCAGCCAGGTGCCGGACAGAATGACCGGACTGATGGGCATGGCGGGCGACGACGCGCGGTATTGAACGCCGCGCCGACGCCGAATGCCACCCCGCCATTGAACGCCGGGCCGCCGCCGGATTGAAACCGCGGCGTCACAGCTGCCGGGCTTCCCTGTCGATATCGTCGATGGTCGCCGCGAAGGCCCGCAGAAAGGCCTGCATGTCGGGCAGCAGGTCCGCACCCGGGGTATCGAGCAAGGCGGCCTCCAGCGCGTTGCCTTGGTCGACCACCGGCCAGTGCCCGAGCATCCCCAACGCACCCAGCGCGCGATGCAGCCAGTCCGCATAGCGCGCGCAGAACTGCGGCGTGAGTCCGGACCGCGCCTGGTCCAGGTCCGCCCGCAGGGCCGTCAACGAGGCCTGCAGGAACCCGCTCAGGGCAGCATCGTCCTGGCGGAAATTTTCCCTGAGCACCGCCAGAGCCAGTCCGCCTCGCGGCGCCGCCGGCGCGCAGTCCATTTCAAGCGCGGCCGTCACCGCTTCCGGCGGCAGGCACGTGAGCAGGACCGCCCGCAACCGGTCCAGCGTGACGGGTTTGCGGATATGGGCATCGATGTCCGGATCGCGCGACGGTTCCTCACGAGGCCGCGCGGTGACCATGGCGATGGGCAGGCGCGCCATGCCGCAGCGCGATTCTTCCTGGCGCCAGGCCTGGACCAGCTCGGCGCCCCCCATTGCCGGCATCTGGCAATCCGTCAGCAACATGGCATAGCGGCCCGAACGCAAAGCCTGCAGGGCCGTGGCGCCATCGGCGCGCGCGTCGCAGGCATACCCGAGCGCGGCGAGCTGCCTGCGGATCAGGTCGCGGTTGATCGCATGGTCGTCCACCACCAGCAGGCGCGGCGCGTCCGGGCCGAGCTCGACATCCGGCAGCGCGTCCATGGCCGCCGATGGGCCTGCATCCGATGCGTTCGCCTCCGACGGATTCGCATTCGATGCGATCGCACCCAATGGGATCGCCTTGGCGGGCAACGCCGCCATCGGCATCGCGCCGGCGCGCGCGGCGGCGGACGCGTCCGCCTGTCTTGCGATCGGCAGGCGGCAGACGAAGGTGGCCCGCGTGCCCTGCTCCGGCGCGCTGCTCAACAGCAGCTTGCCCCCCATCAGCGCGGCCAACCGGCTGGAGACGGACAGGCCCAGCCCGCTGCCGCCGTAATGCCGCGAAATCGACGTGTCGGCCTGCAGGAATGGCGTCATGACCTGCGCCAGTTTTTCCCTGGGTATGCCGATGCCCGTATCCGCCACGACGAAGCGCAGCGACTGATGGCCCGCATCCGACGCGTCCACGGTCAGCGTCAATCGCACCTCGCCATGCGCGGTGAACTTCGCGGCATTGCTGATCAGGTTGGTCAGGATCTGCCGGATCCGCAGGGGATCGCCCAGCAGCGCGTCGCCGAGCTTGTCGTCGATTTCATAGGGGGTCTTGACGCCGCGGCGGCGCGCGGGCTCGCCCATCACCATGACCACGCTCTGCACCATGGCGCGCAGGTCCACCGGCACAGATTCCAGGCTCATGCGGTTGGCCTCCATTTTGGAGAAATCCATCACCTGGTCCAGGATCTGCAGCAGCGAGTTGGTGGCCGCGTTGATGGCCCCCAGCATCTGCCGTTGCTCCGATCCCATCGATGCCCGCATGAGCAGGTCCAGCATGCCGATGATCCCGCTGAGCGGCGTCCGTATCTCGTGGCTCATGGTCGCCAGGAACGTCGCCTTGGCCAGGGCCGCGCTGTCCGCGAGATCGCGGGCCGCCTGCAATTGCGCTTCGACCGCGCGCCGCCGCATGACCTCGCGGCGCAACTGCCAATAGCCCAGCGACACGCCTACCGCGGTCGCCAGCAGCAGCAGGATGCCGGGGAAGATCTCGCGCCAGAATACCGCCGGCGCGATGACGAAGCTTTCGCTGATGTCGCCGGCTTGCGTGGCCGCACGCACGATGGCGGTGCCACGCTGCGCAGGCGCCGAAGGCTCGATGTCGGGCGACATGGCCGCCACGATGCGCGCCGGCGCCGTTGCATCGACATCGGCACGGGCATGCGCGTGGCCGCCGGACAAGGCGAATGCCAGGCAGGCCGCCAGGGACGCGGCGACGGCCGCCAGCGATCGGCGCGTCAATACAGGCATTCAGGCTCCGGCCGCCGCCAGCGCCAGTTGCTGCGCGCCCGCCTGCGGCCCCACCCGCATTTCGTGCGTGTGGAAGCGCGCCAGCGTATCGCGGTGGGCCACGCTGACGATGGCCGCGCGCGGCAGGCGTTGCAGCAGCGTTTCGTACAGATGGCGCTCGGTGTCGGTATCGAGCGAGGAAGTGGACTCGTCCATGAACAGGAAGTCGGGCTTGAGCAGCAGCGCGCGGGCGAACGCCAGGCGCTGCTTTTCACCGGGCGACAGGCGCCGCGACCACGCATCGACCACGTCCAGTTGCCCGGCATAGGCCTCCAGCCTGCACAGGCGCAACACGTCCGCGCACTCGGCGTCGCTGTAGGCTTCCGCGCTGTCGGGATAGCAGACGGCCTGCTTCAAGGTGCCGTCGGGCACGTACGCCATTTGCGGCAGGAACAGCGCGACGTGGCGCTTGTCGCCATCCGGGCCAGGCTGCCCGCCCGGAGCGGCGCCGGCGCCCGCGCCGGCATCGGCATAGCGTTGCATATCCGCTCCCGCCGGCATGGTCAGCGAGCCCGACGCATGCGGCCACAGGCCGGCCAGGGTGCGCAGCAGCGTGCTCTTGCCGGCGCCGGACGGGCCGCGCACCAGCCAGCGTTCGCCGGGACGCAGGCGGAACTCGGCCGGCACGTCCAGCGCCTGGCCATCGGGACGGAAGATCTGCAGGCCGCGCGCGGCGACCTCGTGGCCCTGCTCGCGCGTCAACCGGTCGGGATCGCCCTGCCCCATGCGCATGCTGAACTCACGCAAGCGGTTGATGGTGGCACGCCAGTCCGCCAGCGTGGCATAACTGTTGATGAACCACGAACAGGCGCCGCTGACCTGGCCAAAGGCGTTGTTCAGCTGCATGAGTACGCCCAGGGTGAAGGCGCCCGCGAAGTAGCGCGGCGCGGCGGCGACCAGCGGAAAGATCACGGCGATCTGCGAATAGATGGAATTGGCGAACACCAGCCGCTTGGTATAGCGCATGATTTCGCGCCAGTTGTTGCGCACGGCCTTGAAGGCCACGCGCGCGCGCCGGCCTTCCTGCGGCCCGCCATCGTAGAAGGCGATCTGCTCGGCGTTTTCGCGCACGCGCACCAGCAGCACGCGAAAATCGGCTTCCACTTTCTGCTGCCGATAGCCGACGTCGACCAGCCGGCGCGCGATCTTGTGCACCAGGAAGGAACCCAGGATGCCATAGCCGATGGCGACCCAGACCATATAGCCGGGGATATGCTCGGGATGGCCGAACACCGCGAACGCCAGCGCGCCCGACAGCATCCACAACAGGGAGACGAACACGCAGAAGGTGGCGATCGTCGATATCAGGTCGATGGACAGCGCCAGCGTATTGCTCGCCATGCTGCGCAGGTCCTCGGCGATACGCTGATCCGGGTTGTCCACGATACGGTCGCGTTCCATGCGGTAATAGGAACGGCTGATCAGCCATTGCCGCAGGTATACGTCGGTGAGCCACTGGCGCCAGCGGAATTCGAGCATCTGGCGGAAGTAGATCTGTGCGGTGCTCAACGCAATGAAAATGAAAGCCAGCAGCGTAAAAACCAAAATCAGGTGGGTGAACGCGGGAAGGTCGCGTTTATCCAGGGCATCATAGAACGTCGCGTACCAGGTGTTGACCCTGAGGTTCACATAGACGATTCCCAGATTCAACGCCAGCACCAACGCCAGCAGGCCCCTGGCCCGGTGGCGGTCTTCCGAGACCCAATATGGCTTGATCAGGCGCCAGGCCGAGATTTTCCGCCCGCCGTCGAATAGCGCCGCCAGGGTGGCGGGCGAGACGCGGGTGCCGCTGTCCAGGCTGTCCAGCCCGGGGCTCTCCAGCCCGGGGCTCTCCTGCCCGGAGCGCTGTTGCCTGGGGTTCCGCTGTTTTTCGCGATATGAAACCATGATTGACACTCGTGACGGGATGTCGTTATGACATCCCCCCGGCGAGAAGGTTTCAACGGGGCGCCGGACGGCGGCGTATCAGGGGCGGCGTATCAGTGCGGCGCGGGCGCGAGTGGAACTTCCGGCTTGCTGGCCGACCGGGTGTTCGGCAAGGGATGCGTATCGGCCGCGTGGTAGGTGTGGACCACGGACAGCTTGACCTGGTCGCTCTGGTTGCGGCCGGCGGCGTGCAAGGTTCTGCAATGAAAGAACAGAACGTCGCCCGGCGCCAGTTCCGGCGACACGGCGCGCGCGATCAAGGCCGCATTTTCGGGCAAGTCCTCGCGCAGGAACTGCGCGCCATCGAAACGCTCGGCCGGCAGCTCCATCACATGCGAGCCCGGGACCAGCCACAATCCACCGTTTTGCGCGGTCTCCCGCCCCAGGGCCAGCCAGGTGGAAACCAGGTCCTGCCGATCGAAGGACCAATAGCGGATGTCACGGTGCCAGCCGGTCAGGCTGCCGAAACGCGGATGCTTGGTCATCACGCAATTGTGATGCGCGCGGGACAGCACGGGTGTCTGGCCGAAATAGCGCTGCAAGGATTCCGCCACGGCGGGCGCGGTGGCCCAGGCCGCGAAGCGCGGATCGCGGGCATACGCATCCAGCAGGCGCCTGACGGTGCCGCCGCCTTCGGCCTGGCGCGAAACGGGCGCGCCGGGATAGGCCAGGTCGGCCTCGTATTCGACCGGCGCGACGGCCTGTTCGAGCTGGGCCTGCGCCAGTGCGCGCAGTTCATCGCGCTGCGCGGCGGGCAGGAAATCGGGTACGACCACAAAGCCCTGCTCACGCAGGATGTCGAGCTGGGCAGCTGTCAACGGCGAAGACATCGGGTATTCCACGCGGCCCGGCGCGTCGGATCATCGACACGCCGGAGGTTCAAGCCAGGGCGGAAATTCTACGCCATCCCGCCCACCGCGCCCTGACATGGATCAAGCTAGAAACCGCCCGGCAGCCCCGCCAGTCCGACCAGCGCTCCGCCCAGCAGCAGCCACAGCGGATGCAGGCGCGTGCGCCAACCCAGCAAGGCCACAGCCGCCGCGATCGCGCCCAGCAGCCAGCCATCGACCGAGGCTTCGGTGATCAAGGCCGCGCTGGCCGCCAGCAGGCCCACCGTGACCGGGAAGATGCCTGCCTGCGCGACCGCGCGCCACGGCTTGTCCTTGAAGCGATCCCACAGGCGCATCACCACGATGACCACCAGCGAAGACGGCACGAACTTGGCGAAGCTGCTGACCAGCATGCCGGGCAGCCCGGCGATATGCCAACCGATCATCGGCACGATCATCAGGTTCGGTCCCGGCGCGGCCTGCGCCAGGGCGAACAGCGCCGTGAAGTTTTCCGCCGTCATCCAGTGATGCACGTCGACGACCTGGCGCTGCATCTCCGGCAGGATGGTATTGCCGCCGCCGAAAGCGATCAGCGACAACTGCGTGAAAAGAACGGCCAGCTGGATCAGGACGGTGGTCATCGGCGCATCCTCCAGGTGATCAGGATGCTGAGCGGCGTGATCACCAGCATGGTGGGCAGCAGCGGCATGCGCATGACCGCGATGGCAATGAAGCACAGCACGGCGACCACCAGCCCCCAGCGGTTCTTCAGCAGAGGCGCGCCCATCTTCAAGGTGAGCGAAATCAGCAGGCCCGCCGCCGCGGCCGCCAGGCCGGCGAACAGGTGCTTGACGTGCGGGTCGTTCTGGAAATGGTCGTACACCGCGCCCAGCATCATAACGACGATCGTGGGCACGAGCACGAAGCCCAGCATCGCGCTGATGGCGCCTGGCACGCCCCGAAACCGCATGCCCAAGGCCACGGACAGGTTGATGATGTTGCCGCCGGGCATGAACTGGCACAGGCCCAGCAGCGTGGTGAACTCCTCGCTGGAGATCCAGCGGTGCTTTTCCACCGTCATGCGGCGCGCCAGCGGCAAGGCGCCGCCGAACGCCGTCAACCCCAACCAGAAAAAGCCCATGAACAATTGCCACACGGTGGGCGGATCGGCGAGCGGCGGCTCGATCACGGGCGCTGCGGAGTTCGCTGCGGGCTTCATGCCGGGGAATCCAATGAGAAGGTTGCGGGGTTCGGGTTACTTTGGGGCGACTGTCTTATATATTATATAAGAGTTGGGTGGCCCGAGGAACTCCGAAGAACGACAACGGGCCCTGGACGGCCGCCGCTGGATCATCCAGTCGGCGGCCGTGCAGGGCCCGGCCTTGCTGCCTGAGCGCGTAAGCAGCGCGGATTCAGGGCAGGTCGTTCTCGCTATCCACGTACACCAGGCCGGCTTCGCGCAGCTTATCGCGCATGCCGTAGATGTCCAGCCCCAGCTCGCCGGCGGCCAGGCGCTTGCGGTTCAAGGCTTCCTTCTGCAGGCGCGCGTCGCAAGCCTGCGCGACTTCCGCCGCGCGGCGCCGCGGCACGATCACGATACCGTCATCATCGGCCACCACCACGTCGCCGGCCGATACCATGGCGCCGCCGCACACCACCGGCAGGTTGACCGAGCCGGGCGTGGCCTTGATGGTGCCCTTGGCGGAAATCGCCTTGGACCAGACCGGAAAGCGCATGTCCTTCAACGCCTGCACGTCGCGGCAGCCGGCATCGATCACCAGGCCGACGACGCCGCGCGCCTGCATGGACGTGGCGAGCAATTCGCCGAACATGCCGTCGGTATTCGGCGCGCTGCAGGCCACGACCATGACGTCGCCCGGCTGGCACAGCTCGATGGCCACGTGCAGCATCCAGTTGTCGCCAGGATGGGCCAGCACCGTCACCGCGCTGCCGCCGATCGCCACGCCCGTCTGGATGGGACGCATGTAAGGCTGCAGCAGCCCGCTGCGGCCCTGCGCCTCATGAACCGTCGCGGTCCCCGCCGCCGCCAACTGCTTGATGAGCGCGCCATCGGCGCGCTGGATATTCCGTACCGCGTAAGTCATTCGATTCTCCATAACGCCACACGCCCCCGCCCCCCCGAGAAACCAACGCCGCCCGCCCGTGCGACCCAGGACGCAGCGGATCCGGCTCCGCCGGTCCGCCAGCGTCGCCCCCTTGAGGGGGAAGCGCGCCAGCGCTTCGGGGGTGGGCCTTCCACCGCAGCGGATCCGGCTCCGCCGGTCCGCAGGCGTCGCCCCCTTGAGGGGGAAGCGCGCCAGCGCTTCGGGGGTGGGCCTTCTAGTCTGCCTTGATATTGCCGGCCTTGATCACGCGGGACCACTTCACCGTCTCGTCCTGCACGAACTTGCCGAAGTCGGCCGCGCTGCCCGGCGTGGTGACCGCGCCCAGTTCCGACAGCCGCGACTGCACGGCGCTATCGGCCAGGGCTTTCTGCAGTGCGTCGTTCAACGTCGCGACCACGTCGGCGGGCGTGCCCTTGGGCGCGCACAGTCCCCACCATACGGACGCGGCCGCGTTCGGCAGGCCCAGGGACGAGATCGTCGGCACCCCCGGCAGCAGCGCGGACGGCTTGCTGTCCAGCACGGCCAGGGTCGTCATCTTGCCGGCCCTGATGTGCGGAATGGCTTCGACCGGATTGATGGCCATGAAGTCGATCCGGCCGCCCAGCATGTCGGTGATGGCCGGCGCGCCGCCCTTGTAGGGCACGTGCAGCGCGTTGAACTTGCCTTCGTCCTTCAGCAGTTCGCTGGCCAGGTGGCCCGAGCTGCCGTTGCCGGCGGTCGCGAACGTCAGCTTGTCCGGATTGGCCTTGCCGTAGGCGATCATGTCCTGCAGCGTCTTGAACTGCGACGAGGCCGGCACCACCACCACCAGCGGCGCGTAGCCGATCGCGCCGACGGGAATCAGATCCTTGGCCGGGTCGAAGTTCAGGTTGGAGAACAGCGACGCATTGCTGGCCAGCGAATTGGACGCCGTCAGCAAGGTGTAGCCGTCGGCCGGCGATCGCGCCACGATGTCCATGCCGATATTGGTGGCGCCGCCGGGGCGGTTATCGATAATGATGCTTTGCTTGAGCGTTTCACCCATCTTCTGGGCGACCAGCCGGGTCACGATGTCGACCGCGCCGCCGGGCGCATAAGGCACGACGATCTTGATGGGCTTCGACGGGAAATCGGCGGCGTGCCCGATCCCCGGCATCACGGCGGTGGCCATGGCGGTCGCCAGGCCAAAGCCGCGGACAAACTTGGTAAGCGCGCTGCGGGCTCGCATTCAGGTCTCCTGAGAATTGCGTATAAATACCTTCTGTTGCAAACGTTATAATGGTTTACCCTTAGCGATAGCGTCCAATACTTTTTCCCATCAACATTTATACGTTTTTCAGATAACCATGGATTTTCGCCAGCTTCGCTATTTCGTGGCGGTGGCAGAGGAACTGAGCTTCAGCGCCGCGGCGCGGCGCCTGCACGTCAGCCAGCCGCCCCTGAGCATGCAGGTGAAATCCCTGGAAGACGAACTGGGCGCCACCCTGCTGCACCGGACCAAGCGGCGCGTGGAGCTGACCGAGGCCGGCACGCTGTTCCTGGAACAGGCGCGGCGGGCGTTGCAGCACCTGGAACGCGCCGGCGACGTCGTGCGGCAGGCGCTGCAGGGCGAAGCCGGCGAGATCCGCATCGCCTTCACCGCCTCCGTGCCCATGTTCGAGGCCTTTCCGCGCATCGTGCAGGAATTCCGCAGCCGGCATCCGGGCGCCCGGGCCGACCTGCTGCACATGTCCACCGGCCAACAGTTGCAGGCCCTGGCCGACCGCAGCATCGACGTCGGCTTCCTGCGCCCGTCCATCCTGTTCTGCCCGCCCCCCGACATCCGGGTCCTGACACTGTGGAGCGACCGCCTGATGGCCGCCCTGCCCGCGGGACACAAGCTGGCGCGCGGCGATGGCCCCCTGCCCATGGCGGCCTTGTCGGGCGAGTCCTTCATCCTGTTCCCGCGCGGCTTGGGCTGCGGGCTGTTCGAGCACGTGGGCGTGCTGGCCAGCCGTGCCGGCTTCGCGCTGCAGATCGGCCAGGAAGCCCGGGAAGGCGCCACCATCGTGGGCCTGGTCGCGGCGGGCATGGGCGTGTCCGTGCTGCCGGAGACCTATGCCAAGACCGGTATTCCCGGGGTGGTCTACCGGCCGCTGGATACGCCGGATGCCAGCAGCCAGATCCTGCTCGCCCATCGCGTCGGCGACGAGACGCCGCTGCTGGCGCGGTTCTTCGACACCGCCACCGCCAGCCGCTGACGCGCCGCCAGCCTGGGCCTAGGCCTGCTTGGGCGTGGCGAAGATCGTGATCGTGAACTCGGTCAGGCTGTAGCCCATATCGTCGGCAATCTGCCGGAGGCGGCGTTCGATCTCCGGATCGACGAACTCTTCCACGTCGCCGGTCGACGTGCTGACCAGATGGCCGTGATGGCGGTCGCCATCGTTCAGCTCGAACACCGCCTTGTTGCCGCCCAGCTGGCTGCGTTTCAGCAGCCCCGCCTGCTCGAACTGCGTCAGCACGCGATAGACGGTCGCCAGCCCCATTTCCACGCCTTCGTTCATCAGATGCCGATAGACGTCTTCGGCGCTCAGATGCCGCTGTTCGCTGTTGCGAAAGAGATCCAGTATTTTCAGGCGGGGAAATGTGACTTTCAGCCCGATGCCCTTGAGATCGACGGAATCCGTCATGTCTGTCCTCCACCTGCAAGAATGGCGCACGGGCCTGCCAACAATGGCATCATGCGCATGGCGCATCGTCGTACGGGCGGTGCGCGCTATCGCGGGAATCCCCAACAATGAGCAATTCCAACCTGCATTACCGGACTTTCATCTTCCTGCTGATCGCTGTGTCGATCGCTTTCGGCTGGATACTCTGGCCATTCTACGGCGCCGTGTTCTGGGGCACCATCCTGGCCATCATCTTCGCCCCCCTGCACCGCCGCCTGCTGGCGCGCATGGGCAAGCGCCGCAACACGGCGGCGCTGATCACCTTGATGCTGTGCGTGCTGATCGCCATTCTGCCAGTGATCCTGATCACCGGCTCGCTGGTGCAGGAAGGTACGGCGCTGTACCAACAGATAAAGTCGGGCGACCTGAATTTCGGCCTGTACTTCGAGCGCGTGATAAACGCCATGCCGCCGTCCGTGCACGCTCTGCTGGACCGGTTCGACCTGTCGGACATACGCAGCCTGCAGCAGAAGCTCAGCGCCGCGACCGTGCAGGGCAGCCAGTTCCTGGCCACGCAGGCGTTCAGCATCGGCCAGGACACGTTCCAGTTCGTGGTCAGTTTCGGCGTCATGCTGTACCTGCTGTTTTTCCTGTTGCGCGACGGCGCGGCGCTGTCGCGCGCCATCAACCGCGCGGTTCCGCTCAGCGAGGCCTACAAGAAGCACCTGACGCGCAAATTCACCACCGTCATCCGGGCGACGATCAAGGGGAACGTGGCGGTGGCGGCGACGCAGGGCCTGCTGGGCGGCCTGGCGTTCTGGGTGCTGGGCATCCAGGGCTCGCTGCTGTGGGGGGTGTTGATGGCCTTCCTGTCCCTGCTGCCGGCGGTGGGCGCGGCCCTGATCTGGGTGCCGGTGGCCGTGTACTTCCTGGTGACCGGGGCCATCTGGCAAGGCGTGGGCCTGATCGCCTTCTGCGTGCTGGTGATCGGCACGGTCGACAACATCATGCGCCCCATCCTGGTCGGCAAGGACACCAAGCTTCCCGATTGGGTGATCCTGATTTCGACGCTGGGCGGGATGGCCCTGTTCGGCCTGAACGGGTTCGTGATCGGGCCGCTGATCGCGGCGCTGTTCGTGGCGGTGTGGGACCTGTTCGCGCTGGAAGGCGAAGCGCCCGCCGAGGATTGACCGCCGAGGTTTGATCACCAGGGTTTGATCGCCAGGGTTTGATCACCTCCCCCGGCTTCCCCCGCCCTACCAGGGGAAGTCGATCAGGTCCCCGTACAGGCGCCGCAGCGTGCCCTTGACCTCCGGGGACTGCTGGTAGACCTCGATGAATTTCAGCAGGCGCGCGTCCTGGGCGTGTTCGGGCAGCGCGACCCAGCGTATCGCGTAGCGCCGCACATTGTCGGGATCGTTGTTGTCGAAGGCCAGGCCGTCCTTTTCGTCCAGCCCGCCATGCTTGGCGAAGGTCGTGTAGGTGGCCGACGCCGTCACGTCATCGAAGGCGCGGGCCGCCTGCGCGCCTTCGATCGCGACGAATTTGAGATCCAGCGGATTGCTTTCCACGTCGAGCAGCGTGGCCCGTTCGGCGGCGCCGGCCTTCAGCTTGATCAGGCCCATGGACTGCAGCAGCAGCAAGGCGCGGCCGGTATTCACCGGGTCGGCCGGCACGCCGATCGACGCGCCATGCGGCATGGGTTCGCCCCGCTTAACTTTCTTGGAAAACAGCCCCATCGTGGTCGAATAACCATAGGCCACGGAAGTCAGGTTCGCGCCGCGGCTGCGGTTGAACAGATCCAGGAAAGGCTGGTGCTGGAAGAAATTGGCCTCGATGGAGCCGTCCGCCACCGCGACGTTCGGCATCACCCAGTCGGCGAACTCCACCAGCCTGGCGTTGACGCCGGCATCGCGCGCCTGCGTGATGGCGATTTCCGTGGCTTCGTTGGCGACGCTGGCGATCACGCCGATGCGCAAAGGCGCCGGCTGGGCCCGGACCCGCGCGACGGGCGCGGCGGCCAGGCCCGCGGCCGCGGCGCCCAGCGCGCGCAGCACACGGCGCCGCGGCGCGCTGAAGGACAGGTGGGATGAACGTGGCGGAAACGATGCCGGCATCGCGTGCTGGCCTCAGGCCGCGCCGTCGTCGGCCGGGCCTTCGCCGACCGGCACGAACTCGCCCGATTTGGAATCGCGAACGAACAGCAGGCCGGTGGCCACGCCGAAATAGGCGCCGTGCAGCTGCAGCTCGCCGCGCTGCACGCGCTGGCTGATGTACGGGAAGGTCATCAGGTTCTTCAGGCTGTGCTCCACCACCTTGAGCTCCAGGCGGCGCAGGTCGGCCACGCGGTCGCCGGTCATGTCGACCTTGCGCGCGGTGGCGTCGATCTGCGACATCCATTTGCCGATGAAGTCGCCCTTGGCCAGCGGCTCGGCATCGTCGTAGTACGAACGGATGCCGCCGCAGGATGCATGGCCCATCACGACGATATGCTTCACGTTCAATCCGTTGACCGCGAATTCGATGGCGGAGCTGGTGCCGTGATAGTGCGAATCCGGTTCGTAGGGCGGGACCAGGTTGGCCACGTTGCGCAGAACGAAGATTTCGCCGGGGCCGGCGTCGAAGATCAGTTCCGGCGCCACGCGCGAATCACAGCAGCCGATGACCATGATCTCGGGACTCTGACCTTCCGCCAATTGTCGATACCGGTTGCGCTCCGCATGGAAACGTCCAGAGAGGAAATCCTGGTATCCGCGGGCAAGCCGCTGGGGGAAGTCGAAAGTCAAGTCCATGGTGGTCGCGCCTGCAGGAAAAACGAAGCCTATTCTAGCGCCCCGCGTGGCGCGGCCTACAATCGAGGGCATGGCTGATTCTCACGCCCCGCCACCGGCCACCGCCGATCTGTTCGGCAGCCCCGACGAAGAAGCGCCCTGGGATGAACCCATCGCGCCGGGCGCCGTGCTGCTGCGGCGCTATGCCTGCTCGCGCGCGGCCGAACTGCTGGCCGCGGTCAAGGCCGTCGCGGCGGACGCGCCCTTCCGGCACCTGATTACGCCCGGCGGGCAGCGGATGTCGGTGGCGATGACCAACTGCGGCGACCAGGGCTGGATTTCGGATCGCCGTGGCTACCGGTATGGCGCGGAAGATCCGCTCAGCGGCAAGCCCTGGCCCGCCATGCCGGATAGCCTGGCGCGCCTGGCGCGCGAGGCCGCGGCGCACGCCGGCTATGCGGATTTCGCGCCGCAAGCCTGCCTGATCAACCTGTATCGCCCCGGGGCCCGCCTGACCCTGCACCAGGATCGCGACGAACTGGACCTGAGCGCGCCCATCGTGTCGATATCCCTGGGCTTGCCGGCCACCTTTCTTTTCGGCGGCCTGCAGCGCGCCGACCGCCCGCGGCGTTTCCCGCTGGTGCACGGCGACGTGGCCGTATGGGGCGGTCCGTCGCGCCTGGCCTTCCACGGCATCGCGCCACTGCGCGACGGCGTGCATCCCGCGACGGGCGCCAGCCGCGTCAACCTGACCTTCCGCAAGACGCGCTGAAGCGCCGCCGTCATCCGCGCGGATGATGCTGCGCGTGCAGCGTTTTCAGGCGCTCGCGCGCGACGTGGGTATAGATCTGCGTGGTGGAGATGTCCGCGTGGCCCAGCAGCATCTGGACGACGCGCAGGTCGGCGCCGTGATTGACCAGGTGCGTGGCGAAGGCGTGGCGCAGGACGTGGGGCGAGATCGGCGCGCGGATGTCGGCGTCGCGGGCATAGCGGCCGACCATCAGCCAGAAGGTCTGGCGGTGCATGGCGTCGCCGCGCACGGTCACGAACAGCGCATCGCACATGCGGCCCGCCAGCAGGAGCGGCCGCGCATGCTTGACGTAGCGGTCCACCCAATGCGCGGCTTCCGCGCCCAGCGGCACCAGGCGGTCCTTGCCGCCCTTGCCGCCCACCACCCGCACGACGCCCTGGTTCAGGTCGACGTCCAGCGCCGCCAGCCCCATCAGTTCGGAAACCCGCAGGCCGGTGGCGTACAGGGTCTCCAGCATGGCCCTGTCGCGCAAGCCCAGTCCGGTATCCACGCGGGGCGCGCGCAACAAGGCTTCGACCTGGGCTTCCGACAGGGTCTTGGGCGTACGCAGCGGCTGGCGCGCCGAACGGACGGCCAGGCAGGGATCCTGCGCGATGCGCCGTTCGCGCAGCGCCCACTGGAAGTAACGCCGCAGCGCCGACAGCCGGCGGTTGGCCGTCGTCGGGCGCGTATCGGTGTGGACGGAGGCGAACCAGGCTTCGATATCGCCGGTATGGGCCGCCGAAATGCGCCGGCCTTCGTGCTCATCCAGCCAGACGTCGAACGCGGCCAGATCGTTGCGATAGGCATTCAGGGTGTTGCGCGACAGGCCGTCCTCCAGCCACAGGGCATCGAGGAATTCGGCGACGCTGGGATCGATATCCTGGCGGCTCTGCAACGACGGCGCCTCGGCGGAGCGCGGCAGCGCGGCGGGCTTGGCGGGCTTGGCCTGCCTGGCTGGATCGCCCTGGCTGGCCCGCCTGGCCTGCGTGGCCTGCGTGGCCTGCCTGGCCGGATCGGCCGGCCTGGTCGCCACGGCGATCAGCCTCCGGACGCCCGCGCCGGCGCGGATGCCGCCGGGCCCGGCGTGTCGCCCGCCAGCGACGCGGCCGCGGCCTGCTGCCGCGCCACCCAGGCGTTGTACCCGCCCGCCAGCGCGCTGGCATTTCGATAGCCCGCCTTGAGCAGCCGATCGGCCAGCACCGCGGCGGAGATTTCCTCCGGGCAGGCGCAATACACGACGATGTGCGCGTCCAGCGGCCACGCCTGCCCTTCCTGGCCGATCGCCGCGTGCGGATCGAAGGCGATGGCCCCGGGCAAGGGATCGTCGCTGGAGGCCCGCACGTCGAGCAGCACCGGCACGCAGCCCTGGGCCTGCATTTCGTCCAGTTCGTCCAAGGTGACGCGGCGCACATGGGCGAAGCGGCGGATGGTGCGCTTGCGGCGCCCCCAGCGGTAGCCCAGGTACAGGGCCAGGACCACGGCGATCGCCATCAAACCATAGCCGCCGTACTCGCCCAGCACGGCGATCACCTGCCCCACCATGTCGTTGAAGACGGCGCCCACGATCAGGGCCGATCCCGCCCAGATGACGGAGCCGACGGCATCGTAGGCGAGGAACCTGCGGAAAGGCAGGCCGGCGTAGCCGGACATCACCGTGGAAAGCGCGCTCGCGCCCGGCAGGAATTTCGCCACGAACAGGATGCGCGGCCCGGTGCGCCAGTACAGCGACTGCGTCTGCCGTATGCAGGAGTCGCGCGAAATCGACACGCGGCATACGGTATTCAGCAGCCCGCTGCCGAAACGCTTGCCGCCGGCGTACCACGCAGCATCGGCGATCAGGCAGGCGACCACGGCCGCCACCAGCGTCAGCTCCCAGGGCAGATTGCCTTGCACGGCCATCGCGCCGGCAACGATCAGCAGCGGATACGCCGGAATGGGCAGCCCGGCCTGCTCAAGCAGGACGTTCAGGAATACCAGCAGCGGGCCGTACTCCAACAGCAGGAACTCGATATCTTTCAAAACCGTTCTCGGGACAGACTCGACAAACTCGGGACACTGGGCATGCCGCCCGCCGCGTGTGACGGGGGCTGCCTGGCGGCGCGTGGAATTCGCGTGGAATTAATGCGGCGCGTCAGCGCCATATCGCATAATGAGGGCGCGCCGGCTATTTTTCAATTCGGCGGAGACCCCTGCATGCGTCGCCCCCCTCTGATTACCCGCATTCTCGCCATTGGCATTCTCCTGCACGTCTACATCGCGCTGCGCCTGATCCCTGAAGCCCCCGTACCCGATCCCGTCCGCTGGCTCGCGGTGCTGTACCTGCTCGCGTCCTGCGTGCTGATTCCGCTGGGCGCCCGCGCCCGCCAGATGGCGCCGGGATGGTCTCGGCAGGCCGCCTGGACGGGCCTGATGGCGATGGGGTTTTTCTCCTCGCTGTTCGTGCTGACACTGCTGCGCGACCTGCTGTTGCTGGCGGTCTGGGCGGTTGGCGCCCTGCGCGGCCTGCCCGCCGATATGGCGTCCTTGCGCGGCACGTCCGCCCTGGTGGTGCCGGCGCTGGCCTTGCTGATCACGCTGGTGGGACTGTTCAATGCCCGGCGCCTGGCGCGTGTCGTCACCGTGGACGTGCCGATTGCCGGGCTGCCCCCGGCCCTGTCGGGCTTCACCATCGCCCAGATCAGCGACGTGCATGTGGGTCCCACCATTCGCCGCCCCTACGTCGAGGCCATCGTCGCGGCCGTCAATGCCCTGGGCGCCGACGTGGTCGCCGTGACCGGGGACGTGGTGGACGGGCCGGTGGACCAGTTGTCGCCCCACACGGCGCCCCTGTCCAACCTGACCGGGCGCTACGGCGCCTACGTGGTGACCGGCAACCATGAGTACTACTCGGGCGCGCGCGAATGGGTGGCGGAGTTCGAACGCCTGGGACTGAACGTGCTGTCCAATCGCCATGTCGTCATCACGCACAACGGCGCGCGCCTGATCCTGGCGGGCGTGACCGACTACTCCGCCGGCCAGTTCGATCCGGCCCAGCGCAGCGATCCGCGCGGCGCCCTGCTGGGCGCGCCGGCCGACGCGACGGTGCGCATCCTGCTCGCCCACCAGCCGCGCACCGCGGAGGCGGCCGAGCCGGCGGGATACACTCTGCAGATTTCCGGGCATACCCACGGCGGCCAGTTCCTGCCCTGGAATTTCTTCGTCCGGCTGCAGCAGCCTTTTACCGCCGGACTGAAAAAAATGGGCCGGCTATGGGTCTATACCAGCCGCGGCACCGGCTACTGGGGGCCGCCCAAGCGGGTGGGCGCGCCGTCGGAGATCACGCGGATCCGGCTGGTGCCAGCGCGCGGCGGCTGACCGCCACACGCGACGGCGCCCGCCGGGGAGCGCTATTCCGCCGGCGTGGTCGGCAGGTGCAGCCGACCGGTGTGGTAGTCGTAGCCGTAGACCTCGCCGTAACGGCCCCACTCGACGGCCACCTTCAGCACCCGCTCGGCCTCGTCGGCCTTCAGGAATTCTTCCAGCATGTCCAGGAACTGCTTGTCCGGCAATTCGCCGGTGGGCTCCTGCTGCAGCGAATGGCAGATATTGGCGGCCAGCGGAATATGCGCCAGCAACTGGCGGCCGAAGATCTCCTGGCGTTCCTGCTGTTCGGCCCCGGCGTAGCGGCGCCCCACCGGCGTCAGGGCGATATCGCCCTGTTCCACCACCGCCAGCCCGAGCAGGCCCAGCGCTTCGTAGGCGGGGAACAATTCCTCGTCGGGCAGGCCGGCTTCCTCGGCCAGCCGCGGCAGGTCGGCCCGGCCATTCAGCGGGGGTTCGGCCAGCAGTTCCAGCACCGCCTCCATGGTGCCGACGTTGGCGTCGGGCAGGCGGTAGGCCTGGTGCACCGGCGCGGGCGGCGCGCCGGTGGACGATGCCGGCAGCGGCTTGGCCGTCATCAGCGAATACACCTGATCGACCAGGTAGCGCACTTCCGGCGAATCGGCGTTGCGGGGACGCGGCAATGTGACGTGGATTTCGTCGCGCACGCGCCCCGGATCGCTGGCGAAAATCAGGATGCGGTCGGCCATCATCACCGCTTCCTCGATGTTGTGCGACACCACCAGGATGCCGCGCGTACCCATGCGGCGCTCTTCCCACAATTCCAGCATGTCGTCGCGCAGGGACTCGCCGGTCAGCACGTCCAGCGCGGAAAAGGCTTCGTCCATCAGCAGCACGTCGGGGTTGGTGGCCAGCGCCCGCGCGATACCCACCCGCTGCCGCATGCCGCCCGACAACTCGCGCGGCAAGGCGCCGCCGAAACCCGCCAGGCCGATCAGTTCCAGCGCCGCCTCGGCGCGCTGTTCGCGCTCTGCGGGCGCCACGCCCTGCGCTTCCAGTCCGAGCGCGACGTTCTGCCGCACGGTCAGCCAGGGGAATAGCGCGAAGGACTGGAACACCATGGCGATGCCCGCGGCGGGTCCGTACAGCGGCTGCCCGCGATAGCGGATGCTGCCGTGGTCGGCCGGGATCAGGCCGGCCATGATGCGCAGCAGCGTCGATTTGCCGGAGCCGGACTTGCCCAGCAGGGCGACGATCTCGCCTTCGCGCAGGTGGAAATCCACGCCTTCCAGCACCGAACGCGCCGCGCCATCCGCGGTGCGGAACATTTTGCTGACGCCGGTCAGATCCAGCAGATTGTTTTCGGTCACCATCGCTATCTGCTCCACTTTTCGGCGAGTAAATACAGCCGGCGCCACAGGAACCGGTTCAAGCCCATGACGAACACGCACATAACGCCTATGCCCAGTGCGATACGGGGAAAGTCGCCGCGCGAGGTCATGTCGGCGATATAGCCGCCCAGCCCGTGGGCCGTCAGCGTGGTCTTGCCCCAGGTGACGACCTCGGCCACGATGCTGGCGTTCCACGAGCCGCCGCTGGCCGTGATGGCGCCGGTGACGAAACTCGGAAACACCGCGGGCAGATAGAAGCGGCGCCATTTCAGCCAGCCTTTCAGTCCCAGGTTGTCCGCCGCATAGCGCAGTTCGCTGGGTATGGTGGTGGCGCCCGCGACCACGTTGAACAAGATATACCACTGGGTGCCGAAGATGATGAGCGGACTCAGCCAGATCTCCGGATTCAGCTGGAACGCCACGATCACGATGACGGCCAGCGGGAACAGCAGGTTGGAGGGAAACGCGGCCAGCAGTTGCGCCAGCGCCTGCACGCGCTGCGACCAGGCGGGGCGCAGGCCTATCATGATGCCCAGCGGCACCCAGATCAGCGACGCCAGGCAGATCAGCACCAGCACCCGCAGCAGCGTGATCAGGCCCAGGCCGAACACGCGCACCACTTCGGTCCATCCGACTTCCGCGTGGACGAAAACCACCAGCCGCCAGACGGCGATCAGGACCAGCGCGGTCAGCACCGCGTCGACGGCGCGCTCGACATAGGCGCTGCGCGTACGGGTGCGCGAACGCACCGAGGTCCCGTCATAACCTCGGCGGAACCAGCCCAGCACGCCCTGCGCCCGGTGGGCCAGCGCTTCGCTGCAGGCCCGCGTCAGGCGGCCCCGGCGCAGCAGATCGAGCACCCACGACTGCTGCGCGGTATTGCTCTGCGTATCCTCGAAGCGGAACTTGTCGGCCCAGGCCAGCAGCGGCCGGAAGAACAATTGGTCGTACAGCAGGATGCCGATCGCCATGGCGATGATGGCGTAGACGATGGCATGCACGTTCTGCGCGTCGATGGCGACCGCGATATAGGACCCGATGCCGGGCAGCTTGATGTCCTGGTTCGATACGGTGATGGCTTCCGACGCCACCACGAAGAACCAGCCGCCCGACATCGACAGCATCATGTTCCACAGCAGCGCGGGCGTGGCATACGGCAGCTCCAGCCGCCAGAATCGCTGCCACCCGCTGAGCCGGAACACGCGCGCGGCTTCGTTCAGTTCCGACGGCACCGTGCGTATCGACTGGTACAGGCTCAGCGCCATGTTCCAGGCCTGCGACGTGAAAATGGCGAAGATGGCGGCGCATTCGACGCCCAGCAGGCTGCCGGGAAACAGCGCGATGAATCCCGTGACCGTGATGGACAGGAAACCCAGGATGGGAATCGACTGCAGGATGTCCACCATCGGCACCAGGATTTTTTCCGCGGTGCGCGACTTGGACGCCACCGCGGCGAACACGAAGCTGAACAGCAGCGACGCGCCCAGCGCCATGAACATGCGCAGCGTGGTCCGCAACAGGTAGTAAGGCAGATACGCGGGATCCAGCGATATGGGCAGCGGCGTGCCCACCGCATACGGCTTGGCCATCTGCGATGCGCCGAAGGCCAGCGCCGCCAGGACGCCCAGGATCAGGGGCAACAAGGCCCAGTCCCACCGGTTGGGACCGCGGCCGTCGGCGGAACGCACCGCCGATTTGGAGACAGAAATCGGGTACATGCCCCGCTCCCGCAAGCAGAAACGACAAAGAAAGCCCCGCGCGGTTCGCGCCGCCGCAAAAGCGTGCGCAAGGTAGCACGAGCGTGCGGGAGCGTCCACCGTCAAAACTTGACGGTTTTCTGAATGCCCGCGCGATGCGCGTGGGCGCGGCGCCGCGTTTTTCGATTACGATCGGCGGCTTCTTCGTCGACGAGCCCGCCGCCCTCCATGGCCACGCCAGAACCTACCGACCCGGCCACCGCCGCAAGACTGCTCGCGCGGCCGGCGTTCACCCGGTTCCTGGTGGCACGCTTCGCGGCGTCGCTGGCCTTCCAGATCGTGTCCGTCGCGGTCGGCTGGCAGATCTATGCGCTGACCGGCAGCGCGCTGGACCTGGGCTTGATCGGGCTGGCGCAGTTCGGTCCCATGCTGGCCCTGACCCTGGTCGTGGGCCACGTCGCCGACCGCTACGACCGCCGCAGGATCGTCGCCATCTGCATGGCGGTGGAAGCGCTGGCGGCCATCGTGCTGGCCGCGGTTTCCCTGAACGGCGCGGCCAATCATGTCATCGTGTACGCCGCCATCATCGCCATCAGCTCGGCGCGCGCCTTCGAGTCGCCCACCCTGCCCGCGCTGCTTCCCGCGGTCGTCCCGCGCTTCCTGATTCCGCGCGCGACGGCGCTGTCGACCTCGTCCAACCAGGTCGCGCAGATTGCCGGCCCCGCGCTCGGCGGCGTCGGCTACGGCCTTGGGGCGGGCTGGGTCTACGCGGCCGCCGCGGCCTGCTATGTCGTCGGGCTGGTCGCCATGCTGGGCATGAAGACCGAAGGACCGCCGGCGCGCAAGGAGCCGACCACCTGGCAGACGCTGTTCGCCGGCTTCACCTTCATCGCCAGCCGCCGCATCCTGTTCGGCACGCTGTCCCTGGACCTGTTCGCGGTGCTGCTGGGGGGCGCCACGGCGCTCCTGCCGGTGTTCGCCAAGGACATCCTGCAGGCCGGACCGTGGGCGCTGGGCGCCTTGCGGGCCGCGCCCGCCATCGGCGCCGCCTGCACGGCCCTGATCCTCAGCCGCAGGAACCTGGACGGCAATATCGGCCTGACCCTGTTCGGCGCCCTGTTCCTGTTCGGCCTGGCCACCATCGTGTTCGGCTACTCGCAGTCCATCCCGGTATCCGTGGCGGCCCTGGTGCTGCTGGGCGCCGCCGACTCGATCAGCGTGGTGGTGCGCACGTCGCTGGTCCAGTTGAACACGCCCAACGAAATGCTGGGACGGGTCAGCGCCATCAATATGCTGTTCATCGGCACGTCCAACCAGCTGGGCGAGTTCCGCGCCGGCGTGATGGCCGAAGTCACCGGCGCGGTGGCGGCCGTCGTGGTGGGCGGTTTCGGCACCATCGCGGTAGCGGGCCTGTGGATGTGGTGGTATCCCGAGCTGCGCAACCTGCGCTCGCTGGACAACGTGCCGCATCCCTGACGGACCGGATGTAGAATCGGGGACGGACGATTGCCCCTTTCCTGGAATGCCATGCCTGACCGCGTATTCGTTTTTCTCGGCGCCCTGAACATGTTCCTGGCCGTGGGCGCGGGCGCGTTCGGCGCGCATGGCTTGCGGCGCATCCTGTCGGCCGACATGCTGCAGGTCTGGCAGACGGCCGTCACTTACCACATGGCCCATGCCCTGGGCCTGCTGGCGATCGCCGCCCTGGCGCCCCGTTTCGCCCACGCGCCGGGGATGTGGAACGCCGCGGGCTGGCTGATGTTCGCCGGGATCGTGATTTTCAGCGGCAGCCTGTATCTGCTGGCCGGCACGGGCATCCGCTGGCTGGGCGCGATCACGCCGCTGGGCGGCACGGCATTCCTGGCGGCCTGGGCGCTGGTGGCCTGGCAGGCGCTGCGCGCCACCTCGGGAAGTTGAGCGCCACGCCGACCGCCGGGATGCCGCCATCGGCCGGCATGCCGCCGTCCGCCGGGATCCTCTGCATCCTGGTGGGCATGCTGAGCCTGACCATCAGCGACGCCATCGCCAAATGGCTGGGGGGCATGTATTCGCCGCCCCAGATCCTGTTCCTGCGCGCGGCCATCGCCCTGCCCTTCGTCGCCGCGGTGGTGCTGGCCCTGGGCGGCAGGCAGGCGCTGCGCACCCGCCATCCCGGCATCCATCTGCTGCGCGGCGCGATCAATGTGGTGTCAGCCTGCGCGTTCTACGGCAGCCTGCGCTACCTGCCCTTCGCGGAAGCAACCGCCATCTCGTACGCGGCGCCGCTGTGCGTGACCGTGCTGTCCGTGATCGTGCTGAAGGAGCGCGTGGACGCCATGCGCTGGGGCGTGATCGTGCTGGGCTTCGCGGGGGTGCTGTTGATCGTGCGGCCGGGCGCGTCGAGCTTCCAGGCGGCGGCTCTGCTGCCGCTGGTCACGGCGGTCCTGTACGCCGCCATGATGATCACGGCGCGGGCCATCGGACCGGGCGAAAGTTTCCTGACCATGGCCTTCTACATCGTGGTGGCGCAGCTGGTATGCAGCGCGGCCGTCCTGCCCTGGTTCTGGCGCTCGCCGGATCCCACGCATTGGCCTTTCTTCGCCGGCGTCGCGCTGTTCAGCACCGCCGGCCTGTCCCTGATCACGCAGGCGTTCCGCATCGCGCCGGCGTCGGTGGTCGCGCCCTTCGATTACACCGGCCTGATCTGGGCCACGCTGCTGGGCTGGATCTTCTGGCGCGAAACGCCGGATCTCATGACGTCGGTGGGCGCGGTGATCATCGTGGCCGCGGGCCTGAGCATCATCCTGCGGGAATCGATGCGGGCGGACCGGAAGCCGCGCTAGCCGCCGCGGCGCCGGCGGCACGGGGTTACCGGGCCTTGGTCGCGGACGCCGGCGCCTGCGCCGGCCGCGCGCCGAGCACCACGTAAAGACGCCATGACAGCGCCAGGCCCAGCACCAGGAACGTGCCGATCAGGCCCGCCACGCCTTTCCACCCCGCCCATTCCCAGCAGGTTCCGCCGACCGAGCCCAACACGCTGGAACCCAGGTAGTAGGCCAGCAGATACAGCGACGCCGCCTGCGCCTTGTAGCCGCGCGCCAGCTGGCCCACCCAGCCGCTGGCCACCGCGTGCGCGGCGAAGAACCCGAACGTCGCCAGGATCACCCCCGCCACCACCACCGCCAGCGCGGACGACAAGGTCAGCAGGATGCCCAGCAGCATCGTGCCCACGCCCAGGCACAGCATGGCCCCGCGCCCGTGGCGGTCGGCCAGCCGGCCGAACAGGGCCGATGCGAATATCCCCACTACATAGACCGCGAAGATCGCGCTGATGGCCGCCTGGCTCAGCGAAAAAGGCGGCGCCAGCAGGCGAAAGCCCGCGTAGTTGTAGATCGTGACGAAGCCGCCCATCAACAGGAAGGCCAAGGCGAACAGGGACAGCAGATTGACGTCGACCAGATGGGTCATGATGCCGTCGCGCGCCGCCCCCCAGCCGCCGCCCCGCTGCGGCGTGAAATGCCGCGACGCCGGCAGGCTCATCACGAACAGCACCGCCGAGCCTATGCCCAGCACGCCCACCGCCATCATGGCGATGCGCCAGTCGAAATAGTCGGCCAGCAGGCCGGTCATCACCCGCCCCGCCATGCCGCCGAAGGCGCTGCCGCCGATGTACAGCCCCATGGCGAACCCCAGGTCCGATGGCGCGACCTCTTCGGCCAGGTAGGCCATGGCGACGGCCGGCACGCCGCCCAGGACCAGCCCCTGCAGGGCCCGCACGGTCAGCAGCGCATGCCAGGTCGGCGTCAGGGCCACCGCCAGGGTCAGGATGCCGGACGCGAACAGCGACACGGCCATGACGCCCTTGCGCGGCAGGCGGCTGGACCAGAACCCGACGATGAAGATCGCCACCGCCAGCAGCCCGGTGGTGAGCGACAGCGACAGGCTGCTCTGGGTGGGAGTAATGCCGAAGTGGTCGGCGAACAGCGGCAGCAACGGCTGCACGCAGTACATCAATGAAAAGGTGGAAAAGCCGGCGGCGAACAGCGCCCAGTTGGTGTTGCGGTAACCCGGCGTGCCGCGCGTATGGCGCGGCGGCGCATCCGCGCCATGCGGCACGTCGCGCTTGATCGATGGCGAAGTCATGGGGGAGCGGCTTGCGTAGCGTGGCGACCGGCCCGAAGACATCTCCGGACGAAAAAGACGGCGCGACGCAGGCATTACAGTAGGCCGAAACCAGGCCTCTGTCCAATTGCCGCCGTTGAAAGCAAGGCCCGGCGGCTGCCGCCGATCAATCCCCGGCGCCGGAGAAATGCCGGTGCAGCACGTCGCGGACGCGGGCATGCCCCGCCGCCTGGTCCGCCGCCGCGGCCAGGCGCGGACAATGCTCGTCGAACCATGCGCGCCGGGGACGCCAGTGCGTCATGACGGCCACATAAAGGTCCAGCGCGGTCAACTGCTCGCCCAGCACGTGTGGTTCGCCGACCTGTTCCTCGATGGAGCGCCAGAGCAATTCCCGGCGGTCGTCGGTGGCCGCGCGCAGCTTTTGCGCCGCTTCGCCTTCGCCGGTCCAGCGCGCCGGATCGTCGCCATAGGTGAAGGTCGGATACACCGCGGCCCCCAGCCGCACCAGCATTTCGAAGAACCGCGCGCGCGGCAGGCCCCCCGCCGCCGGCACCAGGTTGGCATGCGGCGCGGCTTCGTTCAGATGCAGGATCATGGCGGCGCTTTCGGTCATCACCGCGCCGCCAGGCAGGATCAGCACGGGCACCTGCCCCAGCGGATTGAGTCCCAGCAGGCGGTCGCGGCCCGGTCCGGGCTTGAGATAAGGAATGTCGGTGATGCGAGCGTCCAGGCCCGACAGGCGCAATGCGGCTTCGACGATGGCCGAGCCGCAGCCCCGCGAACCGATCAATTCGTAGTGCGTCATGGCGGCGCTCCCCTGCGAGTTTCCCCCCGCGGTCCGCGTGGCGGCGATGCTGCGGCCAATGTACACCCGCGCCGGGGCGGCGGAGGCATCAGGACGTAACCGGATCGCTGGACACCGGCGCCGGCTCGGCGGCGATCACGGCGCGCAGCACCTCCAGGAAACGATGCGCCATCAGCGGCAAGGGCTGCATGGTGGAGTGGGTGGCCCAGATGCCCACCCTGCCCGCCGGCTCGATAGGCCGCACGGCGACGGAACGGCGCAGTTCCGGGCCGACGCACCAGGCGTCCACCAGGGCGGGACCCAGGCCCTGCTGCACGAACGCGGCCGCCAGGACGGGCGAATGCACTTCCACCGCCGCCGCACGGTCGGGCGCGCCGTCGAAGAACTGCGTCAACACGCGGCCCAGCGGCGCTTCCGAGGGATAGCCGATCCAGTCCACCGACGCGAAATCCCGCGCGCGCACCACCGCGCGGCTGGCCAAGGCATGGCCGGGCGGCAGGATGCACACGACTTCCGCGCTGCCCAGTTCGACCGCCGCCAGGTTGGGATGATCCGGCGGGCGCATGGAAACGGCGATATCCGCATGGCCGCCCAGGAAATAGCCGGCGAGTTCGTCGAAGGTCGCGGTGCGGTAATCGACGCGGACGCGCGCCCGTGCCGCCCGCAGGGCGCGCAGGGCCATGGGCACCATGCGCTGGCCGTAGCTGGCGCTGGACACCACTCGAAGCATGCCGGCGCCGGCCTCGCCCAGGGTAGTCGCGAGTTCGTTGACGCGCTGGATGCCGCCGTACACCTGTTCCACTTCGGCGTACAGGCGCCGCGCCTCCGCGGTGGGGGTCAGGCGGCTGCGCGACCGTTCGAACAGCGGATAGCGCAGGCGGTTTTCCATCAGGGCCAGCACGCGGCTGATGGCCGGCTGCGACACGTGCAGCATGCGGCCGGCGCCGCTGATGGAGCCGGACAGCATGATGGCGCGGAAAACCTCGATCTGGCGCAGGTTCAGCGGCGGTCGGGCGCCGCCGGAGTCGCCGCGCGAACCGGCGTCCGGCGCGCCGTCGTCACGGGATGGCGACACGGGTTGAGCCTCTGGCGGCCCGGCGCGTACGCGCCGTGGGCCGGTATGTAAGGAGTCCTGGATAACTCGCGATTATAGGTTTTCCATATTTTTTGATATGCGGGCGGCGCGGGGCCGGTGGTACCTTCCCCGCTTCGATCCGGACGGCGGCCCCGCCCGCCCCCGGGTCGCACGACAGCAGCCACTCAAACCAAGCAAGGGGAACGGACAATGTCCACCATCCAGCAGTTCCGCCGCTGGGCCGCCGCCACGGCCCTGATCGCCATCGCCGGCAGCGCGTCCGCCGCGGGCGCCAACTGGCCCGACCATCCCGTCACGTTCATCGTGCCGTCGGCCGCCGGCGGTTCGCCGGACGTGCTGTCGCGACTGGTCACCGCACAGGTGGCCAAGCAGACCGGCGGGACCCTGGTCATCGAAAACCGCCCCGGGGCGGCCGGCAATATCGGCATCAACCTGGTCAAGCGCGCCGCGCCGGACGGCTACACCATCGGCTACGGCAACATCAACACGCTGGCGGTAAACCGCTCGCTGTTCAAGAAGCTGCCGTACGACGTGGACAAGGACCTGGTGCCTGTCGTACACATGATGGACCTGTACAACGTGCTGGTCGTGCCGGCCGATTCGCCCGCCCATAGCGTGCAGGAGCTGATCGACCTGGCCCGCAAGAACCCCGGCAAGCTGTCCTACGGCGCGCCCGGCGTGGGCACGACGGGCCACATGGGTGGCGAGCTGTTCAAGAGCATGGCGAAGATCGACGTGATGTTCATTCCCTACAACGGCGGTCCGGCCGCCATCCAGGACCTGCTGGGCGGCCGCATCGACTATCTGTTCGCCAACTCTTCCGAAGCCGTGCCGCTGGTCAAGAGCGGCAAGGTGCGCGCCCTGGGCGTCAGCAGCCTGAAGCGCCTGGACCTGCTGCCCGAGATCCCCACGCTGGACGAGGCCGGCCTGAAGGGCTATGAAACCGTGGCCTGGGGCGGCGTGGTCGCGCCGCACGGCACGCCGCCGGAGGTGGTCGCCAAGATCAACGCCGACATCAACCAGGCCTTGAAGGCGCCGGAAGTCCGCGAAGGCCTGGCCACCCTGGGCGCCGTGCCGGCCGGCGGCACGCCGGAAGACTTCAAGAAGCTGATCGATAGCGAAACGGCGAAGTGGCAGGAAATCATCGAGACCGCCCACATAGAGAAACTCGACTGAAGGGGGCGAAGCCCCCGAAGCGCTGGAGCAACGATATGAACGCCGACCTGATCCTGCGTAATGCCACCGTCATCGACGGCACCGGTAAGCAACGCTATACCGCCGACGTCGCCATCGCCGGGGAACGCATCGCCGGCATCGGCAGCTTCGACGCCGCCGACGTGCCGGCCGTCGACGCGCGGGGTCGGGTGCTCGCGCCCGGTTTCATCGACTCGCACACCCACGACGACGGCTATCTGCTGGCGCATCCCGACATGACGCCCAAGGTTTCCCAGGGCATCACCACCGTGGTCACCGGCAACTGCGGCGTCAGCCTCGCGCCGCTGGTGGCCGGGCAGATCCCGCAGCCGCTGGACCTGCTGGGACCGCCGTCGCTGTTCCGCTTCAAGACCTTCGCCGCCTGGCTGGATGCGCTGCGCGAGGCGCCCGCCGCGGTCAACGTCATCCCGCTGGTCGGCCATACCACCCTGCGTGTCGCCGCCATGGCCGACACCGGCCGTCCCGCCACCGGCGCGGAAATCGACGCCATGCGCGCGATGATGGAAGAGGCCATGGCCGCCGGCGCCTTCGGCATGTCCACCGGCACCTTCTATCCCCCCGCCGCGCACGCCCCCACCGACGAAATCATCGCAGTGGGCGCGCCCATCCGCGCCTGCGGCGGCCTGTACGCCACCCATCTGCGCGACGAAGCCGATCACATCGTCACCGCCATGGAAGAAGCGCTGGCGATCGGCAAGGCCCTGGATTGCCTGGTGGTCTTCTCCCACCACAAGCTGGCCGGCGAGAAAAACCATGGCCGATCGGCCGAAACCCTGGCGCTGATGGAGCGTGCCGGCGCCATGCAGCCGGTCTGCCTGGACTGCCACCCCTACCCCGCCACGTCCACCATGCTGCGCCTGGACCGCGTGCGCATCTCGCGCCGGACCATGATCACCTGGTCCAAGGGCTATCCGGAAGCCAAGGGCCGCGATTTTGCTGACGTGATGCGCGAACTGGGGCTCACCGAGGAGGAAACGCTGCAAAAACTGTCCCCCGCCGGGGCCATCTATTTCCTGCTCGACGAGCAGGACGTCAAGCGCATCCTGACCCATCCGCTGGCGATGGTGGGCTCCGACGGCCTGCCCTTCGATCCGCATCCGCACCCCCGGCAATGGGGCACCTTCACCAACGTCCTGCGCACGCTCGTGCGCGAGCAATCGTTGCTGTCCCTGGAACAGGCCATCCACAAGATGACCGGCCAGGCCGCCCGCAACTACGGCGTCGCCGAACGCGGACTGCTGCAGCCGGGCTATTATGCCGACCTGGTGCTGTTCGACGCGGACCGCGTATCCGACCGGGCGACGTTCGAACAGCCGATCCAGGTCAGCCAGGGTATCCAGGGCGTATGGGTCAACGGCCGCCGGGTCTGGAAGGACGGCGCCGCCGGCACCGAACGCCCCGGCCAAGTGCTGACCCCCACACGGAATCCGGAGTCCCTGCAGTGAACGATGCGCATCCCGGCTGTTACCTGGGCATCCTGGGCGGCATGGGGCCCATGGCCGGCGCCGCCTTCGCCTTGCGCCTGGCCGCCCTGATGCCGGCCGACCGCGACCAGGACCACATTCCCGCGGTCCTGCTGAACGATCCGCGCGTACCGGACCGCACGGCCGCCACGCGCGGCGGCGAAGATCCCCTGCCTTATCTGCTGCGCGGCATCCGCTTCCTGAACGGCAGCGGCGCGCGCCTGATCGCCATTCCCTGCAATACCGCGCACCTGTGGTACGACCAGATGGTGCAGGCCTCGCAAGCGCCGGTGCTGCACATCATCGAATCGGTGGTGGAAGACCTGCGCCGCCGCGGCATACGCGAAGGCAGGATCGGGCTGATGGGCACTGAAGCCACCCTGCGGCTGGGGCTGTATCAGCGCACGCTGGAGCGCCATGGCTACGAGTGCATCGTCCCCAGCGAGGACGAGCAGGTCGCCTATTGCACGAAGTCCATCCTGGCCGTCAAGGCCAACCGCCTGGCCGAAGCCTACGAACCCGCCGCGGCCTGCGTGCGCCTGCTGGAATCGCGCGGCGCCGTCGCCGTGGCCCTGGGCTGCACCGAACTCCCACTGGCCATCCCGCACGACCGCCGCCAGGAGTTCGACGTCCCCATGACCGACTCCATCGACGCCCTGGCGCTGGCGGTCATCCAGCGCTATCAGGCCGACACCGCGAAGCAGCCTCAACCGCCCAGGTAGGCCTTGCGCACGTCCGCGTTGGCGAGCAGGTTGGCGCCGGTGTCCTGCAGCACGACGCGGCCGTTTTCCAGTACGTAGCCGCGATCCGCCACGCCCAGGGCCTTGTTGGCGTTCTGCTCCACCAGGAACACCGTCACGCCCTGCTGGCGGATGGTGCGGATGATGTCGAAGATCTGCGCGATGATCAGCGGCGCCAGCCCCAGGGTGGGTTCGTCCAGCAGCAGCAGGCGCGGCCGGGTCATCAGCGCGCGGCCGATCGCCAGCATCTGCTGCTCGCCGCCGGACATGGTGCCGGCGCGCTGTTCGGCGCGCTCCTTCAACCGCGGGAACAGCTCGTAGACGTACTCCAGCCCCTGCTGGATCTCGGCCCGCTTCGAAAAGAACCCGCCCATCATCAGGTTTTCCGCCACCGTCAGGTCCTTGAACACGCGCCGCCCTTCGGGCGAGATCGCGATGCCGCTGCGCATGATGCGCGAGGTTTCCTTGTTGGTGATGTCCTGGCCTTCGAACGTGATGCTGCCGGACCGCGCGCGCGGGTTGCCGCACACCGTCATCAGCAGCGTCGTCTTGCCGGCGCCATTGGCGCCGATCAGCGTCACGATCTCGCCCTGGTTCACTTCCACGGACACACCGTTCAGCGCCTGGATCGCCCCGTAGTAGGTGTGCACGTTGTCCAACTTCAGCATTACTCTTCTCCCAGATACGCCTTGATGACGCGCTCATCGCTGCGCACCGCCTGCGGCGTGCCGGTCATGATGGGCTTGCCGTGCTCCATGACGAGTATGCGGTCGGAAATTCCCATGATCAGGCTCATGTCGTGCTCGATCAGCAGCACCGCGACGCCGAACTCGCGGCGCAGGCGATCGATCAGCCTTTGCAGGTCCTGCTTTTCCTGCGGGTTCAGGCCGGCCGCGGGCTCGTCCAGCATCAACAGGCGCGGCTTGGTGATCATGCAGCGGGCGATCTCCAGCCGGCGCTGGTGGCCATAGGCCAGGTTGCCGGCTTCGCGGTTGGCATACTGCCGCAGGCCCATGAAATCCAGCCACTGCGCCGCGCGCGACAGCGCGTCCGCTTCCGACTGCCGATAGGACTTCAGTTTCAGCAGCCCCGGCAGCAAGCGCGTCTCCACCTGGGTGTGCTGCGCCACCAGCAGGTTTTCGAGCACCGTCAGCTGCTTGAACAGCCGCACGTTCTGGAACGTGCGCACCAGGCCATGGCGCGCCACCATGTGGCTGGACAGGCCCGTGATGCGCTGGCCATCCATCAGGATGTCGCCTTCCGTCGGCTTGTAGAAGCCGCCCACGCAGTTGAAGACGGTCGTCTTGCCGGCGCCGTTGGGACCGATGATGGCGAACACCTCGTCGCTCTTGACGTCGAACTCCACGTGATCGACCGCCAGCAGGCCGCCGAATCGCATGCACAGCCCGGATACCTTCAATAGCACGTCGCTCATTTGTCCAGCTCCACGTGAGGACGCTTCATCGGCAGCAGTCCCTGCGGACGCCACATCATCATCAACACCATCACCAGGCCGAACATCAGCATGCGGTACTCGGCGAATTCGCGCGCCAGCTCCGGCAGCACGGTCAGCAGGATGGCCGCCAGGATCACGCCGATCTGCGACCCCATCCCGCCCAGCACCACGATGGCCAGGATCAGCGCCGACTCGATGAAGGTGAAAGACTCCGGATTCACCAACCCCTGACGCGCGGCGAAGAACGCCCCGCCGAAACCCGCGAACATGGCGCCCAGGGTGAACGCCGACAGCTTGATCCGCGTGGGATTCAAGCCCAGCGAGCGGCAGGCGATTTCATCTTCGCGCAGGGCTTCCCACGCGCGCCCCACGGGCATGCGCTTGAGCCGCGTGGCGACGAACAGCGTGATCAGCGCCAGCATCAGCGCCATCAGGTACAGGTAGATGATCACATGCTGGTTCTGGAAGGTCAGTCCCAGCAGTTCATGGAAGGTCTTCTGCCCTTCCACGCTGGACGTGCGCGCCATCTCGAATCCGAACACGGTGGGCTTGGGTATGCCCGAGATGCCGTCGGGACCGCCCGTCAGCCAGTTCAGGTTGATCAGCAGCAGGCGGATGATTTCGCCGAAGCCCAGCGTCACGATGGCCAGGTAGTCGCCGCGCAGGCGCAGGACCGGAAAACCCAGCACGAAACCGAACAGGGCCGCCACGGCGCCGGAGAACGGCAGCGATTCCCAGAACGTCCAGCCGCCCCAGTGATACAGCAGGGCGTAGGTATAGGCGCCCACCGCGTAGAAACCGACGAAGCCCAGGTCCAGCAGCCCCGCGAACCCCACCACGATGTTCAGGCCCAGGCCCAGCATCACGTAGATGAGCACCAGCGTGGCGATGTCCACCGAACCGCGGTCGCTGAAGAACGGCCACACGATGGCCACGGCCACGACCAGCACCATCACCCACTTGTGGCCCTGCACGGGCGCGGCCGGCAGCGTCGGCAAGGTGCGTTTCATGCGCTTGAACGGCAGGGCCAGCCACGGACGCAGCAACTGGCCGACGAAGACCACGGCCATCGCGATAAGCACATTGCTCCAGTGCGGGTCCATCAGGGTACGCGCGCCCTGGCGCACCAGCTGCAGGCCGAACACTGGCGTCACGATGAATGCGGTCAGGATGGCCGCGATGAATGCGTTTTTTATTTGATTCGCCATCAGACTTTTTCCACCTCGGGTTTGCCCAACAGACCGGTGGGGCGGAACAGCAGGATCAGCACGAGCAGCAGAAAAGCGATGATGTCCTTGTACTGCGACGAGATATAAGCCGCGGCGAAGGTTTCCACCAGGCCCAGCAAGGCGCCGCCCAGCATGGCGCCCGGAATGCTGCCGATCCCGCCCAGCACGGCGGCCGTGAACGCCTTGATCCCGACGATGAAGCCGATGAAGGGGTTCAGCTTGCCGATCGTCACCGCGATCAGCACGCCGCCCACCGCCGCCAGCACCGCGCCCAGCACGAAGGTGAAGGAAATGACGCGGTTGGTGTCGATGCCCAGCAGGTTCGCCATGTGCATGTCCTGCGAGCACGCGCGCGACGCACGGCCCATGCGCGAATACTTGATGAACAGCGACAACGCGATCATCAGCACCACCGTCACCACGATGATCATGACGCGCGAGTACGGAATGGTGACGTCGAACTTGTCCCCCATCGTGAAACTGATGGCGCCGAAGATGATGTTCGGCACCGCCATGTCGCGCGCGCCCTGCCCCAGCGCCACCCAGTTCTGCAGGAAGATCGACATGCCGATCGCCGAGATCAGCGCCACCAGGCGCGGACTGCTGCGCAAGGGCCTGTACGCCACCCGTTCCACGGCAAAGCCGTAGACGCCGGTGACGGCCATCGCCGCGATCAGCATGGCGGCGACCATCAAGGGCACCGGCGCGCCGCTTTGCGTGCCGATCGCCGTCAGCGTCACCAGGCCGACGTAGGCGCCGATCATGTAGATCTCGCCGTGCGCGAAGTTGATCATGCCGATAATGCCGTAGACCATCGTGTAGCCGATGGCGATCAGGGCATAAATGGCGCCTAGCGACAATCCATTGAAGAATTGTTGCGTTAGTTGGGGGAGAAGGTCAGACATGTCTTATGCAGGCTCCAAATAGCACCGGCCCCGGTAATACGACCCGGAGCCGGAAACCTGGGCGTTCGAATTGAGGCCCCCTGGCATGGGGCAGTCGCCATTACAGCTGGGTTTTCTTGCCGTTCTTATCCCACTTGAAAACCGCGAATTCGAAATTTTTCAGGTCGCCCTTCGCATCGTATTCGACCTTGCCGATGGCGGTGTTGAAAGAGTGTTGATGCATGTAGTCGGCGACCTTGGTCGGATCCTCGCCCACCGCGTTGATGGTGTCCGCGAGGATTTGCACGGCGGCATAGGCCGGCATCTGGAAGGCGCCGTCCGGATCGCGTTTCTTGTCATGGAAGGCCTTGACGATGCCTTCATTGCCGGGCAGCTTGGTGAAGTCCGACGGCAGCGTCACCAGCAGGCCTTCGATGGCCGGACCGGCGATCGCCACCAGGTCCTGGTTGGCCGTGCCTTCCGGTCCCATGAACTGCACGTTCAGGCCCTGCTCGCGCGACTGGCGCAGCAGCAGGCCGAGTTCGGGGTGGTAGCCGCCGAAGTACACGAAGTCCACGCCCGCCGACTTCAGCTTGGTGATCACGGCCGAATAGTCGCTGTCGCCGACGTTGATGCCTTCGAACATGACGACGTTCACGCCGTCTTTCTTCAGCGTATCGCGCACCTGCGTGGCCACGCCGGAACCGTAGGTCTGCTTGTCGTGCAGCACGGCGACCTTGGTCGGCTTGACGGTCTTGGCGATGTAGTTGGCGGCGTACGGACCCTGCTGGTCGTCGCGGCCGATGGTGCGGAAGAAGTAATGCGGCTTGATGGTGTCGGTGACCAGCGGCGAGGTCGCGCCGGGGGTGATGCCGACGATATGTTCCTGCTCGTAGACATTCACGGCGGGCACCGTCACGCCCGAGCATGCGTGCGCCACGGCGAACTTGGCGCCGGAATTGACGACACGGTTGGCGGCGGGCACGGCCTGCTTGGGCTCGCAGCCGTCGTCGATCAGGATGGGTTCGAGTTTTTTGCCTTTGACGCCACCCTTGGCATTGATGGTTTCGATGGCAGTCAGCGCGCCCGCCTGGATCTGATCGCCGTACTGGGTGTTGGGACCCGTCATGGGCTGGGGGATGCCGATCTTGATGGTATCGGCGGCATGCGCTGCGCCGGCGAGCGTCAGCGCCCCCAGCGTGAGCGCGATCGGGGTAAGGCGTTGCAGCATAGTCATGCGAGAGATCTCCGCTAGGGTTGAGCGGCTCTGCACGTGGCAGCCGTACGGAAGGATGTTCCAGGGCGTATCGTGCATCACCGGCTTCTTGGGCAAACCACGATGTGGCGCGTATTCTGAAAGCTGGCATTCAGGCTGTCACTGGGTGTATTCCCCAATATCGCCGAATCGCGGCGAACCAGTGACAGATAGCCAGGAGCAGAGCCGCCTCAGCCCGCCACGCCGAACAGCGATCCCACGCCCGCCGTCAGGATGATGGCCGCGGCGCCCAGCAGCACGACGCGCGACACCGCCTTCCCTTTCGGCGCGCCGCCCGCCCACGCCGCCACGGCGCCCAGCGCGGCCAGGCAGGCCACCGAGCCGATGCCCACCACCGGCAGGCGCCACGCGGCCTGGGGCGTCAGCACGGCGAGCACCAGCGGCAGCGCGGCCCCGGCGGCGAAACTGAGCGCCGACGCGACGGCCGCCTGCAATGGGCGCGCGCGCGAGTGGGTCGAGATCCCCAGCTCGTCGCGCGCATGCGCGTCCAGCGCATCGTGCGCGGTCAAGGCGCGCGCCACCTGCAGCGCCAGGTCGTGCGGCACCCCGCGGTTGACGTAGATGTCGGTAAGCTCCTCCAGCTCCATCGCCGAATTGCGCAACAGCGAGCTCTGCTCGAGCCTGAGATCGGCGTTCTCGATATCCGACTGCGACTTGACCGACACGTATTCGCCGGCCGCCATGGACAACGCGCCCGCCACCAGGCCCGCCAGGCCGGCCGTCAGGATGGCGCCATGGCTGCCCTGCGCCGCCGCCACACCGGCGATCAGGCTGGCGGTCGAGACGATGCCATCGTTGGCGCCCAGTACGGCGGCGCGCAGCCACCCGGTGCGATGTATACGATGATGTTGCGGTGCCGGCATGCTACCTCGGACGAATCGATGCGAATAAAAACCGTCCTCAATGGGCCATCCCGCGTGGATGACCGCTCAACCCAAGGACGGATCGCCGAGATAGTACCCGTATGAATTCAATCGGGCTTGTACAGCTTCAGGATGCTCGAGAAATCCAGCGCGCCGTGCCCCGCCGCGCCATGCATCGCATACAGGTTGCGGGCCAGCGCGCCCAGGGGTATCGCCGAGCGCGTCGCCTGCGCGGCCTCGCCCGCCAGGCCCAGGTCCTTGAGCATGAGGTCGCTGCCGAAGCCGCCCGCATAGCCCTTGGACGCGGGCGCATGGTCCATCACGCCCGGCCAGGGGTTGTACAGTTCGGTCGCCCAGTTGCGGCCCGAGCTCTTGGCGACGATATCGGAGAGCACCTTCGGGTCCAGGCCGTTGGCCACGCCCAGCGCCAAGGCTTCGGCGGTGCCGGCCATCAACACACCGAGCAGCATGTTGTTGCAGATCTTGGCCACCTGTCCCGCGCCGGCCGGACCGGCATGGAAAATATTCTTGCCCATTTGCTCCAGCACCGGGCGCGCGCGCGACAGGGCATCGGCTTCGCCGCCGACGATAAAGGTCAGCGTGCCGGCGGCCGCGCCAGCCGTGCCGCCGGACACCGGCGCATCCAGCATGGCAATGCCGCGCGCCTGCGCCGCCGCCGCCACCTTGCGCGCCGATTCCGGCGCGATGGTGCTGCATTCGATCACCAGCGCGCGGGTGTCGATATGGGCAAGCAGGTCGTCGGCCAGGTACAGGCCTTCGACATGGCGGCTGGCCGGCAGCATCGTGATGACGATGTCGGCCCCGGCCACCGCGTCGTGCGCCGACGCGGCCGCGCGCGCGCCCGCTTCCGCCAGCCTGGCGACGCTGGCGGGCACCAGGTCGTGGACGGCCAGCGCATGGCCCGCCTTGGCCAGGTTCGAGGCCATCGGCGCGCCCATATTGCCCAACCCGATGAATGCGATCTTGCTCACGGCTGTCTCCTTGTTGTCGGCCGGCGGGACGTGCCGCCGCCCTGTGATGCCGCGCGCCGGCTCGTGGCCGCCGCGGTGCGAAAAGCAGGTGATGCCGGCGCGCGCGCCGCAAGCAGGCGCCGTCAGGCGGCGCCCAGGTCCGCCAGCGGATGCGCCTGGCCTTCGGGCCAGGGTTCTTCGAAGAACTTGAGCACCCATTGCTTGTCCGCGGCCTCGAGGGCGGCGGGATTCCAGCGCGGCTTACGGTCCTTGTCGATGAGCAAGGCGCGTATGCCCTCGGCGAAATCGCCATGGGCGGCGGCCTGTAGCGCGGCCACGTATTCCGCGCGGAACACGTCCTCCAGTGAGCGTTGGCGCATGCGCAGCAACAGCGTGAACGCCAGCCGCGCCGACCCGGGCGACCCCGCCAGCATGGTGCGCGCAGCTTTCGACAGCCAGGGATCGTCGTGTTGCGCCAGCGACGCGATGCTCTCGTGGATTTCCTCCAGGTCCGTGCCGGAGCACAGGTTGTTGATCTGGAAGGCATGCTGCTTCAGGGGCCCGGGCTCCAGGCCCTGCGAGGGCTCCAGCGCGAGCAGCGCCTGCCGCAGCAGGCCGTCGTTCATGGAGCGCGGGGCGAATGCCGGGGCCTCTTCGTCGGTATTGATGCCGACGCCGCTGCCCGCCCAGGGCAGTTCCAGCAGCCGCTCCAGCAGGACCGGCCAGTCGGCCTGCCGCACGTGGAAATCGGCCAGGCCGGTGAAGAACGCGTCGGCGGCGTTCAGTTGGGCGCCGGTCAGGGCCAGGAAAACGCCGGTGCTGCCCGGCATGCGATTGAGCAGCCAACTGCCGCCGACGTCCGGGAACAGGCCGATGCTGATTTCCGGCATGGCCAGCCTGGAGGTCTCGCTGACCACGCGGTGGCTGGCGCCCATCATCAGGCCGATGCCGCCGCCCATCACGAAGCCATCGCCCCAGCACAGGACCGGCTTGGGATAGGTATGGATGCGATAGTCCAGCCGGTATTCGGTTTCGAAGAAATCGCGGGCATGGCGGTTGGCCCAGGGCTTGCCGGGCGGCGTTTCGCGCATGCTGCGATACAGCCCGTGCAGGTCGCCGCCCGCGCAGAACGCCTTGTCGCCGGCGCCCTGCAGCACCACCACCGCCAGGCCCGGATCCACCGCCCAGGCGCGCAGTCTTTCGTCGAGCATGCGCGCCATGTCGAGCGACAGGCCATTCAAGGTCTGCGGCGCATTCAGCGTGGCCACGCCGATGCGCATTCCGTTCGCGGTGGGACGTTCCTCGAAAAGCACCGGCTGGTTCATCGCAGGTCTGCTCCTTTCTCCAACAACTGGCGGGCGACGATCACGCGCATGATCTCGTTGGTGCCTTCCAGTATCTGATGTACGCGAGTATCGCGCACCAGCCGTTCCAATGGGTAGTCCTTCAGATAGCCGTAGCCGCCGTGGATCTGTTGCGCATCCAGGCAAATCTGGAAACCCATGTCGGTGGCGAAGCGCTTGGCCATCGCGCAGTACGCGCCGGCATCCGGCGATCCGCCGTCCAGCTTGCAGGCTGCCAGGCGCACCATCTGGCGCGCGGCCACCAGATGCGTCGCCATGTCGGCCAGCTTGAATTGCAAGGCCTGGAAATCGGCCAGGGGCGTCCCGAACTGGCGCCGCTCGCGCATATAAAGGCGCGCGGCGTCCAGCGCGCCCTGCGCCGCGCCCACCGAACACGTCGCGATATTGATGCGCCCGCCGTCCAGGCCGCGCATGGCGATCTTGAAGCCCTGCCCCGGTTCGCCGAGCATGTTCCCGGCCGGCACGCGCACGTTCTCGAAGGCAATGGCGCGCGTGGACTGGCTGTTCCAGCCCATCTTGTCTTCCTTGCGGCCATAGGTGATGCCGGCGCTGTCCGCGGGAACGGCGAAGGCGCTCACCCCGCCAGCGCCTGCACCACCGGTGCGCGCCATGACGATCAGCAGATCGGTGTCGCCGCCGCCTGAAATGAAGGCCTTGGACCCGTTGAGCACATAGTCCCCGCCATCCTGGTCGGCACGCGTGCGCAGCGACGCGGCATCCGATCCCGAACCGGGCTCGGTCAGGCAGTAGGAAGCCAGATGGCTGCCGGAGCACAGGCGCGGACCCCAGGTTTCGCGCAACGCCGGACCGCCCCAGGTGCCCAGCATCCATGCGGCCATGTTGTGGATGGTCAGGAAGGCCGTGGTGGACGGATCGACCGCCGCCATTTCCTCGAAAACGAGCGTGGCATCCAGGCGCGGCAGGCCCAGGCCGCCGATATCCTGGGGCGCGTACATGCCGCAGAAGCCCAACTCGCCCGCGCGGTGGAAGGTCTGCTTGGGGAATATGCCTGCGGCATCCCAACTGGCCGCGTGCGGCGCGAGCTCGCCCTGGGCGAATTCGCGCGCCGCCTGCGCGAAGGCCTGCTGATCGTCGCTCAAGTCCATGTCCATGTTCCGGTCTCCTCCTGGAATGCCGGCGCCTGCCGGCGCGCTGGATCACAGGCGCGCCCCGGCTGCCGGGCGATTGTCGATGCTTTACGTCGAAGTCTTACGTCGATTTTCTGCGGTCGACGTTTACAGCCGATTCTTTACGTTAACGTAAACGGAAACGCCGTGACAAGAGCCCGCGGGGGTCAGCGTGGCGCTTTAGGCGTGCGCGGCGGCCGTGCCGCCTTGCCGGCGCGCGCCTTGTGCGCCGCGCGCCGGCGACGCGATTCCATGGGATCGAAAACCAGGGGGCGATAGACTTCCACGCGATCGCCGTCGCGCAAAGGCTGGGCGGGCTGGACGGCGCGGCCGAATACGCCGACGCCGGCGGTCCAGGGATCGATGGCGGGAAAGGCATCCGCGAAGCCGCTGGCCGCGATGGCGTCGCGCGCCGTGGCCCCGGCGGGCAGCCGCAGCTCGCGCTGCCAGGCCGCATGCGGCCGCGCGTGGCAAACCCAGACCGTCAGGGTGGACTCATTCCCCATAAACGCTCTGGGCGCGCTTGGTGAAGGAATCGATGAAGCTGGTCGCGATACGGTTGAACACCGGCCCCACGACCAGTTCTAGCGGGCGGCTGGAAAATTCGTATTCCATGGTGAAGAGCACCTTGCAGGCATCGGCCGCCAGCGCCTGGAATTCCCAGTGGCCCACCAGCATGGAAAACGGCCCATCCACCAGCTCGAGATCGATGCGATGGGGAAACTGATGGGTATTGCGCGTGGTGAAACGCTGCTTGATGCCCGCGAAACTGATGACGATGGACGCCTGCATGCCGTGCTCGTCGCGGGACAGCACCTCGGCGCCGCCGCACCACGGCATGAACTCGGGATAATGTTCGACGCCAGCCACCAGCTGGAACATCTGGGCATCGCTGTAGGGGACAAGAACGGAACGCTGGACTTTGTGCATCGGCGGTCGCAAATCGCTAGAATGGCAAGATTTTACCGGCTATACGCCGACGACGCCGCGCGGCGGGTCTGAACAGCGGGCGGTCCGAACCAGGCGTGAGTCCAAATGAGCATTGTAGAAAACCGGAAAGCGTCACACGAATACTTCATCGAAGACCGCTTCGAGGCCGGCTTGGTCCTGCAGGGTTGGGAAGTGAAGGCCATACGCGAAGGCCGCGTGCAACTGAACGAAAGCTACGTCATCGTGCGCGATGGCGAACTGTTCATCCTGGGCATGCACGTCAGCCCGCTGCCCACCGCGTCCACCCATATCCATCCCGACGCCGCGCGCACGCGCAAGCTGCTGCTGCACAGCGAGGAAATCAGCAAGCTGATCGGCAAGGTGGAACAGCGCGGCTATACCCTGGTGCCGCTGAACCTGCACTACAAGGCCGGACGCGTGAAGCTCGACTTCGCGCTGGGACGCGGCAAGAAGCTGCACGACAAGCGCGACACCGCCCGCGACAAGGACTGGGCGCGCGAAAAGGAACGCCTGATGAAGCACGACACGCGCGCGTCGAAGCGCGATGACGCGTGACCCATCGCCTGACCTACCTGATCTCCACCCTGTCGCGCCCGTCCAGCTTGGCCGCGTACAGCGCGCGGTCGGCGCGCTGCACCAGGGCTTCCATGCTTTCCTCGCCGTCCCATTCCACCAGCCCGCCGCTGAAGGTATAAGGGATCGTCACCCCGCCGGGCGCGCAGCCGTTGGCGCGGATGGCCTCCTGCAGGCGATTCGTGGCGAACGCGGCGGCGTCGATACGGGTGTCGGGGAACAGCACGGCGAACTCTTCGCCGCCCAGGCGTCCCAACAGGTCTTCCTGCCGCAAGGCGGTGGTCGCCAGCGCGCCGAAGTGCTTCAGGACGGCGTCGCCCTGGGCATGTCCGTGCGTGTCGTTGATGTCCTTGAAGCGGTCGATGTCGAGCATCAGCAACGACAGCCGCTGGTCCGCCCGCGTCGCCCGCGCCACCGTCTTTTCCGCCAGCAGCCACCACGCCTTGCGCGACAGCACGCCCGTCAGCGAATCGGTATTGGCTTCGCTTTCGCGCTCTTCCAGCATGCGGTCATGCACCATCAGCACCATGCCCAGCGTCAGGCTGGGCACCGCCAGCACGCCGATCGACAGGAATATCAGGTGCAGGGGCGTATCCGTCGCCAGCATGGGCATCACTTCCCAGCGCACGCCGTAGATCAGCCCGCGCAGGCCGTGGCCCACCGATTCGAACCACGCCACCGACAAGGCGAATACGTAGGGGTAGCCCGGCCGGTTGCGGGGCCGGTTGCGCTGGATGGCGCGCGCGATGCACGCCATCAGCACGCAATGCAGGATGGAAACGATCAGGATGCGGGTATTGGTGTCGCGCGACACATACCAGAACAGCACGATGCCCAGCGTGGTCGCCAGCACCGCACAGGCCAGCGTGCGCCGCGGCACCGGCCGGCCGAAGAACAGCAGCACCGCCGCATAGAAATAGGCGACGCCCGCGGCCATCAGGAAATTCGCCAGGACGATACCCAGGATGGGCGGCAGCGCGGGCTGCGCGGCGAAGCCGATCAATGAGACGAACACCAGGAAGGCGCCGCGTATGGATTCGCGGATACCGCTGATGCCGCTGCGAGCCAGCGACCCCAGCACCACCAGCATCAGGCAATTGGTCAGCGCCGTGAGTATGAGCAGAACGACGGAGGGAGACATTGATCGCGCGCGGTGCCTGCTACCGGCGACCTCCCGCCGGATGCAGCCTTATCTTGGAGTGGATTTGACGATGGTCATCGCCGATGCGATCAGCCCGCCGACATCGGCGAGATTGGCCGGCAGGATCAGTGTGTTGCCCTTCTGCGCCACGTTGCCGAAGGCGTCGACGTAGCGTTCCGCCACGCGCAGGTTGACGGCTTCCATGCCGCCGGGCTGCCGTATGGATTCCGCCACCTGGCTCACCGCGCGCGCGGTCGCCTCGGCGATCGCCAGCACGGCCGCGGCCTCGCCCTGCGCCTGGTTGATCTGCGCCTGCTTTTCGCCTTCGGACCGCGCGATGGCGGCTTCGCGTTCGCCCGTGGCGATGTTGATCTGCTCCTGCCGGCGGCCTTCGGACGCCGCGATCAGCGCGCGCTTTTCACGCTCGGCGGTGATCTGCGCCTGCATCGCACGCAGGATCTCGTTCGGCGGCGTCAGGTCCTTGATTTCGTAGCGCAGCACCTTCACGCCCCAGTTCAGCGCCGCTTCGTCCAGCGACGCGACGATGGTCGTGTTGATGAACTCGCGTTCCTCGAAAGTGCGGTCCAGTTCCAGCTTGCCGATCACCGAGCGCAGCGTGGTCTGCGACAGCTGCGTGATCGCCGAAATGTAATTGGACGATCCGTAGGATGCCCGCATGGGATCGGTGACCTGGAAGTACAGGACGCCATCCACCTGCAATTGCGTGTTGTCCCGCGTGATGCAGACCTGGCTGGGGACGTCCAGCGGGATTTCCTTGAGCGAATGCTTGTAGGCCACCCGCTCGACGAAGGGAATGACGAAGCCGGCGCCCGGCGACAGCACGCGGTCGAACTTGCCCAGGCGCTCCACGACCCAGGCGTGCTGCTGCGGGACGATGGCGATGGACTTCACGACGATGAGGATCGCCAGCAGGACGACGACGAGCAGTACGATGGTGGACGGATCTAGCATGGCATCAGCCTTCGGATAGAGTGGAAACGGAGGGTCTGGGCTGGACGATCAACTGGCTGCCGCGCACCTCGGTGATGACCTGTTCGCCCGCGATGGGGTCGCAGCCGGCCGCCAGCACCGCGTCCCAGCTCGCGCCGCGATACCAGACCCTGGCCGTGCGGCCGCCCGCCCAATCGTCCACTTTCACGATCTGGCCGATATCCAGGTTGACGTCGGCATTGCGTTGGGCGTCGACTTCACGCTTTTTCAATACGCCCGTGCCGCGCAACACCAGCAGGCCGGCGATCACCACCGCGCCGCAGACCAGCAGTTGGCCTTCCAGCGCCAGGCCCGCCACGACGGCAAGGCCGCCGGCCGCCAGGCCGGTGGCCACCAGCAGCAGATAAAACGTGCCGGTCGCGACTTCCCCTATGAGCGCCAGCACGGCCAGCCCGAACCATATCCACATCGCATGAGCCTTTTATTGCAGTTAGCGACCGATTGTACGATTTTGCAGAAATTCAGGCGCACGGATGAGCATGGCCGGCATGGATCCCGCTGTGAATCGCGCGGGGGTCTCAACGCCGATTCAACGGGCGGGCGCCGCCGGTCCATTATGATCGTGCACCGCCATGCCATTTCGTGGCGCCACACATCATGACCGCCAAAGACCTTCCCGTACTCATCATCCATACCGGCGACCCGGAAGACGCCATCAAGGCCGCCCACGACAGCTATGCGGGCTTCGTCCGCCGGGCCGCGGGCCTGGCCCCCGACGACGTCCACATCGTGCCGGTTTTCATGGGCCCGCAGCCCGCCAATCCGGAGCGTTACCGCGCCGCCTTCATCACCGGTTCCCCGGCCATGGTCACCGACCGCGCGCCGTGGAGCGAGCAGACCGGCCAATGGCTGCGCGCCGCCGCCGCCCAGGGGCTGCCGATGTTCGGCATCTGCTACGGCCACCAGTTGCTGGCGCACGCGCTGGGCGGCCAGGTGGGCTACAACCCCGCGGGTCGCGAAGTCGGCACGCACCTGGTCCGGCACCTGGCCGAAGACCCCTTGCTGGCCGGGGTACCGCGCGACTTCCCGGCACAGATGATGCACATGCAGTCCGTCATCCAGCCGCCGCCCGGGGCGACGGTGCTGGCCAGTTCGGCGCTGGACGCGCACCAGATCCTGCGCCTGGGACCGGCCATCGTGTCCACCCAATTCCACCCGGAGTTCCCGCCGGAGTTCGTGCGGGAAAATCTGGCGCGCAATGCCGAAAAGTACGGCGGGGAGAACCTGGATGTCCCCGGATTGATCGCGGACGTGCGGCCCACGCCCGAAGCCGCCGGACTGCTGCGCCGCTTCCTGGATCTTTACGTCACCGCCTCGCACCTGCCCGAACCGGCCTGACGGCCGGGGTCTGACGCCCGGCGTGTGACGCCCAGCGTGCGACGCCCGGCGCAAAAACCGGAGTGCGGGGGTGGGGGGGATCTTGCATGCTGGGTGCTGGTCACAACGGACATAGCCATGCGCGATACGATGGCGGCATCTTCTTCCACGGCGCGATCCATGAATCCATCCGCCCCACCCGTGCATCCCCATGCGGCGCTGGTCGAACAGGCCTGCCGCGCCATGGAAAGCGGGACGGCGACGGACCTTGCCACGCTGGCCGAACAGGCCGGCATGAGCCGTTTCCACTTCCACCGGGTATTCAAGGCGGTCACCGGCATTACCCCCAAGGCCTACGCCCAAGCCCTCCGCGCCTCGCGCGCGCGCCAGGAGCTGGACCGCGCGCAGTCGCGCGGACGCTCGGTCACCGACGCCATCTACGAAGCGGGATTCAACTCCAGCGGCCGCTTCTACGAAAGCGTGCCCGCCATCCTGGGCATGACGCCGACCGAGTTCCGCCGTGGCGGCGCCGGCCTGAGCATCCGCTTCGCCGTCGCCCAGTGCTCGCTGGGCGCCCTGCTGGTCGCCGCGACCGGCAAGGGGATTTGCCAGATCTCCCTGGGCGACGACCCTCAGGCGCTGGTGCAGGCGCTGCAGGACCGCTATGCCCAGGCTGAACTGGAAGGCGGTGACGACGAATTCAAAAGATGGGTGGCGCAGGTGGTCGGCTTCGTCGAAAACCCGAAGATAGGCCTCGCCCTGCCCCTGGACGTACGCGGCACGGCCTTCCAGCAACGTGTCTGGCAAGCCCTGCGCGAAATCCCGCTGGGCAGCACCGCTACCTATGCGGAAATCGCCCGCCGCATCGGGGCGCCGGCGGCCGTGCGCGCCGTCGCGCGTGCCTGCGCGAGCAATGACATCGCCCTGGCCATTCCGTGCCACCGCGTCGTGCGTACGGACGGCGGCGCGGGCGGTTACCGCTGGGGCGTGACGCGCAAGCTGGAGCTGCTGGCGCGCGAAAGCGGCCAGCCGCGTTGAACGCGGCCGGCGTGGCCGGCCGCGAGCTTGTCGGGCATCAGCCCGCCAGACGCTGCCAGGTGTCGACCACGGTATCCGGATTCAGCGACATCGACAGGATGCCTTCGTCCTTCAGCCATTGCGCGAAGTCCGGATGGTCGCTGGGTCCCTGGCCGCAGATACCGACGTACTTGCCCTTGGCCAGGCAGGCCTGGATCGCGCGCCGCAGCATGAACTTGACCGCTTCGTCGCGTTCGTCGAAATCGGCCGCCAGCAGCTCCATGCCCGAATCGCGATCCAGGCCCAGCGTCAGCTGCGTCATGTCGTTGGAGCCGATCGAGAAACCGTCGAAGTAGTCCAGGAAGGACTCGGCCAGGATGGCGTTGGACGGGACTTCGCACATCATGATCAGCTTCAGGCCGTTTTCGCCGCGCTTCAGGCCGTTCTTGCCCAGCAGGTCCACCACCCGGCCGGCCTGGCTCAGCGTACGCACGAAGGGCACCATGATCTCGACGTTGGACAGGCCCATTTCGCCACGCACCCGCTTCAGCGCTTCGCATTCCATGCGGAAGCACTCGTCGAACTCCTGCGCGATATAGCGCGAGGCGCCGCGGAAGCCCAGCATGGGGTTTTCTTCTTCCGGCTCGTAGCGCGAACCGCCCACCAGCTTGCGGTATTCGTTGGACTTGAAGTCGGACAGGCGCACGATGACCGGCTTGGGCCAGAACGCGGCGGCGATGGTGGCGATGCCTTCGGCCAGCTTTTCGACGAAGAAGGCACGCGGGCTGGCGTAGCCGCGCGCGGCCGACTCCACCGCTTTTTTCAGTTCGGCATCGACGTTGGGATAATCCAGCACCGCCTTCGGGTGGATGCCGATGTTGTTGTTGATGATGAATTCCAGGCGAGCCAGGCCCACGCCTTCGTTGGGAATCTGCGCGAAGTCGAAAGCCAGCTGGGGATTGCCGACGTTCATCATGATCTTCACGTCGATGGCCGGCATTTCGCCGCGGCGCACTTCCTCGACCTCGGTTTCGATCAGGCCGTCGTAGATGCGGCCCTCATCGCCTTCGGCGCAGGACACGGTCACCGCCTGGCCTTCCTTGAGGTCGTCGGTCGCCGTGGCGCAGCCCACCACCGCCGGGATACCGAGTTCACGCGCGATGATCGCGGCATGGCAGGTGCGGCCGCCACGGTTGGTGACGATGGCCGCGGCACGCTTCATCACCGGCTCCCAGTTGGGATCGGTCATGTCGGTGACCAGCACGTCGCCCGGCTGCACCTTGTCCATTTCCGAGACGTCGGCAACGATGCGCACGCGGCCCGCGCCGATCTTCTGGCCGATCGCGCGGCCGGTCACCACGACCCGGCCGGTGGCCTTCAGGCGGTAGCGCTGCTGCACTTCGTTGCCGGTCTGCTGGGACTTCACGGTTTCCGGACGGGCCTGCAGGATGTACAGCTTGCCGTCGACGCCGTCGCGGCCCCATTCGATGTCCATGGGACGGCCGTAATGCTTTTCGATGATGACCGCATAGCGCGCCAGTTCGGTGACTTCATCGTCGGTCAGCGAATAGCGATTGCGTTCGGACACCGGCACATCCACCGTGCGCACGGCGCGGCCCTGCGGACGTTCCGGATCGAATTCCATCTTGATCAGCTTGGAGCCGATGCGGCGGCCGACGATGGGGTACATGCCCTTTTCCAGCGTGGGCTTGAAAACGTAGAACTCGTCGGGATTGACGGCGCCCTGCACCACGGTTTCGCCCAGGCCATAGGACGAGGTGATGAACACCACGTCCTTGAAGCCGGATTCGGTGTCGATGGTGAACATGACGCCGGCGCTGCCCTTGTCCGAGCGGACCATGCGCTGCACGCCGGCCGACAGAGCGACTTCGGCATGGGCATAGCCCTTGTGCACGCGGTAGGAGATGGCGCGGTCGTTGTACAGCGACGCGAAGACGTGGCGGATCTTGTCCAGCACGTCGTCGATGCCGACGACGTTCAGGAAGGTTTCCTGCTGGCCCGCGAACGACGCGTCGGGCAGGTCTTCCGCGGTGGCGGACGAACGGACGGCGAACGAGCCCTTGCCGTCCGCATCCAGGGCGGCGAAGGCGGTGCGGATCTGCTGTTCGAATTCCGGCGAGAACGGGGCGTCGGTCAGCCACTGGCGGATTTCCGCCCCGGCCGTCGCCAGTTCGCGTACGTCTTCCGGATTGAGCGTGGCGAGACGATCGGCGATACGCTTGTCCAGGCCCGACGATTTCAGGAAATCGCGGAAAGCCTCGGCCGTGGTTGCGAAGCCACCCGGCACGCGCACACCCGCGCCCGCCAGCTGGCTGATCATTTCACCTAGTGATGCGTTCTTGCCTCCTACCGAGTCCACATCCGCCATGCGGAGCTGCTCGAACGAAACGACGTACGACATTGAAGTCACCTTTTACAATGGAAAGAAAGCGAGTTTGGTCAGGGCACGGAAACGCGCGCTGGCCAAACTGGCCTTGGGACCGCATTGGGGTGACTTATCGGGGGCTGATTGTACCCGCTAGGATCCGCCCTACTTCCAGCCTCGTCGGAATTTTTTACATATGACCAACCAACCGCTCGAACGCACTGTCTACATCGTCTCGGACAGCACCGGCATCACGGCCGAGACCTTCAGCCATTCGGTCCTGGCGCAGTTCGAGAACGTGACGTTCCGGCAGATCCGCCTGCCCTTCGTCGACACGCTGCAGAAGGCCGAAGAAGCCGCCCTGCGCATCGACCGCAACGCCGCCGAAACCGGCATGCAGCCCATCGTTTTCAGCACCCTGGTGCATCCCGAAATCATGGCGCGGGTGCGCCAGGCCAACGGTATCTTCCTGGATCTATTTGGAACGTTTGTAAGCCACATCGAACACGAGCTCGGCCTGAAGTCCAGCCACTCGATCGGCCGCTCGCACATGGCCGCCAACAGCGAGAAATATCGCAATCGGATCGACGCGATCAATTTCAGCCTGTCCCATGACGACGGCCAGTTCGTTACAAATCTGGGCCAGGCGGACGTCATCCTGGTCGGCGTGTCCCGCTGCGGCAAGACGCCGACCAGCCTGTACCTGGCCATGCAGTACGCCGTCAAGGCGGCCAACTTCCCGCTGACGCCCGACGACTTCGAGCGCGGGGTGCTGCCTTCGACGCTGGCGCCCCATCGCAGCAAGCTGTTCGGCCTGTCCATCCAGCCCGACCGGTTGGCCGAAGTGCGGCACGAACGGCGGCCCAACAGCCCGTACGCGTCGATCGAGCAGTGCCGCTATGAAGTCGCCGAGGCGGAGCGCCTGATGCGCCGCGAAGGCATCGAGTGGCTGTCCACCACGACCAAATCCATCGAGGAGATTTCCACCACGGTGCTGCAGGAAGTCGGCCTGGACCGCGGCGGCTGAGACGGTTGCGGTTGAGGCGGTTGAGGCGGGGCGCGGCCGCGCCGGCGGCCTAGCCGCCCACCGTCGCCGACGGGAAACGGCGCCTCTGCTCGAACAGGCAGATCGCCGCCGATACCGCGACGTTCAGGGATTCCACGGCTTGCGCGTCGTGCGGGATGCGCACGCGCAGGTCGGCGGCGCGCAGCAATTCCGCCGAGACGCCCTGCCCTTCGTGGCCGAAAACCCAGGCGCAATGCGCCGGAAGGTTGGCGTCGTAAAGCGAGATCGATTCCTGCAGGGCCGTGGCCACCAGGGGCACGCCCAGCCGGGGCAGCAAGTCCGAAACGTCGACCCGCTCGTGCAGCGCAAGCGCGAAATGCGCGCCCTGCGCGCTGCGCAGTACCTTGGGCGACCATGCCGCGGCGCAGCCTTCCGACAGCAGGATGCGCCGTATACCGGCGCCCGCGCAGGTGCGGATCAAGGTACCCACATTGCCGGGATCCTGCACGCGATCCAGCAGGACACAGGTTTCCTCGATGCGCTCGGGCAAGGCCGGCTGCGGCGGCTGCACGACGAAGGCCACGCCCTGGTCGCTTTCGACGCTGGCCAGGCCCCGCAACAGACGCGTGTCCAGGCTGACGCAGGTTTCCTCCGGCAGCGCGCGCGCCAGCTCGGCGATTTCGGGATGGTCCAGCCGTGCGACGTCGAACAGGGCCCGCACCGGCGCGCCGTGATGCCGCAGCCATGCCTGGCAGAGATGGATGCCGTCCAGCAGTACCTGGGATTCGCGCCGCCCCGCCGATGCGGCCAGGCGCTGCAAGGTCTTGACCAGGGGGTTGTCGCGTGAAGCAATGTGCTTCATGACAGGATCAACAGATCCTTGACGGGGGAAAAGCTGCGCCGGTGTTCGGGACACGGCCCATGCGCGCGCAGGCGTTCCAGGTGCATGGCCGTGCCGTAGCCCTTGTGCTGGTCGAAGCCATAGTTGGGATATTCGCCATGCAGGCGCACCAGGTCGGCATCGCGGGCGGTCTTGGCCAGTATCGAGGCGGCCGAAATCGCCGGCACCAGGGCGTCGCCCTGGATCACCGTCTTGACGCCGCAAGGCAGGCGCGGCGCCTGGTTGCCGTCCACCAGCGCCAGGCCCGGCTTGATGCCCAGCCCGAGCACCGCGCGGCGCATCGCCAGCAAGGTCGCCCGCAGGATGTTCAGGGAGTCGATTTCCTTCACGCTGGCGCTGGCGACGCACCAGGCCACGGCATATTCCTTGATTTCGAGCGCCAGTTCCTCGCGGCGCGGGGCGCTCAGCACCTTGGAATCCGCCAGCCCTTCGATGGGACGCACCGGGTTCAGGATCACCGCGGCGGCATAGACGGCGCCGGCCAGCGGTCCGCGCCCAGCTTCGTCCACCCCCGAGATGATCACATCTCGCAGGCCTTCGTCGCCGAACATGTCACTTTGCGCCATGCGCCACCTCGTTGATGACCCGGGCCGCCAGTGCCGGCGTATCGCGCAGCAGCTCGCCATGCAGATCCGTGAACCGCGCCTGGATACGGGCAGCGCCGGCTTCATCCGTCAGCGCGCGCCAGGTGGCTTCGGCCAGCTTGTCCGGCGTGGCGTCGTCCTGTAGCAGCTCGGGTACGGCGAAGTCGCGCAGCAGCACGTTGGGCAGCCCCACCCAGGGCAGATAGGGACGCTGCTGCCCGGATTTCCACGCCATGATACGTCGCATCCAGGGCGACAGCACATAGGAAATAACCATGGGGCGCTTGTAGAGCGCGGCTTCCAGCGTGGCCGTGCCGCTGGCCACCAGCACGGCGTCCGCGGCTTCCATGACCGACCATGCCACGGGATGGCCTTCGGCGGGTGCGACGTCATCCGCCGTCACGATGCGCAGGTTCCTGACGGGATGCTGGCGCAGGAAGCCTTCGAATTCGGCGCGACGGGCGGCGTTCACCATGGGCACCAGGCATTGCAGGGCCGGATCGCGCGCCTGCAATTGCTGCAGGGCCTGCAGGAAACGCGGCGCCAGCACGCGGATTTCCGACGAGCGGCTGCCCGGCAGCATCGCCAGCACGCGGGCGCCGGCGTCCACGCCCAGGCGCGCGCGGGCGGCCGCGCGATCCGGCACCATGGGGATGGTGCCGGCCAGCGGATGGCCCACATAGGTGACCGGTATGCCTTCCTTGCGATAGATATCGACTTCGAAGGGGAACAGCACCAGCATGTGCGAGACCGCCTGGCGGATCTTGTGGATGCGGTCGTAGCGCCAGGCCCAGATCGACGGCCCGACGAAATGCACGGTCGGAACGCCCGCCTGCCGGAGCTGCAATTCGAGCTTCAGATTGAAATCCGGCGCGTCGATACCGACGAACACGGCGGGCGGCTCGGCCAGCATGCGCCGCTTGACGTCGCCGTAGATGGCCAGCAGGCTGGGAATGCGCTTGAGCGCGTCCACGTAGCCGAACACCGTCAGCGCATGCATGGGATGCCAGCTGTCGAAGCCGCGCGCCTGCATGCGCGGCCCGCCTATCCCGGCGCAGGACATCGAGGCATCGTATTCGCGCAGGCCTTCGATGATGCGGCCGGCCAGCAGGTCCCCGGAGGGCTCGCCGGCCACCATGCCGATACGCGTGGTCACGGCCGGATAATGCCGCGTTGCGATTGATCCAGGAAGTCCAGCATGACCTGCAGGACTTCGCGCGTCTCGGGCTCGCTGTCCTGCCGGGCGCGCAGTTCGGCGCGTGCTTCGTCCAGGGACAGGCCGCGCCGGTAGATCGCCTTGTAGGCGTCGCGCAGCGCCGATACGACGGCAGGCGTGAAGCCGCGCCGCTTCAGCCCTTCCACATTGATGCCCACCGGCCGGCACGGGTTGCCCGCCGCCAGCACGTAGGGAGGCGTATCCTGCATCAGCGAGCTGTTGCCGCCCGTCATGCTGTGCGCGCCTACGGTGCTGAACTGATGCACGCCGGTCAGGCCGCCGAGGATGGCCCAGTCGCCCACCCGCACATGCCCGCCCAGTTGGACGCCATTCGCCAGGATGGTGTTGCTGCCCACGTGGCAATCATGGGCGATGTGCACATACGCCATGATCCAGTTGTCGCTGCCGATGGTGGTGACGCCACCGTCCTGCACGGTACCGGTGTTGAAGGTGGTGAACTCGCGCACGGTGTTGCGATCGCCGATTTCCAGCCGTGTCGGTTCGCCGGCGTACTTCTTGTCCTGCGGCATGCCGCCGATCGAGCAGAACCGGTAGAAACGGTTGTCGCGCCCGATGGTGGTCACGCCGTCGATGACGCAATGCGATCCGATCTCCGTTCCCGCGCCGATGCGCACCCGCGCGCCGACGACGCTGTATGGACCGATGACGACGGAACTGTCGATCTCAGCAGCCGGATCGACCACGGCGGTGGGATGGATGCGATCGGTCATTTATGCGTCCAGGTTGCGGATGGCACACATGAGTTTGGCTTCGGCGACGAGTTGGCCGTCCACCAGCGCGCGGCCGGCGTACTTGCAGATGCTGCGGCTCAGGCGCTCGGCGTCGACTTCGATGCGCAACTGGTCGCCCGGCAGCACCGGACGGCGGAAACGCGCACCGTCGATGCCGACGAAGTAATACACCGTGGACGAACCCCCGGCGTCATTCTTCAGCGCGGACTCATCCGAAAACGAGAACAGCGCGGCGGCTTGCGCCATGGCTTCCAGGATGAGCACGCCCGGCATGACCGGATGGTGCGGGAAGTGCCCCGTGAAGAACGGCTCGTTGATCGAAACGTTCTTCAAGGCAACGATGGATTTGCCGGGCTGGATGTCGAGCACCCGGTCGATCAACAGCATCGGATACCGATGCGGCAAGCGATCCAGGATCCCCTTAATGTCGAGTTCCATGAGTATGTTCCTGCATTGCGATTCTTCTTACGGCACGCGGGCTGGCCGCGCGCCGCGATGTTATTCCTGTTCCAGCGTCCGCACGCGGCGGCGCAACTGGCCCAACTGCTGGATGACAGCCGCATTGCGCTGCCAATCGCCATGTTCCGCATAGGGATAGACCCCGGTGTAGCGGCCAGGCTTGGAGATATTCGACGTGATGGCGGTGCCGCCCGATATATGGACGTCGTCCGCCAGCGTCAGGTGGCCGGACAACATCGATGCCCCGCCTATGGTGCAGCGCGCGCCTATGGTGGTGGAACCCGCGATGCCCACGCAAGCCGCCACTGCCGTATGCGCCCCGATCCGGACGTTATGCGCGACCATGATCTGGTTGTCCAGCTTGACGCCGTCGCCGATCACCGTGTCTTCCAGCGCGCCCCGGTCGATGGTGGTATTCGCGCCGATTTCCACGTCATCGCCCACGGTCACGCCGCCGAACTGGGGAATCTTGCCCCAGGCGCCCTTGCCCAGCGTCGGATCCGGCGCGAAACCGAAGCCGTCGGCGCCCAGGACCGCGCCCGTATGGATGACGGCGCGCGCGCCCACGGTTACGCCCGCATACAACGTTACCCGAGCATGTAGCAGTCCGCCAGCCCCGACCGAGGATCCGGCGCCAACGATGCAGCCGGCCCCGAGCACGGTGTCGCGGCCGATGCGCGCACCGGACTCGATCACGCAATGCGGCCCGACGCGCGCGCCGGCTTCGATCACCGCGTCGTCGGCGACCACCGCGGTGGCATGCACGCCGCCGGGCAATGCCGGACGCCGCGCACGGTCGAACCACTGCGCGATGCGTGCGTAGAGCAGATAGGGATTCGCGGTGACGACGCGGGTGAAGGCCGCCGGCGCCGGCTGGGCGGCCAAGGCCTGTTCCACGTCCGGCGTCACGATGACCGCGCCGGCCCGCGTGGCGGGCAGCTGGTTCTGATAGCGGGGATTGGAGAGGAAGCTGATTTCAGCCGGCCCGGCGGAGGCCAGCGTTCCCAGCCCCTGTATCCGGGGTAGCGCCCCATCCGGTGGAGCGCTGATCTGCCACGTCAGGCCTTGGGTGTCGGTATCCGCCAATAACTCGTCAAGTAAGGGCGCGCGAGCGGGATCTAGCAGAACCGGCATGGGCGACGCTTACTTGCCGAGGGCCTGGATCACTTTGTCGGTGATGTCCACGCGCGGGCTGACAGTCACGGCGTCCTGCACGATCAGGTCGTAGTTTTCCTTCTCGGCGATATTCTTGATGGCCGCGTTGGCCTTCTGCACGATGGCCGAGAATTCTTCATTGCGGCGGCGGTTGAAGTCTTCCTGGAATTCGCGGCGGCGGCGCTGCAGGTCGGCGTCCATATTGCTGAGGTCGCGCTGGCGCTTCATGCGATCGGACTCGGACAGGACGGGCGCGTCCTTGTCGAACTTTTCCGCCTGGGCGCGCAGATTGGTCGCCAGGCGCTGCAGGTCGGCGTCACGGGCCTTGAATTCGGACTCGATCTTGGCTTGCGCCGCGCGGGCGGGGCCGGATTCGCGCAGGATACGCTCGGTATTGACGAAGCCGATTTTCGTCCCCTGCGCAGCGGCGGGCGCCGCGTACGACGCGCCCAGCAGCAGCGCGCCCGCCAGCGCCAGCACAGCCGTCAGCGAAACGGAGCTCTTGCGCGATGAACGGGACAATTTGCGTACGAAAATAGACATCATGAAAATTTCACCTTCCGATAAGGTCAAGCAAACCGCTATTGTGCCACTAAACCGGCACCCAATTGGGCGGCCGGAAACATCCGGCCACCTTTGATTTGCGTTTAGAAACCAGTACCGATCTGGAACTGGAAGCTCTGGGTATCGTCACCCGACTTCGCGTTGAGCGGCCGGCCGTAGGACAGCTGCAGCGGGCCCAGCGGCGATTGCCAGGACAGGCCCACGCCGGCGGAATAACGCCATCCGCAGGGATCTTCGACTTCGTTGTTCTTGCCGGCCGTGCAGGTCAGGCCGGTGCCCGGTTGCACCCGGCCCGCGTCCGTGAACACGAACCAGCGCAGGGTCTTGTCCTTGGTCGCCCCCGGGAACGGCAGGTAGAGCTGCGCGTTGGCCACGATGCGGCGCGCGCCGCCCAGGTAATCGCCCGTCAGGGAGTCGCGCGGGCCCAGGGACGCGCCTTCGTAGCCGCGCACCGAACCGATGCCGCCCGCGTAGACGTCCTTGATGACCGGGAAATCCTTGCCGCCGTACGACTGGCCCCAGTCGATCATGCCGTTCAGGGCCAGCGTGTAGCTGCGGCCCAGCGGCAGGTAGTACTGCTGCTGACCGGTCAGCATGGTGTATTTCAGGTCCATCGTCGACACGTTGGCCTGCAGCTTGGTGAAGTAGCCCTTGGTCGGCGCCAGGGCGCTGTCGCGGGTGTCCTTGTTCCAGCCGGTGGTCAACAGCACCGAATTGGTCGACGCGCCGTACTGGTCGACGTATTCCTGATAGGCCAGCGGCGAGTTGCTGTCCAGGTGGACGCGGTTGCGCTCGAAGGACGCGCCCAGGATGATCCGGTCGTATTCCGAAATGGGCACGCCGAAATTCATGCCCAGGCCGAACGTATCGACGCGGTATTCGCCGTCGTTGTCGATGAACGGACGCTGCTGGCGGTAGTACAGCGACGTGGTGCGGCTGATGCCGTCCTTGGTCCAGTACGGGTCGGTATGCGACAGCACCGCGGCGCGGTTGGTCTTGCTGGTATTCAGCTGCAGCGTCAGGTTGGTGCCGCTGCCGAACACGTTGTCTTCACTGATACCGGCGCTGAAGATGGCGCGGTCCGTGGAACCGTAGCCCACGCCCAGGTTGACCATGCCGGTCGGCTTTTCCTTGACGTCGACGTTGACGTCGACCTGGTCGGGCGAACCCGGGACCGGATCGGTCTTGACGTTGACGTCGTTGAAGTAGCCCAGGCGGTCGACACGGTCGCGCGACATCTTGATGTCGCCGGCGTCGTACCAGGCGGCTTCTTCCTGGCGCATTTCGCGGCGGATGACCTCGTCCCGCGTACGGGTGTTGCCGCCGATCTGGATGCGGCGCACGTACACGCGGCGGCTCGGATCGATGTAGAACGTCAGGTCGGCCTCATGCTTGGCGCGATCCAGCTGCGGATTCGGGTTGACGTTGGCGAAGGCGTAGCCCAGTTCGCCCAGGTAGTCGGTGATGGCCTTGGCGCTGTCGTTGGTCTTGGCGGCCGAGAAGGTCTCGCCGGCCTTGACCTGCACCAGCGCCTCGATCTGCTTGTCCAGCCCCAGCAGGTTGCCGGCCAGCTTGACGCTGCGCACCTTGTAGGGCTCGCCTTCATGCAGGGTGTAGGTGATGTAGATGTCCTTGCGGTCGGGCGAGATCGTGACCTGCGGGGGCTCCACCGCCACTTCGAGATAGCCGCGATCCAGGTAGAACGAACGGATCCGCTCGACGTCGCCTTCCAGCTTTTCGCGCGAGTACTTGTCCGTATCGGTGTACCAGGTCAGCCAGCCGGGCGTGGTCATCTGGATCTGGTCCAGCAGCTCGCTTTCCGAGAAGGCCTTGTTGCCGACGAAGTGGATTTCGCGGATGCGCGCCACGTCGCCTTCGAAGATGTCGAAGCTGATGCCGACGCGGTTACGCGGGAGCGGCGTCACGGTGGAGGTGACTTCCACGCCGTACTTGCCCTTGGACATGTACTGCTGCTTGAGTTCGAGTTCGGCCCGCTCGAGCATGGAACGGTCGAAAATGCGCCCTTCCGCGAAGCCGACGTTGCGCAGCGATTCCAGGATCGCCTTGCTGTCGAACTCCCGCATGCCATTGAACGTGATGGACGCGATGGTCGCGCGCTCCTGCACCACGACGACGACCACGTTGTTGTTGGTGTCGATGCGCACGTCGCTGAAGAAGCCGCTGCCGTAGAGGCGGCGCACCGATTCCGTGGCGGTGTCTTCCGTGAAGGTATCGCCCACCTTGAACGGCAGATAGCCGAATACGGTGCCGGCATCGATACGCTGGATGCCCTCCACTCGAATGTCCTTGACGACGAAGGGTTCGAAGGCGTTGGCCAGCGCCGGCAGCAGCATCAGCACGGCGATCAGGCCCGCCCAAATACCCTTGTTGGGCTTAAACATCCAGCGGAAAAACATCCTGGGGGATCCTTGGTGGTCCAAATGGCGGAGTTATAGGTGCAAATGGCGGAGGATTTTAAGGCAGAACCCGCCCGAGCGAAAGGCACACGCCTTCCGCCCTTGCCGCCCCGATCGCCGGACGTGGGCCGGACGTGGGCCGGAAGGGGCCGATACGGGCATGCCGGACCCGGGCACCTAGGTGAAAAGCCGGGCGAAATCGTTGAACAGGGCCAGCCCCATCAGCCCCGCCAGCAGGCCCAGGCCGGCCCGCTGGCCGATGTCCAGCCAGCGCGAAGGCGGCGGGCTGCCGCGGACGATTTCCAGCAGGTAGTACAGCAGATGGCCGCCGTCCAGCATGGGGATGGGCAGCAGGTTGAGGACGCCCAGGCTGATGCTGATGAGCGCCAGATAGGCGATATAGGCGGCCAAACCGACCCGCGCCGTCTGGCCGGCATAGTCGGCGATGGTCACCGGACCGCTGATATTGCGCCAGGAAACCGCGCCGGTGACCATGCGACCCATCATGCGCAGCGAGAACCAGGCCGTGTCGGCGGTGCGGGTCGCCCCCTGCCACACGCTGTCGATGGGGCCGTAGCGCACCGTCACCATGGGCACGTCGCCCCCCAGCTGCACCCCGATGCGGCCGACGGTTTCGCCGTTTTCCAGGCGTTCCGCGCGGGGCGTCACCATCAGGGAGACATCCGCGCCATCGCGCCGCACCACCAAGGGCACCGGCTGGCCGACGTGCTGCTGGACGACGCGGATCACCGAGCCGACGTCCTGCACGGGCTGGCCACCAACGGCCAGCACGACGTCGCCGCTGCGCAGCCCGGCCTGCTCGCCCGCCGAGCCGGCCACCAGGCCACGCACCACGGGACGCGGTTCCTGCAGGCGCAGGCCGGCCACGGCCAGCGGGTCGCCCTGGGAGGGATCGAGGCGGTTTTCGCCCAGCGTCAGCTCGCGTTCGTGGACGGCGCCCTGCACGGTCCGCACGCCCACCTGCACCCGCCCGCCGGTGGAGATATGGTCCATCAACTGCCAGCGGGCATCGTTCCATGACGTGATCGGCTCGCCATCGATCGAGACGATACGGTCACCGGCCTGCAAGCCGGCCTGGGCGGCCGAGGTGCCGGCGGCGGGCTGGGCGATGAAGGCGGCCGGCTCTTCGACCCCGGCCAGGTTCAGGCCGGCATAGAGGAAAACCGCCAGGATCAGGTTGAAAACGGGACCGGCGGCGACGATCAGGATGCGCTTGCCCACCGGCTGCCGATTGAACGACTCGGCCGATTCCGCCGGCGTGGCGCCGGGCGGCGGGTCGTCCTGCATCTTGACGTAGCCGCCCAGGGGGATGGCCGACACGGCCCATTCGGTGCCGTGGCGGTCGATGCGCCGCAACAGCACCTTGCCGAAGCCCACGGAAAACCGCAGTACCCGCACGCCGCACAGCCGCGCCACCCAGTAGTGGCCGAGTTCGTGGAAGGTGATCAGGATACCCAGCGCGACGGCGAAGGCAAGCAAGGTGAAGAGCATGGAGGCGTACCAAATGAAGGGGCGCGGCGCGTCGTGGCGTCAACGGGCCCCGGACTGGGTGGCGGTGGTGCCCCGGGAATGCGCCAGGACCTGTTCAGCCCGTGCCCGCGCGGCGGCGTCTTCCGCCAGGACGTCGTCGAGGCTGTTGAGCGTAACAGATGGCCGACCGGCGTGCCACTCGAGGGTTTGGGCGATCACGGCGGGAATACGGGTGTAGGGCACCGTTTCCCGCAGGAAAGCGTCGACGGCGATCTCGTTGGCGGCATTCAAGGCGATACAGGCGCCCTGCCCGGCCGCCAGCGCATCGAAGGCCAGGCCCAGGCAGGGGAAACGGCGCAGATCGGGCTTTTCGAAATCCAGGCGGCCGCAGCGCGCCAGGTCCAGCAGCCCGACGCCGCTCGCCAGGCGGTCGGGGAAACCCAATCCGTAGGCGATGGGCGTACGCATATCCGGCTGGCCCAGTTGCGCCAGCACCGAGCCGTCTTCATACTCGACCATGGAATGGACGACGCTCTGCGGATGGATGAGCACCTCGATGCGGTCGGCGGGCATGGCGAACAGCCAGTGCGCCTCGATCACTTCCAGCCCCTTGTTCGCCATGGTGGCCGAATCGACGGAGATCTTGCGGCCCATGCTCCAGTTCGGATGCTTGCACGCCTGTGCGGGCGTGATGGCGTGCAGTTCGTCCGGATCGTGCTGGCGGAACGGACCGCCCGACGCGGTCAGGATCAGGCGCCGCACGCCGGCGGCGGGCCGCGTGGGCGCGGAGGCGCGCTCGCCATGCGGCAGGCATTGGAATATGGCGTTGTGCTCGCTGTCGATGGGCAGCAGCTCGGCCCCGTGGTCGCGCACGGCGGCCATGAACAGCGACCCGGCCGCGACCAGCGCTTCCTTGTTGGCCAGCAAGACCCGCTTGCCGGCCCGCGCCGCCGCCAGCGCCGACGGCAGGCCGGCGGCGCCGACGATGGCCGCCATGACGGTGTCGCAATCCGGGTCGGCCGCGGTGTCGGCCAGCGCCTGCGCGCCGACGCGGATCTCCGGCGGCGTGGCGCCCTGGGTCCGCAGTTGCGCCCAGGCCTGGCGGAAACGGGTGGCGGCATCCTCGTCGGGCACGACCACCACGCGGGCCAGGCTGGCGAGCGCCTGTTCCGCCAGCTTTTCCATGCGGCTATGGGCGGAAAGCGCATGCACGCCCAGCCTGTCGGGATGGCGCGCGATGACGTCCAGGGTGCTGTCGCCGATCGATCCCGTGGACCCCAGCACGGCGATACGCTGAAACGCTGTCAAAACAGTACTCCACTGAGTAGCAGGGCCACCGGCGCCACCGGCAGGATGGCATCGATGCGGTCGTAGACGCCGCCGTGCCCCGGCAGCAGATGACTGGAATCCTTGCGTCCGGCGCGCCGCTTGAGCAGCGACTCGAACAGGTCGCCGACGATGGAAAGCACCCCCAACAGCGCGGCGATGGGCAGCGCGCCCCACAGCGTCCAGCGCTGGACCAGGGCATGGCCGAACGTACCCGGCCAGAGGCTGCTGACGCCGATCCAGATGACGGCGGCCGCAACGCCGCAGATGGCGCCTTCGATGGTCTTGCCGGGGCTGACGCGCGGCGCCAGCTTGCGGCGCCCCAGGGCCCGGCCGCCGAAATAGGCGGCGATATCGGCCGCCCACACCAGCGCCAGCAGGGACAGCAGGAAGATCGCCCCGTGCGTCATGAAGAACAGGGCCAGGACGGCCCAGGCCGCCAGCAGCGCCAGGATGGCGAACAGCGTCAGCGGCACGCTGGCCGGCGGCGCGTCGCTGCGTCCGCGCACCACGGCGACGGTGGCGGCGAAGATCCACAACAGGGCCGACAGGGGCACGACCCAGTTGAACAGCAGCGCGCTGGAGGCTTCGGCGGCGAAATCGTGGCGGCTGCCGCCGGTCCACCAGAAGGTGACGCACAGCGCCGCGATGCCCAGCAGTACGCCCACGGCGATCGCCCCGGCCCCGCCGCCCGCCGGCAGCGTCAGGCGGGCCCATTCCCAGCCGGCGCAGGCGGTCGCGACGGCGAGCAGCACCATGAAAGGCCAGGGGGTGGGCGCCGCCATCGTGGCGGCCAGAACGGCGAGGAGGATGACGGCTGTGACGATGCGCTGGCGCAGCATGGAGTCTCCAAATCTTGGGCAGGTGCTTGGGCAGGTGCCTGGTCAGGTGTTCGGGGCCTGTTCCGGGACCAGGGCGACCGCCCGCCGCAATGGCGGGCACACCGTATTCTGCCCCCTTTTCATGCGGCCGCGTGGCGGCGGGGGAACGGATCCGGCCAGGCTAGCGTTTTCCGGCCGCATTGACCTGGGCGCTGGTGCGCCCGAAACGCCGCTCGCGGGTCCGATACCATTCGAAGGCTTCTTCCAGCTCCGGGCCGCCGAAATCCGGCCAGTAACGGTCCGTGAAGAACAGCTCGGTGTACGCCAGTTGCCAGATCAGGTAGTTCGAGATGCGCTGCTCGCCGCCGGTGCGGATGAACAGGTCGGGCTCGGGCGCCCAGGCCATCGACAGATAGCGGCTCAACGTGGCTTCGTCGATGCCGTCCGGCGCCTGCGCCAGCCCCGGGTTTTCCGCCAGCATGCGGCGCATGGCCTGCAGGATGTCCCAGCGGCCGCCGTAGTTCGCGCACACCGAAAGATGCAGCTGGTCGTTGTGCGCGGTACGGGCCTGCGCCTGTTCGATCAGTTCACGCAAGCGCGGCTCGAAGGGCGAAAGGTCGCCCACCACGCGCAGCCTGACGCCTTGCCCGTCGAGCTTGTCGACTTCCCGCTCCAGCGCCTGCACGAACAGGCGCATCAGCAGCGAGACCTCTTCGGCCGGACGGCGCCAGTTTTCGGAGCTGAAGGCGAACAAGGTCAGGTAACGGACGCCACGGCGGCCGCAGGCCTCCACGACCCGGCGCACGGCCTGCACGCCCTTGGCGTGCCCGGCGGTGCGGGGCAGATGCCGACGCGTGGCCCAGCGGCCGTTGCCATCCATGATGATGGCAACGTGCTGCGGGATATCGGACGTCGGCGGGACGGCCTGGGTGGAACTGATAGTCATGAGGTTGCAAAGACCGCGCGGCGCCCGCGTCAGACGGTCATGATCTCCGCTTCTTTCTGCGCGATCATCTTGTCGATGTCACCCACGCAGCGATCGGTGAGCTTTTGGATTTCGTCCTGCGCGCGGCGCTCTTCGTCTTCCGAGATGGACTTGTCCTTGACCAGCTTCTTCAAGGCTTCGTTGCCTTCGCGGCGCAGGTTGCGCACGGCGATCTTGGCGTCCTCGCCTTCGTTCTTGACGACCTTGGTCAGGTCGCGGCGCCGTTCTTCGGTCAGCGCCGGCATGGGGACGCGTATGGTTTCGCCCATGGACACCGGATTGAGCCCCAGATCGGATTCGCGGATGGCCTTTTCGACCGGGCCCGCCATGCTCTTTTCATAGGGCTGCACGCTGATCGTGCGCGCATCGACGAGGTTGACGTTCGCCACCTGGCTGATGGGCACGGGCGAGCCGTAGTACTCGACCTGCACGTGGTCCAGGATGCCGGTGTGCGCGCGGCCGGTCCGTATCTTGGACAGATTGACCTTGAGCGTTTCGATGGATTTGGCCATCCGGGACTCGGCCGATTTTTTGATGTCTGCGACGCTCATTGCGACTCCTTGATTCAAACGTGTACCAGTGTGCCTTCATCTTCGCCGGTGACCGCGCGCTTCAGCGCGCCCGACTTGTTGATGGAGAACACCTTGATGGGCAGCTTCTGGTCGCGGCACAGGGCGAATGCCGTGGCGTCCATGACTTCCAGGCGGCGCACGATGGCCTCGTCGAAGCTGATACGGGAATAACGCGTGGCCGTCGGGTCCTTGTTGGGGTCGGCGCTGTAGATGCCGTCCACCTTGGTCGCCTTCAGCACGATTTCGGCGCCGATTTCCGCGCCACGCAGCGCCGCCGCGGTGTCGGTGGTGAAGAAGGGATTGCCGGTACCGGCGGCGAAAATCACCACCTTGCCTTCTTCCAGGTAGCGCAAGGCCTTGGGGCGGATGTAAGGCTCGACCACCTGTTCGATGTTCAGGGCCGACTGCACGCGGGTGTCGACGCTGCGGTGCTTCAGGGCATCCTGCAGGGCCAGGGCGTTCATGATGGTGGCCATCATGCCCATGTAGTCGGCGGTCGCGCGGTCCATGCCCTGCGCGCCGGGCGCCACGCCGCGGAAGATGTTCCCGCCGCCGATGACGATGGCCAGCTCCACGCCCAGATTGACGATCTCGGCGATTTCCTCGGTCATCCGGGCAATGGTGGCGCGGTTGATGCCGAAGGCGTCCTCGCCCATCAGCGCTTCGCCGGACAGTTTGAGAAGAACCCGCTTATACGATCTGCTGGCCATGAGCGATATCCCTGAAAACGATCCGACGGAAGTGTAAGACAAGAAACAGGCCGGTCACGCGCCGGCCTGTAATAAAAAGAACTGCAATGCGGACGGATAAGTCGTGTCGGGAACTTATCAGGCGCGGCCGGCAGCGGCGGCGGCGACTTCCGCCGCGAAGTCGGTGGTCTTCTTTTCGATGCCTTCGCCGACGATGAACAGCGCGAAACGCGCGATGCCGGCGTTTTCAGCCTTCAGCATCTGTTCAACGGTCTGCTTGTCGTTCTTGACGAAGGGCTGCGACAGCAGCGTGACTTCCTTCAGGAACTTCTGCACCGAACCTTCGACCATCTTGGCGACGATGTCGGCCGGCTTGCCGGATTCGGCGGCCTTCTGCTCGGCCACGGAACGCTCGGTGGCGATGTCGGCGGCCGGGACGCCGTCGGCGTTCAGCGCCTTGGGCTTGGTGGCCGCGATGTGCATGGCCAGGTCCTTGCCGACGCCGTCGGCGCCGCTGAAGTCGACCAGCACGCCGATCCTGCCGCCGTGCACATAGCTGGCCAGCTTGTTGGCGGTTTCCATGCGCTCGAAGCGGCGGATCGAGATGTTTTCACCGATCTTGCCGATCAGGGCGGTGCGCACCGTTTCCACCGTGCCGCCTTCCAGCGGCAGGTCGGACAGCGCGGCCACGTCGGCGGGATTCTTGGTGGCGACCAGTTCGGCCAGCGTGTTCACGTAGGCGACGAAGTCGTTGTTCTTGGCGACGAAGTCGGTTTCGCAATTGACTTCGATGACCGCGCCCTGCTTGGCATCGGGCGAAATGTACAGGCCGATCAGGCCTTCGGCCGTCACGCGCGCGGCGGCCTTGCTGGCCTTGTTGCCCAGCTTGACGCGCAGGATTTCTTCCGCGCGGGCCAGATCGCCTTCGGCTTCGGTCAGCGCCTTCTTGCATTCCATCATGGGCGCGTCGGTCTTTTCGCGCAGTTCCTTGACCATCGAGGCGGTAATTTCAGCCATGTTCGCTCCATTCTTTCTAAAGCACGCCCCGGCAAGCCGGGGCATGTTGTGTTTCGATTCGGGGATGCGCTCCGCGGAGCGCATCCGGCACAGTGCGCCCGCGGGCGCCTGCTCAGGCCTGGCCGTCCTGCACTTCGACGAACTCTTCCTGGCCTTCGCCGCCTTCTTCGACCAGACCGTTCAGGTTCTGCTCGCGGCCTTCCAGCACGGCGTCGGCGATGCCCTTGGCATACAGCGCGATGGCCTTGGCGGAGTCGTCATTGCCCGGAATGACGTAGTCGATGCCGTCCGGCGAGTGGTTGGTGTCGACCACGGCCACGACCGGGATGCCCAGCTTGCGGGCTTCGGCGATGGCGATCTTGTGGTAACCGACGTCGATCACGAACAGCGCGTCCGGCAGGCCGTTCATGTCCTTGATGCCGCCCATGGACTTGTTCAGCTTTTCCAGTTCGCGCTCGAACAGCAGGCCTTCCTTCTTGATCATGCGTTCCGCGCCGCCTTCGGCGACCACGGCTTCCATGTCCTTCAGGCGCTTGATCGAGGTCTTGACCGTCTTGAAGTTGGTCAGCATGCCGCCCAGCCAGCGGGCGTCGACGAAAGGCATGCCGCAGCGGGCGGCTTCGGCGGCGATCAGTTCGCGCGCGGCACGCTTGGTGCCCACGAACAGGATCTTGCCGCCACGCGCGGCCAGCTGCTTGACGAACTTGGTGGCTTCGACGTACTTGCCGACCGTCTGTTCCAGGTTGATGATGTGGATCTTGTTACGCTGACCGAAGATGAAGGGAGCCATCTTCGGATTCCAGTAACGGGTCTGGTGGCCGAAGTGGACGCCAGCTTCCAGCATTTCACGCATGAGGGACATAGTATTCTCCAAGGGTTTGGACTTGCGCCAGGCCTGCATCGTCCGGACACTGCGGCATTCGTATTCGTTGCCGGGCAGTACCGTCGACACCCTCGTTGGCTGGGCGCGCGATTGAAGTGCGTTTTCGATGTCGCGTCGATGTCGTTTTCGATGTGCTATCGAAGTGCACACTCCCCTGCTTTTCCAGGGAAGCCTATAATTCTACTATTTTTCCAAGACAATCCTCAAGCTGATACATGGGCATAGTCACCGACCCCGCCGATCTCGACCAAATGCGCCTGGCCTGCCAGGACGCCGCGCGCGTGCTGGATTACCTCACGCCCTACGTGAAACCCGGCGTCACGACCGGCGAGCTGGACCGCCTGGCGCTGGACTACCTGACCAATGAATTGAAGGTCAAGTCGGCCACCGTCGGCTACGCGCCCCCCGGCTACCCGCCCTTCCCCGGCGCCATCTGCACGTCGGTGAACCACCAGGTCTGCCACGGCATCCCCGGCGACAAGGTCCTGAAAAATGGGGACGTTTTGAATATCGACGTCACCATCATCAAGGACGGCTGGTTCGGCGACACCAGCCGGATGTTCTACGTCGGCGAACCGTCCATCCTGGCGCGCCGGCTGACCGACGTCACCTACGAATGCATGTGGCTGGGCATCCGCCAGGTGCGCGCCGGCGCCACCCTGGGCGACATCGGCAACGCCATCCAGAAGCATGCGGAAGGCAGCGGTTTTTCGGTCGTGCGCGAATTCTGCGGCCACGGCGTGGGGCGCCGCTTCCATGAAGATCCCCAGGTGCTGCACTACGGCAAGCCGGGCACCGGCGTGAAACTGGTGCCGGGCATGATCTTCACCATCGAACCGATGATCAACGCGGGTCGCCGCGAGATCCGCCAGCTGTCCGACGGCTGGACCGTGGTCACGCGCGACCACAGCCTGTCGGCCCAGTGGGAACATACGATCCTGGTCACCGAGACGGGCTATGAAGTGCTGACGGTATCGCCGGGCATGCCGGCGCCGCCCGCCTTCGTGACGGAAGCGGTCGCGGTACCGGCCGCCTAGCCGCGCGCGCCGCGCCGATCGCCGCCCAGACACACGGGAAGGACCGTTGTATGAGTACGCAAGCCGAATCCCTGCTCGCGGCGCCCGACGTGGCCGCGGACCTGCCCGCGCTGCGCGCCCGCATGCGCGCGCGGCGCGAAGCCGCCATCACCGCCTTTCGGGAACATGAGCGGCCCGATCCGCTGCTGCATGAACTGCGCCGGATCACCGACCAGACCCTGCGCGACCTGATCAAGCAATGCCCGCTGCCGCCCGGCGCGGTGCTGGCCGCCGTCGGCGGCTACGGCCGCGGCGAGCTCTACCCGCATTCCGACGTCGACCTGCTCATCCTGCTGCCGCACCCGCCCTCGCCCGACGAGGAAACCGCCATCGAGCGGCTGGTGGCCGCCCTGTGGGACCTGGGCCTGGAGCCGGGCCACAGCGTGCGCACCATCGCCGACTGCGAACGCGAGGCGGATGCCGACATCACGGTGGAAACCGCGCTCCTGGAATCGCGCTGGCTGGCAGGCAACCGCACGCTGATGAAAACCTTCGACACCGCGATGCGGGCGCGCCTGGATCCGGCGGGGTTCTTCCGCGCCAAGCGGGTCGAGATGCAGCAGCGCCACGCGCGCTACCAGGACACCCCGTACGCGCTCGAACCGAACTGCAAGGAATCCCCGGGCGGCTTGCGCGACCTGCAGGTCATCATGTGGATGGCGCGGGCCGCGGGCTTCGGCGAGACCTGGCGCGAGATCGCCAGGGCCGGCCTGCTCACGGCGTCCGAAGCGCGCGGCCTGCGGCGCGCCGAACAGGCCTTCAAGCGCCTGCGCATCGAGCTGCACCTGATGTCCAAGCGACGCGAAGACCGCGTGCTGTTCGATCTGCAGCCGGCGCTGGCGGAGGTCTACGGCATCAAGGCGACCGCCACGCGGCGCGCCAGCGAATTGATGATGCAGCGCTATTATTGGGCCGCGCGCCTGGTCACGCAGCTGAACTCCATCCTGGTCCAGAATATCGAGGAAAGGCTGTTTCCGCGTCCGGCGTGCGACGCGCGCGATATCGACGACGATTTCCGCAGCCTGCACGACCGGCTGGACATCATTCGCGACGATGCGTTCGAACGCAATCCGACGCTCCTGTTGCGCGCCTTCCTGGTCATGCAGCAGCACTCGCACCTGAACGGCATGTCGGCGCGCACCATGCGGGCCATCTGGCACTCGCGCCATCGCATCGACGCACAGTTCCGGCGCAATCCGGTCAATCGCCGGCTGTTCCTGCAGATCCTGCAGCAGCCGTCGGGCATCGTGCACGAGCTGCGCCGCATGACGATGCTGAACATCCTGCCGCGCTATCTGCCGGTGTTCCGCCGCATCGTCGGCCAGATGCAGCACGACCTGTTCCACGTCTATACGGTGGACCAGCACACGCTGACGGTCATCCGCAACCTGCGCCGCTTCACCATGCCCGAACACGCGCAGGAATATCCGCTGGCCAGCCAGTTGATTTCCGAGCTGGACCGGCACTGGCTGCTTTACGTCGCCGCGCTTTTCCACGATATCGCCAAGGGACGCGGCGGCGACCACTCCGAGCTGGGCGCGCGCGAGGTGCGCAAGTTCGCCCATGATCACGGCCTGGCACCGGAAGACGCCGAGCTGGTGGAATTCCTGGTCCGGCAGCATCTGCTGATGTCCACCGTGGCGCAGAAGCGCGACCTGTCCGATCCGGACGTCGTGCGCGAGTTCGCCGCCACGGTCAAGGACGAACGCCATCTGACCGCCCTGTACCTGCTGACGGTCGCCGATATCCGCGGCACGAGCCCCAAGGTATGGAATGCCTGGAAAGGCAAGCTGCTGGAAGACCTGTACCGCCTGACGCTGGGCGCCCTGGGTGGCGCGCATCACGATGCCGACACGGTGCTGAATCATCGCAAGGCGGAAGCGGCGCGGCTGACGCGGCTGGCCGGCCTGCGCGACGACGCGCGCGAGGCGTTCTGGAAACAGCTGGACGTGGCCTATTTCCTGCGCCACGACGCTTCCGACATCGCCTGGCATACACGCCATCTGTACCACCGCCCGGCTCCGGACCAGGCCGTCGTCAAGGCCCGGCCCACCGAACAGGGCGAAGGCCTGCAGGTCATGGTGTACACCCGCGACGCGCCCGACCTGTTCGCGGCGATCTGCGGCTATTTCGATGCCAAGTCGCTGAGCATCCAGGACGCGCGCATCCATACCACGCGCCATGGCTGGGCGCTTGACAGCTTTATCGTGCTGCTGCCGGACGGCGCCAGCGACCTGCGCGCGCAGGCGTCGCTGGTCGAGCACGAACTGGCCACGCGGCTCAAGGAAGCCGGCGCGGCTTCTCCGGCCGCCGCGGGCGCCGGCGCGACCTATGGCCGGCTGCGGCAATCGCGGATGTCACGCGTATTCCCGGTGCCGCCGCAAGCCGAGCTGCAGCCTGACGACCGCAGCAAATCCTGGCGGCTGTCCGTCACGGCCACGGACCGGCCGGGCCTGCTGCATGCCCTGGCGCGGGTGTTCGTCGGACATGGCGTGAACCTGCAGATGGCCAAGGTCATGACGCTGGGCGACCGCGTGGAAGACGTCTTCATCATCGAAGGCTCGACCCTGGAACGGCCGCGCTCGCAGATGCAATTCGAACGCGCGATCCTGGACGCCCTTTCCGGCGACGGTACGCAGCGCGTGGCTGCTTGAGGGTCCCCCCGAAGCGCTGCGCGCTTCCCCGCAGGGGGGCGACGCTGGAGGACCGGCGAAGGGCTGGCCGCCCGCCCGGATCCTCGGCGTCCCGGGTTGGGCGGGCATCTGTTTGTCGCCGCGTGGGGCGTGGATGAAATCCGACGAGGGATTGCGGCTTCGGATAGCGCCTTACATCCACGTTGACGTGGCCGGAACGAACGGCCGACGCTTACAATCCACCTTTCCTCGTCGGCCAGGCCCCTTTCCTCATGCTCGCGCACGACTATCTGCTCGTATTCGGTCGCAGTTTCCTATTCGCGCTGGCCACCCTGCTGCCTTTCCTGAATCCTCCAGCGGTCGCCCCCATTTTCTGGACGCTGACTGAAGGCGCTTCCAACGCGACCCGCACGGCGCTGGCCAAGCGGGTGGCCATCAATGTGGGCGTGATGCTGACCATCGCGATGGTGGCCGGCAACGTGCTTTTGACTTTCTTCGGACTCTCCCTGGCAATCGTCCGCGTAGGCGGCGGGCTGCTGGTCATCGCCAGCGCGTGGCGCCTGGTGAACTCGCCCGATGCCGGTGCCCAAAGCGCCGCCCGCGCCGCCGAGTCCTTCACGCCGGAAATGGCCAAGGCGCGCGCCTTCTATCCGCTCACCTTCCCGATTTCCTGCGGGCCCGGCTCGATCGCCGCGGCGATCACGGTGGGCGCCTCCCTGCGCGAACCGGACCGTATCGTCAGCCTGGTCAAGCTGGTCGGCTCGCTGCCCGGCATCCTGGTGACCGCGCTGACGCTTTACGTCTGCCTGCGTTTCGCGGCCCAGTTCCTGTACCGGCTGGGCGACAACGGCACGGCGGTATTCATGCGGCTGTCGGCTTTCGTGCTGTTGTGCCTGGGCGTGCAGATCGTCTGGGACGGCGTGCATGAACTCTTGTTGAGCGTGATGGTCGAAGCCGCCAAGGCCAGCGCGGCCGGCGCCGCGCACTGATACCGCCTACCTCCCTTTCCGACGCTACAGGATAAGAAACATCATGATGTCGACTTCGCAACGCACCCTGGTACTGATCGCCATCCTGGCTTTCGGCGCCGTGTGCATCGCGCTGGTGTCCCAATACGCTTTCGGCCTGCAACCCTGCGCGTGGTGCGTCCTGCAGCGGCTGATCTATATCGTCATCGGCATCGTCTGCCTGGTATTGGCCTTCCTGGGACCGGTGATGCGGCGCGTGGGCGCGCTGCTGGGGCTGATCCTGTCGTTGTGCGGCATATGGGCCGCGTATTACCAGTACACCGTGGCGTCGAAGCTGCTGTCGTGCGCCCAGACCTTTGCCGACAAGTTCATCGCCGGCAGCGGGCTCGACGCGGCGCTGCCGTCCGTGTTCGGGATTTATGCCACCTGCATGGACGCCATGGTCAAGGTGCTGGGCGTCGAATACGCGATCTGGAGCCTGGCGCTGTTCGCCATCCTGGCGCTGTTGAGCCTGCGGGCGCTGCTGCGCCGCGCCTAGCCGGCCGCGCCTAGCCGGCCGCGCCTAGCCGGCCGGCCCCCTGAAACGTAACGGCGGACCGGGTATTCCCAGTCCGCCGTTTCTTTCTGTATATACGCGGCTGGAGATCAGGCGTCGTTGGCGGCGTAGCCCATGTTGAACAACAGGCCGCCGCGCGCCTCTTCGTCGGCCTCGCCACGGCTCTGGCCGAGGCGCTCCAGGTATTCCGGCGTGATGTCGCCGGTAATGTACTGGCCGTCGAAGCAGGACGCCTCGAAACGCGACATGGCGGGATTCAGGTCGCGCACCGCCTGCTGCATATTGTCCAGATCCTGGTAGACCAGGGCATCGGCGCCGATGGTGCGGGCGATTTCCTCGTCGCTGCGGCCGGTGGCGATGAGTTCGCGCTGCGTCGGCATATCGATGCCATAGACATTGGGGAAACGCACGGGCGGCGCGGCGGAGGCGAAGAACACCTTGTTGGCGCCGGCGGCGCGCGCCATTTCGACGATTTCCCGGCTGGTCGTACCGCGCACGATGGAATCGTCCACCAGCAGCACATTCTTGCCCTGGAATTCGCGGCCGATGGCGTTGAGCTTCTGCCGCACCGACTTCTTGCGCACCGCCTGCCCCGGCATGATGAACGTCCGGCCGACATAGCGGTTCTTGATCAGGCCTTCGCGGTAGTCCAGGTTCAGGCGGGCGGCCAGCTGCATGGCGGCCGGACGCGAAGAATCGGGAATCGGCATGACGACGTCGATATCGCCCAGGCGCATGCTGCGCGCCACCTTGTCGGCCAGGTACTCGCCCATGCGCAGGCGGGCGTCGTAGACGGACACGCCGTCCATCAGCGAATCCGGGCGGGCGAAATACACGTATTCGAAAATACACGGCACCAGCTGGGCATTTTCGGCGCACAGGCGGCTATAGAACTTGCCGTCCAGGTCGATGAACACGGCTTCGCCGGGCGCCACGTCGCGCACGAAGCTGAAGCCGCTGCCTTCCAGCGCCACGGATTCGGAAGCCACCATCCATTCGACGTCGCCCTGCTCGGTTTCCTGCCGGCCGATGCACAGCGGACGGATACCGTTGGGATCGCGGAACGCGAGCAGGCCGTAGCCGGCGATCTGCGCCACCACCGCGTAGGCGCCGCGCACGCGCCGGTGCACCGCCGTGACCGCGCGGAACATCGCGTCGTCATCCAGCGAAATGCCGTTGGCCGCGGATTGCAGCTCGTGGGCCAGCACGTTCAGCAGGACTTCGGAATCGGAATTGGTATTGATGTGGCGGCGATCGACGCGGAACAGGGACTCGCGCAGTTCCCGCCAATTGGTCAGGTTGCCGTTGTGCGTCATCATGATGCCGAAAGGGGCATTCACGTAGAACGGCTGGGCTTCTTCTTCGCTGGCGCTGGAGCCCGCCGTGGGATAGCGGACCTGGCCGACCCCGCTGTTGCCGGGCAACGCCCGCATGTTGCGGGTGCGGAAGACGTCGCGGACGAGCCCGTGCGCCTTGAACAGATTGAACTGGCTACCCTGGGCCGTGGCGATACCGGCCGCATCCTGCCCGCGGTGCTGCAACAGCAGGAGGCTGTCGTAGAGCAGCTGGTTGACGGGATTGCGCCCCACGACGCCGACGATTCCACACATGGCAATTTCCTGTTGATCCTACCGCGTTCTTTCGAACGATACGTATATGCTCAATATGGCCACGATAAGGCCATATTCAATAAGGCAGCATGGACGCCAGGGATGGCGGCAGCCACACTTTGGTATGTTTGACGGCTTCTGTGGCCGTATGGGAGAACATCGCGTCGCGCCACCAGGCTTCCTGCGGCAGCGGCGTATAGCCGGCCACCGTGACGAGTACCAGCACGATCAGCGCGCCGCGGATCAGGCCGAAAAGGCCGCCCAGCCCATGGTCGGCCGGCGACAGGCCGGTGGTACGGATCAGCGCGGACAGGGTCATGTTGACCAGGCCGACCCCCAGCAGCACGACCAGGAATACGGCCGCATAGGCCGCGCCCATGCGCAGCACCGTCGTTTCTATCCACTGGGCCAGCCATCCGTAGACCGTCGGGCCCCACCAGATCGCCGCCACGAACGCCAGGATGTACGCCAGCAGGGACAGGACTTCCTTGAGCAAGCCGCGCACCAGGCCCAGCAGCCCCGATATGGCGATGATCGCCAGCACGACGAAATCGAACCCGGTCACTGCGCGGCGATGAAACCGTTGTCATAGCCCAAGGTGCGCAAGCGCGCCTGGGCCGCCTGGGCCGCCTCGCGCGAAGGGAACGGCCCCACGCGCAGCCGGTATTGCTGTTTGCCGCCCACACTGGCTTCCTGGACAAATGCATTGGTCACCCCGGCCGCATGCAGCTTGTCGCGGCGGGCCTGAGCGTCCGCCTGCGTGGTGTACGCGGCGATCTGCAGCACGAAATTGCCCTTGGTGTCGGCGTTGGCGCGGGTATCGGTGGCCGGCTTCGGCGGCGTGGAACTGCCTGTGCGGCCTTCCAGCAGGGCCAGCGCCTTGCTGCCGTCGTCGGTGCGGGGCGCGGGCTCGGGCTTGGCGGGCGGCTTGGATTCGGTGCGGGTTTCCGGCTTGGATTCCTGGCGCGTGGCGTCGGCACGGGTGTCGGGGCGCGGGGTCGTCCGGCTGGCGTCGGTGCGCGCGGCATCGGCACGGCTGGTCTCGACGCGGCCGGTGTCGGCATGCGCGGGATCGCCCGGGGTCCGGGCCGTGTCGGCGCGGGATTGGGTACCAGTCCTGCCGGCGTCGGCGGGCGGCGTGGCGCCGGTCGACGGCGCCTGGCCGGCGGCGGGCTGTCCGCCCTGGCCCTGCGGGGCGGCGGCGCCGGGGGCGGCCACGCCGGCCGTGGCGGGGGTGGCGGGCATGGCGCCGCTGCCCGCGCCGGCATCGGCCTGCGCCTGCGGATCGGAGACCGCCGGCTGGTAAGGCGAATTACGGTCGGGGATGCGGATAGGAATGTCGTCGCTGACGCGTGCCGGTTCGGAATCCAGCACCATGGGCAGGATGATGACGGCCGCCAGCACCAGGGCGACCGCGCCAGCCAGGCGGCGCCGCGCGCGCGAACGGAGTTCGGCTGCCTGCGCTTCGCTGGAGACCGACGGACGAGGACGGCCCGCCGGCGTGTCCGACGAGGAATCTTTGCGATTGAACAAACCCATGAAGCACGAATTCCTTGCAGCCGGCGCGCCCGATGCGCGATGGAAAATTCAGGCTTTTCGCCCCAGGTACTGGAGCACGGCGGCGACCGTGAAGAACGATCCGAACACCACGATTCTATCATTCTCACCCGCCTGGGCGCGCGCGGCGGCATAGGCCTGCGCGGGATCGGCGTGCGGACAGATGAGCGGTACGTCGTCGCCCGCGGCGGGCGGCGGCAGCGCCGCGCGCACCTGCTCCGCCAGGGCTTCGCCGGTGCCGCCGCGCGGACCGGGCAGGCCGGCGCAGTACCAGCGGTCGATGCGTCCCGCCAGCCTGGCCACCACGCCGGCGACGTCCTTGTCGTTGAGCATGCCGAACACCGCGTAGGTGTAGGGATGGAAGCCCATGTTGTCCAGGTTCTGCGCCAGGACCGCGGCCGCGTGCGGGTTGTGGCCGACGTCGAGAATGACGGTGGGCTGGCCTGGAAGTATCTGGAAGCGGCCGGGCAGCGTGGCCTGCAGCAAGCCCTGCCGGACGGCCTGTTGCGGCACGGGCAGCCGGTCGCGCAGGGCTTCCAGCACCGCCAGGGCGGCGGCGGCGTTCAACAGCTGGTTGGCGCCGCGCAGCGCCGGATAGGCCAAGGCGCCGCGGCGCTGGGCGCGGCCGCCGTAGGCCCATTGCTGGCGGTCGCCGGAATAGTTGTAGTCCCGCCCGAAGAGCCACAGATCGGCGCCGATGGCGGCGGCGTGATCGAGCAGGCTTTGCGGCGGCACGGGATCGGCGCAGATGGCCGGCTTGCCGGGACGATAGATGTGGGCTTTTTCGTAGCCGATCTTTTCCCGGGTGTCGCCCAGCCAGTCCATGTGGTCCAGGTCGACGCTGGTGACGACGGCGCAATCGGCATCGACGATGTTGACGGCGTCCAGTCGGCCGCCCAGGCCGACTTCCAGCACCACCGCGTCCAGCCGCGACCGCGAGAACAGCCGCAGCGCGGCCAGCGTGGTGAATTCGAAATAGGTCAGCGAAATATCGCCGCGGGCGGCTTCGACCGCCTGGAACTGGACGATCAGGTCCGCGTCGGACGCCAGTTCGCCATTCACGCGGACGCGTTCGTTGAAGTCGATCAGGTGCGGAGAGGTGTACAGGCCGGTCTTGAAGCCCGCGGCCAGCAGCATGGCTTCCAGCATGGCGCAGGTCGACCCCTTGCCATTGGTGCCACCCACGACGATCTTGACGCAGTCCAGCTCGATTCCCAGCCGCTGCTGTACCTGGCGGACCCGCTCCAGGCCCAGATCGATGGTTTTCGGGTGGAGCGATTCCAGGTAGGCCAGCCACTGCGTGAGCGTGGCGCCGGCGTCTGGCGGGGCGATGAGGGACATGGCGGAAGGCGAAGCTGAAGCAACCCCGATTTTAACAGCCGCCCCGCCCGTTTAAGTTTTCCCTACCTCTGCCGTTACGAGGTTGTCTACCCAGAAACCCCGCGTCGCCGACGCACAGCAGAAGTGGAGTCCTTATGGCTGTCAGCCCTATCGCCCCCGCGGCCCTTCCGGTCCAGCCCGCCGAGGCTCAACCTGCACCGTTGCCCGATGCGGCCGTTCTGGTGACCCCCGCCGGGGATGCCCAGAAAGGCTCCGCCACTGCCGGCGACGGCGGCACGTCGGGAAACTCGTCCGACCCACAGTCCTCCCTGGAGCGGGCCCTGCAGAAAATCAATGAGCAGATGACCGCCTGGTCCACGCAGATGGAGTTCAGCATCGACCCCGACACCCATCGGGTCGTGATTTCCATCAAGGACTCCAAAACCGGGGACACGTTGAAGACCATCCCCAGCGAGACGGTCCTGAACATCGCCAAGATGATCACCAAAATGCAGGGCGGCGGCGTCGAAACCAGCGCCTGACCCACCGGCGACCGCCGACCACCGCTGAAAGCCACGAACAAGCCGGCCTTATGCCGCTTGCCCGACTTATCGGGCCGGCTGCCGGTTTGACAGAATAAGCGCATCAAGGAAACAGCACGATGGCAACCTCTTCCCTACCGCCAGTCACCTCCCTGGGCTCCGGTTCGAACCTGGACCTGCAGGGCATCCTGGACAGCCTCAAGGACAACGAAAAGCTGGCCCTGGTGCCCATCCAGAACCAGCAGACCCTGGTTACCACGCAGCTTTCCGCATACGGCACGCTGCAGCAGGCGATCGAGACCCTGCAGACGGCCGCGGGCACGCTGGCCGATCCCAAGACCTACAACGTCACGACGGCGACCGTCGTTGGCGGCAGCACCGCCTTCACAGTGAAGACCCAGCCGGGCGCCACGCCGGCCAAGTACAAGGTCCAGGTGGACCAGCTGGCCACCGCGGAACAGTTGAAGTCCGACGCGATCGGCGACCGCACCGCCAAGATCGGCACGGGCGGCAGCATCACCGTGACCCTGGCCGACGGCACCAGCAAGACCATCGACGTCAGCAAGGACACCTCGCTGAACGGTATCGCCCGGGCCATCAACGCCGATGAAAAGGCCGGCGTCACCGCGGCCATCCTGACCGACGGCGACGGCAAGAGCTATCTGCAGCTGACCTCGACGAACACCGGCACCAAGGCGGCGGTGACCAAGATCACGTCGACCAATACCGACATCCAGAGCGCCATCGGCTACGACGCCGCGGCGACGCCCACCGGCGGCATGACGCAGCAGGAAGCGGCGGCGGATGCCAAGGCCACCATCAACGGCGTGCAGATCGTCAGCGGCTCCAACACGCTGGACAAGAACATCGACAACGTCACCATCTCGCTGACCGACGTAACCGACGGCCCGGTGACGGTGAACGTCAGCACGGACTCGTCCGGCGTGGTGTCGGCGGTGCAGGGCTTCGTCAGCGCGTACAACACGCTGCAGACGCTGGTGACGTCGCTGACCAAGTACGATCCGACGACGGACCAGGGTTCGGCCCTGACCGGGGACAGCACCACCCGTTCCATTTCGTCCAGCCTGGCCAGCGCCATGCGCGTGCTGGCGTCCGGTACGGACACGCTGCGCACGATCCAGGACCTGGGCATCACGACGTCGCCGGACGATGGCACGCTGGTGCTGAACCTGAACACGATCGACAGCAACAACCTGCACTCGCTGAACGATTCCCTGTCCAGCAATCCCAAGGACGTCGGCGACATCCTGACCGCCCTGGGCACCAGCGTCGGCACCGCGATCAAGGGCATCCTGGGCACGAACGGCCTGCTGTCCAACCGCACCGCCGGCCTGACCGAAACCAAGAAGTCGCTGCAGGACCAGTACGACAGCGTGAGCGACCGCATCGACGCCGATATCGCCAACCTGCGCGCGCAGTTCGTGCAGCTGGATTCCTTCGTCGCGCAGATGAACAGCACCAGCTCGTACCTGACGCAGCAGTTCGCCGCGCTCTCCAACCAGAAATAATTCAAATGACCTACGCATACCGCCGTCCGGATAATGCCTACTCCGTGCGCTCCTACGCGGACGTAGGACTCGAAACGCAAGTCATGAGCGCGAGCGCCGAAAGGCTCATCACGCTGCTCTACACGGCGGCGCGAGCCGCCATCGGGCAGGCGCGCATCCATATCGAACAAGGCAACGGTTCCGCGCGAGCCATCGCGATCAGCAAGGCGACCCGCCTGGTGGACGAAGGGCTGAAACAGGCGCTCGACCTGGAAAACGGCGGCGAGATCGCGGCCAACCTGAACAACCTTTACGACTACGTTCTGCGGACCTTGATCAACGCCAACCTGAAGGGGGATGCCCAGCTGCTGGAAACCGCCGACACGCTGCTGGCCCAGCTTCAGGAAGCCTGGCAGACATCCGTGGATCGCACCGGCGAAGCGGCGAAGAGCTGATCGTCCCGGGCCCATTAACACTATTCGACGCTGTCACAAGACTCTCTATGTCGTCTCCGTCCTCGCAAATCATTCTCGAGCTTTATCGCGAGATCGTCGCGGTTACCGCGGCGATGTTGAACTCCGCCCGCGCGCAGGACTGGACCAGTGTCCTGCAGTTCGGGCAAACCTATTGCGAGATCGTCGAACGGCTGCGCACGATAGGCGTGACCGAACCGCTGGACGACGCCGAGCGGCGCCAGAAGCATGACATGCTGGTGCAGATCCTGGAAAACGACGCGAACACACGCGATCTGGCCATCCCCGAACTGGCCCGCATGAGCGAGCTGCTCGGCCGCATGAAGCGGCAACAGGCGGCGCTGAACGCTTATGGGTTCAAGGCACCCGTAGCATGAGCGCCCACCCATGAGCATCGGCCCGACAGCGCTCAGTTCGCTGCTGGTGCAGCGGCTGGACGCCGTGCTGGGAACGCAGCTCGCACAGCAAGGCAGCACGAATACCGCGCTACGCGATGCGGTCATTCCGCCCGGCGGCGCCGACGGCGTCAGGCCGGATCCGCAGGGACGCGGCAACGACCAGCTGGGCAACCTGACGGGACGCGAGCGCGCCGCCCTGCGCGAGGCCGCGGAACAGGCCGAACTGGCCGCCGCGCTGCGCAGCCGCTTCGTCAGCACCGGCACCACGCCATCGGCGCCCACCACGCTGGGACAGACCGCCCGCGTCATCCTGACCCTGCTCGCCCAGTACCCCGAGACAGCCCCTGCCCTGGCCGGCAAGGCGCCGCTCTGGTCGGGCGACGGTTCGACCGACACGGGCCACGACGGCGCCCCGCAAGGCACGGGCGCGCGCCCCGGCGGCATGGGCGCGGTGGCGGGTGAACCCCGCCCGGTGCAGGAACGCGGCGACGGCGCGCAACAGGACATGGACAGCCAGAACCCGGGCGCGCAGGCGTCCGCGGGATCGGCCCGCGACGCGGCCGCCGGCGGCGCCGGCAAGGCCGCGGCGGCCGTGGCTACGCCGGATGCGGCGGACGACCTGACGCAACTCGCCAATGGCGCGCGCCCCGGCGCCGGCAACGCCGCCACGGGTACCCAGGGCGCGGACGCGGCGCGCGCCGCCGCCCTGCATCCCGGGGCTCCGCAGGCGGGCCCCCTGGCCCAGGCGCTGAAACAGGCGATCGAGACCAGCGGCCTGTTCTACGAGTCGCATCTGAGCGATGCCGCCTACGGCAAGCGCGGGCTCGACCAACTGCGCGCCGAGCCCCAGGCCGGCCTGGATGCCAGCCAGGCGGAAACGATACAGACGCCCGTCCCCAAGCAATCGATCCTGGCCGACAACCCCCGGTTCAACCTGCCGACCAGCGCCGCGCCGACGATGCCGCAGGCCGACGGGACACCGACCTCCGGTTCCGCGCCGACCTGGTCGGGCTCCGCGCCCGCCCATGCGCCGGCGGCGCCGCCCGGCATCCATCCGGACGCTACCCTGCTGGTGCGCCAGCAACTGGAAGTCCTGGCCAACCAGACCCTGGCATGGGAAGGCACGGCCTGGCCCGGCACCGGCATGTGGTGGGAAATCCGCCGCGAACAGCAGGACGCGTCGGCCTATATGGGCGACGTCGACGAACCGGCCGGCTGGGCCACCCGCTTGGTGCTGACCATGCCGCGCCTGGGTACGGTCGAAGCGAATATCTCCCTGTCCGGGCAGAAACTGTCCCTGCAGATCGTCGCGCCCGAAGGCGAGCGCGAAATCACCGCGGGCGGCGCCGACCTGCGCAAGCGCATGGAAGGCGCGGGACTGCAATTGACGCAGCTGTCCATCAGCGCCCATGCACCGGCGCCGGAGCCGGCGCCATGAACGTTTCTAGCCGCCCTGGCGCCCGGGAGGGTTCATGACGCTGCCACCCTCCGCCGGCCACGACGAGCCGGGCCGCGCCGCCGCGGTCGCGCTGTCCTACCAGGACGGCGAAGCCGCGCCGCGTGTCGTGGCCAAGGGCTATGGCACGCTGGCCGACACCATCATCCGCACCGCCCGCGAAAACGGCATGTACGTGCACCAGTCGCCCGAACTGGTCGGACTGCTGATGCAGGTCGACCTGGATGCGCACATACCGCCGCAGCTGTACCTGGCGGTCGCCGAACTATTGGCATGGCTTTATCGCCTGGAAGCGCGCCCCGACAAGGCGCTACCCGGCCTGCCCCCTGACCGTAACGATTGATATCCACGCTGGAATTCGCCATGCCGTTGAAAGAGCCCGAATCGGACTTTCTGCTGACGCGGCCGGAGGAAATACGCTCCGCCATCTTCGAACTGACGCACCAGGATTGCACGACACTGGTGCGCGATGCCGCCGATCGCGAGACCGCGATCCTGGTCCTGGGCATCGATAAGCAGACCGACCATTTCTTCTGGCGGCCGCGCGATTTCGCGGGGTCCGACTTCGCCACCAACGACAGCCGCGGCCTGCGGGTGGGCACGGTGCTGCAATTCCATGGCAACGGCTACGGCGGCGTGCAGATCCATTTCCGCGTGCCGCGGCCCGACCTGGTGCGCTTCGACGACGGCAGCGCGGCCTTCGTGTCGCCGCTGCCGGAACGCGTGTCGCGCATCCAGCGGCGCAAGCTGTTCCGCGCGTCGATCATCGGCACGGCGGTGCGTTGCGCGGGGCAATGGCGGCCGGACCTGGCATCCAAGCCGGTGCTGTTCACCATCCGCGATATCTCGGTCGAAGGCATAGGCCTGCGCGTCGAGCGCCCGGCCAGCGAGATGCCGGCCGAGGGCGCCATCATGCGGGACGTCTACCTGGACTTCGGGGACTTCGGCAACATGACCACCGATCTGCAGGTGCGCACGGTGATCCCGCTGTCCGGCCAGCCGATGCCGCAGGCGACGGACGAGGCGCAGCCGGGGGCGGCCGAGCCGGTCACCATCCGGCCGAGCCTGACGCTGCAGGATCCGCTGACGCACATCGGCGCGGAATTCGCCGCCCTGAGCGGGCGTCAGGAAGCATGGCTGCAGCAGGTCGTCTGGCGCCTGGAAAAGGCGCGCGCCACCACCAGCTGAAAGAAATATGCGGCCGGCCAGGTGCGGCCGGCCAGGTGCGGCCGGCCAGGTGCGGCCGGCCAGGTGCGGCCGGCGAGGTGCGGCCGGCGAGGTGCGGCCGGCCAGGTGCGGCCGGCGAGGCGCGGCCGGCCCAGGCTCAGGCGGTGCCGGCCTGGTCGATCCAGGGCACTTCGCGCGCTTCGCCTTCTTCCGTCGCCGACGGGAAGTAATGCGCGGCGATTTCCTCGGGCGGCATGGGTTTGCCCAATAGCCAGCCCTGCACCCGATGGCATTGCAGCGCGTTCAGGATGGCGTACTGGCCTTCCGTTTCAACGCCTTCGGCGACGATCTCGCGGTTCAGGCGGCGCGACAGTTCGACGATGGTGCCGACGATCGCCTGCGCGCTGGAATCGGTTTCCAGGTTGCGCACGAAGGACCGGTCGATCTTGATCGTGTCGAACGGCAATTGCCGCAGATACCCCAGGCTGGAATAACCCGTGCCGAAATCGTCGATGGCGATGCGCACGCCGGCGCGGCGCAGTTCGGCCAGGCGCGAGATTTCCCCGCCTTCCGCCGCGACCAGCACGCCTTCGGTGATCTCCAGCTCCAGGCGTTCCGCCTTCAGCCCGGTGCGGTCCAGGACCGCCCGCACGTCGCGTACCAATTGGATCTTTTCCAGCTGGACCGGCGACAGGTTGACCGATAGATACCAGGGTTCCGGCCAGGTGGCGGCTTCGGCGCAGGCGGTTTCCAGCACCCAGGCGCCCAGCGGCACGATCAGCTCGGTCTGTTCCGCCAGCGGGATGAACTGCATGGGCGCGACCAGCCCGCGATGCGGGTGGTTCCAGCGCAACAATGCTTCGAAGCCCACCAGCGTGCGCGTGCCCGCGCTATAGATAGGCTGATAGTGGACGTAGAGTTGCCCGACTTCCTGCATGGCCTGGCGCAGGTCTTCTTCCAGCGCTTCGGAATCGGCGACCTGCGACAGCCCCAGCACGCTCTGGCCGCTGCGGGTAATGCGCACCGCGCGCAGGATGGCTTCCGAACGCACCAGATGCAAAGCCAGGAATAGCAGCAGGCCCGAGGGCACCACCACGATAAGCGTGAGCAGTATCCAGTGGAATCCGACGATGTGCGCGATGCCGGTATCCCACAGATACCAGATCGGCAACAGGCACATCGCCGCGACCAGCGCCATGGCGCCGCCACCTCCGAGCGCGCCGCGGGCGCGCCGGGAAATGAACCACGTTGTCAGCAGCACGACGCCGATGATTTCGAACTGGATTACGGCTACGACAAGCAATGTAAGAGTGTCAAGCATCGCACACCGTCAACGGCGATAACGGAAATAGTCCGAAGCGTGCCGCACGGGCAGGATTCTTGCACAAAACAGGCAAGTCTCACACCGTCAGGGACGAGATTTCCTTGTAGGCCGAAACCAGGCGGTTGCGCACCTGCACCGCCGTCTGGAATCCGACGTTGGCCTTTTGCATATCGACGATGACGTCGTTCAAGGAAACGTTGGGTGCCCCAAGTTCGAAAGCCTTGGCCTGCGTAACAGCCGCGTTCTGGGCGCCGGACACCCGTTGCAGCGAGCGCTGAAGCTCCGCCGCGAAACCGCCGCCGATCGCCGACGCGCCATTCGAGGCGGCCTGCATCCCGTTGGTGCCGTCCAGGGCGCCGCCTTCGGCGACCCGCACGACCTGGCGCATCCGCTCCAGCATGTTCTCAATTCCGGCCAGTCCGGCTATTGCCATGGCAAATCTATCCTTATTTGTCGGTGGCTAGAGACTACCGCTCCAGGGGCGACAGCATACGGCACAAATGAAGTCAAAAAACCCGATATTTCCCCTGCTTGGCGCCGGAGGCTTGTACCGCGCAAGACATAAATGGCAAATGACGCCAAAAACCCAGGTTTTTCTCCCCTTGGGATGTCGGACCGCGCAGCCATAATCCACGCTCCGATACCCGAAGCACGTTGCATGTGTAACTTGCCCACCCCCGACATACATCCCCGGAACTCGCGCCGTTTGGCGAGCGGGGGCAGCCGATGAACCAGCAGGCCACACTGACCTCTTCCCTGATTTCGCGGTTTCCCGTGCTGGAGAAACTGCGGAACGTTCCGAAACCGCTGCTGCTGGGCGCGGCGGCGGCGGTCATCGCATTGATCGTCGCGGCGGTGATGTGGGGACGCGACCCTAACTATAAGGTGCTGTTCTCCAATCTGGACGACCGGGACGGCGGCGCCATCGTCGCCGCCCTGAACCAGATGAACGTGCCCTATCGCTTCAACGAGACCGGCACGGCGATCCTGGTGCCGTCCGAGAAGGTCTACGACGCCCGCCTGCAACTGGCCGGCCAGGGCCTGCCGCGCGGCGGCTCGGTCGGCTTCGAGCTGTTGGACAATACCCGCTTCGGCGCCAGCCAGTTCACCGAACAGATCAATTACCAGCGCGGCCTGGAAGGCGAACTGGCGCGTTCCATCGAATCGATGAACGCCGTGCAGCACGCGCGAGTGCACCTGGCGCTGCCGCGCCAGACCCTGTTCGTGCGCGACCGCCGTCCGCCGACGGCCTCCATCGTGCTGACGCTCTACCCGGGCCGCAGCATCGGCGATTCGCAGGTGTCGGCCATTTCCTGGCTGGTGGCGTCCAGCGTTCCCGACCTGAATATCAGCAACGTTTCCATCGTCGACCAGAACGGCCGCCTGCTGTCCTCGCCCAGCGGCGAAGGCCGCGGCATGGATGCCGACCAGACGCGTTACGTACGCGAGACCGAGCAGCGCACCGTCGAGCGCATCCTGGCGATCCTGAATCCCCTGGTCGGCCCGGGCAATGTGCACGCCCAGGCCAGCGTCGACATGGACTTCGCCCGCCGCGAGGAAACGTCGGAGGTATACCGGCCCAATCAGGAACCGGGCCAGGGCGCGGTGCGCAGCCAGCAGACCAACGATTCCCAGCAGAACGGCGTCAATCCCGCGCAGGGCATCCCGGGCGCGCTGAGCAACGAGCCGCCGGCCAACGCGCAGGCGCCCATCGCCAATCCGCCCGCGACGCAGCAGCGTCCCGGCCAGCCGGGCGCCCAACAGCCCGGGCAGGCCGGCCAACAGCAGCAGACCACGTCCACCACCGGCGCGGCCGCGCAGCAGGGTCCGTCGACGTCGCGCCGCGAGAACACCACCAATTACGAAGTCGATCGCACCATCAGCCATATCAAGCAACCGGTCGGCGCGGTGAAGCGCCTGTCGGTGGCGGTGGTGATCAACTACATGCCCGACAAGGAAGGCGAACCCAAGGCGCTGCCCGAAGAACAGTTGAACAAGCTCACCACGCTGGTGAAGGAAGCCATGGGCTATTCCGAAGCGCGTGGCGATTCCCTGAACGTGGTGAACAGCCAGTTCAACGACAGCGAACCGGCGACGCCGTGGTGGAAGGATCCGTCGAACATCTCGATGGCCAAGACCGTGCTGGGCTGGCTGGTGCTGGCAATCCTGGCGGTGTGGGTGTGGCGCTCGCTGGTCCGTCCGATCTACGAGCGGTATATGAATCCGCCCATCGATCCGGAAATCGCCGAGATCGAGCGCCAGGACGCGCTGCGCGACGCCCAGGAACAGGCGCGCGCCAAGGAAATGGATCGTTTCGAGGACAACATGAGACGCGCCCGCGATATGGCCAACAAGGATCCGCGCGCGGTGGCCATGGTGCTGCGTACCTGGATGAGCAAAGATGCCAAGTGATAAACCCATCGATGGCATGACGCGTGCGGCGGTGCTGCTGATGTCGCTCGGCGAAGACGCCGCGGCGGAGGTCTTCCGCTTCCTGAGCGCGCGCGAAGTCCAGCAGGTCGGCGCCGCGATGGCGCAACTCAAGCAGGTGACGCGCGAAGACGTGGCCGAGGTGCTGGAGGAATTCCGCCAGGAATCCGACCAGTTCATCGCGGTGACGCTGGGTTCGGACGACTACATCCGCAGCGTGCTGACCAAGGCGCTGGGCAGCGACCGCGCCGCCGGCCTGATCGAGGACATCCTGGAAGCGGGCGACAGCGGCAGCGGCATCGATGCCCTGAACTGGCTGGATCCGCACATCGTGGCCGAACTGATCGGCGACGAGCATCCGCAGATCATCGCCACCATCCTGGTCCACCTGGAGCGCGACCGCGCCGCCGCCGTGCTGACCCGCCTGACCGAACGCCTGCGCAACGACGTGATGCTGCGCATCGCGACCTTCGGCGGCGTGCAGCCAGCGGCGCTGTCCGAGCTGACGGAAACGCTGAATGCCGTGCTGGCCGGCCAGGGCGCCAAGCGCAGCAAGATGGGTGGCGTACGCACCGCCGCCGAGATCCTGAACATGATGAATTCCTCCGACGAGGAAAACGTCGTGGCCAGCCTGCGCGAGCGCGACGCCGACCTGGCGCAGAAGATCGTCGACGAAATGTTCGTGTTCGAGAATCTGCTCGAGGTCGAGGACCGCGGCATCCAGCTCATACTCAAGGAAGTCGACAACGACACCCTCATGGTGGCGCTCAAGGGCGCGGTCGAGGACCTGCGCGACAAGTTCCTGCGCAATATGTCCAGCCGCGCGGCGGAAATGCTGCGCGAGGACCTGGAAGCGCAAGGCCCCATCCGCATGTCCAAGGTCGAGGCCGAGCAGAAGAAGATCCTGCTGGTCGCGCGCCGCCTGGCCGAGAGCGGCCAGATCGTGCTGGGCGGCCAGGGAGACGACGCGTATGTCTGAACGCCGTGCCGTTCCAGCGCCGCCCGCCAACGCGCCCTGGCAGCGCTGGCGCCTGGCGTCGTTCGAGGAACAGGACGCGGCCGCCCGCGCGCCGGAAATACTGCCGGACCCGGGCCCCGATCCCCGCCAGGTACAGGAAGAAGCCCGCCGCGCCGGCCATGCCCGCGGCCTGAAGGAAGGCCGTGCCGAAGGCTACGACCTGGGCGTCGCCGAAGGCCGCGCGCGTGGCTACGAAGAAGGCCTGCAGGAAGGCCGCAAGGCGGGCCACGCCGAAGGCCTGGCCGATGCCCGCAAGCAAGGCGCGGAGGAAGCCGAACGCCTGCGCGCGATCGCCGACGCCACGGCGACGTCCCTGGCGCAGCTCGAGGAAAAGACCGGGCAGGCGCTGATGACGCTGGCGCTGGACATCGCGCGCCAGGTCGTGCGCATCACCGTCGCGAACCAGTCCGATGCCTTGCTTGCCGCCGTCCGTGAAGTGCTGCACATGAATCCCACGGCGGCCGCGCCGCTGCGCCTGTGGCTGCATCCGCTCGACCTGGAACTGGTCCGCCTGCACCTGGCCGAAGAACTCAAGACCGGCCCCTGGCGCGTGCTGGTCGACGAATCGATCACGCGCGGCGGCTGCCGCGCGGAAACCTCGCTGGGCGAAATCGACGCCACGCTGGAAACGCGCTGGCGCCGCGTCGCGGCCTCGCTGGGCCGCGACATGCCGCTGGAGAGCGAGGAATGAGCGACGCCCACGCCGCCCCCACCATCCCCGGCGTCCCCGCCGTTCCGGTGGTGGACCGCTGGGTCACGCAATTGCAGATCGGCTCCATCCGGGCCAACTCCACCGACCCGTGGCTGGCGACCGGCCGCGTGACCCGCGCCACCGGCCTGGTGCTGCAGGCCACCGGCCTGCGCCTGCCTGTCGGCGCGGTGTGCCGCATCGAAATCGCGCCCGGCCACGACCATTGGGCCGACGCAGAGGTGGTCGGCTTCGACGGCCATACGCTTTACCTGATGCCGCAGTCGGACATCTCCGGCCTGCCGCCCGGCGCGCGCGTCGTTCCCGGCGAGCCGCCGCTGCAGCGGCAGATCCCCCTGCCCCGCAAGGCCATCCTGAACGGCAATGCCAAGCCCGCGCTGGGCCGCCACCTGCCGGTGGGCAATGCCCTGCTGGGACGCGTGCTGGATGGCGGCGGACGGCCGCTGGACGACCTCGGCCCGCTGGTCGGCGCCGACGCGGCGCCCTTGTCCGCGCTGCCCATCAACCCCCTGTCGCGCGCGCCCATCGATACGGTGCTGGACGTCGGCGTGCGCGCGATCAATGGCCTGCTGACCGTGGGCCGTGGCCAGCGCATGGGCCTGTTCGCCGGTTCTGGCGTGGGCAAGAGCGTGCTGCTGGGAATGATGGCGCGCTACACCAAGGCCGACGTCATCGTGGTCGGGCTCATCGGTGAACGGGGCCGCGAAGTCAAGGAATTCATCGAGCACAACCTGGGTCCCGACGGCCTCGCGCGCTCGGTGGTGGTGGCCGCGCCCGCCGACGTGTCGCCGCTGCTGCGCTTGCAGGGCGCCTCCTACGCCACCCGTATCGCGGAACACTTCCGCGACCAGGGGCTGGACGTACTGCTGATCATGGACTCGCTGACCCGCTACGCGATGGCGCAGCGCGAGATCGCGCTGGCCATCGGCGAACCCCCGGCCACCAAGGGCTATCCGCCGTCCGTATTCGCGCGGCTGCCCGCCCTGGTCGAACGCGCGGGCATGGGCGCGCCCGGGCCGAACGGCAAGGCCGGCTCGATCACCGGGTTCTATACCGTATTGGCGGAAGGCGACGACCAGCAGGATCCCATCGCCGATTCCGCCCGCGCCATCCTCGACGGCCACGTGGTGCTGTCGCGCCACCTGGCCGAGGCTGGCCATTACCCGGCCATCGACATCGAGGCGTCGATTTCGCGCGCCATGACGTCCCTGATCAGCACCGACCAGTTCGCGGTGGTCCGGCGCTTCAAGCAGGTGGTCTCGCGCTACCAGCGCAACCGCGACCTGATCGCCGTGGGCGCATACGCGCCCGGACACGACCTGGCGCTGGACGACGCCATCGCGCGCTATCCGCGCCTGGAAGCCTTCCTGCAACAGAACGTCGGCGAAAAAGTGGACTACGGCACGGCCGTCGCGCAACTGCAGGCCACATTACAGACAGGTGAATCGCATGCCTAGCCAACTCCCCCTGGATATGCTGATCTCCTTGGCCCAGGACCACACGGACGCAGCGGCCAAGCAGCTGGGCGGATTGCATGTCGCGCGCAACAAGGCGGAGCAGCAGCTGACCATGCTGCACGACTACCGCGCCGACTATCTGCAACGCCTGCAGACCGCCATGATGACCGGCATGTCGGCCGCCGATTGCCACAATTACCAACGCTTCATCGCCACGCTGGACGATGCGATCGACCAGCAGCGAGCGGTGCTCGAGCAGGCCGCGACGCATCTGGAGCAAGGCAAGGAACACTGGCGCGAAGAACGCCGCAAGCTGAACTCCTTCGACGCGCTGGCGCAACGCCAGCAGCAAGTGCAGGCGCGCGAGGACGCGCGCCGCGAACAACGCCTGAATGACGAGTACTCCGCGCGCCTGGTCCGGCGCGGCGGGGGACTGCATTGAAGAGGACGCCGACCATGACTTCCCCGCTTGCCATGCTTGCCCTGGCCACGCCCTCCGCTCCCCCTTCCGGCCCGTCGGCCGCCGGCGCGGCAACGCCCGGCGCCACGCGGCCCGCCGCCTCGGCCCCGGAAGGCCGCGGCGCGCGCGACGGCAAGGACGCCTCGCGCTTTTCCGACATCATGGCGCGCCAGCGCGCCAGCCAGGATGCGGCCACGCCCGCCGACGGCGCCGTGCGCACGCCGGCCGACGCCGCCAGCACCCCGCCGCAGAACACCACGCCCGCGGGCGAGGACGCCAAGGCGGACGACGGCCATCTTGACGAAGACAAGCTCGCCGCCGCGGCCGGCGCCGACGCCGCGCCGACGCTGGCGCAACAGGCGCTGGCGATCGCCACCCTGTCGCTGCAGCTGCAGGGCGGTGGCGCGGACCAGGGCAAGCCGGCATCCACCGATGGCCAGGCCGGCGCGCCCGCCGGCGTCACCGCCACGGCCGGCGCGGCCACCGCGCTGACCGGCACCATCGAACTGGCGACCGCGGACGCGGGCGCCACGGCTACGGCGCCGGCGCCAGGCGCCACGACGCCCGCGAATGGACAAAACGCCGATCCCGCGCCGGCGCAAGCCCTTGGCGCGCCCCTGCCCGGGGTGGCCGCACAAGGCGCCGCCGCGGATGCGCGGACGGCCGCCGCCCCCGGAGTCCATTCCGGCGAGACCGCGCACGCCGCCGGCCGCGGCGCCGACCACACCCATGCCGCCGATCTGGCCGTCGATCCTCGCGCCGGCCGGCAGGCCGAGGCCGGCGCCGGGACCGGGACCGACGCCGGCACGGATGCCGCCGCGCGGCCGCAGGACGATGCCTTGCGCGCCGCGGCCAACGCGACCCGCGCCAACGGCGACAGGGATACGCAAGCCGACGCCACCGCGCCGCGCGTCGGCGCCCACGCCACGCCCGGCGACATGGCCCAGGCCCTGGCGTCCGCCTGGCAGGCGCCAGCGCCCAGCGCCAGCGCGAACGTCGCCGCCCCCGCCATCCACACGCCGGTCGGCCAGCCCCAATGGGGCGCCGAACTGGGCAGCCAGCTGGTCCTGATGACCCATCGCGCCGGCAACGACGCGCAAACCGCGCAATTGCGCCTCGACCCGCCCGACCTGGGCCCGCTCAGCGTCACGATCAAGCTGAACAACGGCGTGGCGGAAGCGTCGTTCGTATCGGCCCACGCCGCCGTGCGCCAGGCCGTCGAGTCCGCCCTGCCGCAGCTGCAGCAGAGCCTGGCGCAGGCCGGCATTTCGCTGGGGCAGGCCAACGTCAGCGACCAGGGCGCGCAGGCCGGCTTCGGCGGCATGAACCAGGGCGGCGACCGCCCCGGCCATGGCGGCGGCGGCGCCGCGCAGGCACAGGCGGACACGTCGGGCGATACCGTGCAGATCGCCGTACCCACGGCGCGCGGCGTGGAAGCCGGACGGGTCGACACCTTCGCATGAGCGCGCGCCGCCGGACCGCACGGACCGCCTTCCCAGGCACCATCGAAACCCGTCACGCAATAGGCGGAGATACCCAGTTTTCGCCCTGTTTTTCCCTTGCGTCCTGCCTGCCCAAGTGAGGCAAAATGCAAGCGAACAATAGATATCCGTTTTCCCGGTAAACCAACCACCATCCGAGATGGCGACATCAAAAACCCCCACCATGCCGCCGCGCAGCACCCTGCCGATGCGTAACAGCGGCTCGTCGCGCTTCCTCCGCCCGATCATCGGCCTGCTGGTCCTGCTGATCGTCGCCGGCGCCAGCGTCGCGACGACCTGGATGATCACGACACGCTCGCAGCGCAACGCGGCCAATTCCGCCGTGCAGATCAATGTGGGGCAGGCGCAGCAACCCGCCGTGGGCGCCTCGCCGACGACCTTCGTCGCGCCGCCGCAGACCCCGCAGGCCGTGCCCGCGCCCATCTTCATACCCATCACGCCGTTCACGGTGACCCTGCAGAGCGCCGACCGCGAGCGCATCGTGCATGTCGCCATGACCTTGCGGGTGGCCGACGAGCAATCGCGCCAGCGCATCGAAAAGTACATGCCGGAAGTGCGCAGCCGCGTCCTGATGCTGTTGTCGGCGCAGACGCCGGAAAGCGTGCAGACGCCGCAAGGCAAGGTCGACCTGGCCAGCGCCCTGCTGAAGGCGATCAACAAACCCTTCACGCCCCTGCCTGACGGGCAGTACGTCACCGACGTGCTGTTCACCGAATTCGTGGTGCAATAAGCATGGCTTACGAGGCGTTCCTATCGCAGGACGAAGTAGACGCCCTGCTGGCGGGCGTCACCGGCGAAAGCGACGGCAAGGAAACCAGCCAGAGCGAACAGGACGGCGTACGCGCCTATGACCTGAGCTCTCCGGAACGGGTCGTGCGGCGTCGCATGCAGACGCTGGAGCTGATCAACGAACGCTTCGCGCGGCACATGCGCAATGTGCTGCTGAACTTCATGCGCCGCAACGCCGACATCACCGTCGGCTCGATCCGCATCCTGAAGTACTCGGATTTCGAACGCAACCTGCCGGTGCCCAGCAACCTGAACATGGTGCAGATGAAGCCGCTGCGCGGCACCGCCCTGTTCAGCTACGACCCCAACCTGGTGTTCCTGGTCATCGACAGCCTGTTCGGCGGCGATGGCCGCTACCACACCCGGGTCGAAGGCCGCGACTTCACGACCACCGAACAGCGCATCATCCGGCGCCTGCTGAACCTGACGCTGGAAAGCTATGGCAAAGCCTGGGAAGCCGTGTATCCGGTCGAGTTCGAGTACGTGCGCTCCGAGATGCACACGAAGTTCGCCAGCATCACGGGCTCGAACGAGGTCGTGGTGGTCACGCCTTTCCATATCGAGTTCGGCGCCACCGGCGGCGACCTGAACATCTGCCTGCCCTATTCGATGATCGAACCGGTGCGGGACTTGCTGACCCGCCCCTTGCAGGAAACCGCGCTGGAAGCCGTGGACCAGCGCTGGGCGCGCCAGCTGTCGCGCCAGATCCGCAGCGCCGACGTCGAGCTGATCGCCGAATTCGCCCGCATCCCGTCGTCGATCCGCGAACTGATGAAGTTGAAGGTGGGCGACGTATTGCCGGTCGACGTGCCGGAAATCGTGACCGCCAACATCGACGCCGTGCCCGTCATGGACTGCGGCTACGGCGTGTTCAACAACCAGTACGCGCTGCGCGTACACAAACTGCTTACACCTCTGGACCCCGAGAACGAGGCCCCCGACCATGACTGACCAGAACGCCGAGCGGCCCGATCAAAACAAACCCGCCGCGGCCAGCGACGACTGGGCCGACGCCCTGGCGGAACAGTCGCGCGCCGCGCCGCCGACGCAGGCCGACGGCCTGAAGCCCGCCGACGACTGGGCGGACGCCCTGGCCGAGCAGACCGCCGCCAGCGCGGGCGCGACGGCCGCCGCGCCCGCCCCCGCCGCGCCCGCGGCCAAGCCGGCCGGTGCGTCGGTATTCAAGCCCCTGACCGGCTCCGCCGAAAAGTCCAACGCCGACATCGACCTGATCATGGACGTGCCCGTCCAGTTGACGGTCGAACTGGGCCGCACGCGGCTGACCATCAAGAACCTGCTGCAGCTGGGGCAAGGGTCGGTGGTGGAGCTGGACGGCCTGGCCGGCGAGCCGATGGATATCTTCGTCAACGGCTACCTGATCGCCCAGGGCGAAGTGGTGGTCGTCGACGACAAGTACGGCATCCGCCTGACCGACATCATCACGCCCGCCGAGCGCATCAACCGCCTGAACGGCCGGCGCTGAGCACGACATGGGCGACGCCGCAACCTTCCGTGTCATCGTGGGCCTGGTCGTCGTTATCGCGGCGATCCTGGCCTGCGGCTGGCTGGCGCGCCGCGCCGGCCTGGCCGGGCGCGCGGCGGGCGGCACGATGCGCGTCGTCGACAGCCTGACACTGGGCCCGCGCCAGCGCATCGTGCTGGTGGAAGTCGCCGACGCCTGGCTGCTGGTCGGCGTGACGGTCGGCCAGATGAATCTGCTGCATACGCTGCCCGCGGGCGACGCCGCCGTGCCGGCGCAGCAGCCCGGCGCCCTGGTGACCTCCCTGCTCGCGCGCCGGCGCGGCGGCGCGGATGCTTCCTTCGCCAGCAAACTTACCCAGGCCTTGCGCCGCGGCTGACGCGGCGGATACGGCTGGATGGTCCCATGAATCGATTCTTACGCGCTCGACACGGCGTAGCCGGTCCCCTGCGCCGCGTGCTGTGCGGCCTGGCGCTGCTGGCGCTCGCGTGCGCGCCGCTGGCGGCGTCGGCGCAAGCCACCTTGCCGGCGCTGACCGCGACGCCCGGTCCGAACGGCAGCGAGACCTATTCGCTGAGCGTGCAGACGCTGCTGATGCTGACGTCGCTGACGTTCATCCCGGCCGCGCTGCTGATGATGACGGGTTTCACACGCATCATCATCGTGCTCAGCCTGATGCGCAACGCGCTGGGCACGCAGACCACGCCGCCCAATCTGGTGCTGGTGGGCCTGGCGCTGTTCCTGACGGCCTACACCATGTCGCCGGTATTCGACCAGATCTACAAGGACGCCTACGAACCGCTGTCCAACGGCACGATTTCCTTCGAGACCGCGATCGATCGCGGCGCGCAGCCGCTGCGCACGTTCATGATGCACCAGACGCGCGAGACCGACCTGTCGCTGTTCGCCAATCTGGCGAACCAGGCGCCGATGGACGATCCCTCGGCCGTGCCGATGAAGGTGCTGGTGCCGGCGTTCATCACCAGCGAATTGAAGACCGCCTTCCAGATCGGCTTCACCATCTTCATCCCCTTCCTGATCATCGACATGGTGGTGGCCAGCGTGCTGATGGGCCTGGGCATGATGATGGTGCCGCCCATATCGGTCGCGCTGCCGTTCAAGTTGATGCTGTTCGTGCTGGCTGACGGCTGGCACATGCTGCTGGGCTCGCTGGCCCGCAGTTTCTACCAGTGACCGGAGGCCCGCCATGGACGCCGAAACCGTAATGACGATGACGTACCAGGCCATGCGCATGATCATGGTCGTGGCCGGGCCGCTGCTGCTGGTCACGCTGGCGGTGGGCCTGCTGATCAGCGTCTTCCAGGCGGCGACGCAGATCAACGAAATGACGCTATCGTTCATTCCCAAGCTGGTGGCCGTCGCCGCCACGCTGGTGCTGCTGGGACCCTGGCTGATCGGCATGATGACCGACTACATCCGCCAGATCATGGAACAGATCCCCAACCTGGTATCGTGACCCGAGGTCGCGGCATGGCGCCATGATCACCTTCACGCTGGATCAATGGTACGGGTGGATCAACACCTTCCTGTGGCCATTCACGCGCCTGCTGGCGCTGATCGGCATCGCGCCCCTGTTCGGCGAAAGCAGCGCGCCGCGAACCACCAAGATCGGCCTGGCCGCGGTGCTGGCGGTGGCGATCGCGCCGTCGCTGCCGCCCATGCCGACCGTGTCGCCAGGTTCGCTGGCCGGATTGTGGATACTCGCGCAGCAGGTTTTCATCGGCATCGCCATGGGCTTCTGCATGCGCATCTGCTTCGCCGCCGTGCAGACGGCGGGCGATTTCGTCGGGCTGCAAATGGGCCTGTCGCTGGCCACGATCTTCGACCCGACCACCCAGGCGAACACGGAGGTACTGGCCCGGCTGTTCAACATCCTGGCCATGCTGACCTTCCTGAGCCTGAACGTGCATCTGTTGATGCTGGGCATGCTGATCAAGACCTTTACCCTGGTGCCGATCGGCACGGCATCCCTGCATGCCGATGGCTGGCAGATGGTGGCGCATCTGGGCACCAAGATCTTTTCTTCCGGCCTGTTGCTGGCCCTGCCGCTGCTGGCGTCGCTGCTGGCGATACAGCTGGCGCTCGGGATACTGAACCGCGCGGCCCCGCAGCTGTCGGTGTTCGCGGTGGGCTTCCCCATCACCCTGTCGGCGGGCGTCATCCTGCTGGCCGTCGCGCTGCCGCAGAGCACGGGGTCGCTGGCGGAACTGTTCCAGGAAGGCATCAATGCGATGGAGCGGCTGGCGGGACTGATGGCGGGATAGCTGCTGTTGGCGCCGGCAAGGGCTTGCATGCCGGCCGGACGCCGAAGAACACCTTGGGCGACCCATACAGGCCGCAGAACGGTGTATCGATGGGCGCGGCGGCATACAGCGACTTCACGCCTTCGAAGCGGTAGCCCAGGGCCTCGCGCACCGATTCGGAGAATTCCAGGTGGGTCAGCCTGTCGTGCTGGATCAGGGCGGCCTGCCGCAGGCGGGCCTGGACGGCCGGGTCCGTCGCCAGCACCAGGAACGGGACGCGGTATTCCTCGGCGGTGGCTTCGTCGCCGGTATTGCAGTGCGTGGCGCGCGTCGTCAGGTTCTGGCCGTGGTCCGACGTGTAGAAAACGATGGTATCGGCGGACAGCCCGTGCCGCAGCGTCGCCAGGAAATCGGCCGAGTTGTGGCGGATCGCCGCCCGGTAGTCGGTGACCTTGTCCCCCGACACCGACGCCGGCGGAATGTAGTCCGCGTACGGGAAATGCGCGCCGTCCTTGTTGATCAGGATGAAGTTCCTGCCCGTGGCCGCGCGCGCCAGGATCTGCTTCGCGGCCCGTGCGTCGCGCTCGTACAGCGGGCCGTTGTTGGCGATGACGTGATCGATGTCCGCGAGCTCGTCGCGGTTGATGTAGTTGCGCGTCGACGGATCGTCCAGCACCCCCTGGTTGTCGATATACGTGGTGGTGTATCCGCGCTGCCGGGCCAGCGCGAACAGGCTGTCGGTGCGGGCGATGTCCACGTGCCCGCTGTCGGCGCGGGGCCACCATGCTTTCCTGAGGATGTAGTTCGACGCGGCGGAACAGTTGCCGCCGCTGTAGGCGAGGCCGAAATCGGCGTAGGCCGCGCCCTTGCCCTGGAACTCCTGCTCGAAATGCGTGTATTCCACGGACTCGTCCACGATCACGATGACGTTGCGGAAATCATGGATATCGTCGGCGGCCATGACGTGGGCCGGCCGATAGCGAGGATGGTCCAGAAGATCGTTGGCCTGGGTGGCCAGGGAGCCGAAACCATAGGAAAAGCCCTTGGGAAAGCCGATCAGGGCCGGCGGTCCGCGCTGCGTCAGGATGTAGCCGTACATGCCGCCGAGCGCGAGGATCATGATGGCCAGCAACGCGAACGGGGCGCGCGAGCGACGCGGAACCAGGCATTTCATCAATAGCGGCACGAACAATATCGCCGCCTTGCCCGCCGCCAGGCCGATCAGATGGCCGTATTCCTGCAAGGCCGCATCCAGCATCCCCGCCGACGCGTTCAATGCGCTGATGTTGCCGATGCCGGCGGGCCGGCCGTAGACGGCGTGCGCCGACAGGTCGACCGTCACCAGCAGCCACAGCAGCAACAGCAAGAGCAATCCCGCGGCCGGCCGCACCCGCGTGGCGGCATATAGCGCCAGGATGGCGACGAGGTATTCGAGTATGAAGACACCCTGCCTCAGGTATTCCGCCAGGCCGAAATGCCCCTGCACGTTCAAGCCTATGGTGTGGAATCGCTGGATCGCGAAGAAACCGTCCAGCGCCAGGTAGGCCCCCGCCGTATAGAACAGGATCAGCCATTCCGGCAGGCCGTGGGGAATGACGGTACGGAGGCTGTTGAAGGACCGGGAAGCGCGAGGGTGAAAGGAAGCGGAGCGAGTCGTTGGACCCGGAAAGGACGAAGACACGTGGGTGTGGGCCCGGGGCACGCCGTCGCATGCGCTACCGAACCCACCGCACCGCTACGCCGACATCCCATCGAGCCGTTCGAAAGAATGGAGAGCTGGGTTAGAAACAGTGGAGATGAATAGATTCGACGATGGCGGCCTGCCGAGCATCGTCTGTTTCACGTATCTCCAACGCTGATCGGCCGATCGAGGGCAGAACGCGCAAAATCAGCGGCCAAAAGCAAAAGGCCGTGGACAGAAAGCAAAAAAGGCGGCCTCGCGGGCCGCCTTTTTCTGCAGGACCTGCTGTGATATAGCGCGTCAGCCGGCTGCCAGCGGGGCGTAGGCCGCGCCACCGGCCAGCTGCTGCGCCGGCACGTCGATGACCTGGCCTTCGTTGATCCTGAAGACGGACACCGCCTCGGCCAGGCGCTGGGCCTGTTCCTGCAGCGATCCGGCCGCGGCGGCCGCTTCTTCCACCAGCGCCGCGTTCTGCTGCGTGACTTCGTCCATCTGCGACACCGCCCGATTGACCTGGTCGATGCCGCTGGATTGCTCTTCCGACGCCGCCGAGATCTCGCCCATGATGTCGGTCACCCGCTTCACCGAGGCCACGATCTCCTGCATGGTCGCGCCCGCGCGTTCGACCTGCTGCGAACCCGCGCCCACCTTGGTCACCGAATCCTCGATCAGCGACTTGATTTCCTTGGCCGCCTGCGCGCTGCGCTGCGCCAGCGAGCGCACTTCGCCCGCCACCACCGCGAATCCCTTGCCCTGCTCGCCCGCCCGCGCCGCTTCCACCGCCGCATTCAGCGCCAGGATGTTGGTCTGGAACGCAATCCCGTCGATCACGCTGACGATTTCCGAGATCTTGCGCGAGCTGCCCGAGATCTCCTGCATCGTGTTCACGACTTCCGCCACCGCCGAACCGCCGCGCTCGGCCACGTCCGACGCGCTGGCCGCCAGCTGGTTGGCCTGCCGCGCGTTCTCGGCGTTCTGCTTGACCGTCGAGGCCAGTTCCTCCATCGACGCCGCCGTCTCTTCCAGCGACGCCGCCTGCTGCTCGGTGCGGCTGGACAGGTCGGTGTTGCCCGCGGAAATTTCACGCGAGCCCACGTTGATCTCGTCCACGCCGCGGCGTACCGCAGACACCGTGCGCGTCAGGCTTTCCTGCATGCGCCTGACGGCGCTGTACAGCAGGCCGATTTCGTTGGTGCTGCGCACTTCCACATGCTGGCTGAGGTCGCCGGCGGCGATCTTGTCGAAGTGCTGGCCGGCTTCGCGCAGCGGACGCAACACCAGGCGGCTCAGGACCAGCCAGCAGGCGACGGTCAGAAGGAGCGCGAAGATGACCATGACCACGGTCACGGTACGCGCGAGCGAAAAATCGCGGTGTCCCAGCGTCACCATGTCGTCCGTCGCCTTGTCCAGGTAGTCCAGCATGCCCTGGACCGACTTATCCAATGTCTGGTTGGCGGCCGACGACGCCTTGGATGACGCCAGGTAGGCATCGATCTGCTTCGAACGCAGCGTGTTGATCTGCTCTTCGATCAGCCCGGCGTAGGCCTTGTAGTTCGCCATGATGGCCTGCGACATGTCCACCGTCGCGGGCAGCTTGGGCGACTGGCTGAACAGGTTCATGCGCTTGTCGGCATCGGCCTTGAACCCGGCCGCGCGCGAGATCTGGTTCATGCCGTCGTCGCTGCGATTGGCCTGGATCATCTCGTAGGCATTGTTCAGCACCTGCCGCGCACGCAGCACCTGGGCATAGGAGGCATACAGGTTGACGACCTGGTCGCTATAGATATTGTTGACCGCGTCCAGCTTGCTATTGCTCGATTGCAGTCCGAGCCATGCGACGGCGTTCGATACCAGCATCGCGGCCAGGTATAACGCCAGCAACGCGATGATGGACGTGCGGATTTTCATATTGGTGAACATATCGTTATCTATCCACAGAACCGTCGTTCCCCATGGGGAAACGTTTGTCTCATAAAAAAGGAAAGTCGCTCGCCTACTTATTCATGCTGAACAGCGTGGTGCCCTTGACCGCGTTGAATGCCGACATCGACGCCTGCAGCGACAACTGGCGCATGCTCATGTTGGAAATGGCGTCGTAGTAGTTGATCTGCGTCAGGTCGGTCAGCGTCTTGTTCAGCGTCAAGGTCCGTTGCGTGCCGGTCGTGTCCAAGGCATCCAGTTCGTTCTGGCGTGCGCCGACGGAGGCCTGCACGGTGGACACGTTGTCCAGGTTGATCGACAAAGTCTTGTTGGCCGTCGCCAGCAGGTTCACCAGCTTGGTCTGGGCCGCCGGATCGTTCTGCGCCGGGGACTTCAACGCGGTGATCAGTTCGCCCAGCGTGGCGAACATATCGACGCTGGCGCTATTGGTCGGATTGACGGTGAAGCTGTCGCCGTCTTCCGGATTGCCATCGATGACGACGCTGACGCCGCCGCCGGTGTCGATGGCGTCGCCCGGCGTGTACGCCGTCGGCGCGGTCGTGGTGCTGGTGCCGCTCGCGGGATCCGTGGTGGTGATCGTGTAGGTGACGTCGCCGGTCACCGCATCCTTGGCGAAGTCGATCTGGAAATTGTTGCCCGACGCGCCGCCGGGGGCGACGGTCAGCTGCGAACTCGTCGCCGTACCCGCGTTGGTCGCGCCAGGCGCCGCGACATAGGACGGCGTGCCGGCGGTGTTGATGGACAGGCTGTCGCCATCGGCCGGCGCGCCGTTGACCACCATGGTGACGCCACCGCCCGTGTCGATGGCGTCGCCCGGCGTGTAAGCGGCCGGCGTACTGGTAGTGGTGGCGCCCGTGGCGGCGTCCGTCGTGGTGACCGTGTACATCATGTCGCCGGTCACCGGGTCGGCCGCGAAATCGATCTTGAAGTTGTTGCCCGAGCCGCCGCCCGACGCCACGCTGGGCGTCACGAAGGTCGCCGTGCCCGTGTTGCCGGCGCCGGCCGACGCGACATAGGCGGTGCTGCCCGGCGTCGCGCGATTGAAGATGTCCGAACCGACGTCGGAGCTGTTCATCTGGCGGCTTTGTTCGACCTGGACCACACGCTGGCCGCTGTTGCCGTTGTAGGTGACCGCGCCGGTGGTCGGATCCTTGACATAGGCCGCCGCGTTGCCTGCGGTGCCCGAAAACAGGTACTGGCCGTTGCCGTCGGTGGTATTGGCCAGGGCGAACAAGGCGTCGCGCGCATGCTCCAGCACCGTGGCCAGCGTGTTGCGGTCCTGGTCCGCCAGCGTGCCGTTGCCGGCCTGCACCACCCGCGTCAACACGTCGGTCAGCGTGGACACCACGGTGGACAGCGTATTGGACTCATTGCCCAGCGAGTTGTTGGCGTCGTCGCGGTTGCTGCCGTACGCCTCCGCCATATTCAGATTCTGGTAAGCCGTGATCGCCTGTCCGGCCGCCAGCGGATCGTCCGAAGGCGTCACCACGCGACGGCCGGAACTGAGCTGCTGCTGCAGGTAGTTGACGTCCGACTCGTTCTTCAGAATGCCGTTCAGGCCACTCTGGTAAATCGTCGCGGTGCTCAGGCGAATCATGCTGTGTTACTCCGGAAGCGCTTTATCTTGATACGGGTGGCAGGTTTACTTCAGGCCCAGCAAGGCGTCGAAGACGGTGCTCGCCACGTCGATGATCTTGGCGGCGGCCTGATACTGCTCCTGGTACTGCGAAAGATTCACGTACTCTTCGTTCAGGTTCACGCCCGAAATCGACGCGTTGTTCGCCGTGCGCTGGTTGACCACCGACGTCTGCGCCTTGTCGTTGGCCTTGGCATCGGCGGTCTGCTGGCCGACGTTGTTGACGATCTGCGAGAACATGTCGGTCACGCTCAGCGAACCGCCCGACAGGTTGCGCGTGGTCTGCAGCTTGGCCAGGGCCAGGGCGTTGTCGCCGTTGGCCGAACCCGGATTCGTCGTGCTGGACGCGGCGATCTTGGCCGGATCGGTGATCGCCATGCCCAGGTCGCGCGCCGCGTTGCGGGTCGGTTGCAGCGTCCAGTTGTCGCCGGCGTTCGGCGTGCCGGAGATGCTGACCGTCAGCCCGTCGAAGTCCAGCGCGGTAGGCGGCGTGCCCGTGGCCGTCGCCGTCACCGAGGTGTTGTCCGGCAGGCGCGTGACCGTATAGTTGGTGCCGTCGTAGCTGATCTTGTAGTCGCTGGCCGTCAGCTGGCTGGCGTCGGTGTAGGTCGCCGTCAGGCTGCCGTTACCGGTGTTCTTGGCGCCCGTCAGCGCGGTGGACGGCGGCAGCGAGAAGAAATCGCCGCCAGCGTTGCCCTGCAGGTCGACGCCCTGCTGGTGCAGCGCATTGAAGGTCATCGCCAGGCCGGCCGCCATCTGGCCAAGCTGGTTCTGCACCACGTCCAGGGAGTTCGAGCGGAACTGCAGCAGGCCGCCCAGGGTGCCGTTGGTGAGCTTGGCGTCGTTCAGTTCGACCGGGGTCGTGGCCCCGCCCGGGCCGGACGGCAGGTTGTAGGCCACCACCGTGCGCGTCGGGTCGGACGCCGACGGAATGGCCTGCAGGGAGTAGACCGTCGTGCCCGACAGCAGCGCCTGGCCCGATTCCAGTGAAATACTGACCGTGTCGCCCTGGGTGGTGTAGCGGATGCCTACCGTCTTCGACAGTTCGGACAGCAGCTGGTCGCGCTGGTCCAGCAGGTCGTTGGGCGCATTGCCGCCGCCCTGGCCGCGGGCCACGACGATTTCCTGGTTCAGCTTGTTGATCTGGTTCAGGTAGCCGTTGACGGAATTCACCGTCTGGCTGATCTGCTGGTTCAGGCCGTCGCGCTGGGTCTGCAGGTCCTGGTAGGCGGAATTGATCTGCGACACCAGGGCCTGGCCCTTGCCGATCAGGTCCTGCCGGGTCGCGGCATCCGCCGGCTTGCTGGCCACGGCGTTCACGCTGGCGAAGAAATCGGCCAGCGCCGGGGAGATCCCCACCGTTTCGTCGCCCATCATGTTGTCGATCTGGGTGACCTGGTCCAGATAGGTCGAGTACGAGGAGCTGGTGCTCTGCGAGCCTACCAGTTGCTTGTACAGGAAGCTGTCGTACTGCCGCTGGACCGTGTCGACCTGTACGCCGCGACCGTAGAAGCCGGCCGCACTGGCGGTCGAGCCCGCCGTCGACGTCAGCACGCGCTGGCGGTTGTAGCCGTCCGTCGTGGAGTTGTCGATGTTATGGCCGGTGGTGGTCAACCCCGCTTGCGCCGCATTCAGACCACTCAGGCCCAGGCTGTACAAACTCATGGTCGGGATGCCTCTCGAATAACCGTGTTGAAACGTCTGGATATTGGCTTAACGGCAAGCGCGTTCGAAACTTAATGAAATGCAAAGTGATGCTCCGCGCCGGCAGTGCGGCCGCCGCGTTTCCCTGTCCTAGGGGTCTCCGGCGCCCTCGAAATCGCTGCCCAGCAGCTCTGCCTTGCCGTCCAGCCCGGCGGCGTCGGACACCTTGGCCAGACGTCCGGCACCCTGCAGCTGGCCCATGACGCCGATCAGCTTGTCCGCGTAGCGGGGGTCGGTGGCGTAGCCGGCGGCCTGGATGCGGCGGGCCGCGTCGATCTCGTCGCGCGCGTCGGCGACCGCGTCGTAGCGCGGATTGGTCCCCAGCAGGCGCGCGTAGTCGGCGAAGGATTCCTCGTAGGAGTTGTAGGCGCGGAACGCCTGCGTGACCTTGCGTGGCGTGCCGTTCTCGTATTCGGTGGTCAGGACATTGACCGTCTTGCCCTTCCAGCTGTCGCCGGCCTTGATGCCGAACAGGTTGTAGCTGGTGCGGCCATCGGGATAGCGGATCTCGCGCTGGCCCCAGCCGGATTCCAGGGCGGCCTGGCCCATGATCAGGCGGGCCGGCACGCCGCTCTGGCGTTCCGCGGCCTTCGCGGCCGGCGCCATCTGGGCGACGAAGTCCACCACATGGTCGGGCGCGCCTTCCGCCGCGGCCAGGGCGCGGTCGGACGCCCCGCCCCGCCGCAGCACGCGCAGCAGTGCGGCGATTTCCGGGTTCGACGAGCCGGAGGTCACCGTGCGGGCGGCCAGGTCCAGGGGCTTCATGGCCTGGGCGCCGTCCTGGGCGGCGCCGTCCTGCGCCGCGCCGTCCTGTCCGGCGGCCGGCTGGTTGGCTTGCATCTGCTTCAGCAGCGACTGCGCCAGGCCGATGCCGGGATTGGCCAGTTGCAGCGCCAGCTGCTGGTCGGCCATCGATTGCATCATCTGCGACTCATTGGAATCGAGCAGGCCGCTTTTCATGGTGGCCTGGCGCATCTGCTTGAGCAGCATCTGGATATAGACGGCTTCGAACTGGCGCGCCACCTCGGCCTGCTTCTCGGCGGAGCCCGGCTGGGTCGTCACGTCGCGATGCAGGCTGGAGAGCGAGCCGAAGTCGAATATGGAGGGCTGGCCGGCGCCCGCGGTGTGGGAGGAGCCGAGCGCCATGGCTTAGATGATCTCCAGCTCGGCGCGCAGGGCGCCGGCGGTCTGCATGGCCTGCAGGATGGCCAGCAGGTCCTGCGGCGTGGCGCCCAGGGCGTTCAGCGCCCGCACCACGTCGGCCAGGTTGGCGCTGGTGCGCACGTGCTGCAGCGAACCGTTTTCCTGGCGGACGTCGATCTGCGTGTTCGGCACCACGACGGTCTGGCCGCCGCCGAACGGGGTGTTGGGCTGCGACACCGCATTGGTCTGGTTGACCACCACCGACAGATTGCCATGGGCGACGGCCGATTCTTCGAGCATCACGGTACGGTTCATCACCACCGAACCGGTACGGGCATTGACGATGACCTTGGCGCTCGCGGGCGCGCGCGTCACCTGCAGGTTTTCCATCTGCGAAATGAAGGCGGCCTGTGCGGCCGGGTCGGTGGGCGCCTGCACGCGTATCGTGCGGCCGTCGACGACCTGCGACACGCCGCCGCCGAAATGCCGGTTCAAGGCGGCCGCGACGTTCTGCGCGGTGCCGAAATCCAGTTCGTTCAGCTCGACGAACATGCTGCCGTTGCGCGCGAAGGTCGTCGGCACGCCGCGCTCGACGACGGCGCCGTTGCTGATGCGGCCGCCGTTCAGCTGGTTGATCTGCACGCTGGATCCGCCGGCGGACGCGCCGGCGCCGCCGACCAGGATGTTGCCCTGGGCCAGGGCATAGACCTGGCCATCGGCGCCCTTCATCGGCGTCAGCAGCAGGGTGCCGCCGCGCAGGCTCTTGGCGTTACCCATCGACGACACGTTGACGTCGTAGGTCTGCCCGGGCCGCGAGAACGCCGGCAGGCTCATGGTCACCATGACCGCCGCGACGTTCTTCAGCTGCATATTGCTGTTGTTGGGCATGGTCACGCCCAGCTGCGACAGCATGTTGGTGACGCTCTGCTGGGTGAACGGCGCCTGGCGCACCTGGTCGCCGGTCCCGTCCAGGCCAACCACCAGGCCGTAGCCGATCAACTGGTTGCCGCGCACGCCCTGGATGCTGGCCAGGTCCTTCAGCCGCTCGGCATGCGCCAGGCCGGCCGCGGCCAGCAGCACGCCCGCCAGCAGCGCCCCCGCCAGGCGGCGGAGCGCGTCGGGATAGGCTGTGAGATAAGTCATATCGGAATTAGAACGGGTTCGCGATCAGGAAAAAGCGCTGCAGCCAGCCCATCGTCTGGACTTCGTCCATGACGCCCTTGCTGCGGTATTCGATGCGAGCGTCGGCCACCTGGGTCGAAGACACGGTATTCACTCCGGTCACCGAGCGCGGATCCACCACGCCGGAGAAACGGATGTATTCGCTGCCGCGATTGATCGCGATCTGCTTTTCGCCGGCCACCTGCAGGTTGCCATTGGGCAGCACGCCGACCACCGTGGTCGTCAGCACGCCCGTGAAGGTGTTGTTGGCGCTGCTGTCGCCCGCGCCCTTGTTCACATTGCTGCCGGTGGTATTGGTATCGAGCTTGGCATTGAACCAGCTGCCCAGGAAACCCGGCGAAGCGGCGATGGAATTGTCGGTGCTGGACGTGCGCGTCGTATTGGTCGCGACGTTCTTGGCGGCCGCGGTTCGCTCTTCCAGCACCACGGTCACGACGTCGCCGACGTTGCGCGGGCGGCGGTCCTCGAACAGCGGATAGTTGCCGTAGACGGTGGGCTGGTAGATCGACCCATCGGGCAAGGGCGTCGGCGCCGTGGGCATGGGCGGCATGGCCGTCGTCGGCCCCAGCACGACCGGCTCGGGCGGCACCAGCGAACAACCCGCCAGTCCGGCGGTCAACAGCAAAGACGCCACCACGCCGCGCCAGGCCGGCCTGCCCACCGCCAGGAAGCACACGGATCGAAGGAAAAGCACGGCGCGCATGGGTCGTTTCATCAAAGCTGGGTCAGGCGGGCGAGCATCTGGTCGGACGTTTCGACCGCCTTGCTGTTCATTTCGTAGGCGCGTTGGGTGGTGATCATGTTCACCAGTTCTTCCGCGACATTGACGTTGGAGGTTTCGACGTACTGCTGCAGGATGCTGCCCAGGCCGTCCACCGTGGGCTGGCCGATGTTGGGCGCGCCGGAGGCGTCCGTTTCCAGGTACAGGTTATCGCCAACCGACTGCAGTCCGTTGGGATTGATGAAATTGGCCAGCTGCAATTGGCCGATCTGCACGTTGGTGCCGGGCGCGGCGGGCTGGGTCACGGAGACGGTGCCGTCCTTGCCGATGGTCAACGACAGCGCATTGTTGGGCACGTTGATGGGCGGCTGGATCACCAGGCCGCCGGCGGTGGTCAGCTGGCCGTTCTGGTCGACCTGCAGCGATCCGTCGCGCGTATAGGCGTCCGTGCCGTCGGGCAACTGCACGTTCAGGAAACCCTGCCCCTGGATCGCGATGTCCATGGGGTCGCTGGTATTGGTCAGGTTGCCTTCCGTGTGCAGGCGTTCCGTGGCGGCCACGCGCGTACCGGTACCCAGCTGCAGGCCCGACGGCAGCTGGTTGGCGTCGCCGACCTGGGCGCCGGGCTGGCGCAGCGTCTGGTACATCAGGTCCTGGAACACGGCCCGGCCGCGCTTGAAGCCATTGGTGTTGACGTTGGCCAGGTTGTTGGAAATGACGTCCAGCGAAGTCTGCTGGCCTTCCAGGCCGGTCTTGGCGATCCACAGCGAACGTAGCATGGTGTTTGGGGCTCCTGGGTGCGCGGCGCGATAGCCGCGTCACGATGAATGCTTTACTGAAATACTTAACTGACTGAGAGCAAGGTGTTGGCCTTGTCCTCGTTGGTCTGCGCGTCGCGGATGACCTGCATCTGCATCTCGAAACGGCGCGAATTCTCGATCATGCCGACCATGGACGACGCGGCATTGGCATTGCTGCCCTCCAGCACCCCGGGCATGACGCGCAAGGTCGGATCGGCGGGCATGGCCGGCGCCGGCTGGCCATTGGCCGCGACGCGGCGGAACACGCCGTCGTCCCCGTGCACCAGCGAGGTCAGCGGCGGGCTGACCAGCTTGATGGTCCCCAGGTTGAGGATGGTGTTGGGCGGGTCGCCGGCGCCGATGGCCGTGATCGTGCCGTCCGACGCGATGGTCAGCGTCGCGTTGGGCGGTACGTCGATGGGGCCGTTCTGGTTGGACAGCACCGGCATGCCCTGCGCGGTCTGCAGCAGGCCGTTGACGCCGACCTGCAGGTCGCCCGATCGCGTGTAGGCCTCGCCCTGCGGCGTCTGCACCGCGATCCAGCCATCGCCGGTCACGGCGATGTCCAGGTCGCGCCCCGTGGCGTCCATCACGCCGGGCGTGAAGTCGTTGCGCGGCGTGGCGGCGACGGTGGAAACACGGGTCGGCAGGCTGGTGGCGTCGTTGACCGGCACCGACCGGTACATGGCCATCTGCGCCCGGAACCCGGGCGTATTGACGTTGGCCATGTTGTTGGTCAGAACGGCCTGCTCCTCGTTGATGCGAACAGCACCGTTCATCGCGGTGTAAATGACTCGATCCATGCGCGCCTATCCTGCCTGGTTACCGTTTGCCGTCACGTTTACTGAATGGCCAGCAAGGACTGCAGCACCTGGTCCTGCGTCTTGATGGTGTTCGTGTTGGCCTGGTAGGTCCGCTGGGCCACGATCATGTTCACCAGTTCGGTGCTCAGGTTGACGTTGGAGGCTTCCACCGCCTGGCCTTGCAGATTGGCGAGCCCGTTGGTGCCCGGCTGGCCGAGCACGGCCTGGCCGGATTCCGACGTTTCGCTCCAGGCGTTGTCGCCGATGGGCTGCAGGCCGTTCACGTTGTTGAAGCTGGCCAGCGCCACGGTGCCGACGGTCTGCGTCTTGCCGTTGGTGTAGTTGGCGATGATGCTGCCATCCTTGCCGAAGCTGATGCTGGTGAACTCGCCGGTGGTATTGCCGTCCGGGGTGAAGCCGGCGGAAAAGTCGCCGCCGAACTGCGAGGTGCCCGTGTAGTCCATCGCAATCGCCAGCGGCGCCGCCGGCGAACCCGTGCCGCCCGGCGTGGCGAACGACAGGTTCACCGTGGGCGGGTTGTTCAGCAGGCGTCCCGAGGTGTCGAAGGTCAGCTGGGTCGCGCCGCCCCACGGCGTGGCGGGCGTGGTCGTGGCGTCCGGCGGCGTGGTGGGCGCCATCGCGGCGCCGTCCAGCGTGTAGTACACGTCGTAGACGCTGGTGGCCGGGGGACCGGCCGCGCCGGCACGCTTGGCGAAATATGTGGTCAGCTGGTGCGAGTTGCCCAGCGAGTCGTACACCGTCATCGGCTGCGAATCCGTGTACGTCGCCGTATTGGTCGGATCGAAATCGGTGGTCGCGGGGATCACGGCCGCATTGGCGTTCAGGTTGGCCGTGAAGCCGGACTTGGTCGTCGCGGCCGGCGCGATGTTGGCCGTGGGCAGCGACAGCGGCACGGGCGCCGTGCCGACGCCGCCGGGACCGTAGCCCGTCAGCTGCTGGCCCGCCGCATTGATGATGTTGTTGTCCTTGTCGATGCCGAACTGGCCGTTGCGCGTGTAGGAGACCGCGCCGCTGCCATCGACCATGCGGAAGAACCCGTTGGCGCCGTCGATGGCCAGGTCGTACTGGCCGCCGGTGGAGGTGACGTTGCCCACCGTGAAGCGCTGGTCGATCGAGGCGACCTTCACGCCCAGGCCGACGCGCGACGTGGCGTAGATATCGGCGAACGTGGCCGTGGCGGACTTGAAGCCCACGGTGTTCGCGTTGGCGATGTTGTTGCCGATCACGTCCAGATTCTGCGACGCGGCATCCAGTCCGCTAAGTCCTTGTCCGAAACCCATGCGTTCTCTCGCTTATTCAGAAGATTGATGGAAGCCGGAAGACCGGCAAAGGGCGGCCAGGCCGCCGCTGTCTATCAGGTACCCAAAACCTTGCGCACATCCAGCAGGCTGACCTGGCCGGCCAGGCCCACGTCCAGCCGCACGCCCTGCGTGCCGTACGAAACCCCGCCCACCTGGCCATAGGTGAGCGCCTCGGCCGTGACCGCGTTGCCGTTCGGATCGGTCGCCTTGACGGTGAACGTGTACTTGCCGTCCGGCACCGCGTTGCCCGAGTCGTCCTTGCCATCCCACGACGGCATGATGACGCCGGCGTCCTGCGCGCCCAGGTCCATGGAGCGGACCACGCGGCCCGTGCTGTCCAGGATCTTGATCGAAACGTCATGCGCGTCGTTCTGCACGTCGATGCCGATCGGCGTCATGACGCGCGCGCCAGTGGCGTCGGTATCGACCTTCAGCGCATCGCCCGGGAAAAGCACCTGCTTGCCTATCATGGACACGGCGTCCATCGACTGGCCCAGGTCGACCTGGCTGCTGATGGTCTGCAGGACGCTCTTCAGGTCCTGCACGCCCTGCACGGTGGAGATCTGCGCCAATTGCGAGGTCAACTGGTAGTTGTCCATCGGATTGAGCGGATCCTGGTTGTTCAACTGGGCAACCAACAGCGTCAGGAACTGGTCCTGCAGGGACTGCGCGCTGGACGCGCCGCCCGACGTCGCCGTGTTGGCGGCGTTGGCGGTGTTGTTGTTGACGTTACTGGTAGTGGTCATGCAAGACTCCGGTGTCCGGGATCGCCGCGCGCGTCGCGCTACTGGCCGATCTGCAAGGTTTTCTGCATCAAGGCCTTGGCCGTGTTCAGGACTTCGACGTTGGCCTGGTAGGAGCGCGACGCCGAAATCATGTTCACCGTTTCGGCCACCGGGTCGACGTTGGGCATGGTGACGTAGCCCTGGTTGTCGGCCAGCGGGTTGGACGGATCGAACAGGCGCTTCATCGGCGCATCGCTCTGCACGATGCCGGCCACGCGCACGCCGCCGATTTCGGCGCCGGTCATCTGGCCTTGCGACGGATTCACCTGGAACACCACCTGGCGGGCCCGGTACGGCTGGCCGTCGGGACCGACGGCGCTATCGGCGTTGGCCAGGTTGCTGGCCGCCACGTTCATGCGCTGCGACTGCGCCGTCAGCGCCGAACCCGCGATGTCGAAAATGCTCAACAAACTCATGGTCTATCCCGTATCCGCGTTATTCGGAGATGGCCAGCAGCATGTCCTTGATCTTTGAGGTCAGGACGGTGGAGGTGCTCTGGTAATGCAGCGTGTTGTCGGCGAAGCGCACCCGCTCGCCGTCCATGTCCACGGTATTGCCGTCGAGGCTGGCCTGGTACGGATTGCGGTACAGCAGGTCCACCGTCGGCTGGGCCGGGCCCTGCGCCGGAATGTGGCGCGGCGAGGTCAGCGACAGGCTGACCGCCGGCAGGTTCAGGTTCGCGCCCATCGCGCCTTCCAGCGCCGAGCGGAAATCGAAGTCGCGCGCCTTGAAGTTGGGCGTATCGGCATTGGCGATGTTGGCCGACAGGACTTCCTGGCGCTGCGCGCGCAAACCCAGCGATTGCTGGAAGAAGCCAAGATCCTGGCTGAGGCGGTCTATCATCCGGGTCGCGTCCCTGGTCGTACGGGGCCATGCGGCCATCCAGCCGGGCGGTTGCCGGGCCGGTGCGTATTGGCCAACCCCAAGGCGAAGGGCGCGCGCTCCTGGCGGAACGGCGCTGCGGGACGGACCTTTCGGCACGGAAGGAATCATAGGTGCGGCGGACAACGCACAATCATCCAAATAACCGACTATTCGTCCGCCAATTCGGGTATTGCTTATGCGCGCGGACTTCTACAATTCCGTCCATGCCCATGATCCGACGTATTCCGATCCTTGCCCTGGCGCTCTCCGCGCTGGGTGCCCTGCCCGGCCCCGCGCGCGCCCAGGCCCAGGCGGTCGATCGGCCGCAGGATCCCGTGGCGGTCCAGCAGGTCGCGCAGAATTACCTGTTGCAGCAGCTGGCATCGCTGCCGGCGCAGCCCAACATCCAGATGGACGAGGTGCATACCGAACGGCTGCCCGCCTGCGACGCCCTGACCGCCTCGATAGCCGGGCCGATGCGGCCGCGCGCCCGCATGAGCGTGGCCGTGCGCTGCGCCGCGCCCAAGCCGTGGAACGTATATGTGCAGGCCACCGTCAGCCTGCCTGGCCAGTACTACGTGGCCGCGCGCCCCATCAATGCCGGCGAGACCCTGCGCATGGAAGACCTGGCGCCGCGCGACGGCGACCTGATCAACCTGCCCCCCGGCGCCATCACCGATCCGCAGAGCGTGATCGGCATGACGGTAAGCTACCGCGTCGGCATGGGGCAACCCGTCCGAGCCAACAACCTGCGCAGCGCCGGTTCGGTGCAGCGCGGCCAGACGGTGCGCATCACGGCGCGCGGCGCGGGTTTCGTGGTCAGCAGCGAAGGCCAGGTGATGCAGAACGCCACGCCGGGGTCGACGGTGGAAGTCAAGACGTCCTCCGGCCAGGTCGTGAGCGGGATCCTGCAGCCCACCGGCATCGTGGAAGTGCCACTGTAAACATGGCGATTCCTGACATTATTCTGAACAGATGCGGACCAGTTAGCCGCCGATCGGCCAATTTGGCGGCCGGGGCCCAGGCCGGTACACTGAGGAGCCCGTCCCGTGGGCCCGCCCTAAAGTTTGGGGCGCCGATGCCGTTACAGGGACATACGCAGGCGCTTCCGCCCGCACAGCCAGGAGCCCGTTCCGGCGGGATTTTGACGTGAAGATCAATTCCTCGACTACCCGGCCTTCGACCACTCCCACCGAGACCACGGGTGCGCGTACCGCCGTCGCCCAGGCCTACGGCGGCGTCGCCGGCGGCGGGTCGAGCAGCGCACAGGTGGACCTGAGCCCGATGTCCCGCAAGCTGATCGACCTGCAGAACGGCGCCGGCGACATCGATACCGCCAAGGTCCAGGCCATCCGCGACGCCATCGCGGCCGGCCAGCTCAAGATCGATCCCACCAAAATCGCCGATGGCCTGATCGCCAGCGCCCAGGAACTATTGAAGTGACCTTTATGAGTGCCACGGAAAAGCTGCTCGCTTGCCTGCTGGAAGAAGATGCGGTGGTCGCGGAATTCACCGAACTGCTCGGTTCCGAAACGGTCGCCCTGACGGAGCGCCAATCCTTCAATGCGTTGAACCAGATCACCGTTTCGAAGAACGGGATCGCCGCGCGCCTGCATGAACTGAGCGAACGGCGCGACGCCCTGCTCGCCGAACTCGGTTTCGGTCCGGGGCACGATGGCACCACGGAAGCCGCCGCGCGGCATCCGGAAATCGCCGAGACCTGGCGTCAGTTGCTCGACCGCTGCGCCGCCGCCGCCGGCATCAACGACCGCAACGGCGCGCTGATCGATATGCACCTGCGCTATACCGAGGAAGCCCTGGACGCGCTGCAATCCCTGACCAAACGGTCCAGCCTCTACGAACCCAACGGCCGTGCGCGCCAGGGCAATACGGGCAAGACCATCATCGCGACCTGATCGGAGCGTTCGATGAAAGAAAAAGGCCGGCATATGCCGGCCTTTTTTTGCCTCGGCGGCCGCCCGGGGCACGCGGCCCCCGACGCCTGAGCGCCAGGCCAGGCTGCGTCAGCCCGGGCCGCCCTCGCCCGCCATTTCCACCATGGCCAGGAAACGCAGCAAGGCCGGAGGCACCAGGCGCGCGGGGAGCTTGCGCTCCGGTCCCATCAGGTCCTGCAGCAGCTTGCGCATGACGGACGCCGAAGGCGCGTGCGCCAGTTGCCAGCAGGCGGCGCCCATCTGCCCGGCCATCAGCACCTGGCGCAGCGTGGAGTCGTCGCCCATGCTGGCGCCGGTCAAGGGCTGCCAGGAATGCGCCATGTAGCGGAAAGCCCCCTTGGCGTGGTCGTGCAGGACCAGCCAGCGCGCGATGGTGGCCGCGTCGGCATGGGCCACGCCCACGTTGGTCAGGCCATAGACCTGCTGCACCACGCGGCCGGAAGGGTCGATCAGCTTGGCGCAGACGGCGCGCAGCGGCGCCGTGTCCGCGCCGCGCGCGGCCTGCGTGACCTCGGTGCCGGCCGCCCACAGGCGCAGCGGGACGAGCTTGTCGCCCGCCATGTGCGTCAGGCCGACCATGTCGCCGGCCTCCCCCACCGGGACGTAGCCCAGCGTCTTGCCGATGGCCTGCAAGGTGGTCGGCGTTTCGTCCTGGACCACGCGGAATGCGCCGGTGCAACGGGACATCCAGTCCATGCCCTGCGCGGACAGGGATTGCCACAGGGCCGCGGTACCGGCGGCGATCAGGTGCACGACGGGCAGCGGCTTGAGCGCGGCCTGCAGCCACTCCGCCCGCGCGACCAGCGCGTCGGCCACGTTGGCGGCCGGCGCGGCGCCGCTGTCGATGCTCGAGACGGTGCCGTGTTCCAGCATCAGCTGTTGCACCGGCGCGGCCAGCGCGGCGCCGCGGTCGCTCATCAGCAGCGACGACGCCAGCGTGCCGCCGGGCATACCAGGGCCGCTCATGGCGATCTGTCCATGCAGCACCAGCAGGTGCCTGGAGCAGGTCGCGGAAAACTCGGCGCGCACCATGTCCAGCGGCATGCGCGACAACGACGGCGTGGGCAGCGGCTGACCGCCGCTCAGGCCGCGCCACAGCTCGCGCGCCTGCACGCAGGCCGGATCGGTATTGATCCAGGCCAGCGCCGCATCCATATTCTGCTCGGTTTCGGCGCTGGCGCCCTGCGGACGCAGCATCGCCGACGCCAGCAATTGCCGCCGGCGCACGGGGTCCATGCCGAGCAGACCGCCGGCTTCCTCGCGCGACGCCGACCACAGCGCCGCCAGGTCGGCTTCGCTGGGCGCATACAGCGCGGGCCGGCGCAGGCAGGCGAAGGCGCCGTCCACCAGCTCGGCGGCCGTCGGCACTTCCATGTGTTCCGGCACGCGCTGGCCGCGCGAGACGTAGTGGATGGGCAGGCGGTGGCGGATGGCGGTGTCGAGCGCCGCGGCATAGCGCGAGGCTTCGTCGATCTTGGTGATGATGCAGCCGCGCACGTCTTCGTCGGCGCCGTTGCGGTAGGCATGCGCCACTTCGTCCAGGGTGTCGCCCTGGCTGGCGGCGTTCAGCACGACCAGGCGCTGCACCGGCCGGCCGGCGCCGCACAGCATGGCGGCCTGTTCGGCGACGTGCCGGTCGCGCTGGCTGATCCCGGTCGTGTCGATCAGGATGATCCTGCGCGCGCCCAGCTCCGCCAGCGTTTCGCGCAATTGGCCGACGTCGCGCACGGAGCGCGTGGGCACGCCCATCAGGCGGCCGTAGATCTGCAATTGTTCGTGCGCGCCGATACGGAAATTGTCGGTGGTCAGCATCGCCACCTGGTCGCGGCCCACGCGTTCCACGCAGCGGGCGGCCAGCTTGGCCAGGGTGGTGGTCTTGCCGACCCCGGTCGGGCCGACCAGCGCGAACACGCCGCCGCTGCCCAGCAGTTCGTCTTCGTCGCCGATGACGGGCAGGTGCTTGATCAGTTCATTGCGCGCCCAGTTCATGGCGGCCGCGAAGGTCATCCGCGGCGGCAGGCGCGACAGCATGGCGCGGACCAGCCCGGCGCTGAAACCGGCTTCCATCAAGGTGCGGAACAGCGTGGTCGGCACCGGTTCGCGGCTCAGGCCCTTGCCCCACATCAGGCCGTCGATGCGGGTTTCCAATGCGCCGCGCAGCGCGTTGAGCGCGTCGGTCATCTGCGTCACGTCGGGCGTGCCCGAACCCAGCGGCTGGTATTGCGAGCTGTCCTCGTCGACCAGCGCGAAAGTGTGGTCCGCCGGGCCGGCCGGCGGCGGCGCGACGGGCGCGCGCGGTGTGGCGGCGGGCGCGCTGGACGGCATGGGCATGCGTGGCGTCGCGGCGGGCGCGTCGCCCGGCATGGGCATGCGCGACCTGGCCATGGGGGGCTCGGACCACGCTTCCGGCAGCCGGGACGTCACGGCGGGCGCCTCGGCGGCATAGGCCCGGGCATAGGCAGGTTCCAGCGGTTCCGCCGGTTCCGCGACAGGGTCTTCGGCGGCCGTGCGGTCCGTCCAGCCACGCTCGGCGTATCCATTGCCGGCGAAGCGCGGCGCATACGCCGGCGCTTCGTCGGCCCGGGACGGCGGCGGCGCCGTACGGGGCGCGGGGGACTCGGCGACGACGGCGTCCGGCTCCTGGAAAACGATCCGGCCCTCGTCGTCGATCGCCGACGGATCCGTGGCCATCACTTCCACGCCGCCATCCATGCTGCGGCTGGAAATGATCAGCGCATCCGGCCCCAGGGCCATGCGGACCTCGCGCATCACCTCGCGGTGCGTCGCCCCAAAGAAGCGGGTGATCTTCACGTGTTACCCCCGATCAGCGCCGTGACGCGCACGATGCGTTCATCTGGAATTTCGGTATTGGCCAGCACGCCCAATTGCGGTACGTGGTGGCGCAGGAAACGGGACAGCGCCGGACGCAGGACCGGCGACACCACCAGGACCGGGGCATTGCCCAGGGCTTCCTGGCGGCCCACCGCGGCGCGCGCCTCGCGCAGCAGCGTATCGGCCAGGCCCGGCTCCAGCACGCCGCTGGTGCCGATGGCCTGCGACAGCACGCGCTCCAGGCGGACGTCCAGCCCGATGACACGAACCTCGCCGTCGCCCGGGAACCATTGCTGCGTAATGGCGCGGCCCAGCGCACGCCGCACCAGCGCGATCAGCTCGCCCACCTCGGGCTGTCCGCCCGTGGTGGCGTTCAGGGCCGACAGGCGCGGCGCATGTTCGGACATGGTGTCGACGATGGAGCGCATATCGCGGATCGGCACTTCTTCGCTCAACAGGCCCTGCAGCACCTTCTGCAGCACGGTCAGCGAAATCGTCTTCGGCACCAGGTCCTCGACCAGCTTCGGCGCTTCGCGGGCGATGCGGTCCAGCAGCTGCTGCACTTCCTGGCGGCCCAGCAGCTGGGAACCGTGGCGGTGCATCAGGTGGTTCAGGTGCGTGGCGACCACGGTGCTGGCATCCACCACCGTGTAGCCCGCCACCTGGGCCTGGTCGCGCAGCGAGGCATCGATCCACACCGCCGGCAGTCCGAAGGCTGGATCGGTGGTCGGCGTGCCCTTCAGCTTGATCGTCACGCCGCCCGGATCGATGGCCAGCCACTGGCCAGGCATGGCCACGCCGCGGCCGACCTCGACACCGGACAGCAGGATGACGTAATCGTTGGGCTTGAGTTCCAGGTTGTCGCGGATGTGGACGACCGGCGGCAGGAAGCCCACGTCCTGCGCGAATTTCTTGCGCAGGCTGCGCACGCGGTGCAGCAGCTCGCCATTCTGCGAGTGATCGACCAGGGGAATCAGGCGGTAGCCTACTTCCAGGCCCAGCTGGTCGACCATGGACACGTCTTCCCAACTGGCCTCCGCGGCGGCGATCTTGGCCTGCTCCTGCGCCGGTGAAGGCGCGCGCGTTTTCTCGGCCGCTTCGCGCGCCTGCTTCTTCTGCAGCAGGTAGCCGCCCGTGGCGAACACCGCGGCCAGCGCCAGGAAGGCCACATGCGGCATGTTGGGGATCAGGCCCATGACGCCGATGATGCCCGCCGTCAGGAACAGCACGGCGGGATTGGAAAACAGCTGGCCGATGATCTGCTGGCCGATGTCCTGCTCGCTCGACACTCGCGAAACGACCGCGCCGGCGGCCGTGGAAATGATGAGCGCCGGGATCTGCGCCACCAGGCCGTCGCCGATGGTCAACAGCGTGTAAACCCGTGCCGAGTCGCCGATGGACAGGCCGTGTTGCGCCACGCCCACGATCAGGCCGCCGATGATGTTGATCGCCATGATCAGCAGGCCGGCGACCGCGTCCCCGCGCACGAACTTGCTGGCGCCGTCCATGGACCCGTAGAAGTCGGCTTCCTGCGCGACTTCGCTGCGCCGCTTGCGTGCTTCATCCTCGCGGATCAGGCCGGCGTTCAAGTCCGCGTCGATGGCCATCTGCTTGCCGGGCATTGCGTCCAGGGTGAACCGCGCGCCGACTTCGGCGATCCGGCCGGCGCCCTTGGTGATGACGATGAAGTTGATGATCGTCAGGATCGCGAACAGGATGATGCCGATGGCGAAATTGCCGCCCACCAGGAAGTGGCCGAACGCCTCGATCACCTTGCCGGCGGCGTCGGGCCCGGTATGGCCGTTCAGCAGCACGACACGCGTCGACGCCACGTTCAGCGACAGCCGCAACAGCGTGGCGAACAGCAGCACCGACGGGAAGGCCGCGAAGTCCAGCGGCTTGCGCGTGAACATGGCGACCAGCAGGATCATGATCGACAGCGAGATGTTGAAGGTGAACAGCAGGTCGAGGATGAATGCCGGCAACGGCAGGATCATCATCCCCAGGACCATCACGATCAGCAGCGGGCCGGCAAGCAGTCGTGCCTGCGCGCCACCGTTGTTCTTGAACATCGCGATCAACGCGGCCATTCCTTAAACTCCTTCAGCGGCCGGCGCGGCCGCCAGCCCGGCCTGCGGGTCCATCCCGTCAGGCACCGGCAGATTCGTCGGCGCCACCGGCGCCGCCCAGCCCGGACGCCAGGAGCGCAGCTGGAATACCCAGGCGAGCACCTCGGCGACGGCGGTGTACAGGGTGGCGGGAATTTCCTGGCCCAGTTCGACGTGGCGATACAGGGCGCGCGCCAGCGGCGGCGCCTCCAGCATCGGCACGCGGTTCTCCTGCGCCAATTCGCGGATGCGGGCGGCGATCTCGCCCATGCCCTTGGCCACCACGCGCGGCGCGGCCATGTCGCCGTCGCTGTAGCGCAGGGCGACGGCGTAGTGCGTCGGGTTGGTGACGACCACGTCGGCCTTGGGCACTTCGGCCATCATGCGGCGGCGCGCCGCCTGGCGCTGCAGCTGCCGCATGCGCGCCTTGATCATGGGGTCGCCTTCGCTTTCCTTGAATTCCTGTTTCAGGTCTTCCTTGCTCATGCGCAGTTTCTTGGCATGGCTGAAGATCTGCCAGGGCACGTCCATCAGGGCGATCAGCAACAGCGCCCCCACCACCAGGGCGCAGCACATGCCGACGATGTTCAGCATGCGGGCCAGGGCCGCCGCCGGCGCGGCGTGCATCAGGCCGATCAGGTCGTCGTGGTAGTTCCAGATCGCGGCGGCGCCCACGCCGCCCACCAGCAGCGCCTTGAAAACGGCCTTGATCAGCTCCACAGCCGTCTGCCAGGAAAACATGCGGCCCAGGCCGGACAGGGGATTGAGCTTGCCGAAATTGAATTCCAGTGGCTTGCCGGACCAGACCAGGCCGCCCAGCGCCACGCCGGCGGCGATGCCGGCGATGGCCAGCAGGACCAGGATGGGCATCAGCAGCAGCAAGGCTTGCCAGCCGTTGGAGACCGCGCTGGCGATCATGACGTTGGTGTCGCGGCCAAGGTTGGGATCGAAACCCAGCGCGTGGCGCATGATGCCGTTCAGCGCACCGTAGATGTAAGCGCCGCCGCCCCACAGGATCGCCACGCCGGTGGCCAGCACCAGAAAAGTGCTGAGCTCCCGCGAGCGGGGTACCTGCCCGTCCTCGCGCGCCTTTTCCAGGCGCCGGGGTGAGGCGGCTTCGGTTTTTTCGAGATCGCTATCTTCGGCCATACTGCGCGCTGTTCCGGACGTCGGCCAGGCCTGCTGGCGCTCTCTCGAGAGCCTCCTTTCGGATAAACAGGCCGTGGCAACGAAATTTTAGGAAAAGCGGCGAAAAGCGAATCCGCGATCAAGCCGGGGAAAGCGGCGCTTTTTGACCATAGGGATACCATCCAGCCCTAACACCCGACGGGCGCACCCGCAGGAAGGTACGACTTTCGGTGGATGGCTCCCCCCGTTACGCCCCAGAGACACTCGTCCCCGCACAACGGTGCCACTCGACCCGGGCGCCGCGGATCCGGCTCCGCCGGTCCGCAGGCGCGCCCCCTTGAGGGGGAAGCGCGCAGCGCTTCGGGGGTGGGTCTTCCCTCCCGGTCCGTTGGCGTCGCCCCCTTGAGGGGGAAGCGCGCAGCGCTTCGGGGGTGGGTCTTCCCTCCCGGTCCATTGGCGTCGCCCCCTTGAGGGGAAGCGCGCAGCGCTTCGGGGGTGGGCCTAAAAGCCCAGGCTGGCGAGCAGGTCGTCGACCTGGTCCTGGCTGGTGACCACGTCGGCCTTGCCGGTGGGATTCACCTGCGGGCCGTTCAGCAGCGAGTTCGCCTCGTCGCGGCGTTCGGTCGGGACGCTGTCGATCAGCACCTGCAGCAGTTCCTTCTCGATCGCCCCCACCACGTCCATCATCTTCATGATGACCTGGCCGGTCAGATCCTGGAAATCCTGCGCCATCATGATTTCCAGCAGCTTGGACGACGTCGCCTGCGTCTGCTTGGGCACATCCTGCAGGAAAGCGCGGGTGTCCTTGACCAGTTCGCGGGCATCCGCCAGCTCCACGGGCTTGTCGAACCACTCGTTCCAGCGCGCGTCCAGCGCCTGGGCGCTCTTGGCCATGCCGTCCTGGATGGGCTGGGTCTGGTCGATGGCGTTCAGCACCCGGTGCGCCGCCTGTTCCGTCATCTGCGCCACATAGCGCAGGCGGTCTCGGGCGTCCGGGATGGCTTCGGCCGCATCCTTGATCGCCTGGTCCAGCCCCAGCTCCTTCATGCTGTCGCGCAGCATGCGCGTCAGGGAGGCGATGCGATGGATCAGTTCGCCGGGATCGCTGTTCGGTTGCGTGGTCTCCATGGCATCCCTCAGCCGCCGAGTTTCTCGAAAATCTTGGTCAGCTTCTCTTCCAGCGTGGCAGCGGTGAAGGGCTTGACCACGTAGCCGTTCGCGCCGGCCTGCGCGGCCGCGACGATGTTTTCCTTCTTGGCTTCGGCCGTCACCATCAGCACGGGCAGCTTGGACAGATTGGCGTCCGCGCGAATCTGCTGCAGCATGGACAGTCCATCCAAATTTGGCATGTTCCAGTCCGACACCACGAACTGGAAGCCGCCGGTACGCAGCTTGTCCAGGGCCATCTGGCCGTCCTCGGCTTCGTCGACGTTCTCGAATCCCAATTCCTTGAGCAGGTTGCGGACGATGCGACGCATGGTCGGGAAATCGTCAACCACCAAAATCTTCAAATTCTTGTCAACCATTTCATCGACTCCAAAAAATTCATTCCACGCCGGGACGTTGACCGCCCGGCATCATACGCGGTGTCCACGGTCCCCGGCGTTGGCCAGGATGCGTTCGCTCATTGCGCCCAGCGGCACGATTTCGTCGGCGGCGCCCAGCGCGATCGCCTCGCGCGGCATCCCGAACACCACGCAGCTCGCTTCGTCCTGCGCCAGGGTGCGTGCCCCCGCGCGCTTCATTTCCAGCATGCCCGCCGCGCCGTCCTTGCCCATGCCGGTCAGGATGACGCCCACGGCGTTGCGGCCAGCCGATACCGCCACCGAATGGAACAACACGTCCACCGAAGGCCGATGGCGGTTGACCGGCTCGGAAGGATCCAGCTCGACGATGTAGTTCGCGCCGCTGCGGCCCAGACGCATATGGCAGTCGCCGCCCGGCGCCAGGTACACGTGCCCGGGCAGCACCCGTTCGCCATGCGTGGCTTCGCGCACCGTCAGGCTGCACAGGGAGTCCAGGCGCTGCGCGAACGAGCGCGTGAAACCCGCCGGCATGTGCTGCGTGATCAGGATGGCCGGGCTGTCCGGCGGCAAGGGCTGCAGGACGTGGCGGATGGCTTCGGTGCCGCCGGTGGAGGCGCCGATGATCACCAGCTTTTCGGAGCTGGACAGCGGCGAGCGCAGCACCTGCTTGGGGGCCTCGGGCGCCGCCTGCAAGGCCTTGGGGCGGGCACGAGCCGCCGCGCGCAGCTTCTCGGCGATGACCTCGGTGTATTCGAGCAGGCCGTCGCGTATCCCCAGCTTGGGCTTGGTGACGAAGTCCACCGCGCCCAGCTCCAGCGCCCGCAGCGTGATTTCCGAGCCGCGCTCCGTCAGCGAGGACACCATCAGCACCGGCATCGGCCGCAGGCGCATCAGCTTTTCCAGGAAATCCAGCCCGTCCATGCGCGGCATTTCGACGTCCAGCGTCAGCACGTCGGGGTTGTGCTTCTTGATGAGGTCGCGGGCCACCAGCGGATCGGGCGCCGTCGCCACGACCTCCATGTCCGGCTGGCTATTGATGATCTCCGTCATCAGGCCGCGCACCAGCGCTGAATCGTCGACGCACAAAACGCTTATTTTTTTCTGCATGTCGTTTTCGCCGATGGACAGTCCTTACGGCCTGCCCAAACATTCGTATACCGTCTGTCCGCGCAAGCGGAAATCCCGGCTGATATAGCTGAAGTTTTCGGAATGGCCCGCGAACAACAGGCCGCCAGGCTTCAACAGCGGTGCGAAGCGCTCCAATATGCGCGCCTGCGTCGGCTTGTCGAAATAGATCATCACGTTACGGCAGAAGATGGCGTCGAACTTTTCCTGGATGGGCCAGTCCGGCGCCAGCAGGTTCAAGGTATCGAAACGCACCATGCCGGCCACTTCCGGCCGCACGCGCACCTGCCCTGCCGCCGGTCCCCTGCCTTTCAGGAAGAAGCGCTTGAGACGCGCTTCCTCGATCTTGGCCACGCGCTCGAAGGGATAAACGGCGCCGCGGGCGCGCTGCAGCACGTTCGTGTCGATGTCGGTCGCCAGCACGCTGGCCGACGAGGCGCGCGCGCCCAGCGCTTCCATCAGGGTAATGGCGATGGAATAAGGCTCTTCGCCCGTCGACGCCGCGCAGCACCAGATCGACACGGGCTGCGGCCGCTCCTGCGCGAACTTCGCCAGGATGGGGAAATGATGCGATTCGCGAAAGAAGGCGGTCAGGTTGGTGGTGAGCGCGTTGACGAACTCTTCCCACTCCGGATCGGCGGGCGCCGATTCCAGCCGGTCCAGGTAACTGGCGAAATCCGCCCCGCCCAGGCTGCGCAGCCGCCGCGCCAGCCGGCTGTACACCATTTCGCGCTTGTGCGTCCCCAGCGAGATGCCGGCACGCTCATGGATCATGCGGCGCACGCGAGAAAAATCCGCCTCGCGGAACTCGAATTGCCGCTCGACCTGGCTGGATGCCGCAGTTGCAGTCGCTGTCGCCACGTGGTCCTCTGGGCCCTATGCCGGTTCGGCCGCGAGCCGCGGCGCCGCTGGCGACGCGATGGCGCGCGCCGCCACATCGATCACCTGGCCCTGGCTGAGCTTGAACACCGCCACCGCCTCGGCCAAACGCTGGGCCTGTTCCTGCAGCGATCCGGCCGCGGCGGCCGCTTCTTCCACCAGCGCCGCGTTCTGCTGCGTGACTTCGTCCATCTGCGACACCGCCCGATTGACCTGGTCGATGCCGCTGGATTGTTCTTCCGACGCCGCCGAGATCTCGCCCATGATGTCGGTCACCCGCTTCACCGAGGCCACGATCTCCTGCATGGTCGCGCCCGCGCGTTCGACCTGTTGCGAACCCGCGCCCACCTTGGTCACCGAATCCTCGATCAGCGACTTGATTTCCTTGGCCGCCTGCGCGCTGCGCTGCGCCAGCGAGCGCACTTCGCCCGCCACCACCGCGAATCCCTTGCCCTGCTCGCCCGCCCGCGCCGCTTCCACCGCCGCGTTCAGCGCCAGGATGTTGGTCTGGAACGCGATGCCGTCGATCACGCTGACGATTTCCGAAATCTTGCGCGAGCTGCCCGAGATCTCCTGCATCGTGCTCACGACTTCCGCCACCGCCGAACCGCCGCGCTCGGCGACGTCCGATGCGCTGGCCGCCAGCTGGTTGGCCTGGCGTGCGTTCTCGGCATTCTGCTTGACCGTCGAGGCCAGCTCTTCCATCGACGCCGCCGTCTCTTCCAGCGACGCCGCCTGCTGCTCGGTGCGGCTGGACAGGTCGGTGTTGCCCGCGGAAATTTCACGCGAGCCCACGTTGATCTCGTCCACGCCGCGGCGTACCGCCGATACCGTGCGTGTCAGGCTTTCCTGCATGCGTTTCATCGCGCCGTACAGGGCGCCGATTTCATTGGTGGAGTCGACGGTCACCCCCTGCGTCAGGTCGCCCGCGGCGATGCGGTCGAAATGCTGGACCGCGTCGGCCAGGGGCCGGACCACCCGCTTGCGCAGGAACATATAGGTCGCCAGCACCAGCAGCAGGGCGATGACCCCGCCGGCCGCGACGGCGATCAGCACGAAGTTGTAGCGCTGCTCGGCCTCGTCGAAGGATTGCTCGTTGGTGCTCATCCGCCACGTCATGTATTGGCTGATCGCCAGGTTCAGGCGGTCTTCCATGACGTCGGCGACCATCTGCGCGTGGTTCTGGTAAGCCGGCAGGTCGCCCTTGCTCAGGTCGTCGAACATGACCTTCAGGCCTTGTGCCATCAGGGCGGAGAACGCGTCGTCGATCGCCTTGAACTCGCTTTCCAGGCCGGGCGGCTTGGGTAAGGCCTGGTAGCGCTTGAAGTCCGCCTGCGCCTTTTCATAAGAAATGCGGGCGAAGTCCAGAACGGGCTTGGCGGAAGCGCTCAAGCCCGGCTGTGGGATGCTGGGCTGGCCGATCTGCTTGATGACCTCGTTCAGGTGCAGCGCGGCGGCGCGCCCCAGCCCGATCATGGCGGTCTTGTAGTCCCCCACCATGTCCTGCAAGACGATGCCTATGGTCTGGCTGCGCCGCATGTCGCGCATCGTGGCGTCGCCCACCTTCAGCGACAGCACCCCCAGCGCCGCGCCCAGCACCAGCATCAGCGAGAAGAACACCAACACCAAGAGCAGGCTCGCGCGTATTGTCATGTTGGAAAAGAAATTGCGCATCTGCATCCCTCTAACGAACCGGTTGGCCCCCGCCCCCGCCCCTGCACGTGGCGCCGCTCAGACGGCGGCTTTCTCCACCAGCGCCATTTCGTCGCTGGTCATCAGTTTTTCGATATCCACCAGGATCAGCATGCGTTCGTCGACGGTGCCCAGCCCGGTCAGGTATTCCGTGGACAGGGTGGCGCCGAATTCCGGCGCCGGCCGCACCTGGCTGGCGCCCAGCATCAGCACGTCCGACACGCCGTCGACCACGATGCCGACGACGCGGCGATCCAGGTTCAGGATGATGACGACCGTCTGCTCGTTGTATTCGACCTTGCCCAGGTTGAACTTGATGCGCAGGTCGACGATAGGCACGATGATGCCGCGCAGGTTCGTCACGCCCTTGATGAAGGACGGCACGTTGGCGATGCGGGTCACCGTGGCGGCGTCGTAGCCGCGGATTTCCTGCACCTTCAGAATATCGATGCCGTATTCCTCTTCACCCAGGGTGAAGACCAGGAATTCACGGCCTATGTCTTCGACGCGAGCGCCTTGCGAGTGCGGTTTGGCTGCCATGTGTTTACTCCCTCAGTTCATAACCGCTTCGGCCGGTGTCCACTTTTCGCGATTCGCCCTGGCCATGGCGAACACGTCGATGATCAGCGCCACGCTGCCATCGCCCAGGATGGTGGCCGCCGATACGCCGGGCACCTTGCGGTAATTGGATTCCAGATTCTTCACCACGACCTGATGCTGCCCGACCAGGTGATCGACCAGCAGCGCGAAGCGCCGGTCCTCGGCCTGCATGATGACGGCGATGGCCTGCGTGGGGTCGTCCTGCGCGCCGCCCACCGAAAACACCCGATGCAGTTCGACCAGGGGCAGGTATTCGCCGCGCACGTGCATCACGCGTTCGTTGCCGGCCACCGAATAGATCTGCTCGTTGGTGGGCTGCAGCGATTCCGTGACGTGATTCAGGGGCAGGATGAAGGTTTCCGCGCCGACGCGCACCGACATGCCATCCAGGATGGCCAGGGTCAGCGGCAGCACGATGCGGGTGGTGGTGCCGTTGCCCGGCACCGACGACAGCTGCACGTGGCCGCCCATGTCCTGGATGTTCCGGCGCACGACGTCCATGCCGACGCCCCGGCCCGAGATATCGGTGATCTGTTCCGCCGTCGAAAAGCCCGGCGCGAAGATCAATTGCCACACCTCGTCATCGGTTGCGTTCTCGCTGACGGCGATGCCCTGCTGGATGGCTTTCTTCAGGATGCGTTCGCGGTTCAAGCCGCCGCCGTCGTCGCTGACCTCGATCACGATGTTGCCGCCGCTATGCTGCGCCGACAGCACCAGCTGCCCCACCGGCTCCTTGCCCGCGGCGACGCGCTTTTCGGGCGTCTCGATACCGTGGTCCAGGCTGTTGCGCACCAGGTGGGTAAGCGGATCGATGATGCGTTCGATCAGGCTCTTGTCCAGTTCGGTCGCGCGGCCGAAGGTCTGCAGCTCGATCTGCTTGCCCATCTTGCCGGCCAGGTCGCGCACCAGGCGCGGGAAGCGGCTGAACACGTAATCCATCGGCATCATGCGGATGGACATCACCGCTTCCTGCAGGTCGCGCGCGTTGCGCTCCAGCTGCTCCATGCCGTTGAGCAGGCGGTCGTGCAGCACCGGATCCAGCGTCGACGCGGTCTGCGCCAGCATGGCCTGGGTGATCACGAGTTCGCCGACCAGGTTGATGATCTGGTCGACTTTTTCCACGCCGACGCGGATGGAGGTGGATTCCTTGTCCGCGGCGGGCGCGCCGGTGGCGGCGCGTTGGGCGCCGGCGGGCGCGGCCGGCTTGGGGGCGCTCGACGCAGCGGCGGCCGGCGTGCTCGCGGCCGGCGCGGCGGATGGCGCATCGACGGGCGCCGCCGCCACGGGCGCGGGCGCCGGAGCGGCACTCTGGGCCTGGGCCGCGAAATCCGCGGCCGCCTGGGCGAAGTCGTCCACCGCCTGGCCGGCGGCGGGCGCGGCCGGCACGGCTTCATGGCCGATGGCGATCTGGTCGGCGTCGACGATGAAGCAGCAAACGGCTTCGATATCGTCAGCGGAGCAGGTGCTTTCCAGCCACACCGTCAAGCCGCCGCCGGCCTGGTCGCTGGCCAGCACATGGCCCAGGTTGTTCATCTCTTCGAGCAGCGACTGCGCATCCTTCGCCGAGACGCGGTTGATGCGCACGCGCAACGGCAGATCGGCGCCGCCGGCCGGGGCCGGCGCGGCGGCCGCGGGACTCTGGGCAGGCGCGGGAGCCGCCGCGACAGGCGCCGGCGCGGCCGGGGCAGCCGGCGCGGGCGCCGGGGCGGCGGGCGCCGCCTGGCCGCCCTGCTGCTGTTCCAGCGCCAGCTGGCGCAGCACGCCGCAGATGCGCTCGTAGGCAGCGGCGTCGGGCTCCTCGGAGGCGCGGTAGGCGTCCAATTGGCTTTTCAGCACGTCCTTGGTTTCCAGAAAGATGTCGATCATGTCCGTGCGCAACGCCATCTCGCCGCGGCGGATGGCATCGAGCAGGTTTTCCAGCAAATGGGTGGTTTCGGCCAGCTGGGTGAAGCAGCCGAAGGTGGCGGCGCCGCCCTTGATCGAATGCGCCGCCCGGAATATCGCGTTCAGCTGTTCGATGTCCGGCTGGCCAGCGTCCAGTTCGAGCAGCAACTGCTCCATCTGCGCAAGCAGCTCGTCCGCTTCATCGAAGAACGTCTCGTAAAACTGGCTCAGGTCAAGACCGCTCATGACGCCCTTCTGTTCTCAATGCGAGGGCTCGCCGGGCTCGCCCACGAGCTCCGACGCCATCTCTACCAACAAGTCCGGATCCACCGGCTTCTGCAGCCAGCCGCACACGCCCAGGTCGCGCGCCGCGGTCTTGCTTTCCACGTCGTCCTCGGTCGTCAGGACCAGGACGGGAACGTCTTCGTAGCGCTCCATCTGGCGCAGGCCGCGTATCAGGTCCAGCCCGCCCATGACCGGCATGTTCCAGTCACTGACCACCAGATCCACCGGCTCGGCCTGTTCCAGCGCCAGCGCCAGCGCGTCCTTGCCATTGCCCGCGGCCAGCACCTTCCAGCCGGCCCCCGTCAGGGTGGCCTGGACTATCATGCGCATCGTCGCGGAATCGTCCGCGACCAGTATCGTCGCCGTCATGGTCGAACTGCTCCTATTGTGCGGGGCGGGCGGCCGGAATTTCCTGCACCACACCGCTGCCCTGGCTGGCCGCGTTCGACAGCGAACGCGTCAGGCCGCTACCGGCCTGCTTCGCATCGCTTGCCGAAATATCCGCCGCCGCCGCGTTCTCGCGCTCCAGCCTTTCCTGCGTGGCCCGATTGAGCACCACCAGGCTGATACGTCTGTTAACGGCAGCATAAGGGTCATCCTTAACCAGGCTGACGCTGGATGACAGGCCCATGACGCGGGCCACCTTGGTTTCGTTCATGCCCCCGGCCACCAATTCCTGGCGCGACGCGTTGGCGCGGTCGGCGGAAAGCTCCCAGTTGCTGTAGGCGCGCTCGCCGCGGGCGTACTGGGTGGCGTCGGTGTGGCCGGATATGCTTATCTTGTTGGGGATTTCGTTCAGCACCGGCCCCAGTTCGCGCAGGATGTCGCGCATATAGGGCTGCACTTCCGCCGAGCCGGTGGCGAACATCGGCCGGTTCTTGTTGTCGATGATCTGGATACGCAGGCCTTCGGTGGTCATGTCGATCAGCAGCTGCGGGCGGAAGTTCTTCAGCACCGGGCTGCTTTCGATCAGATTGTTCAGGCGCTTCTGCAGGTCTTCCAGGCGCCGCTGGTCGCGCCGCTGCGCCTCGTCGCCCCTGACCTGGGCCTCGACCCGATTGCCGTCGGCCCGGCGCACGTCACCGTCGCTGCGCACCGGATCGGCGCCGCCGCCGGGGATGGCGCTGGTGTTGGCGGAATTATTGGGACCACCCGTCAATGCCACGGCCAGCGGCATGCGGAAGTACTCGGCGATCCCCTTCAGTTCTTCGCGCGGCACGACGCTGATCAGCCACATGACCAGGAAGAACGCCATCATCGCGGTGATGAAATCGGCGTAGGCGATCTTCCAGCTGCCGCCGTGGTGCCCGCCGTGCGCGCCCTTCTTGCGGCGTATCACCACGCGGTGGTTATTGACCGGAGCCATGCGGACCTGTCTCCGTCAAGCCTTGGAGGTGGACGTCTTGGCCTGCCGCACGTGCTCTTCCAGCTCGGCGAACGACGGGCGCACGCCGGAGAACAGCACCTTGCGGCCGAATTCCACCGCCAGCTGCGGCGGGTAGCCGTTCATGCTGGCCAGCAGCGTGGTCTTGATGCATTCCAGGATCTTGACCGCTTCGCTGGTCTGGCGGTCGACGCGCGAGGCCAGCGGCCCCACGAAACCGTAGGCCAGCAGGATGCCCAGGAAGGTCCCGACCATGGCCTTGGAGATCAGGTCGCCCAGCACCGCGGGCGGCTGGTCCACCGCCGCCAGCGCCTTGATCACGCCCAGCACCGCGGCCACGATACCGAACGCGGGCATGCCGTCGGCCATGTTTTGCAGCGCTTGGACCGGAACCTGGCGCTCGTGGCGGAAAGTCTCGATCTCCTCGTCCATCAGCGTTTCGATCTCGAAGGAGCTCATGTTGCCGCTGATCATGATGCGCAGGTAGTCCGTGATGAACTCCATCAGCTTTTCGTCCTTCATGATCCGCGGGCATTCGGTGAAGATGGGGCTGGAAGCCGGATCCTCGATGTGGGATTCGATGGCCATCAGCCCTTCGCGCCGGGCCTTGTTCAGGATCACGTACATGAGAGACATCAGCTCCATGTACACGTCCTTGCTGTAGCGCGCGCCGCGCAGGGCATTGGGGATGGCGGACTTGATCAGCTTCAGCGATTTGCGGCTGTTCCCGGCCAGGAACGCGCCCGCCGCCGCGCCAGCGATCAGGGTGAATTCGAAAGGCTGGTACAGCGCGCCCAGATGGCCGCCCAAGGCAACGAAGCTGCCGACGACGGACACGATCACCACGAGATAACCAATAACAATCAGCACATCAGGCCCCTGCCAAGCGTAGACGTATTACCCAAGCGCCCATGATCCCCCGAGAGCGGCACCGCGAAAGCGTGGTTTACGGGGAATTTTCAGCGGCATTTGGGGTTATTGAGCACGGCGGCTCTCAATGACACACCGGGCCGGCAATGGCCGGCCCGGTGGCTTTCATACCCCGATGGCGGCGGCCGGGGCAGTCCGCCGGCCCGCGCGTTCCTTGGCGGCCGCGCGGGTCTTGCCCGCGCGTGGAGGCGGCCGGCAGATCGCGCAGACGAAGTCGGACCGCGGGTCGTGGGCGTGCGCGATGAAATGGCCGCCGCACTGGCGGCATTCCGACAACTGCAGCATCTTGCCGTCGAAGAACCGCACCAGCATCCAGGCGCGCGTGAAGCTCAACACCGGCTCGCTCTGGTCCGGATCGGCCACGCCGGCATGCTCCAGGTAAAGGCGGTAGGCATCGATGATGGCCCGCACGCCCTTGCTGCCGGTGTTTTCGTTCAGAAATTTATAAACGTTGTAGAACAGCGACGAATGGATGTTCGGCAGCCAGGTCATGAACCAGTCCACCGAGAACGGCAGCATGCCCTTGGGAGGCGAGCAGCCGCGGATTTCGCGGTACAGCCGGGCGAGCCTGTCGTGGCTCAGGCTGGTTTCCGACTCCAGCACCTGGAGGCGGGCGCCGAGACCGATCATGGCGCTGGCCAGGAGGATCTCGTCGGCTTCTTGGGATACGCTTTTGATAGCCATGACCTTGAGGGGGTGCGGGAGAAGATCAGGCCAGTTGCTCGACCGGCTGTTTGGCAAGCAGAATGGTCGCGTGCGCCTGTTGCAGCGCACCGCCCAGCACATCGTGGGTCAGCGCCGACAGCAGGCTGTAGTCGTCAAAGCGGAAACGGCAGAGCAGCGAGCTGGAGCTGGCCAGCTTCACCAGTTGCGCGGGCGACAGTCGCATCAGGATGTCGGCCACCTGCTCGCTAAAGCCCAGGCGAAACATCGACGCGGCATAGTCGTCACGCAGCATGCGCTGGGCGAGGAGCAGGTAGGACAGGTTCACTTCGCGAATGTCGGCGAGCAAAGTGTTCTCAGGCTGTTTCATGGGTATCCCTTGTTCACTAATGTCAGTTCTGTCCCGGGACCGGTCAGCCCCCAGCCGACCGGTTACTTCATGTGTGCAACAAATCTCTAAATATTTCTTTTGTTCCCACAAGTCATACAATTTACCATGTGCAATGTCATTTTGTATTACAGACATGACAATTCTTTGTGCTTGGTGAAATATCGCACTTCTGAGACATATATAGCAACAAAGACTTTCGCAAGTGTAAGTCAATTCCGTAAACAAGCATTAGAAAGCTTGTGTCTTTGTGCCAATGAATCCAGGCGAAGTACTCACAATGCAAGGTGAATCGTGGGCGAGCCATCGGCCTTGTACGGGTAAACGGCAGAGCAGCAATGTCGCGTACAGGCAACAATTCACAATGGCGGCGCCGCGGGCCAACCCTTTTAGTCGAGTGCAATGCCCCTTTCCGAAGACCGCCTGGCTGAATACGCGCCCCTGGTGCGCAAGCTGGCCCTGCAGCTGCTGGCCCGCTTGCCCGCCAGCGTGGAATTGGACGACCTGATCCAGGCGGGCATGATCGGCCTGCTGGACGCTGCCCGGCGCTACCAGGAAGTGGCCGACGCGCAGTTCGAGACTTATGCGACCGCCCGTATCCGGGGCGCCATGCTGGACGAACTGCGTAATCAGGACTGGCTGCCGCGCAGCGTGCGCAGCAAGGCCAAGCGCATCGACCAGGCGGTGGCGCAGCTGACACAACAATTGATGCGGCCGCCCAACGAGACCGAAATCGCCGGCCATTTGGAATTGCCGCTGGCGGAATACCACCAGCTGCTCTACGACGCCCAGGGCGCCCAGATCGTCCATTACGAGGATTTCGGTTCCGAGAACGGCGCCGAGGCCCGGGACGCCGACTGGGCGGCCGGCGCGGCGGACTCCGGCCCTTCGGGCAATCCGCTGGACAGCCTGCTGGCGGCGGACTTCCGTCAGGCGCTGGCCGAAGCCATCGGCGCCCTCCCCGACCGCGAAAAGCTGCTGCTGTCCCTTTGTTATGAGCAGGGTCTGAACCTCAAGGAAGTCGGCGCCGTCATGGGCGTCACCGAGGCCCGCGTCTGCCAGCTGCGCTCCCAGGCCATGAGCCGCCTGCGCGCCAAGCTGAAGGACGGCGCCTGGCAGCAACTGCCGGAAGACGTCCGGATCGCATCGGTCGCCTGAGCGCCGGGCGCTCCACGGACGACGGCGCCGCCGTGGCCCGCGGCAGCCATCATCCCGGCCTTGCCCCGCCCTGGCCCGACGGCCGGACGCCGGGGAAAACCGGCACGACCGCCACACTCCGAAATTTTTCGCTGTCCATCCCCCTAAAGGTTTACGGAGCCTTGCCGTTACCCAGTCAGCGGCGCGGCATGCGGCCATCACCTCCGGTGGACGATTCCGTGCCCGCAGGGCGGCCTGGCTGCCCGGTTTGAAGATGCCTTTCTCTCTTGGGAGCTATTCATGGCTGCAGTTATCAACACCAATTACTTGTCGCTGGTTGCGCAAAACAACCTGAACAAGTCCCAGTCGGACCTCGGTTCGGCCATCGAACGTCTGTCCTCGGGCCTGCGCATCAACAGCGCCAAGGACGACGCCGCCGGCCAGGCCATTGCCAACCGCTTCACGGCCAACGTGAACGGCCTGACCCAGGCTGCTCGCAACGCCAACGACGGCATCTCGATCGCGCAAACGACCGAAGGCGCCCTCAACGAAATCAACAACAACCTGCAGCGCATCCGTGAACTGTCGGTTCAAGCCGCCAACGGCACGAACAGCGGCAGCGACCTGGACTCGATCCAGGCTGAAATCACCCAGCGCCTGGATGAAATCACCCGCGTTGCCAACCAGACCCAATTCAACGGCGTCAAGGTCCTGGCCAGCGACCAAAGCCTGAGCATCCAGGTCGGCGCCAACGACAGCGAAACGATCAACATCGATCTGCACCAGATCAATGCGACGACGCTGGGCCTGAACAAGCTGAACATGGGTCACCAGATGACCTCGAAGAACAGCGATGGCGCGTCGAACTTCTCCGACGTCGCCGCTTCGCTGTCCGGCACGACCTACGCCAGCACCACGACCGCCAACATCGGTACGCAGCACAGCTTCAACTACACGTCCTTCAGCTTCTCGGCCACGGGCGGCAGCACCGCTGCTTACGCCGCGAAGGTTGGCGGTGACGGCAATCTGTACGTGCAGCAAGGCTCGACCACGTTCTCGGCCAGCTGGAATTCGACGTCCAACACCATCGAAATCGGCGCTGTCACCAGCTACAGCACGATGACGACGATCACCCAGTACAACTCCAACAGCGCCGACGGCCTGGTGGAACTGTCCGCGGTGGACCAAAGCGAATACAAGCTGACCAGCCTGGACCTGTCCAGCGCCTCGCTGTACCAAGCCACGGCCGGCACGACGAACTACTACGCCAAGGTCGGCGGCACGTACTACGCCGCCAGCTTCAACGGCACCACCGGCAAGGTCAGCCTGGATGTCACGACGGCGACTTCCGCCATCGTCTCCACCTCGGCCGCGGTCAGCGCCCAGGGCATCACCACCAACGGCGGCACGACCTACACCGGCACGACCACCGTCCACACCGGCACCTCGTTCGCGGTCAGCGTCGACTACTCCGACGTCAACACGCAACTGGGCTTCAGCAGCGGCACCAACAAGCTGGTTCGCTACACGCCTGACGCCACCGGCAGCGCCTCGGCCGCCAACACCGGCGCGCTGTACATCCAGCACACCGGCACGGACGGCAGCGTCAGCTACTTCAAGGTTGAAGCGACCAACACCACCAACGGCAAGCTGACGCTGGACAAGTCGGCCACCGTGGTCGACCCGCTGGACGCCATCGACGCCGCCCTGTCGCAAGTGGACGATCTGCGTAGCGCCCTGGGTGCCGTGCAGAACCGCTTCGAATCGACGGTTGCCAACCTGAACAACACGGTGAACAACCTGTCGGCCTCGCGTTCGCGCATCGAAGATGCCGACTACGCGACGGAAGTGTCGAACATGACCCGCGCGCAGATCCTGCAACAAGCTGGCACCTCGGTGCTGGCGCAGGCCAACCAAGTGCCGCAGACGGTGCTGTCCCTGCTGCGTTAATCGCAAGCAGGCCGACGGGCGGCTCGCTGCCCGTCAGGCACCCGCAGTACCGAAAGACCCCCCGGCCCCGTGCCGCGGGGTCTTTTTTTCGCGCCCGGCCTGCCCGGGGAAAAGCCGCTATTTTTCGCCGCTGACCATCGAATTTGGCCCGCGGGCCTGCATTTAGACTGGCATTCGTCACTTTCTGTACCCACCCGCATCGCGTCCCGCCATGGCAAAATCGCACCGCCCTTCCCCGCCCGCTCGCCGATCCGGCCCCGGCGCTGCTCCCGTCGCACAGGTCCCGCTGACCGTGGACCAGCTTCGCGCCCTGACGAAAAAGTCGCCCGACGACGTGAAGGCCTGGCTGGCGCTGGGCACCATGCTGTCCAAGGCCAAGGAACTGGAAGGCGCCCGCCACGCGGCCGAAAAGGTCGTCGAACTGGCCCCGGAAGACCCGCACGGCTGGGTATTGCTGGCCCAGGTGGAAACGCAATGCAGCAACGACCCTGTCGCCCGCCAGCATTTCGAACACGCCATTTCGCTGAATGACAAGCTGCCCGGCGCCTACCACGGGCTGGCCGACGTGTTCTGGCGCATGAACAACAGCCACGAAGGCTTGAAGTACATCAACCGCTCGCTGGAGCTGAACCCGGACTCCCTGGCGGCCATCTGGACCAAGGCGCAGCTGCTGGTCGGCACGTTCCGCTTCGAGGAAGCCATCGCGCTGCAGGAAGAGCTGATCCGGCGTGATCCGCAGGCCCGGTATTCGCACATGACGAACCTGGCCAGCACCAAGCGCGACCTGGGACTGCTCGACGAATCGGAAGCCACCTATCGCGAAGCGATCAAGCTGTCGCCGAAACACAATGCGTCGGCATTCTCCAACTGGCTGACGCTGCTGCACTACATGCCGGAGAAAACGGCGGAGGAAATCCTCGAGGCCTGCAAGCAGTGGGTGGCCTATTATCCGCCCAACAAGGACGTCAAGCGGCCGGTCCCGGCCGACCGCTCCCCGAGCCGCAAACTGCGCATCGGCATGTTTTCGGACGGCTTCCGCCAGCACCCGGTGGGCGCGATGACCACCACCGCGCTCGAACAGCTGAGCCAGCACGGCATCGAGCTCTACCTCTACACGACGACCTCGACGGTCGACCACATCACCAAGCGGCTGCAGGCCGTCGCGGCCAAGTGGACGCCCATCATGCAGGTCGGCGACGACGCCCTGGCCGAGATGTTCCGCGAAGATGAGATCGACATCCTGATCGACCTGGCGGGTTACAACGCCGGCACCCACATGCGCACCATGACGCTGGAGCCGGCGCCCATCCTGGTGAAATGGGTCGGCGGCCTGATCAATACGACGGGGCTGGAAACGATCGACTATCTGATTACCGATAGCGTCGAATCGCCCCCCGGCAGCGATCACATGTATACGGAAAAGCTGATCCGCATGCCGGACGACTATATCTGCTACGTGCCGCCGCCACGGCTGCCGGAAGTCGGTCCGCTGCCGGCGAGCAAGCACGGCTATGTCACGTTCGGCTGCTTCAACAACCCGACCAAGATCAATGACGTCCTGCTGACGCGCTGGGCCGAACTCATGCAGGCGGTGCCTGGTTCGCACCTGTTCCTGAAAGGCGCCGGCTACGGCACGGAATCCATGCGCAAGCGCATCCAGGATTTCATGGCCGGCCACGGCATCGAGGCCGACCGCCTGCGCATGGAAGGCCAGTCTCCGCACTACCAGCTGTTCGAGTGCTACAACGACGTCGACGTCGCGCTCGATCCCTGGCCCTATTCGGGCGGCCTGACCACCTGCGAAGCGCTGCTGATGGGCGTACCGGTGGTGACGCTGCCAGGCCCGACCTTCGCGGGACGCCACTCCGCCACCCACCTGGCCAACGTGGCCATGCCCGAACTGATCGTCAAGGACTGGGACGAGTACCGCGCCCGCTGCGTGGGCCTGGTCAGCGACCTGGACAGCCTGGCGACCATCCGCCGCCATCTGCGGCAGATCCTGCTGGAATCGCCCGTCTGCAACGCGCCGCGCTTCGCCGGCCATCTGGCGACGGCTTTCCGCGCCATCTGGCAACGCTATTGCGCCGGCAAGGCGCCCGGCGCGGTCGCCTTCACCCCCGACGGCAAACCGTGGTTCGAGGACGAAGACGCCCCCATGGAGGTGGTGCGGCCCGACACCGACGCCCTGCCCCCGGAGCCCGAGAAAAGCGATTCCTTCCAGTTCGGCATCAAGGGCAAGGTCGTGGCCGTGGACCATGGCGGGACGCTCTACAACACGCCGATCTTCCAGGTTCCGAACCGTACCAAGGCCCTGTCCATCGTGGTCCTGGACCCGGCCAGCCGTATCCAGGACGTGGCGCGGCTGAAGTACGAGAAGGTGATGCATCATCACCAGAGCCATATCGCCCTGGGCGACGGCGAGCCCGGCGTCCTGTATACCTGCCTGAATTCGGAATTGAGCGGGACGCTCGAACCCCTGCCCTCCGGCAAGCAGCAGCCCTTCATGCAACAGCCCGCCAGCCTGCTGGCCAAGCTGCCCATCGCCACCGTCCGGCTGGATCGCATCGACGGCCTGGAGACCCTGGACTGGCTGGTCCTGAACGATAGCCACGACAACAAGAAGATCCTGCAAGGCGCGGAAGACCTGCTGCCCAACCTGCTGATCGTCCATGTCCGGGTCATGTTCGTGGACGTTTTCAAGAAACAGACCGACCTGGGCACGGTCAGCAAGCTGGTCGCCAAGCATGGCTTCCGCCTGCTGCGGCTGGACAATCACCGTGCGGCCAGCCTGTTCTCCGACCCCATCCTGCGGCAGCAACACGCCAATGTCCATTCGCAGATGCTGAGCTGCGACGCCATCTTCGTGCCGGACGACCAGCGCATCAAGACGCTGGATGACAACCAGCGGGCCAAGCTGGCCTTCATCCTGCACACGGCCTATCGATCGCCCGACCTGGCCCATCGCGTGCTGGAGGCCGGCAGCGCGGCGGCCGCGGCCAGCTACCTGGCCACCCAGTTGCCCAAGGCGCCGGCCAAGCCCGTGGCCGCGCCGCCCCAGGCGCAAGCCGACGCCGGGACGACGACCGACGCCATCGAGGCGCCGGCCGTGCTGAAAGGCAAGGACGTGGCGCACCGGCTCTGCCTGGGCATACCCGTCTACAACGAGGACAAGTATCTCGAACAGACCATCCTGTCGCTGAAAAAGCAGGATGTCGACTCGGTCAGGTTCCTGGTCTCGGACAACGCCTCTTCCGACAGATCGGCGGAGCTACTGCGCGACCTGGCCGCCGGCGACGAGCGCTTCGAGCTGGTCCGCCAGCCGGAAAACATCGGCGCGCTGAAGAACTGGAAGTTCCTGTTCGAGCAGACCAGCTCGGAATACTTCATGTGGCTGGGCGGCCATGACTATCTGTCGGATGGCTACCTTCGGAAGACCTTGAACGCGATCGCGGCGGCGCCCGGAACGGCGATGGCCTGCGGCATGCCGCATTCGGTCATGGACGGCCGTACCGGCCCGGTCCCGGCCGCGGTGTATGACTTCTCCGACGAATCGCCGGTCGTGCGGTACATGAATTCGGTCGCCAAGGTCGCCAACTGCACCATCCTGCATTCGGTCTTCCGCCGCGCCGCCCTGGAGGGTTTCGAGATCACGGGCACCATTTCCTGGGATCACGTCCTGATCAGCCGCCTGCTGTGGACCGGCAAGCTCCAGTACGTCGACGATGCCGCGTACTACCGACGCTACTTCGGCCAGCGCGACACCAGTACGGAGCAGCGCATGACGGGCCAGAAGCGGGCCCTGCCCCGCGCGGACTTCTACGACTACTACCTGAAGGATTTCACCAAGCTGGCGCAGCCGGCCTTGCCCGCGGCCGAGTTCGAGAAGCTGCGGAAAGAAATCCTGCGGGTTCTGAAAGCGCGTTTCGGGAACTAGCCATCATGAAAGCGGTAATCCTGGCCGGCGGCCTTGGGACGCGGATTTCGGAAGAAACCCATCTGCGGCCCAAGCCCATGATAGAAATCGGCGGCCGTCCGATCCTGTGGCACATCATGAAGATCTATTCCGCCCATGGCGTGAACGACTTCGTGATCTGCTGCGGGTACAAGGGCTACATGATCAAGGAGTACTTCGCCAACTACTTCCTGCACATGTCCGACATCACGCTGGACATGGCGCGGAACGAGATGGTCGTCCACGAGCGCAAGGCCGAACCGTGGCGCGTCACCCTGGTGGACACCGGCGAGAACACGATGACGGGCGGCCGCCTGAAGCGGGTCGCCCAGTACGTCAAGGACGAAGAAGCCTTCTGCTTCACCTACGGCGACGGCGTGGCCGACGTCGATATCTCATCGCTGATCCGCTTCCACCGCGAACACGGACGCGCCGCCACCGTCACGGCGGTACGGCCGCCCGGCCGCTACGGCGCGCTGATGCTGGACAATGCGCAGGTCACGGGCTTCCAGGAAAAGCCGCCTGGCGACGGCGGCCTGATCAATGGCGGTTTCTTCGTCCTGTCGCCGAAGACCATCTCGCTGATCGACGACGACGATAGCCCCTGGGAACTGAAGCCCCTGGAACAACTGGCCAGGCAGGGCGACCTGATGGCCTACGAGCACCACGGCTTCTGGCAGCCCATGGACACCTTGCGCGAGAAGAATCTGCTCGAGGACCTGTGGGCGCGCAACCAGGCGCCGTGGAAGCTATGGTGACACCCATCCCCTCGCCCGCGTTCTGGCGCGGCCGCCGGGTACTGTTGACCGGCCACACCGGTTTCAAGGGCGCCTGGCTGGCGATCTGGCTGCAACGCCTGGGCGCGACGGTGAGCGGGGTGTCGCTGCCGCCGGCCACCCACCCGAACCTGTTCGAGCTGGCGCGGGTGTCCGAAGGACTCCGCAGCCATCTGTGCGACGTCCGCGACATGCCGGCGCTGGATCGTATCGTCGACGCCTTCCAGCCGGAAGTGGTGCTGCACCTTGCCGCGCAGCCGCTGGTCAGGGCCAGCTACGGCGACCCGGTATTCACCTTCGGTTCCAACGTGATGGGCACCGTCCACGTGCTGGAGGCTGCCCGCCGCGCGGGATCGGTGCGCGCCATCGTCGCCGTGACCACCGACAAGGTGTACCGGGACCAGCGCACCTTCTTGCCGTACCGCGAGACCGACACGCTGGGCGGGCATGACCCCTACAGCGCCAGCAAGGCGGCCGCCGAGATCGTCATCGCGAGCTACCGGGATGCATTCCTGCGCTCGGCCGGCGTGCCGCTGGCGAGCGTCCGTGCCGGCAACGTGATCGGCGGCGGCGACTGGTCGCAGGACAGGCTGATCCCCGACGCCATCGGCGCCTGGCAGGCCGGCCGCACGCTGCAGGTCCGCAATCCGGCGGCGGTGCGCCCATGGCAGCATGTCCTGGAGCCGCTGAACGCCTATCTCTGCCTGGCTGAAAGGCTGTGGCACGAGCCGGCCCTGGCGGATGCCTACAACATCGGCCCTGCCGCGGACGACGTGCTGTGCGTGCGCGACATCGTCGACCTGGCGCGCGAGGTCTACGGCGAAGGCGCGGTCGAATTCGGCCAACCCGACGCCAACGGCCCGCACGAAACGCACCATCTCGCGTTGGAAACCGCCAAGGCTCGGCACATCCTGGGCATCGTGCCTCGCTGGTCCGCCGCCGAGGCCGTCCGCCTGACCATGGAATGGTATCGCCAGCTGAAACAGGGCGGCGACGGGCGCGCGCTCTGCCACGCCCACATTGATCTGTTCGAGCGTACGTCATGAGCAATCTCGAAATCAGGCCGTGCGCGCTGCCCGGCGTCCATACCGTCCATCGCGGCGCGCACGCCGACGACCGCGGTTACTTCGAGCGGCTGTTCTGCGCCGATACCCTGCGGGAAGCGGGCTGGACCGGCCCCATCGCCCACGTCAACCACAGCCTGACCATCCATCCCGGCACCGTGCGCGGCATGCACATGCAACTCGCGCCCCACGCCGAGATGAAGCTGGTGATGTGCCTGCGCGGGGAGCTGTGGGACGTCGCGGTGGATATGCGCAAGGGCTCGCCGACCTTCCTGCAATGGCATGCCGAGAAGTTGTCGGCGACGAACGGCGTCGCGCTGCTGGTGCCGGAAGGCTTTGCCCATGGCTTCCAGGCGCTCGCGCCGGACACGGAGCTGGTCTACTGCAATACGCGCGCCTACGCGCCCGGCGCCGAGGCCGGCCTGCACCCGCTGGACCCGCGTGTGGGCATTTCATGGCCCCTGCCCGTGCGCAATATGTCGCCCAAGGACGCGGAACGCGCCTTCCTGGACGAGGCCTTCATGGGGTACGACATCCCCGTGAAGAACGCCGGATGAAGGTGCTGCTGACCGGCGCCAGCGGCTTCATCGGCCGCCACGTGCTCGACGTCCTGGTCGCGCGCGGGATCGAGGTCGTCGTGGTCGGACGGCGCCGTCCCGATGGCGCGGGAGACGTCCGATTCATCGAAGCCGACCTGCTGGACACCCGCGATCACGCCCGCATCGTCGACGCCGCGCGGGCCACGCACCTGCTGCATCTGGCCTGGTATGTGGAGCACGGCAAATTCTGGGATTCGCCGCTCAATGAGGCATGGGGCGATGCCACCGCGCGTCTGGTGGAGGCGTTCTGCCGCGGCGGCGGCACGCGCGTCGTCGCCGCCGGCACCTGCTACGAATACCGCCACGACGACACGCCCTGCGATGAGGCAAACACACCCGTCGAGCCGGCCACGCCCTATGGCAAGGCCAAGCTGGATACCCAGGGACGCGTACGGGACATCTGCGAATCGCACGACGTCGCATGGGCCTGGGGCCGGATCTTCCTGCTGTACGGCCAGGGTGAAGGCCGCCGGCGCCTGGTACCGGCGCTGGCCGATGCGCTGCGCGGCGACATCGCGCCCTTTGGCGTGCACCATGACGCCCGGCGCGACTTCATGCATGTGTCGGACGTCGCCACCGCGTTTCACGCGCTGCTCGGCGAGCGGGCCCATGGCTGCTACAACCTGTGCTCGGGCCAGGCCACGGCGATAGAAACCATCGTCCGCGAAATCGCCGCCACGCTGGGCGCCAGCCCCGATCCCGTACTCGACCTGACCCCCGGCGGCGCCAGGGGACCCGCCAGCCTCTTCGGCCGCAACGACCGGCTCGCCAGCCTGGGCTGGCGGCAGTCGCTCGCGCTGCGGGAAGGCCTGATGAGAACACTCGAATGCATATAGCGACCTGCCCGCTTTGCGGCACGCCGGCCTCCCCGCCTTTCGTCAGCCGTCCGGACGTGCCGTGCCACCAGCACCTGGTCTACGACACGGCGGAAGAAGCGCGCCGCATCGCTCGGGGCCGCCTGGACATGGCTGCCTGCCCATCCTGCGGCTTCGTCTTCAACCGCAGCTTCGATCCGGCCAGGCTGTCCTATGGGCAGAGCTATGACAACGCGCAATCGCATTCCGCGCACTTCGACGCCTATCTGGACGGGCTGGCCGCGATGCTGGTGCGCGACAGGCAGGTACGCGACTGCACGATCGTCGAAGTCGGCTGCGGCAAGGGCGAATTCCTGCGCAAGCTGGTCGGCGACCTGGCCGCCGGCAACCGGGGCATAGGATTCGATCCCAGCTATATCGGCCCGGAAACGGAGCTGGACGGCCGGCTGTCCTTCCGCAAGTCGTACTACGACGCCTCCTGCGCGGCCGTCCCAGCCGACATCGTCATCTGCCGCCACGTGATCGAGCATATACAGACGCCGTTGGATCTGCTGCATTCGGTCAGGGCAGCCTTGTCCCGGTCGCGCGACGCGCGCGTGTTCTTCGAAACGCCCGCCGTCGAATGGATATTGCGCGGGCAGGTGATCTGGGACTTCTTCTACGAGCATTGCTCGCTGTTCTCCGCGACGTCCATCCGCGCCGCGTTCCAGCGCGCCGGCTTCCGCGTCGAGGACGTGCACTACATCTTCGGCGAACAATACCTGTGGGTCGAAGCCACGCCCACCGAGCCCGCCGCCGGAGACGCCCCGCCGGCCGATGCCGCGGAGCTGGTCGCGCTGACCCAGGCCTACGCCGACGCCGAAGCACGCCTCATCGGGCATCTGAAGGCGCAGCTGGACGACGCCTGCGGACGCATGAAGATCGCCGTCTGGGGCGCCGGCGCCAAGGGCGTGACGCTGGCCAATCTGCTGGACCCGGACGGCACGCGCATCGATTGCGTCATCGACCTGAACCCCAACAAGCAGGGTCGCTTCGTACCCGGCACCGGCCATCCCATCGTCAGCCCGGCGCAGGCCGCGCGGCGCGGCGTGGCGATGGCCGTCCTCATGAACCCCAACTACAGAAGTGAAAATCTGAAAATCCTCGCGGAACAGAATATCCGGATGGATCTCGCGGACTGGAGCAAACAATGAAGCTGCTGATAGATACCGATGCGAAGCTGCTGACCCTCACCGAGGGCAAGGAAACGCGCTCCCTGGACCTCTACTCGAAGGAAGCCTTCGAGGCCATCTCGCGCCAGTGGGTCCGGGTGGGCTGGGACCAGAAATACCATTACACCTTCAGCTGGATGGGTCGTCCCGTGATCCAGCTGCCGGAAGACATGGTGCGGATGCAGGAAGTGATCACCCAGCTGCAGCCGGACGTGATCATCGAGACCGGCGTGGCCCACGGCGGTTCGCTGGTGTTCTACGCATCCCTGTGCAAGGCGATGGGACGCGGCCGCATCGTCGGGATCGATATCGAGATCCGTCCGCACAATCGCGCGGCCATCGAGGCGCATCCCCTGATGCCGTACATCACCCTGGTGGAAGGCAGCTCGACCGCGCCGGAAACCGTGCGCCACGTCGCATCGCTGGTGAAGCCCGGCGAAAAGGTGCTGGTCATCCTGGATTCCAACCACACCTACGACCACGTGCTGCAGGAGCTGGAGCTGTACTCCGGACTGGTCACGCCGGGATCGTACATCGTGGCGACCGACGGCATCATGTACGACCTGGCGGACGTACCGCGCGGCACCGCCACCTGGACCACGGACAACCCGACGGACGCGGCGCGCGATTTCGCGAAAAAACACCCGGAATTCAAGGTGGCGACGCCTTCCTGGCCGTTCAACGAAAGCGCGCTCGACCAGAACATCACGCACTGGCCGGGCGCCTGGCTGAAGCGGGTGTAAGCCGGGTCCCGGTACACCGGGACAAGGGCACAGGCGGCGTCCGCGAGCGCGGGCGCCGCCTGCCTTACTTCTTGCGCGTCGGCGGCAGGTCCGTGCAGACCCCTTCCGCCACTTCCGCCGCCATGCCCACCGATTCGCCCAGCGTGGGATGCGGATGGATGGTCTTGGCGATGTCGACGATGTCGGCCCCCATCTCCACGGCCAGCGCCAGTTCGCTGATCAGGTCGCCGGCATGGGTGCCGACGATGCCGCCACCCAGGATGCGGTGGTTCTCGGCGTCGAAGATCAGCTTGGTGAAGCCTTCGTCGCGGCCATTGGCGATGGCGCGGCCGGAGGCGGCCCAGGGGAACACGCCCTTCTCGATCTTGATGCCCTGCTTCTTGGCCTCGTCTTCCGTCAGCCCCACCCAGGCGACCTCGGGATCCGTATACGCCACGGCCGGGATCACCCGCGCGTCGAAGAAGGACTTCTCGCCCGACGCGGCTTCGGCCGCCACATGGCCTTCGTGCACGGCCTTGTGCGCCAGCATCGGATTGCCGACGATGTCGCCGATGGCGTAGATGTGCGGCACGTTGGTGCGCATCTGCTTGTCCACCGGGATGTAGCCGCGATCGGTGACCGCGATACCGGCCTTGTCGGCGCCGATCTTCTTGCCGTTGGGCGAACGGCCCACCGCCTGCAGCACCAGGTCGTAGCGCTGCGGCTCCTTGGGCGCGCCCTCGCCTTCGAAGGTGACGTAGATGCCGTCCTTGCGGGCTTCGGCGGCCACGGTCTTGGTCTTGAGCATGATGTTGTCGAAGCGCGGCGCGTTCATCTTCTGCCACACCTTGACCATGTCGCGGTCGGCGCCCTGCATCAGGCCGTCCAGCATTTCCACCACGTCCAGGCGGGCGCCGAGCGTGGAGTACACCGTGCCCATTTCCAGGCCGATGATGCCGCCGCCGACGATCAGCATCTTCTTGGGAATGGAACGCAGCAGCAGCGCGCCGGTGGAATCCACCACGCGCTCGTCATCGGGCAGGAAGGGCAGGCGCACCGCCTGGCTGCCGGCCGCGATGATGGCGTTCTTGAAGCGCACCGTCTGCGTCTTGCCGTCGGCGCCCTTGACCGTCATGTGGTTGGGATCGGCGAATTCGCCCACGCCCGTCACCACCGTGACCTTGCGCATCTTGGCCATGCCGGCCAGTCCGCCGGTCAGCTTGCCGACCACGCTGTCCTTGAAGCTGCGCAGCTTGTCCAGGTCGATCTTGGGCTCGCCGAAGCTGATGCCGTGGTCGGCCAGCGCCTTGGCTTCCTCCATGACCGCCGCGACGTGCAGCAAGGCCTTGGACGGGATGCAACCCACATTGAGGCAGACGCCGCCGAGGGTCGAGTAGCGCTCGACCAGCACGGTTTTCATGCCCAGGTCGGCGGCGCGGAAGGCGGCGGAATAGCCGCCGGGGCCCGCGCCCAGGACCAGCATGTCGCATTCGATATCGGCGTTGCCGGCGTACTTCGCCGCCGTGGGCGCGGCGGCGGCGCCTGCCGCCGGGGGCGGCGGCGGGGATTTGTCGGCGGCCGGCGAACCGGCCGCCTGGGATCCGGCAGCCGGCGCGGCCTTCGGCGCGTCCGTTGACGACGAGGCGCCCTTGCCCGCGTCCTTGCCCGCATCCGCGGACGCGCCGCCCGCGGCGGGCTCCACTTCCAGGATGGCCGTGCCCATGGACACCTTGTCGCCGACCTTGACCTTCACGGACTTCACCACGCCGCCTTCCGACGCCGGGATCTCCATGGAAGCCTTGTCCGACTCCACCGTGATCAGGCTCTGTTCGGCCTTGATCGTGTCGCCAGCGGCCACCAGTACTTCGATGACTTCCACTTCCTTGAAGTCGCCGATGTCGGGTATCTTGATTTCCACCGTATTGCTCATATCGATCCCCGATTACAGCGCGATGCGGCGGAAGTCGGCCAGCAAGGCGGTCAGATAGGCATTGAAGCGGGCCGCGGCCGCGCCGTCGATGACGCGATGGTCATAGGACAGCGACAGCGGCAGCTTCAGGCGCGGCACGAACTGCTTGCCGTCCCATACCGGCTTGAACTCGGAGCGCGATACGCCCAGGATGGCCACTTCGGGGGCATTGATGATGGGCGTGAAGTGCGTGCCGCCGATGCCGCCCAGCGACGAGATCGAGAAGCAACCGCCCTGCATTTCCGCGGGCGACAGCTTGCCGTCGCGCGCCTTCTTGGCCATGTCCGAGCTTTCCTTGGCCAGGTCCAGGATGCCCTTCTTGTCGGCGTCGCGGATCACCGGCACCACCAGCCCGTTGGGCGTATCGGCGGCGAAACCGATGTGGTAGTACTGCTTCAGCACCAGGTTGTCGCCGTCCAGCGAGGCATTGAATTCCGGGAATTTCTTCAGCGCCGCGACCACCGCCTTGATCAGGAAGGCGAGCATGGTGACCTTGATGCCGGACTTCTCGTTTTCCTTGTTCAGCGTGACGCGCAGCGCTTCCAGGTCGGTGATGTCCGCTTCGTCGTTGTTGGTGACGTGCGGGATCATGACCCAGTTGCGGTGCAGGTTCGCGCCGGAAATCTTCTTGATGCGCGACAAGGGCTTGGCTTCGATCGGGCCGAACTTGCTGAAGTCCACCTGCGGCCAGCCCAGGACGCTCAGGCCGCCGACATTGCCGCCGGCGGCCGAGCCAGCCGCGGCGGGCGCGCCGCCGCCGGCCAGCGCCTGCTTGACGAAGCCACGCACGTCGTCCTGCGTAATGCGGCCCTTGGGACCGCTGCCCGGCACGCGCGCCAGGTCCACGCCCAGCTCGCGCGCGAACTTGCGCACCGAAGGCGACGCATGCGGCAGCTGGCCGGGCTTGAGTTCGGCTTCGGGCAGCGCGGCGGCGGGCGCGGCACGGCCGGCAGGCGCCGGCGACGCGGCCGCGGGGGTCGGCGCGGAGGCCTGGGCCTGAGCCGGCGCCGCGGCCTGGGCGGGCGCCGCCTGGGCCGGCGCGGCGGCGGCAGGCGCTTCGCCGCCTTCCACCACGACCACCGGCGTGCCCTTGGACACCTTGTCGCCGACCTTGACGCGCACTTCCTTGACCACACCGCCCTGCGACGACGGAATCTCCATCGACGCCTTGTCCGACTCCACCGTGATCAGGCTCTGTTCGGCCTTGATGGTGTCGCCGACCGCGACCATCACCTCGATGACCTCGACTTCCTTGAAGTCGCCGATATCGGGCACCTCGATGACCTGCTGGCCGCCGCCCTGCGCGGGCGCGGCGGCCGGCGCGGCTTCCTGCGCCTCGGGCTGGGCCTGCGGCGCGGCTTCCTGCCTGGCTTCCGCTTTCGCTTCGGCCTTGGCCGGCGCTGCCGCGGCCGCTTCGGACGAACCGCCCGCTTCCAGTTCCAGGACGACGGTGCCCATCGCCACCTTGTCGCCGACCTTGACCTTCACGGACTTGACCACGCCGCCTTCCGACGCCGGAATCTCCATGGAAGCCTTGTCCGACTCCACCGTGATCAGGCTCTGTTCCGCCTTGATCGTGTCGCCGGCCGCCACCAGTACTTCGATGACTTCGACTTCCTTGAAGTCGCCGATGTCAGGTACCTTGATTTCCACCGTATTGCTCATGTCGTTCGGGCCTCAGGCGTATTGCGGGTTGGCTTTTTCGGGGTTGATGCCGTACTTCTTGATGGCCTCGGCCACCTTGGAAGCCGGAATGGCGCCTTCGTCCGCAAGCGCCTTCAAGGCAGCGACGGCCACGAAGTGGCGATCGACCTCGAAATGTTCGCGCAGCTTGTAGCGGAAATCGGAACGGCCGAAACCATCCGTGCCCAGCACGCGGTATTCGCGGCCCTTGGGAATGAACGGGCGGATCTGGTCGGCATACAGCTTCATATAGTCGGTCGACGCGATGATCGGGCCTTCCGTCTTCGCCAGCTGCTGGGTCACGTAAGCCACCTGCGGCTTCTTTTCCGCCGGGTGCAGCATGTTGTGGCGATCGATGTCCTGTCCTTCGCGGCGCAGCAGCGTGAAGCTGGTCACGCTCCAGATGTCGGCGGCCACGCCCCAGTCCTTGTCCAGCAGGTCGGCGGCGGCCTCGACTTCGCGCAGGATGGTGCCGGAGCCCATCAGCTGCACGCGCTGCTTGCCCTTGCCCACCGTCTTCAGCTTGTACATGCCGCGCACGATGCCTTCCTCGTCGCCCGGCTTCAAGCCCGGGTGCGGGTAGTTCTCGTTCATCACGGTCAGGTAGTAATAGACGTTTTCCTGGTTCTCGACCATGCGGCGCAGGCCGTCCTGGATGATGACCGCCACTTCATGCGCGTAGGTCGGGTCGTAGGGCAGGCAGTTCGGGATGGTGGCCGCCATCAGGTGGCTGTGGCCGTCCTCGTGCTGCAGGCCTTCGCCGTTCAGCGTGGTGCGGCCCGCGGTGCCGCCGATCAGGAAGCCGCGCGCCTGCATGTCCCCGGCCAGCCAGGCCAGGTCGCCGATGCGCTGGAAACCGAACATCGAGTAGTACACGTAGAACGGGATCATGATGCGGTTGTTCGTCGAGTACGACGTCGCCGCGGCGATCCAGGAGCTCATCGCGCCCGCTTCGTTGATGCCTTCCTGCAGCAACTGGCCGTCGGCCGCTTCCTTGTAGTACATCACCTGGTCCTTATCGACCGGGATGTACTTCTGCCCTTCCGGCGCATAGATGCCGATCTGGCGGAACAGGCCTTCCATGCCGAAGGTGCGCGATTCGTCGGCCAGGATGGGCACGACGCGCGGCGCCAGGTCCTTGTCGCGCAGGATCTGGTTCAGCGAACGCACGAAGGCCTGGGTGGTGGAGATCTCACGGCCTTCGGCGGTGGGCTCCAGCACCGGCTTGAACGCTTCCAGCTTGGGCGCGTTCAGCTTTTCGTCGGCCTTGACGCGGCGCTTGGGCAGATAGCCGCCCAGCGCCTTGCGGCGTTCGTGCAGGTACTTCATTTCCGGCGAATCCTCGGCGGGCTTGAAGAGCGGCAGTTCTTCCAGCTTGTCGTCGGGGATGGGAATGCCGAAGCGGTCGCGGAATTCGCGCACCGCCGCCACGTCCAGCTTCTTCTGCTGGTGGGTGGGGTTCTTGGCCTGGCCGACCTGGCCCATGCCGTAGCCCTTGATGGTCTTGGCCAGGATGACCGTGGGCTGGCCCTTGTGGTTGGAGGCCGATTCGAACGCGGCGTACACCTTGTGCGGATCGTGGCCGCCACGGTTCAGGCGCCACACGTCTTCATCGCTCATGCGGGCGACCATTTCCAGCAGCTTGGGATGCTTGCCGAAGAACTTCTCGCGCACGAACTTGCCGTCGTTGGCCTTGTAGGCCTGGTACTCGCCGTCGACGGTTTCTTCCATCACGCGGCGCAGGATGCCTTCCTTGTCATGCGCCAGCAGCGGATCCCAGTAGCCGCCCCAGATCAGCTTGATGACGTTCCAGCCGCTGCCGCGGAAATCGCCTTCCAGTTCCTGGATGATCTTGCCGTTGCCGCGCACCGGGCCGTCCAGGCGCTGCAGGTTGCAGTTGATGACGAAGATCAGGTTGTCCAGCTTTTCGCGGGCCGCCAGGGCGATCGCGCCCAGCGATTCCGGTTCGTCCATTTCACCGTCGCCGCAGAAGACCCAGACCTTGCGGTTGGCGGTGTTGGCCAGGCCGCGCGCGTGCAGGTACTTCAGGAAACGCGCCTGGTAGATGGCGGTGATGGGGCCCAGGCCCATCGACACGGTCGGGAACTGCCAGAATTCCGGCATCAGCTTGGGATGCGGATACGACGACAGGCCCTTGCCGTCCACTTCCTGGCGGAAGTGGTTCAATTGTTCTTCGGTCAGCCGGCCTTCCAGGAAGGCGCGCGCGTACACGCCGGGCGACGAGTGGCCCTGGAAGTACACGAGGTCGCCGCCGTGGTCTTCGCTTTCCGCATGCCAGAAGTGGTTCTGGCCGGTGCCTATCATGGTGGCCAGCGAGGCGAACGACGCGATGTGGCCGCCCAGGTCGCCGCCATCGGGCGGCGAGTGGCGGTTGGCCCGCACCACCATGGCCATGGCGTTCCAGCGCACGTAGGCGCGGATGCGCGACTCCAGCTCCAGGTTGCCCGGATGCGCGGGCTCCAGGCCCGGCGGTATCGTGTTCACATAAGCGGTGTTGGGCGAATACGGCATATTCGCGCCCGAACGGCGAGCCTCATCGATCAGGCGTTCCAGCAGGTAGTGGGCGCGTTCCGGACCTTCGCGGTCGAGCACCGCCGCCAGCGCTTCGAGCCACTCCTGGGTTTCCAGGGTGTCTTCGTCATTGGCAGCCGTTTGGGCGCCAGCCAGGGCGTTAGAGGACATCGTGTGTCTCCGAGCAGAGAGGGTTGTAGCCGTGCGCCTGTGCCGGCGCGAGGGGCACTGAAAACGCCCGCAGAAAACCGGCCTGCCGCGCGTTTCCGCGCCAGACCGCTTGGCCAGGGCAACTTATGCGGCGCATTCTAGGAAACAAGATTACCGTGACGCAAGAGAAATTTCATGTTGCGGTACGGCATTTCATAATATGAAAATATCGCCAAGGGAAACAAGCGACTAAAATGTCTCAAGTTCCCGCGACATAGCCATGGCCAGCGTCCCAAAGTCGAATATACCCACGCCGTTTCACGACCATGCCCGATTGCGCAGGCGCGGCCTCTATTGGCTGACGCCTGTCGTCGTCCTCATACTCTATATATGTGTGATGGGCGTGTTCTTCTGGCTGCAGCGCATCCATGACGACAGCGTCATGTTCGTGACCATAGACCAGGAAATGCGGCAGCAGCGCCTGCTGTGGATCGTGCTCGCGCTGTCCTGCGTGATCGTCATCAGCCTGCTCATGCTGTGGCGCTATACCCGCTTCCGCTCGCATGCGGAGGCCGCCCTGATCGCCGAGACGGGCTTTCGCCGCGCGATGGAAAACTCCATGTCCACCGGCATGCGGGTGCTGGACATGGAAGGCCGCATCTCCTACGTCAATCCGGCCTTCTGCCGGATGATAGGCTGGAACGAGGCCGACCTGATCGGCCGCAGCCCGCCCTTCCCTTATTGGGTCCCCGGACGCCACGACCAGCACCAGCACACCCTGGACATCCTGCTGTCGGGCAAGACGCCCAGCAGCGGGCTGGAAGTGGAAGCCCAGCGGCGCGACGGCTCGCGCTTCACGGCGCGCATGTATGTGTCGCCGCTGCTGGACCCCAACGGCAACCAGATCGGCTGGATGACGTCGATGACGGACATCACCGAGCCCAAGCGCATCCGCGAAGCCCTGACGGCGGCGCACGAGCGCTTCATGACGGTGCTGGAAGGCCTGGACGACGCGATCTCGGTCACGGCCGATACCCACGATGGCCTGGAGCTGCTGTTCGCCAACCGCACCTACCGGCGCGTGTTCGGCGCGCAGACCGGCGGCCATGACGAACTGCTGGCCGGCCGCCGCGGCCGCTTCACCGACGAATCGGTGGAAGTCTTCGCGCCGTCGGTGCAGCGCTGGTTCGAAGTGCACCACCGCATGCTGGCCTGGACCGACGGCCGCCGCGTGCGCCTGCAGGTGGCGCGCGACATCACGGAACGCCGGCAGCACGAAGAAGCGTCGCGCGTCCAGCAGGAAAAGATCCAGCTCACCAGCCGCCTGACCACCATGGGCGAAATGGCGTCCTCGCTGGCGCACGAACTGAACCAGCCGCTGACGGCGATCACCAACTACAGCATGGGCGCCGTCGCCCTGGTCAAGGCGGGCCATACCAATCCGCGCATGCTGCTGCCGGCGCTGGAAAAAGCCGCGGCGCAGGCCGAACGGGCCGGCAAGATCATCAGCCGCATCCGCGAATTCGTGAAGCGCAGCGAACCGCGCCGCCAGCGCGTCGCCATCGCCGGCATCGTCGACAACGCCATCGGCTTCGCAGAGATCGACGCCCGCAAGCGCCGCATCCGCATCGAACGCTTCGTGCCGTCGAACGCGCCGGACGTGCTGGCCGATCCCATCCTGATCGAACAGGTGCTGCTGAATCTGCTGAAGAACGGCCTGGAGGCCATGGAAAACAGCGATTCCGATGAACTGAAGGTTGCCGTCATCCTGCACGAACAGCACATCGAAGTGGCCGTGGTGGACCGCGGCCACGGCCTGGCCGATCCGGAAAGGCTGTTCGAACCCTTTTTCAGCACCAAGGCCCAGGGCCTGGGCATGGGGCTGAATATCTGCCGTACCATAATCGAGTCGCACCACGGCCGCCTCTGGGCGGATCCCAATCCCGCGGGCGGCACGATCTTCCGCTTCACCCTGCCCTGCGCGGCGCCTCAGGCGCAGTCGCAGAATGACCAGTCCGAGGAGCTTCACGCATGAACACCCCCAATCCGTCCAGCACGGTATTCATCGTCGACGACGACGAAGCGGTACGCGATTCGCTGCGCTGGCTGCTTGAAGCCAACGGCTATCGTGTGCGCGCGTACAGCAGCGCGGAAAGCTTTCTGGAAGACTACGACCCCAACCAGGTGGGCGTGCTGATCGCGGATGTCCGCATGCCGGGCATGAGCGGCCTGGAATTGCAGGAACAGCTGATCGCCCGCAAGGCGCCGCTGCCCATCGTGTTCATCACAGGCCACGGCGACGTGCCGATGGCGGTGACGACCATGAAGAAAGGCGCGATCGACTTCCTGGAAAAGCCCTTCAACGAATCGGACCTGCGCGAAATCGTCGCGCGCATGCTGGAACAGGCCACGCAGCGCGTGTCCAAGTTCCAGGCGCAGCGCGATCATGAAGCCATGCTGGCCCGCCTGACGGCGCGCGAGCAGCAGGTGCTGGAACGCATCGTGGCGGGCCGCCTGAACAAGCAGATCGCCGACGATCTCGGGATCAGCATCAAGACCGTGGAGGCGCATCGCGCCAACATCATGGAAAAACTGGAAGTCACCACCGTGGCCGACCTGATGAAGGTGGCCCTGGCAAAACCCGAGGCGCACGCATGACGGCAAGGATCATCGACGGTTCGGCGCTGTCCCAGCGCATCCGCGACGAAGTCGCGCATCGCGTCACCGAACTGGCGAAACAGGGAGTCCAACCCGGCCTGGCCGTGGTGCTGGTCGGCGAAAACCCGGCGTCCCAGGTCTATGTGCGCAACAAGGTGCTGGCCTGCGAAAAGGCCGGCCTTCACTCGGTGAAAGAGCAGTATCCGGCCACCATGAGCGAAGCCGAACTGCTGCAGCGGATCGCCGTGCTGAATGGCGATCCGACGATACACGGCATCCTGGTGCAGCTGCCACTGCCGCCGCACATGGATGCGCACAAGGTGATCGAGGCGATCGCCCCGGAAAAGGATGTGGACGGTTTCCACATCAGCAACGCGGGCCTGCTGATGACGGGCCAGCCGCTGTTCCGTCCGTGTACGCCCTACGGCGTGATGAAGATGCTGGAAAGCGAAGGCGTCGCGCTGCGCGGCGCCGAAGCCGTCATCGTGGGCGCCAGCAATATCGTCGGCAAGCCGATGGCCATGCTGCTGCTGGCCGCGGGCGCCACCGTGACGCTGTGCAATTCCAAGACGCGCGACCTGGCGGCGCATACCCGCCGGGCGGATGTCCTGGTGGTCGCCACCGGCAAGGCCGGCATCGTCAAGGGCGACATGATCAAGCCGGGCGCCGTGGTCATCGACGTGGGCATCAACCGCGGCGAAGACGGCAAGCTGCGCGGCGACGTGGATTTCGACAGCGCGGTGCAGGTGGCGGGCGCGATCACGCCCGTGCCCGGCGGCGTCGGGCCCATGACCATCGCGATGCTGCTGGTCAATACCGTCGAGGCGGCGGAAAGGCTAAGGTAAAGGCCCACCCCCGAAGCGCTGCGCGCTTCCCCCTCAAGGGGGCGACGCCGGCGGACCGGGGAACCCGGATCCGCGGCGTCCCGGCTCGGGCAGCACCTGTTTCTGCGGACCGGGTGGCTCTTGCAACCTTGATGGCTCGTCTCCATCTAAACTGCATTGTTGTTTATCCTGGATCGAGCCCGTCTATGAGCGCCAACCCGCTACTCGCCCCCGTCGAAGACCTGGTGGACTACGCCGCCGTCAAGCCCGAGCATATCGTGCCGGCGGTGGATACCTTGCTGGCCGCCGCGCGGCAGGCGGTGGACCAGGCCGCGGACCCCGCCCTGCCCGCCACCTGGGAAACCATACTGGAACCCCTGGACTCGACTTCCGAGCGGCTGTGGCGCGCCTGGTCGGTGGCCGGGCACCTGAACGCGGTGGTCAATACCCCCGAACTGCGCGAGGCCTACAACGCCGCGCTGCCCAAGGTCACCGAGTTTTCCACCTGGGTCGGCCTGCACGAAGGCCTGTACAAGCAATACCAGCGGCTGCGCGCCGCCCCGGGTTTCGCGTCGTGGAGCCCGGTGCGCCAACGCGTCATCGACCTGGCCTTGCGCGATTTCCGGCTCAGCGGCGTCGAACTGCAGGGCGCGGACCGCGAGCGCTATGCCGAAATCTCGGACCGCGAAGCCCAGACGTCGCAGAAGTTCTCCGAAAACGTGCTGGACGCCATCGACGCGTGGTCGCTGCTGGTCGAAGACGAAGCCCGGCTGGACGGCGTGCCGGCCGACGTCAGGCAGGCAGCGCAACAGGCCGCGCAGGCCGATGGGAAGCATGGCTGGAAGCTGACGCTGAAAATGCCCTGCTACCTGCCCATCATGCAATATGCCCGCGACCGCTCGCTGCGCGAGACGCTCTACCGCGCCTATGGCACGGTGGCGTCCGAACACGGCGACGGCAAGTTCGACAATTCGCCGCTGATCGAAGAGCTCCTATCCATGCGCGCGGAAGAATCGCGCCTGCTGGGCTTCCGCAATTTCGCCGAGCTGCGCCTGCAGACCCGCATGGCGCGCGACGCCGAACAGGTGATCGGCTTCCTGCGCGACCTGGCCGGCCGCGCGCGCCCCTACGCGGAACGCGACCTGGCCCAATTGCGCGAGTACGCTCGCCAGGAGCTGGGCATGGATGACCTGCAGCCCTGGGACGTGCCCTACGCGTCCGAACGCCTGCGCGAATCGCGCTATGCGTATTCGGAAGACGAGATCAAGCAATATTTCACCGAACCGCGCGTGCTGACCGGGCTGTTCGAAGTCATCGAAACCCTGTTCACGGTGCGCCTGAAGGAATTCCCGGTATCGGCCTGGCATTCCGACGTGCGCGGCGTGCGCGTGGAACGCGCGGATGGCGAACTGGTGGGCTATCTCTACCTGGACCTGTACGCGCGCGCCGGCAAGCAGGGCGGCGCCTGGGTGGATAGCGAGCGCAGCCGCCGCCTGGCTTCGGGCACCCTGCATACGCCGGTGGTCTACCTGACCTGCAATTTCTCGCGGCCGAATGGCGGCAAGGCGGCGCTGCTGACGCACGATGACGTCATCACGCTGTTCCACGAAACCGGCCATGCCCTGCACGCCCTGCTGTCCGAAGTGGACGAACCGGGCGCCGCCGCCTTTGCCGCGGTGGAATGGGACGCGATCGAACTGCCGTCGCAGTTCATGGAAAATTTCTGCTGGGAATGGCCGGTGGTACAGCGCCTGTCGGCCCACGTGGACAGCGGCGAGCCTCTGCCGCGCGCGCTCTTCGACAAACTGCTGGCGGCGCGCAATTTCCAGAGCGGCATGCAGACCGTGCGGCAGATCGAGTTCGCGCTGTTCGACATGCTGCTGCACGACCGGCCGGAAGGCGCCGGCATCCAGGCCGTGCTGGACCTGCTCAACCAGGTGCGCGGCGAAGTCGCGGTGCTGACGCCGCCGGCCTGGCATCGCATGCCGCACAGCTTCTCGCACCTGTTCGCGGGCGGCTACGGCGCGGGCTATTACAGCTACAAATGGGCCGAAGTGCTGTCGGCCGACGCCTACGAAGCCTTCGAGGAAGCCGCGCGGGACGCCCCGCACGGGACGCTGGACGCCGCCACTGGCGCGCGCTTCCGGCGCGAGATCCTGGCCGTGGGCGGCGCCCGGCCGGCCGCCGATTCGTTCAAGGCCTTTCGCGGCCGCGAGCCGCGCATCGACGCCTTGCTGCGCCACAGCGGCATGATCGCCCAACAGGAGTAAACCCATGCCCGCGGCCGCCGCCCGTATCCTGCTCGCCTTCGCCATGCTGGTGGGCACGGCCGTTCCCGCGGCGGGCCACGCCGCCGCCCCGCCGCCCATCTACGACATCCATGGCCACCTGCCCGACCTGAAGTTCAGCTTGTCCGGCGCGCAAGGACGTACCGTCAGCCAGGACGACGTGAAAGGCAAGACGGTCCTGCTGTTCTTCGGCTATGCCAGCTGCCCCGACGTCTGCCCAACCACCATGGCGCAGTTGGCGGACGTGATGGGCCGGCTCGGCAAGGACGCGGACGCCGTACGCATCCTGTTCGTCAGCGTCGATCCGCATCGCGACACGCCGGATGGATTGCAAGCTTATGTGAACGCCTTCAACAACAATGCCATCGGGCTGACCGGCACGGAACGGCAGATCGCGGACGTGGCGCGCCGCTATCGCGTCTCCTACCAGATCGACAAGCCCAAGCCCGGCGCGGACCCGGAGACCTACAACGTCACGCACAGCCGCGGTGTTTACGTGTTCGACGGCACCGGCGAAGCCAGGCTGCTGGTATCGGACAGCAGCTCCAGCGACCAGATCGTTGATGCGCTGCGGAAGCTGATCGACGACGCGCGGCGTTAAAACAACAGGGCAATTTGTTGTTACATGACATCGACGGATCCCCCCTGCGGCCGCCGCTATCATGCCCGTGTTGCGGTTTCCCTTTAGACGCGTATCACAACGGAAGGAGCACGTATGGACATCATTATCATGATCATCGTGGGTTTCATCGTCGGCCTGATCGCGCGTGCGCTCATGCCTGGCGACCAATCCATGGGCATTATCCTGACCACCATCCTGGGTATCGTCGGCGCCGTCGTGGCGGGCTTCCTGGGACGGACGCTGGGTTGGTATGCCGCTGGTGAGCCGGCCGGATGGATTGCTTCCGTCGTCGGCGCGATCATCGTGCTGTTCGTGGTGGGCATGTTCACCCGCCGCCGAGCGTAGCCCGGCGCCCCCCGTCTCGCCACGAAAAAAGTCCGCCCTCGGGCGGACCGGCGGCGAAACGGACACCCCCAAGGCAAGTGCGCCTTGGGGGTGTTTCTTTTGGGCGCACGCTATCGCGGCCCGGCGCCCCTCCACCCGCTCCATGGCGTCCGGCGTCGAGCCCGGCCAGGCGCAAAACCGCCCTTCAATTCTGTTGGCCGACAAAGGAATCAACCGACGGGGAATCGCACGCATGCGCGTTGGTGACAGCGGCGTCCATATCCGCAGCCGGCGACGCGCTCGTCCCTCAATTCCCCTGGAAGCTTTCGATGCCTGAGAACACCATTTTCAATATTCCCCTGACCGCAAGCTACGCGATTCCGCCCGAGGCGGCTGACAGCGAACACGCGCCGGCCGCTTTCAGGGCGGAAGCCGGATCGCACACACGCGCTTCCCGCAGCCGGGCGCCCGGCTACGTATCCACGGCATCCATCTTCCTGTCCGCGCCGCGCCCGCGCCCACGGCTGACGCTGGCATCGAATGCCCGCGCCCTGTTGCGGCACGCGCCCGCGCGGCCCGGCGCCGTCAAGCTGTCCGTCGTCGCGGCCTTCATGCGTCCATGTTCGCCCAGCGACGGCAGCGCCGCCGGCCCGGACGCCTATCAAGCCAGGCGCAATCATTCCGTCGCCAGCCAGGACAGCGGCTACAGCGCCACGTCCAGTGGCTATCACAGTGGCGATCACGGCAGCGACGACGTCTCCGATGATGTCTTTGACGGTGCCTCCAACGCCGCCTCCAATGACCTCGCCGATAGCGCCAGCATCGACGCCACGCTGCAAAGCCAAGCCAGCGCCGCGCCAGGCGCGACGGCATCCTCCCCGGGCTTGCCGGCGGCGGCACGCTTCCGCGTCAGCACCACGGCCATACGCGGCGCGGTCGATGCCTTGATCGAGGACTGCGCCGATGCGCACGTTGCCGGCTCATTGACGGATGCCCCGCTGCCACATCGGGACGCGAACGCGAAAGCCGTCGCCGACGCCGCCGAACTGTACGCGCTGGGCCGCCAGGTGCACGCAGCCATGCTGGCCGACGATCCGGCGTGGCCGCGCGATGCGAGCCAGGCCATCGCCCGCGCCGCCACGCGACTGGCGCATGGCGCCGCGCCCACCGAGATCGACATGGCCTTCGTGCAACTCGCCCTGGCTTTCCATACGGACAACGCGACCATCGCGCAACTCCCCGCCCTGGACAGGGCGGGACGGCTGCGCAAGCTGGATCACGACGCGCGGCAACAGTTGGACGCCGCCCTGGACGCCAACCCCGCGCTGCAGGCCGAGCCGCGCGTCCGCCGCATTGCCCGACGCATCGTCGACGTCATGGCGGAAATCGCCCATGACGCCTACCCCCGTCGCGTCATGGGCAGCTTGCTGACGGCCAGCGAACGCTACGACATCGGCGGCATGCACGGCGCGATCGAGCATCTATACGGCATGTATCGGTCTTCCGCCGCGCATGACGCGTCCGACCAGGATCGCCACGTCGCGTTGGTCAGGCAGTTGCCGCCCGCCGTCCGTCAGCAGTTCATGGACACCTTCATGCCGATGGACAGGGACGCGGCGCACGACACGCCCATCCGCGGCATCCATGCCTATCTGGAATCCAGCCGCGCGGACAACCTGCCCGGCGGCTACATGAGCGACGGACTGCGCTACGACCAACGGCGCCTGCTCACGGACCTGTTCACCACGGCGGCCATGCTGCGCGGCGACGACGCCAACGTCATGCCCTATCCCGCCACGGCATCGGCATCCGCCAACCAGGCGTCGGACACCGTGCGTGCCGATATGCCCTTACCCGCGACGTCCGCGCCCCAGGCCGCGCACCGCGATCCCATCGCCAGCCGCATCAGGCACGCGCTGCGCGCGGCGCTCAGTCCGTCGTCGCTGGAACGCGCGCAGAAGGCCATCGCCCGCACGATGAAGGCCCAGGCCAGGAACCGGTTCGGCGGTCAGGACGCGCTCCAAGCCTACGCCGATGCCGCGCAGGCCTATGTCCGCACGCTGCGATCCGCCGATCTGCCCGGGCTGCTCCGCATGACCCAGGTTCCGGATTTCGTGAGGATCGACGAAGCCGACGCGCGCCGGCTGCAAGCCATCAAGGCTGCCGTGACGCGAGAATTCGCGCTGCGCAATGACTACATGCCCGCCGTCAAGGGCGTCATGGTGGCGTTGCGCGACGGTGCGAGCCCGCGTGTCCTGGCCGACGCGCTCGATAGCCTGACATACGAAATGCAATCCGCCGGCGGTGTGGACGAAGCCCAGGCATTCTGCGAACTCGCCGTGCGGCGGCTGGACCTGCCGCGCCAGGACCTGCAAGCGGTCCTGCAACGCATCCCCGACAGCGCCGCCCTGGACGAACGCGAGCGCGACATGATCCCGCTGTTCCGTGGGCATGCCCAGCGCCGCAACGAAGCGTTGAGGCTGATGCCCGCGCTGCGCGGGCTGGCCGCCATCGTGTCGAAAGCGGTGCCGCCGCCACAGGGCGTGGGCGTGGGCGCGCGAGCCGTCCCGCCACGCGCGGCGGCCGGCGATCCCATTCCCGAGATCGCGGCGGTACGCACGCTGGACGCGTTGCGCGACATGCCGCCGGTGCAGCAGCCGCTTGCCGGCACGATCGCCCGGGATATCTGGCGTCGCGCGCGCACGATATCCGGACGCACGTGGTGGCCGGCATCGGCGTCCCGATCCGCGCGCCTGGCACGGGCACATCGTCAGGTCGCCGTATCGTTGAAACAGCAGGCGGCGTCGTCCCGGCCCCTGACCCGCTCGCAATGGAAGCTGCTGGAAGCGGCGATCAAGGACATCGCGCGCCTGCAGTCGGCGCCGGCGCGCTACGACGATGTGGTGGAAGCCTGCGTGCGCACGCTATCGCCCGCGGAATGCGTCAGCCTGAATCATGTGGTGGACAGCTATCAGTGGCTGCTGGAGCCCGCCGGCGCGCCGACCGTGGACATGATCGAACAGCTGCGGCATCTGCGGGCAATGGAAACCGTGCTGGGCCGGGAGCCTGCGATCAGGCATGCGACGCGAGCCGTCGGCAAGGTCATGGAAACGCTGGCCGGCAACCGGCGCCGGGAAGCCGAACTGCCGGCGGCGATCGCCGCCCTGGCGGCGTGCCTGGATACGTACGCGCCGGACGCGAGCACCGCCAGCGTGCTATGCGCGAAAGCGTTTGACCGCCTGGCGCCGACGGCGCGGCAAGCCAGGGCCCTGTTGACGGCGCTGGACGATACCGGCCGAGCGGTGCCGGCCTTGCAGGCCCTGTCCAGCGCGGTGGAAGCGCGCGCCGCGCGATAGAACAAGGCCCCGTCCAGGCGGGGCCTATTCGCATTGCTTACGCGGCGTTGGCCAACTTCAGGCCATGTTCCCGCACCTGCGCGTCGGCGTCGCGCAAGGCGGTGCGCAGGCCCTCTTCCACCACCGGATGGTAGAAAGGCATCTCCAGCATGCGGGCCACCGTCATTCCCTGCTGCAAGGACCAGGCCAGCAGATGCGCCAGGTGCTCGACGCTGGGTCCCGCCATTTCGGCGCCCAGGAAACGACCGGTGACGCGGTCCGCATAAACGTGCAGGCGGCCCTTGTTCTTCAGCATGACGCGCGCACGCCCCTGGTTGCCGAAGTCCACTTCACCCGTCACGTACGTGCCTTCCGGCAGACGGTTGTACGGCGTGCCCACCACGGCGAGCTGCGGATCGGAGAACACCACGGCCATCGGCGCGCGGCGGCTGCCGGCCTTGACGTTGGGGAAACGCGCCGCGTTTTCGCCCGCGATGCGCCCTTCGTCCGCCGCTTCGTGCAGCAAGGGCAGATCGCCGTTCGCGTCACCCGCGATGAAGATCGGCGTATCGCCCGCCTGCAAGGTGTAGCGGTCGTACTCCGGCACGCCGGACGGATTCAGCTTCAGGCTGGTGTTCTGCAGCGCCAGGCCGCCCAGGTGCGCGCGGCGGCCGGTCGCCACCAGCGCATAGTCGAAATGCTCCACCCGTTCGGTGTTGTCCAGCGCGACGTAGCGCACGCGTACGCGGTCGCCGTCTCGCGTGGTTTCCAGCACGCGTGCATCGGGATCCAGGTAGAACTCTTCCTGGAAGGCCTTCTTGGCGCTTTGCCGCACGGCGGGATCGGTGATGCCGCCCAGGCTGCCGCTGACACCGAACACCCTGACGCGCACGCCCAGCCGCGCCAGCGACTGGCCCAGCTCCAGGCCGATCACGCCGGGGCCGAACACGGCCACGCTGGCAGGCAGGTCGTCCCAATAGAACACGTCGTCATTGACCACCAGGCGGTCGCCCAGCGCCTGGAACGGCGGCGGCACCGCCGGCGTGGAGCCGGTGGCGATCACCACGGTGCGCGCATGGACTTCGGTATGGTCGTCCACGCGCAGCACCGTGTCGGACACGAAGCGCGCAAAGCCGCGCAGCTTGTCCTGTGCGGGGATGCTTTCCACGCCTTCCACGACGAACCCGACGAAACGGTCGCGCTCGCGCTTGACGCGATCCATGACCTCGCGGCCATCCACACGCACCTTGCCGTCGATGTGGACGCCGAAGGGCGCGCCGTGTCCGGCGGCATGCGCGGCCTCGGCGGCGGCGATGAGCAGCTTGGACGGCATGCAGCCCACGCGGGCGCAAGTCGTTCCGTACTGCCCGCCTTCGATGATCAGCGCGCGCTTGCCCGCGGCGACCGCCGCGCGATAGGCGCCCAGGCCGGCCGTGCCGGCGCCGATCACGGCCACATCGGTTTGCAGGGTTTTCATGTGTAATCCTTATGATGCTCGGATAGGTATGGCGAGGTCATGCACGCGTCGGCGCGGCTCAGGCGAAGTGCGCCTTCAGTTCATCCAGGCCGCCGATCAGCGAACCGTTGATGAACACCTGCGGCGCGGTGGCCTTGCCGGAAACGGCGCCGATCACGCGGCCGCGCACCTTGTTTTCCAGCGGGATGTCGATCGTGTCGTAGCCTTTGCTTTCCAGCAGGGACTTGGCTTCGATGCAGAACGGGCAGCCCGGCTTGGAGAACACCACCACCTGGTCAGGCCTGCGCGCGGCCGGGGCGATGTAGTTCAGCATGGTGTCGGCGTCGGAGACCTCGAACGGGTCGCCGTCCTTTTCCGGTTCGATGAACATCTTTTCGACCACGCCATCGCGCACCAGCATCGAATAGCGCCAGCTGCGCTTGCCGAAGCCCAGGTTGCGCTTGTCGACCAGCATGCCCATGCCTTCGGTGAAATCGCCGTTGCCGTCGGGCAGCAGCGTTACGTTGGCCGATTCCTGGTCCTTGGCCCATTCGTTCATCACGAAGGTATCGTTGACCGAGACGCAGACGATGCTGTCCACGCCGTTCGCGCGGAAGGCCGGCGCCAGTTCGTTGTAGCGCGGCAGGTGCGTGGACGAGCAGGTGGGCGTGAAGGCGCCAGGCAGGGAGAAAACCACTACCGTCTTGTTCTTGAAGATGTCGTCCGTGGTGACCTGCTTCCAGGCGTTGTCTTCGCGGACGGGGAAAGTCACGTTCGGGACGCGTTGTCCTTCGCGGGCTTGCAGCATGGGTAGATCTCCTGTTCGGTTCAAAGGCGAAACGCCATGGACGAATAATAAATAACAGCTATCAATACATCAAATTTAATTATTCTTATTAATCGATAGTCTTCATCAATGAGGGCCCGCTCGCTGTCCCATGCTGCGTTGCCAGCGCGCCCCATTTCAAGCAGGGACGGCGGTGTACCCGGCCTCGCGGATGGCGCCTTCCACCCGCGACTGGTCTTCCGTGCCGGTGACGGTCACGCGGTGGTTCGACAGGTCCGCCTGAACCGATGTTCCCGGCACGGCCTGGGTGACGGCGCGGGTAATGGTCTGGACGCAGTGTTGGCACGACATGTCGGGGACCTGATATTGCATGGCCATGATGACTCCTTGTAGCGCTGGGCGAACGGCATGCCGCCCGATGCCTGGAACAGTACACCTTCCCATCATGGCAAGGTCAATCCTTGATCTGGCGCACTTGACCGGAGCCCGCTTGACCTTACCATGATGGGAAGGATCACACTGTGGGTCATACCTCTCAGCGCCGCAGCGAACATGAAAACCGAACCGCAAACCGCCTCCATCGAGCTCGCCATAGAAGGAATGAGCTGCGCGTCCTGCGTCAAGCGCGTGGAAAACGCCCTGGCCGCCGTACCCGGCGTGCGCAGCGCCAGCGTGAACCTGGCGACCGAACGCGCCCGGGTGGCATGGGACCAGGCGGGCGCGGCCACGGCGGACGCCCTGGTGGCCGCCGTCGCCAAGGCCGGTTATGGCGCCCGCCCCCTCGTGCCGGAAAACGACGAGACGGCGCGCCAGGCGGCCGCGCGCGAACAGGAGGCGCGCCGCCTGGGCCGCCGCTTCGCCGTCGCGCTGGCCTTGAGCCTGCCGGTTTTCCTGCTTGAAATGGGTGGCCATCTGGTGCCTGCCCTGCATCACGCCCTGGATGCGTATGTGGGACTCGAGCGCCTGTGGCTGCTGCAATGGCTGCTGACCAGCCTGGTGCTGGCGGGCCCCGGCCGGGACTTCTTCCTGAAAGGCGGCGCGGCCCTGGCGCGTGGCGGACCGGACATGAACTCCCTGGTGGCCGTGGGCGCGGGCAGCGCGTGGCTCTATTCGACGGTCGCGACGTTCATGCCGGACTGGCTGCCGCCGGAGGCCCGCCATGTCTATTTCGAGGCGGCCGCCGTCATCGTGACGCTGATCCTGCTGGGCCGCCTGCTGGAAGCACGCGCCAAGGGCCGCACGGGCGCCGCGATCGCGCGGCTGGCATCGCTGCAGCCGCGGCGCGCCCGGGTGCTGCGCGGCGACGACACCGTGGACCTGCCCATCGAAGACGTGCGGTCCGGCGACGTGGTGCGTATCCGCCCCGGCGAGAAAATCCCGGTCGACGGCGTGGTACGCGACGGCGCCTCCTTCGTGGACGAGTCCATGATCACCGGCGAGCCCGTACCGGTGGAAAAGACGGCCGGCGACGCGGTGACGGGCGGCACGCTCAATACTCAGGGCACGTTGACCGTGCAGGTCACGCACACCGGCGCCGACACGGCGTTGGCGCGTATCGCCCGCATGGTGCAGGACGCACAAGGCGCGAAGCTGCCCATACAGAGCCTGGTGGACCGTATCACCTATCGTTTCGTGCCGGCCATCATGGCGATCGCGGCCGTGACCTTCTTCGCGTGGCTGGCGTGGGGACCGTCGCCCGCCCTGCCCCAGGCGCTGGTGCATGCGGTGGCCGTGCTGATCGTGGCCTGCCCCTGCGCGATGGGGCTGGCCACGCCGATGTCCATCATGGTGGGCACCGGCCGCGCCGCCGACTTGGGCGTGCTGTTCCGCCAGGGCGATGCGCTGCAAAGCCTGCGGGACGTCGGCACCGTGGCCTTCGACAAGACCGGCACGTTGACGCAAGGCAAGCCCGCCATGACCGACATGGCGCTGGCCGCCGGCTTCCGGCGCGACGACGTCCTGGCCTGGACGGCGTCGGTGCAGGCCGCATCGGAACATCCGATCGCCTCGGCCATCGTGGCGGCGGCGCGCGCGGAAGGCCTGCCGGCCACGTCCGTCAGCGGCTTCCAGGCGATTTCGGGCGCCGGCGTGCAAGGCGAGGTGCAAGGACGGCAATTGCTGGTCGGCGCGGAGCGGCTGATGGGCGAACATGGGGTGGACGTGGCCGGCCTGCGGGATCGGGCGGAGAACTGGGCCCGCGCCGGCAAGACGGCCATCTACGTGGCCATCGACGGCGTAGCCGCCGCGGTCATGGCGGTGGAAGATCCCGTGCGCCCGACATCGGCCGCTTCCATCGCGGCCCTGCGCGCGGCGGGCATACGTACGGTGATGATCACCGGCGACAACCGCCACACCGCGCAGGCGGTCGCGCGGGTCCTGGGCATCGACGAGGTGCACGCGGAGGTATTGCCCGAAGGCAAGGTACAGGCGGTCCGTGACCTGCGGCAAGGCGATGCGGCCGGCGCCGCGGGACGCCCGCTGCTGGCTTTCGTCGGCGATGGGATCAACGATGCGCCGGCGCTGGCCGCGGCGGACGTGGGCATCGCCATCGGAACGGGGACCGACGTCGCCATCGACGCGGCCTCGGTCGTGCTGATGGCCGGCGACCCCGCGGGCGTGCCGCGCGCCATCGCCATCAGCCGGGCGACCCTGGCCAATATCCGCCAGAACCTGTTCTGGGCCTTCGTGTACAACGTAGCCTTGATACCGCTGGCGGCGGGCGCCCTGGCGCTGCTGCACGGCCCGTCGCTGTCGCCCGTTTTCGCGGCCGCGGCGATGGCCCTTTCCAGTCTTTTCGTGGTCGGCAACGCCTTGCGGCTGCGGACGTTCCGGGCGCCGGTGCCGGCGACGCCGGCCGCCGCCGATCGATCCGGCCACGGTACATCCACACTTATCGCGGGAGGCGGTGCATCATGAATATCGGCCAGGCTGCGGCGGCATCCGGCATTACGGCCAAGATGATCCGCTACTACGAAAGCATAGGGCTGACGCGGTCGCCGGAACGCACCGACGCGGGCTATCGCATCTACAGCGACAACGACGTGCACACCCTGCGCTTCCTGCGCCGGGCGCGCGACCTGGGTTTTTCAGTGGAGCAGATGCGCGACCTGCTGGCATTGTGGCGCGACCGCGGCCGCGCCAGCGCCGACGTCAAGCGCATCGCCATGCGGCACGTCGCGGAACTGGAGAGCAAGGCGCAGGCGCTGCAGCAGATGGCCGACACCCTGCATCATCTGGCCGACCATTGCCATGGCGACGATCGGCCGGAATGTCCCATCATGGAAGAGCTGGCGAAAGGCTAGGCGCCCCCGGCTAGGCGCCCCCGGCCAGGCGCCCCCGGCCAGACGCCACCGGTCAGGCGCCCGGGACTAGGCGGCCGGACCCGTCCACTCCGACACGAACTCATGGAAGTCCGGCCGGTTGGCGGGCGGCACGGCGCAGGCCGGCGTGCCGATGGCCAGGAAGCCCAGGAACCGGTAGTCCAGCGCGTCGAAACCCAGGGCGTCCTGCACCGGTTCCAGGTAGGTGCCCAGTCCGGTGCTCCAGAACGCGCCGTAGCCCAGCATATGCGCGGCGTTCAGGATGTTCATGACCGACGCGCCGGTGGCCAGCAGCTGCTCCTGCTCCGGTACTTTGCGGTTGTCGTGATTGATCTTCTGCGCCAGCGCGATCAGCACCGGCACGCCCGCCAGCCATTCGCGGACGGACTTTTCCTTTTCCGGGGTCATGCGCTTGTCGCCGCTGCGCTTGACCTCGTCCAGGGCCAGGTCGGCCAGGCGGCCGATGGCCTCGCCGCGGATGATCTTGAATCGCCAGGGCCGCAGCGCGCCGTGGTCGGGCGCGGCCATGGCGGCCTGCAGCATCTGTTCCAGTTCTTCCGGCCGCGGGGCCGGGGCGCGCAGGAATTTCATCGAACGCCGCGTATGCAGCGCGTGTATGGGTGCCGAATTCAGTGTCGAAGTCATGGTGTCGGTAAGAGGTCAGCCTAGGTGGGTATGGCGTTCGGGGCGCTCCTCGACCTGCATTTCCGCCAGGCCGTGGAGGATCCCACAGTCCTCGGCGTGGGGCTGCGCCGACATGCAGCGCTGGCCGAGCGCGGACAGTTGCGCTTTCAGGTGCGTAAGTTCGGCGATGCGTTCGTCGACGTGGCGGATGTGGTCCTGGAAGATCTCATTGATGGGGCCGCAATCGGCCGCCTGGCTGTCCGCGAGCGTCAGGATGGCGCGGATCTCGTCCTGCGTCATGTCCAGTGCCCGGCAGTTGCGGATGAGCCGCAGGCGTTCGGCGTGCACGGGCCCGTAGCTGCGGTAGTTGTTGGCGCCGCGGTCCGGGGCGGGCAGCAGGCCTTCCTTTTCGTAGTAGCGGACGGTTTCCACCGTCGTACCGGCGGCTTTGGCCAATTCTCCGATTTTCATGGAGATGCTCCTGGGGTGGGCTTGACCCTATAGTAACCCCAGGGTGTGCAATACGCCCCATGGACAAGAAAATCATCGCGATTCAGCCGTCGGCGCATCGGCACGGGGACGGCTGCTGCCACGATCATGCACACGAGCATTCGGAAGGGCATGCGCATGGCCACGCTCACGGGCACGATCATAGCCACGGGCACGGTCATGGCCATGGGAACGGGCATGACCACGACCACGGCCATGATCACGAACACGCGCATGCGCACGGTGCGGACTGCTGCCAGGGCGCCCCGGCGCAGGCGGCTGGGGCCGCGTCGGCCCTGGACGTTCCCGCCGGCATGACGCTCACCCGCATGCGCATCGGCCAGATGGATTGCCCGACCGAAGAAGCGCTGTTGCGCAAGAAGCTCGGCACCCTGCCCGGCGTGGGCGACCTGCACTTCGACCTGATGCGCCGCGTACTGTCCGTGGTCCACGACGAAGGCGGCCAGGAACAGGTATTGGCCGGCGTGCGCGCCGTCGGCATGACGCCGGAAGTCCTGGCCGGCCAGGCGCCCGTGTCGGCGCCTCCCGCCGAAAAGCCGCGCTGGAAGCTGCTGGCGCTGGCTGGCGTCCTGGCCGCGCTGGCCGAGATCGCGCACTTCGCCGGCTTGCCGGCGATGGCCTCGGCGGCGCTGGCGATCGCCTCCGTCCTGGCCTGCGGCCTGAACACCTACCGCAAGGGCTGGATCGCGGTGCGCAACGGCAACCTGAACATCAATGCGCTGATGAGCATCGCCGTCACCGGCGCTGCGGTGATCGGCCAATGGCCCGAAGCCGCCATGGTGATGTTCCTGTTCAACGTCGCGGAACAGATCGAAGCGCGTTCGCTGGACCGCGCGCGCAACGCGGTGCGCGGCCTGCTCGACCTGACGCCGCCCAACGCCACGCGGCGGCAGGCCGATGGCACATGGAGCGAAGTCCCCGCCGCCGAACTCATCGCGGGCGACGTCGTGCGCGTGCGTCCCGGCGAACGCATCGCCGCGGATGGTGTGGTCGTGAACGGACGGTCCTCAGTCGACCAATCGGCCATCACGGGCGAAAGCATGCCGGCCGACAAGACGGCGGGCGACCAGGTCTACGCCGCCACCGTCAATGCCGAAGGCTCTTTCGAATACCGCGTGACCGCGGCGGCCCAGGACACCACCCTGGCGCGCATCATCCACGCGGTGGAACAGGCCGCGGCGTCGCGCGCGCCGATGCAGCGGTTCATCGACCGGTTCTCCCGCATCTATACCCCCACCGTCGTCATCATCGCCATCCTCGCGGCCTGCGTGCCGCCGCTGTTGTGGGCACAGCCCTGGGCCGAAGCCGTGTATCGCGCCCTGGCCCTGCTGATCATCGCCTGCCCCTGCGCCCTGGTCATCTCCACGCCGGTCAGCATCGTCAGCGGGCTGACCGCGGCGTCGCGGCGCGGCATCCTGGTCAAGGGCGGCGTCTATCTGGAAAACGGCCGCAAGCTGCGCTGGGTGGCCTTCGACAAGACGGGCACGCTGACGCATGGCAAGCCCGTGCTGACCGAGCTGCGCGGCATCGATGGCAAGGACGTGGACGCGGGCCTGGCCGCCAGCCTGGCCGCGCGCTCGGACCATCCCGTTTCGCGGGCCATCGCGGCGGGTCATGGCGGCGGCGCGCTGCGGCAGGTGGAAGACTTCACCGCCCTGCCCGGCCGTGGCGTGCGCGGCAGCATCGACGGCACGCTGTATCACCTGGGCAATCGCCGCTTGATGCGGGAACAGGGATGGGACACGCCGGCGGTGACGGCGGCGCTGGATGCCCTGGAAGCCCAGGGCAAGACCGCCGTCGTGCTGTGCGACGCCGGCGGCGCCATCGCGGTGGCGGCCGTTGCCGATACGGTCCGTGGCGAAAGCCGCGCGGCCATCGACCAGCTGCATGCGCAGGGCGTGCGTACCTTGATGTTGAGCGGCGACAACGCGGCGGCCGTGCGCGCCATCGCCGGCGAGCTGGGCATCAGCGACGCCCGCGGCGATCAGTTGCCCGAGGACAAGCTGGCCGCGCTGGAAAGCCATATGCGCGATGGCCTGGTCGGCATGGTGGGCGACGGCATCAACGACGCGCCTGCCCTGGCGCGGGCGGATATCGGCTTCGCCATGGGCGCGGCGGGCACCGGCACGGCCATCGAAACCGCGGACGTGGCCTTGATGGATGACGATCCGCGCAAGATCGCCGAGTTCGTCGCCTTGTCGCGCGCCACGCATCGCGTGCTGGTGCAGAACATCGTGCTGGCCCTGGGCATCAAGGCGGTGTTCCTGGTCCTGGCGCTGTCGGGCCTGGCCACGCTGTGGATGGCGGTGTTCGCCGACGTCGGCACCAGCCTGCTGGTGGTGGCCAATGGCCTGCGGCTGCTGAAACCGCGGATCGACGGACAGGGCGCGACGCGCCGTGGGCACGCGGGCGGCATGCCGCCCGCGGCCATGGCCACCCGCGGCCGCTAGCCAGCCGGGGTATCCTGCGTCATCGGCACGGCCTGCTCCAACGCCCGGCCCAGCGCGGCGGCGCCCGGGCCGTCGAACAGGCCGTTCGCCAGGCGCAGTATCCGCCCCGCAGTCTCTTCCCCTACCGACGCCGTGCCCAACGACATGTACTTGCGTTCGATCTCCGCGCGCGGCATGGGGTTCTCGGGCATGCCGAGCGAATAATCCACGCGCTGCGTCAGGGCGCGCCCATCGCGCAGATGCAGGGTGACGCGGCCGCCGTAGATCTCGGGATAGGCGCGATCGATCTCCGGGTCGATCTCGATGTCGACGCGTTGGGACAGGGCGACGACGCGCGGCTCGACGATGCGCGCGGGCGTGAACTGCTCCAGATAGGCCTGTCCGTCCATCAGCGCGACGGCGATGTTGTAGCGCAGGCTCATCTGCGCATTGAGCACCGAATCTGCGCGATACTCGAAACCGGTCTGCGTGTTCACCACCGACGGGATACCGGCCACGATACGCTCGATATCCTCCAGGTCGATGCGATGTTCGCGCATCAGTGCCAGGGCCGCGTCCACGCAGGCGTGGTTGCTGCCGCAGCAGGAATGCGGCTTGAAGCAGGTGACGTCCGTATGCCAGGTCGTGCCCAGGCCCTGCGTGATCATGCCGGGCCGCGGGCTGTCGGACATTACGAACAGGAAACTGCCGTCCTCGGCCTCCAGGATGTAGCGCGGCCCGGCAAAACCACGCGCGGCCAGGAGCGCGGCGGTGACGCCGGCTTCCGCCGACCGTCCGGGATGCATGCGCTTGCTCATGCCCCCATCGGCGGTGAAGGCCCACAGGCCGGCCGATTGCGTGCCCGCCAGGCCCAGCGCGCTGGCCGTGGTGGAGGCGTCCAGGCCCAGGATGACGCTGGCCGCCGCGGCGGCGGCGAAGGTGCCCGTGGTGCCGGTCAGGTGCCAGCCGCGCATGCGGGTGCGCCCGGGATTGGCGGCCTGGCTGACGCGGTTCATGGTTTCGTAGCCGGCTGCCATGGCGGTCATCAGCGTGGCGCCGTCCACGCCTTCGCGCTCGCCCAGCGCCAGCACCACGGGCAGTACGACGGCGCCGGGATGGATCTTGGCGCGGCTATGGTCATCGAAGTCGAAGCTGTGTATGGCGGTGCCCGCCGCCAGCGCACTGTTGCCCACGCTCACGCGCGCCTGGCCGCCCCACAACGCCGCTTCCGCCGGCCCCTGGCGATCGAGCGCGTATTCCCGCATGATGCGGCCCCAGGGTGTGGCAAGGCCATACAGGGCGCAGCCCAGGCCGTCGACCAGCGCCTTTTCCAGGACCTCGCGTGTCGCCGCCGGCACCGCGGCAGGCGTCAGTCCGGCGATGAATTCCGCCAGCGCCATCGTGATGCCACGGTGTTCGCCCGCCAGTGCTTTCCAAGATTTGAGATCGTTCACGGTTGCCTCCCTGGATGCCGTCAGTCGGCCCTGGCGCCGGATGCCCGCGCCACGTCACCCCACCGCACCAGTTCCGTCTGCATGAACTTGGCGAATGCCTCGGGCGACGATTGCGTGTAGGGCTCGATACCCAGCTTTTCCAGGCTGGCCTTGACGTCGGGCGACTGCACCGTCTGCACGAGCGCGTGGTACAGCTTGTCGACGATGGGCTTGGGGGTCTTGGCCGGCGCCATGACGGCGAACCAGTTGAAGGCCAGCACGCTGGGCAGTCCCCCTTCCGCCGACGTGGGAACGTCTTTCATGACGTCGGCGCGATGGGTGTTGGTGACGGCGATGGCGCGCAGCTTGCCTTCGTTCACCATGGTGTACAGGGCCGGCAGATCGACGATGATGCCGTCGACATGGCCGCCCACGGCATCGGTGATGGCCGGGCCGGCGCCCTTGTACGGTACGTGCACGATACGGCCCTTGGATGCGATCTTCAGCAGTTCGATCGCCAGGTGCGGCAGTCCGCCATTGCCCGAGGACGAGAACGTCACGTCGCGCGTCTTGGACAAGGCCACCAGCTCCTGCAGGGTCTTCGCGGGCACCTTGGGATTGACGGCGATCAGCTCGGGCGTCTGCGCGACCGTGGTGATGCCCACCAGATCCTTCAGCGGATCGAAGGGCATATTGCTGTAGGTATGCGGGCTGATGGCCAGCGGGCTGGCGCTGCCCAGGGTGATGGTGTAGCCGTCCGGCGCCGCGCGCGCGACGTAATCGGTGCCGATGATGGCGTTGGCGCCGGGGCGGTTTTCGACCACCACGCTGGCGCCGATGAACTCGCTGAGCTTGGGCGCCAGGATGCGGGCCACGATATCGTTGGAGCCGCCGGGCGGAAAGCCGACGACCAGGTGGATGGGCCGCGACGGGTACTTATCCTGCGCGAGCGCGGGCACGGCGGCCAGCGCCAGGGCTGCCGTGGCGAACAGGCCGGCCAGGGGCTTCAGGGATTGCGGCATATCGGTCTCCTTTGGTTGGCTGCGCGGGCGGGCCGGATCGCGTGCCGCGGGCCGGCGCCGCGCCGCGCGGCTTGTTTTTGTATTCCCGCACCCGCGCGTCAGCGCGCCGGCGCCAGCAGGCGCATCAAGGCGCCCACGTCGGCGCAGGCCTCGATGTTGGCCACCTGCTCGGCCACCCGCGCCGCGCGTTCGGCGCCCAGCACGGGCGAGGCCAGGCTGTCGAACTTGGCGCGCAGTTCGTCGTCGGACATCGGGTTCTGGATCGATCCCTTGGGATAATCCACTTGCGAACGGTAGCTCGCGCCGTCATCCATTTCCATCGTCATCAGGCATGACACGCCGCGCGGCAGGCTCTCGTCCACCGTGATCTCCACCATCTCCGACAGCTTCTTCAGCATGGGTTCCTTCAGGCGCGCGTTGTTGTACTGCGGAAACAGGGCCTGGCCGTCGGTCAGGGCCACGGCCACCGAGTAAGGCAGGCTGACCTGGGCTTCGTGATAAGTCGTGGGATGGGCGTTCTGGTGGTACAGCGCCCAGTCCGGATGGCGGGCCATGCGGATGCGCTTGATGCGCTGCAGATCGGGCTGGTGCTTGCGTCGGATCTCCAGCGCGCAATCGATGGCGTTGTGGATGGGCCGCGCGCAGGAATACGGCTTGAATTCGATGTCGAGCTGATAGGGTTGGTCCAGATCCTGGACCAGCTGCGCGGGATCGTTGCTGTCCGTGAAGGCCTTCAGGAAGCCGCGCTCGCCTTCGAAGATCGTGGCCGCCCCGGTGAAGCCCAGCTGCGCCATCAACGACGACGTCACGCCGCTGCGCGACGCGGGGCCGGGATTGAAGCGCTTCTGCATGGACGGGCCGTACATTTCCATCAGGCCGCCGGACTGCGCGCCGGCCAGGCCCAGGGCCGATACCATCTGCTCGGCCGACAATCCCAGCAGGCAGGCCGACGCCACCGTGGCGCCGAAAATGCCGCAGGTGGGCGTGGTGTGATAACCGCGGTTGCGCAGCGAGTTGTTGGCCGCCTTGCTGACCCGTTCCATCATTTCGCAGCCGGCGGCCAGGGCCGCCAGCAGCGATTTCCCATCGGCCTTCTGCCGCTCGGCCGTGGCCAGCGCGGCGGAATACACCGGCGGGCTGAAGTGAAAGAGCGCGAGCACGTCGATATCGTCGAGCTCCACGCTGTGCGATGAAATGGCATTGGCAAGCGCCGCCTGCATGGCCGGCACGCGCGTGCCTTCGCCGATCAGCGTGGCTTCTTCGTGGCCGCCGCTGGACTGCGCGAAACGGCGGGCGACTTCCCCGCTGCCGGTCTGGCTGCCCGCCACCGCCACGCCCAGGTAGTCCAGCAGCAGCCGCTTGACGGCCTTGCGCTTGGCGTCGGGGAGCTCTTTCCCGGCCAAGGCGGTGAAGTGGTCGGCGAGTTGTTCGGAAAGCGTCTGGGGCATGATGGTCCTGGATCTCTGTTGTTGAACGATGGGTATGGGAAGGAATGCATGCGTCCTGGCGTCACGCGGCCGACGTGCCGGGCTTGGCCAGCATGGCGATCAATGGGCTCAGGTCTTCCATGGTGTCCAGCGTGTCGCACATGCGCACGACCGCGTCGACGTCCGCGGGGGCAAGGCAGGACTCGACCACGTTGCGGAATTTGAATTCCACGTCCTGCGGCTGCAGCGGGTTTTCCGGGCTGCCGCGGCGATTGAGCACCTGCTGGGTCAGCGTGCGGCCGTCCCGGGTGCGCACGCTGACATTGGCGGCGTGGCGGAATGCCGGCCCCATGGCGTTGATCGCTTCATCCGATCGCGCATGAATGCGCTTGATGAAGTCCAGCAGCCGCGGATCCGCTAGCCTGTCCTGGCGATACTGGTTGACGAAAGCCATGCCGTCATGGGCGATGGCCGCCAGGCCGTAGTACAGGTTCATCTGCGCCGCCGTCACGCCCTGCGCCTTGTAGTCCCAGGCGCAGTGCACGAAAGTCATTTCGCTGACGCCCACGTCCAGCGCCTCGATGTCGTCGGGAGACAGACGATGTTCCTGCATGATCCGCGCCAGGCCATCCAGGGCGGAATGGATGCTGGTGACGCTGGCGTGCGGCTTGTAGCCCACCTTGGCGGTCTCCCATACGCTGCCCAGGCCGTCCGTCAGGCGCGCGGCATTGGGCGAATCCGAATAGGCCACCAGGTAGCCGCCATAGCTGGCTTCCAGCGCGTCGGTAATCCCGGTGAAGTCGCGCGCCGCGAGTTGCGCCGAGTACACGCCGCTCTGCGCCGCCCGGCCGGCATGGAAGCGCTTGACCATCGCGCCTTCCTGCGCCGCCATCAGGCCGCCGGCCTGCGAGCCGACGATGCCCAGGGCATGCTGCATGCGCGTGGCGTCCAGCCCCAGGCTCTTGCCCGCGCAGGCGGCGCCGACGAAGACGCCGGACGATCCCTGGGGATGGAAGCCGCGGAAGAACAGGCCCATGGTCGCCGCATTGCCGACGCGGATGCCGATCTCATAGCCGGTGGCCATGGCGGTGATCAGGTCGCGGCCCGTCCAGCCGCCGTCGCGTTCCGCGTAGGCGATGGCGATCGGCAGCGCGATGGAGCCGGGATGCAGAATCGATTCCTTGTGGATATCGTCCAGCTCGAAAGCATGCCCGGCGGTGGCGTTGACCAGCACGGCATTGGCCACCGAACTGCGCTGTCCCGTGCCCATCACCGACGCCGCCGGCGCGGCGCCCTCTTCCCGAACCATGTCGGCGACTTTACGCGTCCACGGCAAGGTGGCGCCATACAGGCAGCAGGCGATGCTGTCCAAGGCGCTGGTCTTGATGCGCTGGATCACGTCGTCCGGCAGGTCCTCGTAGCGGACAGAAGCGGCAAATGCCGCCAGGTCCCGTGTCGCGTTCGCCAGCAAGGGCGGTTTCGAACTGCTCATGGATGCGTACTCCTGCTTGTTAATCGATGCGTGTGCCCGACGCCGCGATGGCCTTGGACCAGCTGGCTGCCTGCTGGTCCAGGAAGACCTTGGTCTGCGCGGGGCCTTCGTTGATGATGCTGACGCCGGCATTGCGCAGCTTCTGCTGCAGGTCCGGAGACTTAAGGGCCTCGTCGAATTTCCGCGCCAGCGTGTCGACGACGGCGTCCGGCAGCTTGGCCGGACCCAGCAGCATGTACCAGGTCGTCACGGAATAACCCTTGACGCCCTCTTCCGCGAACGTCGGGATGTCGGGCGCGATGGGCGACCGTTTGGCGCCGGTCTGCCCCAGCGCGCGCAGGCGGTTGTCGCGGATGTACGGCATGCTTTCCGATATCGGCAGCATGGTCACGTCGACGCGCTTGCCCAGCATATCGGCCATGGCGGCGCCGCCGCCCTTGTAGGGCACGTGCAGGTATTGCAGGCCGGCCATGGATTTCAGTACTTCCATCGCCAGGTGCGACGAACTGCCGTTGCCGGAACTGGCGAAGCGCACGGCGTCGGGCTTCCCCTTGCCCGCCGCGGCCAGGTCGTTGATGTCGTGGATGGGCAGGTCGGGCCGCGTCATCAGGACCAGCGGCGCTTCGCCTACCAGCATGATCGGCTTGAAATCGCTCAGCTTGTATTCCACCTTGCGGTACAGGCTGGGGTTGATGGCGATGCCGGGCGTGCTGAACAGCAGCGTATAACCGTCCGGCGCGGCGGACGCGGTCGCATCGAAGGCCAGGTTGCCGCCCGCGCCGGGACGGTTCTCGACGACGAAACTGAAGCCCGACATCTCGCCGACCTTCTGCGTGACCAGGCGAGCGACGATATCGGCGCTGCCGCCGGCGGGAAAGGCCACCAGCGTGCGTATCGGCCGCGACGGATAGGTATCGGCATGGGCGCCGGGCGCCATGGCGCCGGCCAGCACGGCAAGGGCCGCCAGTGTCTTTATCGGTGTCATTGTTGTCTCCTCGATGGTTCTTTGTTGTTTCGCGCGCAGCGGGCGCCGTGCGTACGCGACTATTCGGATGGCGCCGCGTCCAGCCGCACGGCGATGCCGTCCAGCTCGGGCGATACCGCGGGATAGCGCCGCATCACCAGCGGATCGTGGCCGGGTACGATGTGCGCCCGCGAGTCGGCCAGGCGCTCCAGCGTGTCGTAGCCTTCGACGGCCTGGCCGACGTGGAAGACCGTCGTGAATACCCGGCGCTTTTCGAAATGCTCGTAGTAGTGGCTGGTGTCGGAAGCCAGCACTACCCAGCCGCGCCGCGTGTGCACGCGCACGCATTGCAGTCCGTGGGTATGGCCGCCGATGTGATGCACGCTCAGTCCGGGCGCCAGTTCCGCATCGCCGGCGTGGAAGACCACGCGGTCCTTGTAGACCATGCGCACCATGCCGGTGACCTCGTCGACTTCATAGCCGTGATTGAACTGGCGGTGGCGCATGTGGCGGCCGGTGGCGTAGGCCATCTCCGCATCCTGCAGATGGAAGCGCGCCGACGCGAACGTATCGAAGGTGCCGACGTGGTCGTAATGCAGGTGCGTGATGACGACGTCGCGCACCTGAGTCGCATCCACGCCCAGCATCGCCAGGCCTTCGGCCGGCGTACGCAGCAGCTGGCGCCCGCGTTTGGCCGCGACTTCGGCGCCGAAACCGGTGTCGACGACGAACTCGCGGCCGTCGCCGCGCACCAGCCACACGTAATAGTCCATGGGCATGGGCGCGTCGTGCGGATCGCCGCCGACGAAGTTGTTCTGCCGCCGGCCATCGCGGGTGGCGTAGCGGATGGCGTAGACCTCGTAGTCGGGCAGGCTCGCGGGGCTTTCGGATCGCGTGGTGGTCATGGCTGTGCGGCGTTCATGTGGAAGAAACGGAGTGATCGGCATCCGACCCGAGCGGAGCAGCCAGCGGGGCGGCCAGCAAGGCAGCCAGCGTCACGGGGGCCGTACCGGCGTCGATGGACAGCACGGCGTCGCGGATGCGAGCACTGCCGGAACCGAAGATGGGCGCGGCCATCGTCTCGAATTTGCGCGCGATGTCGTCGCGGGACATCGGGTTTTCGGGTTCGCCCCTGGCCTGATCCAGCGCATGGCGCAGTTCGCGGCCGTCCGCCAGGGTAATGGTGACCAGCGCCGGACGGCGCTCCGGATAGCCGGCGTCCAGCGCCGGGTCGGCGGTGACCGTCGTCCGGGCCATCAAGCGCCGCACCCGTTCATCGGCGAGCATCGCGCCGGTGTAGCGGACAGGCGTCGCGTCGCCTGTCACCAGCATGACGGCGATGGAGAACGCGATGGAGAACTGCGCCTGGTCGGCGTCCTTCGGGGGCTCGATCGCGGCCGCCCGCGTGACGGTATCGACCCTGACGTCGATGCGCGCGACCCGCGACGGATCGACGCCGTGCATGGCGGCGGCGGCCGCGTCGACAGGTGCGTGATTGCCACGGCAGCCGCCGTGGGCCTTCAGGTAGGTTTCGTCGATGCTCCAGCGCTCACCCAATCCGCGCGCGGCCATCGCGGCGGACTGCGCTGCCGCCGTCGCCGCGGCCGTACCGGAAGCCGCGCCGGCGGCGCTTGGACCGCCTGCCCCGGCGGCCGCTGCCATATCGGCGCCGAAGGCCGGCAGGAAGCCGGTCTCGAAAATATCCGCAGCGCCGGTCGCGCCCTGCGCGGCATACAGCGCCGCCAGCAGGCCGCCTTCGCTGCTGCGGCCGACCTGCAGCGGCTGGCTGTCGGCGCTTTTGAGCGCCGCCTTCAGCCCCGCCCCATGGCTGCAGGCGATGGCGACGGCGTGCGTCGCCTGTTCCGCGGACAGCGCCAGCAAGGTCGCCACCGCAGCGGCGGTGGCGGGCGCGGCCAGGATCGCTGTGCTCTGGAAGCCCCGCCGGACCGTGGCCGGATAGATCGCGCGCCCCAGCCGCAGGAATACCTCGTAGCCATTGGCGATGGCGGCCACCAGCACGCGGCCGCTGGCGCCGCGCGCGGCGGCCAGGGTCAGCGCCGCGGGAATCACGGCGGACGACGGGTGCCCGCCGGTATAGCGCGAGCCGTCTTCGAAATATGTCGAATGCGACACCGCGCTGTTGACGATCACCGCGTCGCGCAGCGAACGCCGCTGGGGCGTACCCCAGATCGCGCACACGCCGGGGTCCGCCAGCAGGCGCATCGGTCCATCATGGTTGCCGGCCAGCACACCCGCGCAGGACGCGGCCAACAGGTCCAGCATGCGCAGCTTGACCGCGTCCGCCACGTGCGTGGGCAGCTCGTCGTAGCGCGTACGCGCGACGAAGCCGCCGAGCCGGCTCGCCAAGGTTTCGGTAGTCTCCAGGCCCATGACGCTTTCCTCAGTCCATCTTCAGGCCGATGGACTGGATGACGCCGCGCCATTTTTCCACCTCCGCGCGGACCTTGGCGTTGGCGTCGGCGGAGCTGTCGCCGATGACCTCTGCGCCCTGCTCGGCAAAGAACGCCTGGATCTCGGGCGATTTCAGCGCCGCCACGACGTCGGCATTGAGCTTGGCGACGACCGCGGGCGGCGTTCCCGCCGGCGCGAACAGGCCATACCAGGTGTCGGCCTCATAGCCCTTCAGCCCGCTTTCCGACAGCGTCGGAATGTCGCGCAGCATGGCCGGGCGCGTCGCGCTGGTCGAGGCCAGGCCGACCAGCTTGCCGGACTTGATGTAAGGCAGCACCACGGGCGCGTTGGCGATCATCATCTGCACCTGGCCGCCCAGCAGGTCGGTCATCGCCGGCCCGCTGCCCTTGTATGGGACGTGGGTGATGGACACCCCCGCCATGTTCTTGAAGATCTCCGCCGCAAGATGCGGGGGCGTGCCATTGCCCGGCGACGCGTAGTTCAGCGTGCCCGGCCTGGCCTTGGCCATGGCGATCAACTCCTGCACGGAGCGCGCGGGCACGCCGGGATTCAGCACCAGCACATTCGGCGTGTTCGCCACCATCGTGATGGCGGTGAAATCGCGCGTGGCGTCATAGGACAGGTTGCGATACAGGCTCTGGTTGATCGCGTGCGTGCCGACCGTGCCCAGCACGATGGTGTAGCCATCGGCCGGCGCGCGCGCGGCGGCATCGGTGCCGATATTGCCACCCGCGCCGGCGCGGTTTTCGATGATCACCGGCTGCTTCCACTTCTCGCCCAGCTTCTGCGCCAGCGGCCGCGCCAGGATGTCGGTGCCGCCCCCCGGGGGAAAGGGCACGATCAGCTTGACGGGCCGATCGGGGAAATTCGCCGCGCCGTCCGCCTTGCCCGCCGGGCTCCCAGGCGCGCCATCGGGCGATGCCCCCAAGGCGCCGGCCGACATCGCCAGCACGGCAGCCGCCACTACCGCCCGCGCGGCGGGCAGCGCCGTCGCGATATTCATCAGCTTCTTCATCGTTGTCTCCCCCTTGTGGTTGTGGTTCGTGTTTTCCGCTCGTCCACGCTCAAGGCGACCATCCAGGCATCGCGCAGCGCCGCCAGGAAATCGCCCGGCGCATTGCAATCGCCGATACGCGCGTAGGGAATGCCGCTGGCTTCAACCGCCGGCAGCACGTCCAGATTCGGGCGCGGGCCAGTGGCGAACACCAGCATGTCGCCCGCGGGTATGGTGCGCGGCGCTTCGTCCGCCACCTGGATATCCAGGGAAACGCCGTGCGCCTTGAGGACGCGGCAACGCGTCAACAGCGCCACGCCGTCGGCGGCCAGCCGCTCCACCAGTTCGAACTTGTTGTTGCGCGCCATTCCATTGGCGATGGCCGGCTGGATCTCCAGCACGGTGACCCGCGCGCCCCGCACCCGCAGCGCGTCCGCGGTTTCCGCGCCCACCATGCCGCCTCCCACGATCGTGATGCGCGCGCCGGCGGGCAAGGCGTCCAGGTCCGCCAGCACGTCCCAGGCGTGCCTGACCTGCACGGAGGGCGCCAGCCCGCCGACGTCCATGGGCGGCGGCGCCGGACGCGACCCCGTGGCGACGACGATGTAATCGGGCGCATGGTCGCGGATGGCCTGTTCGTCGGCGGAGACACCCAGCCTTACCGCGATCCCCATGCGCTGCACCGTCCGCCACCGATAGCTCCAGACCGGTTCGACCTCGTGCTTGTCCGGCGACGCGGTGGCCAGCGGCATCTGGCCGCCGGGATACTCGCGGCTTTCCCAGATTTCCACTTCGTGGCCGCGGCCCTTCAACACCCGCGCCGCCTCGATGCCCGCCACGCCCGCGCCCAGCACCAGCACGCGCGCACGCGGCCCCGCCGGCGGCGCGAACAGTTGCGGCTCAGCGTATTCCAGGCGCTCGAACTCCGTTCCCATCATGGGGTTCTGCACACAGGCGACGTCTTTCTCCAGCGTCAGCCTTTCGAAGCAGACGTTGCAGGCGATACAGGCACGGATGGGCGCATCGACCTGGCCGAAGGCCTTGGCGGCCCAGTGCGGGTCCGCATACAGCGCGCGGCCGATGGAAACGAAGTCCGCCGCGCCGCTGGCCAGGACCTGTTCCGCGTCCTCCGGCTGCACCATGCGGCCCGCCACGAATACCGGTATCCCCACGGCCTGCTTGATGGGCCGCGCCGTATCGGCCAGGCAGCCGCGCGGAAACGACGGCGGCTGGATACAGAACTTGGACAGCTGGGGGCTTTCGTTGCTGCCGCCGGACAGGTCGATGGCGTCCGCGCCGGCGCCCTGCACGGCCCGCGCCAGCGCGATGATCTCGTCCTGTCCGTAGCCGCCTTCGGCGAATTCGCTGGCGCTCAGGCGGATGACCAGCCGCAGCTCGGGCAGCGCGTCGCGCACGCGGCCCATCGTTTCCAGCAGGAAGCGCATGCGGTTCTCGATGGATCCGCCGTAGGCGTCGTCGCGATGGTTGATGCGCGGGCTGAAGAACTGCTGGAACAGATAGCCGTTCGCGGCATGGATTTCCACGCCGTCATAGCCGGCCAGCCACAGCCGCCGCGCGGCGGCCACGAACAAGTTCTGGATCTCCGCGATCTCGGCCACGGCCAGCGGGCGCACGGTGTCGCCCGTGTTGGGATTGGCCCACGGCGACGGCCCGACGGGCTCCATGTTCAGCACGGAACGCCGCAGCAGCGCGCCGCGATGGTTCAGTTGGCCGAACACCGCGCAGTCATGGCGCTTGATCGCCTCGACGATGCTGGCCAGGCCGGGAATGAACCGGTCGTGATAACAGCACAGGGAATTGTTGTGCGGACGCGCCTGCTCGGTCACGACCATGGCCTCGGTCATGATCATGCCCACGCCGCCGCGCGCACGCTCTTCGTAGTACTGCTTGTCGCGCTCCGTCGACAGGCCGTCGGTGGTGCTGTAATTGGTGCCCATGGGCGCCATCACCACGCGATTCTTCAGGCGCAGGCCCCCTATCAGCCCAGGCTGTTGCAGCAGCATCGGCGAGTCTCCTTTTCTTCTTCGACTATTCGGCGGTCGGGTTCGCGTCCAGCCTGACGGCGATGCCCTCCAGTCCGGGTCCGGCGCCGGGATAGCGCCGCATGACCAGCGGGTCATGGCCCGGCACCACGTGTTCGGGCGAGGCCGCCAGCGTCTTCAGGCGGCGATACCCCTGCAGCACGTCGCCGACGTTGAACACCAGCGGAAACACGCGATCCTGTTCGAAGTGCTCGTAGTAATGGCTGGCATCCGACGCCAGCACCACCCAGCCGCGCGACGTGTGCACGCGCACCGCCTGCAGGCCGTCGGTGTGCCCGCCGATCCGGTGCACGCTGACGCCCGGCGCGATGGCGTCGTCGCCGTCGTGAAAGACCACGCGATCGCCGTAGACCAGGCGCACCATCGCGCAGACGTGATCGGGTTCGTAGGCGCGGTTCGACATGCCGCAGCACATATGCCTGCCCGTGGCGAACGCCATCTCGCCATCCTGGAGATGGAATCGGGCATTGGGATAGTCGCCCAGCGTGCCGGCATGGTCGTTGTGCAGGTGGGTGATGACGATGTCGCCAACGTCCGCCGCCTGTATGCCCAGCAGCTCCAGCGCCGCGGCGGGATGGCGCAACAAGGTGCGATGCCGCTTGTCCGCCATGTCCTGGGCAAAGCCGGTATCCACCAGCACCACGCGGCTCGCATCGCGTATGACCCACACGTAGTAGTCCATGGGCATCGGCGCGTCGTGCGGATCGCCGCCCAGGAAATTCGCGGCCCGGTGCGCCGGGCGCGTCGCGTATCTGACGGCGTATACCTGGTAGCGAGGCAGCTCGTCCGAGGGCGCGGAAAGCGCCTGCCCGGACGCGGCAACGTGGCTGGCGGTGTGGGGCTGCGGCATCTGAAGCTTGTCTCCTTGGCGGCGCATCGCGGCCGCCGTCGGCCCGTGGCGGCCGCGGCGTCGATGGATGCGCTCTTGTGATGTCGAGCAGTCTAATTTCCGCTCTCAGATCGATCAATTAGGTAGAATTACAAACACTCATGAACTGCATTCAACAATCAGCGCTGACCGCGAGACACCATGGAAAACCTCAACGCTCTGCGTGTCTTCGCCAAGGTTGCCGAAACGCGCAGCTTCACCGACGCCGCCAAACACCTGGGCCTGACTTCCTCGGCGGTCAGCAAGGCCATCACGCGCCTGGAACAGGAGCTGGGCTTGCGGCTGCTGCATCGGACCACGCGGTCGGTGGGACTGACCAATGACGGCGCGAGCTTTTTCGAGCGCTGCCAGCAGATCCTGGCGGACGTGCAGGACGCCGAGAACGCGCTGAATCGCTCCCGCGCGGCGCCCCACGGCCGCCTGCGCGTGCACATGCCCGTGGGCTTCGGACGCCGCGTGATCGTGCCGCACCTGAGCGGCTTCATCGAACGCTTTCCCGACCTGGTGGTGGATGCGGAACTCAGCGACCGCATGGTGGACCTGGCCTACGAGGGCATCGACGTGGCCGTGCACATCGGTGAGCTGGCCGACGCTCGGCTCATCGCGCGTCGCCTGTGCAACCTGCGCTTCGTCGCCTGCGCGGCGCCCGAATACCTGGCGCGCCACGGCGAGCCCGCGACGATCGAAGAGCTGGACCGCCATCATTGCCTGGCCTACGTCCTGATGCACACCGGACGCTACCGCGAGTGGCAGTTCGTCAAGGACGGCCGCACCTTCGGCAAGACGGTGTCCGGCCGCCTGAACATCAACAATGCCGAATCGCTGCTGGAGGCTGCCACCGCCGGCCTGGGCGTGGCGATGATCAGCAACTTCATCGCGGCCGATGCCTTGCGCGAAGGCCGCCTGCGGACCATCCTGACCGACTACGTCGCCCTGGGCCCGCAGGTGTCGGCGGTGTATCTGCCCAGCAAGAACCTGTCTCCCAAGGTGCGCGCCTTTGTCGACTTCCTCACGGACCTGATCGAAAGCAATCCCCACTGGGACGAAGCCGGCGGCGACCTGCCCTACCGGCAGGCCACATAGCTCGCTATACTGCCCGACGGCCCGCCATCCCCGGAATGCCCCACTTGTCCACGCAGCGACCCATCCCCGCCCTGCCGAAGCCGCGCCGCCCACGCGCCCAGAAGAACGGCTACACGCAGAAGGACGTCGCTCGCGAAGCCGGCGTATCGCAAAGCGCGGTATCCCGCGTATTCGCCGGCCGCGGCTACGTCGCCGCCGACGTGCGCCAACAGATCGAAAAGGCCGCGCGCAAGCTGGGCTACCTGCCGGACATGGCGGCGCGCTCGCTGGTCAAGGGCCGCTCGAACATCGTGGCGGTGGTCACCAGCAACATCACCCACCCCTTCGTGCCGCAGATGCTGGAAAAGATGACGCTGGCCATCCAGCGGCGGGGGCAGGAAGTGCTGTTGCTCAACTCTCCGCCCGGGCAGGATATCGATCGGCAGTTGCCGCTGGCGCTGCGCTACCGCGTCAAGGGCATCCTGATCGCCAACGTCAGCATCGGCGGCCGCGCCGCGCGCCAGGTCAGGCAGAGCGGCACGCCCATCGTGATGGTGAACCGCTACGTCGAAGAGAAAGCCGTGCATGGCGTGTCCTGCGACAACGTGCACGGCAGCCGCCTGGTCGCGCGGGATTTCATCGCGGCCGGCAAGCAGCGCATCGCCTATATCGGCGGGCTGCCCGGATCGCCGACCAACGTGGTCCGCCGGGACGCTTTCCTGCAGGCGCTGCGCGAGCAAGGGGTCACCCCGGATGTCGTGCTGGAAGGCGCGTTTACCCACGCCTGGGGCTACGAAGCGGCCGGCCTGCTGAACCGGCGGCGTCCTCCGGTGGACGCGGTGTTCTGCGGCGACGACATGGTGGCCATCGGCATGCTCGACGGCTACCGGGGCTTGCCGGGCGGCCTGGCCGCGGCGCCGTCCATCGTGGGATTCGACGACATTCCCAATGCCAGCTGGCCGCCCTATATGCTCACGACGTACAGCAATCCGCTGGATCGCATGATAGAAACGGCCCTGGATCTGCTGGACGGTCCGACGGACCAGCCGCCCGTGCGCGAGGTGCTGCAGGGCGAGCTCGTGCGGCGGGCGTCGTTCTGACAGCTCCTGGTCCGCTGCTGTTGTCCCGCGGCTATCGTTCCGCGGCCTTCAACCGAACCTAGCGGCCGTCGACCCGGATGCGCGGGTCGAGTACATCCCGCAAGCCGTCGCCGATAAGATTCAGTCCCAGCACGGTCATGGCCAGGACGAAACCCGGAAACAGGCAGATCCACGGCGCGTCGGGAATGAAATCGCGCCCGTCGGCAATGATGTTGCCCCAGGTCGGCGTCGGCGGCGGAGGCCCCACGCCGATGAAGCTGAGCACCGCTTCCGCGAGTATCGAGATCGCGAAGATGAACGTCATCTGCACGATCAGGGGCGCCAGGCTGTTCGCCGCGATATGGCGGACCAGGATGCGCAAGTGCCCCGCTCCCGCCACCTTGGCGGCCTGCACGAACTCCATCTGCGACAGGACCAGCGCCGCCGCGCGCATGATGCGGGCCGTGCGCGGCGTGTAGGTGATCACCAGGGCTATCACCACGTTCATCTCGGACGGCCCCAGCACCGACGACAGCGCGATGGCCAGCAGTATTCCCGGGAAGGCCATGAGCGCATCCATCACGCGCATGATGGGATTTTCCAGGCGCCGGAAATAGCCCGCGCACAAGCCGATGACCGTGCCGAGCAGGCCTGTGAACAGCGTCACCAGGAAGCCGATGCGCAGCGACACCCGGCTGCCGTACAGCATCCGGCTGAAGACGTCGCGGCCGAAGCTGTCCGTGCCCATCCAGTGGACGGCGTTGGGTGCGCCCAGCCGGTAGCGGTAATCGTTGGCCACCGGCGAATACGGCGCCAGCCAGCCGGCCAGCAGCGACATCAGCACGATCACCGTCAACAGGACCAGGCCCGTCATGAACAGGCGGTGCCCGCGCAGGCGCGCCAGCATGCGCGACCGCGCGATGCGCTGGCGCCAGCCCGGCGCCGTACCGGCCGTCCCGCCGGCCGCGAGATCAACGTCCATATCGCACCCGAGGATCGAAAACGGCGTACAGCAGATCGACCACCAGGTTCACGATCACCATCGCGCAGGCGATCATCAACAGGCCGCCCTGGATCACCGGCAGGTCGCGCCGCTGGATGGCGCCTATCACCAGGCGACCGACGCCCGGAATGGAGAAAACCGATTCGACGATCACCGCGCCGCCGATCAGGATGCCCACGTTGACCCCGATCACCGTCAGGGTCGGCACCGCGATGTTCACCAGCGCGTGCCGGCCCACCACGGTGCGCGGCGGCACGCCCTTGGCGCGGGCGGTGCGGATATAGTCCTGGCTCAATACTTCCAGCATGCTCGATCGCGTCATGCGCGCCAGCAGGCCCAGCTGCGTGGCCGCCAACGCCGCGGCGGGCAGGAACAGGCTGTGCAGCCAGCCCAGCGGGCTTTGCATGAAGGGCACGTAGCCGCCGGTCGGGAACCAGCCCAGCTGCACGGAAAACAGATAGATGCCGACCAGTCCGAGCCAGAAGTCCGGCAGCGACAGGCCCAGCATCGACAGGGTCATGGCCAGCTGGTCCACCCAGGTGTTGCGGCGCACGGCGGCCAGCACGCCGGCGCTCATGCCCACCGCGATCGTCATCACCAGCGCCAGGAAGGTCAGCGACGCCGTGACCGGCAGGCGTTCGAGAATGGCCTCGGTCACGCCGCGATTCAGCAGCAAGGAACGCCCCAGGTCGCCGTGCAGGACATTGACGTACCAGCGCCAGGCCTGCACATAGGCCGGCTGGTCCAGGCCCAGCTCACCGCGCAGGCGCGCCAGTTCCTGGGCGCTCGCGCCCGGCCCCGCCAGCTCGGCCGCCGCGTCCCCGGGCACCAGCCAGATCAGGCTGAGCGTCAGCAGCGACACCAGCAGCAATACCGGAACGGCGCTCAACAACCGGCGCAGCAGATACATCAACATGCGAACTCCTCAGGCGGCGTCGCGGCATGCCAGCCGCCGCGTCCGCTCGCCTTGCGCGCTTATTCGTACCAGACATCCCACATGCGCGGAACGCGATGCGGCACGAAGTTCTTCAGGTTCGACCGCGCAGCTTCAAGCACGCCGATGTCGCCCACCTTGATGGCGTAGACCTGTTCGTACACGATCTGCTGGATCGTGGCGAAGGCGGCCTTGCGATCGTTGAAGTCCGGCGCGCTGTTGAGCTTGGCCACGGCGGCTTCCAGGCCGGCGTCCTTGTGGTGCTGCCAGTTCTGGTCGCCCGTGAACAGCACCGCCACCCCGTTCGGCCCTTCGTACGGCTCGATACCGACCATGATGGGGAACAGGTTCCAGCCCGTGGGCTTGTCGCGGGCCGCCAGCGTGGTGGGCCAGTCGGCGATCCGCAGCTTGACGTTCATGCCTATCGCCTGCAGTTGCTGCGTGGCGATGACCGCGGTGTCGTTGTGGTTCTTGAAGCCGTTGTCGGCGATGAAGGTGATTTCCTCGCCCTTGTAGCCGGATTCCTTGAGCAGCTTCTTGGCCAGCTCCACATTGTGCTGGTTGTACAGGCTCTTGCCGACGTCGCCGGCATAGTAAGGCGTCCCGGGATGCTGCCAGCCGTGCGTCATGCGATACAGGCCGTCGGTGGAAATCGCCATGATTTCCTCGTCGTCCAGGGCCGCCTGGATGGCCTGCCGCACCTTCAGGTTGTCGGTGGGCGGCGCGCCGGCATTCAGGATGATGGTCTGGAAGGCCCACGGCATCATCTCGTAGATCTTGATGCTGCTGTCGTTTTTCAGGCGCTTGGCGGCGGTGGGCGAGATCGCTTCCAGCACCTGCACTTCATTGGTCTGCAGGGCCGACTCGCGGGCACCCGCCTCGGGCATGAAGCGGAAGGTCACCGTGTCGAAATACGCGGTCTTGTGCCCACCCAGCCCGTCGCGGGCCTTGTAGTTCGGATTGGCGGAATACGCGTCGAAGCGCTTGAGCTTCACGTAGCTGTCCGGCTTGTACTCGACCAGCTGGAACGGCCCCGTGCCGATGACGTTGATCTGGTTCGGCCCCTTGGCGGCTTCCTCGGCGGGATAGATGGCCACGGGCGCGCGCGGCGAACCCAGGAACTCGATGAAGCCCTGGAACGGCTTCTTCATCGATATCTTGATGGTGTAGTCGTCGACGACGTCGATGTGATCGACCAGCGTCATGTTCTGCGCGCTGCCGCCGTAGCGGGCATAGCGCTCCAGCGATGCCTTGACATCGGCCGCCTTCATTTCCTTCATGTTCTGGAACAGGACGCCCTTGCGCAGCTTGATCTCGTACGACAGGCTGTCCGGCGCGGTGGTGTAGCTTTCCGCCAGCTCGGGTATGGTTTCGCCCTTGTCATTGCGGGCGAACAGGCCTTCGTAGATATGCAGGTTGATGTTGCGGGCGGCCTGCGCGAAGGTGATCTGCGCGTCCAGGCTGGGCGGCTGCGCCTGCTGCGCCACCACCACGTCGCCGCCGCGTTTCTGCGCCTGCGCGGGCGTGGCCGCGAGCGTGAAGGCCGCCATGCATGCCGCGGCGAGCAAGCCCGCGGACGGAAAGAATCGCTTCATGTTCACTTCCCCTTAGACTGATCTTGATCTTTGGTCCTGCTCGCCGGGCCGGACGCGGCCCGGACCGGCTCAGGTCGCGTAGTCCGGTTCCTGCTTGTCCAGCATGCGGCGCCAGGCGTCCAGGTGCAGCCGCGCGTCGAAGCGCTCGCCCCAGGGACCGTTGTAACGGTCGCGCAGCTGATCGCCGATGCTCTTGAGCTTCATGCCGGTGTTCATGGCGGTCATCTGGTACATGCAGGTGCGCTCGGCGATATACAGCTCGTCGAAAGCCTCGGCCACGCTGGGGCCGACCACCGTCACGCCATGGTTCTTCATGATCAGGATGGTGCGGTCGCCCAGCACGTCGGCGATGCGGTCGCCTTCCTCGTCCCACAGCACCACGCCGTTGTGGACTTCGTCATAGGCAACGCGGTCGTACAGCATGGCGCTGTTCTGGTGGACCAGTTCCAGCCTGCCCTCTTCCAGCAGCGACAGCGCGGTCAGGTACTGCGGATGGACGTGCAGGATGCAGCGCGCCTGCGGATGCTTCAGGTGCAGGCGGGCGTGGATGTGAAAGGCCACCTTGCGCAACTCGCCGTCGCCGCGCAGGACCTTGCCGTCCAGGTCGCAGACGATCAGGCTGCTGGCGGTGATTTCACTGTAGTGGTAGCCACGGGCGTTGATCAGGAACAGGTTGTCGCTGCCCGGCAGCATCATGCTGCAGTGGTTGGCGATCTGTTCGTTCATGCCCAGGCGGTTCATGGCCCGGAAAATGGCCGCCATATCACAGCGGATTTCCCACTCGCCGTCGATCATGCCGGCCAGCCGCGGCGGCGCCGGTTGCGTGACTACGCTCATTTGCTCACTTACCCCTGCCGGTGGAACGATCGGTCCCGGAATGTGACTACGTATTCACAACATGGTAGAGGCCGCCCCGCCGGGACGTCAACGGAAAACCCCTTGCCTGCGGGTTTCCACCTAAGCGGCGACAATCGCACCTGCCGCCGCCATCCCATGCATTCTTTTCGTCAGACAGGAGACGCCACATGCCGCGCACGCCGCAGCACCACCCTTTCCCGATCACACGCCGTCAGGCGCTGCTGTGGGCGGCCGCCGCCCCTTTCCTGATGACCCGGCCCGCGCCGGCCGCGGCCGACGTGCAGACGGGCGACGCCGCGGCAGCCCTGTTCGCCGGCCTGGAAAAGGCGCATGGCCGGCGGCTGGGACTCCATGCGATCGACACCGGCAGCGGCAATGAAATCGCGTACAGGGCGGACGAGCGCTTCCCCTTCTGCAGCAGTTTCAAGGCCGTGCTGGCGGCGGCGGTATTGGCATTGGATGCGCGGCAGCCCGGTGTGCTGGACCGTCGCATCAGTTATACGACGCACGACCTGGCGTCCTATTCGCCCGTCACGCAGAAGCATGCCGGCGGCGACATGCGCGTGGCCGACCTGTGCGCCGCCACGCTGCAATACAGCGACAACACCGCCGCGAACCTCCTGCTGCATCTGATCGGCGGGCCGCCCGCGCTGACCGCGTTCGCGCGCGCGGCCGGCAACGCCAGCTTCCGGCTGGACCGTTATGAGACGGCGTTGAACACCGCCATCCCCGGCGACCCGCGCGACACGTCCACGCCGCGCGACATGGCTGTGCTGCTGGGCAGGCTGGTGCTGGGCGACGCCCTGCCCGCGCCGGCGCGGACCATGCTCGCCGACTGGATGCTGGGCAACAAGACTGGCGACCGCCGCATACGGGCCGCCACGCCGACAGGTTGGAAGGTGGCCGACAAGACAGGCACCGGCGACTACGCCAGCGCCAGCGATATCGGCGTCATCTGGCCGCCGGGCCGGCAACCTATCGTGCTGGCGATCTATACGACCGCCCGCGACAGCAAGGCGAAGGCGGATGAGAACCTGATCGCCGCGGCGGCGCGCGTCGCGCTGCAGCGGCTGGCGTAACGGTCCCTGGCGTAACGGTCCCCGGCGTAGCGATCCCGGGCGTAGCGATCCCTGCATAGGCCCAGGCCGCCCCGACCGGGGGACTCGTCGGCACAGTTCAGGTACCCGGGTTCGCCAGGACGATCCCCGGCCCCCGCATCACGGACACACCCAGCTTCCCGAGTATGCCGCGCGTCGTTTCGTCCGGAACATCTTCGGCATACACCTGGATACCCAGCGAACGGGCCGTCTCCAGCACGGACACCGCCAGTTGCTGGCTGCCCAGGCTGCGCGCCATGCCGGTCACGAAGCCGCCGCCCAGCTTCACATAAGCCAGCGACAGGCTGTGCAGCTGGCTGACCGCGCTGAGCTGCTGCGCCAGCCGCCGTACGCCCACGTGGGCGCCGCAGTCGCGCGCGATGCGGCACAACTCGGCGACGGCATCGCGCCGCTCCGCCACCGCATGCGCATCCACTTCCAGATAGAGCCGCGTCGCCAGCGCCTTGCGCTCCGTCAGCATGCGCTCCACCTGCAACAGGAAATTCGGGTGCGACAGGGACGGCATCGCGATGCGCACCGTCAGGTCGCCCTCGTTCATCATCAGCCAGCTGACGGCCAGGCGCACCGCCTGGATATCGCATTCCGCCGTCAGGTCCAGGCGCGTCGCCGCGGGAATGAACAGCTTGGCGGGTATGGGCTCGGGCGCATCCTGGCTATGCAGCATCAGGGTGGCTTCCTGGCGGATGACCGCCCCGTCCAGGCCGCGCAGCGGCTCCAGCGCCAGTGTGAAACGCTGCCGCTCGATGCCGTCCGTGATGGCCTGGCGCCAGGCCGACTCGCCATGGGCGGACAAGGCCTGGGCGTCGTCGGTGGCCAACTGCACGTGGTCGTCGCCCGCGCTTTCGCCGCGCATCAGGGCGAAATCCAGGCGTCCCAACAGATCGCCCACCATCGCGCCGCGCTGGTAGTCCGTCATGCCCAGCGCCCAGCGGCACAGGCCGCCTTCGCCAACGGGAATGCGCGCCTCGCGCAATTCCGTGCGCAGGCGCTCGGCGACCAGCATCGCGGTCGGCGCGGGGCAGCCGGGCATCAGCACGGCGAAATCCGAACCGTTCAGCCGGGCCACCAGGGTCCCGTTCAGTTGGAATTGCTCCAGCAAGGCGGTCACCCGGCTGCCCAGTCCGGCCAGCCACTGGTCCACGAACTCGCGCGGCATGTGGCGGTTGATGGCGGCCAGGTCGCGCTGGCGAAAGACCATGACGTGGCCGCTCTCGGGCGGCGCCTGGCCGTCCACGGGCTTGCCGGCCTCCACGTCGAGCGCCCGCAGGAACTCGTTGATGAAGTACTTGCGATTGGCGAGTCCCGTGACCGGATCCTGGTTGACCTCGATCTCCAGGGACTCGATACGGGCGGTCTGTTCCTCGGCCGTCACGCGCAGTTGTTCGCGCGTCTGGTTCAAGGCCTCCGTGATCCCCGACAATTCCGGCACGCGCGCCGTCAGGGGCCCGCCGAACTGGCCGCGCCCGATGGCCAGCATGTGCTCGCCCACCTCGGCCAGCAGGCGTTTTTCGATCCAGCGCACCAGCGCGAAGGCGAACGCGGCCCACACCAGCCCCGCCGCGATGATCACCAGGATCATCTGCACGCTGCTTTCCCACAGCGTTTCCCAGGCATAGACGTCATTGGACGTCAGCGTGACCTCGCCGATCTGGCGCCAGCCGTCTGTGACGACGTGGCTGGCCGATTTGGCCGACAACGGCACCAGGCGCTGGAACCAGCCGGGCACGCTGCTCTGCGTCTGGCCGCTGCGTTCGATGATCACCTTCCCTTGCGGATCGGTCAGGCGCACCAGCGAAAAATGCCCGCCGTCGTACAGGGCCGACACCAGCAGCTCCTGGGTGACGCGCGAACTGTTGGCCGGCTGGGACAGGGACAGCGCAAGCGAAACGGCGGCATCGCTGCTCTGCACCTGCAGCTGGCCCGCCAGGTAGTCGCGCGCCGCGCTCACGCTCAACGCCAACGTCCCGAGCAGGATGATCGCGATGGCCAGGGTGATACTGAGCAGTAGTTGTCGGAGTATGGACATGGATGGGATTCCTTCAACGCCTATTGCCGGATGCCTTCACGCGCCATGCGCTGCAGCAGATCCCGCCAGCGGCCGATGCGGTCGACCGGGGCGGCATGTTTGCCGTCGACGTACACGCCATCGGCATTGAAACTGAACACAGGTGTCAGATCGCGCCGCTGGCTGGCTGGCAGGATATCGGATATCAGGCTGTCGAGTACCAGGGGCACGGAGTTGGCCGTCGGATAGTAGGCCAGCACCATGTGGGCAATCTGTTCGCTGCTTTCGGGACCGCCGATGCGCGCCCGCACGTAAACGAAGCGCAGCTTGCTGGTGGGCACGCCCAGCTTGATCAGGGAAAAATACTTGCCGATGACGAAATCCTCGCAGTCGCCGGCGCCCTTGCCCAGGGCTTCCAGCGGCGTGGCCCAGTAGTCGGCCTGGCCCCAGATCGTCTGGTCCTCCGCCTGCAGCAGGCTGCGATTCCAGAAATTGTTGATGCTGGTGAGCTGGTCGGCTTCCGACAGCGCCGTATCGGCCTGCAGCAGCTGCAGCCAGGCCGCGACCGCATGGGCGCCCTTGCTGCCGTAGCGGCTGGCCGCCACCTGCTCCAGCCTGGCCGTATCCAGCTCCAGCGCGCCGCTGATTCCCCACCCGAACAGCAGGCAGAAGAAAGCCGCCCTGGCCAGGGCCAGGACGGCGCGCGAAGGGTGGAAATTAGCCATGAAACATATTGTAAGGCCAGCCCGGCGCCCCGCCCATGGGGTGGCGCGCCGGGACGACCCGACTAGGGCTTAGCTGTGGCCATGCAGTTTGCCCTTCTGGATCAGGTCATTGATGATCGCCTGATCGTTCTGCAACGCTCCGTTATTGCTCAGATCCACACCGTGCAGCACGATCTTCTGGTCGAAGGCCTGTTGCGCGGCGCCACCCGTGGTGCTGACGTTGATGACCGTATCCGTGCCGCTCTTGGAGAAGTGCAGATACTTGGTCAGGTCGGCGTCGGCCGGGTTGTTCAGCAGCTCGTGCAGGTCCAGGACGTCACCGCCGGCCGAAGCCGCCCGGGTATCGAAGTCCATGATGGTATCGATCGCGGGGCTGGCCGTCGTACCGCCGTCGTGCAGCGACCACTTGAAGGTGTCGCTGCCGTCGCCGCCGTACAAGGTGTCGTTGCCCGCGCCACCCACCAGGATGTCGTTGCCGGCATCGCCGTACAGGGTGTCGTTGCCGCCCTGGCCGTAGATGATGTCGTTGCCGTTGCCACCGTGGATCGTGTCGTTGCCGCCGCGCGTGTCGCCACCCACGTTCAGCGCGTCGCTATGCTGGCTGACGTAGTTGTAGACATCGCTGGACGTGGGCGCATGGCCCAGCGTATCGGTCAGGTAGTCCAGCAGGCCCTGCAGGCCCTGGCCGTTGTGCGTGCCGGCCGGATGCTGCGTGGAGTTCAACGCGTCGGTGTTGATCGTATCGCCGAAGATGATGTCGTTGCCATCACCGCCGTTGATCGTGTCGCCACCCACCGGGTTGGGATCGGAGTGCGATCCGCCGCCGTTCAGCGCCGTGCTCAGGTCGCCCGGCTGCAGAACGATGTCGACCTCGCCCGTCGGGGCGGTGGTGACGACGTGGTCGTACAGCGTGACGTCCTCGACCGTCAGCGTCGCGTTGTTGTCGCTCAGCCACGTGCCGTTGTCGCTGTTGTCCTTGACCTCGAACTCGAACCGGTACTGGCCCGCCGCGACATCGTTCGTCACGATGTGGCCGGTGCTGTTGCCCGTCTGCACATCCGACCAGATGTACTGGCCGGGATGCTGGGTGTCGGCCACCAGCATCTGCAGCTTCCAGGTGAACGTATCCGAACCGTTCTTCCAGCTCGACGTGCTCAGGTCGAACTCGAAGTGGCCGGTATGGCCAGCGGCGATCGTGATCGGGTTCTTGGTATCGACGATCATCGACTTGGCGTTGGTGCCATTGGTGCCGAACTTATCGGTGATGTTGATGTAGCTGTAGTTGCCGCTTACGCTGCCACCGCCGTTCTGGCCCGTCGTCCACGAGCTGCTGGCATCCAGGTTGTAGGTGCCGGACGTCGACAGATTGGTCGTGTTGGTGGTGTCGCTGACGACGCCGGTACCCGTCGTGTCCGTGTTGTCGAAGAACTTCAGGATGTCGGCATTGACGCCCGACCCGATACCGATGCCGTGCACCGTGCTCATGGCGCTCAGTGCCGCGAACGCGTCGACCGAATGCTGCAGGACCGGCGTCGTGGTGGACGAGCCGTTACCGCCGCCGTTATAGACCGTGGGATCACCGTCGGTCAGGAAGAAGCTCAGGTTGTCGTAACCGTTCGCCTGGCCCTTGCCGGAGGCCGCCTGGGCGTTGAACCAATCCACCGCGGAATCGAACGCATCCTCGTAGTTGGTCGTGCCACTGGCCTTCAAGGCGTTGATCGCCTTGATCAGCGTATCCGTCGTCTGATCCACATCGTTCGGGTTCAGGTTCTGGATGGTGATCGCCTGGTCCGCGCTGCTGCCGAAGCCGATCAGCGTGATGTTGACGATGCCATCGTGGCCGGCCAGCTGCTTGACGAACTGCGTCAACGCGCTCTTGACCAGGTCCATGCGGGTCTGGCCGCCGATCTTGTCGTCCATGCTGCCCGAGTGGTCGACGATCAGGGCGATGTTGTAGTTCTGGCCAGGCGTGGTCGTGGTGACCGTGCCGCCGGTATCGCCCATGATGATGTCGTTGCCCGAGCCGCCGTTCAGCGGCGGGGTCGTGCCGCCGTGGCCGTTGTTGTCGCCCGTGCCGGTGTTGTCCCCCTGGATCAGGTTGTTGGTCGACAGGCCGAAGTTGTGCTCCGTCGACGTATCCTGGCCGCCGTGCGCCGTACCGCCGTTGTCCTGCACCTTGAAGCCGAAGGACGTGTCCTTGCCGTCGGCGCCCGGGGTGTAGACCAGCTTGCCCGCCGCGATGTCGGCCGCGGAGATGACCTGGCCGGCCGTCACGGGACTGCCGTTGTAGGTCAGCGTGCCGCTGTCCGGCACGCGGGTGATGATGACGTTCTGCAGGCTGTCATGCTCACCCTTGCTGTCGGCGAAGTTGAATTCGCTGGTCGTGAAGGTGTGCTTGCCGCCCAGCTCGACGTTGGCCGAATTGTCCGCCGCCACCGGCGCGTCGTTGGTGCCGTTGATGGTCACCTTGACGTCGTGCGTGGCCGTGCCGTCGGCCGAGACCACGGTGAACGTACGGGTGCCCAGGCTGTCGTTGCCGGACAGGGCCTGCACCGCCGGATTGGTGTTATCCAGGGTATAGGTCCACTTGCCCGTGGCGTCGATGGTGAAGGTGCCGTACTGGTCGACCACGGTCTTCGGCTGGAAGCTGCTTTCGCCGGTGTCCTTGTCCGAGATGGTCAGTGTACCGTTCAGCGGGGCGCCGTCTTCGTACACCGTACCCTTGTCCGAGCCGCTCTGGCCCACCGAGATCACCGGCACGTCGTTGGTGCCCTTGATGGTGACCGTCAGCGTCGCCGTATCCGTGCCGCCATGGCCGTCCGACACCGTGTAGGTGATGGAGCTGGTCGCCGTCTGGCCCTGCGGCAGGTAGTCGAACGTGCTGCCCGGGTTGAACGTGTACGTGCCGTCCGCGTTCAGGACGAAGCTGCCGCCATGGTCGCCCTGGATGGACTGACCGACATTGCCGGCCTGGCCGTTGACCGCGCTGACCACCAGCTTGTCCGAAACGTTGGCATCCGAATCGTTGGTCAGCACATTGTGCGAGGCATCGGCGGTCAGCGCGACACCCTGCTGGGTGGTGGCGCTGTCGTCGAGCGCCACGGGGGGCACGTTGCTGCCCACAACGGTCACCGTCAGCGTCGCCGTGCTGGTGCCGCCTTCGCCATCGGAGATGGTGTAAGTGACGGACGTCGTCTTGCTCTGCCCGGCGCCCAGGCCGTCGAAGTCGTGGCCCGCGTTGAAGCTGTAGGTACCGTCGGCGTTCAGGGTGAACGTGCCGCCGTGGTCGCCGGTCACCTGCGTGCCGTGGCCGTCGACCACGGATTGCGCGTTGCCGTTGCCCTTGACGCTGACCACCTTCAGCGTGTCGCCGTCGGGATCGGTATCCTTGCCGGCGCCCGCATTGCCCAGGATCACGTTGCCGCTGGCCTGGCCGCTGCCGTTCGCCGTGGCCGCATCGTTAACCGCCGTCGGCGCGGGGTTGGTGACATCCCACTCGAAGGTCTGCGTGGCGGTCTTGCCGTCGGGATCGGTCGCCGTGACGCTGACCGTGTACTTGCCGTCGTGGTTGTCGCCACCCTGCGAGGCGGAATGGTCGATGGTGCCGGTGATCTTGCCGGTGTCCTTGTCGATCGACAGTCCGGGCGGCAGGCCGTTGGCCGAGTACGTCAGCGTGTCGCCGACGTCCACATCCTTGAAGTGGCTGGCCGTGTCCACATTGATGCCCGTGTCGGCGTCCTTGCCGACCTGGGTATCGATGTGGCCGACCACCTTGGGCGCGTCATCCGTGCCGTTGATGGTGATCGTGATGGTGCTGGTCTTCGTGCCGTCCAGGCTGGTGACCGTGTACGTTTCGACGATGCTCTGGCCGGTCTTCAGGCCCTGCACCACGGCGTTGTCGTTGGCCACCACGTAGATGTACGAGCCGTCGGGGCCGAAGGTCAGCGTGCCCAGCGGCGCGTTGCCGTTGCCCGTGCTGCCGGAGAATTGCGCGCCCGGCTTGAAGCTGCTTTCGCCCGTGTCAACGTCGGTGATGGTCAGTTGGCCGCTGGTGACCAGATTGCCGCCGTTGACGACATTCTGGTCTTCCGTCACGGCCCCCGTGCCGGCGCTCACCACCGGCACGTCGTTGGTGCCGACGATGGTCACCACGACCTGGTGCGTGGCGCTGCCGTCGGCCGAGCTCACCGTGAAGGTCTCGGTCAGCGTCTTGCCGGCGCCCAGGGCCTGGACGGCGGGGTCGCCGTTGTTCAGCTTGTACGACCAGTTGCCGTTCTCGTCGATCGTGAAGGCGCCATGCTCGCCGGCGTGATCCGGCGTGGTCGAGAACTTCGCGTCGCCGGCATCCGCGTCCTGCACGTCCAGCTTGCCGCCGGTCGTGTCGGGGGTGGCGTCTTCCACCACCGTGCCGTGGTCGCTGGCCGTGCCCGGTTGGCCCGGGGTGCCCGGATCGTGCGGGGTGATCGTCGCGCCGTCGTCGGTACCGTTGATGGTGATGGTGATGGTGCTGGTGGCCGAGCCGTCGGCGCTGGTCACCGTGTAGGTTTCGACGATGCTCTGGCCGGTCTTCAGGCCCTGCACCACCGCGTTGTCGTTGGCCACCGAGTAGCTGTACGAGCCATCGGCATTGAAGGTCAGCGTGCCCAGCGCGGCGCCGCCGTTGCCGGTGCTGCCGTCGAAGTGCGCGCCCGGCTTGAAGCTGCTTTCGCCGGCATCCACATCGGTGATCGTCAACTGCCCGCCGGTCACCAGGTTGCCGTCGTTGCCGACGTTCGAATCTTCCGTCACGGCGCCCGTGCCCGAACTCAGCACCGGCACGTCGTTGGTACCGACGATGGTCACCGTCACGTCGTGCGTGCCGCTGCCGTCCGCCGAGCTCACCGTGAAGGTCTCGGTCAGCGTCTGGCCGGCGCCCAGCGCCTGCACAGCGGGATCGCCGTTGTTCAGCTTGTAGGTCCAGTTGCCGTCCTGGTCCACCGAGAACGTGCCATGGTCGCCAGGCTGGTTGGCCTGCGGCGCGAACTTGCTCTGGCCCGCGTCGGCATCGACGATGTCCAGCTTGCCGCCGGTGGTGTCGGGCGTGGCGTCCTCGACCACGGTGCCGTGGTCGCTGGCCGTGCCCGGTTGGCCCGGCGTACCCGGGTCGTGCGGCGTGATGACCGGCACATCGTTCGTGCCCGTGATCGTCACGGTCACGGTCTGCGTGTCGGTGCCGCCATGGCCGTCATCCACCTTGATGGTGAAGGTGTCGGTCTGCTTCTCGCCTTCCTTCAGGGCCTGCGCGGCCTGCTGGTCGACCGTATAGGTCCACTTGCCGGTGGCATCCACGCTGATCGAGCCGTAGTCGCCCTTGGAACCGTTGATCACGGACCAGGAGTGGCTGTCGTTGGTGTCCACGTCGGCAACCGTCAACTGGCCTTGCACCGAAGGCGCGCCGTCCTCGGTCACAGCACCCGTGTGAACGCCGCTGATCACCGGGATGTCGTTGGTGCCGTTGATGGTGATGGTCACCGTCGCCGGGGTACCGTCGGCGCTCTTGACCGTGAACGTCTCGGTCAGGTGCTCGCCCGCGCCCAGCGCCTGCACGCGCGGATCGCTGTTGTTCAGCTGGTACGTCCAGGTGCCCTGCGAGTTGACCGAGAACTGGCCGTAGTCGCCCGGCGTCTTGCTCTGGGTCTGGAAGGACGCTTCGTTCCTGTCGATGTCCTTGACGTCGAGATTGCCCGACACCGTCTGCACGCGGTCTTCCTGCACCGTGCCGCGGTCATCGCCAGGATGATGCGGCGTGATCACCGCCGCGTCGTTGGTACCGGTGATGTTCACCGTGACGGTCTGCCAATCGAAGCCGCCATGGCCGTCGCTGACCTGGACGACGAACTGGTCCTGCGCCTTCGCGCCTTCACCCAGCGTCTGCACGTTCTGGTTGGGCGTGAAGGTCCACTTGCCGGTCTGGTCGATCGTGAGCGTACCGTAGTCGCCCTTGTTGCTGCCCACGATGGACCAGCTGTGGCTGTCGTGAACGTCGACGTCGCTGACCTGCAGTTGGCCGCTGACCGACGGCGCGGCGTCTTCCTTGATGGCGCCGCTGGCCACGCCGCTGATGTGCGGCGCGTCGTTGGTGCCCAGGATGGTGACGGTCACGGTTTCCGGCGTACCGTCGGCGGTCTTGACCGTGAAGGTCTCGACCAGCTTTTCGCCGGCGCCCAGCGCCTGCACGTCCGGGTTGCTGTTGTTCAGCGTGAAGATCCAGTTGCCATTGCTGCCCACCAGGAAGGTCCCGTGGGGCGTATTGATGACATTCGGCTGGAAGTACGACTGGTTCGTATCGGCGTCGCTGATGTTCAGATCGCCGCCAGTCCACTGCTGGAAGGGCGAGTCTTCCTTCACCGTGCCGGAATCGTCGCCGGTCACGACCGGCACGTCGTTGGTGCCGGTCAGGGTGACCGTGACCTGCTGGGCGTCCTTGCCGCCGTGGCCGTCATCGACCAGGACATTGAAGGTCTCGGTCTTGACCTGGCCTTCGGCCAGCGCCTGGATCGCCTTGCTGTCGACCGTGTAGGTCCACTTGCCGGTCTGGTCCACCGACAGCGTGCCGTAGGCACCCTTCGGGTTGCCCTGCACCGACCAGGTGTGGCCGTCGTTGACGTCCACGTCCGCCACGGCCAGCTGGCCCGATACCGACGGCGCCGCGTCTTCCTTGATCGCGCCCGTTGCTTCGCCGCTGATCACCGGAATGTCGTTGGTGCCGTTGATCGTCACGACCACTTCGGTCGTGGTGCCGTCGGCCGTCAGTACCGTGACCGTTTCGGTCAGGCTCTCGCCCACGCCCAGCGCCTGCACCTTCGGATCGGCGTTGTTCAGGTTGTACGTCCAGTTGCCGTCGGCATCGATGCTGAACGTGCCGTGCGCCTGGGCCACATTGTCCTGCGCCTGGAAGAACGACTGGTCATGGTCGGCGTCGACGATGTCCAGCTTGCCGCTGGTCGACAGCGTCGTGTCTTCCTTTACCGTGCCCTTGTCGCTGTCCGGCGAATGCGGGGTGATCACCGGCTTGTCATCGGTGCCGTTGATGGTGATGGTGATCGTGCTCGTGGCCGTACCGTCGGCGCTGGTCACCGTGTACGTCTCGACGATGCTCTCGCCGCTGCGCAGGCTTTGCACCGCCGGATTGTTGTTGGCCACCGTGTAGGTGTACGAACCATCGGCGTTGAACGCCAGCGCGCCCAGCGGCGCGTTGCCGTTGCCCGTGCTGCCGTCGAAGTGCGCGCCCGGCTTGAAGCTGCTTTCGCCGGTGTCCACGTCGGTGATCGTCAGCTGGCCGCCCGTCACCAGGTTGCCGTCGTTGCCGACGTTCAAGTCTTCCGTCACGGCGGACGCGCCGCTGCTCAGCACCGGCACGTCGTTGGTGCCGATGATGGTCACCGTGACCTGGTGCGTGGCGCTGCCGTCGGCCGACGTCACCGTGAACTGCTCGGTCAGCGTCGCGCCGGCCGCCAGGGCCTGCACGGCGGGATCGGCATTGTTCAGGTGATAGGTCCAGTTGCCGTTCTGGTCGATGGAGAACGATCCATGGTCGCCGGCCTGGTTGTTCTGCGGGGTGAACTTGCTTTCGCCCGCGTCCGCGTCCTTGATATCCAGCTTGCCGCCGGTGGTGTCGGGCGTGGCGTCTTCCACCACCGTGCCGTGGTCGCTGGCCGTGCCGGGTTGGCCCGGGGTGCCCGGATCGTGCGGGGTGATGACCGGCACGTCGTTGGTGCCCGTCAGCGTGATCGTGATCGTCTGCCAGTCGAAGCCGCCATGGCCGTCGCTGACCTGGACGACGAACTTCTGCTGCGCCGTATCGCCTTCGCCCAGCGCCTGCACGTTCTGGTTCGCCGTGAAGGTCCACTTGCCGGTCTGGTCGACCACGATGGAGCCGTACTGGCCGTGGCTGCCGCCGACGACGGACCAGCTGTGCGAGTCGGTCGCGTCGACGTCGCTGACCTTCAGTTGGCCATTGACGGTCGTCGCCGCGTCTTCCTTCAGCGCGCCGGTGCTGACGCCGCTGATGTGCGGCAGGTCGTTGGTACCGACGATGGTGACCGTGACCGTGGTCGGCGTGCCGTCGGCGGTCTTGACCGTGAAGGTCTCGGTCAGCTTCTCGCCCACGGCCAGCGCCTGCACCGCGGGGTCGCTATTGTTGAGCAGATAGCCCCAGTTGCCGTTCGAGCCGATGGCGAACGTACCGTGATCGCCGGTGACCTTCTCGGCCTGGAAGTGCGCCTGACCCGCGTCCGCATCCTTGATATCCAGATCGCCGCCAGTGATCGGCAGGACATCCTCGTAGACCGTGCCGTGGGCCGAGCCGGTCACGACCGGGACGTCGTTGGTGCCGGTCAGGGTGACCGTGACCTGCTGCACGTCCGTGCCGCCATGGCCGTCATCGACCAGGACGCTGAAGGTTTCGGTCTTGACCTGGCCTTCGGCCAGCGCCTGGATCGCCTTGCTGTCGACCGTGTAGGTCCACTTGCCTGTCTGGTCCACCGACAGCGTGCCGTAGGCGCCCTTCGGGTTGCCCTGCACCGACCAGGTGTGGCCGTCGTTGACGTCCACGTCCGCCACCGCCAGCTGGCCCGACACCGACGGCGCCGCGTCTTCCTTGATCGCGCCCGTTGCTTCGCCGCTGATCACCGGAATGTCATTGGTGCCGTTGATCGTCACGACCACTTCGGTCGTCGTGCCATCGGCAGTCAGCACCGTGATCGTCTCGGTCAGGCTTTGGCCCACGCCCAGTGCCTGCACCGCCGGATCGGCGTTGTTCAGGTTGTACGTCCAGTTGCCGTTCGCGTCGATGCTGAACGTGCCGTGCTGCTGCTCGACATTGTCCTGCGCCTGGAAGAACGACTGGTCGTGGTCGGCGTCGACGACGTCCAGCTTGCCGCTGGTCGACAGCGTCGTGTCTTCCTTCACCGTACCCTTGTCGCTGTCCGGCGAATGCGGGGTGATCACCGGCTTGTCGTCGGTGCCGTTGATGGTGATGGTGATCGTGCTCGTGGCCGAACCGTCGGCGCTGGTGACCGTGTACGTCTCGACGATGCTCTCGCCGCTGCGCAGGCCTTGCACCGTCGGGTTGCCGTTGGCCACCGTGTAGGTGTACGAACCGTCCGCGTTGAACGCCAGCGTGCCCAGCGGCGCGTTGCCGTTGCCCGTGCTGCCATCAAAGTGCGCGCCCGGCTTGAAGCTGCTTTCGCCGGTGTCCACGTCGGTGATCGTCAGCTGGCCGCCCGTCACCAGGTTGCCGTCGTTGCCGACGTTCTGGTCTTCCGTGACTTCGCCCGTGCCGCTGGTCAGCACCGGCACGTCGTTGGTGCCTGTGATGGTGATGGTGACGTCCTGGACGGCCGTGCCGCCATGGCCGTCGTCGACCAGGATGTGGAAGGTTTCCTGGACCTGCTGGTCCTTGGCCAGCGCCTGCGTCGCCTGCTGGTCGACGGTGTAGGTCCACTTGCCGGCCTGGTCGACGCTGATGGTGCCGTACTGGCCCTTGGGCTCGCCCGAGACGGACCAGCTGTGGGTATCGCTCTTGTCCGTGTCGGACACCGCCAGTTGGCCGGAGACCGTCTGTTCGACGTCCTCGGTCGCCGCGCCGGCGCTGGTGCCGCTGATCGCCGGGATGTCGTTGGTGCCGTCGATCGTGACGGTCACGGTGGTTTCGGTACCGTCGGCGGCCTTGACCGTGAAGGTCTCGGTCAGCTTCTCGCCCACCGCCAGCTGCTGCACCTGCGGATCGTCGTTCGTCAGGTGGTAGGTCCAGCGGCCATCGGCGTCGATGGAGAACGTGCCGTGCTGTCCGGCCGTATTGGTCTGGGCCTGGAAGAAGGACTGGTCGTGGTCGGCGTCGACAATGTTCAGCTTGCCTTCCGTCGTCAGGACTTCGTCTTCCTTGACGTGGTTGGCGTCCGGGCCGCCTTCGACCGGGGTGATGACGGGCAGGTCGTTGGTGCCGGTGACGGTCAGGGTCAGGGTCGCGGTGGACGTGCCGCCTTCGCCGTCGGAAATCGTGTAGGAAACCGTGGTGGTCTTGGTTTCGCCCGCCGCCAGGCTCTGGAAGTCCTTGCCCGGCTCGAAGGAATACGAACCGTCGGCGCGGATGGTGAAGACACCGCCGCCCGAACCGGCCACGGCGATGCCGGCGGCGGTCATATCCTTGTCGCCGGCGTGCACGACGGTCAGCGCGTCGCCGTCGGGATCGCTGTCACGGCCCACGCCCTGGGCGTCGCCCGTCAGCACGTTGCCGGTGACGGCGTGGTCCTGGTCGGTCGCGCCGTTGTCGTTGACGGCGGTCGGCGCCGGATTGGCGACGTTCCAGTTGAAGGTCTCGGTGACCGTGGCGCCGCTGGTGTCAGTGGCCGTGATCGTGACCTGGTACACGCCGTTGTTGCCGCCTTGCGAAGCGGAATGGTCGATCGTGCCCGTGATCACGCCCGTTTCCGGGTTGATCGTCAGGCCGGGAGGCAGACCATTGGCCGTGTAGGTCAGCTTATCGCCGTTGTCGATGTCGGCGAAGTGGCTGGACACGTCCACATTGATGTTCTGCTGGGCGTCCACGCCATTGACGTTGTCGATCGCGGTGGCGGTCGGCGCGTCGTTCAGGCCGTTCACCGTCACGGTGACGGTGGCGGTGGACGTATTGCCGAACGGATCGGAAATCGTATAGGTCAGCGTGCTGGTCGCGGTCTGGCCGACGCCCAGGTTGTGGTACGCATCGCCCGGATTGAAGATATAGCTGCCATCCGGAAACACGGTGAACGTGCCGCCGGTCGAACCGGCGACCTGCACGCCGCCCGTCGCCATGGGCCTGCCGCCCACGGTCTGGATGAACACCGCGTCGCCATTGGGATCGGTGTCATTGGTCAGGATGTTGCCGGTCACGAACGACTTCTCGGTCGTCGTGCTGGTGTCGTTGCCGGCATTCGGGGGATCATTGGCCGGCGCGTTGTTGTTCGTCGCCAGGCCGGCCGGCGTCAACAGATTGATCGCGGGCGTGCCGACTCCAGCATAGGCAAGGTCCAGGGGGGTGGTGGATTCGACGACGCGGGCCAGGCGCACGAAGCTGCTGCCGCCGGCATCGCCGCCACCCGCCACCAGGGCGGCCGTCGGATCCAGGTTGTCGAACGGATCCTGGCCATTCTGCAGGGCGGCCAGCAGGCGGTCGGAATCGGTGCCGGTGGGCGCGGCCACGGCGGCTTCGGAGCGGTCGACCGGCTGCCCCGCCATGTCGGCGTTGAAGGCCACGTCGCGGTTCTCGCCGATGGTCAGCGGCATGCCGCCTTCGGTCTGCAAGGCCACGGTGGCGCCCGAAGCGGTCACGATTTCAGTGTCGGGCGGGATCCGGCTGCCAGCGTGCAGCTCGACCAGCGAACCATCGCTGCTGCGAATCCAGGCGCGTCCGACGACTTGCGTAACTACGGCGGGGGTGGAGAAGGCCATTTGTTTAGCTCCGGTTTAGGATGGCGTAATCCTATAGACCGGGCCGAGTGGCCGATATTGTCCTGGAGGACAGGTTCAGGGACTAGATGAGTATCCCGACGATCAACGGCTGATGCCGTGAACTTTCAGCGCCAGCTGCAGGCGGTCGCTGACGCCCAGCTTTTCAAAGACGGAAGACAGGTGCGCCTTGACCGTCCGCTCGGTGATCCCCAGCGCCGCGGCGATCTCGACGTTGGCTTCGCCCACCGCGGCCCGGCGCGCCACCACGTCCTCGCGCTCGGTCAGGGCGTTGGCGTGCCATTCCTCCTTGCCCCCTGCCCTGTTTTCCACCAGGCGCAGCAGCCGGGTCACCAGGGAACGGCCCATCCAGATTTCCCCGGCGTCGACTACTTCCAGCACCTGGTTCATGAGCGATGGCGGCGCGTAGGCATGGCAGTAACCGACGGCGCCGGACGCCAGCACCTTGGTCCCCTGCTCGTCATGCGGCTTGGCGCTGGCGACGACGGTGCGCAAGCCAACGATGGCGCCGATCCACTGTTCGGACGTCCAGGCCGGCAGCTTGGGCAGGTCCGCATCCACCACGACCAGCGACCGCCCCTGCTCGCGCCAGCGCGGCAGGTCGGTCAGCGCCCGGCCTCGCGCCGGCAGCCAGCGGCGCGCATCCAGGCCCGACCAGTGTTTCCACAGCAGATCGTCATGGGTGACGAACAGAACCGGTGCCACGTGCATCGATACCTCTCTAGTGGCCTGCCGCGGCGCGACGTGACGCGTCGCGGCAGGTGTGCGGATGCGGATCCAGGAGAACGGACGGGACTTGCGGGACGGGCCGCGCGGCCTACCGTTCCGTGAAGGCGTTTTCCTTGGCGCGCAGGATCGGTTTCAACAGGTACTGCAGTACCGTCCGCTTGCCGGTCAGGATATGCACTTCGGCGACCATGCCCGGAATGATGGCCAGATGCTGGTCGCCAACCGAGCTTTTTTCCGTGCGCACCCGCACGATATAGAAGGAGTTTCCGCGCTCGTCGGTGGTCGTATCGGCATTGATCTGCTCCACGACACCTTCCAGGCCACCGTAGATCGAATAGTCGTAGGCGGTGAACTTCACCTCGGCCTTCTGCTCCGCATGCAGGAAACCGATGTCGCGCGGCTGGATACGCACTTCCAGCAGCAGCGTGTCATCGGTCGGCACGATCTCGACGATGTCCTTGCCAGGCTGCACCACGCCGCCCACCGTGTTCGCCAACAGCGTCTTGACCGTGCCGCGCACCGGCGAACGGATCTCCGCCAGCTTGACCTTGTCGGCCAGGGCCAGCTTGCCTTCGCCCAGTGTGCGCAGCTTGGTGGTGACGTCGGACAGGTCGCTGCGCGCCTGGTTGCGGATGTTCAGCTCCGCTTCCTTGGTCTTGCTCAGGGCTTCCTGGATGGAGGCCTGGATGCGGTCGATCTGCGCTTCCGCCGCCTTCTGGTCGCCGCAGCTCCTGGCCACGTCGCGCTGCAGCCGCAGCAGGTCGACTTCGGACACCGCCCCGCTGGCCAGCAACGGCCGGGTCACGGACAGTTCCCTGGAGGTCAAGGCGCACGTGGTCGAGGCCTGATCGCGCTTGGCCTGCGTTTCGCGCAGTTCTTCCTGGCGCTGCTTGACCTGTTCCTTGGCCACGCTGACCGTCGCGTTCAATTCGTTGGTACGCTGGATCCAGGCATTGCGCTCGGCTTCGGCCGCCACCGGCAGCTTTTGCTGCACCTCGTCCGGCACCTGGAAGGGTTCGCCCGTCGCCAGGGCGCGCAGGCGCGCCGCCTTGGCCTCCAACGACAGGTACTCCGCCTGGTTTTCGCCCAGCGACGAGTTGAAGCGCGTCGGGTCTATCTTCAGCAGGATCTGGCCGGGCTCGACCGTCTGCCCAGGCCTGACCAGGATTTCCTTGACGACACCGCCGTCCAGGCTCTGCACCACCTGCACCTGGCGCGACGGCACGACCTTGCCTTCGCCGCGCACGACTTCATCGATGGGGCTGAAACCGGCCCAGACCAGCAGGATGCCGACGACCAGCAGCGAGGTCCATAGCAGTACCCGGGCGCCGCGCGCGTCGGAATGGTAGATCGCCCATTCGGCATTGCCGGTGTAGTCGGTGCTGAGCTTGGGCTTGCCGCGCTCTTCGCCGTCCAGCAGGACGTCGAACAGCTTCACGAAGATGGTGCGCGGCAGGCGCACGATCGCGCCCAGGAACGAGCCGTTCGAGTTTGCAACATGCGTATTCATGCTCAGGCTCCCCGTCCCACCCGGCCAGTGCGCAGCGCTTCCACGACCTGCTCTTTCGGACCGTCGGCCACCACCCGGCCGCCGTCGATGACGATCAGGCGGGTGACCAGTTCCAGCAGCGCGGTGCGGTGGGTGATCAGGAACATCGTCTTGTTGGCGCTGGCCGCCGCCAGCTGCTTGCGCAGGCGCGTCTCGCTCTGGTGGTCCATATTGCTGCTGGGTTCATCCAGCAGCAGCACCGGGGGATCGTTGATCAGCGCGCGCGAAATCGCCACCGATTGGCGCTGGCCGCCGGACAGCGACTCGCCCCGCTCGCCGATCAGCATGTCGAAGCCATCCGGATGGACGTTGGCGAAATCGCTGACGCCGGCGACTTCCGCCGCCGCCAGGATGCTGGCGTCGTCCGCGTAGGGCGCGCCCATGGCGATGTTGTGCTTCAGGCTGCCGTAGAACAGCACCGGATCCTGCGGCACGTAGCCGATGGCGCGGCGCAGGTCGGCCGGATCGATCTGCCGGACGTCGACGCCGTCCAGCAGCACCGTGCCTTCGGTGGGCTGGTACAGGCCCAGGATCAGCTTTTCCAGCGTCGTCTTGCCCGAGCCAATGCGGCCGATGATGCCGATTTTTTCCCCGGGGTTCAGCTTGAACGACACGTTCTGCAGCACGGGCTGCGCCGAGCCGGGATAGGAGAAGGTGACGTCGCGGAATTCCACCGACCCATGGAACACCGGGCGATGCAGGAACTCGGCGGTCTCGGGCCGTTCGACGGGCAGCTGCATGTAGTTGTCGATGGAGCCCAGCGACGTGCGGGCATTCTGGTACTGCATCAGCAGCCCGGCGATCTGGCCCAGCGGCATCAGGCAACGGCCGGCGATCATCGACGCGGCGATGATGCCGCCCATGGACACCGCCGAATCGTGCGCCAGATAGACACCGATCGCCACCACCGCGACCGACACCAGTTGCGACATGGCGCCGACGAAGCCGACGGTCGTGCTGGACATCAGCTTGAGCTTGCTGCTGATGTTGGCGATGTATTCGGTCGAACGTTCCCAGTTGCGCTGCATGGCGCCCTGGGCGTTCAGCGTCTTCACGGTCTCGAAACCGGTCAGCGCTTCCACCAGGGTCGCATTGCGCTGCGACGAAGCCTGGTAGGAGGCCATGGTCATCGTTTCCATGCGGAACTGCGCCGCCAGCGACACCAGCACGATCAATACGATGGCGACGACCGGCGGAATCACCATCCAGGGCGAAATCCAGGCCAGCACCAGCAGGAACATGATGACGAAAGGCAGGTCCACCAGCGTCGTGATACTGGCCGAGGCAATGAAATCGCGGATGGATTCGAAGGACCGCAGGTTGGCGGCGAAGGAGCCCACCGAAACCGGCCGGCCTTCCATGCGCAGGTCCAGCACGCGCTCCATGATCAGCGCGGACAGCCTGATATCGACACGCTTGCTGGCGCTATCGATGACGTGGGCCCGCGCCGTGGTCAGGATGGTATTGAAAATGACCACGACGGCGATGCCGACCACCAGCACCCACAGCGTTTCCAGCGCATTGTTGGGTACCACGCGGTCGTACACGTTCATCGTGAACAACGGCATCGCCATGGCGAATATGTTGATCAGCACCGCCGCCACGATGGCGTCGCGGTACAGGCGGCGGTTCTCGAATATCGCCGACCAGAACCAGTGGCGTCCGCGCACCTTGTTGACTTCGGGCGAGCGCGCATCGAAACGGAACTGCGGCCGCACGAAACAGGCCATGCCGGTGTAATCCTGCGCGAGCTCTTCCGCGCTGATTTCCACCGCGCCCGCTCCCAGTTCGGGATGGCTGATCAGGTATTTGCCTTGACGCGCTTCCAGCAGCAGACAGGCGCGTTCGCCATGCAGCAGCAGGATGGCCGGCAGGATGTCGGTGGGGATCTCGGCCACATCGCGCTTGACCAGGCGCGCCGACAGGCGGGCCCGCGCCGCGGCACGCGGCAGCAGGGCCGGCGTCAGGCGTTGGTCGACCAGCGGCAAGCCCGCCGACAGCGCCTGCGCCGTCGCCGGCACACCATGCACCCGGGTCAGCTCGACCAGGCATTCCAGCAGGGGATCGTCATGGGTCGAGCGCGGGTCAACGCGCCACGAGTCCACCGAGCGGTCAAATAACTTGTCCGTCTTCATCGTCCAACAAATCCAGATGTTCGGATAACCTGGCCCGGTGCTGTTTGCGCTCGTTGAGCTTGCGCTGCGCGTGCGGCGGCAGATCGGTCAGCCGCAGCGTGCCATTGGCGATCAAGGCGTCGATAAGATCCTCGAGTACCCGTACGAAATCCAGATCAAGCCTGGAAAAGCCGTCTTCTCGATGATTGTCGCCTTGATTCGCCATGGCAGATCACCACTTCGGGGTGGAACCCGGCTGGGCCGGGCTGGGTTGAGGGGACCTGCCCGAGGGCACAAAGTCCGGCGGCGTGGTGCCGTTGTTGTAGATCACCTTGACCGGTTCCAGGCGCGTCGCGTCCGGCACCGTCGAATTGCACAGCTTGATGACGTCGTCGCTGACTTCCAGCTTGGCCTTCTCTTCCGGCGTCTCGTCGTTCGCGGGACGCAGGCCCAGCGTGGGCAGCAGCTTGTGCGACAGCGTCAGCCAGCGGTACTGGGCGACCTGCAGGTCGTACAGGGCGTTGGTCAGCGCGCGGCGCGATTCGAACAGTTCGTTTTCGGTGTCCAGCAAGTCCAGCAGCGTGCGCTGGCCGATCTGGAACTGTTGGCGGTAGGCATCGCGCACCTTGGTCGTCGCCACTTCGTGGTCGCGCAGGAAAGGCAGCGCCTGGCGCAGGTGAACGACGTTGTTCCACGCGATCGCCAGATCCTGCTGGATATTGCGGCAGGTGTAGTTGCGGACGTCGCGCGCGGCGTAGCTTTGCGCCGAGGTCTGGCGGAACCGCGCCGAATCCGCGCCGCCGCGGTACAGGTTGTACGACATGACCAGCTGCACGTTGGTGCTGCGGGTGTTCTTGTAGTCGGGGCCGGGCTGCGACGTATCGGTGCCGGTCGACGCCACGAATTCGAACTTGGGCGAGAACGCGCCCTTGGACGACTGCACGCCGGCATCGGCGGCCTGCAGCAGCGCCTGCTTGGACAGGAAGGACGGGTTGCCGCGCAGCGAATCGTTGAAGTTCTTCGGATCCTTGGGCAGCTTGTCGTCCAGGCGCGGGGGCGGCGCCAGCGTGGCCGGCACGTCCAGGCCCGTCACGCGGCGGAAGCGCTGCGTCACGTCGTTCAGGTTCGCGCTTTCCGTCATCAGGTTGGTCTGCGCCAGCGCCAGGCGGCCACCCGCCTGCTCCAGATCGACGCGACGACCCACGCCGGAATCGGCGCGTTCGCGGATCTGCTTCATCGTCTCATCGTGCAGGCTGTAGTTCTGGCGAGCCAGGAGCTCCAGATCCCGGTAACGCTCGACGTCCAGGTAAGCCTGGGTCGCGTTGAACGCCATTTCATCGCTGGTGGCCAGCAGATCGTAATAGCGCGACAGCTTTTCGAAGCCGGCCTGCTTTACGTCGTTGTTCGTCTTGAAGCCATCGAACAGCAGCTGGCGCAGTTCCAGGGTATAACCCGGACGGTTCCAGCTGGCGGACCCTTCGCCCGGCAGGTTGCTCTGCCACTCGTGGCCGACCCAGCCCTGCGCGTTGACCTGCGGCAGCCAGCCGCCCTTGGCGACATTCTGGCCTTCCAGCGAGGAACGGAAGTCGTTGTAGCGGGCCTGGATTTCCGGGTTGGTCAGCAGCGTCTGCTCGACGACCTGATTCAGCGAGGCGGAACCCTTGACGTTCGTCGCCTGCGACACAGGCGCGCCGGCGGCCGGCGCGACCGGCGGCTTCGCGAGCTGGCTATTGGGCTGAGCGGGCGGCGTCGGTTGGGCGACTGCGGCGGCGGTGGCAAAAGTTGCCAGGACGGCAACTAAATGCTTCAAACGAAACGATTGCATGGCATTCCCGTAATGCGTATTCGTGGTTGAGTAACAGCTGATTTCCCGGCTGTAATACTTCGCGCTCAGCACGTGTCCGCTCCGCATACAGGTATTTTTATAAGAGGAACGGTCGACGAAACAGCTATGAAGAAACTGCGGCCGGCATTGTCAGTGGCGTTCAACGCCCGATCAACTCCGAAAAAACGCGTTTTATTTCATTGCCTATCAACCGAATGTAAATATTATGGTTGGGAAAGGGTTGAGGCGGGGGACGCATTTGTAATGGCTTTTGGCTGATATCATGCTCAACCGTATCAACTTCTGCTTTTTGTCGACAATTTCTCCTAAAACCGTCGATCTTTGGTCCGCAATGACTCCATTATGTGTGTAACCTCCGACGCCGCAGCAAAAGTAATATGTAACGCTGTTGGCCGTGCACCACATCGTGGCAATGTAACAACATCTGTTGATACATACAAAACTTTCGGCGTTGCCGAGAATTTTCAAAACGAGCTGGCAGCATCCCTGCCGTTCCAGCGCCCGCCGACGCGCGGCCCAATCCAAAACTTTTCTGGTATAGTTGCGGACTTGCTTGATGTGGGGCGGTAGCTCAGCTGGGAGAGCGTCGCGTTCGCAATGCGAAGGTCGGGAGTTCGATCCTCCTCCGCTCCACCACCAGATTCCCAGCGGCATCCCTGGATGCCTCCAAACAAAACAGCGCCTGACGGCGCTGTTTTGCTTTGCACGGGTGGTTTTGCCTGGCCGGTGGTTTTGCCTGGCCGCTTTGCCCGGCAATCTTGCCCGGCAATCTTGCCCGTCGGCCAGGCCGACCCACGCTACCCGGCCTTCGCCACCAGGCCGCCGAGGACCGAGTCCAGATCGACCCGGCCGCGAAGGACGCTGTCGTCCGGACCTTCGAAGCAGATCCAGCCTTCGTTGAACCCGTCGAGCATGCGTATGCGCGGCATCGGGTTCTTCATGCCCTGGGCTTGAAACAGGGATTCCCAGTCCTCACGCTCGACAACCGCGGCGCGCACGGGGTGGCCCAATACCCTGGCGAACGCGGCGGCGATGTCGTTGGGGCTGACGCGGCGCGGCCCTTCGAGTTCCACCACGCGCGCACCGGTCCAGGTTTCCTGCAGCAGCACGGCGGCCGTACGCCCCACGTCCTCGGTCGCGACCATGGGCACCGGCCGGTCCAGCGGCTGCAGATAGCTGCCGATCACGCCCTGGCCGCGCGCCGATGCGACGTCCCATGCGGCGTTCTCCATGAACCAGCCGGCCCGCAGGAACGTCACTGGCATGGGCAGGCCGCGCAGCGTCTGTTCCATCAGCGTGAGCTGCGACAGCAGGTTGGTCTCGCTGGCCTGCGCGCCGATCGTGGACAGGCAAACGACTTTGGGGGGCCGGGCGTCGCGCAGCGCCGTCGATACGGCGTCGATGATGCGCTTGGCCGCCGGAAATCCCGGTTGGGGATCGAACGCCGGCGGCAGCAGGATGAAGACGCCCTTGGCGCCGCGGAATGCCTGCGCCAGCGCCTGGGCGTCGTCCATTTGGGCCACGGCGATTTCGCATCCCCGCGCTGCCCAGGATGCGGCGCGCCCGGCATCGCGCACGACGGCTCTTACCGGCTGGCCCGAGGCCAGCAGCTCGCGCGCCAGCGCGCCGCCCACCTGCCCCGTGATACCCGTGATCGCATACATGAATTTCTCCTTGGAAGTTGGGCTTGAATGCCTGCGGAGAGAATTCTGGACGACCGGCATCCATATCGAAATGATCCTAATGGAACTTGATAAGTGACATTCAAGCACCAATCGGGCATCATCGGACCTGCGGCCCCGGGAGCGTGTGACTGCACGCAGATACCGCGCCGCCAGCTCAATCTCCATCCACGCGAGCACCATGAAAACGAAACTGGAGAACGTCGCCAGCGGCATCGGCGTCTTCGCCGCCATCGTCGACGGCGGCTCGTTCGCCGCGGCGGCCGACATGATAGGCATGTCGCCGCCGGGCGTCAGCCGCGCGATCGCCCGCCTGGAAAAACGGCTGGGCATCCGGCTGTTCAACCGCACCACACGTTCGGTGTCGCTGACGGAGGAAGGTCGCCGGTTTCATGAACAGGTGATCCCGCATCTGGCGGGACTGGAAGAAGCGGCGATCACGGCGTCGGGCAGCGCCTCGGCGGTGCGAGGCCGGCTCAGGGTCAATGTGGACGCGGTGTGCTACCGGGCGATCCTGGGTCCGGCACTGGATCGCTTCATGGATGCCTATCCCGAACTGGAAATCGAGCTCATCGCCAGGGACAGCCTGGGTGACCTGGTCACGGAAGGCTTCGACCTGGCGGTGCGCTTCGGCAAGCCGCGCGACTCCACCCTGGTCGCCCGCAAGGTCCTGGACACCGCCGTCGTGACGGTGGCCGCGCCGGCCTACATCGAGCGCTGGGGCCGCCCTGCCCGCCCCCAGGATCTGCACGATCACGCGCGTCGGTGCCTGGAGTTCCGCGATCCGCAGACCGGCAGGCCGTTTCCGTGGGAGTTTCATCGCGGCCGCAAGCGGCTGATCGTGCCCACCCATGGACGCCTGACCGTCAACGATCCGGGCGCCTTGCTGCAGGCCTGCCTGGCCGGTTCCGGCATCGCACAGATGCTACAGCTCGGGGCCGCGGAACTGATCGCCGACGGCCATCTGGTCAACCTGTTTCCCGATTGGACGGACGAACGTTTCCCGCTCTATGTGTTCCATCCCTCCCGACATCATGTCCCGGCAAAAACGCGGGCATTCCTGGAGTTCATCGCCGACTGGGCACGCGGCTGACGCCGTGGGCCCTGCCGTGAGCGGCGTCATTCGTGGCCCTGGAGTTTCCCCTTCTGCAGCAAATCGTTGATGATCGCGGTCTGGTCCGTCTTGCCGCCCGTCAGGTCGACGTTTTCCAGGATGATCTTCTGGTCGAAACCATGCGCCACATCGCCCGCGGTGCTGACCTTCACCACGGTGTTGTTGCCGTCCTTGCTGAAGTTCAGGAACTTCGACAGATCCGCGTCGGCCGGGTTGTGCAGCATATCTTTCAGATTCAGCACGTCGCCGCCGCTGGCTGGCGCATCGTTGGAGAAATCCTTGATCGTGTCCACCGCGGGCCTGGACGTCGTGCCCTGGTCGTTCAACTCCCACTTGAAAGTATCGCTACCCGTCCCACCGTACAGGGTGTCGTTGCCCTGGCCACCGATCAGGGTGTCGTTGCCGCCCTGTCCGTAGATCAGGTCGTCCCCCGCCCCGCCGCGCACGGTGTCATCGCCGCCGCGGGTATCGCCCGCGACGTTGAAATCATCGCTATGGGATTTGATGTAGCCGTACAGCTCGGTCGTGGTCGCGGCGTGGCCGTTGGTCGACGTCAGGAAGTCCACCAGGCCCTGCATGCCCTGGCCATCGTGCGATCCGGCCGGATGGCCGGCCCATGACAGGCCGTCAGTGTTGATGGTATCCGCGAAGATCACATCGTTGCCGGCACCGCCGTCGATGGTGTCGCTGCCCACCGTCGCCGGCGTGGTCGACACGCTACCGCCTTGCAGCACGGTATCCAGATCGGACGCCTGGTGTGCGATATCCACCGTCCCGGCCGCGCCGGTGATCGTCGATCCGTAGGAATGCGTCTCGATGTTGTCGATATTGACGGTCGCCGAACCTAGCCCGCTGGTGTTGTCGCCGACGGAATAAACCAGATGATAGGTGCCGGCCGCGAGAATGTTGGACTCGATTTCGACCGCGCTCGAGATCGGCGAGGTCGAAGAGCCCGACTGCACGGTCTCCCACTGGCCCGTGCTGGTATTGAGCTTCTCGATGGCCCATTTGAAGCTGTCGCCGGTGTTGAAGTTGCTGGTCGAAACATCGAAGGCCAATGCCATCTTGGATGAACTGAGCGTGATGTTGGGGCTCACCACCTTGGTATCGCCGCTGCCCGTGACATCGGTGATCTGCATATAACCACCGAGGTTGCGGATGGCGCCGCTACCGAGGCCGCCTGACGTCGTCGTCCAGTTCGACGGATTGTTGATGCCGCTGCCGAAGAGGCTTCCGAAGCTGGCCAGCGTGGTATCGGAGTGAGATCCCACGCCAACCGTCACGGTACTCACGTTGCCACTGGCGGTGTTGTCGAAGAACTGCAGGTACTGGGCGCTGACGCCATCGCCCACGCCGATCGCATTGACACTGGTGACCTTGCTCAAGGCCTGGAAGGCGTTGATGGATTCCTGCAGGGTCGTCGCGTCGGTGGTCGATCCGTCGCCGCCGCGCGAGCCGTTGTTGTTCAGGTAATAGGTCGGGTCCCCGTCGGTCAGGAAGTACGTCATGTTTTCGTAGCTGCCGCCCGACTTTCCCGCCGCAGTCTGGGCATTGAACCAGCTTACGGTGGAGTTGAACGCGGCTTCGTAGTTGGTACCACCCGTGGCCGACATATTGTTGATGGCATTGATCAGAGTCTGGACGTTGCTGGTCGTCAGGTTCTGGATCTGGATCGTGCTGTCGGCGGACGTCCCGAACCCGATCAGCGCCACGTTGACCACGCCGCCCGAGTGGTTGTCCAGCGTATCGAGCAGGTTCAACAGCGCCGCCTTCACCAGCGACATGCGGTCCTGTCCGTAGCCCGGATTGCTGCCGCCATCCAGGCCCCACGCCATGCTGCCGGAATGGTCGACGATCAGGGCGATGTTGTAGCTCTTGCCGGCGATCACCGTGGTCTTGGAGCCGCCCGCGTCGCCGAGGACGATATCGTCGCCCGAGCCGCCGGAAATGACCCCGGAGCCGGCGCCGTCGTTGGTGCCGCGAATCAGGTTGTCGGTGACGACGGAGAAGTTGTACTCGCCCGAGGTGTCTTTGCCGCCGTTGGCCGTCCCTCCCGTGTCGCGCACCTGAAAGCCGAACGAAGCATCCGCGCCGGTGGCGCCGGGCGTATAGACGAGCTTGCCGGCGGCGATGTCGCCCGCCGATATGGCCTGCCCGGCGGTAACGACCGAGCCGTTCAGCGTCAGGGTGCCGTTGTCGGGCAGCCTGGAAACGATGACGCTCTGCAGACTGTTGCTCTCTCCATTGCTGTCGGAGAACGCGAATTCGCTGGTCGTGAAGACGTGCGTGGTGCCGACTTCGACGTGAGTGGAGTTCGCGGCCGAAGTCGGTGCGTCGTTGGTGCCGGTGATGTTGACACTGACGGTATGGGTCGCCGTCCCGTCCAGGGAAGTGACCGTAAAGGTACGCGTGCCCAGCGACTGGCCGCCCGACAGCGCCTGGACCGCGGCGCTGTTGTTGTCCAGCGTGTAGGTCCAGTTGCCGTTGGCATCGATGTTGAAGGTGCCATAGGTATCCTGGACAGTTTGCGGCCGCACGTAGCTTTCCCCGGAATCGGCATCGGTGACGTCGAGCTTGCCGGTGGCCGTCAGCGACGCGTCTTCGATGACGGTGCCCCGGTCGCCTACCCCGTCGCCGCCGCGGCCCACGATGACGGGTACGTCATTGGTGCCGTTGATCGTGATCGTCACGGCATGGACGTCGGTCCCGCCGTGGCCGTCGTCGACCTTGACGGTATAGGTTTCGGTGACCTTGTCGCCCGCCTTCAACGATTGCGCGGCGGTGTTGTCGAGCGTATAGGTCCACTTTCCGGTGTTGTCCACCGCGATCGCGCCATACGTGCCTTTCGCGGCGCCCTGGATCGTCCAGGTGGCCGTGTCGCCGCTGTCGACGTCCGTGCGCGTCAGTTGGCCGGAGACGACCTTGGTGCCATCTTCCGTGACCGCGCCCGCGTCGGCGCCGCCGGCGGGGAACGTAATGACCGGGGCGTCGTTCGTGCCCTGAATGGTCACGTTGACCTTGGCGGTCGTACCATCCGCGGAGGAAACCGTGAAGGTTTCCGTCATCGTCTGGTTAACCCCCAGGGCCTGCACCGCCGGCGCGTTGTTGTTCAACGTGTACGTCCAGGTGCCGTCGCTGCCCAGGGTGAAGGTACCGTACTGCGCGGTGACGTTCTGCGTGATGAACACCGCCTGGCCGGCGTCGGGATCGACGACGTCGAGCTTGCCGCTGGTGGTCAGGGTCGTGTCTTCCTTGACCGTGCCGGCGTCGCTGCCCGTCGCATGCGGCGTGATGATCGCGGCGTCATCGGTACCGTTGATCGTCAGGGTGACCGACTTTGTCGCCGTGCCGCCGTGGCCATCGTCGACCTTGACGGTGTAGGTTTCCTGGATGTGGTCCTTGGCCGTCAGCGACTGGGCTGCGGCGTTGTCCAGCGTGTAGGTCCACTTGCCGGTCTGGCCTACGCTGAACGTGCCGTACGCGCCCTTCGCGTTTCCATCGACCGTCCAGGTGTGCGTGTCGGTCGCATCGATATCGGTCTTGCTGAACTGACCCGTCGCGGTCTTGGTGCCGTCTTCCGTGACGGAACCGGCGTCAGCTCCCGTCGGAACGTTGATGGTGGGCGCATCGTTGGTACCTTGCACCGTCACCGTGACCGTACTCGTGGTGCCATCCGCCGAAGCCACCGTGAACTTCTCAGTCGCCGTCTGTCCCGCGGCGAGTTGCTGGACCGCCGTTGCGGAGTTGTTCAGCGTGTACGTCCATGTGCCATCCGTCGTCAGGGCAAATGTGCCATAGGTGCCGGCGGTGCTCGTCTGCGGTACAAACACCGCTTGGCCAGCATCCGGATCGACGACGTCGAGCTTGCCGCTGGTGGTCAGTGTCGTGTCTTCCTTGACCGTGCCACCGTCGCTACCCGTCGCGTGCGGCGTGATGGTCGCCGAGTCATCGGTACCATTGATCGTCAACGTGACCGACTTGGTCGCCGTTCCGCCATGACCGTCGTCGACCTTGACCGTGTAGGTTTCCTGAATATGGTCCTTCGCCGTCAGCGACTGGGCCGCGGCATTGTCGAGCGTGTACGTCCACTTGCCAGTCTGATCGACAGCGAAGGTACCGTAGGCGCCCTTCGCGTTGCCGTCCACCGTCCAGGTGTGCGTGTCAGTCGCATCGATATCGGTCTTGCTGAACTGCCCGATCGCCGTCTTGGTACCGTCCTCAGTCACCGAGCCTGCATCCGAGCCCGTCGGTGCATTGATGGTCGGGGCATCGTTGGTGCCCTGGACGGTCACCGTCACCGTGCTGGTCGTGCCGTCAGCCGAGGCAACCGTGAACTTCTCAGTCGCTGTTTGGCCAGCAGCCAGCTGCTGGACTGCCGTCGAGGCGTTGTTCAACGTGTACGTCCACGTTCCGTCTGTTCCCATCGTGAACGAGCCATACTGGCCGTTGACGTTTTGGGCAAGGAACACCGCCTGACCGGCGTCCGGATCGACGACATCCAGCTTGCCGCTGGTGGTCAGGGTCGTGTCTTCCTTGACCGTTCCCGCGTCGCTGCCCGTCGCGTGCGGCGTGATGATGGCAGCATCATCGGTGCCGTTGATCGTCAGCGTGACTGACTTCGTGGCCGTTCCGCCATGGCCGTCGTCGACCTTGACCGTGTAGGTTTCCTGAATATGGTCCTTCGCGGTCAACGACTGGGCGGCGGCGTTGTCCAACGTGTACGTCCACTTGCCGGTCTGATCGACAGCGAAGGTGCCGTAGGCGCCCTTCGAGCTGCCGTCCACCGTCCACGTGTGCGTATCAGTCGCGTCGGTATCGGTCTTGCTGAACTGCCCGGCCGCCGTCTTGGTGCCGTCCTCCGTCACGGAGCCGGCGGTTGTTCCCGCTGGCGCGTTGATGACGGGCGCGTCGTTGGTGCCCTGAACAGTCACCGTCACCGTGCTCGTCGTGCCATCGGCGGACGTGACCGTGAACTGCTCGGTCGCCACCTGGCCGGCGGCCAGTTGCTGAATTGCCGTCGATGCGTTGTTCAGGCTATAGGTCCACGTTCCATCCGCCGTCAGGGCGAATGTGCCGTATGTGCCAGCAGTGCTTGCCTGCGGCACGAAGACAGCCTGACCGGCGTCGGGGTCGACGATATCCAGCTTGCCGCTGGTCGTCAGGGTCGTGTCTTCCTTGACAGTGCCAGCGTCGCTGCCGGTCGCGTGCGGCGTGATGATCGCGGCGTCGTCCGTCCCGTTGATGGTCAGGGTGACCGACTTCGTGGCCGTGCCCCCGTGGCCGTCGTCGACCTTGACGGTGTAGGTTTCCTGGATGTGGTCCTTGGCTGTCAAGGACTGCGCTGCGGCGTTGTCCAGCGTGTAGGTCCACTTGCCGGTTTGGTCGACGGCGAAGGTGCCGTAGGCCCCCTTCGCATTGCCCTCCACCGTCCAGGTGTGCGTATCGGTCGCGTCGATATCGGTCTTGCTGAACTGACCCGTCGCGGTCTTGGTACCGTCTTCCGTGACAGAGCCGGTGTCGGCTCCAGGGGGGACATTGATCGTCGGGGCATCGTTGGTGCCCTGCACCGTCACTGTCACGGTGCTCGTCGTGCCGTCGGCTGACGTAACGGTAAATTGTTCGACTCGGCTCTCATTGACGCCCAGCGACTGCACCGCCGGATTGGCGTTGTTGAGCGTGTACGTCCACGTGCCGTCCGTTGCCAGGGTGAAGGTACCGTAGGTGCCCGCGGTGCCCGCCTGGGGTACGAAGACAGCCTGACCGGCGTCGGGGTCGACGATGTCCAGCTTGCCGCTGGTGGTCAGGGTCGTATCTTCCTTGACCGTTCCCGCGTCGCTGCCCGTTGCATGCGGCGTGATGATGGCCGCATCGTCCGTGCCGTTGATGGTCAGGGTGACCGACTTCGTGGCCGTGCCACCATGACCGTCGTCGACCTTGACCGTGTAGGTTTCCTGAATATGGTCCTTCGCGGTCAGCGACTGCGCTGCGGCGTTGTCCAGCGTATAGGTCCACCTGCCGGTTTGATCGACAGCGAAGGTGCCGTAGGCGCCCTTCGAGTTGCCGTCGACAGTCCAGCTGTGCGTATCGGTCGCATCGATATCTGTCTTGCTGAACTGCCCAGTCGCCGTCTTGGTGCCGTCCTCCGTCACGGAACCGGCGGTTGTTCCCGCTGGCGCGTTGATTACGGGCGCGTCGTTGGTGCCCTGAACAGTCACCGTCACCGTACTCGTCGTGCCATCGGCGGACGTGACCGTGAACCTCTCGGTCGCCACCTGGCCGGCGGCCAGTTGCTGAACTGCCGTCGATGCGTTGTTCAGGCTATAGGTCCACGTTCCATCCGCCGTCAGGGCGAATGTGCCGTATGTGCCAGCAGTGCTTGCCTGCGGCACGAAGACAGCCTGACCGGCGTCGGGGTCGACGATATCCAGCTTGCCGCTGGTCGTCAGGGTCGTGTCTTCCTTGACAGTGCCAGCGTCGCTGCCGGTCGCGTGCGGCGTGATGATCGCGGCGTCGTCCGTCCCGTTGATGGTCAGGGTGACCGACTTCGTGGCCGTGCCCCCGTGGCCGTCGTCGACCTTGACGGTGTAGGTTTCCTGGATGTGATCGTTCGCCGTCAGCGACTGGGCGGTGGCGTTGTCCAGCGTGTAGGTCCACTTGCCGGTCTGGTCGACGGCGAAGGTGCCGTAAGCGCCCTTCGCATTGCCGTCCACCGTCCAGGTGTGCGTGTCGGAAGCATCAATATCGGTCTTGCTGAACTGGCCCGTCGCGGTCTTGGCACCATCTTCGGTGACGGACCCTGCATCTGTGCCGGACGGGGCATTAATGGTCGGGGCATCGTTGGTGCCTTGGACGGTCACCGTCACCGTGCTCGTGGTGCCATCAGCGGACGCCACCGTGAATTTCTCGGCTGCCGTCTGACCAGCGGCCAGTTGCTGAACTGCTGTCGCGGAATTATTCAGCGTATAGGTCCACGTGCCATCCGTGCCCATCGTGAACGCGCCGTATTGGCCATTCACGTTCTGTGCCACGAACACGGCCTGGCCGGCATCCGGATCAGCGACGTCCAGCTTGCCGCTGGTAGTCAGCGTCGTATCTTCCTTGACCGTTCCAGCGTCGCTGCCTGTCGCGTGCGGCGTGATGATCGCGGCGTCGTCGGTGCCGTTAATGGTCAGGGTCACCGACTTCGTGGCCGTGCCGCCATGGCCGTCGTCGACCTTGACGGTGTAGGTTTCCTGGATGTGGTCCTTCGCGGTCAGGGACTGTGCAGCTGCGTTGTCCAGCGTGTACGTCCACTTGCCTGCCTGATCGACAGCAAAGGTGCCGTAGGTGCCCTTCGCGTTGCCATCCACCGTCCAGGTGTGCGTGTCGGTCGCGTCGACGTCCGTCTTGCTGAACTGACCGGTCGCGGTTTTGGTACCGTCCTCCGTCACGGAGCCGGCGGTTGCTCCAGCCGGCGCGTTGATGATCGGCGCGTCGTTAGTGCCTTGGACGGTCACGGTTACCGTGCTCGTCGTCCCGTCGGCGGACGTTACCGTGAAGCTTTCAGTCGCCGTCTGGCCGGCAGCCAGTTGCTGAACTGCCGTGGAGGCGTTGTTCAGGTTGTAGGTCCATGTGCCATCTGTCGTCAGGGCAAAAGTGCCATAGGTGCCGGCGGTGCTCGCCTGCGGTACGAAGACCGCTTGACCAGCATCCGGATCGACGACGTCCAGTTTGCCGCTGGTAGTCAGCGTAGTGTCTTCCTTAACCGTACCGGCATCGCTGCCTGTCGCGTGCGGGGTAATGATCGCAGCATCGTCGGTGCCATTGACGGTCAGCGTCACGGACTTCGTGGCCGTGCCGCCGTGGCCGTCGTCGACCTTGACGGTGTAGGTTTCCTGGATGTGATCCTTCGCGGTCAGCGACTGGGCTGCGGTGTTGTCCAGCGTGTATGTCCACTTACCCGTCTGGTCGACGCTGAAGGTGCCGAAGGCGCCCTTCGAGTTTCCATCAACCGTCCAGGTATGCGTATCGGTGGCGTCGATATCAGTCTTGCTGAACTGACCTGTCGCGGTCTTGGTGCCGTCTTCCGTGACGGAACCAGTGTCGGCGCCAGACGGGGCATTGATCGTCGGGGCGTCATTCGTCCCCTGGACCGTCACCGTGACCGTACTTGTGGTGCCATCGGCGGAGGCAACCGTGAACCTCTCCGTCGCCGTTTGACCAACGGCCAGTTGCTGAACCGCCGTCGACGCGTTGTTCAACGTGTACGTCCACGTGCCATCCGCGCTCATCGTGAACGAGCCGTATTGGCCATTCACATTTTGCGCAACGAAAACCGCCTGGCCGGCGTCCGGATCGACGACGTCGAGCTTGCCGCTGGTCGTCAGCGTCGTATCTTCCTTGACCGTACCGGCATCGCTGCCGGTCGCATGCGGCGTGATGATCGCCGCATCGTCCGTGCCGTTTATCGTCAGGGTGACCGACTTGGTCGCCGTGCCGCCATGGCCGTCATCCACCTTGACCGTGTACGTTTCCTGGACGTGGTCCTTGGCCGTCAGCGACTGGGCCGCGGCGTTATCCAACGTGTACGTCCACTTGCCGGTTTGGTCCACGGCGAAGGTGCCGTAGGCGCCCTTGGCGTTGCCGTCTACCGTCCACGTATGGGTATCAGTCGCGTCGATATCGGTCTTGCTAAATTGACCGTTCGCCGTCTTGGTGCCATCTTCAGTGACATCGCCGACAGTTGTTCCAGCCGGCGCATTGATGATAGGCGCATCGTTGGAGCCCTGAACAGCCACCGTGACCGTACTGGTCGTACCATCAGCCGAGGCGACCGTGAAGTTTTCGGTCGCCGTCTGACCGGCGGCCAGCTGCTGGACGGCGGTCGAGGCATTGTTCAGCGTGTAGGTCCAGGTGCCGTCCGCGGTCAGGGCAAAGGTGCCATAGGTACCCACTACGCCCGTCTGCGGCACGAACACCGCTTGACCGGCGTCCGGATCGACAACATCCAGCTTGCCGCTGGTCGTCAGCGTGGTGTCTTCCTTCACCGTGCCGGCATCGCTGCCCGTTGCATGCGGCGTGATGATGGCCGCATCGTCCGTACCGTTTATGGTCAGAGTGACCGACTTCGTGGCCGTGCCACCATGACCGTCGTCGACCTTGACCGTGTAGGTTTCCTGAATGTGGTCTTTCGCGGTCAGCGACTGCGCTGCAGCATTGTCCAGCGTGTAGGTCCACTTGCCGGCCTGGTCGACGGCGAAGGTGCCGTAAGCGCCTTTCGCGTTGCCGTCCACCGTCCAGGCGTGGGTATCGGTGGCGTCGATATCGGTCTTGCTGAACTGACCCGTCGCGGTCTTGGTGCCGTCTTCTGTAACCGAACCGGCATCAGCTCCCGTCGGAACGTTGATGGTGGGCGCATCGTTGGTACCCTGCACCGTCACCGTGACCGTGCTCGTGGTGCCATCTGCCGACGCCACCGTGAACTTCTCAGTCGCCGTCTGGCCCGCGGCGAGTTGCTGGACCGCCGTTGCGGAGTTGTTCAGCGTATACGTCCATGTGCCATCCGTCGTCAGGGCAAAGGTGCCATAAGTACCTGCGGTGTTCGTCTGCGGTACAAACACCGCTTGACCAGCATCCGGATCGACGACGTCGAGCTTGCCGCTGGTGGTCAGGGTCGTGTCTTCCTTGACCGTGCCACCGTCGCTACCCGTCGCGTGCGGCGTAATGATGGCGGCGTCATCGGTACCATTGATCGTCAGCGTGACAGACTTGGTCGCCGTTCCGCCGTGACCGTCGTCGACCTTGACCGTGTAGGTTTCCTGGATGTGGTCCTTCGCCGTCAGCGACTGAGTCGCAGCGTTGTCCAGGGTGTACGTCCACTTGCCGGTCTGGTCGACGGCGAAGGTACCGTAGGCGCCCTTCGAGTTGCCGTCGACAGTCCAGCTGTGCGTGTCCGTCGCGTCGATGTCCGTCTTGCTGAACTGGCCCGTCGCGGTCTTGGTGCCGTCTTCTGTAACCGAACCGGCATCAGCTCCCGTCGGAACGTTGATGGTGGGCGCATCGTTGGTACCCTGCACCGTCACCGTGACCGTGCTCGTGGTGCCATCTGCCGACGCCACCGTGAACTTCTCAGTCGCCGTCTGGCCCGCGGCGAGTTGCTGGACCGCCGTTGCGGAGTTGTTCAGCGTATACGTCCATGTGCCATCCGTCGTCAGGGCAAAGGTGCCATAAGTACCTGCGGTGTTCGTCTGCGGTACAAACACCGCTTGGCCAGCATCCGGATCGACGACGTCGAGCTTGCCGCTGGTGGTCAGGGTCGTGTCCTCCTTGACCGTTCCCGCGTCGCTGCCCGTCGCATGCGGCGTGATGATGGCAGCGTCATCGGTACCATTGATCGTCAACGTGACCGACTTGATCGCCGTTCCGCCATGGCCATCATCGACCTTGACCGTGTAGGTTTCCTGAATGTGGTCCTTAGCAGTCAGCGACTGGGCCGCGGCGTTGTCCAGCGTGTAGGTCCACTTGCCGGTCTGATCCACAGCGAAGGTGCCGTAGGCGCCCTTCGCGCTGCCGTCCACCGTCCAAGTGTGCGTATCGGTCGCGTCGATATCGGTCTTGCTGAATTGACCCGTCGCGCTCTTGGTGCCGTCTTCCGTGACGGAACCGGCGTCCGTGCCAGTGGGAGCGTTGATGGCGGGTGCGTCGTTGGTGCCCTGCACGGTCACCGTGACCGTACTCGTGGTGCCATCAGCAGAGGCCACCGTGAACTTCTCGGCCGCAGTCTGACCGGCAGCCAGCTGCTGGACCGCTATCGACGCGTTGTTCAGCGTATAGGTCCACGTGCCGTCCGTACCCATCGTGAACGAGCCATACTGGCCATTGACGTTTTGGGCAAGAAACACCGCCTGACCGGCGTCCGGATCCACGACATCCAGCTTGCCGCTCGTCGTCAGCGTCGTGTCTTCCTTGACCGTTCCCGCGTCGCTGCCCGTCGCGTGCGGCGTAATGATCGCAGCGTCGTCGGTACCATTGATCGTCAGCGTGACAGACTTGGTCGCCGTTCCGCCGTGACCGTCGTCGACCTTGACCGTGTAGGTTTCCTGGATGTGGTCCTTCGCCGTCAGCGACTGAGTCGCAGCGTTGTCCA